>JBBDXS010000014.1:0-9606 GCA_040902195.1 Dehalococcoidia bacterium
GCGGCAAGGCGCAGTTCGGCGGCCAGCGCTTCGGCGAAATGGAGGTGTGGGCGCTGGAAGCGTACGGCGCCGCGCACGTCCTTCAAGAGCTGCTCACCGTAAAGAGCGACGACGTGGTGGGGCGTGTGAAGACGTACGAGGCGATCGTCAAGGGCGAGGACGTCTTGGAGCCCGGCATTCCCGAATCATTCAAGGTACTCGTCAAGGAGCTACAGAGCCTTGGCCTCTCTGTCGAGGTGCTGAACGAAGACGACGAGCGCGTCCCCCTACCCGACGAGGGGCTCGAGCCGCCCCGGTTGGGCATCAATTTGGAAGGTATGGAGCGAGGGGAGGAACTGCTGAGTGCTGGAAGTTAACAACTTCAACGCCGTCCGCATTTCGTTGGCCTCACCGGAGCAAATCCGGTCGTGGTCGTATGGGGAGGTGACGAAGCCGGAGACGATCAACTATCGCACGCTCAAGCCGGAAAAGGATGGCTTGTTCTGCGAGAAGATTTTCGGACCGACGAAGGACTTCGAGTGCTACTGCGGCAAGTACAAACGCGTGCGCTACAAGGGCATCGTCTGCGACAAGTGCGGTGTCGAAGTGGCACGCAGTAAGGTACGCCGCGAGCGCATGGGTAACATCGAGCTCGCGTCGCCTGTGAGCCACATCTGGTTCGTCAAGGGCACGCCGAGCCGCATCGGCTTGCTGCTCGATATGTCGCCACGCACGCTCGAGCGCGTCCTCTACTTCGCGAACTACGTCATCATCGAAGTCGACCAGGACGCGAAGCAGCGCGCCGTGGAGCGTCTCCGTGCCGAGATGGAGGAGACCGCCACCAAGGCCGAGCAGGACGTTACGGACGCCATCGCTCAGATCGAGAAGACGCGCGACCAAACGATCGGGAAGCTGGAATCAGACCTGGAGAGCGGGATCAAGCGCATCGAGCATGAGCGCGAGTCGAAGATCGACTCGCTCATGAAGCAGGCCCAGACGATGGAGGCCGATCTCAAGGCGCAGGCCGGCAAGAAGGCGCGCCGCGACTTCGTCATGCACGAGACCACCATCGTCGCTAAGGGTGACGATATCCCGAACAACGCCGAGAAGAAGGTCAAGTCTCTCGTCCAGAAGGCCATGGCCGAGGTGGAGAAGCGACTCAACCAGGAGCGCAAGGACCTTCAGCTGCTAACGGATGCCGGGCTGCAGCAGCAGCGCGATAGCACGTTCAAGGAGCTGGAGCCGCTGCGCGAGCAGCTCGCCTCGCAGCGCGAAGGCGTCGTGACCGAGTACCAGCAGAAGATTGAGGAGCTGGAGGAGCTGCACGATCCGATCGCGGAAGACCGCGTCACGCTCCTGACCGAAGCGCAATACCGCGAGTACCAGGACCGTTTCGGCAACATCTTCACGGCCGGCATGGGCGCCGAGGCGGTGCTGCGCGTCCTCCAGCGAATCGACATCGAGGCGCTCCGTTTGCGTCTGCACGAGGAGGTCGCGACCGCGAGCGGACAGCGTCGCAAGAAGGCGACGAAGCGCCTGCGCGTCGTTGAGGCGCTCCGCCGTAGCGGCAACAAGCCGGACTGGATGATCTTCACGGTGCTCCCCGTGCTTCCGCCCGACCTGCGCCCCATGGTGCAGCTCGACGGCGGACGCTTCGCCACAAGCGACCTGAACGACCTCTACCGCCGTGTCATCAACCGCAACAACCGCCTGAAACGGCTTATGGAGCTGGGCGCGCCGGAGATCATCATCCGCAACGAGAAGCGCATGCTGCAAGAGGCCGTCGACTCGCTGATCGACAATGGCCGGCGCGGACGTGCCGTCTCGGGCTCCGGCAACCACAAGCTGAAGAGCCTGTCTGACATGCTAAAGGGCAAGCAGGGCCGCTTCCGCCAGAACCTGCTCGGCAAGCGCGTGGACTACTCCGGCCGGTCCGTCATCGTGGTCGGTCCGGAGCTGCGGCTAGACCAATGTGGCCTGCCGAAGCGTATGGCGCTCGAGCTGTTCAAGCCGTTCGTCATGCACGCGCTCGTCGCGAAGGGCATGGCGCACAACATCAAGAGCGCCAAGCGCATCGTTGAGCGCGCGCGGCCGGAGGTGTGGGACGTCCTCGATGAGGTGATCACGGCCCGTCCTGTGCTGCTGAACCGCGCCCCTACCCTGCACCGCCTCGGCATCCAAGCGTTCGAGCCGGTGCTCATTGAGGGCAGCGCGATCCAGCTCCACCCGCTGGTATGCGCCGCATTCAACGCCGACTTCGACGGCGACCAGATGGCGGTACACGTGCCGCTATCCCGCGAGGCCGTCGCGGAGGCGCGACAGGTCATGCTCTCCACACGCAACATGCTCTCGCCGAGCTCCGGCGATCCGGTCATCGCGCCGACGCTGGACATGGTGTTGGGTTGTTACTACCTGACGCTGCAGAAGGCCGGGCTCATGGGCGAGTACAAGGAATCGAACGGCAAGCCAGCGAAGGGCGTCTTCGGCAGCTTTGTTGAGGCCAGCCGTGCGTACGACCTCGGCCTGCTCCACCTGCACGCCACGATTAAGGTGCGGGATCGCCGCATCGACGGGCAGTTCATCCAAACCACCGTCGGGCGCATCATCTTCAACGAAGTGCTGCCCGAGGAGATGGGCTTCTACAACGAGATCATGGACCGCAAGGCGCTTAAGAACGTCGTTGCCGCGTCCTACCAGAAGCTAGGCAACGATGCGACGGCGCGGGTCGTCGACAGCATTAAGCGGCTCGGATTCCACTTCGCGACGATCTCCGGCATCAGCATCGCTATCCACGATTTGCGCGCGCCGGAAGAGAAGCCACAACTGCTTGCAGAAGCGGAGACGCGAGTTTCGGAGGTCGAAGAGCAGTACGAGATGGGTCTGATCACCGACCAGGAGCGTGAGGAGGCCTCCATCTCCATCTGGAGTCAGACAACCGACCGCGTGCAGCAGGCGCTGGAGAAGCACCTGGACGAGTACGGTTCGGTGCAGTTGATGGCTTCCAGTGGCGCCAAGGGTAACATTACCCAGATCCGCCAGATGGCCGGCATGCGAGGTTTGATGACCGACCCGTCCGGGCGCATCATCGACCTGCCGATTCGTTCAAGCTTCCGCGAAGGCCTGACCGTGCTCGAGTACTTCATCTCGACGCACGGCGCGCGCAAGGGTCTTGCCGACACAGCGCTCCGCACAGCCGACAGCGGGTACCTGACCCGGCGCCTGATCGACGTGGCGCAGGACGTCATCGTCGAAGAAGACGACTGCGGCACCACAGGAGGCGTCTGGATCACGCGTCTTGAGGAGGAGATCCTCCAGCCGTTCCGCGCGCGTCTCGTAGGCCGCTGGGCGGCATCCGACATCATCGATCCGAAGACGAACGAGGTCGTCGTGCTCCGCGGCGAAGAAATCGACGAGCGCATCGCGGAACGCATCGAGTCCCTGGGCATTGACCGCGTGCACGTTCGTTCTCCGATCGCTTGCACGGTAAAGCGCGGGACGTGCCGGGCGTGTTACGGCCGCAGCCTCGCGACCGGCCACCTCGCGGAAATCGGCGAGGCCGTCGGCATTATCGCCGCACAGAGCATCGGTGAGCCTGGCACACAGCTCACAATGCGGACGTTCCACACCGGAGGGGTCGCGGGCATCGACATCACAAGCGGCCTCCCACGCGTCGAGGAGCTGTTCGAGGCGCGTGTACCGAAGAGCCAGGCCGTCATGTCGGAGATAGACGGATCTGTCGAAATTACGCGCGACGGCGATGCTCGCAGGATCACAGTTACGAGCACAGAGTTTTACAGCGACGCCTACGACCTGCCGGAAGGTGCGGAGCTGCTCGTCAAGCACGACCAGATGGTCGAGGCGGGCCATCCGCTCGCCCGAACCACGGCGCCGGAGGAAGACGAAAAGCCGAAGAAGCGCACTAAGAAGGCCGAGAAGGCGCTCGCGGAGGCGACGGAGGTCGCCGCGCGCATCGGCGGCCGCGTCGTGTTCGAAGGACGGAAGAAGAAGCCGTCGCGCATCTCGATCGTGTATGAGGGAACCGAGCAGCGCGAGTATGGCGTGCCGGGTAACGCGCGCATCCGCGTGCAGAACAGCGACCAGGTCCACGCGGGTCAGCAGCTCACCGAAGGTCAGCTCAACCCGCAGGACATCCTGCGCATCATGGGGCCGGAGGCCGTCCAGATCTACCTCGTCGAGGAGGTCCAGAAGGTCTACCACAGCCAAGGCGTAACGATTAACGACAAGCACATCGAAACGATCGTGCGGCAGATGCTGCGCAAGGTGCAGGTCGACATGCCGGGCGACACCGAGATGTTGCCGGGCGAACTCGTCGACCGCTTCGAGTACGAAGACGAGAACTCTCGTGTGCTCGCCGAAGGCGGCGAGCCCGCGACCGCGGTGCCGGTGCTCCTGGGTGTGACGAAGGCGTCGCTCTCCACGAAGAGCTTCCTCGCGGCCGCCTCCTTCCAGGAGACGACGCGCGTATTGACCGAGGCCGCGATCTCCGGCCAGGTCGACCACTTGCTCGGCCTGAAGGAGAACGTGATCATCGGCAAGCTGATTCCGGCGCGCGCGCACGTCGACCTGCCCCCGCCACCGGTGCAGGAGATCGCGCGGCCGGAGCTGCTCATCCTGAGCGACGGCGACGAACACATGGAAGAGAAGCTGACGGAAGAAGACGTGAGCGAGCTCATGGGCGCCGAGCCGGAAAAGCCGCCGGACGTCCCAACGAGCTACGTCGCCGAACCGGACTAACGACGACTCGCGCCAGTAGTCCAAAACAGGCCTCCGGTTGCGGAGGCCTGTCCCTTTCTGTCATCCGATGCGCTTGAGGCGGAACACAACGCCGGATGCTGAGTTGCTATGATGGCGGCGATGAGCGTCTCACACCGCAACCGGCTTCCTCGTGGGCGGCACCGTGACCACACGCGCCGGCCGGCGGACGCAACGTCCGCAAGTCAGCCCGACAGCCCGGCTGGGCGCGCGACTCTCTTGTCCGTCCCACTCGAGTACGTGTTGCTGGCCGTCGTCACGTTGATGATGACGATGTTTGTGGTCGCGGTCTTTGTTTTCGACATTGACGCCGACAGGCTCAACAAGTACGGCTATACCGGCCTGTTCGTAGTCAGCTTGATTAGCGCCGCCTCGATTGTGCTGCCGATGCCCGGCGTCGCAGCCATCGCAAGCGCAGGCGCCCTACTCGACCCGCTGCTGGGCCTCCCGGTGCCGGTCATGGTCGCGCTCGTCGCCGGACCGGCAGAAGCCATTGGCGAGGCGACGGGCTACGCCGCCGGCTACGGCGGCAGCGTGCTCTTCAAGGAGCGGCCGATCTACCCGCGCGTCAAGAGGTGGATGGCGCGACGAGGCATCTTGACGATGTTCGTGCTCTCAGCGTTTCCCAACCCGCTCGTCGATGTCGCGGGCGTAGCGGCGGGCGCGGTCAAGATGCCATTGACACAATTCTACGCCGGCGTGTTGCCTGGCAAGCTCCTCAAGAACTTCTATCTCGCCGCGGGCGGGCTCGCCGTTGGCGAGCTGGTCCAGCGGCTCCTCGGTTAGCGGCGTGACGAACGACGCGCGGGAGGACGCCGGCGCAGTCATCGTCGCCGCCGGCCGTAGCGAGCGGATGGGAGGCGCGGACAAGCTCTGGGCGCCCCTAACCGACGGGACAGGCCACACGCGGCCGCTCCTCGCGCTGTCCATCGCGGCGTTCGAGGCGTGCGCGGCGATCGATCGCATCGTGCTCGTCGTCGCGCCGGACGTCATCGAGAGCGCAGAAGACCTCGTGCGTGAAGAGGAGTTCTCCAAGGTCGAGGCCGTCATCGCGGGCGGCGCGCGGCGGCAGGACTCCGTGCGCGCCGGGCTCGAGGCGCTGGAGGCGTGCGCATGGGTGGCAGTACACGACGGCGCGCGCCCGCTCGTGACGCCGGACCTTATTGAGCACGGGCTGGACGCTGCGCGGGAGACCGGCGCTTCGTGCTGCGCCGTGCGCGTCGCGGACACGGTGAAGGAAGAAGCTGGCGGCTACGCGGCGCGGACGCTCGACCGAGGGCACGTCTGGCTGGCGCAGACGCCGCAAGTCTTTCGCTACGACCTTCTGCTCGACGCGCACCAGCGCTGCGAATCGGATGCGACGGACGACGCCTCGATGCTCGAAGCGCTGGGCGTCCGCGTACGCCTCTATGAAGGCTCGCCGCGCAACCTGAAGGTCACGACGCAAGAGGACCTGGCGCTGGTGCAGGCGCTGCTGGAGCACGCATGAGGACGGGCATCGGCTACGACATCCATCCGCTCGAGAAGGGCCGTGCGCTCATTCTGGGCGGGGTGCTCATCCAGCATGAGACCGGGCTCTCGGGCTACAGCGACGCCGACGTGCTCACGCATGCGGTCATCGACGCGCTGCTGGGCGCGGCGGCGCTGGGCGACATCGGCACGCACTTCCCGCCCGGAGACGAGCGGTTCGCCGGAGCAAGCAGCCTCGACCTGCTACGCGAGACCCGCGCGCTCGTAGCGGCGGGCGGCTATCGAATCGCTAACATCGACTCGACGGTCGTCGCGCAAGAGCCGCGGCTCGCGCCCCACGTCGAGGCGATCCGCGCGTCGCTGGCCAGCGCCCTGGGCATCGATCTGTCCTCCGTGAGCGTGAAGGCGAAGTCTGCCGATCATCTCGGCGCGATAGGCCGCGGCGAAGGGATTGCAGCGTTAGCGGTCGTCCTGATAGACTCTCCATAACGCTGAGATGGCAGAGAGATCACCCGCCACACAAACGACAAGCCTGAGCCTCCTCCGGCGCAGGTTCCGCTGCGCGTGTCTTTAGGGGCGCTCCCGTTCGCGGGCGCCCCGGAGCGGCGGAAACCAATTCTGCGAAGGAGGAGCGTCTCGAGTGTCACTCCTACAGACGATCCGTAAAGACATCCAGGCGGCCCGCGATCGCGATCCCGCGGCCACCAGCACGCTAGAAGTCATCCTGGCCTATCCGGGCTTCCATGCGTTGCAGCTGCATCGGCTGGCGCACGGCCTGCAGCGGCGTCGCGTGCCCCTCATTCCCAGGGTCATCTCGCATTTCAACCGGATGATTACGGGCATCGAGATCCACCCCGGGGCACAGATCGCGCCCGGGCTGTTCATAGACCACGGTATGGGCGTCGTCATCGGCGAGACGACGGAGATCGGCGAGAACTGCCACATCTTCCAGGGCGTCACGCTGGGCGGCACGAGCACTCGTCGCGAGAAGCGACATCCGACTCTGGGCAGCAACGTCTCGGTGGGCGCCGGGGCGAAGATCATCGGCGCGGTGACGATAGGCGACAACGCCGCGATCGGCGCCGGCTCCGTCGTCGTGACGAACGTCCCAAGCAACGCGACGGTCGTCGGTGTGCCGGGGCACATCGTGGCGTTCCGCGACCCCGGCTCGGACACGGTGCTTCACCTGCCCGACCCGGAGTGGGACCGCATCACAGAGCTGGAGAACCAGGTCGGCGCCTTGCTCCAGCGTCTGAACGACCTCGAGGCGCGGCTGCAGTCGCCGGCCGGCCGAACGGAAAGCGACCGATGACGCTGCGGCTGCGCAATACGCTGAGCGGCCAGGTCGAGGAGTTTACGCCCGCCGGCGACGTCGTCACGATGTACGTCTGCGGCGTCACTCCCTACGACGTGAGTCACGTCGGCCATGCGATGAGCTACATCATCTTCGATACGCTGCGCCGCCATCTGGAACACAGCGGCTATCAGATGCGCCACGTCCAGAACTTCACCGACATCGACGACCGCATCATCGCGCGGGCCGAACGCCTGGGCGTGACCATCCATCAGCTCACTGAGGAGATGATCGAGCGCTACCTCCAGGACATGCGCAGCCTCAACATCTTGCCTGCCCACGTCTATCCGAAGGCGACGGAAGAGATCCCGCAGATGATCGAGATGATCCAGGCGCTCGTCGAGAAGGGCTACGCCTACGAGTCCGGAGGAGACGTCTACTACCGCGTCGAGAAGAAGGAGGGCTACGGCAAGCTCTCACGTCGCGCGCTCGATTCGATGATGGCGGGCGCGCGCGTCGAGATAGACGAGCTGAAGGAGAACCCGATGGACTTCGCTCTCTGGAAGACTGCGAAGCCCGGCGAGCCGTCCTGGGAGAGCCCCTGGGGGCCGGGCCGGCCCGGATGGCACATTGAGTGCTCAGCGATGTCGCTCCGCTACCTGGGCGAGCAGATCGACATCCACGGCGGCGGCGAGGACCTGATCTTCCCTCACCACGAGAACGAGATCGCCCAGACGGAGGCGTACACCGGCAAGTCGCCATTCGTGCGCTACTGGGTGCACAACGCGTGGGTGAAGGCGGGCGAAGAGAAGATGAGCAAGTCGCTCGGGAACTTCATCAGCATCAGCGAGGCGCTCGATCGCTGGCCTTCGGACGCGATCCGCCTGTGGGTGCTCACGTCGCATTACCGCACGCCTAACACGTACACAGACGAAGCGCTCGGCGCGGCTAAGCGCTCGGCGGAGCGACTGCGTCTCGCAGCACAAGCGACAGACGGCTCGGGGCAAGGTGACGGTGTCGACCCGGCGCCTCACCGCGCGCAATTCATCGAATCGATGGATGATGACCTCAACACCGCGAAGGCGATCGCCGCGCTGCACGAGCTGGCGCGCGAGATCAACCGCGCCCGCGACGAAGGCCGCCCCATCGCAGAGGCGCAAGCGACGCTGCAAGAGCTAGGTGACGTCCTCGGCCTCACGCTCACAGAGCCGGAAGCCGCCATTGGCGCCGCGCCGTTCATCGAGCTGCTGATCGAGATGCGCAAGGAGCTGCGCGACGCGAAGCAGTTCGAGCTCGCCGACAAGCTGCGCGACCGGCTCGCCGACCTGGGTATCGCGCTCGAGGACTCGGCGCAGGGCACGACCTGGCGTCGCCGCGAATAGCGCTCGCGGAATGAGCGTGCCATTCGACCTCAGGCCCTACATCCGCGACGTGCCGGACTTCCCGCAGCCCGGCGTCCTCTTCCGCGATATCACACCACTCCTCCAGGACGCCGAGGCGCATCGCTACGCCATCGATGAGCTGTGCCGCGAGGCCGCCTCGCGCCGTCCGGACGCTATCGTCGGCATCGAGTCGCGCGGGTTCGTCTTCGGCGCGCCGGTGGCGTACAAGCTCGGCCTCCCATTCGTGCCCGTGCGGAAGGCCGGCAAGCTGCCGGCCGCCCGGATGAGCGTCGAGTACGCGCTCGAGTACGGAGAGAGCCAGCTCGATATCCACGCTGACGCCCTCGAACGAGGACAGACGGCAGTCATCGTAGACGACCTCCTCGCCACGGGCGGCACGGCGGCTGCCGCTGCGAAGCTGGTCGAGTTGCTCGGCGCGCAGGTCGCCGGACTCGCGTTCGTGGTCGAGCTGGCCATTCTAGGGGGCAGGAAGCGGCTGGAAGGCTATCCCGTCGTATCTCTCCTGACCTACGACTCTTGATCTAGCCCTCAGGCCTCGTAACAATGAACTGTTAGCGTCGCAGCTTTGCGGCGCCGCCCGACTGGCGGGGATTCGCCAAGAGAAAGGGAGGGACTCATGAGGAGACTCGTGTTGCTCGTTGCTGCGAGCGGCCTGGCGCTCGCCATAGCCTTTGGAGCCGTGGGGGC
>JBBDXS010000014.1:9616-10715 GCA_040902195.1 Dehalococcoidia bacterium
CCACGACGATGACGATAACGGCGGCGGCACCCCCGTCGTCGCGACGGCCACAGAACCGGCAGCGGGGACGCCGCCGGGCGGAGCAGGCACGGTCGAGGTAAGCTTGCTCGAGTACACGGTCACACCGGATGCCGACTCAGCTACCGTCGGCGACATCACGTTCAACGTGTCGAACCTCGGCGGGGTCGTGCACGAGTTCGTGGTCGTCCAGACCGACCTCGCCGCAGAGGACCTGCCGACGGCCGCTGACGGCAGCTTCGACGAGGCGGGCGCGGGCGTGGAAGTTGTAGACGAGATTGAGGACATCGCCGTAGGCGACGAGCCCACGCTCACTGTCAGCCTGGACGCCGGGAACTACCTGCTCCTCTGCAATATCGTCGAGGAAACGACGGCCATCAGCCATTTTGCCGAAGGCATGCACACGCCGTTCACCGTCACGGAGTAGCGTAGCGTAGGATCGCTGGCGCGTAGGCGGCGAGGCGACTACAGTGCAAGCGACGCTACGGCATGAAGCTCGGGCCCAGGACGGGCCACAGAAAGGGAGGGAATCCATGCGAAAGATCTGGTTATTCTTGGGAGTAACCCTGCTCGGAGCAATGCTAGCTCTGGGTGCCGTCGCCTGTGGCGACGACGATGACGACGACAACGGTACGTCCGATACACCGACGGCGACAGAAGCGGCCGACGCGACCGAGGCTCCGGACGGGACTCCAGCGGTTGCGGCCTCCGTGGAGATCACGTCCCCCCTGGCGGGAGACACCGTGAGCAGCCCTGTGACGGTGGAGGTGAGCGCTTCCGGCGTAGAAATCGCTCCCGCCGCTGACGCTGCGGAGGGCGCCGGCCACTACCACGCCTTCGTCGATCAGGAGCCGGTGGCAGTTGGGGAGACCATACCTCAGGACACAGAAGGGATCTTCCATTTCGCTACGGCGAGCGTCGACCTCGAGCTGGAGCCGGGCGAGCACACCGTGACGGTTGTGCTGGGGAATAACGTCCACGAGCGGCTCGACGCAGAGCCAGCCGTAGTGACATTTACGGTCGAGTAGTAACCACAGCGATCGAAGCCCCGCGCGCGGCGCCCGGCGTCGCATAGCCCACC
>JBBDXS010000014.1:10725-24303 GCA_040902195.1 Dehalococcoidia bacterium
TGGGGGCGCCGGCGCGTGTGGGGAGGACGACAAGGACGATGATGGGGGTACTAGCCCGACGGCCACCGCCGCCGCTGCCGAGCCCACTTCGCCCTCGGGCGAGCCCACCACGTCGGAGGGCGCGCCGACTTCGGCGCCCGGCGCTTTCACGACGGTGGTCGCTTCCGAGAACCCGCTCGGCACGATCCTGACGACCTTCGACGGCTACACGCTCTACACGTTCGATAGCGACACGGCGGGCACGCCCACGTGCCTCGACGCCTGCGCGAACACCTGGCCGCCCATGGTGAGCCAGGGAGACCCGACAGGTGGCCAAGGCGTCAGCGGCTCGCTGGACCTCGTTGAGCGCCCCGACGGCGTCATGCAAGTCACGTACGATGGCACGCCGCTCTACATGTACTCGAGCGACCCATCGCCCGGTGACACAAACGGCGACGGCGTCGGCGGCGTCTGGCACGTCGTCACTCTCGAGTAGTAGATCGATACGCTGTACACACGAAGAACGCCCCGACGATGTCGGGGCGTTCTTCGTTATGGCGTGTTGTTCTCGCTACGCGGTCTGCGGGATGAGTGCGCTCTTGGGCAGCATCCCATCGAGGATGCGCTCGAGGGCCATCGTATGGGCGCAGGCCCCGAACCCGGCAAAGAAATCGCAGTTACAGCGCCAGGAGTCTCCATCGAGCGAGACTTCGTGGCGGGCGTTTTCGCCTTCGAACTCCGCCCGGATGCCGCTCACATGGATACGGTTGCGCTCCTGCGCGTAGAGTCTCGCCTTCGCGATCTTGCCGATGAGGCCTGAGTTCATTCGACACCCCTTTCGCAAGCCGGCAAAAAGAAATCGGCACCGATCACATGCCGGCGCCGAAGCGGTATCTGGTGCTCAGTGAGATGAAGCAAGACTAATGCCATAAGCTTCAATAGCTATAGTACACCGGGCTCCCGAGCGCGTCAAGATGGCCGCTACGGAAAGGCCGCCAGGCGCCGGTATTCGTTGCCGCCGCCCCCCAAAACGCTCTCTATCAAGCTGACCTCCCGAAGGGCCATCGACTGGAGTTCCGGCATTCTGGTGCGCCTGATGAGCGCCGCCACCTCGCGTCGCTCCGCGACGGAGGCCTGCTCGCGGACGCGGGCGAGCGTCACGTGGCCTGTGAAGGGCCGTCGCTCTCGCGCGAAGCCGAGCGGCTCTACGGCACCCTCGACACGTTCCGCCAGCGCCGCGAGGCCGTCGACGTCGCCGTCCAGCCCCACCCACACGACGCGTACGCGGGAGCCTCCAAAGGCGCCAAGACGGGCCGGGCGCACGTGCAACTCGAACGGCTCTATCGCGGCCGCGAGGGCGTCTGTGATACTGCGAACGTTCTCGGCGGGCACGGAACCCAGGAACTTGAGCGTGAGGTGGATGCTCGCCGGCCCCACCCAGCGCAACACGCGCTCGATAGGTTCCCGACGGAGCGTCTGCTGGATCTCCCCGAGGTCCCGCCTCGTGTCGTCGGGCAGCTCGCAGGCGACGAAGAGGCGCAGGTGCTCGCGCTTCTCTGTCATGGCGGCATGGTAGCGGACGCGGTCGAGTCCGCTATACTGGGTGCCATATGCGGCCTCGCTTCCTGCTTCTTCTCGGTCTTGGCGTCGCGCTCGCGCTCGCGTGGTCGCTGCTTCCGGCGCGTCACGCCGTCATCGCGCAGGACGGCTGCAGCCCGGCGCGCGCGCACCAGGCCGGAAGCTTCGACGAGACGATCGAGTCGGGTGGCGAAACCCGCGACTACATCCTCCACATCCCACCGTCCTATTCGGGCGGCGACGCTACGCCGCTGGTGCTGAACTTCCACGGCCTCGGCAGCAATTCCCAGGACCAGGCCGACTACACGGGCCTTCCAGACAAGGCTGACGAAGAAGGGTTTATCGTCGTCATGCCGCAGGGGCTCGTCACTGACCTCATCCCGATACCGCATTGGAACAACACACTCCTTGAGCCAAGCCCTAACGATGTCGCCTTCGTTCGCGACCTTATCGACCAGCTCGAGGCGGAGCTCTGCATCGATCCGGCGCGCGTCTTCTCGACCGGCATGTCGATGGGTGCGATGATCTCGACGCGCCTCGCCTGCGACCTCTCGGACCGCATCGCCGCCATCGCGCCGGTCGCGGGGCTCTACTTCCCTCCGCTCGCTGACGAGCTGCCTGAGGTGGCCGAGTGCAACTCCTCGCGGCCCGTTCCGATTATCGCCTTTCACGGCACAGACGACCCGATCGTTCCGTTCAACGGCGGCCTGCCGTCCGACGAAGACTTCGACTTCCGGCTCCACTTCCACGACATCGATGGCGTGGTCATCGAAACGTGGGCCGCTCACAACGGATGCAATGCCGAACCGTCGCGGGAGCCGGTTACGGCCGGCGTCTACCGCCTCCGCTATACCGGCTGCAACGACGGCGCTGACATCGAGTTGTACGTCATCGACGGCGGCGGCCACACTTGGCCCGACGCCACGAGCGACGAGGAAGGCCTTGGTTTCACAACGCATGAGATCAGCGCCAACGATCTGCTCTGGGACTTCTTCGAGCAGCACCCACTGGTCGCAGCGGCCGAGGCGGACGCGACGGCGCCCGCGGCGCAACTGCCAGACACCGGCGGCGCTGACGAGAGCGGCGGTCTCGACACGATGTGGTCCGTGGCGATTGGAGCGGGCGTAGCCGCGATCGTGGTGGCCGGTAGCGCGGCTGCGTTGTTCGCCCGGCGTCGTGGGGGCTAGTCGACCCCCGCGTACGAGTGCAACCCGCTCACCCACAGGTTGACGGCGAAATACGTGAAGAGCACGGCAGCGAAGCCGACCACCAGCAGCCAGGCCGCTCCCCTGCCCTTCCAGCCGCGCAAGTTGCGCGCGTGCAGGTAGCCCGAGTAGACCAGCCACGTCATCAGCGCTGACGTCTCTTTAGGGTCCCAGCCCCAGTAGCGACCCCACGCCGAGTAGCCCCAGAACGCGCCAAGCGTGATACCCAAGGTCAACATCGGAAAGCCGATGAGTACCGATCGATTGGCGATCTCCTCCAGCGTCTCGCTCGACGGCAGGCCCGGGAGGCGCCGGTGCTCGCCTTGCAGGAGGTACGCCACCGCCGCTCCGAACGAAACGGACAGCGCGGCGTACGAGAGCATGATCGTCGCGACGTGCGCACCGAGGATGCGGTTCGCCTGGAGCGCGGGAATCAGCGGCCGCAGCTCGCGCGGGAAGAACGCCAGCGCGACGGCGAACAGGGCGAGCGAAACGGGCACGAGAAACGCCCCGACCTGCCTGCTGCCGCTCGATGGCTCATCGATCAAATCGCCAGCAACGCGATGCAACGCGCGCCACTCGAACAGCGCATAGAACAGCAGCATCGCCCAGCCGAAGCCGATCGTGAACTCGAACATGTTCGCGTAGGGCGGCCTGCCCGCGGCTACCCATCGCCCGGCCAGCGATGTCGTGAGCACCGCTATTGCGAGCCACGTCATCGCCGTGGCGAGCGGGCCCAACCACGCCGGCGCGCCTGCGTCCGAGGAGACCGTCATCGTCGCGCCGGTGTCGGTCGCTGCGCTGCGATACGCCAGTCGTGGCCAGACAGCGAGCGCAACGTAGGCGACCGACGCGACAGCCGTGAGACCAAAGCCGGTGAGGAAGGCGCCGTAAGCGAACTGCTCGGCGCTCATCGATCGCTCGTCTGCGCTGCCGTTGCGGGCTGCTGCTCCTGCTCAGCGACGCTCGGCGGCTGGACGCGGCGCGGCGAGCGGCGAATCGTCACGCGCTTGAACGACTCGGTGAGCTGCTGACGCCCTGCCTTGCGCATGCGCTCCTCCCAAATCTTGCGGATCTCGTCGCGGCTGCGCTCGCCGAGCTGGCTGGCATGGCAGAGGATCGCCTCCAGCTTCGTCTCGCGATGCGCGCTGATGTCGACGTGGTAGTCCGCTTCGTCGGTGCCGGTGAGCAGCATCTCGTTCACCTGGTGCGCCTCCAGGCCGTCGGCCGCGTCCTGCGCGTAGTAGAGGTGGTCGCGCACGGCCGGGTAGACCGCGTCGCGCACGGCGATGCCGACGGCGCGGTGATCAGAATGGTTGAACCCCGCGCGAAAGCCGTCCCACGTTAGCACCACGTCGGGCCGGTACTGGCGGAGCAGGCGCACGATCTCGCCGCGGAAGTCATCGTCCGCGTGCACGAAGCCGTCGGGATAGCCGAGGAAGATCACGTCCTTTACGCCCAGCGTCCGGCAGGCGTCACGCTGTTCCTGCTCGCGCACCGCCGCCAGCTCCTGCGACGTGAGCGACGGGTCGTGCGTGCCCTTGTCACCGCTCGTTGCCATGACGTAGTACACGGTCCAGCCTTCCGCGCACCACTTCGCGACCGTGCCGCCGCACGTGAACTCCGCATCGTCCGGGTGCGCGAAGATCACCATCGCAGTGAGCGGGCCGTCCTTGCCCAGCTCGTCGCTGGGCGTGCCGTTACGACGCCACGGCAGCTTTGCGGCGATGCGAGAGAAGCCCGGCATGGTTAGTTGCGAAATGCGATTGTGCTGCGCGCCGGCACGCCGTCCAGGAGCTCCGCATACAGACCGAGCACCGCGTCGGCCACGTTGGCCCAGCGGAAGCGCTCGACGTCTTCGCGCGCGGCGCTGCCGAAGGCGCGCCGGAGCTGCTCGTTGCCCAACAGCAGCTCAATGCGCTCCGCGAACGGCTCGGGGCAGCGCCATGGGATGAGGTAGCCGGTCTCGCCATCGCGTACCGTCGCCGTTAGGCCACCGACGCGCGACGCCACGACCGGCGTCCCGCAGGCCATCGATTCGAGCGCAACGAGACCGAAGCTCTCGTAAAACGACGGCATGACGCAGACATCGGCTGCGCTGTAGAAGAGCGGCAGCTTCTCGTGGTCGACGGCGCCGAGGAAGTTCACGCGCTCCGAGATGCCCAGCTCCGACGCCAGCAGGCGCAGGTGCGCCATCTCGCCGTCCCGCGCGGCGCTGTCGCCTCCGATGATGAGCACAAAGCAGTCCGGCTCGGCCGCGACCTGCGCCGCAGCGCCGAGGAGGATATCGACGCCTTTGAGTGGCTCGATGCGGCCGACGAAGAGCAGGATGCGGTCGTCGTCGCGCAGGCCGAGCTCGCGACGCGCGTCTTCCTTCTCGACGGGCTGAAACAGATCGAGGTTGACGCCACACGGCACGACCGCGATGCGGTCCGCGCTTGCGCCGTAATGCCGCACGAGCAGCTCCTGCTCATCGCGACTGGCGACGACGATGCGGTCGGCATCGCGGGCGATGGCGCGCTCGGCATCGATACGCGCCTCGGGCTCCAGCTCCGTCATGCGCGAGCGGTTCTTCACCTCGCCCAGCGTGTGGAACATCGAGACGTGCGGCACGCCCCAGCGACTGCGCAGCGCCGCGCCCGCCACGCCCGACAGCCAGTAGTGGCTGTGCAGCACGTCGTACGGGACGCCTTCGCTCACCGCGAAGGTGGCAACGCCGTCAGCGAAGTCATCGACGTAGGGCTGGAGCGCTTCCTTGTCGAGGTACTGCGCCGGACCGGCATCGATGTACACCACGCGCGCCGAGCCGATCTCGCCCTGCGCTATCGGTTCGACAGCGGGCGCGGCGACATCGATACGGCGCGTGAAGACATCGACGTGGTGGCCACGCTCGGCCAGCTCGCGGGCCAGCTCGCGGACGTACACGTTGAGACCGCCCGTTTCGCGCCCGCCCAGGGGCGCCAGCGGCGACGTGTGGTAACTCAGCAGTGCGATGCGATACATCTTCCCCCGCGAGAGAGCCGGACGCTCTTACCTTCTTATGATACCTCTCTCTAGGGGCATCGTAGCAGCACGCGGGAGATCTGTTGGTCGCGGCCGCCCAAATCGTACTTATAGGACTCGTGGCCGCGCAGGAAGTCAAACCGCGTCCGCTTCGCCTCGATTGCGCCCTGGAGGCAGAGCGCCTTGGACACGATGCCAACAGCCAGGCCGCTCAGGTCGGGGTCGTAGCCGCTGTTGTAGAGGTAGTAGCGGCCACCCTGGTCGAAGCAGAGGACCGCCGCGGCGGGCTTTGTGTCGAGCTCCAGCTCGTATAGCCGGACCAGGCCCTCCCGCGACATCGCCTGCGCCATGCGATGGAAGAAGCGCCCCATCTGCTCCGACATGAACTGCGCCTTATCGCTGCGGCTCTCGACCATCAGGCGCAGCAGTACGGGCAGGTGTTCCTCGACCTCGTCCGGCGACGTGTAGCAGTGCAACTCGACTTCGCCCGCCGCCTGTACGCGGCGCATCTTTCTGCGCAGCTCGTGGCGGTCCTTCTTCCCGAGCGACGAGACGTACTCGTCCCACGTCGCGGGCAAATCGATACACGGCGCGATGGCCTCGTCGTGGCGCTCCAGCGTGATGCCGGACGCCTGTGCAATCGAGGGCAACTCAGCGAGCGTGGCCGAGCTGTCGCGCAGGCCGCGTAGCTCCATCTCGGACCAGCCGTCCGGCAGCGCGGCGAACAGCGCCGTGACCGCCTCCCGAGCGCGGGCGGGTTCGAGCACGAAGTCCATGTAGTCGCAGATCGAGTAGTGGCCGACAAACGACAGCTTGTCGCCTTCGCGTAGGAGCGGCGCTACTCCGACGAGAGCTTCGCCGTCGCGCGCCGCGAGAAGGAGCGGCTCGCGGCCGTTCGCGAACTCGTCGAGCCAGACGCGCGCCCACGTCGGGTGGAAGAACGGCGCCGGATCTGGCGTGCGCTCCAGGAGGGCTGCCCAGTCGTTGTGAAGCGAGGCGAGGTCTTCCTGCCGGACAGTTAGCGCCACGGGCTACGGTCCTTGCACGAGAGAGAGGAATTCAGAGCGCGTCGCGACCTTGGAGCGGAACGACCCGCGCGACGCCGACGTGATCACGAAGCTGCCCGGTTTCTTCACGCCGCGCATCGTCATGCAGAGGTGTTCCGCGCGCACAACGACCGCAACGCCGTCCGGTCGCAGGTTCTCCATCACGCAGTCAGCGATCTGGCTCGTCAGCCGCTCCTGGAGCTGTGGGCGCTTCGCGTAGCCATCGACGACGCGCGCGAGCTTGCTCAGCCCGACAACACGACCAGCCGGGATGTAGCCGAGGTGCACCTGGCCGTGGAACGGCAGCAGATGGTGCTCGCACATGGAGTAGAACGGGACATCGCGGAGGATTACCATCTCCTGATGCCCCTCCTCGAAGCCGACGCGCAGGTACTCCGCCGGGTCGATCGCAAGGCCTGCGAACAGCTCGGCGTACATGCGCGCGACCCGCTGCGGGGTTTCCGCGATGGCCTCGCGCGACGGGTCATCGCCGATCGACGTGAGGATTTCGCGCACAGCGGCCTCGATGCGGCCGAGGTCGACCGCGCCGTTGCGGGAGCGAAGCAGCGTTTCTGTGAGTTCGTCCGTCATCTCATGGTCCGAAGCAGGTTCAGTCTAACAGACACCCTACGGCCGGCCACAGGTAGCCGCCCTGGTGGCGCTATGCTAGACTCGGCATAACGTTTGACCTGGGGCGCCCGGCGGCCCTACCCTGTCCGTTGCCCCTCGAAACTGTAGCTCTGCTGCGCCCCACGCAGCTCAAGGAGGAGAGACATGACCACCGAAACACCAGCCAGGCCAAAGACCGAAGCGCGTACGTTTCAGATGCTCATCGATGGCCAGTGGGTCAACTCGAAGAGCGGCGAGACGTTCCAGCGCCTCAGCCCCGCGAACGGCGACCTCGTCGGCACGTACCAGCTCGCCGACATCGCAGACGTCGATGTCGCCGTCGATGCCGCGCGGCGCGCGTTCGATAGCGGCGCATGGAGCAACGCGCCGGCCAAGCAGCGCCACGACGTGCTGCGCAAAGTCGCCGACAGCATTCGCGCGCAGATGGTGCCGCTCGGCACGCTGCTCGCGCAGGAGGTCGGCAAGCCGCTCGGCATGGCGATCGGCGAGGTCGCGATGGCGGCCGACGTCTACGAGTACTACGCCGGCCTGACGCTCGACCTGCACGGCGAATCGATCACGCAGTACGCACCGGACGCTGTCGGACTGACCGTACACGAGCCGATCGGCGTCGTCGGCGTGATCACACCGTGGAACTTCCCGTTCCTGCTGCTCACCTGGAAGGTCGCACCGGCGCTCGCGGCCGGCTGCACGATCGTCGCGAAGCCGGCGCAGCTTACGCCGGGCACGACGATCGAGCTGGGCCGGATCGTAATGGAGGCGGGCGCGCCGAACGGCGTGATGAACGTGATCACGGGCCCCGGCTCCCGGATCGGCAACCACATGGCGGAGCACCCGCAGGTCGACAAGATCGCCTTCACCGGCTCGACCGAGGTCGGCAAGTCGGTCATGCGCGCGGCCGCGGGCACGATCAAGAAGGTCTCGCTGGAGCTGGGTGGCAAGTCGCCCAACATCGTCTTCAAAGACGCGAACATCGACCAGGCCGTTGCGGGCGCGTTCTTCGGCATCTACCTGAACAGCGGCCAGGTCTGCCAGGCAGGCTCGCGGCTGCCGATCCACGAATCGATCAAGGACGAGTTCATGGAGAAGCTGATCAACTTCACGAAGACCGTGAAGATGGGCGACCCGCTCGACCCGACGACGACGATGGGCCCCGTCGTCGACCAGAACCAGCTCGACACCGTGGAGCACTACGTCGAGGCGGGCAAGAAGGAGGGCGCGAAGGTCCTCGCCGGCGGCACGCGCCCGATGGAGGGCGGCCTCGAGAAGGGGTTGTTCTACAGCCCGACGATCTTCGACAACGTCGACAACAAGATGACGATCGCGCAGGAGGAGATCTTCGGCCCGGTGCTCAGCGTGCTGACGTTCACGGAAGTCGATGAGGCGATCAAGATCGCGAACGACAGCATGTATGGGCTCGCGGCCGCGGTCTGGACGCGCGACCTGAACACGGCCTTTAAGGTCGCGAAGGGGATCCGCGCCGGAACGGTGTGGGTGAACTCGTATCACAGCGCGGGGCTGCCGTTCATGCCGTACGGCGGCTACAAGCAGAGCGGCAACGGCCGCGAGCTGGGCCGCGAAGGGCTGCTGGAATACATGGAGACGAAGTCGATCCAGATCAAGCTGAGCTGACGAGAACCGAGAACTGAGAACCGAGGACCAAGGGGCCTTTCGTGAGGGAGGCCTCTTGGTCTTGTCCCCGCCACTCTGCTTGACAGGCGGATATACACTAGAAAAGCACGCTACCGAATGACAACCTCAATGGCTCCTCGTGCGATCCTCCGGCCGGGAACCATCCTCCTGGTCGCCGTAGCCGTCCTCGTGGCGGCCGGCCTGCCCGCCCCCGCCGCGGCGACGACTGGCTTCACGCCCGTTATGGATATGGATGAGCAGACCTACCTCGGTTTCGGCGGGGGCCTGTACGAGAACGGGAGCAACGCCATCCCGTCTGACCACAACGCAGCCGGCGCCGCAAGGACGGCTGCCGTCCAGCCGCTGGATGGCAGCGGCAACCCGAGCCCCGGCGGCAAGATCGTGCTCCTCTCCGCCGGCATGTCGAACACAACACAGGAGTTCTGTTCCGCGAACTCCGCGCTGCCCTGCAACGCATGGACGTTGATGGGCAAGGCCGCCCTCGACGCGCGTGTGAACCACACAACCCTCGCCATCGTGAACGGCGCCGCGGGCGGCCAGACGGCGGCGACGTGGGATGCCCCGACCGATGCCAACTACGATCGCGTCCGCGACACACGCCTTACGCCACAGGGACTCAGCGAGGCACAGGTGCAGGCCGTCTGGCTGAAGGTCGCCAACCCCGTCCCAACTGCATCGCTACCGTCGCCGTCGGCGGATGCTTACACACTCGAAACGCAGATGGGCAACATCGTGCGCGCCCTCAGGGTCCGCTACCCAAACGTGAAGCTCGTCTTCCTCAGCAGCCGCATCTATGCAGGCTACGCCACGACGACGCTCAACCCTGAACCGTACGCATACGAGTCAGGCTTCGCCGTGAAGTGGCTCATCCAGGCGCAGATCGACCAGATGCGCAATAGTGGGAACGTCGTCGACGCGCGCGCAGGCGACCTGAACCTGAACGCCGGGGCGCCCTGGATCGCCTGGGGCGCCTACCTCTGGGCGGACGGCACGACGCCCCGCGCCGACGGGCTCGTGTGGGAGCCGGGCGATCTCGCGGCAGACGGAACGCACCCGAGCGCCAGCGGCCAGGGAAAAGCCGGCGACATGCTGCTCGACTTCTTCACCACGTCGCCCTACGCGACGCCCTGGTTCTGCGTGTCGGGAGAGTGCATCGCGGGTGCGGTGGGCGGTCTGACGGAGCTGTCTGATACAGACGCAGTCGACCGGGCCGGTGCCCAAGCGACGGACGGAGACCGTGATCGACTCGCCGCCCTGGTGGCGGCCGCCGCCGTTGCGCTGGCTGGAACAGCGTGGCTTGGCCGGCGGCGGGTTCGCTAGGGGCCCTACCCGAAGATTGCGGACTTGTTACGCGTCCGTGAAATCTTTCAGGACGTACCATAACGATATTGCAAGTTGCGCTGGACAGTCGTAACCTAATCGCGTAGACATCCATACGTCCCAAGTTCGACGAGAGGTCTTCCCCCCCGCCATGAAGATCACTCCCACCCCCGCCGACGTCTTCGGGCTCTGCGCTTACTTGTTGCTCGTGAACGGAGGCCGCATCGATCGCGAGCTGCTGGCCGAGGTCGGCGGCGCGCTCTCGACGTTCGATGACGAGGACTTGCCAGACGACGGCATCGTCGCGCCGCTGCCGGGCGGAGGCCCACCGCCGAGCGCCGCCGCGCCTATCGACGAGGCGCCAACGCCCGCACCAGCGACGCCGCCCCCCGCGCTAACGCACGTCTTCGGCACGCTGATCGACTTCGCGCTCTAGCCCTTACTCGCTTTTCGCGGCGCTGTGGAGCTTGCGTAGCTCCGTCTTGAGCACCTTGCCGAGAGGATTGCGCGGCAGCTCACCAGCGAAGTCGACGTAGGCCGGAGCCTTGTAGCTGGCGAGTCGCTCCTTGCAGTAGGCAATCACCTCGTCCGCCGCAAGCGTCTCGCCCTTCTTGAGCACGACGACGGCCTTCACCACCTCGCCCCAGTCGTTGTCGGGGACGCCAATGACAGCCGCCTCCTCGATCTTGGGGTGGCTCTGCAGCACGTCCTCGATCTCGCCGGTCGAGATGTTCTCGCCGCCACGGATGATCAGGTCCTTCTTTCGGCCCGTGATGAAGAGATAGCCGTCCTCGTCCAGGTAGCCAACGTCGCCAGTGTGCAGCCAGCCGTCGACAATGGCGCTGGCGGTCTCGTCGGCTTGCTTGTAGTACTCGCGCATGATGCGGGCGCCCGCGACGCAGATCTCACCCTCCTCGCCGGAAGCGACCATCTCGTTTTTCTCGTCCATGATGCTGACGGCGATGTCGTCCATCGCGCGGCCGACGGAATGCAGGCGGCGCAGCTTCTTCTCGCGCTCCGGCCCTTCTTCCTTCGGGATGTCGTGATCCTCCGGCCCGAGGTACGTCAGCGTCGACGTACTCTCGGTCTGGCCGTAGGCGTTCATCAACCCGCACGAGAAGACATCGACGGCCTTGCGCACGACCTCGTAGGGCATCGGCGCCGCGCCGTAGGTGATGAGCTTGAGCGAGCTAATGTCGTACTCGTGAAAGCGGGGGTGGTCCATGAGGCGCTTGAGCATCGTCGGGACGACGAAGGCGTGCGTCACGCGCTCGCGCTGGACGGTCTCGAGCCACGACTCCGGCTCGAACTGCGGCAGGATCGCGAGCGTGCGGCCGCCCCAGATGCTCGACATCATCGCGGTCGCGCCGGCGACGTGATAGAACGGCACCGACACGAGCGTCACGTCCGGCTCCAAGGACGGGTCGGCGGGGTTCATCGTGTTCGTGACGTAGACGGAGAGCGTCAGGTGCGTTAGCACGACGCCCTTCGGCTGGGCGGTCGTGCCGCTGGTGTACATCAGGATCGCCGTATCGCTCTCGTCGACCTCTACAAAGACATCATCGGGCGATCCTGACTTGAGCAAACCCTCATAGCTCTTCAGCCCGTCCTGCTCCGAATCGAAGCAGACGTAGTTCGCCACGCCCGTGAACTTTGGGCGCAGCTCGTTCACAAGGTCGAGGTAGCGCTCGCCGGCGAAGAGCACCGACGCCTCGGAGGCGTTCACCATGTAGTCGAGCTCCTCGCGCTTGGCGCGGTAGTTGAGCGGCACGAACGTCGCGCCGAGCTTCGCGCAGGCGTAATACGTCTCGACGTACTGCGGCGAGTTCACGGACATGACGGCGACAGCGGAGCTCTGGCCGACGCCCATCGATTGCAGGGCGTTGGCGAGGCGGTTGACGCGCTGGGCCATCTGCTCGTAGGTGAACCGCGTCGCGCCGGAAACGAGCGCCTCGCGCTCGGGCACAACGGCGGAGCTAATCGTGAGGAACTCGGCTGTATTCATGCTTCTTGGGCTCCCTCACCCCTAACCCCTCTCACGAAGGGAGAGGGGAACACGTTGTCTTAGGGAACGATCGGGAATGTAGCGAATCCAGGGCAGGCTGGCAACGGATGAGGAACGGATCAGCGGATACGCTCGCCGGCACTCATAAGTAGCCCCGCCAGGCGCGCCTCCAACGAGAGGCCGTCGCGCAACGGGAGGTCCAGCCCGCGTACGACGGCCTCCTTCGCGTACGCGAGCGCCAGCGGCGGCCGCGACGCCAGCGCGCGCGCCCACTCGTCCGCGGCGGCATCGAGCGCATCACGCGGCACGACGCGCTGGACGAGACGCAGTCGATAGGCCTCTGCGGCATCGATCGGGTCGCCTGCGAGGATCATGTGCAGCGCGACGCCGGGCGCAATCGCGCGCGGCAGCGTCTGCGTGCCGCCGGCGGACGGGATGTAGCCCAACGAGACCTCGGGCAGGCCGAGGCGCGCATCGTCGGATGCGACGCGCAGGTCGCAGAGCAGCGCCATCTCCAGCCCCGCGCCTAACGCATGGCCGTGCAGGGCTGCGATCGTGGGCTTCGGGAGGTGCAAGAGCAGGTCCCAGAGGTCGCGCTCGCGTCGGGCGCGGCGCGCCTCCACGTACGACGGCGCGCTACCGAAGTCGGAGATGTCGGCGCCGGACGAGAACGCGCGCCCCGCGCCGCGCAGCACGAGGACGCGCGCGCCGGGGTCGTCGCGGAAGGCCTGGAAGGCGGACCAGAGCGCGTCGCGCATGGGGAGGTCGACGGCGTTCAGCACACCGGGGCGGTTGAGCGTGATGCGGACGATGCCGTCGCCTTCCTTCTCGTAGATGATAGTCTCGAACGCGCTCATGACAGATCGCACACGAACGCGCCGTTGCGACGCCGGATGCGGAGCGCGCCCTCTCGTTCCAGCCGCTCGTACGCGAGGCGCAGGAACTCGACGCGTATGGCCTGCTGTTCTTCCTTCGGCAGCAGCGCCGGCTCCCACTTCGGCCAGAGCTCGGCGACATCGGCCGGGTCCTCGAGCACCATCTCGCCGTGCCACGTGCGCAGCTCGACGTTCGGGAAGTGCCGGCGCAGTTGCGCGTCGCCGCTCTCGAGATCGAAGCGCCAGGAGATATCGTGGTCCGGCTCGTCGCGTCCGAGCGCGAG
>JBBDXS010000014.1:24313-143416 GCA_040902195.1 Dehalococcoidia bacterium
CCACCCCGCCGGCAGGGAGCGTCGCCTGTGGACGGGGGCGCTCCCCCCCCGCCTCCGAGACGAGCTCGCCGCACTCCGCTTCGTGGTCGGGCGCGCTCGCCGCGGCGATGAGCCGGCCGCGCGGCGTCAGGCAGCGTTTCATCTCCGCGAGCGCGCGGTCGATATCGTTCATGAAGTACAGCGTCCAGCAGGTGACGATGACATCGAACGTCGCGTCCGGAAACGGGAGCTGCTCCATGTCGCCAAGCAGCACGCGCACACGGTCGCCGTACTGTTCGTGGGCATGTTGCGCCATGCCCGGCGAGAGATCGAGGCCGTAGAGCGCCGAGTCGAATGGCTCCTCCAGGAGCGCTTCGAGCAGCCAGCCGGGACCGAATCCCAGTTCGCACACGCGACTGCCTGTCGATGCGCGTTCTCGGATCGCATCGATGAGCCCGCGGACAACGAACGGCGGGTCTGTCGCGCAGCGTTCGACGAGGTCCATGCCCGTGCTATTCCAGTTGCCCTGGGCGAAGCGCTCCTGCGCGGCGGTTTTAGGATCGATGGAGGTCATGGCTTCGCCTCGCAGTGCGACTTGATCGCGTGGAGCGACTTCTCGACCGTGCGCTTGCTCTCCGGCCCGACGTACAGCCGAGCCGCGAGCGGGCCCAACAGCCACCACGGCGCGCTGACGTCCATCGACGCCGTCAGGCGGCAGCCGGCGCTCGACGGCCCGAGTGTGTACGTCTCATCGAACGATACCGGGCCGAGCGAGATGAGCGAGCGCAGCGTGCGCTCCGGCTCGACCTCCTGCGGACGGTCGTGCAACGTCTTGAACGGCCCGTTCGCGTAACGCCAGCGCACGTGCTGCCCCGGCTGCGGATAGTCCGGCGGCGCGTCGAGCGCTTCGACAACGCCCGTGTCCCACTGCACGACCTGAGCCGGGTCGCAGAGCGCACGCCAGACGCGCGCCGGCGGCGCATCGATGTCAATGGTGACGGAGAAGCGGTACATGCGATGTGCGATGGAGGCAGCCGTGTAGGGACAGAGCTTTAGGCTTGCCCTCGAGCGAAGCGAAGGGTCTGTCCGGCCCATTCGAAAGCGTGTCGGTCGGGGCCGGACAGGCCTTAAGGCCTGTCCCTACGACGTCTCGCCAGATGCATCCCTCCAGGCGTTCATTTCCAGTCCGGCTTGCGGACCTGGCTGCGCTTCTTGCGCGCGATCGTCTGCGCCAGGTCCTCGTTAATCTTGCGCGTGAGCAGGCGCATCGGTTCGTCGCCGGGTCCCATCGATTCGCTGCGCCAGCGACGGACCTTTGCGCGGTCGGCCGCGGGCAGCTTCGTCCCGTCGAGCATGCGCCCGACGATGAGCGACATCAGCTCCCAGGTCTCGTCTTCGTCCAGCTCGACCTTCATCGCTTATCCGAACTCGACACGAAGCGGCCCTTGCGACGGATCAGCCGTTTCGTCTGCTCATCGAGCAAGTTGCCGAGCGCGGCGTTCGCCTCCTCGGCAAGGGCGTACATGGGCTCCGTGCCGTCAGCGTGGTCGCTGCGCCACGTGCGGATCGCCGTCCGCGCTTCTTCCGATAGCTCGACGCCGTCGAGCACCTGCGAGACAACGATCGTCATGATCGACCACGACTCGTCGGTTTCCAGAATGACCCGCATGCTACCGTCCTTTGAACTCCGGACCGCGCTTCTCGAGGAAGGCGCGCACGCCCTCGGCCCGGTCCTCCGTCGTTTGCAGAATAACCGTCAGGTCCGTCTCGAATCGTAGCGCCTGATCGAGCGGTTGTTCCAGGCCGCGGCGCACGGCTTCCTTCGCGTAGCGCAGCGCGATCGGCCCGCGCGACGCCATGCGCTGAGCAAGCGTCTCGGCCTCCGCGAGGAGCTTGTCGCGCGGATGCACGGCGCTCACGAGCCCGACGCGTAGCGCCTCCTGGGCATCGATGACTTCTCCGAGGAGCAGGAGGCGGAGCGCCTCGCCCGGTCCGACGAGACGCGGCAGGCGCTGCGTACCGCCGGCCATCGGCAGGAGACCCAGCCCCGTCTCCGGCAGCGAGAAGCGTGCTCCCGCGGAAGCAACGCGGACGTCGCAGGCGAGAGCGAGCTCCAGGCCGGCGCTCGCCGCGTCGCCGTTGAGCGCGCAGATGGCCGGCTGGCCCAGCGATTCCAGGCAAGCGAACGGCGGCGATTGCTCCCGGCGACGACGCCATTCGTTCGCGTCGAAGCCCTCCGGCGCGAGCTCGGCAGCGTCCCAGCCGGACGAGAACGTCTCGCCCTCCGCCGTAAGCAGCACGACGCGCACGTCCGCGGCGTCGTTGATCGACGCGCAGGCGTCGTCCAGTTCAGCCAGCAGCGCGCGATCGATGGGGTTGCCATGCTCAGGACGCGCGAGGCGCACCGTGGCGACGTGGCCCTTCTTCTCGAGCTTCAGCGTTCGATAGCCCATCGTGCCTGAGAGTATAGCGGCCAATGGCCAACCGAGGCTGGAAAGCCTCGGCTACGGGATACTCGACCTGTTGACGCGCTGCTCGCCGCGCCCGTATGCTGCGCCCAGCGCGAATCGAGGAGGCCGCTATGCCCGTGGAGCGCGTCAGCGTAGGCAACGTCGAGATCGCGAGCGTGAGCGACGGCGGGATGCGCGGGACGCCGTGGTTCTTCTTCTCGGGCGTCCCGACGGAGGTGTCTGCGGCCGCCCTGGGCGATGACCTCCAGAACGGCACGTTTGGTCTGAACTTCGGCAGCTTTCTCGTGCGCTCGGCCGGCAAGACGGTGCTCATCGATACGGGCGCGGGTATCAAGCATGCCCTGAAGGGCGGGACGCTGCTCAAGAACCTGGAGGCGATCGGCGTGCGGCCGGAGGACATCGACGTCGTCGTAAACACGCACCTGCACGTCGACCACGTCGGCTGGAACTGCGTCGAGCAGGACGGCGCGTACGTCCCAACGTTCCCGAAGGCCGAGTACTGGATCGCGCAGAAGGAGTGGGACTACTGGGCCGACCCCGCGATCCTCGCGGAGGAGGGCGCCGGCCATCTCACAACCGATGTCGTGCCGCTCCAGGACAGCCCGCAACTGCGCCTCGTCGACGGCGAGGCGGCGATCACGCCAGAGCTGAGCCTGCTGCCGACACCGGGGCACACGCCGGGCCATTCGTCGCTGGCGGTGTCATCGGGCGGCGAGCAGGCGATCATCCTGGGCGACGTCGCGCACCATCCGCTTCACCTCGAGCGCATCTGGGTCGCCGCCGTCGATGAGCTGCCGCGCCTGTCGCGCCGCACGAAGCGCACGCTGATCGAGCGGATGATCAAAGAGCAGGTCCTCGTCGCGGCGGGACACTTCGCGTCGGGCAGCTTCGGCCGCTTCGTGATGAACGACGGCCAGCGCGCCTGGGTACCGCTTTAACCTTCGGGCGGCGCTTCTACCGCCAGCGTCGCGTCGTTGGGTCGCGTGATATCGACACGTAGCTCCCACTGCGTCGGCGTCGCGAGGCCGAGTTCGGTCAGGAGCGGCAGATCTGACTCAACCGTTCCGGCGGCGAGAATGCGCACCGGCCATTCGCCGTCCCGCGCCAACCAGAGCTCCCACCGCAGTCCCCGGACGTTCTCGACGAGGCCGGCGCCTCCCTCGATAAACGCCGCGATGAGGTCGTTCGCCGACGCCTCGACGCGGTAGTGCACGGTCGGGACATCGTTGACGAACTCCTGGTTGGAGGGCAGCCGGCGGACGTTCTCGCGCACCTGCTCGAACTCAGGGCCACCTAGAAATTGCGGGCGGATGGTCGAGAACGCGGAGCGGATCAGGGTTCCCACTTGCGGATCGTTGAGGGCCGTCTTCCGCCAGGCATCGTCACCCTGGCGCAGCCATACGTCGCTGCCGATGACGACGGCACTCGTGCGTATGCTGGTCGTGCCGAGGCCGGTGAGAAACGTGAACGAGTGACGGTCAGGAGCCTGGTAGTCGCCTTCTGTCGAGACGGTGATCTGCGCGCCACCTGGGTCCGATTCGCGCAGCGTGAGCGAGGCGACGTAGTGGAAGCTGTCGAGGCCGATGGCGGCGGGCACCGTCGGCACGGCGGTCGAGCTCTTCGAGCCCGAGCTATCGTCCGAGCCGCAGGCTGCAGACAGCGCCACGGCGGCCATCACGAGGAGCCCCAGGGCCGCCGCAGGCTTACTGCTTCCCATAGGCATATGCGATCATGCTAACAAGCGTGTTCGGTATAAGCGAGACTGCTGTTTCGCCACCCAGGAGGGTGATTTAGCTTCCGGCTGCCTAACCGAAGCAAGATGAACGCTAGATTGGAGGCGAGATCCTAATGCTGGAGTCGTTGATTCGCGAAAGCTCGACGTGAAGCGTCACGCGAGCCTTCGCGTCGGCGGGGATGTTCTCGGGAACCTGGCCAAGGACGGCCGCGGGCGGCGCCAACGTTGAGAGCTCGAAGCGCACGAGCGCGCCCGTTTCCTCGCTCGTCCAGGCCGTCAAGACAACGTTCTCTAGCTGGGAGATGTCCTGTATAAACGCGATACGCAGCAGGCTACCGATGCGGTTGACCTCGTCCGCGGGCACGCTGTACTTGTGCGCCGTGACGCCCGCCGACTCCTCGGTCGTGAAGTCGAGGCCCTCTAACTTGCCCTCAAAGGCAGTCTCGTTGAGAAAGCCGGGCTGCGCCGACGTGAGCGCGCTCGCGCCGAGCTGGAGGAACGCGGTGGTGGTAATTTGCTGCCAGGCGCCGTCGCCCTCGCGGTACCAGGCCTGGTCGCCGATGACGACAGCCTGATGTCCGGGCGTCTGACCCACCACGCCCAACCCGCCTCCGAATGCGTGCGAGCCGGGCGCCTGGAAAAGGCCCTCCGCGCGTCGCTCGATGGACGTAATTGGCTGCGAGCTAGCCGACTCGATCGCGGCGACGAACTGGACTTCGTATGCGAAGCTCTGAAACGCCGGCTCGGGCGTAGGGCCTGGCTCGCCCGTCGCGATCGGTGCCGGCGTCACAACTGGAGCCGTGGCCGTGGGCGCGTTGTTACTGGCGCCGCCGCCGCACGCGATGGCTACACCAATGATTAGTGATGCGAGAATGACGGCGAGGGATGCTCTCATATCCTGAGCGTATCGGCGGCACAAGGTGCGGTCAATGAGGGTTCACGTTGACCTGCCATTGAGCGCGCGGCTATCTTGGAGCATCCCCTAGAGGAGGCCCGCCCTGCCCCACAGCTACCGCCTGGGCAATCTTGAGCTGCGGATCCTGAGCGACGGCGTTTTCTATCAGGACGCGGGCGCGGTCTTCGGCATCGTGCCGCGCGTGATGTGGGAACGCACCGTCAACCCGGCGCTCGACAGCCAGTACCGCATGTCGCTCGGTCTGAACAGCGTGCTTGTGCGCTCGCACGACAAGCTCGTGTTAATCGAGACCGGCGTCGGCGATAAGGAAGGGCACCGGCGCCAGGCGTCGCCCGCGAGCGAAGGGACGCTGCTGCGCGAGCTGGACGCCATCGGCATACGCCCGGACGAGATCGACGTCGTGATCAACACACACCTGCACGCCGACCACTGCGGCTGGAACACGCGTGCGGCCACGGACGGGCGCATCGTGCCGTCGTTTCCGAACGCGACGTACCTGATCCAGCGCGGCGAATGGGAGGCCGCGTTGCACCCGAACGAGCGCACGCGCGCGACGTACTTCGCGGAGAACCTGCTGCCGCTCAAGGAAGCAGGCGTCCTCGAGCTGGTCGACGGTGAACACGCGGTCACGCCGGAGATCACGATCCTGCCGACGCGCGGCCATACCGAGGACCACGCCTCGGTCGTGCTGGCCTCCGGCGGGGAGACGGCGATCTACATCGGCGACATGGTCCAGCACCACGTCCAGCTCGAGCGCACGGCGTGGGTCTCGTCGTTCGACCTGCTGCCGCTCGTGTCGATGGACACGAAGCGGGCGATCGTGGAGCGGGCAATCCGCGAGCGCGCGCTGATCGTGAGCGTGCACAGCCCTTACCCGGGCCTGGGACGCATGTCGATGACCGAGGACGGCAAGAAGCACTGGGAGCCGGTCGCATGAGCGGTTGGTCAACTCGCCTCGAGGCTTGTAGGGACAGGCCTTCAGGCCTGTCCGGCCCACTCGATGGCGTTGGACGTAAGGGCCGGACAGAGCTAAAGCTCTGTCCCTACGGCCACCCCACGCGCACCCCATTCGTTTCGGATGGCTGCTCATGACGACAGCGGCGCTGCGACAGCTCCCGCTCGCCGATGCGCATAGAGCGCTAGGCGCGCGCTTCGCGCCGTTCGCGGGTTGGGAGATGCCGGTGCAGTACGCCGGCATCGTCGAGGAGCACAACGCCGTACGTCAGCGCGCCGGCGTCTTCGACGTCTCGCACATGGGACGCCTCTACGTGACCGGCCGCGACGCAGGACGCCTGTTGCGTCGCGCGCACACCTACAAGATCGACGAGATCGCGGAAGGCGAGGCGCACTACGCGCTCCTCTGCGACGAGAACGGCGGCATCCTGGACGACGTGTTCATCTACCGCCTCGAGGCAGAGCGATTCCTCGTCGTGAACAACGCGGCGAACGCGGAGGTCGGACGCGAGCGCATCACGTTGTTCCGCGAAGACGGGATGGACGCGCAAATCGACGACCGCCAGGCCGAGACCGTCATGCTGGCCGTCCAGGGCCCGGACGCGCCCGAGATCGTCTCGCGCGTGGTCGGGACCGACCTGCGCGACGGGCTGCCGAGGCGCCGCTGCATGGAGATCGACTTCGAGGGGGAGCCGCTCTTCGCGTCGCGCACAGGCTACACGGGTGAGGACGGCTTCGAGCTGGTCGCGCCGGTACGCACGGCCCGCGTGCTGCTCCAGGGGCTTGTCGCGGCCGGCGTCGCGCCAGCCGGCCTCGGCGCGCGCGACACGCTGCGGCTGGAGGCGGCGCTGCCGCTTTACGGCAACGACATCGACGCGACGACGAACCCCTTCGAGGCCGGGCTCGGCTTCGCGGTCATTTTCGATGACGATGCGGACTTCTCGGGCCGGGACGCCCTCGCGCAGGCTAAGGAGGGTGGGCTGAGCCGCAAGCTATCGTGCCTGCGCGCAGAAGGTCGCGGCATCATGCGGTCGCATTACGTCATCTTGCACGGCGGCGATGAGGTGGCTACAGTTGCCAGCGGCGGCTTCTCCCCCACGTTGAACGTCAGCATCGGCATGGCCTACCTGCCGGTCGATCTGGCGCGCGAAGGGACAGAGCTGCAGGTAGACGCGCGCGGCAAGCCGCTCCCCGTCCACGTCGTCAAGCGTCCGTTCTACCGGGCGGCCAAATAGGCCTCCGGCCGACAGCTTAGTTAGGTGTACCACCGTGAAGTTTCCTGACGACCTGCGTTACACGAAAGAGCACGAATGGGTGCGCATCGATGGCGATGCGGGCACGATCGGCATCACGGACTATGCGCAGGACATGCTCGGTGACGTCGTCTATCTCGATCTGCCCGCTGCGGGCGCGACGGTGGCGCAGCACGACAAGATGGGCGAGATCGAGTCGGTAAAGGCCGTCTCGGACCTCTACTCGCCTGTGAGCGGCGAGATCGTCGAGGTGAACAAGGAGGCCATCGACAGCCCGGAGCTCGTGAACAATGAGCCGTACGCGCGCGGCTGGATGATCAAGGTGCGCCTCAGCGACGCGGGCGAGTTCGACACGCTGCTCTCCGCAGAGGACTACGAGGCGCTGGTCGACAAGATCATGGAGGAGGAAACGGACTAGCTCCTCCATAGCCCACTCCATGGCCCACCCCTACATCCCCCTGACCGACGACGACCACGCGGCGATGCTCGCGACGGTTGGCGTCGCATCGATCGACGAGCTGTTCGCCGAGATCCCGGCCGAGCACCGCAACCCGCCGCTCGATCTGCCGCCGATGCTGTCGGAGGTCGAGCTGATGCGCGAGATGCCGGCGCTGGCCGCGCGCAGCCGCTCGACGAGCGAGCTAACGAGCTTCCTCGGCGCGGGCGCCTATCGCCACTACATCCCGAGCGTCGTCGACCACATCATCCGCCGCGGCGAATACCTGACGGCCTACACGCCCTACCAGCCGGAGATCAGCCAGGGCACGCTCCAGACGATCTTCGAGTTCCAATCAATCGTTTGCGAGCTGACCGGCATGGACGTGGCGAACGCCGGCATGTACGAAGGCGCGAGCGCGCTGGCCGAGGCCTGCCTGATGGCCTGCGCCGTCACAGGACGCGATCGCATCGTCTTGGTCGATACGGTGCACCCGCATTCGATCGACGTGGTGCGGACGTACGCCGAGGGGCGGGACATCGCGGTCGACGTCGTACCGCCAGGCGACCTATCGCTCGAGGGCGCCGCTTGCGTCGCCGTGCAGCAACCGAACTTCTTCGGCTACATCGAGGCCCTCTCGCTGCTCGGCGAGGCGGCGCACGCCGCCGGCGCGCTCTTCGTCGTCTCCGCCGACCCCGTCTGGCTTGGCATGTTCCGCCCGCCGTCCGACTACGGCGCCGACGTCGTCGTGGGAGAAGGGCAACCGCTGGGCGTACCCGTCAGCTTCGGAGGCCCGTACGTGGGCCTCTTCGCCTGTCGAGACCGCTTCGTGCGGCACATGCCGGGGCGCATCGTCGGCCGCACGAAGGACGCGCAGGGCCGCACCGGCTACGTGCTCACGCTCCAGACGCGCGAGCAGCACATCCGGCGCGAGCGCGCAACGTCCAACATCTGCACGAGCCAGCAGCTCGTCGCGCTGGCGTTCACGGTCGCGGCGTGCACGCTCGGCAAGCAGGGCCTGCGCCGCATGGCCGAGCTGTGCTACCACAAGTCGCACTACGCCGCCGAGCGCATCGCTGCGCTGCCGGGCTACTCGCTGCCCGTTCAGGGACACTTCTTCCAGGAGTTCGTCGTCTCCTGCCCGATCGCGCCGGCCGAGCTGAACAAGCGCTTGCTCGATCGCGGGATCATGGGCGGCTACGACGTCTCGGACCGATACGAAAACGGCGTGCTGCTCTGCGTCTCGGAGCTGCACACGAAGGACGACATCGATGCGCTGGTGGACGCGCTGGCTGGCAACGGATAAGGAACGGATAAACGGATGAGTGATCGAGGACGGATCGCAAAGCCTCATGAAGACCTCACTTATAAGGTGATCGGCTGCGCGATGCGCGTGCACAATAAGCTCGGTCCTGGACTCAAGGAAGCCATGTACCAGCGTGCGCTATCCCTCGAAATGGAGGAGACGGGACTATCGTTCGACACTGAGCACCCCATCGAGATCCATCTCGATGAAGCTGCAATTGGGCTGCTGTACCTCGATCATATCGTTGAAGGCAAGGTTGTTGTCGAGGAGAAGGCGCTCTCGCACGTCATGACAAATGACGAGGTCGCGCAGGTCATCACCTATCTCTGCGCAACAGGCTATGAGGTTGGTCTGCTCCTGAATTTTGGTCGGCGGCAGCTAGAGTATCGTCGCATCTTTCCGCCAAAGGATTTGGCCCGGTGGCGCGAGCGGATCCGCCGCTACGTCTGGAATCCCCAGCCGAGCGTATCCGTTAATCCGTTAGGCCATCCGGTGACAGAATGAACGCGGACTTCGGCGCGACGCTGACGTTCGATCTGAGCCGGCCGGGGCGCATCGGAACGGTGCTGCCGCCGCTCGATGTGCCGGAGGCGGAGCTACCGCCCGCGGAGCACATGCGCGAGGAGCTCACGCTGCCGGAGATGGCACAGCTCGATGTCGTCCGCTACTTTACGCGCCTCTCTCAGCTCAACTACAGCATCGATACGGGCTTCTACCCGCTCGGGAGCTGCTCGATGAAGTACAACCCGAAGATCAACGAGGACGTCGCGCGGCTGCCCGGCTTCGCGCAGCTCCACCCGATGCAGCCCGCCGAGACGGCGCAGGGAGCGCTCGAGCTGATGGCCAGGCTGCAGACGATACTTGCGGAGATCACGGGCATGGACGACGTCTCGCTCGCGCCCGCGGCCGGCGCGCACGGCGAGCTGGCGGGCATCCTCATCGCGCGGGCGTACCACGACGCGAACGGCGGCGCGCGCAAACGCGTCCTCGTGCCGGACTCCGCGCACGGCACGAACCCGGCGACGGCGGCGATGGCCGGCTTCGAGGTGACCAGCATCCCCACGGACGTAGACGGCAACATCGATCTGCCCGCGCTGGAGCAGGCGCTCGAAGACGGCGGCGAGGGCATCGCGGCGCTGATGCTGACGCTGCCGAGCACGCTGGGGTTGTTTGAGCCGCGCATCGTGCGCATCGCGGAGCTGGTGCACCAACGCGGAGCACTGCTCTACGGCGACGGCGCGAACATGAACGCGATGCTCGGGCGCGTGAAGCCGGGCGAGCTCGGCTTCGATGTGTTCCATCTCAACCTGCACAAGACGTTCAGCACGCCGCATGGCGGCGGCGGCCCCGGGGCAGGACCGATCGCGGTGAAGTCGCATCTCGCGCCGTTCCTGCCGACGCCGCACGTCCGCCTCGGCGAGGACGGCTCGTTCGTGGTCGATAGGCCGTCGCGCAGCATCGGGCGGCTGGGGCTGTTCTACGGCAACTTCGGCGTGCTCGTGCGCGCGTACACGTACATCCGCTCGCTCGGCGCCGGCGGCCTGCGCTCGATGAGCGAGGCGGCGGTGCTTAACGCGAACTACATCCAGGCGCGGCTACAGGACGCCTACCGCCTCCCCTACCGCCGCCGCTGCATGCACGAGGTGGTCCTCTCCGGCTCGCGGCAGAAGGCGAAGGGCGTCCGGACGCTCGACATTGCGAAGCGGCTCATCGACTACGGTTTCCACCCGCCGACCGTCTACTTCCCGCTGATCGTCGACGAGGCGATGATGATCGAGCCGACGGAGTCGGAGAGCAAAGAGACGCTGGACGCGTTCTGCGACGCGATGCTGGCGATCGCGCGGGAGGCGGACGAATCGCCGGAGCTGGCGCGCACAGCGCCGCACGACACGCCCGTCGGCCGCCTCGATGAGGCGACGGCGGCGCGCAAGCCGGTCCTAAGGTGGCGGAAGGCGTAGACGCTAGACACCCCCTACCCGCCCTCGCTACCCTGATCGAGATGCCCCGCATAGCTATAGCGACGCTCGTTCTCGCCCTCCTCCTCGCTGCGTGCGGTGGCGGCGATAACGAATCGGAGCCGACGGCGACCCCGCCCGCGGGCGAGACGCCTGTTATCGAATCGACGCCGACCGCTACGGAGTCCGGCGTTTCGATCCCGCAGACGGAGGCGGCCGCGAACATCACCGTCCCGGACGGCTTCACCGCCTACGCCATCGCGACGGGCCTCAACCGCGCAAGCTCCCTCGCGCTCGCGGACGACGGGACGATCTACGTATCGGAGCGCGCCGGCACCGTGTACCGCCTCGTCGATAACGACGGCAACGGCGTGTTCGAGACGCTTACGACGTTCGCGGACGGTTACGCAGAGATCACCGGCCTCTTCGTCGCGCCCGACAACACGGTCTACGTCTCCAGCCGCGGCCGCATCACAACGGAGCGCGACACGGACGGCGACGGCGAGGCGGACGAGGACAACGCGATCATCGTCGGGCTGCCGAACGGACGGCACCAGAACAACGGGCTGCTCTTCGGGCCGGACGGCAAGCTCTACTTCACGAACGGCTCCACGTGCGACGACTGCGTTGAGACGGACGAACGCTCCGCTGCGATCCTGCAGGCGGAAGCCGACGGCAGCAACGTGCGCGTCTACGCGACCGGCCTGCGCAACCCATACGACATCGCGTTCGACGCGTCGGGGCGCCTCTGGTCGACCGATAACGGCTCGGACGATCCGTGCGCGACGATCGACGAGCTGGACATGATCATCGACGGCGGCGACTACGGCTGGCCCTACGGCGAAGACGGCTGCGATCCGCTCAACGACGGCATCGCGCCGGTGGCGAGCCTGGGCCTCCATACGGCGTCGACGGGCATCGACTACTACAGCGCGGACCAGTTCCCGGCGCAGTACCAGGGCAATCTCTACATGACGGTCTGGGGCAGCTTCTTCGCGGAGCCCGAGCTGCCCCCGCAGCTCCTGCGGGGGACGATCAGCGCGCGCTCGGGCGGTCCCAGCACCGACAACCCCCTTGAGGTCGTCCCGGAACAGTTCGCGATCGGGTTCCAGCACCCGATCGACGTCCTCGTCGACCACGACGGCACGCTGCTGGTGCTGGACTACGGAACAAACGAGGCGGACGACGGCTCAGCGGCCGTCTATCGCATCGTCTACACGGGCCCGTAGGGGAGGCCTTTAGGCCTCCCGCAACGTCTCTTCGGCCAGCCTCGGCACGGTGAGCTGGCCGTAGGGCAGCGCCAGGACCGATGGCTCCCCGCCGCGCTCGCGGACGTGTCGCGCGCGCAGTTCCGCGATCGTCGACGCGACGTCCTCGCTGTAGCGCAGATGCGCCGCCTCCGTCGCTTCGCGCGACAGGCTGGAATGCAACCAGACATTCGCTTTCGCCTGCACCATCGCCTGGACCTGGACCTGCCACTGATCGAAGCAGGCGAAGCCGGGCGCGCGGATACGGTCGAGCAGCGCCGCGGGCCCCGACAGGTCGGGGCTCATGAGCAGGCCCGTGTACTCGGCCATGCCGACACCGTCGCGGCACTCCGCGACGAGTATGATGTCGCCACCAGGACGGACAGCCTGCGCGGCGACCGACATGCCCTTCACCGACTGGTAGAGGTTCAGATCGGCCGGATAGCCCATGTTCGTGCTCACGACGATGTCGAACGCGTGCGGGACCGCGCGCACGTACTGTCGCTCCGCCTGCGCGATACCGGCGTCGTGCGCGGCGGCGAGCTCTCCGGCGAAGACGCCGGTGATCTCGCGCCGTTCGTTCAGCGTCACGTTGAGCAAGAACAACGGCTTCGTGAGTAACGCGATGTCGCGCTGTTCCTCGAAGATCGGATTGCCGCCGGTGATGCACCAGGTTGCATTCGGATGCGAGAGCATCTCGGCGCCGTGGTTGCTCATGACGATCTCGACGCCCGCGACGCCGGGCATGACGCCCTTGCCGCCGCCCGAGTAGCCCGCGAACAAGTGCGGCTCGATGAAGCCGGTGACGATCCTCACGTCCGCCTCAAGGTAGCGGCGGTTCATCCACACGTCGACGCCGCGCGCCGTTGTGGTGAGGAGGGCCATCGATTGCCTGTCGCGCGCGTCGTGGCAAACGACCTCGTACGAAGACGCGATCGCGCGCCCGAGTATGCGGTCGACCTCATCCGGCGTAGCGACACCGTGCATGCCCGTGCCGATGACGATCGAGACGTGCTCGCGCGGGATGCCGGCCTCGTGCAGCGTCGCGAGGACGGGCGGCAGGAGGATGTCGTTCGGGACGGGGCGCGTGATGTCGCTGACGACGATCGCGACGGTGTCGTCCGCGCGCGCGAGCTCTCGCAGCGGCGGCGAGCCTATCGGCCGCGCGATCGCCTCCGCTACGGCGCGCGCCGGGTCATCGATGCCGGCCGTGCGCCCCGGTTCCAGAACAACAGCGCCGTCCGGCAGCTCGACATCGAGCCCGTGCTCTCCGTACGCGAGGCGGACGTTCATTGGCCTCACCACGCCTTCGTGCCGCCACGGAACGCCGCGCGTACGCGACTAGCCGCCTCCGCATCGATGACGCTGCTCAGCGTCTGCAGCCGGTCCTCCAGGTACGACTCCGCGCTCTCGATGTCGGTAACGTCGTCGCTCGCCGCGGCCTCCTCGACCAGCCCGTGGCCGATCGATTCCGCCCGCTCGGCGACGAACGCGCGCAACGCCGCCTCGTCCGGCTCGGACGTCTGAGGCGCGCCGAAACGCTGCGTAAACGCATCGATGTCCGCCAGGCGCGCGATCTGGATGACCTTCTCTCGTTCGGGAGCCACGGAGCGATGATAGCAATGCGAAGGAGCGAGGGGTAACACGATGAGGGGGTGCCGGACGGGCCTCGCCTGTCGGGGTCTGGAAGACCCCGACCTACCGGCTCGGGTACCACGGAGCGATGATAGCAGTGTGAAGCCACATTATAGAACTCCCCTCTCCCTTTGGGAGAGGGGCCGGGGGTGAGGGCATACATGACGAGGCCGCCCTTCAAAGGAAGGACGGCCTCGATTGGCTACCAACGCGTCTCCTGCGGCGACTCTGCGAGAAGACTCCGACCTACGGGGCGCGCTACGAAGGCTGCGATTCGGACGCCGTCGCGGCCGTGCCCTTGATCTTGTTGTAGCAGGAGCTGCAATAGACCGGGCGGTCGCCGCGCGGCTGGAAGGGCACCTCGGTCATCATCGTGCACTCGGCACAGGTGGCCGGGTGCATCTGGCGGGGCGTCCTGCCGCCGAAGCTGGCGAAGACGCCGTAGCGGACGTAGCCTTCCTCCGGCTCGGTCAGGCGGTTCGACTTACGCGACGAGCGGCAGGGAGGGCAGCGTACGGGCTCGTTCTGGAGGCCCTTGCTGGCATAGAACTCCTGCTCGCCACCAGTGAAGACAAAGTTGTTGTTGCAGTCGCGACAGGTCAACTGCTTGTCGGCAAAGCTCATTCTGGGTCCTTTCGTTCGCGGGATAGAGAAAACGGCCCCGGAGGCCGCTTCGACATCCCAACCAGGCTCACGTTCCTAGTATAGCGAGCAGGGCTCAATTGGGGCAAGAACGAAGACCCCTACGCCTGGCAGGCAAAGACCCCATAGTTGAGATAGCGCCACACGCAATCGACCGGCTCGAAGCCGGCCTGCCGGAGCAGCTCGAGCTGAGGCGTCCTTCGTGCACGACCGCTTCGAGGATTTGGGCGCTTGTGGTTGGTAGCAGCGCCAGGATTCGAACCTGGGACCCGTCGATTATGAGCCGACTGCTCTGCCACTGAGCTACGCTGCCACGATGGATCGAGGGCAGTATAACAATGCGCCTTTGTCGCGGCCAAGCGATACGCTTGCGCGCTCATCTCGGCAGCGTTGCTCTTCTTCTCTCTGGTGTACAATCGATTGCGTAAAGGAGGCGCCCCCGTGACCACCGAACCGACAGGCACGCAGCCCGACCGGAGCGCCCTTCGCGCCGAGCTTGAGTCGACGCGGAAGGACTTTCACGAGCTGTTGGTGTCCCTTTCTGATGAAGACTGGAAGAAGAAGAGCGCGAATCCGGCCTGGTCTGTCGGGCAACTCGTGTGGCACCTGACTTGGGGTCTAGAGTTTACGCCGAAGGCTGTCGGATATTGCCGAAAGGGGAAAGCGCCAAATCCGCCATCGTGGCTCGTCGCACCGGGCAACGTTTTGATCACTCGCTTCGGATCGCGTGGCGCGACGCGCGCCTCGGCCGGTGAGAAGTACGACCGGAGCCACGCGGTCATTCTTGAGACGTTGGGCGGCGTTCGGGACGATGAGTGGCACAAGGGCACCCGTGCATACGGCATCGACTACACGATTGAGTCGCTGTTCCGTGAGGTCTCGGCCCACTTTCGCGAGCACGAGGCGGACATCATGAAGGGCCTCGGGCGAGTGTAGCTTGCACCCGGCACCCGGCCTCCTCTACACTCTCCTCATACAGGCGAAGACGGAGACGAGTACGCTGGCACGGCGTCGCTCAGCGAGCCCGGCAAGGTGAGAGCGGGCGCGACGCGACCGGCGGAAGATCACTCCTGAGCCGCCGGCCGAACGCGCTCCCGACTCCGTCGGGAGCAGAACCAAGAACCTAGAACCCAGAATCAGGCGGACGCAGCCGGCTCTTGGTTCTCAGTTCTCGGTTCTCCCGCGAAGCGGGGCTAGTAGGCTCGGCCGGACGCCCGCCGTTATCGAGGGCAGTCCTTCCCGTTCGTGAAGGACGTTGAGCGGTCTCCTTCTGCGGAAGGGGGAACTAGGGTGGTACCGCGAGCCTATGGCTCGTCCCTATCGTGGGACGGGCATTTTTGTTTGGAGAGGCATGTCGGACCCCAACCTGAACCGAGTTGAGCAGGCGTACCGGCGCATCGGGTCGCGTTGGGCGTGGAACGCCGTCGCTTTCGCGGGCTTCCAGGGCCGCGAGTCAAAAATCCGCAGGCGCACGGTCGAGCACCTCCAGCTCCAGCGCGGCGATGCTGTGCTGGACATCGCGTGCGGGCGCGGCTCGAACTTCCCGTACCTCGAACGCGCCGTCGGCGCACAGGGACGCATCGTCGGAATCGATTACTCTGAGACGATGCTGGACGGCGCGGAAGACGCCGTGCGGAAGAAGGGGTGGACGAACGTCGAGCTCATCCAGGGCGATGCCGCTGAGGTCACCTACCGGTCGGAGTTCGATGGCGTGCTTTGCACGATCGCGATGGCCGTCATCCCGCGCTGGCAGGAGGCGCTGCGCGCGACGGTGACGGCCGCCCGGCCGGGCAAGCGCATCGCGATCATGGACGGCCAGCGTCCCACGGGGCTGGCGCGCATCGGCACGCCGTACGCCTATCTCTTCTCGCGGATCGTCGCGGCGCACCTCGAACGCGATGTGCGCGGAGAGTGTCTTTCCTTACTCGCCAGCGTGCGCGAGGAGTCGCACCTGTTCGGCGCCTACTTCATCATCTCCGGTACGGAGCGACCGCGTGGTTGAGGCACGTCATCGTAGGTCGGGGTCTTTAGACCCCGACAGAGTACGCGAAGGTCTGAAGACCCTCGCCTACGACATAGTAGGCTAGCGATGTTCAAGGCTGTCGATCCCAAGCCGGACTTCGCGGCGCTGGAGCGCGAGCGACTACGCTGGTGGAACGAAAACCGCATCGTCGCGCAGTACTTGCGACGCAACGAAGCGTCGGAGAAGCGCTGGTCGTTCGTCGATGGGCCAATCACCGCGAACAACCCGATGGGCGTTCATCATGCGTGGGGCCGCGCGTATAAGGACGCCTTCCAGCGCTATCGCACGATGCAGGGGTTCAGGCAGCGCTACCAGAACGGCTTCGACTGCCAGGGCCTTTGGATCGAGGTCGAGGTCGAGCGCGAGCTGGGCTTCACGTCCAAGCTCGACATCGAGGCGTACGGCATCGACCGCTTCGTCGAGGCGTGCAAGGCACGTGTCCAGAAGTTCGCGGCGCAGATCACGGAGCAATCGGTCCGGCTGGCGCAATGGATGGACTGGGACAACTCGTACTTCACGAACTCGGACGAAAACAATTACGCGATCTGGCACTTCCTGAAGACGTGCCACGAGCGCGGCTGGATCTACAAGGGCATCGACTCCATGCCGTGGTGCCCGCGTTGCGCGACGGGCCTGTCGAACATGGAGATCGTAACGGAGGGCTATCAGGAGCTGACGCACCCGAGCGTCTACCTCAAGCTGCCGCTGAACGAACGCCCCGGAGAATCGCTCCTCGTCTGGACGACGACGCCGTGGACGCTCGCCGCGAACGTCGCGGCCGCGGTGCATCCCGACCTCACGTACGCGCGCGTCCGCTACGGCGATGATGTCGTCTACCTCTCGAAGGCGACGCTGGGCGTGCTCACACGCGAGTACACCGTCGAGGGCGAGGTGAAGGGCAGCGAGCTGGTCGGCCTGACGTACCGCGGGCCGTTCGATGAGCTGCCTGCTCAAGAAGGCGTGCGCCACCCCGTCATCGCCTGGGAGGACGTGAGCGAGGACGAAGGCACGGGCATCGTGCACATCGCGCCGGGCTGCGGCTCCGAGGACTTCGCACTCAGCAAGCAATACGGCCTCGCTGTGATTGCGCCGATCGACCAGTTTGGCAACTACATCGAGGGCTTCGGCTTCCTCGAAGGCCGCTTCGCGGGCGACGTGGCGCAGGCTATCTTCGATTCGCTGAAGGAGAAGGACCTGCTCGTGCGGGTGCAGGACTTCAAGCATCGCTATCCGGTCTGCTGGCGCTGCGGCAGCGAGCTGGTCTTCCGCGTCGTCGACGAGTGGTTCATCAACATGGACGGCCTCGATGAGAAGACCGGCAAATCCCTGCGAGAAGAGATGATGGACGTGACACGCACGATCCGTTGGATCCCTGACTTCGGCCTCGAACGCGAGCTGGACTGGCTGCGCAACATGTCGGACTGGATGATCTCGAAGAAGCGCTACTACGGCCTCGCGCTGCCGATCTTCCCGTGCGAGTGCGGCCACGTCGAGGTCATCGGCGGCAAGGATGAGCTGCGCGAGCGCGCCATCGAGGGCTGGAAGGAGTTCGAAGGCCACTCGCCGCACCGGCCGTGGGTCGACGCGGTGAAGATCCGCTGCTCGCAGTGCAACGAGACCGTCTCGCGCATCACGGACGTCGGCAACCCCTGGCTGGACGCGGGCATCGTGCCGTTCGCGACGCTGAAGTACGACACGGACCGCGCGTACTGGGAGGAGTGGTTCCCGGCCGAGTTCATCACGGAGAGCTTCCCCGGCCAGTTCCGCAACTGGTTCTACGCGCTGCTCGCGATGGGGACGGCGCTGGAGAACAGAGCGCCGTTCCTTACGGCGCTCGGCCACGGGCTCGTGCGCGACGAGAACGGCGAGGAGATGCACAAGAGCAAGGGCAACGCGATCTGGTTCGACGAAGCAGCCGAGAAGATGGGCGTCGATGTGATGCGCTGGCTGTTCTTGCGCCACAACCCCGCGACCAACGTGAACTTCGGCTGGCCGAGGGGCGACGAGATCCGCCGCTCGTTCTTCCTCACGCTCTGGAACACGTACGCCTTCTTCGTAACGTACGCGACCATCGATGGCTGGACGCCGGCGAAGAACGGCGCAGGGCGGGCTCGCGATAACGAGCTCGATCGCTGGATCTTGTCTGAGCTCCACCAGCTCATCGAGACCACGACGGCGTCGTTCGAGAACTACGAGACGATGACGCCCACGCGGCGCATCGAGTCGTTCGTCGAAGACCTCTCGAACTGGTACGTGCGGCGCAGCAGGCGGCGCTTCTGGAAGTCCGGCGACGACGCCGACAAGCAGTCGGCGTACGAGACGCTGTACGAATGTCTCCTGACGCTCGCGAAGCTGATGGCGCCGATAGCGCCGTTCCTGGCCGACGAGATGTACCAGAACCTTGTGCGCGCGCATGATGGTTCGACTCCGCTCACCACAGGCTCCGCGCCGCCGTCAATCCATCTCTGCGACTGGCCGGAGGCGGACGCGTCGCTGATCGACCAGTCGCTCAACGACGACGTGCGGCTCGTGATGCGGCTGGCGTCGCTGGGGCGTTCGGCGCGGAGCAAGGCCGGCGTGAAGGTGCGCCAGCCGCTCCCGCGCCTGTTCGTTAAGCTACGCGCGGCGAACGAAGAGGAGGCGCTGCGGCGACTCGAACCGCAGTTGCTCGACGAGCTGAACGTGAAGGAAATATCCGTCATCCGCGATGAATCGGACTTCCTGAAGTACGAAGTCAAGCCGAACCTGCCGGTCCTCGGGCCGAAGTACGGCCAGGACGTCGGGAAGATCCGCGCGGCACTCGCGCAGCAGGACCCAGGAGTCATCGCGGCGGCGATCGCTCGCGGAGAGACGATCGAGGCGGGCGGCTTCACGCTCGAGCCGTCGGAGGTGCTCGTCTCGACGGTCGAGCAGGAGGGCTACGCGTCGGCGCAAGAGGCGGGCTACGTCGCGGTGGTCGATACAGAAGTGCCGGAGGAGCTACAGGACGAAGGCCTCGCGCGCGAGATCGTCCATCGCATCCAGAACCTGCGGCGCGACGCCGGGTTCGACATCTCGGACCGGATCGTCACGTACTGGCAGGGCGACAGCGACACCCGGCGCGTCCTCGCCGCGCACGATGACTACGTGCGTAACGAGACGCTTTCGGTCGACGTCGTCGAAGACGCGCCGGGGGCGGACGCGCATCGAGCAGAGCAAGACGTGGACGGCCACACGATGACGCTCGGCGTGCGGAAGGCGTAGACGTGTCTGGGCAGAAGCAACAGCAAGGCGGCGGGGTGAACGTCCTCGAAGTCGCCGCCAGGCTCGTCGCCGCCGTGACGGCAACAATCGCAGCCGTGAGGGCGGGGCAAGGCGCGTTGCGCGCCTGGCAGCGCGTCGTGGCGGCCGTCCGCGGCGGTGATGCGAAAGCCGGCAAGGGAGGCACATAGTGTCGCAGCGCGAGAAGATCCGGCTGACGGACGCGGAGGTGCGCGACTTCCTCGAGCACTCGCGGACCATGATCATCGTGAGCAACGGGCACGACGGCGTGCCGCATCCGATGCCGATGTTCTATGCCGTGGAGGACGACGGCGCGATCGTCATGACGACCTACACGAAGAGCCAGAAGATCCAAAACTTGATGCGCGACCCGCGCGTGAGCCTGCTCGTAGAGGACGGCGAAGCGTACTCGGAGCTGCGCGGCGTGGTCCTCTACGGCACAGCGGAGCTCATCGACAGCACCGACACCGTCATGCAGTTCCTCGCAACGATCGCGGCACAGCGAGGCGAGGGTGCGGATGAGTCGGAGGCGGCGCTGGCGGGGCGGTATCGCATGGCGTCGAAACGCACCGGCATCCGCGTGCGGCCGGAACGCGTGGTGTCCTGGGACCACCGGAAGCTTGTAGGAGCTCAGTAGCAACAGAAGTCAAACTTTCCTTCACTATGATGGGAGTTTTGTTTTGTAATTTCGCTGTTTTCTTTGCTAAACCTGCGCGCAATTGCCTTCGCCCTCGAGACAACTGTCACTATGCCTGACTATTTGCCCACCGTCCGGTCCCTGTTTGCTCCTCTCGTCACTGCACGGCGACCCATTACTCCACCAACTGTGCCCGCCGCCGCCAATACCAAAAGAACGGGAACCAAGACAAATAGGGCACGCCAGCCCGCTTCTCCGACGCCACCTGTAAGCCACAGGCCACCGCCAAATCCAAGAGCAATGAAAAGCCCCATCCCAATCCAAAATACGAACTTCATCGCCTAACCTGCCTACTCCGTATGTCCCCTACCAGCACCAACCGCACTCGACGCTCCACCGGATTATTGCAACAGGGGATCGCGTGGCGCCCTGCCGATTCTGCTCAGGCGGATCGCATTCCCTGCCCACAACACCAGCGCCACCACGCATCCCAGCGCCAGCCCAGCTATCGTGCCGACGGCGACGTGCACGAGGAAGAAGACGCCCGCCGAGCCGCCATCGTCCGCCCCGTTCAGATCGAGGCCGCCGCCGCGCATCAGGTGCAGCGCGATATAGAAGCCGGCCGCGATCGAAAACGTGGCGAGACCAATCGCGCCGCCGAGCAGCACAGTCACGACCGGGCGCGTCGTCACGCCGGCGCGATACGCCGCGCACAGCGTCGAGAGCAGGATAGCCGGGCTCGCGACGGCGAGCAGCACCGGCGGCGTAAGCTCCGCGAACTCCGCCCACACGCCGATGCCCAGCGCGACTATGGGCGCGGCAACGACGCCTGCGAAAGCATAGGAGCGCGCGGTCATGGTGCGTGATCGTGATGCGACTGCCCGGTAGCTGCTTCCGTCGCGACCTGCTCCAGCATGGCATTCAGCTCCTCGGCGGGGAGCCAGCGGCCGCGCACCATGACACCGGCGCGTTTCGCGACGTTCGACACGTCATCGAGAGGGTTGCCTTCCGTGAGAATGAGGTCTGCCCGCAGGCCTTCCGCGACCGTGCCGAACGCATCGAGCGCGCCGAGGAACTCCGCGGCGTCGCGCGTTCCGGCGCGGATCGCCTCGTAGGGCGTGAGGCCAGCTTCGACAAGCATGGCAAGCTCATCATGGATCGCAACGCCGGGGATGACGAACGGATTGGGCGTGTCGGAGCCGAGTAACAGGCGAGCGCCGGCGTCGCGCAGCGCGCGCACGAGGAGCCTCCGGAGCTCGCCGGCGCGCTGGAACGCTACCGCTGCACGATCCAAGTTGATGTCGCCCTGCTGGCGGAAGTCGTTTTGCGGGTCCCAGCTAGTAATGTACTGCGGAGACAAGTAGCGCAGCTCCGGCCGCTTGCGCTCCTCGTCGAACGCCAGCCGAGCCGCGGCCAACTTGCGGCTAACGATCATCGTGACGCAGTTCCAGGCGCCGGCTTCGACGGTCGCTGATACGATCTCGGAAATGTTCGCCTCGTCGGCGCATTCCGTCCACTGGATCATCCGCTCGGTGAGCATGCCCGTCGCCTCGGGAGCGCCGTCGCGCACAATCGCCTGGAGGTAGCCGTTCAAGTGCTCGATCGATGCCTGCCCCGCCCCGAGCGCATACTGGAGACCGACGTGCGCGGGTACGTGGCCGACGACACGTATGCCGTGCTTGCGCCCAGCGGCAATGATGGCGTCATACGCGTCGCGGGAGAGGTTGCCGTAGACCTTGAGGAAGTCGTAGCCCTGTTCCAGCTGCTCCGCGACGGAGCGCTCCGCCTCCTCCGCTGTCTCGATGACAGTGCTCGCTGGCCAGACCGGCGGATTCCCGTCCATGATCGGCCCGCAGGTGTAGATCCAAGGACCGAAGCCCTCGCCGCGTTTGATCTGCTCGCGCGCTTCCACGTGGATCGGAAAGCCCCACATGTTGCGCACGGTCGTAACGCCGTGGGCGAGCAAGAGCGCCGCGAAGCTCGGCTCGTTGTAATGGACGTGCATGTCCGCGAGGCCCGGCATGAGGAAGCGCCCGCGGCCATCGATCGGCGCGGCGCCGTCCGGAACCGCGACAGCCGCCACCGGCCCGATCGCGGCGATACGTCCGTCGGCGACCACCACTGTCTGGCCCTCCAGCAGCCGCTCGGAGTCCATGGGGACGACAGTAACGTCGACGAAGGCGGTGGTGGTCATGCCGGCCCGTGCGTGCGCACACCCGCTTCATCTGGCAATTCCAGCGGCGGGCTTCGATAGCCCTCACGCAAAGCGTACAGGTCCGCGATCGTCGTGGCGCCGCTCACTTCCCTGCTCAGCCATGCTGTACTCTCGCCGGCGGAGAGAGGAAGAAACTCGATCGCTGCGGCGCAACGGCCGGCTCTCGCCACGGCCGGGTGGAGCTCCCGGATGGGCTCGTTCGTGGTAACCAGGATCAGCGTTCGGAGACCTTGGCCGATTAGTCCGTCGACGGTGTTTAGCAGGCGAGAGAGGCTCTGGCCGGTCCGCTCCTTCGCGTCCACCGACAACAGCTCGCCGGTATCTTCCATGACAATCAGCCGCCAGCGCTCGTTTGTCTCGTCGTCCTCGGTCGCTCCATATCCGCGCGTCATCCGGCGAAGGAAGCTAGGCATGCCGAACTCATCGCCCCATTCGGCCCTGCGCGCCAGGAGCACACTGATTAAGTACTTCCCTTCGCCGAGGAATCGATCGGGATCGATCACATAGTCCACGTCGCACCACGTACGCCACTCGGCCGCGATCGCGCGCAGCGCGAACGTCTTGCCCGTCCCGGCCAGCCCGTGAAACAACAGCAGCTGACCTCCCTTTGCTGGCACGAAGCCCGTCATGAGACCGTCCAACGCCGTGCGCGTGGCCAGGGCGTAGTTCGCCGCGATGTCCGGCCAGCGCGGGACATCTAGCGTTCGTCGCAAGTTGCTCACGCCCTCTCGGTCGCCCATCCAGAAGATGATGGGCACCCGCTTTGGGTCCTCGCGCTCCGCCATCGGCAAGAGCTGCCTCGCCCAGCCGACCGCTTGACCAGCCGCCTCTTTGGTGACGCCGGCCCCTATCACCTCGACAACGCCATTGCTGAGGCTGCAACGCACGGCTACCGTTCCGAGCTCGGGCAGAACAGTCTGAGCAACCCCTTGTTCGCATCCGCCTGACCACTGACTCGCGTCGCTTCTCAACTCTTCCGGGAGGCCCTGAAGGTCGCATGGCCAACCCATCTCACACCAGGCTGTCAGGCCGTGCTCCTTCACCAGTTCCCAAAAGCGAACGTGGCAAATGGATGCTCCGTGATCTGTGACGCTGAACGTGTAGTCGAGACCGGAACGCCCGCCCTCGCGCCTTTGCGGAGTGCCGTCTTGCTCAGGAGTGATCATGTTCCGCCGCCTCCTCTTCACGCTGCTCGCCCGATCTAATGCGGGTGTTCAAGTCTACCTCTAGCCAGAACTCGATGTCGTTGGTGCCGCCGAGCCCGGCAGCGGGGAGCACCGGGCTCGGCGGCCTCGGTAGGAGGTGACGGGTTGTCCGCCTTCTTGTTGCGCACCGTCATCACGAGTGGGCTAAGGAAGAGGTCAGTTGTCTGGCACACCGTTCGTCAGGCGGAACGGAAGGACGCGCATGTCGAGGCTGCGGAGCGACAGCAAGAATCGGGCGGTGAAAACGGCAGAAGCTAGACCGGCCGCGAGCCAATATCCAGGGCCAACACCTGCGAACTCGCTCGGCTTGCTGGCAACTGACACAAGGGCGAGCACGATGCCGACAGGGAGAGCCCATGCGGTTGCCAAGCCAAAGAGGAGGAGCGCGATAGCGACGTAGACGCGTCGGGGAACCGAGTAGTCGCGCCTCCTGCCCCGATGTAGGCGGCGGAGAAACGCGTGACTGCCCCACAGAAACGAGCCGGCGATCAGGAAAAAGACGGCACCAGTCAGGTGCGCGTTGTCCACACGGCCAGCCCCCGTCATCCCGAAGCCCGAGTCGTACCGGGCTCGAACATAGCTGCTCGAAGCGATTGGCGCACGATCCTTGAGACATGCATCGAAATCAAAGCTGACGTAAGGGCCGGCTCCGCCGAACCACATGCTCTGGGAACGCAAGCTCGCGCATTGCGCCTGCGGAGACTGTGCTGGAAGGTAGACCGTGCGGTAGGTTGGGGGCCCGGCTGCGTAGTCGATCCCGAAGAACTTGTCAAACGAGAACAGGACCAGGAACAGCAGGCCGAAGGCGACGAGGGCCACGCCGAGGAAACTGACCGCATAGGTGTAGGAACGGAAGAGGAAGCCCTGCAGCGAGAGCGTCGGCGCCAGCTCATGGCCGAACTTCCTCGCAACCACCGCCGGGGCACCGAATTGCCGAATGGCGACGCGGAGCGCCTCGTCTGGCGAAGGGTCCTCCAGGCTGTTGCGCTCGACTGCATCATGGAGGTGCTCCTCAACTTCGGTGAGGATACGCTCCACGCTAGGGTCATCGGGGGGAAACTCTCGTCGCAGCTTGCGCCGCAGCGAATGGCAATAGTCTCCGACGGACGAATCCCAAGGCATATTATGTTCCTTGCAGTACGAGTCGAATAGAGCGGACGAACGCTCCCCATTCCGCATGCTTCGCGGCTAGTGCCTTGGATCCCTTGGCGCTGATCTCGTAGACGCGCCTCCGCCTGCCGCCTTCGTCTGACCAAGCGCTCTTGAGGAGTCCAGCGCGTTCCATCCGGTGCAGAGCCGGATAGACACTACCTTCCGGCAGGTCGAGATCTCCGCGACTTCGCCTTTTCAAGTCTTCGATGATGGCATAGCCGTGGGCAGGCTGCTCTTTGATAATCCTGAGCAGTAATAGATCTAGGTGGCCCTTGAGCAGTTCAGCCTTCATACCAAGGTATTCTAGGCATAGAAGTCCTATGTTGTCAAGACCTTGGCAAGCGAAACGCCGACATGTACCTGGGCGCGCTCATGCGCCTGCGCGCCCACTGCGCCTTCGACGACTTCTTCTCATAGGCGGGCGGCTCGCGTGCCGCCCCTACACCTCCCGTTTCCGCCCGCTATCATGCCCTCGATATGCCACGACTCCTCCTCGCGACGAACAACGCCGGCAAGGTCCTCGAGCTGCGGCAGCTTCTCGAGGGCTGCGGCTGGGAGATCGTGACGCCGGCGGACCTCGGGCTGAAGCTGGACGTCGAGGAGGTTGGACAGACTTACGCCGAGAATGCGACAATAAAGGCGAACGCGTTCGCGGAGGCTTCCGGCCTCGTTACGCTCGCCGACGACTCCGGACTCGAGGTAGACGCCCTGGACGGCCGCCCCGGAGTGCAATCGGCCCGATATGCCGGGCCGGACAGGACGGACCGCGAGCGTGTCGAGAAGCTCCTGGGGGAGCTGGCCGGCGTGCCGGACGAGCGACGGACCGCTCGATTTCGAGCCGTCATTGCGATCGTGGAGCCGGGAGGACGAACAGAGTTGGTCGAGGGAACGGTGGAAGGTCGCATCGCGCACGAACCGAGGGGAGCGAGCGGGTTCGGCTACGACCCTGTCTTCCTCCTGCCCGCCCGCGGCCTGACGACCGCGGAGCTGTCCGCGGACGAGAAGCAGGCCGTGAGCCACCGAGGCGTCGCGGCGCGCAAGGCGCGTGACGTACTGGAGCGCTGGCTTCGTGAAGCGTGACACCTTCCTGCAGGGCGACCACATGATCCCGCTCATGCCGCGCGACCGCGTCGTGCCCGACGTGCTGCCCGGCCAGGCGCCCCTACCCGTCGATGGCCTGCTGCGCGACGGCTTCGCGCGGCCGATCAAGAACCTGCGCATCTCCGTTACCGACCGCTGCAACTTCCGCTGCACGTACTGCATGCCGGAGGAAGGGCTCGAGTGGCTGGGCCGCGAACAGATCCTCTCCTACGAAGAGATCGAGCGCCTCGTGCGCGTCTTCGTACGCGCCGGGCTGGAGGAGATACGGCTCACCGGCGGCGAGCCGCTCGTACGCGCCGATCTGCCGGTGCTGATCGAAAAGCTCTCGCGCATCGAGGGGCTGAAGAGCCTCTCGCTCACAACGAACGGCTTCCGGCTGAAGGAGCTCTGCAAGGACCTCGTCGATGCGGGGCTGACGCGCATCAACGTCTCGCTCGACACACCTGTGCGCGACAAGTTCGCGCACATCACGCGACGCGACGCGCTGCCGGAGGTCCTCGAAGGGCTCGAGGAGTGCGAGAAGTACCCGCAGCTCCGCCCGATCAAGGTGAACGCCGTCGCGATCCGCGGCTTCAGCGAGGACGACGTCCTCGCGTTCGCGGACCTGGCGCGCCGCAAGCCGTACATCGTGCGCTGGATCGAGTTCATGCCGCTCGATGCGGACGGGCGCTGGGACCGCAGCGACGTGCTCACCGGCGATGAGATCCGCTCGATCATCGAGGCGCGCTACCCACTAGTGCCGGTCTCCGACGAACGCATCGCGACGGCGCAGCGCTACGCCTTCGCGGACGGCGCGGGCGAGGTCGGGTTCATCAACCCCGTCAGTGAACCCTTCTGCTCCACCTGCGACCGCGTCCGTCTCACGGCCGACGGCCAGTACCGCACCTGCCTCTTCTCGACGTGGGAGACGGACCTGCGCGCGCCGCTGCGCGACGGGTCGAGCGACGACGACATCGAGCGGGCGATCCGCGAGGCGACGTGGCAGAAGGAGCTGAAGCACCACATCAACGACCGCGGCTTCCAGCGCGCCTCGCGGAGCATGTCACAAATCGGGGGGTAGGAGAACGTCTTCTTTCCCAGACCCGCTGCTATGATGGGCCGGCCATGCGAATCCCTAACGCGGACGCGGCGATCATTCCCGGCGAGAAGCTTCGCGACTACCTCCTTTCGCGAAGCCATCCAATCGGCCGGCACAAGGCCACCTTCTTTGCGGGGCTAGGCTATACTGAAGCCGAATGGTCGATGCTTGAGAGCGACCTGCGCATTCAGCACCTCGACCTGAATGTCGAAGAAGTGGATGCAACTCGCTACGGAAGAAAGTTCATGATAACCGGAATTCTGAACGGCCCATCGGCCAGCGCCCTACTCGTGTCTGTATGGATCATTCGCGCAGACGAAGATGTTCCACGCTTTGTTACGGCCTACCCTGGAGTCGAGCGATGACACTCAAGAACCTCGAATGTGTAGTCCTAAAGCGAGACGTTCCCGAGAGCGGACTGCGTAGGGGCGATGTCGGCACCGTCGTCCAAACCTACCCCAACGGCGGCCTGGAGGTCGAGTTCGTTACGGCCACGGGAAGCACTGTTGCCGTCGTCACGCTAACCGACGCAGATGTGCGAGCTGCCACCAGCGCCGATGTCCTCGCCGCGCGTTCCAGCGCGTGACGCTCGATGACAAACCCGCTTTCGCACATCGATGACGCAGGGCGCGCGCGCATGGTAGACGTGTCCGCGAAGCCCGATACGGAGCGCGAGGCCGTCGCGGGCGGGACGGTGCGCATGGAGCCCGCGACGCTGGCGCTGATCCAGTCGGGCGGGCTGCCGAAGGGCGACGTGCTGGCCACGGCGCGGCTGGCCGGCATCATGGCCGCGAAGCGCACGCACGATCTGATCCCGCTCTGCCATCCGCTGCTGCTGACGGACATCGACGTCGAGATCGCGCCGGACGAAGCGCAGAGCGCGCTTTCTATCCGCGCGACGGTGCGCACGACCGGCAAGACGGGCGTCGAGATGGAGGCGCTGACGGCGGTATCGATTGCCGCGCTGACCGTCTACGACATGTGCAAGGCAGTCGACCGCGCGATGCGCATCGATGGCGTGCGACTGCTGAGCAAGCGCGGCGGCAAGAGTGGCGAGATCGTGCTGGAGTAAGCTACGGCACAGGCACGCCGGCGGCGGGCTCTGTCGGTAGCGGCTCGGGCTCGAAAGTAGCGGTCGGCTCGTCGAAGGGCGGTTCGGTCGGTTCCTCGAACACGGGCTCGGTTGGCACAGGCTCCAGCGGTATGTCTGTCGGGAGCTCTTCGACGGGCTCCGTGGGGAACTCCTCGACCGGCGGCTCTTCGACCGGGCCGCCGCTGCCCGGGGCGATCGCTGTCGGCTCGTTCTTATCGAGCGCGCTGCCGCCGCTATCGTTGATGAACGCGACAGCGAACGCGCCGGCGACCGCGAGCACCACGCCCGCTCCGATGCCCGTAAGGACGACTCGACGCCAGGAATCCCTGCCGCCGAACAGCCGCTCGCGCCACTCGGGCCGGCCGCTTCCGAACTCAGCCATCCTTTTCGGCGCGCTCCATCAAGTGCTCGGTCACACGAGTGAGGGCCTCGTACGCGAGGACGAGGTAGTCACGCGGGTGGAGGGTTTCGAGCTTGGTTAGCTTCTCGTCGCGGGCCTGCACCGGGTCCGCCGCCTCGTCCGTGAAATCGATGCTCATCTTAAGCTCGTAGAGCTCGCCGTCCTCGCAGACGACGACGCAGCCGTGCTCCGGGCTATCCGAGAACTCGGACTCGACCTCGATGGCGTTCGTGAAGAAGGCGCCGGGGAACGGTGGGAACGGCCGGAGCTGGGCCGCCGCCTCCTCGAGGAGCTGGCGGAGCTGGATGGCGGCCCGGTCGAGGACCATATCGGCCTGGATCTTGCGGGCCATCGTTTCGTTCGTAGCGGTCACACTCGAATTATAGGCGGCAGTTCGGTCACGAGCTATCTTGACAAGAACGGGCGTTCTAGTTATCATCGTTTCACGTGAAACATCTGTTCTGCTAGGAGCCCCATCATGCCGCAGGTCACCTTCGAAGAGATAGAGTGCAAGAGCGCCCTCAACCGCGTCAACATCCCCCAGATGCCTCACATGCGCTGGAGCCTCAACCCCTACCGGGGCTGCCAGCACGCCTGCGTCTACTGCTTCGCGCGGGGCAACCACGAGTTCCTCGGCTACGATACGGGCCGCGACTTCGACCAGCGTATCGTCGTGAAGACGAACCTCGTGCCCGTGCTGCGGACGGAGCTGCGGCGCTCCGGCTGGAAGCGCGAGAGCGTGACGATAGGCACGGCCTGCGACCCGTATCAACAGGCCGAGCTGAAGTACGGGCTCACTCGAGGCGCGCTGCAGGCGTTTCGCGACTTCGCGAGCCCGTGCTCGCTGATCACAAAGTCGCCGGCGATCCTGCGCGACATCGAGGTGCTGCGCGAGCTGTCGGCCGTGGCGGAGTGCACGGTCGTGTTCAGCGTCCCTACGCTGCGCGAGGAGGTCTGGCAGCACATTGAGCCGCAGACCGCGAAGCCGCTACGCCGCCTCGAAGCGATGGCGAAGCTAGTCGAGGCCGGCGTGCGCTGCGGCGTCATGCTGGCACCGATCATCCCGGGGCTGACCGACGACAAGGAGAGCATGGAGGCCGTCGTGTCGGCGGCAAGCGAGCACGGGGCGTCGTTCGTCGGCGATAACGTGCTGTACCTGAAGCCGGGCACGAAGGAGTGGTTCATGCCCTTCCTGCGCGAGAGCTACCCCCACCTGCTCCCCCAGTACGAGCGCTTCTACCGGGGCGCGTACGCTCCGCAGCACTACACACAGGAGGTACACGCGACGGTGCAAGAGCTGCGCGAACGCTGGGAGCTGACGAGCCGGCACGAGGCGCCCCGGCGCGAAGTGGGGCAGCTCACGATGGCCATGTAGGGCCGTTCGACTCATTCGCCAAACAAAAAGGTGACAAACAATAGATCGCGGCTGTGCCCCGAGTCTCGCTACAATCGAGGCGGATGCACCACCTCCATCTCACCCACGCGATAGGCCGCACGCCGATGGTCGAGCTGCAGCACTGCAGCCCGAAGCCGGGCGTGCGCCTCTTCGCCAAGCTCGAAGGCTTCAACCCGACCGGCAGCGTGAAAGACCGCATCGTGCGCGAGATGCTGCTCGCCGCCGAGCGCGAGCCCGGCATCCGGCCCGGCGATACGGTAATCGAGGCCTCGACGGGCAACACAGGCATCGCGCTGGCGATGGCCGGTAGCGCGAGCGGCTACGACGTGCGCATCGTTATGCCCGAAAACGTCTATCCGGAAATCCCGCGCGCGATCGAAGTGTACGGAGCGACCATCGAGTGGGTATCCCCCGAACACGGCGTGAAGCGCGCCATCGAGGTGGCGAAGCGACAGGCGGACAAGAACGGCTGGTTCTTCCTCGATCAGTTCTGCAATCCAAACAACGTCCGCTCCCACTACGAGACGACCGCGGGCGAGCTCCTCGAGGACGTACCGCAGATCGATGTGTTCGTGGCGGGTCTCGGCACGGGCGGGACGCTGATGGGCGTCGGACGCCGGCTGAAGGAAGCAAACCCGTCGACAAGAGTGATCGCCGTCGAGCCGCACCCAGGCAACCAGCTCCAGGGACTGAAGAGCCTCGCTGACGGCTTCATCCCGCCCATCCTCGACTTCGACCTGCTCGACGGCAAGATCCTCGTGCGGAGCCACCACGCCTTTCGCGCCGCGGCCGAAGTGATGCGACGCGAAGCGATCTTCGCCGGCGTATCGTCCGGCGCGGTGCTCCACGCAGCACTGAAGGTCGCGCAGCGGCTCGAGCGGGCGAATGTCGTCATGCTCTTCGCCGACAGCGGCTGGAAATACCTGGACACGAACCTCTGGCTCCAGGACCTGCCGCCCGAAGAAGGCGAGGACCTGGACGATACAATCTGGTGGTGACGTATCGATGAAGATCGTGCTCGGTGCGGACGAGAAGACGCACCTTACAGACGTGCTCACGTCGGAGCTACGCGCGCGCGGCCACGACGTCGAGATCGTGGGGCCGCCGGCGGGAGAGGACATCCAGTGGGTAGACGTCGCGGAGCAAGTCGGCAGGCGCGTCGCAACCGGCGCGGCGGCGCAGGGCGTCGTCTGCTGTTGGACCGGCACGGGCGTGAGCATGGCCGCGAACAAGGTCCCCGGCGTCCGCGCCGCGCTCTGCTGGGACGCCGAGACGGCTCGAGGCGCGCGCCGCTGGAACGACGCGAACGTGCTGTGCTTGAGCCTCCGGGCCACGTCCGAGACGGTCGCGAAGGAGATCCTGGACGCCTGGTTTGAGGCCGAGCCGGACGCCTCAGAGGCCGCGAACGTCGAGAAGGTGAACAGGCTGGACGGTCCTCGGCCTAGTTGACATACCCTCCCCTTCTGCGCTGGAATGCTCAGGATGATTGCCGTACAAGACCCCGGCCCGCTCCAGCTCGACAGCAGCGCCCTCGGCTCGCTTGACCTCGGGCCGGTCACGGTGCCGTACGTCGACCTCGTCAACGCCCCTTACGTCCACAAGCGCATAGAGGTGGACGGCACAGAGTACGTCTGGGAGCGCACCTTCCCCGTGAAGGGCGGTTCGGCCGTGATGCCGGACGCCGTCTCCGAGCTGCTCGCGAATGGCAAGCAGGTCCTCGTGGCGGAGCGGGGCGAACGCTACTACGTCTATCTGGCCTGACCTTGGCCTCGAACCGGGCGGCGCGTCCTCGAAAGCAAAACCCTCCGCACGTGAAGCTGTTCCGCACAAGCTGCGAGGCCTGCGGCCGCCTCTACGAAGGCAACTTTCCGATGTGGGTGCGCATAGGCGCGTTCCCGTGCATCTGCGGCGCGCGCGTGGCGCAGCCGCTCGTGCTCGAAGACGACGGCAGCCCCTGGGAGATGGACTAGCGCGCTCGACAGCGGTGCTACAATAAGCGCGGCGCTGCGGGCGCAAGGAGGCAACCATGGCAACGTACATCTTCCTCAGCTCACTCACGGACGAAGGGCGCAAAACGATCAAGGGGCGGCCGGAACGCATCCAGGAAGTCAACAAAGAGATCGAGGCGATGGGCGCGAAGGTTGTCGACCAGTACGCCGTCCTCGGGCCGTACGATTTCATCTCGATCGTCGAGGCCGTCGACAACGAGACGGTCGCGCGCATCTCGGTCGAGCTGGGCGCGCGCGGTACGGTGCAGATCATGACGATGCCGGCGATCCAGGTCGCCACGTTCATTGAGAAGCTGAAGGGCTAGCCCTTCCTACGCGGGGAGAGGAGGCGCTCCATGCCAGTCGTCACCATCTCCGGACAGATCGGAAGCGCCGCGCGCGAAGTCGGCCGCGCAGCAGCGCAGCGGATGCAGATCGATTACGTCGACCAGGAGATCCTCGTCGAGGCGGCGCGCGAGCTTGGCGTGCCGATGGAGTCCGTCGTCTCGCACGATGAGCGCACGGCCGGGCTGGGCGAGCGCCTGGCGAACATGTTCCGGCGCTTTATGGAGCGTTCCGCTGCGGCCGGCACGGGCGATCCGCTCTGGGGCACGGCGGGACTCGATCTGGTGCTGAGCCGCACGTATGGCGAGGCGGCGGGCGACGAAGGGCTACCTGAAGTCTCAGACGACCGCTACATAGAGACGCTGACCGCGATCGTCAAGGGCATTGCGAAGCAGGACAACGTGCTGATCATCGGGCGCGGCAGCCAGGTGATCTTGAAGGACTGGCCGGGCGCCGTGCACATCTTGCTCGCAGCACCGCTCGACCGCCGCGTCGCGTTCATCGTCGAGCGCGACGGCATGTCCCAAGAGGACGCGTCGAGGCGCATCCACGACGGCGACAAGGGCCGCATCAGCTTCCATCAGAAGTTCTTCAAGATCAACGCTGACGATCCCGCGCTCTACGACCTCGCCGTCAACAGCGGCCGCTACTCAATCGATGAGGCGGCGGAGCTGATTGCAGCAGCGGCGCAGCGAGTCACCGCGAAGGCGCAGGCGTAGCCGGCGCGAATGCTCCGCTCGCTCGTCACGATCTTCGCCAGCTATCTCTTCGGCGCGATACCTGTCGCCTACCTGACGGGCCGTCTGCTCAAGGGCATCGACATCCGCGGTTACGGGAGCGGCAATGTCGGGCCATCGAATGTGTGGCGACACGTCTCGAAGCCGGCCGTCGTGCCGGTCGGCCTGGCCGAGATCGCGCAGGGCGCAGCGGGACCGCTCGCGGCGAAGCGCGGCGGCCAGGGGCCCGCGGCGCAGTCGCTCGCTGGCGCGGCCGCGGTGGTGGGGCACAACTGGTCGCCGTTCATGGGCTTCACGGGCGGGCGAGGCATCGGCCACGCGATCGGCTACATGCTGATCGTGTCGAAGCCGGCGCTCGCGGCGTTCATCATGTTCTCGATCACGGGCATCGCGCTACGGAAGGTGCCGCAGTTCGTCCTGTTCGGCGTCGTCTCGATGCCCGTTGCGGCGCTCGCGGCGCGGCAGCGTCCCGAGGCCGTCGCCGGCAACGCGATCGTCGCGGGCGCGATTGTAGCGAAGCGTCTCCTCGCGAACGACAACTCGCTGCCGCGCGGACGCGTCTTCCTGTACCGGCTCCTCTACGACCGCGACACGAAGGAGCGCGAGGCGTGGGTCGCGCGCGCACGCGAGCCCGTCGAAATGCGCTAGCCCGTCTTGCTGTGGAGCGCGTCGAACTCGTCGCGCAGGATCCCCATTACGATTACGTCCCAGTAGCGCCCTTCGGCGTAATAGTTCTCACGCAGCCGTCCCTCGACTTGAAAGCCGCACTTCTTATAGCAGGCCTGCGCGCGCTCGTTGAACTCGAAGACGTGCAGCGAGACGCGGTTCAGATTCATCTCCTGGAAACCGAAGCTTAGGAACGTGACGATGGCGTCTGTCCCGTAGCCGTTCGACCAGTAGTCCTTCTCCCCGATCGCGATGCCAAACGCTGCAGTGCGGTGCTCGGCGTGCGGATTCTCGAGGCTGATGTTGCCGATGTGCACGCTGCCGTCCTTCGTTTCGATCGCAAGCGACACGCCCTTTGTGTAATCGCTGGACGATACGCGCTCGATGTAGCCCTGTTCATCGGCATACGACATCGGATAGGTCATCGCGAGGAAGTGCGTCACCTCGCGGTCGTTCATCCAGCGATAGCACGCCTCGAGATCGCCGGGCTCGAGCGCGCGTAGCCGGACAAGCCTTCCCTCAAGCATCGCTCTCTCCCTTCGCGTGCAGCGACTCGAACTCAGCCCGCAGAATACCCATCGTGATCGCGTCGATGTAGCGGCCTTCTCGGTACGAGTTCTCTCGCAGCGTGCCTTCTATCACAAAGCCGCACTTCTTGTAGCAGGCGATCGCACGTTCGTTGAACGCGTAGACGTGCAGCCAGACGCGGTTCATGTTCATCTCGTGGAAGGCGAAGCGCAGCAGCGTCACGATGGCGTCCGTGCCGTAGCCGTTCGACCAGTAGTCCTTGTCGCCGATCATGATGCCGAGGCTCGCTTTGCGGTTCTCGGGCTGGCCCTCGTGCAGACCGATGTTGCCGATATGGACACCGTCTTTCGTCTCGATCGCGAGAGCGGTGTTACCGAAGTCGTTCGCCGGCCGGCTGTTCAGCCACTGCTCTTCTTGCGCCTTCGAGACTGGGTAACGCATGCCGAGGTAGCGCGTCACGTCAGTGTCGTTCACCCACTGGAACTCTCGATCGAGATCGTCCCGCTCCAGCGGGCGTAGATTGACCAGCTTACCCTCAAGCATCGCTCCCTCCTTTCGAGATCAGCGCCTCGAACTCGCGGCGCAGGATGCCCATCTGGACGAAGTCCAGAAAGCGACCGTCGCGGTAGACCTCCTGTCGCAGGCGCGCCTCTTCCTGAAAGCCGCCGCGCTTGTAGCATGCGATAGCTGCTGCGTGGTCCTCGACGACGGTGAGCCAAACGCGATTGAGGTTCATCTCATCGAACGCAAAGCGCGCGAGCGTGAGGACGGCGTCCCCTCCGAAGCCCTTGCCCCAATAGCTCTTCGCGCCGACGACGATACCAAGCGCCGCTTTCCGGTCTTCGTAGTGCACTCGGTGGAGATTGACGGCGCCGATGTGCTCGCCGGCATGCGTGTCGATGGAGAGCCAAACGCCGTTTGCGTAGCCGTTCGGTCCGGGTGGGCCGGCCATCCAGTCTCCGTCAGACGAGGGATAGCGATACGTGAGATAGCGAGTGACCTCCGGATCGCTAAGCCAGGCGGCGGCTCGGGCGCGGTCTTCCGGCTCGATCGCGCGAAGCCGCACGAGTTTGCCCTCCAGCATCGCTGCCTCCTTCCGAAATGCAGCAGGCCCGTCGCTGTTGCGACGGGCCTGCGTTCCTTCTCGATTGTTCGTTGTTACGGTATGTTAGGAACCCAAAACCCGCAGCTCGACGGCGCATCGATACGCAGGACGCGATTATGCGGCGTCGCACAAGGCATCTCGATGTGTCCGTAAGTCGCGGTCATGTCCCTGCTCCTAGATTGTGCTGGCGATACTAGCACGGCGCTCGCCAGCCTGTCAACGTTACTCGCCGTGCGCGCCGGCCGGTATGGCGGTCGGGCGCTCGCGGCGAGCGTCGCGCTTGGCGCGGCGGGCCAGGAAACGGCCGTAGCGGCGCCGAACGGCGCGGACGGCTTCGCGCTCACGTTCCTGCGCCATAGCGGCAGCCATTTTCTCCAGTACGTACTCGTGCACTAGTATGCCTCCCTCCCGGCGGCCACCCTTGGAGCCAACCGGTGTAGTATCTCTTCGACGACGCCGAACACGGCGTCGGTGTCGATGTCGCTGATCTCCAACGCGAGCACCTTCGTGCCGACGTGGCTCGCCAACAGCGTCTGTGCCAGGGCACGCGCGTCGAGGCTCGTATCGAGCTCGCCGGTGGCCTGCGCCTGGAGCACGAGCTGCTCGATGAACCCGAGCGTGTCAGCGACCATGCGTCGCTGCTCAGGGCCAAGCTCGTCCGGCCGGCGGGCCGCGGCGAGCGACATCTCGAGGTTCATGATCGTCTGTTCGCGTGCGCCCTCCTCCTTGAGCCAGGACCACGCCTTCCGCCCGACGGCGCACAAGGCGCGAATTGGCGACGTCTCTTCCGAGGCGACGCCCTCGAAGACGCGCTGGTTGTCCTCAGCACAGCCAACGAGGACGGCGCGAAGGAGGTCATCCTTGCTCGGGAAGTAGCGATAGATCGCCCCTGCGCTAATCCCGGCCTCCGTCGCAATGTCCTGCATCGTGGTCTGGTCGACGCCTTTCCTGGCGAACATATCGAGAGCGGAAGCCAGGATGTCCTGGGTACGCGCCTCGACGTGGGCTTGGGTTACTCGCGTCATGATCTCTCCTCATCATGAATGAAGCCTCATTCACTTAACTGAATGATAGCTCACCTCCAATAAGCTGTCAAGGCTGTTTTCCGAGCCTCCGGGCTCGGGCGGGCGGAATTTGCAGCCAATTCGTAGGCAGGCGTATACTTGCGGCGCTAAAGGACCCTGGTGGCTCCAGCCAAGCGAACGGAGCTTCTCCCCAATGGCTCGTCTTCCCGCCCAAACGCTGGCCGCGTGTGCTTGCGTCCCTGCTGCTCGCCGGAGCCGCCGGCGGGGTGCTCTTCTCGATCGATGCCGCTCACGCCGATATCGCAGGAGACTGCGGGGCGACGCTAGCCGGCACCGATCTCGCGGGCGTTGACAGCAACAACGTCGATGACGCGATTGACGTCGACTACAACGATACGATCCAGACGACCATGACGTCCGCCACTGGCTTCGAATCGCACGTGATCAAGCTGCGGTTCCTCGGCGCGTTCGAGCGGACCGTTGAGGAACGGGAGGACGACGGCGAGGCCTCGTTTACAGAAGAGGTCGACGTCGGCGACTATGCATGGCTGGGCGTAGGGCTCTACAAGGTCAGGGGTGAGGCCAACGTCGTCGGGGGGTTTGCGTGCTCCGGTTCGGCGCTGGTCAACGTGACCGGCCGCAACCCCGTCACGACGGTGCTCGGCGGCGGGGCCACCGGCGTAGCTGTCGCGGGCACCGTGGGTGCTGTCGCGACAGGCGTAGCGTCGCTACGGCGGCCCGGGCGCGGCGGCATGGCGGGGATGGTGGAGGAAGCGTTCGGGGAGACGCGCACGCAGGTCGAAGACAGGGCGCAAGACCAGGCAGACGCTCCATCAGCGGAAGACGTGATCGAGGACGCCGAGATGGGCATGTCGATGGGCGGCTTCGGCGGGATGCTGGGCTGTTTGTGCTTTGCCGCCCTGTCCGTGATCATGCTGCCGCTGCTAGCGCTGACCGGGGGCGGTGGAGCGCCGGCAGGCGCAGGGACGGCTCCCCCCGCCCCGCCGCGACGCACGGTCCGGCGCGTGCGCCGCGAAGGCTGGCACCCGCGCATCACGCTGGTCGGTCTCGTGAGCGGACTGCTGACGGGACTCGCGGGCGTGATCCTGATGCAGCAGTTCGCGATCGCGTACCCAACGACAGGTATATTCATCATCTACGCCGCGATCGGGGCCGTCGCATACGGCATCGTCGTACCCACGGTCGGCTACACGGTCGGCTGGCTGCTCGCGAGGGGCCGTGCAGGATAGCCACGCGGCCATAGGGAACGCTCCGCGGCGTCGCTCTGTCGCGACGCGGTTCGCCCTCCGGTACATCGAGTCGTACCGCGCGCGCATGCCTGCACGGCTGCGGCCGCGTTGCCGGTTCGAGCCGAGCTGTTCGGAGTACGGGCTGGCCGTCTACGAACGATACGGCTTCGTCCGCGCGACGGCGAAGACGGTTTGGCGGCTGTTGCGCTGCAATCCGTTCCGGCGCGCCAGCGGCATGATCGATCGGCCGTAGTCTACATCGCGGACGCGGTCGACCCGCCGTCGACCTGGATGGTGGTACCGGTGATCTGCCGTGCCGGCCCCGAGGCGAGGAAGACGACCAGCGCTGCGACGTCTCCAGCTTCCGCGAGACGCCGGAGCGGGATGCGCTGCGCCTCCTCCGCGAGGACCTCGTCCAGCGAGCGGCCCGCGCCTTGCGCACGGGCGCCGTAGAGCTCGCGCATGCGATCGGTCAGCGTGAGGCCCGGGCAGACGTTGTTGACCGTGATGCCATCGGGCCCCAGCTCGCGCGAGAGCGTCTTCGCGAGGCCGACGACGGCCAATCGAGCGGCGTTCGAGAGCACCAGCCCCGGAATCGGCTCCTTGACCGCGACCGACGTGATGTTGACGATGCGACCGCCATCGGACCTCCGTAGGTGGGGAAGCGCGGCACGCACGGTGCGCACGACGCTCAGGAAGTTCTGGTCGAGGGCCGCTTGCCAGGCCGCCTCTTCGTGCTGCTCGAATAGGCCCGGGGGCGGGCCGCCCGCGTTGTTCACCACGATATCGATCCCGCCGAACGATTCCGCAGCCTGCGCCACGAAGCGCTCGATGTCGCCGGCGTCCGACATGTCGCACGGGATGGCGAGAGCCTCGACGCCAGTCGCGGCGCGAAGCTCCTGCGCGGCGGCCTCCAGCGCCTCGATGCCACGCGCGCAGATCGCGACGCGGCAGCCTTCGCGTGCGAGGCCGAGCGCGACGGCCTTACCGATGCCGCGGCTCGCGCCACCGACAATCGCCGCCTTGCCTGCGAGTCCCAGGTCCACGTTCCAGCCTCCAGGAGAATCGACGGCTGTATAATACACGCGACATGCACACCATCGATAGCCGGTCCGCCTGACATGGCACGCCGCCCTGCCAAGTCTCAGCTCTACACGCGCACCGGCGACGCGGGCAAGACGGCCCTCTTCGGCGGCAAGCGCGTCGCGAAGGACGACCCGCGCGTCGCCGCCTACGGCTCAATCGATGAGCTGAACTCGTTCCTTGGCGCCGCGGCGACATTCATACGTCAGCGACAGGTCGTCGGGGTCATCGAGACGATCCAGAACGAGCTGTTCAACATCGGCGCTGAGCTGTCGAGCGACAAGCCGGTGCGCCGGACGGCGAAGCAGAAAGGCTCCTTCGTGCTGGAAGCCGCGCGCGTGCGCTGGCTCGAGGACTTGATCGACGACTACGACTCGCGTGTGCCGCCGCTGCGCACGTTCATCCTGCCTTCGGGATCGAGCGGCGGCGCGATGCTGCACGTCGCGCGGGCGGTCTGCCGCCGGGCAGAGCGCGAGCTGATCACGCTCTCGCGGACGGCGCAGATCAATCCGAACGTCCTTGCCTACATGAACCGCCTCTGCGATCTGCTCTTCGCGATGGCACGATACGTGAACAAGGCGTCGCGCCGGACTGAGACCGCCTGGCGAAAGAGCTAGCGCGTGATCCCGATCGGCGATAGCGTCCGGTCGCGGACCTTCCCGTTCATCAACCTCACGATCATCGCGCTCAACGTCCTCGTCTTCTTGTACGAGCTTACGCTGACCACGACGCCACAGCTTCGCGGGTTCTCCGATCTCGACCAGTTCATCTACAACTGGGGCGCGATCCCGGCCTGCCTCGTCGATTGGGCCGGCGGCCACCCGGACGCGCCGCAGCGCCAGCTGTCGTTCTTCTGTTCCCAGCCATCGAACGTCGGGCTCACACCGTTCGCGTCGCTGTTCATTCACGGCGGCTGGCTGCACCTGATCGGCAACATGATCTTTCTGTGGGTCTTCGGCGACAACGTCGAAGATGCGATGGGGCACCTGCGGTACGCGGTGTTCTACGTCATCGTTGGGCTGGCGGCCACAGCCGCGCATATCGCCGTGAGCCAGAACGATCTCACGCCCGCGATCGGCGCAAGCGGCTCGATTGCGGGCGTACTGGGCGCCTATATCGTGCTCTATCCACGTGCAACCGTCACCGCGATCCTGCCGCTGTTCCTGTTCTTCTGGCTGCCGTTTTACATCCCGGCAGTCTTCCTGATCGGGCTCTGGTTTGTGCTCCAGGTCTTCAGCGGCATTGCCGGACTCGCCAGCACGGACGTCGTTGGAGCAGGCGGAGGTGTAGCGTGGTTCGCGCACATCGGCGGCTTCGTAGGGGGCGTCGCGCTGGTGCGCTTGTTCATGCTGGCACGGCCGCCGCCTGCGCCGGCCGCCGCCCCACGGCGGAGGCGATAGGGTAGCGAGCGGCTTGACCGCGGACCGCTGCCTTGCTAGGTTAGAACGTCAGCCGAAGAGTCGCGGGTGGCGGTCCAGGTAAGGCGCGTCCGCGACGGCTGTCAGCTCTCATAACTACGGAGGAATGACCACAATGGCTGACGTGCAGCTGACTGTAGACCAGCGTCTCGTGACCGGCAAGAAAGTGAAGTCGCTCCGCAAGCAAGGGCTGATGCCAGCCCACCTTTACGGGCGCGGCACCGAGTCACTCACGCTCCAGACCGAGACATCGAACATCGTTCATCTCCTGCGAACCGCAGGTCGCAACGCGATCATTGACCTGATGGTCAACGGCGAAGGCGAGCCGCGCCCCGTCGTCTTGCGCGGCGTGCAGCGCAACCCGATCACGGACGAGCTGGTCCATGTGGACTTCTTCCAGATTTCGCTCACCGAGAAGCTTCGCGCTGACGTAGCGCTTCATTTCACAGGCGAAGCTCCCGCTGTGCAGGTCTACAGCGGCGTGCTGCTGCACAGCATTGACCACATCACGGTCGAAGCGCTGCCGCGCGCCATCCCCGAACGTATCGAAGTCGACATCTCCGGGCTCGAAGAGCTGGAGTCGGCGCTGTTCGTGCGCGACCTGCCGGTTCCCGATGACGTCGAGGTGATCACTGACCTTGACATGATGGTCGTCAAGATCGAGACGCCTCGACTTGCCGCCGCCGACGAAGACGTGGCGACCGCAGCCGAACTAGCAGCAGCCGAAGCCGCGGCAGCCGAAGGCGCCGAGGAAGGCGCCGCCCCTGCCGAGGGTGGGACTGGAACCGCCACACCCGAAGCGCCCTCGGAGTCGTAGCCGCCTACCGGCCAAGGCGCTTTCCGATCAGCCCCGGCCGGTAGCCGCGTAGCAAGTCATCGCCCGTCACGACGCGCTTGCCCGCGCGTTGGGCCAGTACGACAGCGAGCGCGCCGCGACCGCAGCGCACCGCGAAGCCGGTGCCTTTCAGTACACCCTCATCTAGTGTGACGACGGTCCCGGGCGCAACGTCCGGCTCCGCATCGAGCGCCGCTGCTTCCCAGATCCGCAGCGGTTCGCCATCAATCGTGGTCGTTGCTACCGGCCAGGGATTGTAGGCGCGCACGCGCCGCCAGACGTCGACCGCGGGGAGCGACCAATCGATAACCGCATCTTCGCGTCGCAGCAGCGGCGCGTACGTCGAAAGCGAATCGTCCTGAGGCTGCGCGACGATGTCGCCGCGCTCCCACGCTGGCAACACCTCGATCAGCAGGTCCGCCCCAAGGACCGTCAGCTTCTCCGTGAGCGTACCGGTCGTGTCTTGCGGCTCGATGGTCAGAGCGCGCTGCGCAACCATCGGCCCGGCGTCGAGCGCGAGGACGACCTCGATAATCGTGACGCCCGTCTCCTCTTCGCCTGCCAGGAGCGCGGCGGCTATAGGCGAGGCGCCGCGGTACTTCGGCAGCAGCGACGCGTGGACGTTGAGGACGCCGCGCTTCGGGATGTCGAGCAGCTCTTGCTTGAGGATCTGGCCGTACGCCGCAATCACGATGGCGTCCGGCTCCAGCGCGCGAATGTCCGCGAGCGCCTCGGGCCTGTTCACGCGCTCGGGCTGCAGCACGCGTATGCCGCGCGCCAGCGCGTACTCCTTCGCCGGCGGCGGGCGCAGGGCACGGCCGCGCCCAGCCGGCCGGTCCGGCTGCGCGACGACGCCGACGACATCGTGCTCGCTGTCGACGAGACGTTGCAGCGCCGGGAGCGCGAACTCCGGTGAGCCCATGAAGACGACACGCATCGCTAGCGCCTCCGCACCAGCACAGGATCGCCCATTTCGACAGCGAGCGCGTCAGCCGCGCTGCCGCCCGGCTGCGCGACCTCGAGGTAGCCGCTACTCCCAACGAGCGCAACAAGCGCCGAGGCCTCAGCGTACGTTCGCACGAGGCCGGGCACCGACTCGCCCGCCAGCTCGACGGCGATGGCGCCATCCGGCAGGTCGGGCGCGCGCGCATCTGTGATGATATTACCGAACCGATCGATGTGGATGACGCGGGCCTCGAGCGAGCCGTCATTGCGGCGGCGCGCACGCAGCGGCGGGAACGCAAGCACGCTCTCGACGGGCTCGCCCAGCTCGTGCGGAGGGAGACCAATCGACAGGTGCGCCGCAGCGGGCGCGAAGATGTCGCGTCCGTGGTACGTCGCGCTTACGGGCTCGCGCAGGTACGTTGAGTTCGCGATCGCAAAGGCGCGATGGCCGTCGGGGAGCGGGACGAGCGCGACGCCGTCGCTATCGCTCGGCCGCGCATCGTCAGGAAGCGCAGCCGACAGCACGCCGTTGTCCGGCCCGACGAAGCAGCCCCGATGTGTAACCAACGCCAGCGCGCGCCGCTCCGTCCCGACGCCGGGGTCGACGACAGCGACGTGTACCGCGCCTTCGGGAAAGAACGGCCATGCCGATTGCGTGACAAACGTCGCTTGCAGGACGCGCTGCGGCCGCACGCCGTGGCTGATATCGATGACCTGCGCATCGGAACTGATGCTGAGGACCACGCCCTTCATGGCCGCAACGTAGGGGTCGCTCGTTCCGAAATCCGTCGTGAGCGTGATGAGCGGACGCACCGGTTAGTCACCCGAGCTGCTGGAAACGCCCTGCAGCCGCCAGCGTTCTACTCCCTCGAACCGCGAGCTTTGCGTGAGGAGCAGGCCGGGGCTGAGCCCCTGCAGGCCGGAGCGGACGACGTACTGGTACGTGGGCGTGTAGAGGAGCACGGCAGGCAGGTCCTGCGCGAAGATCTCCTGAAACCTCCGATAGTCAGCGGCGCGCACAGCGGACGATGACGTCTGGCGCGCGTCCTCCAGCAGCGAATCGGCTTCCGCGTTCGAGTAGCCGGAGAGGTTTCGTCCCTGTCCGATTCCCTGCGTGCTGTGCCAAAACGGATACGGATCGGGGTCCGGCCCTGGATCGATCGTGACCAGCGCCGCCTCGAATGAGCGCGGCAGCAGGACGCCCTCGACGAACTGGCTGGCGCCGCTCACCTGCACGTCGACCTGAGCTCCAATCTCCGTCCACTGATTCGCCAGCTCCTGCGCGATCTGCGTCTGCAAAGGGTCGTCGCTGGCCGCGAGATCGAACGCGAGCGGGACGCCGTCCTTCATGCGGACGTCTCCTTGCAGGGCCCAGCCCGCTGCTGCAAGCAGCCGCTCAGCACGCGGGCGATCAAAGACGTATGCATCGGGTGTGCCCTCGTAGGCCCACATGTCGGGCACGATAGGACTGTCCAGCGGGAGCATCTGGCCCTGAAGGACAGTCTGCGCGAGCGCTTGCCGGTCGATCGCGTGCTGCAGCGCCTCGCGTACCTGCGGGTCTTGCAGGACGGGAACGCCCATGCCGAGATAGACGAGGCTAAGCGCGGTGCCGTGCAACTCGCGACGGACCCAGCGCGAATCGCCTTCGATGAACGCGAGGTCGTCTGCATCAAGGCCGGGGCGGAAGAGCGCTCCATCGACGGCGTTCGACGTGAGGGCATTCATCAGCTCGGAATCGTCGCGATAGAAGTTTAATTCGATCCGGCCGAGATGCGGCGCGCCGGAGTGGTAGAGGGAGAACGGCTCGAGGACGGCTTTGCTCGACGTAAGCTCGATCAGGCGAAACGGCCCGCTGCCGACCGGGTCCAGGTTGAACGTCGCATCGAACAGTGCGTCGGCGTCCAGGCCGGAGAGCAGGTGTTCGGGCAGGATACCAACCGTTGCGCCGCGCGCCAGAAACGGCGCGAACGCCTGCGGCAGCGTCATGACGATCGTGCGCTCGTCCGTGATGGTCACCTGGACGTCGCGAAAGAGATCGGCCAGGTTGGGATCGCCCTGGAAGTTCGGGTCCTGGATCGCCTGCACCGTAAACCCCACGTCGCGCGACGTGATAGGCTCGCCGTCCTGCCAGTAGAGGTTCTGCCGGAGCTGAAAGACGTACGTCCGCGCGTCCGGCGTGAGCGGCTGCGCCTGCACAAGGTCGGGCTCAACGGCGCCGCTCGTGCCGAGGCGCATCAGGCCGGAGAACGTGAGCGAAGCGAGATCGGAGTCCACTTCGTTGAACGACGCGAAGAGCGGGTTGACGCGCGCCGGCGAGCCCGCGACGCCTTCGATATAGGTGCCGCCCTGCTCGGGCACGGAATCGCCGGGCTGCTTCGCAGAAAGGAAGAGCAAGGCGGCAACGGAGATCACGCCTGCGATCAAGATGAGCAGCAGCGGCCATCGAGGACGGTAGGAACGCCTCACCGGCGCATTACTCCGGTGAAATGCGCAAGGGAGATAGGGATACTAGGTGTAACGCACACTCAGCGCGGACATGCTGACGAAAATGATGGCAAGGACGATGGTTAGCTGAAAGAGTGTCTTTTCCAGGCCGCGCCTGGTCCGGAAGGACGAGGCGCCACCGCCACCGCCAAAAGCCGAGCCGATGTCGGTGCCGCGTGTCTGCAACAGCACGACGATGATCAGCACGATCGAGATAAGCATCTGTGCCAGGTTGAAATAGTCTCCGTATTCCATTGGTCTCGCCTGCCCCCTACAGGACGGCAGCTTCCTTCGGCTGCTCTTGTAACGCCAGCTCTGGGACGACCTGCTCGACTTCGTGACGCTGGTAGTAAATGCTCATCACTGTGGCCGCCAGCTTCTGCGCATCGTGATGATACCTGTTCTCTTCGCTAATCACGTCCGCCGCGATGACGGCTGTGCCGTTGAGTTGGATCCGGTCGATGCGGACGGGCTCAGCATGGAACGCCTCCGGAAGTCCGTTCTTTGCGATGTTGTTGTTGGCGATGACGTAGTGAAACGCCAGGTTGTTCACATGCTCCTCGAGCGCCTGATAGTGATCGCTGACGGCAAACGTATCGGTCTCTCCGTGCTCCGTCGCAACGTTGCACACGTAGACCTTGACGGCCTTCGACATCTCGATCGCGCGCCGGATGCCCTCGACGAGCATGTTGGGCAGCACGCTGGTGTAGAGGCTGCCCGGGCCGACGACGATCATGTCGGCGTCCAGTATGGCGCGAATGGCGTCGGGGTTGGCCTGTGCGTTCTCGGGATGGATGAAGACTTGCTTAATGCGGCTGCCCCGAGCCGTGATCTTCGATTCGCCGTGGATCGCCTCGTCGTCATGCGTGACGGCGGAGAGCGTGACCATGACGAGTGTGGACGGCAGGATCTGGCCGCGCACAGCAAGGACGCGGCTCGTTTCACGCACCGCGTCCTCGAAGTTGCCGGTGACCGCGGTCATCGCGGCGATGAACAAGTTACCGAAGCTGTGCCCTTCGAGGCCGGTACCTTCGTTGAACCGGTACTGGAAGAGCCGCGTCATGAGCGGCTCAGCGTCCGCCAGCGCGGCGATGCAGTTGCGGAGATCGCCGGGCGGCGGAAGGCCGAGCTCTTCGCGCAGGCGTCCCGAACTGCCGCCATCATCCGCGACCGTCACGACAGCAGCAAGGTTTCCGGTATGCTCCTTTAGCCCGCGCAGCAGCATCGAGAGGCCGGTGCCACCCCCAACGGCGACGATCTTTGGGCCGCGGCGCAGATAGCGGTGGTTATAGATGATGTTGACGAGGCTCTGGTCATTGCCGGGCCGCAGGAATGCGGAGAGCAGCGACCGGTTCAGCTGCCAGATAGAGAACAGAATGACGCCGACGCTGAGCCCGACGAACAGCGCGCCTCGCACCCAGCGGGGCCAGAACTGGAGCGTAACGTAATAGGCCCAGTCCGGGAACTGGTAAGACTGATAGATCTCACGAAGGAAATACCCGAACCCCAGCCCCATCACAGCCACGCCAACAAGAAGCAGGAACAGCCAGCGCTTGATGTGCATCCCGGGGTAGAACCACTTCAAGAAGCTGGGGTCGACCCGCAGGAAGCGCATGGATGGAGTGTACCCTTCGGCCGTCGTATCTGCAAATACGAAATCGGCTTCTCTCTAGTTTATCGTCTAGCAGGAGGTCTCTCCGCCTCCTGACGGCTCTCCACCCGAGTACGTCCGCTAGCTGGCGAGCTGCTGGCGGAGCAACTCCAGCACGAGGTCCGGCTTCGCCCGCCCGCGCGTCTCTCGCATGACCTGGCCGACGAGAAACTTGATCGCCTCGTCCTTGCCGGCACGGTAGTCCTCGACCGGCTTCGGGTTGTTCTCGATCACCTGCATGACGACCGACTGGATCTCCCCGGCCGCGCTGATCTGCGTGAGGCCCTGCTCCTCGACGACTTGTCGCGCTGGCTTCCCGCTCTCGAACATCGCCTCGAAGACGCTCTTCGCTCCCGTCGTGGAGACCGTGCCCTCATCGATCAGCACCAACAGCTCGTGCAGGTGCTCCGGCATCACCTTCGATCCGGTGATCTCGATGCCCGCGAGGTTTAGCAAACGCGCGTACTCGCCCAGTATCCAGTTCGATGCCGCCTTTGCGCGTCGAAGAAGCAGGTCGCCGTCGTTCGCGAGCGCGCCGACGACGGCCTCGAAGTAGTCAGCGCGGGCGCGCGTCTGCGCCAGCAAGTTCGCCTCGTACTCGCTCAGACCGTACTGCTCGCGGAAGCGCGCGCGTTTCGCGTCGGGCAGCTCGGGCAGGCGCGCGCGCAAGCCGTCTACGTAGGCGCGGTCGATACGGAGCGGCGGCAGATCGGGCTCCGGGAAGTAGCGATAGTCCTCGGCGAGCTCCTTGCTGCGCTGCGAGACCGTCTTGCCCTCCTCGTCACGCCAGCCGCGTGTCTCCTGCACGACCCTCTCGCCGGCATCGAGGAGGGCGCGCTGGCGCTGGATCTCATACTCGATGCCGAGCTCAACGGCGCGGAAGCTGTTGAGGTTTTTCAGCTCGACCTTCGAGCCGAACTCCGGCGCGCCCACGAGCCGCAAGCTGATGTTCGGTTCGCAGCGCATGTTGCCCTCTTCCATGTTCGCGCGGCTGACGCCGAGGTAGCGCAGGATCTGCTGGAGCTTGGTCAGGTAGAGACGCGCCTCCTGGCCGGACCGCACGTCGGGTTCCGTGACCATCTCCATCAGGGCCGTCCCGGAGCGGTTCACATCGATCAGCGTGTACGCCTCGCCCGCGCCGTTGGTGCGGTGCATGTTGCGCGCCGTGTCCTCCTCGAGGTGCACGCGCGTCACGCCGATGCGCTTCGTACCGCCCTCCTCGAGCTCAATCTCGAGCCAGCCGCCCTTGCAGAGCGGCAGATCGTACTGCGAGATCTGATAGCCCTTCACCAGGTCGGGATAGGGGTAGTTCTTGCGGTCGAACTTCGCGCGATCCGGGACCGTGCAGTTGAGCGCGAGCCCGGTCATGATCGTGTACTCGACGGCCTGGCGGTTGATCACCGGCAGCACGCCTGGCATGCCGAGACAGACCGGGCAGACGTGGGTGTTCGGCGGGGCGTTGTGATAGTCCGCGCTGCACGAGCAGAACATCTTGCTCTTCGTGTCAAGCTGCGCGTGTACCTCGATGCCGATAACGACTTCGTACTTCGTGGCCGTTGGGGCGGTCATTTCAACAGCAGTATAGCAACCAGGGCCGCACGAACGTGCGGCCCTGGTATGTCGCTGCTCGTTAACTCTACCCGTCGAAGTCGATACGCGTGCCGCGCGGGCGCAAGACAGGAATGAACGCCGCCGGCCGTTCGCGCTCGACGGCGAGCTCACGCCGCGAGAAGCCGGCGCTTGTCGCGGCGGCGATCCAGGCGAGCCCCGCGCCGGCCAGCCCGGCGGCTAGCATCGCCCACATGGCGGGGCCGCCGCTGTCGCTCGGGCCGAAACCGGCCGAGACAATCCCGACCGCCTGCGGCGTCGCCGTCGGGCCAGGCGTAGCTGTTGGTAGATCGGATCTCGGCTCGCCCAGGCCGGGCCCGTATGTCGCGCTCTCGCAGCCGATGCCGTCGGCGTTGCCATCGAAGCCGTGCGGGTCCTCGCCTTCGACAACGAAGTCGCGGTAGAGGATGTCCGGACAGTTAAGTTCCGGCGGTGGCGGCGGGATGCAGACGTTGGGGTACGAAGGCTCGCAGGCATCTTGCGCCACAACAGCGCCGGATGAAAATGCGCCGCTGGCGCTGGCGAAGGCGAACACGCCTATCGATACACCGGCAAGAAGAATGAGCAAGCGTCGCATGAGCAACCTCCTGTTTTAACAGACTGGCCCGAATTATATGCCGAAGGGGGGATGCTTTGGCCAGTCCACGCGTTCGTGGACGTGCTGGGAGGCGGATTAACGCTTTGGTTTGGTGAGCGGCGGGTGCCGTTAGCAGATACGATTTCGGCTAAAGTTAGGCTTGCGCCGCCGTAAGCGCCTCGATCAGCGCCGGTAGCTCCTCGACGAGCGTCGAGCGCACCACGACGCGGTCGACGCCAGCGTCCCGCCCCTCCCGCAGCAGCGCCGCGTCGGTGTGGCGGCCGAAGGCCAGGACCGGCACGCCCAGCTCCTGCGCCGCCGATGCGGCCGCGCGCCAATCGATTCCGTCCACGTGCAGGTCAAGGGCGAGCAGCGCCGCGTCGCGCTCGAGTGCGCTGCCTAACGCGTCGGGTGTATCGGCGGCGACGGTCTCGTAGCCGAGGCGCTGCGCCTGCTCGCGCACGCGGGACTGGAGCATGAGATCGGAGCAGACCACAACGATGGTGGCCATCGAAGGTGCTAGCGGAGGCGCATGCGGCGCGGCGCCGAGCGGCGGCCGTTGGTCTTTTGCTCCGGCGCCGGCGGGACGATCACGCCATCGGCGGTCATGCGCGGCACGCGGCGTCCCAGCCCGCGCTCGATCTCGTGCCACTTCGGCAGGTCCGCTGGATCGAGCAGCGTAATGGCGAGGCCGGAGCGTCCCATGCGTCCGGTGCGTCCTACGCGGTGCGTGAACAACTCGTGCGTCTCCGGCAGCTCGTAGTTGATCACGCGCTCGATGTGCAGGACGTCGAGGCCGCGCGCGGCGACGTTCGTCGCGATGAGGATCGGCGTCTTCTTGTCGCGGAACTTCTGGAGCACGCGATCGCGCTGCTGCTGGTGCAAGTCGCCCTGGAGCTCATCGACGGCGTAGCCCATGCGCGCGAGCTTGGAGCACAAGTTGCGAACACCCCGCTTCGTGCGGCGGAAGACGAGCGTCGCGCCCTCAGTCGGCTCATCGAGCAGGCGCCTGAGGATCGTGAGCTTGTCGCCGCCCCAGACTTCGTACACTACATGGTCGATGTCCGGAGCCTCTTCGTCTACACCTGTCTTGATGATGACGGGATCATGGAGGTACGTCTTGGAGAGGCGGTGTACCCACTCCGGGGTCGTGGCGGAGAAGAGCGATGTCTGCCGCTCCTTCGACGCGCGGCGTAAGATGCGCTGCACATCCGGTGCGAACCCGCGGTCGAGCATCTCGTCCGCCTCATCGAGGACGAGGAAGCGCACGCCGTCGAGGCGCAGTGTGGCGCGATTGAGGTGATCGAGGATGCGCCCGGGCGTGCCGATGACGATCTGCGCGCCGCGCTTGATCGCTTCCTCCTGGGGTCCGTAGGCGCGCCCGCCGAACACGATCGTCGATCGGACGCCGGTGCCGGCGACGAGCAGCGAGAGCACCTCGCCGACCTGCTGCGCCAACTCGCGCGTCGGGCAGAGCACAAGCGCCTGGACGTGCTTCTGCTCGGGGTCGATGCACTCGACGAGCGGCAGGCCAAAGGCCAGCGTCTTGCCGGAGCCGGTGTACGCCTGGCCGATGACGTCCCGGCCCTCGAGCAGCGGCGGTATCGCCTCTGCCTGGACCGGCGTGGGTGTGGTGATCTCCATGGCATCGAGCGCCTTCAGCGAGGATGCGCGGAGCTTATAGTCATGAAACGAAGACAAAGTTGGACCTTTCGAAAGAGATGGGTTAGCGAGGGCAGTCGTATGGGCCGAATTTGGAGAGGGGGCTGGGGGTCCAGATACAGACAATTCGAGAGCCAATCTGGCTTTATGTTAGCGGACTGGGCGTCTAAGCGCCAGGGAGCCTTCTGGCGCGGCCTAAAGACCCTCGCCCCTCGACAACCCAGACGTATGAGTGAGAGACTATACAATCGATGAGGATGCCGGGGTGGCGAAATGGGCAAACGCAGCGGACTTAAAATCCGCCGTCCCGCAAGGGGCTTGTGGGTTCGATTCCCACCCCCGGCACCACAACTCAAGCCAGAACTCCGTGGAAGACGCGCGTCCTGGCCCACAGACACGTCGCTTCGCGCGGGCAACGGGGCTTGACAGGGTACTCCCCCATCGGGCACACTCGCCGCCGTGAAGCGATCCCCCGGACTCGCTCTCGGTGCCTTCATCGTCGTAACGGTCGCGCTACTTGCGTCGTGCAGCGACGACACGGCGTCGACTCCGGAGGCGCAACCGCTCCCGGGCGAGTGGTCCACGGCCGGCTACAACCTCGAGCGCACCGGCGTCAACCCAAGCGAAACCGGGATTACGAAAGAGACGGCACAGGACCTCGTCGTGAAGTGGCGCTTCGCGACGGGCGGCCCGGTCGCCGCGTCCCCCGCCGTCGCGACCGTCGATCTGCCGGACGAGGGGCCGACGCGTATCGTCGTCGTCGGCTCGTACGACGGCTACGTGTACGCGATCCGCGCGTCGGACGGGAGCGAGGTGTGGCGATACCAAGTCAAGCCGCACGCAGGCGTCTCGTACGGAGCGATCGTATCGTCCGCGACGATCGCGGTTGTGGACGGCGAGCAGCGCGTGTACGTCGGCGGCGGGATGACGCTCTACGCCATCGATGCCGGCACCGGCGAGGAGATCTACCAGTTCGATGCGGGCACGGGCTGCACGACATGCGGCCCCGATGTCGAGCGCAACGAGATCCTCTCGTCACCCGCCGTGCTGGCCGAGGAGGACCTCGTCCTCTTCGGCATGGACATCAACGATAGCCCGCCCGGCAAAGGCGGCTTCTACGCGATCTCCGCGAAGAGCGGCGACCTGCGCTGGTACTTCGATGTCGACACAACCGCGACGTGCGTTCCGGACGAAGGCGACCACATTCGCAAGTTCGACGGCTATCACACTGCCGAGCAGCTCGAGCTGCCGGACGACTTCTTCCCGAAACGCGCCGGCTGCGACTTCGATCGCACGGAGACGGCCTGCGGCGGCGTCTGGTCGCCCGTTAGCGTCGATACAACACGCGAGCTGATCTACTTCTCGACGACGAACTGCGACACGGACGGCGACCTGGACACCGCGAAGCCGGCGCCGCCCATGCCGGGTTACAACGAGGCGCTTGCCGTGCTGCACTACGACGGCACGCCGGCGTGGATGTGGCGTCCGCGTGAGATCGACAACGACGACCTCGCATTTGGCGCCGCGCCGAACTTGTTCACGGCGGAGATCGAGGGCGTCGAGCGCGAGGTGGCCGGCCTGGGCGGCAAGGACGGTACGTACTACCTGCTCGACCGCGACGGCACGAACGAGCTGACGAACACCATCGAGCCGTACTGGACCCGCAAGGTCGTGCCGGGCGGCGCGATCGGCGGCATGACGGGCTCGCCTGCGGTCCAGGAAGGACGCGTCTTCTTCGGCACGGCGATCGGCGAAGAAGTGGCTGACTTCCAGAAGCCTTCGGCGTGGTCGCTCGACGCCGCGACTGGTGAGGTCGCGTGGAGGCAAGACGAGGCGGCGCCGTTCTACGGCGCGACGGGCGGCGTTCCCGGCGTTGTGTTCATGGGCGGCGTCGACGCGACTATGCGCGCATTCGATACGGAGACGGGCGAGATCCTCTACAAATACGCGCTGAACGGCATCATCTTTTCGTCCGCGGCCATCGTTGACGGCGAGGTGTTCATCGGCGCGGGGTTCGGCGCAGCGGCCGCGACGAACAACGAGGAAGCGATAGACCGGGCGCGTGTACCTGCGGGGGTCTTCGCGTTTTGCGTAGAAGGAGTGAACGGTTGTGAGGCAGCTCCCACACCAACTGCGGTTCCCTAGGGCGCTCGGCGCGCTGATCGTTCTGGGCGCGATGGCGCTGCTGCTTGTCGCGTGCGGCGGAGGCGGCGGCAAGGACAGCGTCGAGCGGCTGTACGGCGCGCAGGACAACCAGCTCGATGTCTACGACCTGGATAGCGGCGAGGTTACCGCGCTCATTCCGTCCGAGCAGAACAACGTCAACGGCCAGGTCTGTCTGCTACCGGACGGCAGCGGCAAGTTCTTGATGGGCGAAGATACTGAACAGTCGGAAGGCGCCCGCCAGGGCTGGGGCATCTTCTCGCCCGAGGGTGTCCTCATCGGGAAGATCCTGGAAGCCCAGAACGAGAACGAAGCTACGCAGATCGAGCCCTTCGGCTGCGCCTTCGATGCGGACAGGCGCCTGTTTGTGAGCGATGTCGGCAGCGGCAGCTTCAGCGCGCAGGACGGCAAGCTGATCGTCTACTTCCCGCCGAACTACGAGACGTACTGCGTGCTGGACGATACCCTGCTCGTGCCGGGTACCGTAGCCGTCGACGGCGATGGAAACGTCTACGTGCCGGAGACGGTCCCGCCCGGCCACGTGCTCCGCTTCGACCCGCCCTTCCCTGCCGACGACCAGAGCTGCGATTCGACGGAGCTGAATCGTTCGACGTTCATCGAAGACGAAGGGATGACGACGCCGTTCGGCATCGCGCGCGCGCCGAACAGGAACTGGTACGTTTCGAGCGTGCTCCTGCCGACCGAGATCCGCGAGTACACGTCAGACGGCGACTTCGTCCGCACGGTGATCGCAGGCGACGACATTGGGAACCCCGCCGGCATCGCGGTCGCGGCGGACGGCACGCTTTACTACGCCGACCTCGGGCTCGTCGAAAAGCCGCCCCCGCAGTTCTTCGGCCCTGGCGATCACACGGGCACGGTGCGCCGCGTGCGATTCGACGAGGATGGGAACGCTCTACCGCCCGAGATCATGGGCAGCGGTCTCAACTATCCGGACGCAGTGACCGTCATAGAGGTCTCGGAGTAGCGGCAGGGCGCTAGTTACCGGGCGGCTAGTTGCCCCCGCCGCTCGCGTCTTGGGTTGCCTCGCGAGCATTGTCCGCGGCGTCCTCAGCGTCCTCAGTCGCTTGCTCCGCGGCGTCCTCGGCGTCCTCGGTCGCTTCTGCCGCGACGTCTCGGGCTTCGTCCGTGGCGTCGCTCGCGGCGTCGGCCGTCCGCTCCGCGGAGGTATCTTGTTCCGAGCCGGCCGCTTCGGTTGGCTGCGAACCGGACACGTCCGGTGTGCCGCCGCTCGGCACGCGTGGGGTGCCATCCGACAGTGGCGGCGTTCCGCGCTCGATCGTCGGCGTGCCGCCGTTGCCTTTGTCCTTGTCATCGCCGCCGCATGCCGATACCACCGTCAGCGCGACCAACGCGACGGCGGCGAGCAGGACCAGGCTCTTGAAGGTGATCCGTTTCCTCATCTGGGCTCCATCCTTTCGAGCGGGATCCGGGGACTGCGCTCCTCTCTACCTTAGAAACCTGGGTCCGCAGGATCAAGCGCATCCTTTGCGCTGCAACGACGCCTCTGTCATCATCGCCTCGTGAATACAGACGCGGCCAAGCGCGGAAAGGTTGCAGCGGACTGGGCCGCCTTTCGCTCCCGGTTCCCGGTCGCCGAACGTGCGGTGTATCTGAACACCGGCTGGTCGGGGCCGTCCTCTCGCGACGTCGTCGAGGCGATCCAGGGCCGCGCTGAGCGCGAGGCCTTTGAGGGGCCGACGACGCTGGACGTGCGCCACGAGAAGGCGCTGCTCGTACGCGAGGCGCGCGCGGCGCTAGCGGGGCTGATCGGCGCGGAGGACGTCGCGCTGATGTACACAACGACCGAGGGCATCAACGCCGTGCTGCGCGGCCTGCGTCTCGGCGACGGCGACGAGGTGCTCACGTGCAACCTGGAGCATTCGTCCGTCATGGTGCCCTGCTACCACCTCGGACGGAGCAACGGCGTCGATGTCGTGGTCGTCCGTTCATCCGCGGACGAAGATGCGAACGCGCTCGCGGCGCTGTTCGAGCAGGCGATCACGGCGCGCACGAAGCTCGTCGTGCTCAGCCACATCTCCTACAACCGAGGCACACGTCTGCCTATCGAGCGTATCATCCGGGCCGCGCACGCTCACGGCGCGCTCGTACTGCTGGACGGCGCGCAGTCGGCGGCGCAGATCGAGATCGACGTGCGCGCGCTCGATGTCGACTTCTACGCGTTTCCGGCGCACAAGTTCGTCCTGGGGCCGGACGGCGTCGGCGCGCTGTACATCCGTCCAGACCTCATCGAGCGGGTCGAGCCGTCGTTCGTCGCCCACGGCGCATCCGAGTACTACGACTTCGAAGGCGCGTTCACGCCGGTCGAGCGGACGCTACGCAAATTCGAGATGACGACGCACAGCGGCCCGCTCCTCGCTGGCGTCGTGGAGGCTGTCCGGCTGATCAACGACGCCGGCCTCGCCGCGATCGAGCCGCGGCTGCTCGCGCTGTCGCAGCGGCTCGTCGACGGCCTCGCGCGTATCAGCGCCGTCTCGATCAAGTCGCCGCTCGATGCGCCGCTGCGCTCCGCGCTTGTGACGTTCACGATCGGGGACCAGGACCCGAATCAGACGTGCGGCGCACTCTGGCAGCTCAAACGCGTCGTCGGACGCGTCGTGAACGACAAGCGCGTGCGCCTGTCCTTCGCGCCGTTCAACGACGAATCGGATGTGGATGCCGCGCTCGAAGCGATCGATGAGCTCGCGACACACGGGCTGCCGCCCGATGCGATGAGCACGGACCGCTACAAAGAGCTGGTCGCCGAAGACGACGACTAGACGGCGGGCGGCACCTGATCGAGCAACGACGCCATCGGGAAGTTGACCAGCGTCTTGCTGTCCGGATGGCAGAGGAAATGCGTATGCGTCTCGGCTGTACCGCCCAGGATGTGCAGCGACACGCCCGTCTCTTCGCCGGCGGCTCGCACGCGATGGAAGCCTTCCTCCGGCGGCAGCAGGAACGTGATGCTGCCGGGCGGGAAGCGCTCCTTGGCCGCCGGATCGAGCGCGCAGCCCTCACCGACGCTGGGACTCAGCGGCCCTTCGCGACGGACGTACTTCGTCTCCTCATCGACACCGGATAGCACGCCGATCACGCCCCACTCACCGTGGTAGTGGACGCCGCTGCTGGTCCCGGGCGGAAACACGACGGAGATGATGAAGAACGAGCCGTCGTCCGCGGTATGCAGCAGGTGGCCGCACGCCCTACCCTGGCACGGCTCGCGCTGGCCGGGCGCGAGGTCAGGGTCCTCCATCCAGCGACGCAGGAACGGCTCGATCGCGCGCACGCGCTCTCGATCGTCCGCGTGCTGATCGACCATGCGCTGTGTGTCTCCGGCGAGGTCCTGCAACGTGTACTGCGCCATCGAGTTACCTCCGTGCTGCCGCTAGTGTAAACGAGAGCGCCCCGGCATCGCTGCCTGATGCTCTGGCTGCTGGTCTCGAGCAACGTCGGATATAATCGCGCGATGCGGCTTCGATTTGATGGGCTCTGGCGCCATCCCGACTTTGTTAGGCTCTGGGCCGGACAGACGATCTCTGCCTTCGGATCGCTGATCGCCGGCACCGCCCTGCCCTTCACCGCCATCCTCGCGCTCGATGCGTCGCCGTTCCAGGTCGCGCTACTCGCCGCCGCGAACCATGTTGCCCGGCCTCGTCTTCGGCCTCGTCGCGGGCGTCTGGGTGGACAGGCTGCGACGGCTGCCGGTGATGATCGCCGCTGACCTCGGCCGCGCCGCGCTGCTCGTCTCGATCCCGATCGCCTACGCGTTTGATGCGCTCAGGATCGAGCAACTTTACGCTGTCGCACTCGCCGCCGGCGTGCTCACCATCATCTTCGATGTCGCCTACCAGTCGTACGTGCCGACGATCGTCTCCCGCGACGAGCTGATCGAAGGCAACAGCAAGCTCGCGGCGACCGCCAGCGTATCGGAGTTCGCCGGCTTCAGCGTGTCGGGCTGGCTCGTGCAGATCTTCAGCGGGCCGTTCGCCATACTCGTCGATGCGATCTCCTTCGTCATCTCGGCTGTCTTTCTCCGCTCGATCCGCACGCCCGAACCTCCGCCGCCCCCGCAGGAGGAACGGGCCGGCGCGCTTGCCGAGGCGGTCGAGGGCATGCGTGCCGTCGTGCGCGACCCGCTGCTGCGATCGCTCGCCGGCGCCACGCCGCTCGCAGCGTTCGGCACCGGCATGTTCTTCGCGACGTACATGATCTTCGTCACGCGAGGCCTCGGCTTCCACCCCGGCGTGCTTGGCGTCATCTTTGGTCTTGGCGGCATCAGCTCGCTCTTCGGCGCGGTGCTCGCCGGTGGCGCCGCGCGTCGCTTCGGCGCCGGCCCCGCCATGATCGCCGGCCTCGCCATGATGGGGATCTCGATGCTCTTCATCCCGATCGCGCAGGGCGCCACGGTCATCGCTGCTGGTCTGCTCATCGCCCAGCAGATCAGCGGCGACGGCATGTTCATGGTGTTCGAGATCAACGCGACGAGCCTGCGCCAGGCCATCGCGCCGGAGCGCATGCTCGGACGCGTCAACGCGTTCAACCGCATGCTCGATCTCGGCTTCACGCTCGCCGGCATTCTGATCGGAGGCATCATCGGTCAGACCGCAGGCCTGCGCCCTGCCCTGTACATCGGTGCAGGCTTCATGCTCGCGGGCGCCGTCTGGCTCCTTGCCTCGCCCGCGCGCAGCATCGCGATGCCTCCGGCCGCAGAGGAACCGCTCGCCACCGCCCTCGACCCCACGCTCCCCCACCCACCGATCGTGTAGCCGGCACTCGTGTGCCCCGCCACAGCCGCGGGTATACTCGCTACCACTCAGCAGATGCGAATGAGACCTCTACCACTACTTGCATTACTCGTGCTGTTCTCGCTTGTCATGGGGCTACAGGCGCACGGCGGACCGGCTAGGGCCGCGGATGGCGTCACTGCGGTCGATCCGGGCGGTGCACATAGCTGCGCGTTGACAGCGGCCGGTGGCGTGAAGTGCTGGGGCTGGAACTTCTCCGGGCAGCTCGGCGACGGAACGTTGAACACGAGCCCTGCGCCGGTGACCACCTGCGCGCGCGGAGTGGGGCCGGACTGTGAGGGCGGCAGCCCGCTCAGGAACGTCGTGACGATCTCGGCCGGCGACTACCATACGTGCGCCCTGACAGAGGATGGCGGCGTGACGTGTTGGGGGCTCAACGAGGACGGGCAGTTGGGAGACGGAACGACCGACGACCGCGCGACGCCCGGTGACGTATGCGGGCCGCCGGCCTCGTCCGGTGACGCCCCGCCCCCTGATTGCGCCGCCATAGGCGAGATCGCCGCGATCTCGGCCGGCTCGTCGCATACGTGCGCAGTCACCACGCCGGCAGGCGTCAAGTGCTGGGGGGCGAATTCGCGCGGGCAGTTGGGCAACGGGACCACGATAGGCAGGAGCAGGCCGGAGGACGTCTGTGAAGGCGCCGCGACCGTGGCCGGGACGTGCCTGCCCCTCTCCGGCGTCGTTGCGATTTCGAGCGGCTCGTCACACACGTGCGCGCTCACCGTTTCGGGCGGAGTGAAGTGCTGGGGGAGCAACGAGGCGGGCCAGCTCGGCGATAACGGAGCATGTGGAGCAATCTGTAGCGCGCCCGCCGTGGTGTGCAAGCCGGACGCCGTGCCAGCGGGCGCTCTCGACTCTGAGCGCCGCGGCAACGGCTCGGGTGCGCCGTCCCCGTCCTGCGTGCCGATGAGCGACGCAGCGATGATCTCGGCGGGCGGCGCTCACACCTGCGCGCTTTCCACGTCGGGCCGCGCGACATGCTGGGGCGACAACGCCGGGGGCCAGCTTGGCGACGGCAGCGAAGTCTCCCGTTCCAAGCCCGTGGACGTCCTCATCGACGACGTCGTTGCAATCACCGCGGGCGCCGGCCACACATGCGCCCTCGGTGTGTCAGGGAACGTGAGCTGCTGGGGCCAGAATATTCTAAGCCAGCTTGGGGACGGCACGACGACGAACTCCTCGACGCCTAATGATGTGGCCGGCCTCGATAGCGGGATTGTCTCCGTGGCCGCGGGCGCGTCGCACACGTGCGCGCTCACGGCGGCGGGCACGATCACGTGCTGGGGATGGAACGGAGATGGCCGCCTCGGTGACGGGACGTTCGAGTTGCGGGGCACGCCCGTCGACGTCGTCGGCCTAGGACCGAAGGAGCCCGGTACACCGACGCCAACTCCGGGCGGTCCGGCCGGCGACGTGAACTGCGATCGTCAGACAAACGCGATCGATGCGGCGCTTATCCTCCAATTCGGAGCGCAGCTGATCACTTCGCTTCCCTGTCACGCCAACGGCGACTTCAACCACGACGGCACGATCAACGCGCTCGACGCGGGCCTGGTGTTGCAGGTCAGCGCAGGGCTCATCTGAGCGGCCAGTACTGCACGACGACCGGCTTCGAACCGGTGATGGGGTTTGCAGCCGGCCTACTGAGGTGTAAACGTCACGTCGACCGCGTCGGCCTCCGCTCCGTTCTCCTGGAACTGGTGCGCCGCATGCGAATCGTAGTCCATGCCGTAGATCCGCTTGAGATCAGCGATCGCCGCGAGCGCCCGCTTGCCATGCGGGCTCGCCGCCATCTCCCCCTCCTGACCCGGCACCGGCGAGAACGAGTGCAGCACGATGTTTTCTAGGAGCTGGCCCAGACTCACGCCCTTGAACTCTGCCAGCCCTTTGAGCACCTTCACCATGTGCTTCTCCATCCGAACGCCAAGCTGTACGCGCTCCACCTTTATCTGCTCGGTCTCTTCCATATCAGACTCTCCTCTCCGTGTTACCACGGGATGTAGGTACCAAGATAACACTGAAGGAGGGAGCAGTCAAGAGGGGAGATTGCGAGAGAGGCCCGCCTGAACGCATCGAAACCGGCCCTAGCGAGGGCCGGTTTCGTATCTCATTCGTTGGAGGCGACGACCGGATTCGAACCGGTGATGGGGGTTTTGCAGACCCCTGCCTTAACCACTTGGCTACGTCGCCGGGCTTAGGCTGGTGCCGAGGAGGGGATTTGAACCCCTACACCCGAAGGCACGGCCCCCTCAAGACCGCGTGTCTACCAGTTCCACCACCTCGGCACGGCTTGTCCTGGCAGGAGTGGAGGGACTCGAACCCCCGACCTGCCGTTTTGGAGACGGCTGCTCTTCCAGCTGAGCTACACTCCTATTCCCACGGAGTATATCAACGGCCTTTCGAGGCGGTCAACCGCGAGCGCAGCCTTCGTTGACCCGCCGCACGACGCCGACGTACAATGGCAGTACGCACATCACGAGCGAGTCCTTCCGTCGGAAGACTCGCTCGTCGCGATCTAGATGCAAGACACCGCATTCCACAAAACCACCCTCGCGAACGGGCTGCGCGTACTCACGGCGCCGATGCCGCATACGCACTCCGTTTCGATCAGCATCTACATCGGCGCGGGGTCACGTTACGAGACACCGCAGCAGGCCGGCCTGGCGCACTTCATCGAACACCTCTGCTTCAAGGGAACGGAGCGCCGGCCGACGCCGCAGGAGGTCTCGCGCGTCATCGATAGCGTCGGCGGCATCATCAATGCCGCGACGGACCGCGAGCTGACCGTCTTCTACTGCAAGGTCGCGCGGCCCCACTTCGAGCTCGCGCTCGATGTGCTCACGGACCTGATCCGCTCGCCCCTGTTCGCGCCGGAGGAGCTCGAAAAGGAGCGCAAGGTCGTGCTGGAGGAGCTGGCGATGGTGGCCGATTCGCCGGCCCAGCAGGTCGATCTGCTGCTCGACGAGACGATCTGGCCGGAGCAGGCGCTCGGCCGCGACGTCGCCGGCAGCGAAGAGACGGTGCTCGGCCTGACGCGCGACATGACGCTGGACTACCTGCACCGGCAGTACGTGCCGAACAACATCGTCCTGAGCGTCGCGGGCGCCGTCGAGCACGACGAGGTCGTCGTGCGCGCGTCCGAGGCGCTCGGCGCGTGGGACCCGGGCGTCCCCGGCGGCTGGTTCCCGGCCGTCAATGGCCAGCACGAGCCGCGCGTGGCCGTGAAGCACAAGTCGACGGAGCAAGCGCACCTTTCGGTCGCGGTGCGCGGGCTGCCGCTCCTGCACCCCGACCGCTTCGCGCTGAGCATGCTCAACACTGTGCTCGGCGACGGCATGAGCAGCCGGCTGACGCAGGAGCTGCGGGAGGAGCGCGGCCTCTGCTACGACGTGCATAGCTACGCCAGCTACTTCCACGATGCCGGCAGCTTTACGTGCTATGCGGGCGTCGATCCCGCGAACGCGAACGAGGCGCTCACCGCGCTGCTCGGGGAGCTGGCGAAGGTGCGCGACGAGGACGTGCCGCAAGAGGAGCTCGATCGCGGCCGAGAGCTGTCGAAGGGGCGGCTGCTGCTGCGCATGGAGGACACGCGAGCGGTCTCGGACTGGATGGGCGCGCAGGAGCTGCTCACGGGGCGCGTGCGCACCGTCGAGGAGACTGTCGCCCTGATCGACGGCGTGACGGCGCAGGACGTCCGTCGAGTCGCGCAGAAGCTCCTGCGCAACGACCAGCTCAACCTCGCGGTCGTGGGCCCCTTCCGCTCCACACGCCGCTTCGCGCCGCTGCTGAAACTTTAGGCTGTCAGCGATCAGCGGTCAGCGGTCAGCGGTCAGCGGTCAGCGGTCAGCCCCCTCCCCCCGCCCCCGGGCGCACAGCGTACAGGGAGGGGGAACGACTTCGGATGCGATCTATTGTTTGTCACCTTTTCCTCTCGGGCAGGGCCCTCACCCCAACCCCTCTCCCGCACACGGGAGAGGGGCTCGACCGTGCAGCTCATGCCAAACCGCCTCGACCAGCTCACCCCAACCCCCTGAGCTTCGCTCAGGGCAGGCTCTCTCCGGCGCGCGGGAGAGGGGCGGTGTCCACACGAATCGAGCAGCGACAGGGGGTGAGGGTCTATCACCTTCTGGTTCGCGGGCTGCTAGGCTTCGTCAGGGCCGCCGAGGATGTCGACGCGCGCAAGGGGGGCGTCTCTTCCCTCGCGCCGGTCCTGGAGGGCCTGCAGCTCGTGCATTGCGTGCAGCAGTTGCCGGCTGAGCCGGAACTCGTACTTGGAGAGGTTTTGCAGCTCGACCGGCACGGGCAAGAGGACAGGCAGGCGGGGATCCCGCGGGCCGGCCGCCGCGTCCTCGAAGCGAGGATCCTCCGGAAAGACTTGCCGGCCGACGCCGGTGAGCAGACCCTGGACCCTGCCTGCGAGCGGCATGGCCTCGTCCTGGACGAGGGAGCCGCCAGCGATTGCGGCGTCACGCTCGGCCCTGACGACGCGGCGGAGGCGCCAGAAGAGGGTGGTAATGCGCTCGGCGAGGGCGTACTCGATGGCGCCGACCGGGTTGAGAACGGCGATGGAGTCCTGAAAGAACCGGTCCCAATCGGCCTGCATCTCGAGGCCAGGGATGACGACCCTGGTGGAGCGGAGGCCATGGCGCACAGCGTTGAGGCTGACACGGGCTCTGGCGGCGGGTGAACGCGGGCCCTTCCTTCTCGCCATGGTCGCAGCGTGAGCGATGAGGGAGCGACCTGCAAGCGGGTGGCGGCAGTGGTGGTGGGATGCTCGCAGAGCATCTGCTTCCCAAGTCCCCGGGGATCAGCGGTGCGCTTCACCGAGTGGTAGGACGACCGAAACAGACGTAGTTATCAGCTGTTGCGACGCGCCTTCATAGCCCATTTATCACTGGCTTCGGTAGGTCCGCTAGTGGTGCAACGAGCGGATGCGGGTTCGCTGGCAACACCACGACGATGCGCTTGCGTGCTCTCGTTAGTGCAACGTAGAGTAATCGCGACGCTTCTTTAAAAGGTTCCTTCTCCTTGCCCAGGTAGTCGTCCGCCCGATAGATATGGACAATTCCGTCGGCTTCCCTTCCTTTAGTCTGATGGAAGTTCATCAGACTAAGACGGCCCCTCTCAACAATATCACGGTCGATCAGCGCCTCTGACTTGTACGCCTCGATCCTCTCACGCAGGACGTCCACGACATTGGGTGAGATGGCTTCGTTAGCGAGGTCTCTGACGAATCTGCTGAAGTAGCTCGTTGCGCGCCTCCATGGTCCAGTCCCAACTCGTATTCGAAGCCCCGGCCAAGCTTGAATCGCCAACTGCGCCAGATCACCAACGACTTGCAGATCAGTAGAATGAAGCGCCGTCAACAATTCATCCAAGGTTCGCGAGATTCCCTCCGGCAGGTCACGCGTCCCAAGAAAGCCATAGGCCAGATCCGGCGGATTACCTCTCACGCATGATGTCAAGAACAGCGCCAGCGACTCTCGAACTTCATCGGCCGTCGTCTGATCTACCGAGTAACAACACAGCGTAATCATTACGCCTATCGCTTCCGCATGTGCTTCCGGAATGCCAACTAGCACGTATGGCACTCCCGCATCCGACAGTTCGTTCCCCAAGTCCGCTACAGCCGCGTTGGAATGCGCAAACACGCCAACTGTCACGCAATCATCGCTTCGCAAGTCTCTCAACAGGGGAGGAAGGAGCTCCTTATACCCATTGGGCTCTACGCCCGAAATGATCTTGAGGATGCCTTCGTCTACGGCGTACTTGATGGCCTCATGATCGAAGTCGCGTGACATCACCGCCTTAGCGAGAGCCGGAATAGACCCAGACGGATCCCGATGGGACTTCTCTTCCAACTCAATCACGCTGTCCGCGAGATTTGTCACCTCTGCGAACCTCTCCGGTGATACTCCATCCAAGAACGTGTAGATCATCTGATTCGCGTCACCAAGCAGAATCACCTCGCTTGGTGCCAGCGCATCCACAAGCTCCCACTGGATCGAATCCGTATCTTGGACCTCATCGCAAATGACTAGGTCCCATCTTTTCGCCCAGAGATCTCGAACCACTCCCCCTTTCGACAGGACAGCGAGGGCATCGGGTATCAGATCGTCATATGTCAGTCGATCCGGAGCCGCCCCCAAGAGCTTCTGGCGCGTCGCGGTCTGAAGCTTCGGCACGACACTCCCTCGCCCATCGTACCGTCCGAATGCACGAACGATTCGATAGGCCAACCCGTGAAACGTCGAGACCTCCACGGCCTGCCCAGTACCAGCCAGCGATCCGCCTGCCGCGATGTAGATTTGACGAACTGCAGCCCGAGAAAAGGTCAAGAAGAGCGCCCTAGCTCCCTGATTGCCACTGCTCTCCAGATACTCCCGGGCTGCCCATAGTGCTACCGTCGTCTTCCCGCTTCCCGGACCTCCAAGTACCAAGATCCTTGAGGAGCCCTCGTCCAACGTCTCATCGAGAACCCTCTTCTGCTGCTTGCTAAGGTCGCTTCGATTCACAACTGAATCAATCCCTCAGTCTTTTCCACGACGGCTCTCGTAATAGCCTCTAGAAGCTCAATCCCTCGCGACGGCAGAATCCCAAGCGGCAGCACATCAATGAACAGCGAGTGTAGTCCCCCCGAGTACTTCAAGATTGACGCTGCGGCCTTTCGGAGCTCTACGGCATCAAGATCATCTAGGTTGTCCGGCTCTGAAATCGCGGCGGCGCTTGCGGTATCTCTGATCGCCGCGCGGAGTACATCGTCGGGAAGACCTTCTACCAGCACCCGCTCAATCGCCATCTTGTCCGGAAGACGGACAACTGCCTGCGCAGCGGCCAATACCTCCTCAATTATGCCTTCCTGATTCTTGTCACCATCAATGACTGCCACGGTACGCATGCCCATGCCTGCCGCGAGTTTCGCGATCCTGGGTACGCTTGACGCCCCCCCGCTGTCCATAGCTCCCGCTGAGACAAAACTGATTCGACGACTTGCCATCAGCGGCACGCCCCCTTCGCGCATCAGTCTCATCGATAAACCATGAAGCGCTGCCAGATCAAAAGGACCTTCAACAACGGCCACGGCATCGAACGTCAACACCGGAAGCACAACACGGGACCATTGTCTAGCCGCTACGCGCTCAGTCCTACTCGTCGGGTTCCTTCCCTGGTACGCCACCAACTTATTCTCATCGTCTTGGTCGAGCCTGACGATCTCCTCTATACCGAACATCTCAGCGACTGGGGCAAGCCGCGTTGTGATCAAGACTTGACCCCCAAGCCCCTGCATGATCGACGCCAGGTGTGTTGCTGCCGCGGCATCCATTCCGTCCCCCAGGTCATCTACCGCGAGAATTCCGTTCGATACATCTACCAACGCTAACGCTTCAGCGAACCGAAGCACCGTTGTTACGGTTGCCCCTTGCCGGTTGGCTGGAAGGAAATCCGGCCCTCTACCCAAGTGCAGCGACGGCGCAAGCGAACGCAAGAGACCACTAGGTGCTCCCCCCTCCGGCGCGAAGCGAACAATTTCGTCAGCTTTGTTATCACCGAGACCGAGCAACAGCCGGAGCGGATCCAACACCTTCTCCATCGCCTCTAGAACTTGTTCGCTCTTCGCAAACACTCCCGCCTCTCGCCCGACTCCTTCCACATACTGACTGACGGCCTCACTAAAATCAGTTCCCGCCGCTCCCGTCACCAGCCGCCGGAACGCACTCCGCTCTGACAGATCCAACGGCCGTCCCGTTGTGCCGTCAATTCGCTCAAACGGCAAGCGCTGGACCTCTGATCGCCGTGCAAACTCGTACCTCTCCACCTCAGGATCAGAGAATTTGGGAAAATGCACCCAATGCTCGCCCCGATTCTCCTCCGCCAACCATCGCGCCATATAACACAGCCTAAGAACCCACGATGAAATGCCATCCTCTTCATCGCTGGCTGCCTCGACCGTTGCTGACTCTTCTACGACCCGCCCTTCTTCGTTGTCCCACAGTTCAAGTTGGTCTAGGAAGGTCTGCTCGAGCTGCGGTCCGAGATGCCCGAGGACGAGCTCTATCGAGATGGGTTGGTCAGTCCGTCTCGCATGGAAGTCTAACTCACCAACACTTCGCCGGAGCATGTCTGGATCGAGCACCCGGCTTAACGCCTCGATCAGGTTCGATCGCCCCATGCCTGGTGGCCCCAAGAGGACAACGTGGCCTGCAGGCCGTAGTGTCAGTTCCTCAAACGACCGAAAGTTCCTGGCTATAAGCTGGACAATCTGCATCGGTGCCACCTCCGACAACGCAGCGCACGTGAACACAACGATTCCTCGGAAGCCCTTGATTGTCGGGGAATCAAGGGACTTGCATTTCTAGCATAGTTCGAACCAGCCGCGTGTCAAGGGTCTCGATTGCTGCGCCACTCGCTCGCTTCGCTCGTTCGCCCTTGACCCGTGACCCTTGACCCTCGTATGTTCTAGGCGCCCCAGCATGTGCCCAGAAAGGGAGCTTCGTATGACCGTTGCTGACGAGCGCGCAATCGCCGGGCCGGAACGACCGGGAGGCCAGGGTCTCGACGCGAACCAGGAGGAGTCGGGCAACCGGGCGTTGTTCTTGCTCCTTACGGACGAGGTCGTCGGGCCGCAGACCGACTTCGTCGCGACCTGTCGCGACGGCGCCTACGAAGCGTGGTCGGCGCGCGGCATGGTGCGCTTCCGCCGGACGATCGGGGCGGACGGGTACGAGTTCGATGTAATCGAAACGATCGGCGAGAACCCGATCGAGAACCAGGACCCGCGAGCGCTCTCAACGATCGATGAGGAGCTGGAGGCGGCGCGCAAGTCCGGCTTCCCAACGGATGTCGCGAACGAGGCCTTCATTGAGCCGGAGCACCTCAGCTACCCGCTCGCCTACGAGCGGATCGCGCAGCTCTTCGACAGCCCGAACGCGCCGGACCTCGTCGTGAACCCGAAGTGCTACGCGTTCGGGCGGCAGCCGGGCCAGCACGGCGCGCTCGATGTTGTGCAGTCGCGGGCGCCGCTGTGCTTCTCCGGCCCCGGCGTAAAGCAGGGCATGACGGACGGCCTCGCGCGCCACATCGATATTGCGCCGACGATCGCGAAGCTGATGGGCTTCCCGAAGATCGACGGGCGCGACTCCGTAGGGCGGCCGTCGTCGGACGTGTACTTCAAGCGACAGGACGGCCGCACACTCGACGAGGTCATCGATGAGAACGCAGGCGCGCGACCCGAGCGCGTCTACATCCTCCATCTCGATGGCTTCGGCAACGCGGAGATGCGCTGGCGGCTCGAGAACGACCCCGACAAGCTCCCGAACTTGCGGCGCGTCATCGACCGCGGCCACACGTTCCGTTACGGCAGCATCGTCAACTTCCCGAGCATCACGTGGCCCAGCCACAACACGATCGGGACGAGCTGCTGGTGCGGCCACCATGACATCGTGAATCCGACGTACTATCTGCGCGAAACACGCGAGGTGGTCACGCCGCAGGGCCAGCAGTTCGACAGCGCGAAGTACCTCGGCGACGAGGTGGAGACGCTCTACGAGGCGTTCCACCGCGTCTACGGGCCGTGGGATGGCGGTACGGGGGCGCTGACCGCCGCCATCCACGAGCCGTGTACGCGCGGCGCCGACCACTCGGTGCTGGAGCGGCGTGTCGTCGGCGACCGCGGCCGCCTGCGCGAGCTGACGCCGGCGTGCGTCGAGGACATCAACCCGCGCTGGAAGGCGGAGGGACACGAGGCTGCGTACAACGAGGCGTTTGTTGACAGCCGCGGCATCGCGCAGGTGCTCGTGCTGTTTACAGAGGACTCGCACCCGCCACCGATGTTCGTCTTCCACGAGTTCACGCTCCCCGACGGCACGGCGCACGACTTCGGGCCGCACTCCGAAGGCCACCGCGACGCAGTCGATGAGACGGACAAACGCATCGGACGCGTGCTGGACATGCTGGAGGAGCGCGACCTGTTCGAATCGACGCTGTTCCTCGTCACGGCAGACCACGGCATGGCGCCCACGAAGACAGACCTGGCAGCCAACCAGGGCGAGCTGCTGCCGCGCGAGGGGATGAAGGCCATCGTCCCGGCGCCACTGATCTACCTCATCGATATGCAGGTCGACATCGAACACGCGCGCGACGGACGTACCGCGACGCTGACCGTGTTTGCCAACGACCCGGACACGACCGGCGAGCAGCCGTTCGTCGCGGGAGCGGAGATCACCGTCAGCGGCCCTGGCGGCCACGTCATCGCGCACGCGAAGACGGACGCCTTCGGCGTGGCGGGCGTCGCCCTGCCCGCCGATCTGCCTGCGGACGAGGTGGTCGTCAGCGTCCACCACGACGGCTACAACCCGCGCCACCTGCGGCTCGACGGCTCGAACGTCGTGCCGGACCTGCGCGAGCTGCTCTACGGCACGGCGAGGGGTTAGCGAACCTGGAGACCGGCGCGGCACGGATACGTGATATCTTCTGCCAAAACGCGCCTCCCTTGACACTACGCCGCCCCTGCGATACATGAATGGCATTCACCATGGGTGAGACGACAGCATCGCCAACTGCGGGGCGGCAGAAGCGGGAACGACAGAAGAACGTCCGTCGAGACGCCATCCTGGTGGCCGCACGCAAGGTATTCGCCCGCGAGGGGTACGATGGCACGACCATCGCCGACATCGCGAAGGAGGCCGGCGTGGCCTCGGGTACCGTCTACCTTTACTACGCCTCCAAAACGGACCTCTTCGCCGCCCTGAACGCCCTCTTCTTCCAGGCGATCCAGGAGGCGATGATCCAGACCGACGCGCCGCCAGACGTCGAGGGTGGCACGCGCGCGCGCATCAGCGCCGTGTTCGGGGCCTGCGCGAAGCACCGCGACCTCGTGCGGCTCGTGTTCCTCAACCCGGACCCGCGCACGGAAGTCGCCAGGCGCATGAAGAACGCGGACGAGGCACGGCTCCAGCCGCTCGCCGATTTGCTGGAGGGTGGCATGGAAGCTGGATTCGTGCGGAAGGCGGATGCTCGCTTCCTCGCGCGCATCATCACCGGCCTCGTAACGATCGCGCTCTATCAGTGCTTTGTGCAGTCGGAGCAAAGCGATATCGAGGCGTACGAGAGCACCGTCTCGGACATGGTGATCGGTGCGCTTACGCCGCGACCCATCCCCTAACCCCTTCCTTGCAGGAAAGGGAACGCCGATCTACTCGTAACGCAGCGCCTCCGCCGTCGGCACGCCGGCGGCCTGTCGTGCCGGGATAAACGTCATGACCAGGGATGCGAGGAACGTGAGCCCGGAGATGAAGATGATCTGCGGCCAGGGGATCGCGTAGCCGGCGCTTGTGGTGGGGAACTCGTTGCTCGTGATCAGGAAGAACGACAGCCAGATCGCGAGGCCGACGCCTGAGCCGATGCCGAGGAACATGATGAACGCGGACTCCAGCATGAAGCTCAGCGCGACGGTGCTCCGCTTGTAACCGATTGCGCGCAGCATGCCGATCTGCTGCCGCCGTTCAACGACGGTGCGGAAGGCGATCACGCCGACGGCCGCCAGCCCGACGAAAAGCCCCAGCCCCATGAAGCCCTGCATAAGCAAGAAGAAGTTGCGCGTCAGCGCCTGGCTGTCGTCGATCTGCTTCTTGATCGACTCGGCCTGCGCTCCGAGCGGGAGCAGCGTCGCCTCAATCTCGCGAGCAGCCGCCTGCGCGTCGCCGGGGTCCTGCAGCCCGACGAAGTCGCGCGAGAAGATCGGCGTGCCGAAGACGTTCTGGAACGTAGCCTGCGAGACGTAGACGCCCGGAAAGCTCGCGCTGGCGCCGAACGAGATGACGCCGATGACCTCGACGTCGGTCTCGTTGTGGGAGATCGGGTCGACGATGTGGAGCATGACGGGTTCGAACGTGCTCTTGTCCGGCTTAATACCGGAAATGGTGAGGGTGTCGCCGTCGAAGTTGAACCCGCCTCCTCCAACCGTGAAGCCGTCAACCAACGCAACATCGTTCCGCGTCTCGAGCATTTGCCAGATGGCCTGGTCATCGAGGTCCTTGAGCTCAACCGAGCGGGCGCTCAGCGGCACGCGCCCCCCCTCGAGGAAGCCCGCGTCCACGCCGACGACGGGGTACTTCGTCCCCTCCGTATCGACTGTAGCGCCGTCCGACTGCTGGATCACGCGCGACTCGCCTGCGAAGTCGGCGTGGCCGACGGCGCGGAACTCATCGGGCAGCGTCGAGCCCCCGTCGCGCAGCGCTTGCGAGAGGTCATCGATCGGGTTGTTCGGGTTCTCATCGATGACAACGTCCCAGCCCCCTCGAGCCTCATCGGCCAGGAAGAGGCGGTTGAAGTTGAGGTTCATCGTGGACATCATCGTGAGCGCAAATACCACGAGTGAGATCATCGCGAGCGTCATGCCGGTGCGGAACTTGTTCGCGAGTGGGTACGCCACCGCCGTCCTCACGGCCGGCAGCGAGCCCCCGAGCACGCCGGAGAGCCTCGTCACGGCACCGAGGAAGACGTCCGAGTTGTAGACAAGCACGAACGTCGATGCGGTCACCATCGCGACGCCGCTCAGGAAGAACATCTCGACGTCGCCGTTGAGCTTGCCGAAGAGAGGCTCCAATCGATTCCCCGCCGTGAGGCCCCAGAACACGAGCAAGAAGATCCCGGCGGAGGTATACACCAGCCGCTGCGATGCGCCGAAGAACCCGAGGACCACCGCGATACCGAACGCGGCGAGTGTGGACCCCAGCGCGAATGGGAACGCCAGGTCTGCCGAAAGTCCGAACCAGATCAGCAGGGCACCGAACAAGATGCCCAGTGTCGCGACGCCGGTGCTCCACGACACCGGCCGCTTCCTATGCTGCAACGCAACGAGCACGAGTCCGACGGGCGGGATCACGCTGCCAGCAACCAGGAGCCACATCGGTAGCGTGTCCGGCTTGCGGTCTCGGGCGACATACACGATGGCGAGCGCGACGAGGTAGAACGGCGCGAAGGGCAGCACGATGAACGGCCAGAGTGGGATGCGATCCGGGTCGACGCGCTCGCGGCTGGGGAAGCCGAACGGATGGCCGTTCAGCATCTGTACGAACGGGCCTATCGGGAACGTGAAGACCGCGACGACAGCGTTCAGCACGCCGCGCAGGTAGCCGCGCCACGTCCCGAACTCGGGATCGGCCTTTGCGTTGTCCGAGAGGTCGCGGATGGCAGCGACGATGTTGAGGTTCGAGACGCGCCACGACGAGAACGTCACCGTCAGGAACGTGAGCGACACCCCCAGGCTGTATGAGATCACGATGCTGCGTAGCGTGACGTAGGGCGTGATGTTGAAGAAGTCCGAGAAGATGCGTCCCATCACCGTCGCGATGCCGAAAGAAACCAGCACGCCCAGACCGGCGCCGACTGCCGCGGACAGGATGTTGTACGCCATGCCCTCGGCGAGAAACATCTGGATGAGATGTCCGCGCTTCGTGCCGACGGCACGCGCCATGCCCAGCTCCGACTTTCGCTCCGCAGCCAGCATGACGAAGATCATGACGATGAGCAGCATGCCCGCAGCGATGGAGAAGAGGCCGAAGATGAGGAAGAACGTTGTCATGAAGTTGCCGGCCTCCTCGAAGCCGTCGACAAGGTCCCGCTTCACATTGTACGTCTCGAGCGTGCCCGATAAGCCGGCCGCCGCGTAGGTGCGATCCAGGTCATCGACCGTCTGCGCGGAGTGGTCGAGCCCATCACGGACGCCGCCGGGGTTCGAGATCGCGACCAGGTTCACCTCGCCGGGCCTGTCGACGAGCTCCTGCAGCGTGTCGAGCCGCGTGACCATGCCTTCCTTGGCGTCGAAGTCCCCCACCCCGGTCATCAGAGAGTTCTTCACGATGTCGACGACGCGCATCTCGTGTGGCTGGCCGCTTACGAAGAGCTGGACGGTGTCGCCTGCCCTGGCATCGAGCGCGTCGGCAGCGCTGCGGTTCATGTACAGCTCGTCGGCGTTAAGCGACGCCACGTCGAGCGCATCGCCGGTTTTTGTGGAGACGACGTCCGGGAAGCCTTCGAGGGAAGCGCTATCGACACCGACGATGTTGATCGCCGGCTCGCTCTGGCGAGTGCGCGGATTGACCGCCGGGACCTGCTCGAGCAGCATCGGCAGGAAGCCATCGATCTCGACGCCATTCTCATCGATAGCCTGGCGAAGACGATCGACCGTGTCCCTGTCGATCGTCGACTCGATCTGGCCAGGAGCGTCCTGGCCCTCGCCGAGACGCTCGACCCATTCGTCGGTGTGACCGAGCAGCGTGTATGCCTGACTCGTCAGGCTGTGATCGACGGTGTCGCCGGTGCTGAACGCCGCCGAGATGATCAGCGTGCTCAGCATCAGCCCGATGATGATCAGCACGGTCTGCGCCATGCGCCGGGGCATGTTACGCAGGCCCATGAAGAACATGATGCGGTTGCGTGCGGCAACGTAGACGACGGTGCCGAGCGCGACGGCGAGCACTGCGAGCAGCACAACCATGATCAGGTTCATGGAGATGCCAAACAGCTCGTCCATGGTCTGCTCCTACGCCGACGCGGCGGCGCTGTAACTCCCCCGTCCGCGCTCCGTCAGTGACTCATCGATAATGTGGCCGTCCACCATCTGGATGATGCGGTGCGCGCGCTGCGCGATCTCGCGGGCGTGGGTGACGATGACGAACGTTTGCTGATGGCGCTCGTTCAGGTCGACCATTAGCTCGATGATCGCGTCGGCGTTCGTGCTGTCGAGGTCGCCTGTCGGCTCGTCGGCCCAGACGATCGCCGGGTCGTTCACGAGCGAGCGCGCGATCGTGACGCGCTGCCGCTGGCCGCCCGAAAGCTCGGCGGGCTTGTGTGTCGCCCAGTTCGTAAGACCGATCAGATCGAGCGCTTCCATCGCTTTCCTGCGCGCTTCCTTCGCGGACGTTCCCGACACGAGCAGTGGCAGCTCGACGTTCTCGACCGAGGAAAGGATGGGCAGGAGGTTGTAGAACTGAAAGACGAAGCCCATACGATGCGCGCGGTACTCGGACTTCTTGTTATCGGAGAGCGTGTTGATGTCGACGCCCTCGATGAGGATCGTTCCGGCGTCGATGTCATCGAGGCCGCTCAGGCAGTTGAGGAGTGTTGTCTTTCCGCAGCCCGATGGCCCCATGATGGCGACCATCTGCGCGCGCGGTACGGTCAGGGAAACGCCGCGCAGCGCCTGCACTTCGACTTTGCCGGTGTTATACGTCTTAACGACGCCGGTGGCCTCGATGATCGCAGGCTCGTTCGACTTCACGGCAGGGGTCTCCGGCTGAACAGCAGTCATGATGAATACGGGCTGCTTCATGGTAACGAACCTAGTCGCTCGGGCCAACCGAACGCACCGGGCTGCTAGAATGGCTTCAGAACGCCATGGCAGAAGAAAGCCGCATCGCTACTAAGATCGGTGAACGGCTGGCGCCGCCCAAGCCGCAGACATCGATCAACGCTCAGAGCGCGCTCAGGCTCGTCCTGCTTCTGCTCACGATGTGGACGCTGCTCTCGGGCCTGGCGCTGACGTTCTTCCAGGGCGCGTCCGCGGCAACGATCGGTGGCGGGCTGGAGGGCGGCCAGGGCGAAGCCGCGCAGCGGCTGCTGGGCGTGCACCTGCTCGTGCTTGCACCCATCTTCGGGCTCATCGCCTGGCAACCCGAGCGCTACCGGCTCATCGCTTGGGTACCGTACGCCACACAGGGTGGCGTCGTCCTCGTCACGCTGTTCGACATCGTGACGGGCGCGCGCAGCATCCAGGGCGCATTGCTGCCACTCTTCGTCGCTGGGACGTTCCTCGTGCTGCTGATCTACGTCTGGCGTGAAGCGCACATCGCGGAGACGCCGCAGCCTGATGGCAGCGCTACGGTGATCGATGCCCTACCCGCGCCCTCGAACGCACCGCCTCCTGCAGGACCGCCGCCACCGGAACCGGAGCCCGAGCCTCCGCCGGAGGGCGACATCAGCGACTAGCGAGCCACGCCCCGGCGCGTTCCGCCGCTTGTTCGACAAGCTCCGCCGCGCGCGACATCGATTCGTCCAGCGGCGCGAGGTCGGGCACGATCGCGACGACGGCGTCGAACTGGAGCGTCGCCTCGCGTTCGACAACGCTGCCGGCGATCGCGACGACGGGCTTGTGCGCAGCGCGCGCCGCCTTTGCCACGCCCGCTACCGTCTTGCCGAACGCTGACTGCCGATCGAGGCGTCCTTCCGCCGTCACGACGGCATCGGCGTGAGCGAGGCGCTCGAAGAACCCCGCCGCCTCCGCAACGACCTCGAAGCCCGGCTGCACCTTCGCTCCGCAGAACGCGATCAGCCCCGCGGCCAGGCCGCCCGCCGCGCCCGCTCCCGGCACGTCCGCGACCTCGCTGCCGAGGTCGCGGCGCACGATCTCCGCGTAATGCGCCAGCGCAGCGTCCAGCTCGCGCGCTACGGCGTCACCGGCACCCTTCTGCGCGCCGTACAGCATTGATGCGCCGTCGGGGCCGCAGAGCGCGTTCGTCACGTCCGTCGCGACAACGACCTCGGACTCACGCAGGCGCGCGTCGAGCGCGGAGACATCGATGCGCTCCAGGCGCGCGAGCGCCGCGCCGCCCGGCTCGAGATCGACGCCATTCGCATCGAGCAGGCGCGCGCCCAGCGCCTGCGCCGCGCCCGCGCCGCCGTCGTTCGTCGCGCTGCCGCCCCCGCCGACGATGATGCGCCGATAGCCGGCATCGAGCGCGGCGCGGACGAGCTCCCCCGTACCGTAGGTGGAGGCGCGGCGCGGGTCGCGTTCGCCGGGACGCAGCAGCACGAGGCCGGACGCCGCCGCCATCTCGATAACCGCTGTCGAGCCGGAGCCCAACGCGCCCCACCGCGCGCGCAGCGGCCTGCCGAGCGGGTCGTGCGCGTCCGATTCGTGATAGCGGCCACCCGTAGCGTCGACGAGCGCCTCGACTGTGCCCGGCCCGCCGTCCGCGAGCGGCAGCAGATCGATCTCGGCGTGCGGCAACGCGCGTCGCAGCCCGCGGCCGATCGCCTCGGCCGCCTGACGGCCCGTGAGCGTGCCCTTCAGCTCTTGCGGCGCAACGAGGATGCGCATCGCGCTAGACGAATCGCGCGAGCAGCGGCACGCGACGCAGCACGGTCTCCAGCTCCTCGGAGCGGAGAGCGCGCGCCGCCCACGCGAAGACGACCGTGCCGAGCGCGCTCGCGCCGGCAAGCGCGAGGAACGAGTCGAGCTTGGTGTTCATATCAAGGTGCCCGGCCTGATCGAGGAGGACCAGGTAGCCTCCCATCACTTCGACCATCAACACCACCGCGACGGCCGTCCTCCCGACCGACATGCCGATCGCACGAAGATCGAGGCCCTCCAGTCGCGAGCGCAACGTCCAGAACAGCAGCGCCGCCTCGACGATCGTCGCAAGCGAGACAGAGAGCGCGAGGCCTTTGATGCCGAACGGGTGCACCAACGCCGCGCTGAGCACGAGGTTCACGGCCATCGCTACGACGGCAAACATGACCGGCGTGCGCGTATCGCGCAGCGCGTAGAACGCGCGGCTGAGGATCTCTGTGGCCGCCAGCGCGAAGAGCCCGATCGCGTAATACAGCAGTGCGGACTGCGTTAGGTCCCTGGACGCAGCGTCGAATGCCCCCCACTTGAAGACGAAGGAGACGAGCGGTCCTCCGAGCACCATCAGCGCCGCTGCGCACGGCAGCGTCAGAAATAAGATCAGCCGCAAGCTCTGCTCGAGCGTCCAGCGCAGCTCGCGAAGGTTGGCGACAGCTTGTTCCGCCATCGTGGGAAAGACGGCCGTCGAGATCGCCATGCCGAACAGCGCGAGCGGCGTGAGCGTGATCAGCCAGGCATACGTGATACCGGAGATCGCTTCGTCGCTGACGGTGGATGCGAAGAAGACGGTGATCAGCAAGTTGAACTGGAACGCCGCCAGGCCGATGACCCGCGGCGCCATCAACCTCCCGACTTCGCGCACTTCCGGATCGCGCCAGTCCGCCTCCGGCTTGTAGCGCATCCCAACGGCAACGAGCGCCGGGACCTGCACGACGAGGTGGAGCCCCGCGCCGATCACGACCGCCCACGCCAGCGCGTGTACGCTGTCGAACGCGAGGGCAGCGACGATAATCGCGATGTTGTACAGCGCAGGCGCGATCGCCGGAAATAGGAAGTGGTGGCGCGCATTCAGGATGCCCATGAACATCCCGCTGACGGCGAAGAGCACCGGCGAGACCATCATGATCCGCGTGAGGTCGATGGCGAGCGAGCGCAGCTCTTCCTGCTGCCCGCTATCCTCGCCGAGGCCCGGCGCCATCGCTGGCACGAGCAGCGGCGCGAAGATGAAGCCCAGGACCGCAAAGACGATCGTCGCGAGAAGAACCAGATTGAGCACCGAGCGCGCCATGCGCCAGGCGGCCTCCTCGCCGTCTTTCGTGAACATCCGGGCGAACGTGGGTATGAACGCGCTGCCGAGCGTCGCGCCCGCGAGAAGTTGGAAGACAAGGTCGGGCAACCGGAAGCCGACCAAGTAGGCGCTCAACTCGGGGCTCGTGCCGAACGTATTCGCGATGGCGACCGTGCGCAGCACGCCGAGGAGGCGGCTCAGTAGGAAGCCCGCAGCGACGATCGCCGCGGCGGACGCCAGACTGGGCCGCGCCAGCCGACCCATCAGGTCGCCTTCGGCGGGGGAGGCGGCTTCCACGAAAGGTAAGTATGACGGAAGCCGTCTCGAAGCGCATCCGGCGCTGGACACAGCTTCGCGCCTCCGCTACGATGCGCTGGTCGAGTCGCAGACTCGAGGAGGTTAACTTGGCCCACTCGCTCTCCGCAAAGAAGCGGCACCGGCAATCGCTCAAGCTGCAGCAGCGCAATCGCGCCGTCAAGACGGAGGCGCGTAGTGCCGTCCGCAAGGCGCGCGAGCTGATCGCGGCGGGCTCGCAAGAAGAAGCAGCGACGGCCGTCCGTGAGGCTTCGGCCATCCTGGACCGGGCCGCGTCGAAGGGCACCCTGCACCGCAACAACGCCACCCGCCGCAAGACGCGTCTCGTGCACGGCCTGCGAAAAGTTGGCTCGCCGGACGCTCCGGCAGCGCCGAAGACGCGCAAGCCCGCTGCGAAGACCACTCGCTCGCGCGCCAAGAAGAGCTAGCAACAGGATCCCTCTCCTGTGAAGGCGCTCGTCTTTCACGAGCCCCAGCGCATCGCCGTCGAAGAGCTTCCCGATCCCTCGCCCGGCCCGGGCGAGGTGCTGCTGCGCGTCGGTGCGACAGGCCTCTGCTTCTCCGATATCCGAGTCTACCTCGGTCAGAAGCACGCGGCACCGGGCGTTGTGCCCGGCCACGAGGTCGCCGGCGTCGTTGCGGCGCTGGGCGAGGGCGTGACGGCCGTCCGCGAAGGCGACCGCGTCGTCGTTTGCCCGATCGTGGCGTGCGCGCGCTGTTACTTCTGTCTCGCCGGCGCGCGCCATCGCTGCGTGGCGCGCAAGACGCTCGGCTACGACGCGAACGGCGGCGCGGCGGAGCGCCTCCTCGTACCCGCGCCGATCGTATCGATGGGGCACCTGATCCCAATCCCAGCCGGCCTCTCGATGCGGCGCGCCGCGATCACCGAGCCGCTCGCATGCGTGCTGAACTCGTTGGAGACATGCGCGATCGCAGCCGGGCACAGCATGCTCATCGTCGGCGCCGGCCCCATGGGCCTCTTCCACGTGATCCTCGCGCGCCATCTCGGCGCCGGCACGGTCATCGTCAGCGATCCCGACGCGTCGCGCCGTGAAGCCGCGCTGCGCTTCGGTGCAACAGCTGTGTTCGACCCCACATCGGACGATGTGCGCGACGCCGTGCTGTCGCATACGCGCGGTCTCGGCGCGGACGCCGTCGTGATGGCGACCGGACGGCCGGAGACGCTCGATCTGTGCCTCGCGGCAGTGCGGCCGCAGGGTGTCGTGAACTTGTTCGCGGGCTTCCCGCCGAAGAGCAGCGTGCCGTTCGATCCGAACAGCGTGCACTACGCGGAGATACGCCTGACCGGCAGCCAGAACGCCTCGCCCGGCCAGTACCGGCGCGTGCTGGAGCTGCTTCCGCACCTGCGACAGATCGATGACGTTACGACGCACCACGTACCGCTCGCGCGAGCGACGGAGGCCTATGAGGTGCGTTTGCGCAACGAAGGGCTGAAGTCGATGGTGCTCGTCGACGAAGCGGTCTAGCCGCCGGAGGGCGCGGTATCAGTCGTGAAGTTCAGCGTCTGGGCGTCCGCGCCCAGGATCACGACGATGTCCGCGGCGCCTGTGCGCAGCAGCGCGTCTTCCGGTGCAGCGATCCGCACTTGCGCGTCGGGCACCTTTAGGAGCGTCGCGAGCTTCTGTGCCGTGTACGTCTTGCCGGAGAAGTCGATGATCTCCGTCTGCGGAACGAATGACGCCGCGGTCGAGAGCTCCAAAACGTCCTCGGAGAAGCCGAACTGACCGAGGTACCGCACGACCAGTCCCCCCAGCCCGTCTGTACCCGCTCCGTTCTGTACTTCGACGAGCGCGGCTTCTTGCTGGAGGTCGCGGTCGGTGAAGATTGCGTAGACCAGCTCCTGCACGATGTCCTTGTCGATGAGCAGAACTGAGGCGCCGTCCGGCGTCGTCCAATCCGTCGTTGCCAAACCGATCGTGAGGGAGACGATCGCTTTGGGATCGATCTGCGCCGCGAGCTGCGCGAACCCCAACGCGCGCGCGTCCGCGACGTCTGTTACGAAGGCGTCCTCGTACTTGCCCCAGAGGTCCAGCAGCTTGTCCGGTCGCACAATGTCGAGCTGCACTGCCTTGTCCATCGCAGCGAAGATGATCTGCTGCTGTCGTTGGATCCGGTCGAGGTCGCTCGAATCGAACCGCGTGCGCGAGTAATCGAGCGCGGTCTGGCCGTCCATGTGCAGCTCGCCGATATCGAAGTGCAGCGGATGGTAGTCGCCGGGCAGCTCCGTCTCGGAGTAGTAGGGATCGTCGATCGTCTCTTCGACGTAGACATCGATGCCGCCTAGCTCATCGATAAGCGTCTTGAACCCTTCGAAGTCGATGATGATGTGGTGATCGATCGGGATGCCCAGCGTGTCCTCGGCAACTCTCTCCGCCAGCTCCGCGCCCCCGCCTGGATAGTCTTGGTCTTCGCCGATCGGGTACGCGGTGTTGATGCGCCCCTCGAACGTGCCGCTGCCGTCCTTCGCCGGGATCTGGACCCACGAGTCGCGCGGTATGCCGATGATGCCCGCGGTCTTTGTCTGCGGATCGATCGTGAGCACGAACATCGTGTCCGTGCGGGTCGCGGCGCTGCCCTCGCGCGCGCGGCGGTCGAGGCCCATGACGAGGAACGTCTGTCTCGACGTCGGGGCGTCCCCGGCCTCCACGCCGGGGATGCGGGCAAGCCCGCCGACGGGCAGGTTTTGCCCACCAAGGAAGACCTTATCGATGCGCGTGACGATCACGAGCGAGAGCCAGCCGGCCGCGACGAGGATCGCCACCCCGGCAATCGCTATCAAAAGCCGCTGGCGGAAGAGACTGGAAGAGGAGGGCGCAAAGGCTCGGGACACGGCTTCCTGAACGTATCCCACACCTATGTCTGAGTCAAGAATCGGGCATAACCATGCGATTGAAGCGCCCCGCTACCGCATATGGCGATTATTGATTAGATTTGCCACATCTTGTGCTAGACGGACGGAACCTGTACCGTAGAACAAATTCGGCAGCAACGGAGGCTCGCCAATGGCGTCACCATACATCTCGCACCAAACGCACCCGCGGCAGCCCATCGAGCGCCCCTGGTTGGGAATGGCGTTGCTCATCGCCGTACCCCTCCTGGCGCTCATTCTCGTCCGGATGCTCTGGTCGGGCTCCGGACTCTGGTTCCTCACCGTGGGAATTATCCTGCTCGGTATCGCCGCCGTGATGTTCCTCGCGCGGCGGCCGCAGGAGCGCGAGTACGGGCAGCCCGCGCTCGCGGAGGAGCCGAATCGCGTGCCGCTCGTGCTGGCCGGGATCGGCGTCGTCTTCCTGGCGATGCTGCTGCTGCCAAACTTCGCGGACAGCGGTAGCAGCAACTCGAGCACGACGGCCGTGCAGGAGCAGCAGAACGGTCTCAGCTCCGGCGTCGCGGGAGTCCAGCAACAACAACCGCAAGTGCAAGTACAGCCTACGGTCGCGGTCCAGCCGACCGCAGCGCCCGTGGCGCAGCAGCCGCCCGCCAGCGCGGCGGAGGACACGACGGCGCCCGTCGTCGACGGCGAGACCTACATCGTGCAGGACGGCGACACGATCTCGGATATCGCCGATCGCTTCGGTGTCACAACGGACGATATTCTCGCGGCGAACGGGCTCGATAATCCCGACGCGCTGCAGATCGGCGACGAGCTGATCATCCCGGCGCCGGCGGCCGGCGAGACGGAGTAGTTGCCTAGCTGAGCCGTCGCGCGAACGCGGCGATCGCGCCGCTGAGCTCCGCCGGGCGGTGGAGCGGGATGTCATGGATCGTATCGGGAAACCAGAGTACCTGGCAGTCCGCAAGCCGCTCCTGCGCGCGCGCAACGCCCTCCCGCTTCATCTCCATCCACTCGCGCTGACGTCCTTCCGCCGTTCGCTCGGCCACGGCGAACAGCACAGGGCACGCGACGCGCTCGCATAGCTCCGCGAGCTTCTGGTCCCAGAGCGCGCGCACGACCTGCATGTGGTGCTCTCGACGGAGGCGCGGCTGAATCGTGCCCTCGTCGGTCACCTCGAAGTTGCCCATCAGCGCCGACTCGATCTCGTCGCTCCAGATCGGGCCCAGCTCCCACTGCTTCGCCATCGCGATCAGTTCCTCGGGCTTGAGATGCGTCAAGACGGGCGGCGCGAGCTCCTTCTCGGTGCGCTCCCACGTTGCGCCGGGCCGCGCGGACGGCTCCATAAAGCCGCCGTCGACGAGCACAAGGCCCGCCGCGACATCGGGATGGCGCGCGGCGAACTCGACCGCGACGTTGCCGCCCCACGAGTGGCCGGCGATGACGGGCCGTTCGAGTCCTAGCGCATCGATGAACGCAGCGAGGTCGTCCGTCACGCTTGCGAAATCGTAGCCGGAGTCCGGCTTATCTGTCTCGCCGTGGCCGCGCTGGTCGAGCGCGAGCGTGCGAAACCGCGCGCCCAGGAGCGGCCCGACGAGGAGCCAGATGCGGCTCGAGGACGCGACTCCGTGCAGCAGCACGACAGGGCGTCCCGCGCCGGGGTAGTCCCGGTAATGAAACGCGAGGCCGCGCAGCGAGATCGTGGAATCGAGCGCCGGGTCGTGCACGCGGCTAGCCGAGGTGCTCTCGGTAGAAGGCCAGCGTGCGCTCCCACGATGTCTTCGCGGCGTCCGAGTTGTGTACGTCCGCCCGCGTGTCGTTGAAGAAGCCGTGCGACGTGCCGGCGTAGATGTGAAACTCGACCTGCTTGCCGGCGTCCTTGAGCTGCTTCTCCAGCGCGCGCGCCGACTCCGGCGATGCGAAGGCGTCGTTCTCCGCGTAGTGACCCAGGACGGCCGCCTGCACCTTCGCGAGGTCGGGCTGCGCGCCCGGCAGCACGCCGTAGTAGATGACGCACGCGCCGATCTCCGGCTTCAGGCTTGCGAGGTAGAGCGAGAGGCCGCCGCCCATGCAGAAGCCGACGCTCCCTACTTCGCTGCCCGTCGCCGCGTCGAGACCGACGAGGTAGTCGACCGCGCCCGTCAGGTCTTTCGCCGCCTGGCCGATGTTCATCGACATCATGATCTTGCCCGCTTCGTCCGGCTCGGCGGTCACCTGTCCGTGGTAGAGGTCAGGCGCTAGCGCAACGAAGCCCTCCTTCGCGAAGCGCTCCGCGATGTCCTTGATGTTGGCGTTCAGGCCCCACCACTCCTGGATCACGATTACGCCCGGGCCGCTGCCCGATGCCGGCCTGGCTAGATAGCCCTCGGCCTGCGAGCCGTTACTGGGAAACGTCACCATCTCACCCATGTTGGGTCATCCCTCCTTTGTTGTGTAGTCGTGGATCGTTGCGCCACCGCGAACATCATACGGCGGCAGCGCGAGATGTCAATTCTTGGCGTCCGCGGCCAGCCCGGCCAGCAGCGCCTCCGGCTCGAATACGCGCCCGTCCGCCACGACCCGCTCGATGTCATGCAGAGCGGAGATGTCATCGAGCGGGTTGCGACGCAACAGCAGGACGTCGGCGCGCTTGCCCGGCTCGATCGTCCCTAGGTCGTCGCGGCCGAGCGCTTCCGCCGCGCGAGCCGTCGCGCAGCGCAGCACGTCCATGTTCGAGAGGCCGGCCCCGGAGAGGTACTCCAGCTCGTGGTGCAACGCAAAGCCCGGCACGAGGCTGCGGATTGCCCCGGTGTCCGTGCCGGAAACGACGCGTCCACCCGCATCGTGTACGCGGGCGACGAGCTCCTGCAGCTTCGTTCGCGTTTTCTGCGCGAACAGCTGGAACTCCGGCGGCGCAACGATCGCCTCGCGCTGTTGCGTCGCCTCGAGCCAGCGCCCGGCAACCGTGCGCGAGTAGCGCAGCTCGTCTTCGATCGCCCGGGCGCCGGCGCCCGGCGCCAAGGTAAGCGTCGGACAGAACGACACGTCCTTCTCGACCAGCAGCGCGATCCACCGTTTCGACCGCTCGGACTCGAGATCGACTTCCTGCCAGCCGGCCATTACCTTCGGCCAGAAGCCCGGTGTCACCATCCCTTCGGCGTGGCCGGTGCGCTTGTCCTCCGAGACGAAGTCGTTGTAGGGCGTAAGGAGCGCGTGCTCCAGGCCGTTGATGCCCGCCTCCATCGCCTCGCTCGAGAGCGTGCGCCCAAGATGCCCCGTCACGGGCACGCGGCCATCGACGTGCTCGATGCACCGTCGAAGGCTCTCTGGCGTGAGCGTCGTGTAGAGCTTGATCGCGTCGGCGCCTGCGGCGAGATGCTCCTCGACCGCACGCACCGCTTCCTCCGGACTCGATGTCGCGCGATTGAGCGCGGGCCAGGTCGGCGGGTCGCCGTCGATCATCGGGCCCGTGTAGAGCAATCGAGAGCCGGCGGCGCCAGCTTCGAGGTCCTTGCGCGCCTGCACGAGCACGTCGAGCGCGCCGCCCAGATCGCGGACCGTCGTGAGGCCGAGCGCGAGGAAGAGACGCAGCGATTCCACGCCGACAAGCTCGAGGTGTACGTGCGTATCGATCAGGCCGGGGGCGGCCCAGCGTCCGCTCCCGTCGATCTCGTCCGCACCGTCCGCACGCACGTCGCGTCCCGCCGCGACGACCGCGCCGTCCTCGATCAGGACCGACGCACCATCGACGGGAAGCGCGCCCGTACCGTCTATCAGCGTGACGTTCTTGATGAGAAGCGGCCGGGCCATGTGCTACGAGAGGTGTTTAGCGAAGAAGCGCACCAGCGCGTCGCCGAGATCGTCCTCGAAGCCCCACCAGCCGTGGTCGGCGCCTTGCACGATCTCGACCTCGGTGTTCGACTGCTCCGCCAGCACCTGCAGCCGGTCCGACGCCGCCACATCGTCTCGATCGCCGCCCAGCACGAGCGCCGGGCAGCCCCAGCCGACGCGCAGGTCGGCGACTGCGAGCGGCGGCGAGATAAGTGCGAGCGCGCGCAAATCGCGGCCCGCCACCTCGGCGGCCACCATCGCGCCGAACGAATAGCCGGCGAGCCCTATGCGCGCGCCGTCGACCTCGGCTTGCACCGAGAGGTACGCGAGCGCGGCGCGCACGTCTCCCTGCTCACCGTTCCCGTCGTCGAATGCGCCGGTGCTGGCGCCGGCGCCGCGGAAGTTGAAGCGGAGCGCCGCGTAGCCCTGGTCCGCCAGCCAGTCGCACGCCGCGACGACGACGTTGTTCTCCATATCGCCGCCGTACTGCGGATGCGGATGGCAGACGACGATCCCCGGCGCGGGCATCCCGGCGGGCAGATGCAGCACACCTTCGAGCGAAAGCTCCCCGCTGGCAAATCGAAGCGCCCGGCTTGTCAGTTGCGTCATATCTGTATGATTATCGGACTTCCGCTCCGATTACTGCGCTATCGAGGCCGGTGAGCGACGCGCTCACCTCCCAGAGACGGCGCATCGTCGCCTCATCATACGACGCCTTGCTGGAACGCACCGCGCGTTGCTTCGCAAAGTATGCGCCGGTGACGCCTCCGATATCCGGGGAGGCCGCAAGATGCACGGACGTGGCCGCGCCCCTCTCGGCGCTTAACAAGAACGGCCGGCCGAGCACGCGGCCCGCGTCGACCAGCACGCCGGCCAGACCCCTGTATCGCATGAGCTTGGTGTTCACGCCGCCCGGGTGCAGGCAGTTCGCGGTCACGCCTGTCCCCTCGAGCCGGCGCGCCAGCTCGTAGGTGAACAGCACGTTCGCCAGCTTCGATTGGGAATAAGCACGCATTGCGCCGTAGCGACGCTCGCACTGCAGATCCTCGAAGTGGATCGTCGTCCCATAGCCGTGCCCCGTGGAGCTGACGGTGACGATCCGCGAGGGCGCGCTCGCGATCAGGAGCGGGAGCAGCAGATTCGTGAGCAAGAACGGCGCCAGGTGGTTGACGGCGAACGTCGTCTCCAGCCCGTCCTCTGTCACCGAACGCACGCCCTCGAACGTGCCCGCGTTGTTCACCAACACGTGGAGCCGGTCGTGCGTCGACTGGAAGGCGGCGGCGAGCTGACGTACCTGCTGCTGTGACGAAAGGTCGGCCAGCATCAGCTCGATAGCGTCGTTTCCGGCCCGATCGCTGATCTCGCTACGCGCCGCCTCGCCCCGCGTCCGATCGCGGCAGACGAGGACGACGCGGGCACCCCTGCCCGCGAGCGCGGCGGCTGTCTCCCTACCGATGCCGCTGCTAGCACCGGTGACCAGGCAGGTCTTCCCGGCCAGGTCCCCCTGCCCTGCGTTCAGGCTCACGCGTCCACCGGCGGCTGCGGCCACGGCCCGCGCGCCTCTTCGTACGAGTGCGCCGCGCGCAACACCGTCGCCTCGTCGAAGTGACGGCCGATGAGCTGTAGCCCGACAGGCAACCCCTCGCTCGTGAAGCCGCACGGTACGGATGCCGCGGGCTGGCCCGTGACGTCGAACGCAGCGGTCAGGCGCGTCAGCCCCAACGTTGGGTCCTCTTTCGTCACCGCCTCGATCGGTACCGCGGCGATGATCGTCGTGGGCATCGCGAGCAAGTCGACGTCGCGCAGGAGCGTCTCGTCGCACGTGGCACGCACCTCGCGCATGAGCCGCATGGCGCGCACGTAGTCGACCGCCTTGACGTCCATGCCCCACTGGAGTCGCAACAGCACGTCGTCGCCGATGTCCGCGGGGCGCTGCTCGAAGTTTTCTTTGTGGTAGGCCGCGGCCTCGCTGACCAGGATCGCGCTCGTCGCGCCCCAGAGCTCCTGGACCTGGGGCAGCTCGATCTCGCGCACCTGCGCACCGAGCTGCGCTAGCACATCGATCGCCGCGCGTACGTTCGACGCCACATCGGGCTGCACGTCTGCGAACGCGTTCGTCACGACGCCGACGCGCAGTCCTGCGATCCCGCCGTCGATCTTCGCCGCGTAGTCATCGACAGGCGCGTCGACGGACAGCTCGTCCTGCGCGTCGTACCCGGCGATCGCGGCGAGCACAAGCGCGCAGTCGCGCGCGCTGCGGGCCATCGGCCCGAGGTGGTCGAGCGACCACGAGAGCGGCAGTGTCCCGCGCACGCTGACGCGGCCGTACGTCGGCTTGATGCCCGTCAGCCCGCAGAGCGAGGCCGGGATGCGGACCGAGCCGCCGGTGTCGCTGCCGATCGCGGCGTAGCACATCCCCGATGCGACGGAGACGGCCGAGCCGCTGCTCGAGCCGCCGGTGATGCGCGACGTGTCCCACGGGTTGTGGCACGGCCCGAAGTGCGGGTTGATACCCGTCGCGCCGAACGCGAACTCGTGCAGGTGCGTCTTGCCAACGACGACCGCGCCCGCCTCGCGCAGCTTCTCGATCAGCGCGGAGTCCTCGTCGGGGACGGACTCGGCGAGGATCTTCGAGCCGGCCGTTGTGCGCACGCCCTTCGTCGCGCAGAGGTCCTTCACGCCGACGGGCACGCCGTGCAACGGCCCGCGTCTTTTGCCCGCAGCGATCTCGTCCGCGGCGGCGCGCGCGGCGGCCATCGCCTGCTCGGCCATGACCGTGATGAACGCGTTGAGCGTGGGGTTGAGCTGCTCGATGCGCGCCAGGGACGCCTCGGTTGCCTCGACGGGGCTGACGTCCTTCGCGGCGATGCGCCTCGATAGCTCATCCAACGAGAGGAAGCAGAGATCGGTGCTTGTCGTCATCCCGCGCTCCTTTGTGTGACCGGGCTGTTATGAAACCGCCGCGAGTATAGCAGACGGCGCGGCGCGGCCTGAACGCTGCTATACTGGGCATCAACCCGGCGGAGTCCTGTAGCTGGGGGTAGAATGGACACCTTCCCTGGCTGACGGAACGGACGGACCATGAGGAGAATTCCGTGGCTCTGCGCCTGCCCCTTATCTTCGGACTCGGCTCAGTCATCTTCATGTCCTTCTTGACAGGACTGCCCTCCCTTGCGGCTCAAACCACAGGCATCCAGGGCACACCGGCGCAGTATGTTTCCGTCATCGGCGTCATGACCGTCTTTCACTACGATGACTTCGATCAGCGGCAGGCAACGAACACGTATGCACTGGACGATGGTACTTCGACGTACCGTGTCGTGTTCGCTTCCGGCGAGCCCAGCGTGCGATCGGGAAGTACTGTGAAGCTTTCGGGTATCTTGAGCGAGGGAACAATTACTGTTCTCTCTCCCACCCTGAGTTCGGAATTTGAGGTTCTTGGAGAACCTCCGTTGTTCTCACTAGGTGAGCAGCGCACAATCGTGATCCTTGTGAACTTTGAGGACTATCCTGGCACAAGCGGACTCACGACGCAGAGCGTCTATCAGGACTTCTTTGGAGACCCGGCATCAGTCGACGCGTTCTTTAGGGAGGTCTCCTACGGACGTACCTGGTTGTCTGGCAATGTGGTTGGGTGGTATACGCTTCCGGGCAATCTAATCTGCAATCCTGAGGGGATCGGTGCTGCATACCAGGCTGCGATAGCCGCCGCGGATCCGGATGTCTTTTTTCCTGACTATCGACACATCTACTTTCTCTTTCGTCAAAACGTATGTGGCGGCGGCGCTCACGGGGTTGTCACAGCGGTGACCGATGACGGCCCAATCGAGAAGAGTGCTAGTTACACGCTCGGCCGTTTCGACATCCCCACCGGACACATAGGCAGGGGAACTGAGGCACACGAGATGGGACACGCCGTCGGGCTGCCACACGCAAACGGTTGGAACTGTCCGAGCGGACACTTTGACCCGGGCTTTCCGTACGATCCTGCTTGTCATCAGGAGTACGGCAATCCGTTCGACAGGATGGGCGTTGGACCGCTTGCGCACTTCAACGCGCGGTACAAGGAGCAAAGTGGCTGGCTAGACCCAGATCAGATCATTGATGTGGATATCGGTACGGAATCAGGCACGTTCACTATCGAACCCCTTGAGGTCAATTCTTCAGCGCCCAAGGCGATCCGCATTCATCGTGGCTCAGCCAGCCCCACGTTCTACGTCGAGTATCGACGGCCAATTGGCTTCGACTCGTCACTTTCTTGGCCAGGCGCCGTGCTGGATGGAGCAATGATAAACATCTACAGCCCAGGCTATCCCGATACCAAGTTGGTAGATGCCACGCCCGGTACCGCACCGCCAGGTCCAGATCACTATGACGCAGTCTTGCCATTGGCCGCCACTTTCAAGGATCCACTGGCTGGCCTGTCTCTTACTACCGCCTCTATGAGCGGCAATGAGTTAGCGGTCACAATTGACGAGATCCCGCAGACTCAGCAGCCGGAGGCTCCAGACGTTCATGCGGTAGCCACATCCGCGAATGAGGTGAGCGCCTTTGTTCCCTGGGTGTACGGGGCTACTTCCTATCGGCTGATTTCCGTGAGTCTCGCGCGGCCCTACGCGCCATTGACCTCCGAGGGCGAGACCAGTATTCCTTGGCTGCTGGACGAACCCGCAGCTTGTACACCCGAACCTTGTACTACGGTTGTGCGCTACTGGGTTCGATCCATATATCCAGGAGGCCTGGCATCACGCACGTCCCAGCCCGTGGATGTCGACATGAGTTTGCTCCCTGACCTGAGCTCGTCGCTGAACGATACCGATTTCGACGGCTGCAATGATGCCGAAGAGATAAGTATGAACGGGCAGAATCCGATCAATCCACTTGACTTCCCAGACCTTGTACAGGACGGTTCCATAGACGCGATGGACACGCAGGCGATCGCCTTCAGGTGGGGTAGCAGGCCGATCAGTCCGTTTTACGGTGTCTACTTTGACAGGTGGGGTACGCCCGCGCCCGACGGAGTAATAGACATTCGCGACTTGCAGCTAGTCTACGGCCGCTTTTCGCGGACATGCGCAGGTGCCTGAGCGACCGCCGCATGGGTCTTCCGGCAGACGAATCCAAGACGAGGATGCTCCGATTGTCGCCTCAAGTCCTCTGCAACGCCTAGCTTCCTTCCTCGTTGTATAGCCAGAGGCTGTGCATCCCTGGCTTGACCAATTGCTCGCGCCCTGGCACCATCATTAGAGTCGTTTGGGGAGCCAGGCGTCCAACGATGGGCGCGTACTCGGCATGGACTGTCACGAGAGGAAACCCATTAATGACACTTGCTGCCCGTTCGCTACTGCTCGTCGTTGGCGTATTATCCGCCGGTTGCACAATCCTGCTGACCGCGGCTCTAATCCAGGCCGGGCAAGTCGCCAGCGTCACGATAGACCCCGCCAATCAGTCGGTTTCGGTCGGGTCCGACGTGGCGGTGGACATTCTCATCGAGAACCTTAGCATTGCGGGCGACCCCGGCTTTGAGGATGGCCTGGGTGCTTTCGAGGTCGCCCTGACGTTCCGTCCTGACCTTCTGACCTTCGATGGGTTTGCCGTTGGGCCCTTCCTGGGAAGCACCGGCCGCCCACCAAACTGCCTAATAAGCCTTGACGCTGACGACGATCAAGAGCCGGACCCGGGGTATGTTCGCGTCGGTTGCGTCACGTTCGGCCCAGCCCCAGCCGGGCCGAACGGGGACGGGCTCCTCGGCACTCTCACGTTCAATACGCTCTGCTCTGGCGAGACCGTGCTGCCCTTCGCCCTCGTAGCACTAAGCGGTACGTCAGGCGTGGGCGATGTGCCCGTCAACATCTCCGGCGGCAACGTCACGGTCACCGGCGGCGAGCCCTGCGCCGCGGGACATCCCGTGGGCGACGCCAACTGCAACGATGTCGTGAACGCCATCGATGCTGCGCTCATCCTCCAGCACGACGCGGGCTTGCTGGCGACACTGGCCTGCCCTGACGAAGCGGACGTAGACGGCTCGGGCGGCGCGGACGCGCGCGATGCCCTGCTCGTCCTCCAATTCGAGGCCGGCCTGATCACGCAGCTGCCGCCATAGGCGGCCGTTAGTCTCAACACCACAGAATGGGGCCGTTGGACAGCGGCCCCGTTCTCATTCTTCTTCATCATTCCCCAGTAAGGGGCCCATTTGACCAACCCACCGGCCAGCCCTATGCTTGGGCCGGTGGGTTGGGAGCGTCGTGCTTCTAGTCCTACCCTTCCTACCGCCTCGGCGACTCCGCCGAGGCGGCTTCCTTCGAGGAGCTTTCAATGCGCTTCAGCCGCCTCCTCTTAGCCGGGGTCACGCTCTTAGTCGCCGGCCTGGCCAACAGCCCCGCAACGCAAGCTGAGGAGCAGACGCCGACCACGCCGAACCTCAAGGTCGCCTTCATCGGCGACCAGGGCATCGGCGCGAACGCGACCGCTGTTCTCAACCTCATCGAAGCCGAAGGCGCAGATATGGCGCTGCACCTTGGCGACCTCGGGTACGGAAGCGAGCTGCTCCCCCAAACTGCCATCGATTGGGATGCGCAGGTAACGAACGTCCTCGGCGCAGACTTCCCATACTTCGCGGTAATTGGCAACCACGACGTGGGAAGCTGGACGACGTACCAGTCGCTGTTGCTCAACCGACTCGCGCAGATACCCGGTGCAAATTGCAGCGGCGATTACGGCGTGATGGCGAGCTGTACGTATCAGGGGCTGTTCTTCATCCTTTCCGGCGCGGGCACGCAACCGAACGTCCCAGATCATCAGCCGCACATCGACTACATCACAAACGCGCTCGCGCAAGACAACTCGATCTGGCGGATCTGCGCGTGGCACAAGAACCAGACGGCGCTGCAGGCCGGAGCGAAGACGAACGAAGTCGGCTGGGGACCGTACGAAGCATGCGAGAACGGCAGGGCGATCATCGCGACAGCGCACGAACACTCGTACCAGCGTACCCGCACGCTACGAAGCGTCGAACAGCAAGCCATCGATGCGCTGTGGCCGAACGCCGGCGCGGTCGAAGTGCGCGACGGATCGACGTTCGCCTTCGTTGCAGGTCTCGCCGGACAGAGCATTCGCCCGCAATTGCGCTGCTTGCCGATCATAGCCCCCTACGGCTGCAACGGGGAGTGGGCCAGCATCTACACCACGAACCAGGGCGCGAACTACGGCGCGCTATTCATCGAATTCAACGTCGACGGCGACTCGCGCAAGGCGAACGCCTACTTCAAGAATATTACCGGAGCAGTGGTCGACAGCTTTTCGATCAACGCCGCGCCCCCTCCGCAACCAGCGCCCGCCGACACCGACCTGGATGGATGCACAGACGAGCAAGAGGCCGCCCTCGACGAGGAACACGGAGGCCGCCGCGACTATCTCAACAAGTGGGACTTCTATGACACCGACGGCAACAAGACGATCGACCTGTTCGTTGACATCTTCTCGGTCGCGAACGCGTTCGGGTTGCAGCAGGGCGACCCCGGTTACGATCCGGCGCTCGACCGGTCGCCCCCGGTCTCGGCGGCCGTTGAGCCGGACCCGACGAAGCGCGAGGCATGGGACATGGGACCTCCGAGCGGTACGATCGATCTCTTCACAGACATTTTTGGCGCGGCGCTCCAATTCGGGCACACGTGCGCCTAATCTAAGCGCCAATGCGTTTTATTTGCTAGACAGAGCGTCCCTATTCGTGTACCTTATGACGGGTTCGCTCCAACATTCACAATCGGCTCGGAGCGCCCTCTACTCTGACCCTACGGCACAAGGAGGACCGTTCGAGTGCATATCGTCGTATGCGTAAAGCAGGTGCCGGACTGGGACATACCGCCCTCTTCCTTCAAGGTCGACGAGGCTGCCAAGAAGGTCGTCCCGCCCCCCGGCGTCGCAGCCGTCCCCAGCCAGTTCGACAGCATCGGCGTCGAGGCGGCGATGCGTATCAAGGACCAGATGCCCGACACGAAGGTCACCATCATGACGATGGGTCCCGAGGGCGCACGAGACGCCATCAAGCACAGTCTGGCGATGGGCGCGGACGAGGGCGTCCTGCTCACTGACGCGCTGTTCGACGGCCTCGATTGGTATCAGGTGTCGCTCGTGCTCTCGACCGCCGTCAAGAAGCTCGAGGATGTAACGCTCGTTATCTGCGGCCGGCAGGCGGTCGACTGGGACATGGGCGTCACCGGCTCCGGCATCGCCGAGCTGCTGGGCTGGCCGGCGCTGACGATCGGCAAGGACGTCCAGGTCAGGGACACCACCCTGGTCGTCGAGCGCGTACTGATGGACGGCTTCGAAACGGTCGAAGCGCCGCTGCCCGCGATCGCGACAGTTAGTAATGAGCTAGGCGAACCGCGCTATCCGAAGCTGCAACAGATCATGCAGGCGGCCAAGAAGCAGGTCACGATCTGGTCCGCCGCCGATCTCGGACTCGATGCGTCGCAGCTCGGGCCGGAGGCGCGCAAGCTGGAGCTCGAGCGTCTGTACATTCCCGTTTCCGACACGCACGTCGAGCTGATGGAGGGCGACACGCCGGAAGAGAAGGCGCAGGCGCTCGTCAAGCGGCTCGCAGAAGCAAAACTGATCTAGCCCATCCGCCGAGTGACGAACAAGGAGCACACGCTCAGAAAGGAAATCAACCATGTACGGTACTGTCGCACACATGAAGGTGAAGCCTGGCAAGCTAGCTGATCTCGTGTCGTGGAACGATAACTTCAACCGCGACCGCAACCCCAAGGGCTACATCGGAGAGTACGTCTACCAGCTCGATCACGACCCGAACGAAGTGATGCTCGTCGTCCTGTTCCAGGACAAAGCGAGCTACATGGCGAACGCCCAGGACCCGGGTCAAGACAAGGAATACCAGAAGATGCGCGCGCTGCTGGAGGCGGATCCTCACTGGCACGACGGCGAGGTGGTCCACAGCTTCCTGAAGAAGTAGATCCGGCGAGGAGCAAGCGATATGGCATCGATTCTAGTTGTAGGCGAGGTTGGCGGCGGGCAGCTCGTGCCGATCACGGGCGAGATGCTCGGCGCCGCGCGGCGGCTCGCCGGGTCGGGCGGTCACACCGTAGCGTGCGCGCTCATGGGCTCGGGTGTTGAGGCGCTCGCGCAGGAAGCGATCGCGCTGGGCGCAGACCAAGTCTTCGTTATCGACGATGCAGCGCTTGCGGAGTACAACACCGACACGTACCTGCAGGCGATGCTCCACATCGTCGAGCAGGCCTCGCCGTCGGTCGTGCTCTTTGGACAGACAAACATCGGCCGCGACCTCGCGCCGCGTCTGGCGTTCCGGCTGAACACCGGCGTCATCATGGACACCGTCGAGCTGGCGATGGAGGGCGACAGGCTGCACGGCACGCGCTCCGCCTACGGCGGTAACGCGCGCGCCGTGAACGTGGTGCGTGGCGATCCCCAGATCGCGACCGTCCGTCCCAAGTCGCACGATTCGCTCGCGCCCGATAGCTCCCGGCAGGGACAGGTCACGAAGATCGCCGCCGCAATCGATCCATCCACCGTGCGCGTGAAGGTCATCGATCGCAAGGGCATGCCCGCCGAGGGCATTCGATTAGAAGACGCCGACATCGTCGTCTCCGGCGGCCGCGGTCTCGGCGGCCCGGAGGCGTTCACGCTCATCGAAGAGCTGGCGAAGGCGCTCGGCGCCGCCGTCGGCGCGAGCCGTGCCGTCTGCGACCTCGGCTGGCGGCCGGTCTCTGAGCAGGTCGGCCTGACAGGCAAAGTCGTGAGCCCCACGCTCTACATCGCGATCGCCATCTCGGGCGCCAGCCAGCACATGGCCGGCTGCTCCGGATCGAAGAACATCGTCGCTATCAACAAGGACCCGGACGCGAATATCTTCAAGGCTTCTCGATTCGGGATCGTAGATGACTTCGCGAAGGTCCTGCCGCCGCTGATCGAGGCGATGAAAAAAGAGAAGGGCGGCTAACCGCGTCCCCGCGCCATGAGTAAGCTGGCAGATCTCATCCAGCGCACCACCCGTGTAGAAGGCCGCGCCCTCGGCTTCGCTGCATCGACACGGAAGGCGCCTGCAGGCACGCTTCTCCTGGTCGCCCTCGTGAGCGAACGGTGGGCGCAGGGCACGGCCGAGGCGCAGGGCGCCGATGCCATTTTCCTTACCAGCAGCCCGAGCGAGAAGGACGTTGCGGACGCAGTCGCCGCGGCGAACGACAAGCCTGTCGGCGTGCTCGCGAGCGACGTCGACAGCGATCGCGTCGCAAAGCTGCGCAACGCCGGCGTCGATTTCGTCGCGCTCGACACGGACACGCCGGCCAACGCCCTGGCGCCCGAAGACATCGGTTTCGTTCTACACCTGCGCGAAGACCTCTCGGACATGCACTTGCGCGCCCTCGAGTCGCTGCCGTTCGACGCCCTCTATCTCGAAGGCGGCAGCCCCGCGCTGACGATCGCGCGGCAGATCGAGCTGCGGCGCGTGAGCGGCCTGGCGCGAAAAGCACTGCTTCTGCCCATCCGCCCCGATACGCAGAACGACGATCTCATCGCACTGCGCGAGTCGGGCGTCACGCTGCTTGGAATCGATATGAAGGAGCGCGGCGCCTCCGAAACGCTCTCGCGCCTGCGCAGCGTCATCGAAGCGCTGCCGCAGCGCCGCACGCCGCGCGAGCGTCCCAGCGAGGCGTTGCTTCCGCGCGCGGCAGCCGCATCGCCGGACGAGGACGAGGACGACGACTAGCGGCTCAGCGCCTTCGCAAGGTACGATGTCCGGCGGGGCCCCCGCATGTTTCTAAGCCCGTTCCGCATTCTCGCATGGTTCCTTGCGCTCGTTATGATCGGCGTCCCTGCCGCGGCCGTCACGCTGTTCTTGCTCGCGATCAACGGCAGCCCGGGCGAATGCGACTCGAACGGCCGCACCATCGTCGCCGATCTCGCCAGCGCAGCCTCGTTCCAACAGAAGTGGGACGATATGACCAACGCGCTGGACGCGGGCCAGCCCTCCTCCGCGACGTTCACCGAGAGCGAGGCAACCTCGCGCGCACAGCTCTGGGCGGAAGAGCACGATGCCCCCGTCTCCGATCTACGCCTCTGCTTCAACGCGGGCGGCGGCAGCGGCTCCGCCAAGATCGATATTCCGTTCGTCCCGGGCGATGTCGACGTGCTCGTGCACGGCACGCTCGACCTCACGGGCGAGAAGCCCGAGGCCGAGATCACGGACGTCGACATGGGAAGGCTCCCCGGCCCCGTCGCCGGCCGCATCGAGGACTTCATCACACGTCTTATCGACCACGAGACGGACGACATCACGCTGAAGCACGACTACGGCCTCCAGTTCGCGGACGGCGAGGTCACGATCACCGGCCAGCCGTAGCAGCTCTATGGCGGAGCGCCTCGCGGCGCTGCGCGACTACGAGGCGTAGATTTCCGCCATCGGTCTGGTTTCCTAGCCTGCCACAACGTTCGTCCGTTCGGCTAGTCTCCGATGCGCACTGCTCGCGTCTCGGAAAGCTTGCGCCCGCTGCCGCCGCGCCGTACCGCGATGATCTCCGCCACGATGCTCACCGCGATCTCCTCCGGCGTCTCGGCGCCGATATCGAGGCCGACGGGCGTGTGCACGCGCTCGAGTGCGTCTTGCGCAACACCCTCGCGCGCGAGGTGCGTCAGCACGGTGCTCACGCGCCGGCGGCTCCCGATCATACCGACGTACGCCGCGTCAGAGGCCGCGGCCTCGCGCAGCGCCGTCTCGTCCTGCTTGTGCCCGCGCGACACGCAGACCACGTAGGTATTGCCATCGATGGAAAACTTGCGCAGCTCCTCGACGAAGTCACCGCAGATCACGTCGTCGGCCATCGGAAAGCGCTCGCGGTTCGCGAACGCCTCGCGGTCGTCGAGCACGACGACGGAGAAGCCGACGTGCGACGCGATCGTCGCAATCGACTGGCCGACGTGCCCGCCTCCCACGATCAGTAGCGTCGCCGGCCGCTCCGTCACCTCGATCATCACTTCGATTTCGTCCGCGCCGGCCTCAAGCCTGTGCAGGCGCGTGCCGTCGAGCGCGTAGTAGACCGACTCGACCTGCATGCGCGGACGTCGCGTGAGCGCGGCGTGGCAGTCGGCCGCGACGGACTCCTCGACCGCGGCGCCGCCGAGCGCGCCGGCGCGCGAGCCGTCAGCACGCACGAGCAGCTTGTCGCCCATCGAGATGGCGCCGCCGTCAGGCGCGCGGACCACCGTCGCGACGGCGACCGGCGCGTCGCCGGCGGCGGCGCGCAGCACCTCCTCGGCGATCGAACGGCCGGACTCGCTCATATGTTGAAGAGCACATGCAGAACATCGCCGTCCTGCACGATGTACTGCTTTCCCTCCGTGCGCAGCAGCGCGCGCTTGCGCGCCTCGGCGTACGAACCCGTGTCAAGCAGGTCCTGGCAGCCGGTCACCTCAGCGCGAATGAACCCGCGCGCGATGTCGCTGTGGATCTTGCCGGCAGCCTCGAGCGCGGTCGAGCCGGCCTCGAGCGACCAGGCGCGCCCCTCCGGCTCGCCTACGGTAAAGAACGTGATCAGCCCGAGAGCGTCTTGCGTCAGGCGCAGCATCCTGTCGAGACCGCTCGTCGTGACGCCGAGGTCGCGGCGAAACTCCTCCGCCTCCTCATCCGACAGCTCGCTCAACTCCTCCTCGAGCTTCGCGCAGACGGCCGCCACCTCGATGCCGTTGCCATGCCATCGATCGGCGTACTCCGCCTCAATCTCAGCCATCCGCGTGACGTCCGCCTCACCGATGTTCAGCACGATGAGGAGGGGCTTGTTCGTGAGGAGCTGGTAGCCGCTCAGCGTGCGCCGGTCGTCCGCCGACAGCTCCTGGGCGCGGAGCGGCACCTCCTGGTCGAGGCCCGCGCGCAGCCGCTCGATGAGCTGCTGTTCGCGCTCGAATGTGCCGCGCTCGCCCGTGCGCACGGAGCGCGTCTGCGTGTCGAGCTTCTCGAGCCTGCGCTCCAGCATCGCGCTGTCCGCGAACGCCAGCTCGAGATTGACCGTCTCGATGTCGCGCTCCGGGTCAACGCTGCCCGCCGCATGCGGGACAGACTCATCGTGAAACGCGCGCACGACGTGCGAGAGCGCGTCGCATTGCGCCAGAGCTGCCATGTACGACGCGGCGGGCCCCTCCCCTTTCACCGACAGGCCACCGGGGAAATCGAGGAAGCGGACCTCGGCGTAGGTGATCTTCTTGGGCGGGATGATCACGCAGAGCTTATCCAGGCGCTCGTCCGGGATCTTCACCGTCCCGATGTTCGGTTCCGCGGACGCGAACGAGCCCGCGCGCGCGTGACCACGCGTCATCGCGTTGAACAGCGCCGACTTCCCCGAGCGCTCCAGACCGACAATAGCTACGTCCATGGCAGGACTAGCTTATCGCACGGGCCACGAATGCCCCACGACCCGCGGCCGTCGAGCATAGAGCGCCTACTGATACACTCCCCGCAGGAGGCCCGCCATGCCCACGATCCTCTGCGTCATGCCGCACCCCGACGACGAGTCCTTCGGCCCTGCGGGCACGATCGCCAAGTACGCCGCCCGGGGCGTCCCCGTCGATCTGCTGGTCTTCACCCGAGGGCAGGTCGGCGTCCGCCACGAGCCGATCGATTCGCCGGAGAAGCTCGGTCTCGTGCGCGAGTACGAGCAAAAGGCCGCCGCGAAGGTGCTCGGCATCCGGACTCTGACGTTCCTCGATTACATGGACGGCGAGCTGGAGAACGCTGACCTCGAGGAGCTGAGCGGTCACGTGCAGCAGGCGATCGAGCGCTCGGCCGCCGACGCGATCATTACGGTCGGCCCGTACGGCCTTACCCGTCATCCCGACCACACGACGGTGCATAAGGCGGCTGCGCACGCCGTCGAGCGTTCGACGCGACCGGTGCGTCTGTTCTACATCGCGGTCGAGGGCGACTGGGCGAAGCAGATGAACCTCGACGGGCCGGAGACGCAGCCGACCCATCGCATCGAGATGGCGGACTTCTTCGAGACGAAGCTGATGGCGCTCGCCTGCCACACGAGCCAGCAGGACGCCCGAGAGTTCTTCCTGATGCTTTCGCACCTCAAACAGAGAGAAGAGCTGTTCCACCAGGCCGTCCCGCCGTTCGAGGGCGAGAGCCCGAAGGATGACCTGTTCGCCTAGCCCTTCAGCGCGAAGCCGGTAGGGGAGGCCTTCGGACCTCCCGCAACGTCTCGCTCAACAGCCAGACGTTAGCTCTTGTACGCGAACTCGGACGCGAGCAGCGCCCCACAGAAGATGATGGCGACGGCGACGAGCAGGTTTACGCCAGAGATCGCCATCGAGAGACGCCGCATAGAGGCGATTCGCGCTTCGTCCGCAACGGACTCCTGCATCGCGCTCAGACGCGGTCCGATCACGAAGCTGTGCAACGCGGTGAGCGCCACCGTGATGATCAGCAGCGTCATCTTCACCTGGAAGATCACGCCAAAGTTCAGGTCGAACAGTGCATCGACATCCAGGTCTTCCTCATACAGGTTCCCAATGCCTGTAACCACGAGCACGGCCAGCGCACCCCACGCCATATACCCGAAGCGGCGCGTCATCACACGCATCACCTGTGCGCGCGCCTGCGCATCCTGGATCGTGCGCACGGCGGGCACCGCTGCAATGAAAAGGAAGAACTGCGGGCCGACCCATATCGTCGCAGCAAGAATGTGCAGCCAGGGATTGAACGCTTCGCCCATACTCGCGCCATTGTAGGGCAAGCAGGCGCCTGGGTCTATCGGCCCTTAACGCAGGATGATCTGGTCGCGCTCCGGCCCGACCGAGACGTACTCGATCGGGCAGCCCAGCAGCTCTTCGATGCGCTCGACGTAGCGCTGGGCTCCCTGTGGCAGGTCGCTGAATTTGCGCGCGCTGGAGGTCTCCTTCAGCCAGCCCTTGTGCTCCTCGAAGACCGGCTTCACCCGTTCGAGGACGCCCGTCGTCGCCGGGAAGCGGTCGACGCGTTCGCCGTCCAGCTCGTACGACGTGCACAGCTCGATCGCCGGGAAGTTATCGAGCACGTCGAGGCGCGTCAGCGCGGCGCTGGTGACGCCGTTCACGCGCACGCTGTAGCGCGACGCGACGGCGTCGAACCAGCCGATGCGCCGCGGGCGGCCCGTCGTCGCGCCGTACTCCGGCGCGGGGCCTTCCTTGCGCAGGATATCGCCCGTCTCATCGAGCAGCTCCGTCGGCATCGGGCCGTTGCCGACGCGCGTCATGTACGCCTTGTAGACGCCGACCACGCGCTCGATCTGCGTCGGGCCTATGCCGATGCCGATCGCCGCGCCCGCCGCGAGCGACGACGGCGTCGAGGACGTCACGTACGGGTACGTGCCGGCATCGAGGTCGAGCAGGCTGCCCTGCGCGCCTTCCAGCAGCACCGACTCGCCCCGGTCGATGGCGTCGCGCACGATCTCCGACGTGTCGCGCAGGTAGGGCTTGAGCTTGCAGCCGTGCTCGATCGCCTCGCTGTACACCTGCTCGAGATCGAGCGGCTGTGCAGCGTAGAGCTTCTCCAACATCAGGTTCTTGAGCGGCATAAGGTACTCGAGCCGCCGGCGCAGCGCCTTCGGTTCGATGAGGTCCGCCATGCGAATGCCCTCGCGCGCCACCTTGTCGACGAAGGCCGGGCCCACGCCGCGCATCGTCGTGCCGAGCGCGCTGTCGCCGCGCGCGCGCTCCTCGGCGATGTCGAGCGCGATGTGGTAGGGCATCAGCACCTGCGCGCGGTCGCTGACGGAGAGCGTGCGCGTGCTGACGCCGCGAGACTCGAGCTGCTCGATCTCGGCGAGGAGGACGGCCGGATTGACCATCACGCCGTTGCCGATAAGGCACAGCTTGTCGGGATAAAAGATGCCGGCGGGTACGAGGTGTAGCGCGAACTTGCCGAGGTGGTTCAGGATCGTATGGCCGGCATTATCGCCCGCCGAGTAGCGCGCGACGATGTGCGCCTGTTGAGCGAGGAGATCGACCATACGGCCCTTCCCCTCGTCGCCCCACTGGCCTCCAATGACGACAAACGCTGACATACGGAGCGCCCCGAAGGCTTCGGGACGCCTAGCTCCTTTCCTGCGCCTGCTAGTGGAGAGCGCTAGCCCAGGCGCGAGTATAGCAGACGCCCCGCCGTTAGCAAGCCTCGGCTTGGCGGCCCCCTACGAGTCAACCGCTGTGGGCCTCGCTTCGGTCGTCGGGAAGGACCTCCATGGAAGCCACGGTATTCCGTTCAGGCCCGCCGCTCCCTCTTGACCCATGACCCGTGACCCATAACCCTGTGCTTGTGAACGACGATCGCCCATCCCCCACCCAGCGCGTCTCCTCCATCCCGTTCCCAGGCCATTACGAGCTGCCCGCGAAACCCGAAGGCGCGTCGTCGGCCGTCCAGGACTCGTACCGGCAGACATCGTTCTTGCTCCGCGACGACCTGCGGTTGTTCGAGGAAGGGATGAACCTCCAGCTCCGCATCGTCGCTGACGCGTCGCCGTCGGCGTTCCGCAAACATCCATACGCCGCCCTAATCGGCCTGTGGTCGAGGACGTTCCTCGCCCTCTCCGACACGTGCCTGCTGGCGTCGAGGGGGTCGTACGGCTCCTGCCCGCCCCTCGTGCGGCTCGCCTGCGAGCTCGTCGCGGCGCAACACCAGTTGCACGCGGGCGAGATGGACGAGTTCATCGAGTGGCTGGCGACGAACTTCACGCCGAACGAAGAACACAAGGCGCTCGAGCTCGGGTTGGGGCGCTACTTCGCGGGCGAGACGCTCGCGGCGGACGACAAACTGCGGCGGGTCTACCGGCCTGCGAGCGAACTGGGGCGGCCCAGCTTCGGCCCGACGGTGCTCCACATTGGTCCCGAGTCGAATAGCCAGCGTCTCGCGCTCACGTTCGCGGACGCTGCGTTCCACATCGGCTGGGCGGAGATCGTCTTTGGCTGGCTGCTGGCGCTCTGCGAACGGCAGCTCGCCGTCGCCGTGCACGCGAAAGGCACGTTCCCTATCCACGAGGACGTCCATCGCGCGTACGCTGACCTATCGCGCCGAATCGAGGCCGCCCTCGCGCGTCCGGACCGCTGCGTCATCGACGAGATCGAGGACGCCGGTGTCCGCCGCTACCTCGTCTCGAACTTCAGGCGCGCGTCCAGCGGCGCCCCGAAGAAGTACCTGCTGTAAAAGCAAGGCCCGCACCGGCGGCTGGTGGCGAGGATGCCGGTGCGGGCCGGCAGGCGGGGAGTCTCGGTAGGAGGAATTGACTCGCTTCCTGCACCCGCAGCATAGACCTACAGCGATGGCGGTTCTATGAAGCGCGTCACGTAACGCCGATTCCTTCCGCAACCCCCGCCAATCTCCCTGTTCCTTGTTCCCTGTTCCTTCTTCCTAGTAAGATGCCTTTCGCGCGTCGAATCGACACGTTATTGCCATGACAGATTCCGCACTCTCCGATCTGCGCGTCGTCGAGCTGGCCCAGGGCATCGCGGGCCCGTACTGCGGCAAGCTGTTCGCCGACCTGGGCGCCGAGGTGATCAAAGTCGAGCCGCTGGACGGCGACCTCTCGCGCCGCCTCGGCCCCTTCCCGGACGACGAGCCCGACCCCGAGACGAGCGGCCTCTACCTCCACCTGAACACCGGCAAGAAGAGCGTCACGCTCGATGTCGCCGTCACGTCGGGCCAGGTCGTGCTCAAGAAGCTGCTGGAGAAGGCCGACGTGCTGATCGCGGGCAAGGGCATCCTTTCTATCCCCGGCCTCGCGTACGAGGACCTGAGCGCCGCGTTCCCGCGCCTGGTCTACGTCTCGATTACACCGTTCGGCACAACCGGCCCGTACGCCGGCTATCACGGCAACAGCCTCACCGCGATGGCGATGAGTTCGATCATGTACAGCACCGGCGAACCCGATCGCGAGCCCCTCACGACAGGCGGTACGCCCGCCGACTACATCGCGGGGATCCATGCCTGGATCGGCGCGCAGGCCGCGATCGAGCAGCGCGAGCGCGACGGCGCGGGCGAGCACGTCGACGTCTCGCTCGCCGAGGCAGCCGCCTGCGCCGACGAGTACAACGGCGCCATGTACGCCTTCCAGGGCGCGATCCGCCGCCGCTACTACTCGCGACACGTCTTCGGCTATCCGATGGACATCATGGCCTGTCAGGACGGCCATGTTGTCGTCGTGCCGGGCGCGGCCGGCTTCCCGTCGCGGGGCATGACGGAGGCTGGCAGCGTCTCGCCGATGTCGTTGCTCATGGGCAACCCCGAGCTCGATCAGCACCCGCTGTTCCAGAGCGCGCAGGAGCGCATGTGCCGCTGGCAGGAGGTCGACGAGCTGCTCCAGCCCTGGCTCGCCGGCACGAGCGCAAAGGAGATCGTCGAGCTGGCGCAGGCGTTGCGCATGCCGTTTGCCTACGTCCCAAACGTCAAGGACCTGCTCGAGGACGAGCATCTCACGGCCCGAAACTTCTTCCGCAACATCGAGCACCCGCGCGCAGGTGAGCTGCCCTACTGCGGCCCGCCGTTCCGGATGTCCGAGACGCCGCCCCAGGTCGAGCGCGCCCCGCTGCGCGGGGAGCACAACGCCTCGACGCTGCGCGAGCTCGGCTACTCGAAAGAAGAACAGGACATCCTGCACGAGAGGGACGTAACGTGACAAAACCCCTCGACGGCGTACGCGTCCTCGATCTGACGCAGGTCTTCGCCGGCCCGTCGTGCACGCGCATCCTCTCGGACCTCGGCGCGGACGTCATCCGCATGGAGGCGCCCGCGCGCGCCGACGTGACGCGCAGCCTGATGCACGTCGACAACGACGGCCAGGAGGTCCCGTGGGAGCGAGGGTTCTACTTCACCATCCGCAACGCCGGGAAGAAAGAGATCGTCCTCGACCTCAACCAGCTGCGCGCGCAGGAGATCCTCCGCGACCTGATCGCGCAGTCGGACATCGTCGCCGAGAGCTTTACGCCGCGGGTGATGCGCGCGTGGGAGCTCGACTACGAGCACCTGAAGGCGATCAGGCCTGACGTGATCATGATCTCGCTCTCGGGCTACGGACAGGACGGGCCGTGCTCCGACTGGTCGGCCTACGGCATGAGCCTCGAGCCCGCGTCCGGCGTCTCGCAGCTCACCGGCTACGCCGGCGGCGCGCCGATGCGCAGCGGCCTCTCGTTCACCGACCCGTATTCGGGCTTTCTCGGCGCGGGCGCCGTGCTCGCCGCGCTGCACTACCGGCGTCGCACCGGCAAGGGCCAGTACATCGATCTGTCTGAGCAAGAGGCCGCCGTGCCGCTCGCGGGCGCTGCGATCATGGACTTCGCCATGAACGGACGGCTGCCGGAGCGCATCGGCAACCGCAGCGCCTCGGCCGCGCCGCAGGGCTGCTATCGCTGCGCCGGCGACGACGACTGGATCGTCATCTCGATCGCGAACGACGGCGGGTGGGCCGCCTTCTGCGACGCGATAGGCCATCCCGAGTGGAAGGACGACGCTCGCTTCGCCGACGTGCTCTCGCGTCACGCCAACCACGACGCGCTCGACCAGCTCATCGAGACCTGGACGCGCGATCAGGACCACTACGAGGCGTTCCACTTACTCCAGCGCGCGGGCATCGCGGCAGCGCCGGTGCTCAACGGCAAGGAGCTGCTGCTCGACCCGCACATGCGCGCGCGCGGCCAGTTCGACGAAGTCGAACAGCCGCACCAGGGCAAGCGGCCCGTGCAGCGCCACCTCGCCGCCAAGTTCTCGAAGTTTGAGGCGTCAGCCGACGCGGCCGCGCCGACGTTCGGTCAGCACAACAAGGAGGTGCTCGGCGGGCTGCTCGGCCTCTCGGACGAAGAGCTGGCGCAGCTCGAGCGCGACGGCGTCATCGCAAGCGCGCCGACGTTGCCGGTCCCGGCGCAGTACATCAGCAGGGCGCTCAAGCTCCCCTACGACCGCTTCCTCGAGCTCGGCACGCTCCGCGCACTGGAGCCGGACTACAAACAGACGCTGGGGCTGGAGTAGCGGCGCAACTACGTCAGGGGAGTCATGGACCTGCACCTCACCGGTAAGGTAGCAATCGTTACGGGCGGCAGCCGCGGGATCGGACGCGCGATCGCGCTGGCGCTCGCGAGCGAGGGCGTGCGCGTCGCGGTCTGCGCGCGCGGCGAGGACGCCCTGCGCAGCACCGAGGCCGAGCTGCGCGCGCTAGGCGTCGATGCGCTCGCTATCGTCGCGGACGTGGAGCGCCCGGAGGACATCGAGCGCCTCGTTGCGCAGACCGTCGAGCGCTTCGGGCGCATCGACATCCTTGTGAACAACGCAGGCGGCCGCGCGCGCGAAGACACCGACGAGGTCTGGGACATGATCTACCGTTCGAACGTGCTGGCGGCCGTGCGCTGCACGCGCGCCGTCGTGCCGCACATGCGCGCGGCGGGTGGCGGCGCGATCGTGCACATCGCGTCGATCTTCGGACGCGAGACGGGCGGCACGCCGCCCTACAACGCGATGAAGGCCGCGATGATCAGCCACGCCAAAGCGATGGCGTTGGAGCTGGCTCCGGAGATCCGCGTGAACTCCGTCGCGCCGGGCTCCGTCGCGTTTCCCGGCGGCTCGTGGGGCCGGCGGCTCGAGGAGGACCCGGAAGGCATGCGCGCATTCGTCGCGCAGAACATCCCCATGGGCCGCTTCGGCACGCCGGAGGAGATCGCGGACGTCGTGACGTTCCTCTGCTCCGACCGCGCCTCGTGGGTCACCGGCGCGTCGATCAACGTCGACGGCGGCCAGAGCCGGTCGAACATCTAGCCCTCTCGTGTCATCCTGAGCCGGTCCTTCCGCAAGAGCGGAAGGACGAGGCGAAGGACCTCAGTGACCAATTGGCGAGGCCCCGCCACCCGTAAGACAAGGCTTCAGCCTGTCGGTTTCGCTACCATCGTTTCGATGACCAATCCCCTCGCCCTACCCTGCGCCCGCCTCCTGCTCGATTGGCTGAACACCCGCTACGACGCCTCGTTCGTGATCAGCGACGCCTCCGGCGACGCCATCGTCGCGACGGACGGCGCACGGCGCGCCGGCGTCTACGTCGGGCCGTTGTGGGACGATGACGCGTTGTGGGACGAACGGCTCCGCGCTATGGAGTTGCGACTGAGCGGCGACGGCAGTTTCGTTCTGTGGGTGCCTCCGCAAGCCAACGTCCCGGTCGATGAGCCGGAGGCCGGCGAGTTCGTCCGCCTCGTGCAGGACGCCGCCGCTACGCTCGAGCCGGGCGCGCGCACGGAGGTCCTCTTCCCGCGGCCGGTCCGCCTGTCCAAGCAGCGCGAGGAGGGCGGCTACGCGTCGGTCACCGGCGCGCTGGGCCGCTGGTGGACGCGGATCACGGAGAAGGTCCAGGGCACCTTCTCCGTCAACGCGTCGGCGGTGCACCGCATCACACACGACGGCGAGAAGCGCGAGCAGCTCTGGGAGTGGATCGGGACGTTGTCGCAGGGCGTCTCTGTCGGTCAGGCCGCCGAGTTCGACGTGGACGAGGCGTGGACGCTGCAGCGTCTGCCCGCGGATGCGCCGAGCGGCTTCACGCTCATCGGCGCGCCGCCGTCGATCGATCCGACGGAGGGCATCGTTATTCGCCGTGCCGCGCGTAAGCGCCTCGCCGCCGCGAACGAGGCGCTTACGGCCCTCGACGTCGACTTGCGCGCGGTCGCGTTGGCCGCCATCTACGAATACGCCGAGCTCGAGACGGCGGGCGCGGCGATCAAAGCGCTCGATCCGTCGTTCTTTAGCGGCGCGCAGATCGTCGCCGTCCTGGCCGATGGCGACGTGCGGCCCACCTTCGCGCCGCCAGCGCTGCCTTGACGCCCGCCCGCCTACACTCCACTCTTATCTCATGCAACCCTCTGTAGGACTGATCGGCGCTGGGAATATCGGGCGATTCCATTCGCGGAGTCTCTACAACGTTTTGCGCATGGGGCTAATCGATGCGCGCTACGTCGCCGCCTGCGACCGTACCGTCGAGCGCGCGGAGGAGTTCGCGCGCCTGGCGCACCTCGAGTTCGTGACTGAGGACGCAGACGCGCTGATCAACCACCCCGACGTCAACACGGTGTACGTCTGCACGCCGACCGTCGAGCACAAGGAGCTCGTACGCAAGGCCGCCGGCGCAGGCAAACACATCTTCTGCGAAAAGCCGCTCGCGCGCACGCTCGAGGACGCGCGCGAAATGTACGACATCGTGCGCAACGCCGGCGTGCGCCATCAGGTCGGGCTGGTGCTGCGCCACTCACCGATCTTCACGGTGCTTAAGGAGCTGATGAGCGACCCGCGCCTGGGCCGGCTCATGACGATCATCTTCCGCGACGACCAGTTCTTCCCGATCCAGGGCCACTACGCGAGCGACTGGCGCAAGGACTACGCTGTGACGGGCGGCGGCACTCTAATCGAGCACTCGATCCACGACATCGATCTGCTGACGTGGCTCGCGGGCGACGTCGAGAGCTTGCGAGCGGAGACGCGCAACTTCGCGGGCCACACACAAGTCGAGGACCTGGCGACCGTGACGATGCGCTTCGCGGACGGGGCGACCGCGCAGCTCGTCTCGATCTGGCACAACGTGCTCAGCCGCCCCTCGACGCGTCTGCTCGAGGTCTTCTTCGAGAACGGCTACTTCGCGCTCGACCAGGACTTTCTGGGCGACATCCGCTACGCCACATACGCGACGGACAACGGCCGCATCGCGCAGGACGAGGTGCTTTCCCGCTATCTGGCGATCGTCGGGCTGGAGGGCGAGGCGTACGAGCGCGCGACCGCCGGCTACTCACTCGAGGACTACTTCTTCCTCCGCGCGATCTCGGAGGGGCGCGACCCCTTCCCCGGCTTCGATGTCGCCGTGCGCGCCCACGAGCTGGTCGATGCCGTCTACCGCTCGGCCGCGGACGGCGGCGCGCCGGTGTCCTGTCCTACAGGAACCGGAAGCTAGAAATCGGGGAACCCGGCCCCGCAAGCTCCGCCCCTCTTAAGGCGCGAGTCTGCTACACTTATGTCGTACCTGGAGATGCCAGGCGTACGCAAGCGTGGCGGCTGGGCGGACGTAGACTGGCCGCTGTGCGACCGGCTGTCCCTCGACAGGCCGCATCCATCAGACGGGTCGCTGGAGTAGACGAATGAAGCTGTCCGACAGCGTTACTACCGCTCAGCCTCCGAAGGCGCGCACGGCGTCTCGGGAGGACTTGCGCAACGTCGCGATCATCGCGCACGTCGACCATGGCAAGACGACGCTGGTCGACGGCATGCTCCGCCAGTCGGGCCATATGGACGCGCGGGTGGAGATGCCCGACCGCGTGCTCGACTCCACGGACCTGGAGCGGGAGAAGGGCATCACGATCCTGGCCAAGAACGCCGCGGTGCGCTACGGCGACGTGAAGATCAACATCGTCGATACGCCGGGCCACGCCGACTTCGGCGGCGAGGTGGAGCGCGGCCTTACGATGGTCGACGGCGCGCTGCTGCTCGTCGACGCCTCGGAGGGGCCGCTGCCGCAGACACGCTTCGTGCTGCGCAAGGCGTTCGAGTCGCACCTGCCGATCATTCTCGTGATCAACAAGATCGACCGCGCCGACGCGCGCATTGCCGAAGTCGTGGACGAAGTGTACGAGCTGTTCCTCGAACTCGGCGCGACGGAGGAGCAGTTCGACTTCCCGATCGTCTACACGAACGCCCGCGCCGGACAGGCCTCGCTCGACCCTAACGTCCCGGGCGTAGACCTGCGGCCGTTGTTCGACACGCTGCTGACGCGGATCCCGGCCCCGGTCTACGAGCCGGGCCACGGTTTACAGGCGCTCGTCACAAACCTCGACGCGTCGCCGTATGTGGGACGTCTCGCGTTGTGCCGCGTCGTGCAGGGCAATATTCGCGCCGGACAGACCGTGGCGTGGTGCCGTCGCGACGGCAGCGTCGAGCTCGCGAAGGTCGCGCAGCTCTATGTGACAGAGGCGCTGGAACGTCTCGATGCGGCGGAGGCCGGGCCGGGCGAGATCATCGCCGTGGCGGGCTTCAGCGACATCACGATCGGCGAAACGCTGGCCGACCCCGAGAACCCCATCGCGCTGCCGGTGATCCACGTCGACGAGCCGAGTCTGTCGGTCACGATCGGCATCAACACATCGCCGCTCGCCGGACGCGAGGGCACGCTGTTGACCGCCCGGCTGCTGAAGAACCGCCTGGAGGCCGAGGTGATCGGCAACGTATCGATCCGTGTGCTGCCGCTGGACAGGCCGGACGCCTGGACGGTGCAGGGCCGCGGCGAGCTGCAGCTCGCGGTGCTCGTCGAGATGCTGCGCCGCGAGGGGTTCGAGATGACGGTCGGCCGGCCCGAGGTCGTCACACGCGAGATCGACGGACGTGTGCACGAGCCCGTCGAGGCGCTGACGCTGGATGTGCCCGACGAGTTCCTCGGCGTGGTGACGCAGCTCATGGCGCCGCGCAAGGGTTCGCTCCAGAAGACGCTGCACGGCGCGGACGGGCGTGTTCGCCTGGACTACATCATGCCGTCGCGCGGGTTGATCGGCTTTCACACGCAGTTCCTCACCGCGACGCGCGGGACGGGCCTGCTGCACCACGTGCTGCACGGCTACGAGCCCTGGCACGGCGAGGTGCCTTCGCGGGCGACGGGCAGTCTCGTCGCGGACCGGCGCGGCATGACAACCGGGTACGCGTACGTCAGCCTGCAGGAGCGCAGCACGCTCTTCGTCGGGCCGGGCACCGAGGTATACGAGGGGATGATCGTCGGCGAGAGCCCCCGCGCCGAAGACATGGACGTTAACCCGACGCGCGAGAAGAAGCTGACCAACATGCGCGCAGCCAGCTCGGATTCGACCGAGCGGCTGACGCCGCCGACGACGCTCTCGCTGGAGCAGGCGCTGGAGTTCATCCGCCAGGACGAGTGCCTGGAGGTGACGCCGCTGTCGGTGCGGCCGCGAAAGGTGGAGTTGACGCAGCACCTGCGCGCACGCCAGCGGTCGCGGGGACGGGAGTAGTCGCGCCGGACTGAACGCGGGGCTTTTTGGCAATTTATGCGCAGAACGTATTTTTCTGCGCATTTTTGTATTCGCGATGGGCGCATTTTCTCGATCATTTCCTGTGTGATCTGCGTCACGTTGGCCTGCCGGTCGCCCCGACGGGCGGCGGCGCGTGTGACGCTATCTCCCAAGGGTGGTTGTCTGAGGATAGGGCGCCGACGCGATAACGCGAAGGGCGTGGTGGCACTAGCTCGATGTTCGAGGTTCGAAGTTCGACGCCGGGCGGATGAGGTGTCAGGTCCCTCGGGCTCCCCGCCACCGTCGCGCTCTACCCCGCTCCCCTCGGGATGACAGTGGAAGCGGATGACAAGTTGTCGTCGGGGCGAAGTCGAGGACAGAGCTGAAGCTCTGTCCCTACAGGGTTGGCCTCAGGGCGCCGGCGCGATGGCGTTCGGGTCGCGTTAGGTGTTCGCTGTGCGTTCGCGGTCGCGTTCGCGGTCGATGAGGTGCTGGACGGCCTCGGGGTCCGGGACGCCGGAGATGATGAACTGCTCCGACGAGCCCGCGGTCTGGCAGAGGACGTTGCCGAAGTCCAGGAACGTTGCGACGACGCCCTGCTTGCTCACAGTGATGTCCTGCATGTTGATGAGGTCGGCCGTCGCGATGCGCGAGCTGAAGGGGTTCGCTTTGTAGCAATCGACGAGGCGCTGGTTCGTGACGACCCAGATGTCGTTGTGGTAGGCGTACCAGTTCAGGAACAGCCGCACGCCCCAGAACAGCACCCACAGCACGACGAGCACCGCCAGCACGCTGCCCGCCGCGCCGAGGTCGTACTCGACGGCGAGCCAGCCGATGACGATCAGCGGCACGATGGCGACGACGAGCCAGAGGATGGTGCGCGGCCAGAGGAACCACCAGTGCCGCCGTCGCAGGTCGAGCACTTTTTCTCCGGCCTGGAGCTCGAACGGGAGGGATGGCGTCGGAGCGGCGGGCGCAGACATTGGTAAGGGAGATAACGGATGGAGGGGTGGGAGGGCAAGGGGGAGGTATTGTACATGCAAGAACATATGAGTTTGACATAAATAAGTAGGCACGTGCTCGTTTCCTCATGATAAAATGATGACGCTCCGCGCAGACTGCCGGAGCGGGAAGGAGGCACTGGCCGTGGTCCACCACCCGCTAACGGTGGGAATCACCCTCCAGGTGACTCCTTGCCGGGTGCCCCTATTCTAGGGAACGGCCATGACAAGCCGCTGGCCCACTGCTGCGGAAGCCCGCTGCTCGCGCCCGACGACGACGGAAGCGGTACCAAGCCCGCGGAAGGCGACGACGGGAAGCCCACGAGTGAGAGTGAAAGCTGCAGTGTGGGGTAGCTCCGGGACCGGCAGCGAGCGTTTTCGCTCGTAGAGTCCGGAGTGATCTCCTAGAGTCGAGGTTAGGTGGGGATAGCTCCCCACCGGCGACGAAGGCATCCGTCGCTAAGGCTAGTGGTAAATGTCGTCCTGACTGCGCATGCCTCGTCAAGGCGTCCGCCGCCAGGGTAGCGATAGACCACGCGGCGATGCAGTGGATGCGCAACGGCGCGGTAGCACCGCGCGGAAGCGCAGATGCTGTTGGCACCCGAATGCTCCGCAACGCCAATAAATGGCCGAGCGCAGTAAACGGGTGCCACGTCGTCTCCAAGAGGCATGCGCCCGTCGTCAACCCCTAAGGGAGGCAGATATGGCTACTTCGACAAGCGCTGCGGCCGTGACTCCAGAAGGAAGGTGGCCAGGAGTCGACATTGGATACGACTTCGTTCTCCCGGCGTACCAGTGGATGCAGCAGCGTTACGAAGCCGCGAACGGACACATCCAAGCGATCTTGACCTTCACGGCTACGATAAGCTTTGCCGCGCCGACGCTTGCTACCGCGGTAGTGGAGGACATCGATCTTACTTCACCGTTCTTCATCGCAGCAATCGCCATCTTCTCTGCCAGCATTCTGGTCGGAGCGGTAGCCCGAGCATCGGGCGACTTGCATCTCATTTCACCGGAGTTGCTCTACGAGGGATGGCTGCATGACGACGCGTGGGAGTTCAAGAAGAACGCCATCTTCTTTGCCGGAGAGGACTTCAAGCACAACCGCAGAGTGGTGAACACAAAGACTCGAGTAGCCACCGCTATGATGCTTGCGATGGTTATGGAGATCGGCCTCTTCCTGGCCTGGGTGCTAGTCGAGAGCTAGCTAGCCCTCGTCTTGCCGTCGCCGCCGTTCTTTACTGAGACACTAGGGTTCTTTGACGGCTCAGGACGTGGCGGAGGCGGCGGAGGCGGGTCAGCCTTCTTCTCGTCCATGTCGCTCCCTTCGGAGAGAGCTTACACCTCCGTTGCAGAGTGAACAAGCCAAGATGCGGGGCGCACCTTCTATGCCAACCACCACATGTGGAGCGCGCACGGAGAACGAGGAGCTTTGCCTTCTAGCCACGATGACGTCTGTGGCCAGGGCGGGCGTTAGCGTGTCGGTGTTGATGACGAGGTCGTAGTGGGAGTGTAAGGCCTGTCAGGTCCCTCGGGCTCCCCACGACCGTCCCGCTCTACCCCGCTCCCCTCGGGATGACAAGGGACCGCGGTGTCATCCATTGGGAGATGTTGCCGCTCCCCTCTCTCCTGACCTTCGCGCGGTTCCCCTGCCTCCCCACCCCGCCTCCCATCCGCTATAGTGCGCCTCGCTATGTCCGAAAACGGGGGGCTGCTGTCTGAGATCACGGTCCTCGATCTGACGGAGGGGGCGGCCGGGCCGTTCGCGACGAAGTTCTTCGCGGACTACGGGGCGCGCGTGATCAAGATCGAGCGGCCCGGCCGCGGCGACCCGGCCCGGCGCGAGGGGCCGTTCGGCGCGCGCGAGGACGCCGGCGCGCTCTTCCTGTACGCGAACACCGGCAAGGAGAGCGTGACGCTCGATCTGGCGACGAACACGGGGCGGCTGATGCTGCTGGAGCTGGTCGAGCACGCGGACGCGCTGGTCGAGAGCTGGCCGACGGGCGCACTCGAGGCGCTCGGCCTGGGCGAGGCGGCATTGCACCAGCGCAACCCGCGCCTAATCGTGACGTCCGTGTCGGCGTTCGGGCGCTCGGGGCCGTACGCGGGCTACCGCGCGACGGAGCTGACGGCGTACGCGTCGGGCGGGCAGCAGTCGATCACGGGCGAGGCAGACCGCGAGCCGCTGATGCCCGCGGGACGCCAGGGCGCGTTCCAGACGGGCATGCACGCGTTCGGCGCGACGCTGGCGGGGCTCTACTCGGTGGGCTTCCTCGAGGTTGGGCAGAACATCGAGATCGCGACGATGGAGGCGCTCGCGTCGACGCTGGAGCTGTATCTCGGCGACTACGTGTATTTCCACCGCGAGATCCTGACGAAGCGACGCGGCAACATTGTGTCGTCGACGATCGGCATCTTCCCCTGCGCCGACGGCTATGCGGGCATCCACGTGATGCCGCGCAACTTCGCGTCGTTCGCGCAGGCGATGGACGCGGCGTGGATGACCGGCGACGAGAAGTTCAAGGACCAGCGCGCGCGCCTGATCAACAACGACGAGATGCTCGCGGCCGTGTACGGCTGGGCGGCGTCGAAAACGCGCGGCGAGATCTACGCGCTGGCGGGCGAGCACCGCACGACGATGGCGCCGGTGCTCTCGATCGGCGAGGCGCTGTCGAACGCGCACTTCCGCGAGCGCGAGTCGTTCCGCGAGCTGGACGGCCTGACGTACCCGGGCCCGGCGTTCCGTCCGGGCGAGGGCGCGTGGGAGCTGCGGCCGGCGCCCCGCCTGGGCGAGCACAACGTGGCGGTGTACGGCGAGCTGCTCGGGCTGGCGAAGCGCGACATCGTGCGGCTGCGCGCGGCGGGGGTGATCTAGTGGACCGGCTGCCGCTGTACAACATCCGCGTGCTCGACCTTTCGCGCGTATGGGCGGGCCCGTACTGCACGCGGCTGCTGGGCGACATGGGCGCCGAAGTGATCAAGATCGAATCGGCGGGATCGTGGGACCTGCTGCGCTCGCTCAGCCTGCTGCCGGGCACCGACGAGCGGGTCTACAACAAGTCGCACTACTTCAACCATTACAACCGCAACAAGTACGGCTGCACGCTCGACCTGTCGCACGCGAAGGGGCACGAGCTGGCGCTACGCCTCGTCGCGCAGAGCGACGTCGTGGTCGAGAACTATCGCGCGGACGTGCTCGAGCGCCTCGGCCTGACGTACGACGAGCTGCGCGCCGTGAAGCCGGACATCATCCTGATCTCGATGCCGAGCCACGGCCTCTGGGGGCCGGACGCGCATCGTATCGGCTACGGCACGCACATCGAGCAGCTCTCGGGGCTCGTGTCCGTGAGCGGCTACCCGGACGGGCCGCCGCAGCGCAGCGCCATCTCCTACGGCGACCCGGTCGCGGGCGCGACGGCGGCCGCGGCGACGTTCGCGGCGCTGCTCTACCGCCGCGCGACAGGCCGCGGACAGCACGTCGAGGTGGCGCAGGTGGAAGCGATGCTCTCGTTCGCGGGCGACCTCTACCTGGAGTACGGCATGACGGGCGCGGAGCCGCCGCGGCTGGCGAACAAGCACCGCTCGATGGCGCCGCACGGGACGTATCGCTGCGCGGGCGACGACTCGTGGGTCGCGATCGCGGTCGGGACGGACGCGGAGTTCGCGTCGCTGTGCGGCGTTATCGCACGGCCGGAGCTGGCGCGGGACGATCGCTTCGCCGACGTGATATCGAGGCACCGCAATCAGGACGAGCTGGACGCGATCGTCTCGGAATGGACGGCGACGCTATCGCATCGCGACGCGACGGTGCAGCTCCAGGCGGCCGGCGTGGCGGCGATGGCGGTGCTGACGATACCGGAGCTCGTCGACGACGCGCACCTGCGCGAGCGCGGCTTCTGGGAGGAGCAGACGCATCGCGAGGCCGGCACCTGGACCATGGACGGCCCGGCCTGGCGTTTCGACCTGACGCCGGCGCACATCCGGCTGCCCGCGCCCTGCTTCGCGGAGCACAACGACTACGTCCTGCGCGACCTGCTCGGGCTGAGCGCGGAAGAGATCGACGCGCTCGAGCGCGAAGGCGTCTGCGCCCGCGAACCCGTGCCGGGACAGGACGAATAGACTAGCGGTCAGCGGTTCAGCGGTCAGCGGTCAGCGGTCAGCGGTCAGCTATCAGCTTCTGCAGCGCTTCCTCAGCAGTTCCGTCTTCAGGCACAATCACGACTCTTCGGCCCTCGAGCGCCTCGTCCGCGATCGCCGCGCCATCGATAGCGATGGTCGCGTCGAGAGCGCCCAGGTCGCGTTCGGCGCGCGCGACAGCGTCGCGCAGCGCGGCGGCGTCCGAGGCATCGATGACGAGCGCGAGGCCTTGGCGGCCCAGCGCCCACAGCTCGTTGAGCGCGGAGTTGATCGCGAACTCGGCTTCGGTCGAAGGCGTGAGGCTCGCGATTGCGACGCCGGCGCCTCGTTCGGCGAGCGCGATGACGATCGCGCGGCCGGGGGGCGTCTCGCCGCCGAGGACGAGGTAACGTTTGTTGTGCAAGTCAGGCATGCGACCAAATTGTACCGCCTCGCCGATTAATGCGAGGTCTCGATCATAGCCGCGGAATCCTTCGCTGCGCTCAGGATGACGATTCACGTCTCCGCGAACGGCGCCGGATAGATCAGACGGCCTCGATACGCCGGATCGTAGTGCGAGAGCTTGATCGCCATGAACGAGGCGTCGGTGATCTGCGGAACGGGCGGGTCGATGCCGAGGGGGCGCGCGACCTCGAAGCCGAAGCGCGGATAGTACGTCGCGTGGCCGAGCACAGAGATGAGCGGCTCGCCGCGGGCGTCGGCGAGCTCGATCGCGCGGCGGCAGAGCGCACCACCGATGCCGTCGTTCTGGCGCGACGGCGTGACGGAGACGGGAGCAAGCACAAGCACGCGCCGGTCAGCGTCGCCGCCGCGAAGTGTGGAGTACGTCAGCATCGTGTGGCCGACGACGACGCCGTCTTCCTCTGCGACGAGCGACAGCTCCGGCACGTACGCGTCGGAGTCGCGCAGCGCCTCGACGAGGCGCGCCTCGTTCTCGCGGCCGAACGCGGCGGCGGTTACGGTCGAGACGGCGTCGTAGTCTTCGGGCCGTTCGGGGCGGATGAGGACGGGAGACATCGAGGCGATTGTACTAGAAGCTCGATGTTCGATGCTCAATGTTCGAAGTCGCAACTAGTGCCGCGGTGCCAGCGGGCAAAACCGTCCGGAGACATCGGGCGATAGTGCTAGAAGTTCGAATACGAAGAAACGCACAACTCGCAGCGTGTGCAAGAGGGCCGGACAGACCTGAAGGTCTGTCCCTACAGGCAGCGCCTCGTTACGGCGCGGCCTCTCCAAACCCAGGATGGCCATCACCCTTTGAGGCGCGATTCTTGCTCGGCCTTGCGTTGCTCCGCGGCGGCGCTGCCTGTGAGGTCCTCGAACGCGCCGTCTCGCCAGCGCAGCGCTTCCTTTAGCCCCTTCTCTGCGATGATGCGGTAGAACTCCTTCACGCCGGGCGCCAATCGCGCGCGCGAGTCCATCTCGACGGCCATCTTCTGCGCAGTGCGCGAGCCCATCAGCTCGAGCGCGATGTTGACGATGCGCTTGTTCGCGGCGAGCACGGCCGGATCGATGCGGCACATCTTGTCGGCGAGCGCCTCGACCTCGGCCTCGAGCCGCTCGTGGGGCACGGCCTTGAGCGCAACGCCGACCTCGGCGGCCTGCGTGCCGGAGAGCTGGTCGCCGGTGAGCAGCAGGTACTTCGCCCATTGCGGCCCGGCCAGGTAGGTCCACATGTGCTGCACCGGAGAGCCCTGGTTGCGCACCGGCGGGAAGCCGATCACCGCGTCCTCGGCGGCGACGACGAGGTCGCAGAGGAGCGCGACGTCCGTGCCGCCGGCGAGACAGTAGCCGTGCACCTGCGCGATGACGGGCTTGTGCACATCGAGCAGCGCGTGGCGATAGCGCTGGTCGCGCTCGAGGTACCACGCGTCGTCATCGTACTCGCGGCGGCCGCGCCGCCCCTCCCCGCCGATCCCGAGCGCGTGGGCATCCTGGCCATCGAGCGGCGAGATATCGTAGCCGGCGCTGAAGCCGCGCCCGGCGCCGCGCACGATGATGACGTGCACGCTCGCGGTGCCGTCGGCCTCCCAGAGCGCCTCGTTGAGCTCCTTGTGCATGCGCGGCGTGATCGCGTTGAGCTTCTCGGGGCGGTTCAGCGTGATGCGGACCTTGCCGCCGTCCTGCTCGTAGAGGACCTGTTCGTAGGTCATGATGTACTCCTATGCTCTCAGGAATTTCGCGATCTCATCGATCAGCTCGTCGTGGTGGTCACGCCAGTACGAGAGGCCCTCGCCGGTGACGAGCTGCGAGCCCGCGATCGCTTCGTGCGCCTGCCGGGACGCCTCTATGGGATGGATGGGGTCATCCGTGTGACCGACGACGAGCGTCGGGACGTGAATCGCGCGCAACTGTTCCGCCTCAAGGTGTGGGTCGTTCAGGAGACCTCGAATGGTCGCCACTGTTGAGTCGGGACGGAGCGTGCGGAACCAGTTGTCCATCCGCGCGTGTTCCTCAGGGTCGCTCTCCTTCAGCTCGGCGTACTGCGGGAGCTGCATGACGATATCGGCCGCCTTCTCGACGCCGACGGCTTCGATCAGCGAGGCGAGCGCGAGGAAGACGTCCTGCGCGGTCTTGATCCCCGTCCCGAAGCCGGGCAAGCCGTGCAGCACGAGCTTCTCGACGCGCTCCGGCTGCGCCAGCGCAGCGATGACTGACGCGCGCGCCCCCATCGAGCCGCCGCCGAGCGCCGCGCGCTCGATGCCGAGGTGGTCGAGCAGCCCGAGCATGTCGCGCGCGTGCGACTCCCAGGTGTAATCCGAGTCGTCCGGCGTGAAGCCAGACTGACCATGGCCGCGCGCGTCGTACAGGACGAGGCGAACGCCGTGATTGGCTAGCTCCTCGAAGCCCTCGCCGAAGACGCGTGCGCGCTCGATGGAGCCCATGAGGCCGTGCAGCCAGACGAGCGTCGGGCCGTCGCCGAGGATTTGGTAGTGGATGTCGACGTTGTTTATCTTGGCGAACATGGAGTACTCAGCTTTCAGCAATGAGCGGACAACTTGAATAAGAGCGGCGGCCTCCATTCCGCAGCGAGCTACGCTCGCTGGACAGAGCTAAAGCTTTGTCCCTATGGCTGCCGCGTCGCCGTTCCAGCCCCATTACAAGTGCACGCTGAGGCCGCCATCGACGTACATGACCTGGCCGGTGACGTAGCCCGCCGCGTCGGAAGCGAGGTAGAGGGCGAGCGGGGCGACTTCGTCCGCGCGACCGGGACGTTTCATCGGGATGAAGCGCACGGTCTGGTTCGCATCGGGCGTCGGGTCGCCGAGGGCGGCGGAGTCCTCCATCCAGCCAAGCGCGATCGCGTTGACGGTGACGCCCTGCGCGGCCCACTCCTCCGCGAGCGAGCGCGTCAGGTTCATCACGCCCGCGTGCGCCGCGCCGTAGGCCGAGGCGTTCGGCAGGCCGCGCTCGCCGAGGACGGACGTGACGTTGATGATGCGGCCCCGGTTGCGCGCGCCGTCATTCGCGAGCACGTGCTTGCCGGCGGCGCGGCAGACGAAGAACGTGGCGCTCAAGTTCTGCGCGATGACCTTCGCCCACTCGGCGTCGCTGATCTTCGTCACCGGCTTGCCGAGGAACGCGCCGGGCGCGTTGACGACGATGTCGAGGTGGCCGAGCTCCTTCGCGACCTGGTTCACCATCACGAGCGCGCCCTGGCCCGTCGAGACGTCGGTAGCGGTATCGATCGCGGTGCGGCCCATGTCGCGCACCTCGCGGGCGGTCTTTCGCACGGCGAGCATCTCCTCCGCGTCGTTCGTCGCGGCGCAGAGCGCGACGTCGGAGCCCGCCTCGGCGAGCGCGATCGCGATCGCGCGGCCGGCGCCCCGTCCGGCGCCGACGACGAGCGCCTTCTTGCCGGAGAGGTCGAAGGCGTCGAGCGAGCGCTTGGCGTTCGGCCAGGACGCTACTGACATCTAGCGCTTCCGCCTTTGGACCGGAGGAGCGGATGGGGTGTCTGTCTTCCCACCCGCCCGCCCAGGGTAGTTTGTGAGTCTGGGGGACACCCCCAGACCCCCGGCAGGGGGGACTCCGCCCCCTCTGCACTCCCCCGGCACGTCGGAAGGCGCGGACGAGAGCGATCCGGCAATACACGTCACGCGGCTAGCTTGCGCTCGAGTGGTACCAATCCATCCCTTGTTCCATGTTCCGTGTTCCTTGTTCCTCACAACGACACCTCTGGCGCGAAGCCGACGGGCGCGACGCCGCCCGCGAGGCCGCCGCCATCGATGATGAAGCCCTGGCCGGTGACGTAGGACGAAGCCTCCGACGCGAGATAGACGGCGAGCGGGCCGAGCTCCCACGCCTCGCCGACGCGCTGGGCCGGGATGTACTTCGCGAGGCCGCGCGCGATCTCCGCCTGGCCTTCCGCGAACGGCCGCTGCGCGACGAAGCCGGGGACGATGCAGTTGCAGCGGATGCCGTAGCGCTGGAGCATGACGGCGAGCGACTTCGTGAGCGAAATGACGCCGGCCTTCGAGGCGGCGTAGGCGAATCGAGGCGGGTCGCCACGCAGGGCAGTGCCGGACGCGACGTTGATGATCACGCCGCCCTGCTTCGCGTCGACCATCGCTTTGGCGGCCGCGCGCGCGCAGTAGAACGCACTCGAGAAGTTGACATCGACTGTGTCACGCCAGTCGTCATCCGGGACATCCCAGAGCTCGACGCCCATGGCGCGCGCGTCGCCGATGCCGGCATTGGAGAGCATGATGTCGATCTTGCCCAGCTCCGAGACGCAGGCGTCGATCAGGGCGTTGCACTGCGTCGAGTCGCGCACGTCGGTCGGGACGGCGACAGAGCGGCGGCCGAGCGCCCGGACCGCTTCCGCGGTCTCCTCGATCTGGTCGCGGCTGCGCGCGGCGCAGACGACGTCCGCGCCGGCTTCGGCGAGGGCGAGCGCCATCTGCTGGCCGAGGCCGCGGCCGGCGCCGGTAACGACGGCAGCCTTGCCGTCGAGGCGGAATCGTTCGAGGATCAAGCAGCGTTCCTTTCGGGGAGGGAGTGTAGCAGACGCGCGAGGCGGCCAGCGCCACGCCCAGCCCGCCCCCCCCTTGCCGGATGATCCGTTTGTTCTTCCCACCCGCCCACCCAGAAATGTTGTTGAATCTGGGGGACACTCCTTCGCTTCGCTCGAGGACAGGCCCCAGACCCCCGGCAGATTGGGCTCCGCCCCCTCTGCACTCCCCCGGGACGAGCGCCTCCCCACTCAACCGCTGCCATGAAGACGCGGTAGAGTATCGGGATGCCACGAAAGACGCCGAGTTCTGCCCATGGTTCCGCGAGGTGGGCACTGCGTTGTTTGGCGACTGTTGTGACCTTGACCGTCATCGTCACCGGCTGTGGCCCTGCGGATGTAGGATTCACCTTCGACAACCGCACTAACACGGCCTTGTGCGAATACTCTTCACCGCAAAACGCAGCAAGTGCGAGATGCCTAGCAGAATTGAAACCGCGTGACGACACTCATTGGGGGCGGGACTGTGACAATCAAAGTGATAGACCTATCCGAGTTGTCATTACCGTCAAACAGGGAGGACGCCAAATCTACGATCGGACGGCGACGTGCGGGGATTGGCATAATACGGATCGAAGGTTCATCATCGAACAGCAGGGAGACGAGTTTATCGTCACGGACAGCCTGCCTGCCAGACCATAAATGTCGGTGCCTAGGAATATGACGCCGCTCGATAGGGTGCGCGAGATCGCCCTCGCGCTGCCGGAAGCGCACGAGAAGGCTGGCCACGGCCGGCCGACGTTCCACATACGCAAGGGCAAGAGCTTCGTGATGTTCATGGACAACCACCACAACGACGGGCGGCTCGCCATCTGGTGCAACGCGGATGGGGGAGCGCAGGACGTGCTCGTCCGGTCACGCCCGGACCGCTTCTTCGTGCCGCCCTACGTGGGACATCGCGGCTGGGTGGGCGTGCGCCTCGAGGGCGAGGTCGACTGGGGCGAGGTGGCGATGATCATCGAGGACGCCTGGCGCGCCGCCGCGCCTAGGCGCCTGCTGGCCTCGCTGGACCAAGCCACGTAGCGGCTCGCCAGGGCGCACAGCGGTGAGCCCCTACTTCGACTACCCCGCCGTCATTCTTCTCGTGAAGCCCTCCGCTCCTCTTCGATGCGTGAGATGCCGTCCAGCGCGGCACCCTCACCCCAAGTCCTCAACAAGTTCGCTACGCGAGATGAGAAGTCGCCCCTCTCCCGCGCGGGAGAGGGGAACGCGGGTGAGGGCTATCGGGTCCGCCGAGCCACATCCCCTACTTCGACTAGCCCGCCGTTTTTCTTCTCGAAGCCCTCCGCTCTTCCTCGATGCGGGAGATGCCGTCCAGGGCGGCACCCTCACCCCAAGTCCTCAACAAGTTCGCTAGGCGAGATGAGAAGTCGCCCCTCTCCCGCGCGCGGGAGAGGGGAACGGGGTGAGGGCGATCGGATCCGCCGAGGCACATCCCTACTTCGACTAGCCCGCCGTTCTTCCTCTCGAAGCCCTCCGCTCCTCTTCGATGCGTGAGATGCCGTCCAGGGCGGCACCCTCACCCCAAGTCCTCAACAAGTTCGCTAGGC
>JBBDXS010000014.1:143516-217561 GCA_040902195.1 Dehalococcoidia bacterium
GAGATGAGAAGTCGCCCCTCTCCCGCGCGGGAGAGGGGAACGGGAGTGAGGGCGATCGGGTCCGCCGAGGCACATCCCCTACTTCGACTAGCCCGCCGTTTTTCTTCTCGAAGCCCTGCGCTCCTCTTCGATGCGGGAGATGCCGTCCAGCGCCGCCTCGATCGCGCGGCGTTTGGCCGAGTCCGTGACGTGCGTGTAGATCTGCGTGGTGTTGACGTTGGAGTGTCCGAGGAGCGTTTGTACGACGCGCAGCTCGGCGCCGTTATCGAGCAGGTGCGTGGCGAACGTGTGGCGCAGTAGGTGCGGGTGCACGCTGCGATCGAGGCCGGAGGCCACCGCGTACTTGCGCACCATCGACTGCACGGCGCGCTGCGAGAGGCGGCCACCGTCTCGGTTCAGGAAGAGGGCCGTTTGCGGACCGTGCGCGAGCGCGGGGCGGCCGTCGTTCAGGTAGCGGCGGACGGCGCGCGCGGCGGGCTCGCCCATCATGACCATGCGCTCGCGCGAGCCCTTCCCGAACACCAGCGCCGTCAGCTCGCCGAGATCGACGTCCTTCACATCGATGCCGACGATCTCGGACACGCGCACGCCGGAGGCGTAGAGCAGCTCGAGGAGCGCGCGATCGCGGAGCTGGTTGGGCTTGTCGCCATCAGCCGCGCCGATCAGCGTCTCGATCTGGGGGAGCGTGAGGAACGTGGGCAGGCGTCGCTCCCGGCGCGGGCCGCGCACGCCGAACATCGGGTCGTCTGGGATCACGCCCTCGTTGCGGAGGTGGCGGTAGAACGAACGCAGCGAGCTCACCTTACGCGTCACGCTGGCTGACGCGACGCCGGACGACACGAGGCCGGAGAGGTAGTCGCGCACGAGGAGCTTATCGAGGGAGGCGAGCGTGGCGTTGCGTTCGTCGAGGAAGTCGAAAAACTGACGGAGGTCTGTCGCGTAGTTACGTAGCGTCAGGAGCGAGAGGTTTTTGCGCGCGCCGATGGTCTCGAGATAGTCAGCGAGCTTGCGTTCGGCGTCGATACGGGCGCGGCGGGCGTCCGGGGCGGTCGCGGTGGCCATGCGTACAGTATGTAAGGGAACGCGCCGCCTGAGAAGTGGGGAGAACCCTAACGAGAGCCGTCCGCTGCCGGCAATCAGCTATCAGCGGGTAGCCCCTCACCCCTCTTCCCCTCTCCCGCGTGCGGGAGCGGGGCGATCAGTCATCGCGCGGATCGTGCCTTGGCGATCGGTCGGGGTGAGGGCGTGACGTAGGGCCACATAGCCATGCGCCCCTACTACCATATTGCGACAGGCTACAGCCTGTCCCACGAAGTTTGAGTTGTGCGGCGGCGGCGAGGAAGGGGTGCCGCGATTCGCGAGGGGCCAGATCCTTCGCTTCGCTCAGGATGACACTCAGGCTGTGGCGGCGACGAGCTCGCGGTCGCCGTCAGCGATGCTGCCACGCCAGCCACAGTCGGTGTTCGGGCAGCGAGCGGTCGTCTGGCCGTCGGCGCGGGCACGGCTGCCCACGGCAACCAGGATGCCTTTGCACTGCGGGCAGGGCTCCGGCAGCGGACGCGACCAGCTTGTGAAGTCGCACTCGGGGTACTTCGCGCAGCCGTAGAAGATGCGGCGCTGTCGCGTGCGCCGCTCGACGATGTCGCCGGCGCACTTCGGGCAGGCGACGCCGACCTTCTTGAGCAGCGGCTTGCTGCCCTTGCAGTCGGGGTAGCGCGAACAGGCGAGGAACTTGCCGAAGCGTCCGCCCCGCATCACCATGTCGGCGGCGCATTCCGGGCACTTCTCGTCCGTAACCTCCGGCTCGCCGTCGGAGTCGAGCGGCTTGGTGTTGCGGCACTCCGGGAAGCCGGAGCAAGCAAGGAACTGGCCGAAGCGGCCCCAGCGCTTGATCATGGGCTTGCCGCACTTCTCGCAGAGCTCGTCTGTCACCTCTTCGACGCGAGGCGCGTCGGCGGCCTTCTCGACGAGCGCCTGGAGCGGTTCGTAGATCTCACGCACGACAGGCTCCCAGGCGATCTCGCCGCGAGCGATCTCGTCGAGCTCCTCCTCCATGCTGGCCGTGAAGCCGACATCGAAGACGTCCTTGAAGTGCTCCATCAGCATGTCGTTGACGACGAAGCCGAGCTCCTGCGGGAAGAGCGTGCGCCCTTCGCGCTTCACGTAGGCGCGGTCCTGGATCGTCGAGAGGATCGCAGCGTACGTGCTCGGCCTGCCTATTCCGTTCTCCTCGAGCGCCTTCACGAGCGTGGCCTCTGTGTAGCGAGGGGGCGGCTCGGTGAAGTGCTGGTCGGGACGGACGTTAATGGAGCGAAGCGCGTCGCCCTGGGCGAGCTCAGGTAGCGCGCGAGGGGGCTCCTCCTCTTCCTCGTCGTCATCGCGCATCTCCTCGTAGAGCTGGCGATAGCCGGCGAAGCGCAGGACGCTCTCGGTGACGCGGAGCAGGAACGCCTTCGAGGCATCCTTTTCTGAACCGACGCTCAAGGCGTCGGGAGCACCGGGCTGCGCGTTCACTTCGATCGTGGTCTGGTCGAGGATGGCGTCTGCCATCTGGCAGGCGACGAATCGTTGCCAGACGAGCTGGTAGAGACGGAACTGATCGCGGCTGAGGACATGCCGGAGCGCGGAGGGATCGCGCGCGACGGACGTCGGGCGGATGGCCTCGTGGGCCTCCTGCGCGCCCTTGGCCTTGGTGCGATAGACCCGCGGCGAAGGCGGCACGAAATCGTTGCCGTAGCGCTGCCCGATGTACGCGCGCGCCTCACTCCGGGCCGACTCGGCGATGTTCATGGAGTCCGTACGCATATACGTGATAAGACCGGTCTGACCCTCGCCGGGCAGCTCGAGACCTTCGTAGAGCTGCTGCGCGACGGACATCGTGCGGCGGGCCGTGAAGCCGAGCCGGCGCGACGCCTCCTGCTGCAGCGTGCTCGTCGTGAACGGAGGCGCGGGCTTACGCGACTGGGGCTTCTGCTTGACCTCGGTCACGGTGTACGCGGACGAGCCGAGCAGGCCGTTCAGCCGTTCGGCTTCAGCGCCGTTCGGAATCTGGAACTTCTTCTCCCCTACTGGGCCGACGAGGCGCACGGAGAAGCCCGGCTCGACGCCGGCCTTCTCCACATCGACATCGATAGTCCAGTACTCCACCGGAACGAAGCTCGTGATCTCGCGCTCGCGCTCGACGACGATGCGCAACGCGACGGACTGCACGCGCCCGGCCGAAAGCCCGCGGCGGATCTTCTTCCACAGGATGGGGCTGACCTTGTAGCCGACGAGGCGGTCGAGGACGCGGCGCGCCTGCTGCGCATCGACGAGATGTTGATCGATCGTGCGCGGGTGCTTGAACGCCTCGAGTACGGCGTCCTTCGTGATTTCGTGAAAAACGACGCGCTGGTGCGGGCGGTCCTGCAGGTCCGCCGCCTCGACGAGGTGCCACGAGATCGCCTCGCCCTCACGGTCGGGGTCTGTTGCGAGATAGATGGTCTCGGCGCCGGCGGCGGCCTTCTTGAGCTCTTTGACGACAGCTGCCTTCTCCTTGGGCACGAGGTAGCGCGGCGCAAAGCCGTTGTCGACGTCGACACCGAGGCGCGTCTTCGGAAGATCGCGCACGTGGCCGACCGAGGAGCGGATATCGTACTCGGAACCAAGGATGCCTGCGAGCGTCCGCGCCTTCGCGGGCGACTCGACGATGACGAGGCTCTTGCCCTTCTTCTTCTTGCGTGTCTTCTTCTCTGCCATGGTTCCTTCTTAACTCACTGTTGCGGGCGCGCGTGCGGCCCGCACGTAATTCATGTTACCAACGTGACGCACCATGCCCTTCAACTCAAGCATAGCAAGCGCGCTGCTGACAACATCGATGGCGAGGCCGCTCTTGCGGCGGACATCATCGATATGTATCGGCTCCGATGAGAGCGCCTGCAATAGGAGAGCTTCCGTATCATCGGCGGGAAGCAGCTCCTTAGCTTCCATCTGGTGCGCTGCCATCGTCAGGTTCAGCTCCTCCAGCACGTCTTCGATCCGCGTCACCAGCTTCGCGTGGCCGTTCTGGATCAGCCAGTTCGTGCCGCGGAAGGTAGGCGTGTAAATGCTGCCGGGCACCGCGAAGACCTCTCGATTCTCGTCGAGGGCGATCCGCGCGGTGATCATGGCGCCGCTCTTGAGGTCGCCCTCGATAACGAGGACGCCCAGCGCGAGGCCGACCATGATGCGATTGCGCCTCGGGAAGAACTCACTGCGCGGCTGCGTTCCGAGCGGGTAGTCACTGACGAGCGCGCCCCGTTCCGCGATGTCCTGCGCGAGCTTCATGTTCTCGGGCGGGTACACGAGATCGAGACCGCAGGCGAGGACGGCAATCGTCCGTCCGCCGGCCTGCAGCACCGTCTTGTGCGCGATGGAATCGATGCCGCGCGCGAGACCCGAAACGGCCGTCACGCCGTTTTGGGCGAGGCCCATCGCGAACTCTTCGGCAGCCTGGCGGCCGTAGACGGTCGCGCGGCGCGTGCCGACGACGCTCACCGACCATTCGTCCGCGGGAGTCAGCGTCCCCCGGACGTAGAGGACGGGCGGCCGGTCGTAGATCTCCTTCAGGCTGGAGGGGTACGACTCGTCGTGCCAGGTGAGCGCCTGGACCCGAGCGCGCTCGAGTCGCTCCATCTCGTCCGCGGGCGAGACCGCGTCGCGGGCGGACAGCAACGCCGAGAGCACGGAGCCGGAGAGGCCCGCCTGCTGCAGCTCGGCGGGGCTCGCCTTCCAGGCGTCCTCCAGATTGCCGAAGTGGGCTTCGAGTAGCGAAAAGCGCGCCCGGCCGATTTGGGGGACGCGCCCGAAGGCGACCCAGTACTGGAGCTCGTTCTTATCCATTGTATCCCATGGCGCAAGGGGTCCTCTGGCCCAAGCGGCCCTTCCGCAGACCCTAACGGAGTGGAAGGCGTTCGCGCAAGGGGCTGGCAGACCCTGGAACCCAGAACCAAGAACGGGGGAGCAGTATCGGCGGGCGAAGCTAGGCAGGCTGGGATTCGGCGGCTTCCGGGGCGTGGTCACGCTTTGTGACGCGGACCTTTTTGATACGGCGGCCGAGGACGGAGAGCACGCGGAGCGTGATGCCATCGGTCGAAATCTCGTCGCCGGGGGAGGGCATGCGGCCCAGCTCGTGGTAGATGAAGCCCCCGAGCGTATCGAAGTCCTCGCTCTCGATCTCGAGGTGGAACATCTCGTTGAGGGCGTCGAGGCTGACGCGCGCGTCGAGGATCGCCTCCGATTCGTTGAGGCGCTCGACGGTGACCTCCTCACGATCGTACTCGTCCTGGATCTCGCCGACGATCTCCTCGAGGACGTCCTCGATGGTGACGAGACCTGCGGTGCCGCCGTACTCATCGACGACGATCGCCATGTGCACCTTGTGCTCTTGCAGCTCCGCGAGCAGCTCCGCGATGTGCTTGCCTTCGGGGACGAAGTACGGCGGGCGCGAGATCTCGCGTAGCGATGACGGGCGCTTGTTCTCCGCCAGGAACTTCAGGATGTCCTTCGCATAGACGATGCCGACCAGGTTGTCGATCGTCTCGTCGTAGAGCGGTATGCGGCTGTAGCCACGCTCGACCACGAGCCGGAGCACATCGTCCACCGTCGCGTCCGTGTCGACGGCGATCATGTCGATGCGCGGGACCATCACCTCGCGCACCGCGCGGTCGGCCATGTTGGCGACGCGGCGCATGATGGCGAGCTCGCCGTTCTCGGTCCCGTTGCCTTCGTGCATCTCGACAAGGCGCAGGAGCTCTTCGTCTTCCTCGGCCGCCTCGGCGCTCTCGTCCACAGGCACCGGCTTCGTGACGGCGCCGGCGACCATATCGAGCAGGCGCGCGGGCACGCCGAACAGGAGGCGGAACATGCTGATAGCCGGGACCAAGCGCAGGCTCCAGCGCTCCGGGCTATGCGCGACGACCAATCGCGAGAAGCCCTCAAGCAACACGAGCGCGACGACCGACACCGACATCGTGGCGGCGAGCGCCGACCAGCTATCGCCAGCCTCCCGCAGGACGAGAAACGTGCCGACCGCGATGCCGAGCACGACTGCGGTGTCGCGCGCGACGGCGAGCGTGCCGAGCAAGACCTGTCGCTCCTGGATGTAGGTCTCGAGCGAGACGGCGCGCGGCAAGCCTTTCGAGGCGTACGCCCGCACGCGCAGGCGGCTGATGAAGACGACGCCGGCCTCGGCCGCGGTCGCAATCGCGAGCACGACGGCGGCGGCGGCGATGAGCGCGATGCCCACCCACGTATCACCGGTCATCGCCCGCGCTCCGGAAGCAACGATTCGCCGTCGGCGACATCGCGGAAGACATTCTGTCCCGGGCCGACGACGGCCCCCGCGCCAATCTTGACGCCAGGCATGATGTTCGTTCCGACGCCGAACTTCGCGCCGGCGCCGGCGATCATGCCGAGCTTGTCCTTTCCGGAATCGATACGTTCGCCGCGCACGGTCGATTGCACGTTGCGCTGATCGAGGCGGAAGTTCGCCGTGATCGATCCGAAGCCGAGCAGGACGTCGCGTTCGAGGACGCTGTCGCCGATGTAGTTGTGATGGAGCTGGCATCGTTCGCCGAGGTAGCTGCGCGCGACTTCGCTGCCGAAGCCGACGACGGAGCCGTCGCCGATGACGGACTCGCGTACGAGAGCGTTGTTGCCGATGACGGCTCGGTGGCCGACGACAGCCGGCGCGGCGACGTGGCCACCCGGATAGACGCGGACGTCCTCGCCGAAGAAGACGCCCGGCTCGACCTGCGTGTAGCCCGGGGCGGGCGACGCGCTGCCGTCGCGGAGCTGATCGAGCAGGAGCGCCATCACCTCGAGCACGTGCCAGGGGTACTTGAGCGGCTGCCACGCGCCCTCGTAGCGAACGGGCGCGAATCGATGCTCGCGCAGCAGACTGGTGATCGCGCGCTCGTAAGCATCGTCGCTCTCGGTCTGCTGCACCTCGCGTGTGAGCTGACGGAAGAGCGGGCGCGCGTCGGCGAAGAGATGCGCGACGATCGTAACGAGATCGCTCGGCTCGGAGCCGGGCGCGGGCTTCTCGATGATTCCCGCGACGCGGTCGCCGTCGAGCGTGAGGTAGCCGCCCGGGAAGTACTGCTCCGTCGCGAACGCAGCGAGGTAGCCGTCGCTCGAGCCGTGGCTTGCAACATCGACGACACGTTTGTGGAACGAAGCGTCGACGACGTCGTGCGGCTGCGTGACGTAGACGGGACGGGCGAGTTCGTTCTCGCCGAGCTGGGCCATCGCGCTGAGGACGCCGCCGGCCATGCCGGACGCGCCGGTCTGGACGACGACGCTCGTGTCCGCGTCCGACTGCTCGCGCAGCATGGCGGCGTTGTCATCGCTCGCGACGAGGACGAATCGCTGGAGGCCGGCGTGCCGCAAACGGTCGATATGCAGATCGACGAGTGTGCGGCCCGCGAAGCGCAGCGCGTGCTTATCGCGAACGGGCCACATGCGCGAGCTGGCGCCCGCCGCGAGCACGATGCCGAGGACGTCGTTCGGCTTCATAAGCAAGGTTGGCGGAATAACGAAAGGTTAGGGGTCATATGTGTGGCGAGACGTTCGCGCATCCAGGCGCGGCGATCAAGCGCGGAGCATAGTCGAGTGGAGATGGGGCCGCATGGCCCCGGCCGCCGATTGGCGGCTATCCGGAGGTTCGTCTTCTGGTTGCACTAGCAAGCGCGTGCTCACCTCAGCCTTACGTAATCGTAGCTACGCCGCGGCGGGGCTGTCAAGTTAGGGACTTCCCTTAGGTATCGGTACGAACGTAAACGCGCTCCAGGGGCATTGGACGCGCGCCGATACCTACGTAGGAACAAGGAACCAGGCTGCCAGCCCTCAGGAGTCTGGCGTCAGGGTCTTGGGGGAAGCGTGAAGGCGTAGGTAGGTTCGCGGGTCGCGGAATCTACAGGAGAGAGGTCTGGACCCGCCGGATGACAATGTCTTCGAACGAAGCGCAAAGCGCCGTCTCGCCGGCGAACTGGAAGCGGCTCTACCTGGCGACGGCGGCCTTCCTGCTGGCCGCGGAGGCGCTCCTCATCTATTACGGCTCGGCGCTGACGACGCCGCTCGTGCTGCTGATCCTGCTGATCGTCTTCGCCCGCCCCGGGCAGAAGCTGCGCTTCGTGCGCGACTTCGGGCCCTTCCTACTCGTGCTGTTCGCGTACTACTCGATGTGGGGATCGGCGGACGACTTGCGGGGCTCCGTCATGGTGATGCCCCAGATCGAAGCCGAGCGGTTCCTGTTCGCGGGACATCTCCCCACGGTGGTGATGCAAAACGCGCTCTATGACCCTGACCACGCGCACTGGTATGACTACGCCGCGGTAGTGGCGCACCTCTCGCACTTCATCTTGCCGATCCTCTTCGCGGCGATCATCTGGCAGCATCACCGGCATCTGCACCTGCGCTTCATGTCGACATACCTGCTGCTGGCCTACGCGGGGTTCCTGACGTTCCTGCTTATGCCTTCGGCGCCGCCCTGGTGGGCCGCGCGCGAAGGCTACATCGATCAGGTCTACCTCGTCCACCGGACCGTGCCGGGCCTTGCGCGCATCTACTCGGAGGTGAGCGCGAACCCCGTCGCCGCGATCCCGTCGCTGCACGCGGCGTTCCCGTGGATGCTCTATCTGTTCACGATCAAGATCTGGGGACGCAAGGCGCTGCCTGTGATCGTTTACCCGATCTTCATCTGGTGGTCTATCGTCTACTCAGGACACCACTACTTCGTCGATGCGATCGCGGGGGTGATCTACGCGACGGCGGCGTACTACGCGCTGAGCGGCCACCCGTACGGGCTGGCCGTGCGCGCGTTCCGATGGCTGGGCGGCGCCGGCGCGCCCGCGCAGGGCATTGAGGGGCAGGCGGCGGGCCCCGATGCGCTGCCGTTGCCATCTAATGAGCGCGCAGCGTAGCAGGAGCGCGAGAGCATGTCGCTGAACGCTCGAACGCTCGCGGCGCAGCCCAGCGCGCCGGCGCGCACCCGGCCCGTCGATCTGGACACAGCGGTCTTCTGGACATCAGTGGTCGCGATCGCGGCGACGGCGCTTGTGCTGCGCCTGTACCACCTCGTGAGCTATGTGGCGTTCTACCCGGACTCGTACGGCCAGCTGCGCGCGGCCGAGAACCTGGCCTCGCTCCAGTTCCCGATCTCGTACTATTACCCGCCGGGGATCGCGCTGTTCCTGGCGCCATTCTTCGCGGTCCTACCCGACTCGTTGCTGACGATGCAGATCGCGATCTTGGCAGCGGGGCTGGCGCTGGTCGGCGTGGCGTACGCCTGGGGCGTGGCCGCGACGGGCGACCGGCGCGCGGCGCTGATCTACGCGTTCGCCGTGGCGATCGGCGCGACGTTCGTCTTTCACTCGCGCATCGCGCTGTTCGAGGTGATCAATACGCTGCTTATCGCCTCGTCGCTGTGGCTGGCGCCGGCGGCCGTTCGGCGCGGGCCCGCGGCCTGGGTCGGATACGGCGTACTCGCCTTCGCGATGGTCACGGCGCGCTATACGAACGTGATCGTGCTGCCCGCGCTCGTGCTGGCAGCGATGGGCGGGAGCGCGCAGCGTCCGTCGTGGCGACAAGCCATCGCGATCGCGCGGTCGCCGGCCGCGCTGGTTGCCGGGCTGGTCGTGCTGGCGCTGGGGGCTGTGTACATCGGCACCGCGCACGAAAACCTGACGCGCTTCACGAGCTCCGAGAACGCGAGCATCGTCGGCTTCGACGGCTACGGCGCGCGGCTGCTCTACTACACGCAGGCGAGCCTGAACGGCTACAGCGCGGACCTGGGCTTCACGGAGAGCGTCGCCGCGGGCGTGCTGCTGGCGCTGGCGCTCGTGGGCGCGCAGCGACTCTGGCGCAGCAATCCCAGCCTGCTGGTCGCGATCGTCTATCTGGCGGCCGTCTGGGGCCCTGTCCACGCCCTGTACGAGGGCGCCTACCTCCCGTGGATCCCGCGTTACGCGACGGCCGTCTACTTCATTCTGCTGCTGCCAGCGTCGATCGGTCTCTCGGCGGCGCTCGACGGCTGGCAGCGTCTCGACCGGCCGTGGCAGCGCGTGCCGGCGGCGGGCTTCCTGGCACTGTCGGTTACGCTGGTGGCAAGCGCGCAGCTCTCGCAAGACCTGACGTTCTTCTCGCAGCTGTACGACTCGCCCGCCGCGCGGACCGAGGCTTCGTTCGCGGAGATCCGGCGCGCGCTGCGCGAGACGGATGGCGAGAACGCGCTGCTCATCTCGAGCCAGATCCTCGCCGTCGACCGCGCCAACCCGGAGATGGACGGCTTCGATCTGGCGCGCCACTCCAGCAGTTATGGGATCAACGATGACTCGGTCCGGCGCTTCGTCGCCTACGTCGACGAGCAGCTCGCCAAGGGCAGGACCGTCTACTACTACTACACGCCATACGAGGCGGCGCAATCGAAGTTGCATCGCTACGAGCTGGGGTTCGACGCGTACTTCAGCGGCCTCCAGGAGCACTTCTCGCTGGTAGAGCTGGCACGCGTGGACGAGCGGCCGCACAGGCTGTATCTCGTCGAGCCGCCCTAGCCCCTCGACCCGATAGGCAAAGCCTTCTATCATGGCCCCGTGGGGCGCATGCTCGGTCTCGATGTTGGAGAGCGGCGGATCGGTGTCGCCGTGTCCGTGCCGGAAGGAACGCTCGCCGTGCCGCTGCGCATTATCGTTCGCGAGAGCGACGATGCTGCGCTGCAGGCGATCGCGGAGCTGGCGCGCGACGAGCGCGCCGAGGCGCTGGTGGTGGGATTCCCGCGCTCTTTGGACGGCACGGTTGGAGCGCAGGCGCGGCGCGTCGAGGAGTTCGCGCAGCGCGCCGGCGAAGCGTGCCACCTGCCGGTCGAGCTGTGGGACGAACGGCTGACGTCGAAGCAGGCTGAACGTCTGGCGCCCGGCGCGAAGCGATCGCGGCGGAGGGCGCCCAAGGACGACCTGGCGGCGGCGATCATCCTGCAAAGCTACTTGGACCGCCGGGCGAACAGCGAGAACCGGCCGGCGTGAGAGACCGATTCGCCGTGCCTGCCATGGTCGCGTTGGGCTTCGTCGTCATGCTCCTGGCCGGCGGCTGGCTGCTACGCGGCACGCCGGGGACGCTGGTCAACGAAGCACCGGACCGCAGCGGGCCGACGCCCGGCCTCGAGGGCGACACGGTCGTCGTCACGATCGAGGAAGGCGACAGCGCATCGGCGATCGGCACGAAGCTACAGGACGCGGGCGTCATCGAGAGCGCGCCGCTGTTTCGTGTTCTGACGTCTCTCATGGGCGAGGGCGACCACCTCGCGCCGGGCGTTTACGAGTTCACGCGCGGCACGACGGCGCTCTCCGCGGTCCAACGCATCAGTCAGGGAATCACGGCGGCGAACATCGTGACGTTCCCGGAGGGACTCCGCGTCAACGAGTTCGCGGACATCCTTGAGCAAAACGGCGTCGTCGAAGCGAATTTCTTCCGCCTTGCGCAGCTAGAGCAGTACCAGGGCTCGTTCCTGTCCGAGCTGCCGTTCGGCGCTGGCGTCGAGGGCTTCTTGTTCCCGGCAACGTACGGCTTCCGGGTCAACGAGCCGGTGCACGACGTGCTGCAGCAAATGCTCCATGCGTTCGACCAGCGCTATCAGGAGGAGATCCTGCCCCGTCTACCTGCGTCCGGCCGGCCGCTCTACGAGATCATCACACTCGCATCGATCATCGAGCGGGAGGCGCAGGTACCGTCAGAGCGGCCGATCATCGCGAGCGTCTTCATCAACCGCCTGAACCAGGACTTCCCGCTTCAGGCCGACCCGACGGTGCAGTACGCGCTGGGGAGCGACCCGGCGAACGTGGCGCAGTTCGGCGTTTGGAAGCAGGATCTGAGCGCGGCTGACCTGGAGATCCCGTCGCCGTATAATACATACGTCTTCGCGGGGCTGCCTCCGGGTCCGATTTCCAACCCGGGCCTCGATTCGATTCTCGCCGCGCTGGAGCCCGCCCGGACGAACTATCTCTTTTTCGTGGCGCGGGAAGACGGCAGCCACGTCTTCGCGGAGACGCTGGAGGAGCACAATACCAACGTCTGCACCGTCTATCCGGAACGTCCGGAGTGCTAGCGAGGAGCGCCGCGTGAAACGCGAAGGTGTGATCGGTTATCCGCTGAGCCACTCGCTGAGCCCGACGATCTTCCAGGCTGCGTTCGACGCGGCGGGCTTCGAGGCGCGCTACGAGAAGTGGCCGACGCCGCCGGAGGACATCGAGCCGCGCATGGCGTCTCTGCGCGAAGACGACGTGTTCGGCGGGAACGTGACGATCCCGCACAAGGAGGCCGTGATCCCGCATCTCGATCGCCTCGACCCGCTGGCGGAGCGCATCGGGGCGGTGAACACGATCGTGAACGAAGGCGGTCGATTGGCCGGCTACAACACGGACGTGCCCGGCTTCGCGCGTTCGCTGCGCGAGGACGCCGCCTTCGACGCGCGAGGCTGCCGCGCGGTCGTGCTGGGGGCAGGCGGAGCGGCGCGCGCGATCGTCGTCGCGCTTATCGAACACGGCGCGGCGCGCATCGACGTCGTCGGGCGCACAACGGCTCGTGTCGAGAAGCTCGTCTCGGACCTAGACGCGCAGGCAGGCTCGACGGCGCTCGCGGCGGGCGACGAGGCGTCGCTGCGCGAAGCGGACCTGATCGTGAACTGCACGCCGCTCGGAACGCGCGGAAGCGCCGGCGAGGGCCAGTCGCCCATCGAGGCGCGGCAGATCCCGCGTGACGCTGTCGTGTTCGACCTGGTGTACAACCCTCCCGACACGCCGCTGGTGCTCGCCGCTCGCGACGCTGGCGCGCGAGGCGCCTCAGGGCTCGGCATGCTTGTCTACCAGGCGGCAGAATCGTTCCGTCTCTGGACGGGGGATGACGCGCCGGCCGCTGTGATGTTCGAGGCCGGTCGCGCCGCGCTGGGCGTTGGAGTGGCGCGATGAAGATCCAGCTTGCCCTTGCGCTCGCTATTGCGCTCGTAGTGCTTGGAAGTAGAAGTGCCCTCGCTCAGGAGGACCCTAAGGAAGGGGTGTTTGGCCTCAATGTAGAAAGTGCAGACGGCAGCAGCCTGCACTTTTCCTGGAACGATGTCGAGGGCGCGAGCACATATCATGTTCAGGGCTCCGTCGACTACTGGCCTTTGCCCTTGTGTCCGCGCGTCGGAGGTTTCGATAACGAGCTTGTCACCTTTGACGAGGAGTTGCCTGCAGGGCTCACTTCCTTCGATACGCCCGGCTCTTCGCGGCAAGACATGGCGTTTAAGAGCTACATGTTCACGATCGAGGCGCTCGACGCTGACGGGGAAGTGATCGAGCAAGATGGCACGACTTCCCAGAGCGACCCGTTCTGCTCGCTGCCAGAGGTGGCGGACGCTGGAATGGGGGCCACCCCGGAAGATAGTCCGCTGCTACTCGCGGCGCTGGCCCTCGCCGCGTTGGGTGCAATGGCGATTGCGGGCGGAGCCGCGCTCCGCACGAGGCGCGCGCGATGACCTGGGGGATCACGATAGGCATCATCATTATCATGGGCCTCTTTGCGTTCATCGGGCTTATCGTGTTCAAAGAGGCACGGACGCACCGGTTCTGGCAGAGCAAGGTGGAGGAAGGCGATCTGGACATGATCACGCAGCTCGTGCAGGCCGAGGTGGAACGCTGGCGCACGGAGCGCCCGCCGAAGGGCATGCCCGCCACCGTCTGGCAGGGCATCCAGGGCGTCGAGGTCATCGAGATCGCGGCGGACTACCTGCACGTCTCGAGCACGGCCGAGCCGCAGTTCGCGCTCGTCGGCGGACAGCGTCGACAGGTGAGCAGCGCTGTCGATGAGGCGAAGCGGATCACCGCACGGCTGGCCGAGCGGCTGTTCTACGACATCCCACACATCCGCGCGGAGCGCGTACAGATCGATGTCTACACGACGTTCCACGAGCCGGACGGCGCCGCGGCGCAGCGATGCGTGCTCAGCGTACTCGCAGAACGCGCGGTCGCGGCGGCAGCCGATTGGGACAACGACCCGCCGGAAGTGATCGCGGAGCAGCTCGGCGTGCAGTACCGGCTCGACGAACGCGGTCTGCCGCAGCCGATCGAGCCGGGGAGCGTGCGCGTGAGCACGAACGGCCACGGGACGGAGTCGAAGACATGACAACGTTGCGCTACCTGACCGCCGGCGAATCGCACGGCAAGGGACTGTCCGTGATCATCGACGGCATCCCGGCGGGGCTGGAGCTATCGGAGGACTACATCGCAGTCGATCTGCGCAGGCGGCAGGGCGGCTACGGACGCGGACGCCGCCAGCAGATCGAGCAGGACCGCGCGGAGATCCGCTCCGGCGTGCGGCACGGCAAGACGCTCGGCAGCCCGATTGCGCTACTGGTGGAGAACAAGGACTGGGTGAACTGGCAGGAGAAGATGGCTGTCGAGGAAGTCGACGAGCTGGTCGAGAAGGTGACGCGCCTTCGCCCCGGCCACGCCGACCTCGCAGGTATCGTGAAATACGGCTTCGATGACGTGCGGCCGATCCTCGAACGCGCAAGCGCGAGAGAGACGGCGGCGCGCGTCGCGGTAGGCGCCGTGGCGAGGCGGTTCCTCGAAGAGTTCGGCGTCGCGCTGCACAGCCATACCATCGCCATCGATGGCGTCGAGGCGCAAATCGAAGGCGAGCCGGACTGGGAGCGCGTCGAATCTTCGCCGGTGCGCTGCGCGGACGTTGCCGCGGAAAAACGGATGATCACCGCGATCGACTCCGCGCGCAACGACGGCGACAGCCTCGGCGGCATCATCGAGGTGCGCGCGAGCAACGTGCCGATCGGGCTCGGCAGCCACGTCCACTGGGACCGTAAGATCGACGCGCGCATCGCGCAGGCGATGATGAGCATCAACGCCGTGAAGGGTGTCGAGATCGGCATCGGCTTTGCAGGCGCGGTGCTGCGCGGCTCGCAGGTGCACGACGTGATCCTGCCCATCGACAAGTGGGGAGAGAAGCCGTGGCGTCGCGCGACGAACCGTATGGGCGGGACGGAGGGCGGCATGACGAACGGCGAGGACGTGATCGTGCGGCTGGCGCTCAAGCCGATCGCGACGCTGCCGCGCTCGCTGCCGTCGGCGGACCTACGCACGGGCGAGGAGATCCCGGCGCACTACGAGCGCAGCGACGTCGCTGTCGCGCCGGCGGCGGGCGTCATCGGCGAAGCGATGCTGGCGATCGTGCTGGCGGAAGGCGCGCTGGAGAAGTTCGGCGGCGACCACATCGATGAGACGCTGCGCAACTACCACTCGTACCTGAAGACGACGGGCCCGCGCGGCGGCGAGGCCGTACCCCCGGCGGACGAAGAAACGACCGAGGTCTAGCGGGACGACCTCGCGGTACAATCTCTCTCATGTGCGCAGCCACTAGCCTCCCCTACCGGCGCATATTCCTTACCGGCTTCTCCGGCACCGGCAAGTCGACGGTGGCGGAGCTTGTCGCGAAGGAGCTGGGCTGGCGCGCGCTCGACACCGACACGCTGATCGAGGAGGCGGCCGCGCTACCGGTGTCGGAGATCTTCGCGGAGCACGGCGAGGAGCGGTTCCGCGAGATGGAGCGCCACGCCGTCGAGCGCGCAGCGAAAGAGCGCGACGCCGTGATCGCGACGGGCGGCGGCGCAATCGTCGCGATCGAGAACCGGCGCGCGATGGCGAAGGACGCGCTCGTGGTGGCGCTCGACGCGCGGCCGCAGACGATCGTCGACAGGCTACGCAGCAACGAAGGCACATCGGAGCGGCCGCTGCTCCAGGGCCCCGACCCGCTCGCGCGCATCATCGAGCTGAAGGCGGCGCGGGAGCACGTCTACGCGCTCGCAGACACGATCGTCGAGACTGAAGGCAAGACAGCCCGCGAGGTTGCACAAGCAGTCGTCGAAGCGGTGCGCGGCGCGGGCGAATGGGCGTCGCGCCATCCGGAGCGACTGCTGCTGCCATCGGAGCGGGAAGCCCCGCCATCGACGGCACCGGTACGCGTCGATGCGCCGTCGCGCGAGTACGAGGTCCATGCCGGTTGGGGGCTGCTCGACAGGCTGGGCGAGCTACTGCGCGACCAGGGGCTGTCCGGCGCCGCGCACGTCGTGAGCGATACGAACGTCCTGTCGCGACACGGCGACCGCGCGCTGCTTTCGTTGCGCCGCGCGGGATTCGATGCGGAGGCGTTCGCGATCGAGGCGGGCGAGGAGCACAAGCGGCTCGAGACGGCGGCGCGCGTGTACGACTGGCTCGTCTCACGCCGCGCCGAACGCGGACAGGCGATCGTCGCGCTGGGCGGCGGCGTCGTGGGCGATCTGGCGGGCTTCGTTGCGGCGACGTACCTGCGCGGCATGCCGCTCGTGCAGGCGCCGACGACGCTGCTCGCGATGGGCGACGCGGCGATCGGGGGCAAGACAGCGGTCGATCACCGCGAGGGGAAGAACCTCATCGGCGCGTTCTACCAGCCGCGGCTCGTCGTCGAGGACGTGTCGGCGCTGAAGACGCTGCCGCACCGCTTACTGATCGAGGGCTTCGCCGAGGTGATCAAGCACGCGCTGATCCTCGACGCGCAACTCCTGGACGACCTCGAATCGCACGTAGACGACCTGCTGCACATCGAGCCCGCGACGACCGTCGATGTGCTGCGGCGCAGCGTCGCGATCAAGGCGTCGATAGTGGCGCAAGACGAACGCGAGACGACGGGCCTGCGCGCGCTCCTCAACTACGGCCATACGACCGGCCACGCGATCGAGGCGGCGGCGGCCTACGCGATAGGCCACGGCGCGGCGGACGCGATCGGGATGATGGCGGCAGCCGAGATCGGCCGGCGCGCGGGCGTCACAACGCAGCATGTCATCGACAGGCAACGGGCGGTGCTGGAGCGCTTCGGCCTGCCGCTGCGCGCGCGCGACGCGGGCTTGTCGCTGGACGCAGACGCCGTGCTGGACGCGATGACGCTCGACAAGAAGGTCACGGACGGCACGATACGCTGGGTACTGGTCGAGGACGCCGGGCGCGCCGTCCTGCGCAGCGACGTGTCGATGGACATCGTGCGGGATGTTGTACGGGAGGTATTGGCATGAATTGGGGTCAACCGATCTACGAAGCGACGATGGTCCGGGCGCGTGAGCGCGGAAGGCCACTCTCGCGGTTGAGGCGAGGCTTGTTCTGGGCGTTCCTCTTACTTGCACTCTGTTCGATCTTGGCCTTCCTGTTCTTCGCGCACTTCATGCCGCCGACGCCTCTGCCCGGGTGCCAAGTGGCATTTTGCGACTGATCTCCAGCGCAAAGCGTCATGCGCATAGAAACGGAACGCCTCGTCCTGCGCGACTTCGTTGTCGGCGACTGGACGGAGGTCTTCGCGTATCAGCGCGACCCACGTTATCTTCAGTACTACCCGTGGACGGACCGCAGCGAGGACGAGGTGCAGTCGTTCGTTCAGATGCTCCTCGACTACCAGCACGTGGAGCCGCGGCGTAAGTTCCAGCTCGCGATCACGCTGCCGGACAGCGGCAAGCTGATCGGCAACTGCGGCCTGCGGCGCAAGGACAACAACGAAACGGAGGCGGACATCGGTTACGAGCTGTCGCCGGACTACTGGGGCAACGGCTACGCGACCGAGGGCGCTCGCACCATGGTCGACTTCGGCTTCCGCGACTTCGGTCTGCATCGCATATCGTCGTGGTGCAACGCCGACAACGTCCGCTCAGCGCGCGTGCTCGAGCGGGTCGGCTTGCGACAGGAAGGCCGGCAGCGCGAGACGGATTTCTTCAAGGGGCGCTGGTGGGACACGCTCCTCTACGCCATCCTCAGGGACGAGTGGCAAGCCAATCGATGAACAAACGCCTCCATGCCATCGTGCGCGGGCGGGTGCAGATGGTGGGGTTCCGGCAGTTCGTGATCGACCGGGCGCAACGGCTCGCGCTGACGGGCTGGGTGCGCAACGACGAAGCAGGCGACGGTGTCGAGGTGGTAGCAGAGGGGCCGGAGGAGCGCCTGCGCGAGCTGGAGGCGTCGTTGCGCGAAGGGCCGCGTCACGCTCACGTCGACGGCGTCGAGACTACGTGGGCGGACGAGCTGGACGGCTACGATAGATTCGAAGCGCGGTGACTATATCGATGGGCGCGCGGACATGTACGGCGGCGACATCCTTGACGACTACCAATCGATCACGGGCGCGATGGAGGAGTGGCAGGAGCAAGTCGAGTCGTCCGGCGCCGACACGGTGCTGATCCAGGCCAACACGACGCTCGCGCGGGCGCTGCGTGACGCCGGCGGCTGGACGCTCGCGTTCGAGGACGACGTGGCGGTTGTGTTCTTCCGGAACGCTACGACGCCGTCGCCGTAACCACCTCTCCCTCCGCCACGGAGCGCTGCTCACCGCTGCTCAGGTCACGCAGCGTCACTTCGCCCTTCGACAGCTCTTGCTCCCCGAGGATCGCCACGTAGCGCGCGCCGAGCGCATCCGCGTGGCGGAGCTGCGACTTCAGGCTGCGCCCTCCTGCGCCGGCGACGGCGCTCACGCCCCCTTCGCGCAGGCGATGCGCGAGGCGCAGCGCCGCCTCCTGCGCGACGTCCGACGTATGCGCGACGTAGACGCGCGGGCCATCGATGGGCGGGACGGCGACGTTCTGGCGCTTGAGGTTGATGATGATGCGCTCGATGCCGCTGCCGAAGCCGATGCCGGGCGTCGGCTTGCCGCCAAGCAGCTCGATCAATCCGTCGTAACGCCCGCCTGCGCCGACGGTCGACTGGGAGCCCTCTTCCGGCGGCATGAACTCGAACACCGTACGTGTGTAGTAATCGAGTCCGCGCACCAGACGCGGGTCCAGCTCGTAGGCGATCCCGAGGGCGTCGAGGTAGGAGCGCAGCTTCGCGAAGTGCTCCGCGCACGGCTCGCAGAGGAGCTCGGCGATCGTGGGCGCGTTGGCGATGATCGGCTGGCACGGCGGCGACTTACAATCGAGCAGGCGCAGAGGGTTCTTCTGGTAGCGCATACGGCAGTCGGCGCAGACAGTCGCGAGGTGCGGCTCGTAGTAGGCGCGAAGCGCCGCGACGTACGCCGGGCGGCACTGCGCGTCGCCGATGCTGTTGAGGTGGAGTGTGAGGCCCGAGAGCCCGAGCGTGACGTAGAACGTCGAGAGCAGATCGATGACCTCCGCGTCGATGCCGGCGTCGGCTTCGCCGATCGCCTCCACGCCGAACTCGTTGTGCTGGCGATAGCGCCCCGCCTGAGGCCGGTCGTAGCGGAACTTCTGCGCGAAGTAGAAGAGCCGCACCGGCTGCGAGAGCGTCGCCATGCCGTGCTGGATGTAGGCGCGGCAGACGGAGGCTGTGGTCTCGGGCCGGAGCGCAAGCTTATCGCCGCCGCGGTCTTCGAAGACGTACATCTCCTTCTCGACGATCTCGGTGCCCTCCCCCGTGCGGGTCCAGATCCCGGCGTCCTCGAACATCGGCGTCTCAATGCGCCGGTAGCCGAACAGCCCGGCGACGCGCCGTCCCGTATCGCGCACGAACGTCCAGTACGGCTCGTCCTCGGGAAGGACGTCGGACGTGCCGCGCGGGGCCTGGAACTTAGGGCGATCGCTCATCGTGAGGGCAGCATAACTTATCGGGGTCTAGGGTCTAGGGTTCGGGGGATTTAGAGACAGCGCCGGCCGATAACCAAAGCAGAGGGCTATGCTAGAGTGAAGCTGAGATGGTGACAATCAAAACCCAGCAGGGTGTTCAGCTGGACCAGCTCGTCGAGAAGGCGCGCAGCTACCTTCCTGAGAAGCGCATCGCCCTTATCGAGGAGGCCTACCGCTTCGCCGAGACGTGCCATTCGGGGCAGCTTCGCAAGTCCGGCGAGCCGTACATCGTCCACCCGCTCGACGCGGCCTGGACGATCGCCGACCTGCAGCTCGACGCGACGGCGATCGCCGCGGCGCTCCTGCACGACGTGCAGGAGGACTGCGGCATCGAGAATGCTGAGATAAAGAAGCGCTTCGGTGCCGAGGTAGCGAAGCTCGTCGACGGCGCGACGAAGCTGGAGCGCATCGGGCGACACACGCCGGACGCCGAGAACGTCGATTCCGCGATCCAGGCCGAGAACCTGCGCAAGATGTTCCTCGCGATGGCGGAGGACGTGCGCGTGGTCATCGTCAAGCTAGCGGACCGGCTGCACAACATGCGGACGCTGGAGTACGTCGGGCCGGAGAAGCAGCAGCGCATCGCGCAGGAGACGATGGAGATCTACGCGCCGCTGGCGAGCCGGCTGGGCATCTGGCAGATCAAGTGGGAGCTCGAAGACCTGGCGTTCATGTACCTCCAGCCGGAACGCTACAAGGAAGTCGATCGTCTCGTTGCGGCGAAACAGCCCTCACGCGACAAGTACATCGCGCAGGCGCAGAAGGTGCTGTCGGAAGAGTTGCAGAAGCAAGGCATTGAGGCGACGATCCAGGGCCGCGAGAAGCACCTCTACAGCGTGCATGAAAAGATGCGAAAATACGCCGCGCAGGGCAAAACGTTCAACGAGATCTACGACCTGCTCGCGCTGCGCGTCGTGGTCGAGAGCGTATCGGACTGCTACGCGGCGCTCGGTGTCGTGCATGGCCTGTGGCGTCCGATCCCGGGCGAGTTCGACGACTACATCGCGAGCCCGAAGGAAGGCGTATACCAGTCCCTCCACACGACCGTGATGTGCCTCGACGCGAAGACGCTCGAGGTGCAGATCCGCACGCACGAGATGCACCGGCTCGCCGAGTACGGCGTCGCAGCGCACTGGCGCTACAAGGAAGGCCGTCGCGACGGCAAGGACGTGCGCTACGAGGAGCGGCTCGCCTGGCTGCGCCAGCTTCTCGAATGGCAGCGCGAGGTGGCGCTGGCGGAGGAGTTCGTCGAGACGATCAAGACGGACGTCTTCCAGGACCAGGTCTTCATCTACACGCCGAAGGGCGAGATCAAGGACCTGCCGAAGGGCTCCACGGCGATCGATTTCGCGTTCCGCATTCACACCGACCTCGGCTACCACTGCATCGGCGCGAAGGTAAACGGCAAGCTCGTTGCGCTGAACCAGCCGCTCGAGAACGGCGACGTGGTTGAGATCCTATCGGGGCGTTCGTCACGCGGCCCGTCGCGCGACTGGCTGAACCGCAATCTCGCGTATGTGCAGACGAACCACGCGCGCGAGAAGATCCGCCAGTGGTTTCGCAAACAGCAGCGCGCGGAGAACATCGAGAAGGGCCGCGAGCAGCTCGAGAAAGAGCTGCGCCGCCTCGGCGTGACGCTTGCGGAGTGCAAGGACGAGCTGCTGCGCAAGTTCCCATACGAGACCATGGACGACTTCTACGCGGCGCTCGGCTTCGGTGGCGTGAGCCTGCACCAGGTCGCGACCCGCGTCGAGCGCTTCCTCCGGCCGGAGGAGCCGGTTGCCCTCCCAGCGGAAGCGCCGCAGCGCCCCGCGCCCACGACGGGCATCCAGGTGCTGGGCACGGGCGATCTGCTCACACAGCTCGGGCGCTGTTGCAACCCGGTGCCCGGCGACCAGATCATCGGTTACGTGACACGCAGCCGGGGCGTCACCGTACACCGGCGCGACTGTTTCAACGTGATCCACGAGGACGAGCAGCAGCGCCTAGTCGATGTGGAGTGGGGACGAACAGGCCAGCTATACCCTGTGGCTGTTGAGCTTGAGGCCTTCGACCACGTGGGGCTGCTGCGAGACATCAGCACGATCGTGGCGGAAGAAAAGGTGAACATGGTGGCCGTGCGCACCAATGAGCGTGACGACCGCACGGTTGGGATTTCGCTCACGCTGGAGACGGAGGGCATCGATCAGCTGAGCCGTCTTCTGAACAAGCTCGAGACCGTTCGCGGTGTGACGAGCGTAGTACGGTCCATCCAACGCTCGCAGCGCGCGAGCTAGCCGCTAGCGGCCGGCCTTCAGGTTTCAGCACGCGGTGTAGGGGCGTTCAATTGATCGCCCCTACGTTCTACTGTCGTGCGCGGGGGCCAGGCTGCGCACGGGGTTCGCGGTCCTCGCCACGCTGTAGGGATGAGACCACGTACGCGAGGATGAAGACGAAGGCTGCGAGGCCGGCGAGCACGGCCAGCGCGGAGAAGCCGGCGACGGCGCCGGCGTGCAGGAGAACGAGGGACAGCGGAGACATCGTGGGCTACGCGGCGACCTTCTCGTGGACGGCGCGCGTGCCCAGGCTTGCGAACTCCGCGGAGAAGGCGTCGACGCAGCGCGCGTCGAGATGCACGCCGCGCAGGCGGAAGAGCTCGGCCATCGCCTCGACGTGCGTGACCGGCTCGCGATAGGGCCGCGCGGAGGTCATGGCGTCATACGTGTCCGCGACGGCGATGATGCGCGAGAGCATCGGTACCTCTTCGCCGCGCAGGCCGTCCGGGTAGCCGCTGCCATCGAGGCGCTCGTGGTGCGTCTTTATGATCTCGGCGATGCCGCGAAGGGCCGGAACGCGCAAAGCGATCTCGTAGCCGTTATGCGTGTGCGTCTTCACGACGGCGAACTCGTCTTCGGTGAGCGAACCGCGCTTGGCGAGGATCGAATCCGGCACGCTGATCTTGCCCACATCGTGCATCTCGGCGGCAAGGACGAGGTTGCGCAGGTCGGCCTGCGAGAGACCGAGCCGCTTGCCGATGGCGAGCGCGTAGCCGGAGACACGGCGAACATGACCGAACGTATTCGCGTCCTTCGCCTCGACGGCGTCGACGAGCGCCAGGATCGGCGCCTCGAGGCCGCGGTTGAGCTGCGCGAGCGCATCGCGCATGGAGAGCGCGTCCGCGATGGCGCGCAGCGTGCCGGCGCGCTTCGCCTCGACAGCCCAGCCGGCGAACAGGACCAGGAACGCAACGCCGTACAGGCCGTGGTAAAGCCACCAGGACAGGTGCCAGAGCTGCCCCCAGAGAATGATCGTCTGTACCTCCATGAGCAGCACGATCGTCGCGACCATGGCGAGCTGCGCGGGCAGGCGCGCGAACTGGTACGCCTGGTAGTAGCGCCACGCTGCGAAGCCGCTCAACGCGAGCGCCGGGAACCCCATCGAAAACTGGAGCCTGCGGTCCTGGATCGGAATCCAGTCGAGCCATGTATTGGCGACGAGGCTCAGCGTGATGTACGTGAACACCGCGGCAGCCGTCGCGACGAAGAAGATGGCGCCATTGTGCTCGATCTTTTCCTCGACGGACTTCGGCAGGCCAACGACGCTCATCGCGACGAGCGCGGAGCCGAGGGCGGCGCTGAGCCAGGACGACAAGCCGACCGTGGTGTAGTAGCGGTCGGCGATGAAGCCCGGCGTGGCCAGCCCGTGCACGGCGAAGACCCCCGCGATCACGAAGAAGGCGAGGCCGAGGAAGACCAGTCTTGTGTTGAGCAGCGTCTGCGCCGACGCGATGATCACGGCGCAGGCGGTGGCGGCGAGGAGGGCCGTAAAGCCGACGACGTAGAAGTGAAACGAGAACGCCATCAGCGTCGGGTCGAGAGACGAGTTGAGGCGGACGACCGCGAAGATTACCATCGGCGCCGCGAGCGCGGTTACGCCTGCGGCACGAACAAGCGCCGGCTTCGATGCAGCCTTCATGGGCAGCCCCCTCATTGGTCTAAATTAGTTATCGGTAGGTGCGGGAGCGGCCTTACGCCTAACGGGTTACGGCCGAGTGGCCTCTAGGCAGGCGACGCCCTGGAGGCCAACAACGGCGGAATGGGGCGCTTGGGGCGGGATATCGAGCCTATCGCCGGCTGAGAGCTCGAATACCGCTCCCTGGGACTCGAACCGAATCGATCCTCTCGTACAGTAGAGGACCTTGTGGTAGGCATGCGAGTGGGCGCTATAGCTGTCGCCGGGGCCGTTCGACCAGGCCTGGGGACGAAGGCCTTCGTCCACCATCAGCCTGGCTATCGCGGCTTCGCTCGGAGGCTCTTCGCCGGGCCAGGGAGTCAGCGTTGGGCCGTCCGTAACGACCCCCTCTCGAGCTTGAGGGCGGCGCCCTCAAGGATGTGGAGGAACTCCGAGAGCGCCTGCTCGCGCGAGTAATGCTCGAGCAAGAACGCGCGCGGCGAGAACCTGTCGGGGTTGTCGAGGACGTACGCGAGGTTCACTTGGGCGGCGCAGCCTCGATTGCGCAGCCGGCGGCAAGGCTGGAGAGCGCCGTGACGCGCCGGCCAAGCGTGATGTAATCGACGAAGCCGTTGGTGCAGTAGCCGAGCGAGATGCCCGTGTCGGGGTCACCCCAGGCCGTCTGACCGCCGGCGCCGCCGTGTCCGAAGGCCCGCGGCCCGAGAACGCGGCCGAACCCGCGCAGGTACGCGCTCTCGCCCGGGCCGGAGACGACCACGCTCAGCGCGCGGTTGACGGGCGTGCCCATGAAGTCGTGATGGCGTTCATCCGTGCGAACGGCCGTCGCGAACTCGATCGTCTCCGGCTTGATCACGCGCCGACCATCGACCGTCTCGCCGCCGTTCACGAGCACCTGGTAGAACAACGCCATTTCGCCGGCCGACGTAATCGCGCCGGCTCCCGGCACGCCGACACGCCACAGTTCCGGCTCGTTGAAGCCGAGCACCGCCTGCGGCGTAACTTCGCCGTAGCCGCCGGGAGGCTCGACGGGCTCGCTCATGTAACGGATCTTCGCGAAGCGCCCGTCGTGCTCCGCCGGCAGACCGAGGTAGAGCTCGTCGAGGCCCATCGGGCCGGTGACGCGCGCGCGGATGTAGTCGCGAAAGTCCGTCTTCGTGCGGCGTTCGATGATCTCGGCGAGGACCCAGTGCGCGGACGTCGCGTGATACTCGTACCGGCTGCCGGGCTCCCAGTTGAGACGCCACATCGCGAACTGGCCGAGACGCGCCGCACGGTCCGCCCACTGCGTGCCGCGGAATGGCGCGTAGGGAAAGCCCGCGGTGTGTGTCAGCACCTGCTCGACCGTAATGACATCCTTCCCGTTCGTGCCGAACTCCGGGATGATGTCCGCGACGCGCTCTTCGAGGCGGAGCAGGCCGTCCTCGAAGAGCAGCCAGACGCCAGCCGCGACGACGGCCTTCGTGCTGGAGAAGAAGCAGTAGAGCGTCCCGTCCGTGGCGGGCTTCTCGACGCCGCCTTGCTCCGCCGACCCGAACGTGCGCATGCCCGCGACCCTGCCCTGCCGCGCGACGGCGACCTGGCAGCCCGGCAGCACGCCGTCGTCAATGTCGCGTTTGGCGCGCGCGAACACAGCCTCGAGCCGTTCGCTATCGATGCCGGCGTCTTCGGGTCTGGCGGCCAGGTACGCAGACCGGATCACGGCGCCAGTATACACGGCCTGTGATACCTTGCCGCCATGCGCATCGAGATCGTAGACGTGGAGCAGTTCGCTAGTGCCGCGGCCGGCGTGCTGTGCGAGACGGTTCGAGCGCGTCCGCAGGCCGTGCTGGGCCTGCCTTCCGGGCACACACCGACGGGCATGTACCGTGAGCTGGGGCGCCGCGTGGCGGCGGGCGAGATCGACGTGTCTGGCGCGCGCGGGTTCGCCATCGACGAGCTGTACGGCGTGCCGAACGCGCATCCGGCGACAAACGCAACGTACTTCCGCGAGCGCGTCGACCCGGCCCTCTCCCTCCATAAGCTCGTCATGGACAGCGCGACGCCGGACTGGGAGGTGGAGTGCGCGCGCTTCGTATCGCAGATCGCCGAGGCGGGCGGGCTTGACCTCGCCGTGTTGGGTATCGGGCGGAACGGACATCTCGCGTTCAACGAGCCTGGCTCGGCGTTCGACTCCGTCGCGCGGCGTGTCGCGCTGACGCGCGCGTCGCGCGAGGCGTACGCGGCGGCGTTCGGTTCGCTGGAGTCGACGCCGGCGTACGGGCTGACGCTGGGCCTGGCCGACTTGATGGCGGCGCGCTCGGTGCTGTTGCTCGCGGGCGGCGCGTCGAAGGCCGGGCCAGTCGCGCTGGCGCTGGAGGGCCCGGTGACGGAAGACGTGCCGGCGTCGGTCTTGCAGCGACACGCGGACGTCACCGTGCTGCTCGACCGCGAGGCCGCCGCAAACCTTGTAGGGACAGACCTTCTAGGTCTGTCCGGGCCCTTCGACAAACATCTCTTTCTCTAGCTCCCCTCTCCTGCATGCGGGAGAGGGGCCGGATGTGAGGGCCACGCCTCGACGCCACCGACAAAGACGCGCTCGATGATGATCTCGTCGTCGCAGACGATGACGTCCGCGCGCGCGCCGGGCTTGAGGACACCGAGGTCGTCGAGGCCGAGGACGGACGCCGGCGTTGCGGTCGCCATCCGCATGGCATCGAGAAGCGGAACGCCGGCCTCGTCGCACATGAAGCGCACGGCGCGGTCCATCGAGAGCGCGCTGCCCGCGAGCACGCCGTCCTTCGTGTAGCACGAGCCGTCGCGCACGACGACATCCTCTCCGTACAGCCGGAACGACGTCTCGTCCGTGCCGACGGGCGACATCGCGTCGGTGACGATGGCGGCGCGACCGGGGCCGCGCGCGCGTGCGGCGAGGCCCAGCAGGGCCGGATGCACGTGGACGCCATCCGGGATGAGTCCGGTGACGACATGCTCGCTCTCGAGCAGCGCGGCGATCACGCCGGGCTCGCGCTGGTGGAGCGGGCGCATCGCGTTGAAGAGATGCGTCGCGAACGTCGCGCCGGCTTCGATTCCGGCGTTCGCCTCTTCATATGTAGCGTTGGTGTGGCCGATCGAGACGGCGACGTTCGCCGCGCGCGCAGCAGCAATCAGTTCGAGCGCGCCGGGTAGCTCGGGCGCGAGCGTGATGATGCGCAACGAGCCGTTCGCCGCCTGCACGAGGCGCTCGAACATGGCGACGTCCGGCGCGACGATGTAGCGCTCGTTATGCGCGCCCTTGCGTAGCGGATTGATGAACGGCCCCTCGAGGTGCGCGCCGAGGACGCGCGCGCCTGCCACCGGCGTCTCGCTCGCGGCGGCGACGGCCGCGAGCGCGCGCGACATGTTGTCTTCCGGCCCGGTGACGGCCGTTGGCAGCATCGCCGTCGTGCCGAAGCGAACATGCGCGGCCGTCATCCGCTCGACGGCCTCGCGCGTGAGGTCGGCGCTGAGCAGCGCGCCCCCTCCCCCGTTCACCTGCAGATCGATGAAGCCGGGAAAAACGATGCGCCCCGTCGCGTCAACCTCCACGTCGGCGCGCTGCGCGGGCGCGCCCGATCGCGGGCCGGCGTACTCGATCACGCCGTCGCGCGCGAACAGCACACCGTCCGTGATGCGCTCGAATGGCGTCAGCAGATCGCCGCCGGAGATGCGGAGGGTGGTCATGCGGGAAGGGTCACGGGTCAGGGGTCAGGGGTCAAGGGGTACCAGTCCCGGCCCACGCGCGCTATTCGAAAGGGCCGCGTCGAGGACAGAGCTAACGCTCTGTCCCTACGGCACTCTCGAGACGTTACCGTCCCTGAAAGGTCGGCGGGCGCTTCTCCATGAAGGCCTTCACGCCCTCCTGGAAGTCCTGCGTGCGGAAGAGCGGCAGGAGCTGGAGGAAGACGTGGTGCACGTTGGCCTCGAACGTCTCCTCCAGGCCGAGGCGCATCATGCGCTTCGTCGCCTGGATCGCCAGCGGCGCGTTCGACGCGATCTCCGTCGCCCACTCCAGCGTGACGTTCATCAGGTCTTCCGGCTCCACGACCGCGTTCACGAGCCCGAGCTCGAGCGACTCTTGCGCCGAGAGGACCTTGCCCATGAACGCGATCTCCGCCGCCTTCGCCCAGCCGACCAGCCGCGGCAGGAGCCACGTACCGCCGCTCTCGGGCAGCACGCCTCGCTTCGCGAAGACGGCGGCGAGCTTGCCGTTCGTCGATGCGATGCGGATGTCGCAGCCCAGCGCGAGGTCCATACCGTAGCCGGCGGCCGGGCCGTTGAGCGCGCAGATCACCGGCTTGTCGGTCTGGTGGAGCACGATGGGCGGGCTGCCGGCCAGGTCGAACTTGGCGGCAGCCAGGTTGCCGTTGCTGCCGATGCCCGTCCCGGCCGTGAAGTCCTTCAGGTCCAGGCCAGCGCAGAAACCGCGGCCCGCGCCGGTAAGGATGATCACGCGGACGTCCGGGTCCAGGTCGGCGTCACGGAACGCGCGCGAGAACGATTCGAGCATGGGGCCGCTGATCGCGTTCAGTCGATCGGGCCGGTTCATCGTGATCGTAGCGATGTTGTCGCAGACGTCGTAGAGAAGCTCAGAGTAGTTAGACATGGCGTTCCTCCAGCAGCTAAATCGAGCGTTGCGAGTCTACCATATGCGGGAGGCCCGATTTTCGCGGGCCTAGCGGGAGGCCTGAAGGCCTCCCCTACGGTCTCGTTCCATACGCTAAGATGGCCGTCGGTAGGAGGTCTGATGTGACGATTCGAGGGGTGGTCTTCGACTTCGGCGGCGTGATCGTGAATATGCGCTGGGATATGGCCCGCAAGCTCGAAGAGGAGTACGGGCTGGAACGCACGACGCTGGTGCGGACGTATTACGACTCCGACGATTGGCGAGCCATCGAGACGGGCTCAGGCGACATCGAGCAGTGGCGCGAGGCTGCGCACCAGCGCCTCGAAGCCGTGGCCGGACGGGCGCTGCCGCTGCTGCACCAGCAGTGGCGCGAGTCCTGGGGCCCGATAGATGAGAACCTGGCGCTGATCCGCGCGCTGCGCCCGCCGTACCGCATCGCGGTCCTGAGCAACGCCGACATCACGCTGGAGGAGCGGATGCGCAGCACGAAGCTCGACCGCCTCTTCGACGACATCGTCTGCTCCGCGGCCGTTGGGCTGGCGAAGCCCGACGCGCGGATCTACGCGCTTGCCGCCCGGCGCCTGGCCCTCTCCGTCGAGGAGTGTCTCTTCATCGATGACATGGAGCGCAACGTCCTCGCGGCGCGCGAGGCGGGCATGGCCGCCATCCACTTTCGTGTGCACGAAGGCGATAACCTGGCGGAGCAACTGGCGGAACACGGCGTCGCGCCGGGCGCCACGCTCTAGCGCGGCGGCGGGCCGCCGGGCATCTGGTACAACAGAGGCAAGCCATGGCATCATTGCGTCTCGTCCCGTACGGAGCGCGCGCCATCGAGGCGCTGCGGGAGGCCGTCGCGTCCGCGAAGGGGGGCGACGCGCTCGCGCCGGTAACGGTCGCGGTGCCGTCGAACTACGCGGGGCTCTCGTTGCGGCGCAAGCTCGCGCTCGAGCCGGGCGGCGTCGTGAACGTGCGCTTCCTCGTCCTCGCGCGGGCCGGCGAGCTGCTCGGCGCGCCATCGCTGGCGGCGCGCGACCTGCGGCCGCTCACGGCCTCGGTGCGGGCGGAGGCGGTCCGCGCGGCGCTGGCGGAAGACCCCGGCATCTTCCGGGACGTTGCCGAACACACCGCGACGGAACGGAGCCTGGACGCGACGTTTCGCGAGCTGCGCCAGGCCGGCGACCAGGCGCTCGACGCGCTAGCGCAGCGGAGCGACCGCGCATCGCACGTCGTGCGCTTGTACCGAGGCTTCCGCGCGCGCACGACGGCGTACTACGATGAAGAAGACCTCGCGTATGCAGCGGCCGAAGCCGTGCGCAACGCGACGCCGGCCCTGCGCGACGTGGGACACGTCGTGCTGTACCTGCCGCGACGGCTCACGCCCGGGCTGCGCGCGCTCGGCGACGCGCTGGCGGCAACACACGGGCTGACCGCGATCGTCGGGCTGACGGGAGACGCGGAGGCCGACGCGCCTGCGCGCAAGATCGCGACGCAGCTCGAGCGCGTGCTGGGCGCCGCGGACGAAGAGGAGTGCCCTCCCCCACCGATCGGCACGGAGATCGTCGCCGTCTCGGATGCAGAAGAGGAGGTGCGCACGGCCTTGCGGCTCGTGATGGAAGGCCTGGCGGCTGGAACGCCGCTGCACCGCATGGCCGTGCTCTACCCATCGACGCAGCCGTACGCGCTGCTTGGTCACGAGCAGTTCCATGCCGCAGGTGTGCCGCACAACGGCCCGGCCGTGCGCACGCTGGCGCAGACGATGTCGGGCCGGACGCTGCTGGGTCTGCTGCGATTGAAGGAGCTGGACTTCCGGCGTGACGCGCTGATGGACTGGCTCAGCGCTGCGCCCGTGCTCGAGAGCGCGAACGGAAGGCCGGCGCCGGCGCATCGCTGGGACACGCTGTCGCGAGCGGCGGGCGTCGTCGCGGGCGCGGCGCAGTGGCGCGACCGTCTCGCGCGGCACAAGCGATCGCTGGAGGGCCGTCACGCGGCGCTGTTGCGCATGGACGAAGCGAACGAGTGGGAACTGGCACGCATCGAACGCGATGTCGAGCGCGTCGGGAGGCTGGCGGCGTTCGTCGCGGAGCTCGCGGCCGGCCTCGACGTGGCGCGACAGCGGACGTGGGAGGATTACGCATCGTGGGCGCAGAAGTTGCTCGAACGCTACCTGGGGGGCGAGGGGCACCGGGGCGAGTGGCCGGACGAAGAGATCGAGGCGCACCGCTCAGTCGAGGAGGCGCTGACAACGCTCGGCGCGCTCGGCGAGCTGCGCGATCGCACAGACGAAGCGACGTTCCGGCGCGCGCTCGAACGCGAGCTGGAGTCACCGGCGAAGCGCGTCGGGCGGTTCGGCAACGGCGTGTTTATCGGACGCATCGGCGATGCGCTAGGCACGGAGTTCGACGCGGTCTTCGTGATCGGCATGAGCGAGGGGCTCGTCCCGCCGCGCTCGCGCGACGACCCGTTGCTTCCCGACCGCGAGCGCGCCGGGTTGGACGACGAGATGCCGTTGCGCACGCAGCGTCGCGCGGAAGACCGGCGCGACTATCTAGCGGCGCTCGCCTGCGCGGAGCGGCGCACACTGATCTTCCCGCGCGCCGACTTGCGCGGCCAGCGCGGACGGCTCCCGGCGCGCTGGCTGCTCGAGACGGCATCGGCGCGTGAGGGACGGACGCTGTTTAGCGCGGACCTCGAGCGGCTGCAACAGCCGTGGCTGCGCGTCGTGCCGTCGTTCGAGGGCGCGCTAGCGGATGGGCTGGAGCCGGCGTCGGAGCAGGAGTACGACCTGCGGAGTTTGTATCGATGGCGTCGCAGCGGTAAGCCCGCGGCTCAACACTACCTCGCGCTGGAGGACCCCTCGTTGCGCGCAGGGCTGGAGGCAGACGTCGCACGGCACGGCAAGCTGTTCACGCGCTGGGATGGCCGCATCACCGGGGCGAGCGGCCTTGTGCCGTCGTCGGAACGCGTCGTCTCGCCGACCGCGCTACAGAACTACGCGACGTGTCCGTTCCGCTACTTCCTGGGCCACGTGCTCTACGTTGCGGAGACGGAGCGGCCGGAGGACACGCTCACGATCAGTCCGATGGAGCGCGGCAACTTGATCCACAACGCCCTCGAGCGGTTCATCAAAGACGCGCCGCAACGCATGTCGCCGGAAGAGATGTGGACGGAGGAGGAACGCGCGCGGCTGCTCGCGATCGGCAACGAGCTGTGCGACGACGCGGAAGCCGCGGGCAACACGGGCCGGAAGCTGCTCTGGCGGCTGGCGCGCGCGCGCATCATACGCGACCTCGCCGGCTTCCTCGATAAGGATGAAGAGCTGCGCGCGCAATACGGCGTGGTGCCGGCGGAGGTCGAGCTGGCGTTCGGCATGCGCGACGCGGAGCAAGGGCCGCTGACGCTCACGATCGACGGCCACACGATCGCGTTCCGTGGGCGCATCGACCGCGTCGACCGCGCGCCGGACGGAACGCGGCTGCTCGTGCTCGACTACAAGACGGGAACAATGTACGGCGTGGACAAGCTCGCGAAGGACCCCGTGCGGCGCGGCGAGCTGCTCCAGCTCCCGATCTACGGTCTCGTCGCCCAGGAGCGCTACGGCCACGTCGCGACAGAGGCGTACTACTGGTACACAAGCGAGCAGACGGACTACGAACGCGCCGGCTATCCGCTCACCAGCCGCGAAATGAACGCGTTTCAGAGCGCGATGACGGCGATCGTCGGCGGGATCGGCGCGGGCGCGTTCCCGGCGCGGCCGGGCAAGGACCGCACGAACTGCACGTTCTGCGCATTCGACGCGGCCTGCGCGCGCGACCGGGAAGCCTCGTGGAAGCGCAAGCGCGTCGCGCCGGAGCTGCAGCCCTACCTCGATCTGGCGGAGCCTGAGGACTAATCGTGCAGAAGATTGCTCCGGCGGACCAGGACGCACGCGACCGCATCGAGACGGACCTCGACGCGACGCTGTTCGTCGAGGCGGGCGCGGGCACCGGCAAGACGCACGAGCTGATCGAGCGGATGCTCGGCTTGATCGCAAGCGGCAAGGCGGAGCTACGCAAGATCGCAGCGATCACGTTCACCGAGGCTGCGGCCGCGGAGCTGCGCGACCGCGTCCGCGGGCGGCTCGAAGGCGCAGCGATGGACGAGGAGCTGTCGGAGGAGGAGCGGGAGCGCTGCCGGGTCGCGCTCACGCAGGTCGACGGCACCGCGATCGAGACGCTACACGGCTTCGCGCAGCGGATCCTGACCGAGCACCCCCTCGAGGCAGGGCTGCCGCCGTTCATCGAGGTGCAGGACGAGATACGCGCCTCGATCGCGTTCGACGAGCGCTGGACGGCGATGCTGGACGATCTGCTCGAGGACGAATCGCTGGAAGACGTACTGCTCCGCGCCTTCCTGCTGGGCATTGAGCACGACGACCTGCGCGAGATCGCGAAAGTGTTTCACGAGAACTGGGACCGGATCGAAGACGCGCACATCGACATCGTGGAGGCGCCGATACTCGACACGAGCGCGCTCGAACGCGCGCTGGACGCCCTGTGCAGCCTGCGCTCCCACTGCGATGTCGCTGACGACCTGCTCCTCAAGCACCTCGACCGCGTCGCTCGCTACCGCTCGCGTTTGGAGAAGGCGGAAGCGAACTTCGACAAGCTGCGGATCGTCGGCGAGGCGCAGGCGATCAAGTCGCGCAGCGGGAGAAACGAACACTGGCGCGGCATTGAGGTATCAGAGGTCCGGCGAGAGTGCGACCGCGTCGATGCCGCCCGAGAGGAGCTCGTTACGGCGCAGCGCGTGGCGGTACTAGGGCCGATATTGACCGCGATCAGTAATCGCGTGCTGGCCTATGCGGAGGACCGGCGCCGCCAGGGACGCCTGGAGTTTCACGACCTGCTCGTGCAGGCGCGCGACCTGCTGCGCAACGATGCGTCAGTGCGCAAGGCCGTACGCGAGCAGTACACGCATCTCCTCATCGATGAGTTCCAGGACACCGACCCGCTGCAGATCGAGATCGCCGTCCTGATCGCGCAGCCGGAACGCGACCCTCCCCTATCGTGGCACGAAGCCGAGATCGAGGAAGGACGGCTGTTCTTCGTCGGCGACCCGAAGCAGTCGATCTACCGCTTCCGTCGCGCCGACATCGAGCTGTACAGCAGAGCACAGCAGCGGCTCTCGAAGCAGACGGTGCGTCTGACGCAGAACTTCCGTTCGGCGCGTCCGGTCATCGACTGGGTGAACTACATCTTCGAACTGATGATGGCGCCCGATTCGCTGGACGGCGCAAACCTAGGCCAGGCGCCGTACGTGCGGCTGGACCACTCGTGGGAGGCGCCGGACGGCGCGCTGACTGTTCGCGCGATCGGCAAGCCGTGGGACGGCAACGTGGCGGAAGTCCGCGAGCGAGAGGCGCGGGAGATCGCGCGCGTGATCCGCTCCGCGAAGACCGATGGCTGGCTCGTCGCGAGGACGGACGCGCAAGGAGAGCGCCACCACGCGCCGGCGAAGTACGCCGACATCGCGCTGCTGCTGCCGACGCGCACGCCGCTCCCGCAGCTCGAGGAGGCGCTGGAGGAGGCCGGCATCCCGTACCGCGTCGAGAGCCAGTCGCTGGTGTACGACACGCAGGAGGTGCGAGACGTGCTCTCGATCCTGCGTGCGCTCGACGACCCGACGGACCAGGTCGCGCTGATCGCGGCCCTGCGCTCGCCCGCGTTCGCGTGCGGCGACGACGACCTGCTGCGCTGGCACGAGGCGCGCGGGCGCTGGGACCTCCGGAACGAGCGGCCGGAAGCGGTCCCCGTAGACGATCCGGTCGCGCTGGCGATGGCGGAGCTGTACAAGCTACACCGGCGTCGATGGTGGGAGCCGATCAGCGGTGTCGTCGAGGCGGTCATCCGCGAGAGGCGGCTGTTCGAGCTGGGCTTCGCGCAACGGCGCCCTCGGGAACGCTGGCAACGCCTTCGATTCGTGCTGGACCAGGCGCGCGCGTTTGCGGAGGCGGGCGGCCGGACGCTCCGCCAGTTTATCGATTGGGCGGAGCGGCAGGCGCAGGAGGGCACGCGCGTCGTCGAGACGGTCGTGCCCGACCCCGATGACGACGCCGTGCGGATCATGACGATCCACGCGGCGAAGGGGTTGGAGTTCCCGATCGTACTCCTCGCTGGCCTCAATCTCGAGAAGGGCGGAGGCCGGAGCGACCGCGTCACGGTGCTGTGGGACGCGCAAGGCCGGCCCGAGCTGCGTGGCGGCAAGAGCGGTGCGCGCTTCGAGACGGCAGGCTATGCGCAGCTATCTGAGCACGAAGAACTGCTCGACGCCCAGGAGAAGGTCCGCGGTCTCTACGTCGCAGCGACGCGCGCATGCGACCACCTCGTGGTGAGCTTGTATCACCGCGCGAGCAAGAGCGCCCACTCCCACGCTGCCACGCTGCTCGAACACTGCATGGCCTCGCCCGATCTCTGGGCCCACCTACAAATCGATGAGCTCCCGCCCGCGATCGAAGCGCGCGCCCGGGAGACGTTCGACGACAGCCCGGAACGCCGCGAAGCGTGGAAGGCAACGCGACAGCAGCGTATCGTCGCGAACGAGCGGGTGCCGGTTGTAGCAGCGACGGAGATCGCGCGCGGCGCCGGCGCGGCCGACGACCCGAACCTGCACAAGGACCCGCCCGTCGAAGAGGTGCCGCCGTGGAAACGCGGCCGCGCCGGCACGGCCATCGGCCGTGCCGTCCACGCCGTACTGCAGAGCGTCGATCTCGTTTCTGGCGAGGGCGTGGACGGCGCCGCGCGCGCGCAGGCTGCGGCCGAGGGCATCGCGAACCGGGCTGGCGACGTTGCCCGTATGGTCCGGGCAGCTCTGGCATCGAACACCGTGCGAGAGGCCGTGACGGGTCGCTACTGGCGCGAGCTGTATGTCGCCGCACCGATCGATGGGACAGCCATCGAGGGCTTCGTCGACCTGCTGTACGAAACGCCGGAGGGCCTCGTCGTCGTCGATTACAAAACAGACGCTGTACCGGCGACCGACCGCATCGACGACGCGATCGCGCGCTACCGGCTGCAGGGCGCGTCGTACGCGCTGGCGCTGGAGCAGGCGCTCGGAAGGCGCGTCACGCGCTGCGTCTTCCTCTTCGTGCAGCCGCGCGAGGCGGTCGAACGCGAAATCGATGACCTGGTACAGGCCATCGAGGACGCGCGCATGGCGGTCGGGACGTTAGGAAGAGGACGGATCGAGCTTGATGCCCGCCCGGTAGATGAAGTCGATGATGACCGGGTTGACGAGATCGGGCCGCTCGAGGTGGAAGGCGTGGCGGAGCCGCGGAAAGACGCACAGCTCGGCCTCTGGGATCGCGTCGGCGAGGATCGCTGAGTTCTCCGGATCGATCAAGCCGTCCTCGTCACCCGTAATGACCAGCGTCGGCGCGGCGAGGCTCGACAGGCGATCGAACGCGTCGTGGGCGTGGACGGCGTCCGCCTGGCGGCGCAGGCCATGCGGCGCGGGCGGAAAGCGAATGATCGAGAGCACAAAGTCCTGTAGCGCGCTCTCCGATCGCAGCAACGCCTCGTCCGTCCAGAGACGCTTGAGGAAGTCGGAGAACCATTCGAGGTCGGGCCCCTGCTCTGCGAACGTCTCGCGGAACTGCGCGATGTCGTCGCGCAGGCGATCGATGCCCGCCGACCGGTTACCGCCCGGAGTCGTGCAGCCAAGGATGAGCGCACCAACGCGCTCGGGATTCGCGATCGCCAGCTCTTGCGCGACCATGCCGCCCAACGAGATGCCGAGCACGTGGGCTCGCTCGATGCCGAGCGTATCCATCAGGCCGGCCACGTCGCCGGCCATCTGCGCCGTCGAGAACGGCGCATCCGGCGCCGACGTGCGGCCGACGCCCCGGTTGTCAAAGACGGTCAGCTGAAAACGCTGCGCGAGGCCGGGGATCTGCGGACGCCACGTCGCGGCGTTCCCTCCCCAACCCATAATGAGCACCAGCGGCTCGCCGGAGCCGTACTGCTCGTAATACATCTCGATGCCGTTGGTACTGATCGTAGGCATGCACACATCCCGTAGGGGGATACCCCTACGAGATGATCGGCAGGCCGAGAAGCAGTCATGAGGGGCGATGACAAGCCAGCAGGGGCGCATGCCTGCCCGCCGCGGGAGGGGCTCGCGCGCAGTCCCGAGCATGAGAAGCTTCTGGCTGCCCGTTGACTAGTTGAAGGCTGAGTGGGCTAGACCGACCGTCGCGCCAGCCACTCGTTGACCGTAGGCCAGAGGCGGAGGATGGCGTTGGCGCCAGAGATCAGGCTCACATGTCCGCCGCGCACGTGCATGTCCTGCTTGTCGCTGCTCCCAAGGAGCGACGTCAGCGACCGCGTCGCGTCGTACGGGACCATGTGGTCGAACTCCGCCATCGCGTTGAGGACGGAGCAGCGCACACGGCAGAGCTCGATACGGCGGCCGCCGAGCTCGAACTCGTTCTTCATGAGCTTGTTCCCCTGCACGAGCTCTTTGATGAACTGCCGGTACGTCTCGCCCGGGAACGGGATCTGGTCCGTCACCCACCGATAGCGCACCCGCCAGTTGTAGACGTACTGCTCGTCCCAAAGGTTGTCCCAGAGGCGCGTATAGCCGAGCATCCGGTCGAATGGGCGCAACGCCTCCAACGTCGAACGGATGAACTCCGCCGGGATGTTGCCGAACGTGTCAACGACTTTATCGACGTCAAACCAACGCGGGTCGGCCCAACGACGGAGCAGCCCCATGCCTTCGAAGTCCACCGGGGTCGCGACCGAGACGAGGTTCTTGAGCGGCGCTCCTGGAAATGCGCCCGCGTACATCAGGGCGAAGAGCCCGCCCATGCAGTAGCCGATGAACGAGTAGTCCTCTTCCTTCGTCACGCGCTGCACGTGCTCCATGGCTGCGGGCAAGAAATCGAGGACGTAGTCTTCCAGCCGCAGTGAGTGGTCTTCAGGACGCGGCACGCCCCAATCGACCATGAACACGTCGAACCCCTGCTTGAGCAGGTACTCGACGAAGCTCTGGCCCGGCACAAGATCGAGAATGTAGGGCTTGCTGACCAGCGACATGACGAAGACTACCGGCACGCGGTAGACCTCCTCCGTGATGGGACGGTAGCGGTAGAGACGGAATGTGCCGCGACTGTAGATGACGTCCTTCGGCGTGAGGCCGACAGGAGGCTCGTTGCGGCGGAGCAGGACGTCGAGGCTTCGCTCTGAGCGGTCGACGGTGAGCCGGGCCTCGCGCCGGAGTTGCTGCGCGAGTGAGATGCCCGTGTCCGCTGCTTGGTTGACCATCGATCTCCGCCGTTTCCGCCCGCGGCTCCCGGCCGCGAATGCTGGGAGACAGGTCGGGCCCGCTTTCGCAGGCCCGGCAGGCTGCTACCGCCGGAGTTCCTCAGGAATCGCCCCGGCGGCGACGCCTTCCTCAGGCGCGGAGTAGGCCGGCGGCTGTCGATTCCGGCTCGGCTCCTCAACAGGGGCCTCAGCAGGCTGCCCGTCGACGTGATCGGCCGCGATCTGGAGCGTCTGCTCGATACGTGCGAGGCGCTCCTGGATGTCACGCAACGTTTCGCCCAAAGAGACGAGCTCCGCGCGGCTAGGCATGTTCATGAAGGTGAGGTAGCGCTGCATGAACTCGGCCATCAGGCGCTGAGACGAGACGTACAGCTCCATAAATCCGGCCATCGTTCGAGCGGTGGCTTCCGAGCCCATCGTGTCGTTGGTAAAGGAGTTGAACTGGCGCTCGGTCTGGGTGAGCCAGTCGCGCCACAACTGCATGACATCGGGCCCTTGGCTGGGCTGCTCGGACATAAGATCACCTCGTTTTGCGTGCCAAGCGGATGCGGCCAAGCGCGGCGTGGCGCCGCTTGGGGAGGTCATTTTGACATTTTTTGCCCAGGTTTGCAAGGCAGGTCCGCATGCAAGATTGTTAGAACGCGTAAAGATTTACGCTTACTTTACGGAAAGCCTTGACCTAACGCGATAAGCCACTCATCATGGCTACTACAGGCTACGCTCTCGGGAGCCACCAAGGAGGGTACCTACTATGGCCGGCAACGACGCCGCACAGAAGATCTTCGAGGCGTTGAACGAGAGCTCCGATGCGTTCATCGACGCCGTCCGCGCATCCAACGACCGCGGCCATCGCTTCTCCGCCGCCGTCATCGAGCAGGCGCAAGAAAGCCAGCGCGAGACCGTCGAGTTCATTAAGAAATGGGCGTCGGCGCCGTTCGACTTCAGCGGCCTGTTCGCCTCTGTGGTCGAATCCACAACGAAGGCGCAAGGCCGGGCGCTCGATGGCACACGCCTGATGTTCACGGAGATGGGCGAAGCGCAAAAGGAAACGCGCGAGGTCGTCTAGCGTATGGTGACGGCAAACCGCAAGGTGAACGAGGCGACCGTCGAGTTGGCGCGCGGGATGTTCAGCCGCGCCGGCGAAGCAGTCCAATCGATAACCGACGGCAACGGGCGCAAGGCCCGGACGCCAGAGCCCGCCTCGCCACCCACAAGCTCCGGACTCTAGTCAACCGAAGCCGCAGCGCGAAAAAAAGCGGCCGAGGGCAAGCCGGCCGCCAGTGTGCGTATCTCCGTGGGGACCTACGCGGAGCTCTTGGCCTTGCGGCGCTGCTGCTGGACATTCGTAGCCAGCAGGTCGGCAATGCGGCGATACGCCTGGGGGTTGAAGGCGAGCCCGGCGTGCGTGCCGGAAACCCTTGTGTTCAGCTCTTCGTCGTCCTCGATGCAGCTTCGCCAATCCACCACTCCATCCGTCGTCGTATAGATAGCCGCGTGGTCGACGCTAGGCGGCAGATCCATACGGACAGCGTTGGCAAACTCGCAGGTGCAGGCGCCGGTGTAGCAGTCCGGGTTTCGGGCCTTCCCGTTCTTCTTCTGACTCCGAATACGCTGCCGCACGAAGCCTGCCGCGGCGAGGATCATCGGATGGACCCGAATGTCTCGGAACGGCGACGCCAGGCAGATCACCTGATCGACCTGCTCCGGACGCAGGACGCCAGCGCTCCGGGCCAGGAGGCCCCCGAGGCTGTGCCCAACGAGGTGGAGTTTCTGCCCGGTCTCCTCATGCGCCTGGTCCATCGTTTCGAAGAGACGCTGAAGGAGCACGTCGGGGCATTCGGAGTTGCGGCCGATTCGAGAGTAGTACGGCTGGTAGCCGATGCGGCGAAGCCAGTAGTAGAGCTCGAAGAGGTAGTTGTCGGACCCCAGGAAGCCTGGTATGACAACAACCGGCTCGCCGTGGCCTCTGGGGACCCCAAGTCCGTAGTAGACCGGCGATACCCGGAGGGCCAGCCAGTCGACTCCGAAGAGCGCCTCGCGCCAAAGAGGCACCGAGGCCGGCTGGAGCATAGTGGGACCGCTTTGCGCAACGCTCAAGAGACGGACACTCCCCCTCCTACGTCAACGAGTCCGTTACTGGAATATAACACACCAGTCAAATGGCGAGCGAGGCACGAGAGCCCCCGCCTGCTGGACGTAACAATACCATACGCAGTACAGTGTGTAGACCATTTCGGCCTACGAGGCGAGCAAGAGGCTACGCTGCCATGCCAGGGAAGCTAACGCGCCGAATGAGCGCCACAGACGCGGCCTTCCTCTATCTAGAGAGGCCGCACGCCCCGCTCCATATCGGTTCGCTAGGTGTGTACGAGGGACGGATCCCGTTCGACCGGTTCCTTTCACACATCGATTCACGAATGCCCCTCATCCCGCGCTACCGGCAGCGGGCTGTCTTTCCGCCGTTCAATCTCGCCCACCCAACCTGGGAAGACGATCCGAACTTCAACGTTCGTAATCACATCTTCGAAGTCCAGCTGCCGGCGCCCGCCACGACAGAGCAGCTCCTTGAGCTTTCGACGAAGATCTTTTCGGAGCCGCTCGATCGATCGAAGCCGCTGTGGGAGATGTACATCATCCATGGCATCGAGGACGGTAACTCCGCGATCCTGTCGAAAGTACACCACTGCATGGTCGATGGCGTCTCGGGCATCGAGCTGCTGCTAGCAGTCGTCGACATTACACCGGAGCCCGCGCCGCCACCGGAGCCGACGCCCTGGGAACCAGCACCGCTTCCCAGCTCATCAACGATGTTGAACGACGCGGTCTGGGACAACATGCAGCAGCAGATGGACTTCTGGCGCGAGCTGCTGCAGACCGCCGTCGATCCGATGACGCGCTGGCGTCAAGCGCAGGAGACCGTGCGCGCGTTCCGCACGTCGTCTCCGTGGGCGTTCCGTCCCGCGCCGCAGACCCCGTTCTCAATGCCGCTCTGCAAGGACCGGCGCGTCGCCGTGACGGAAGTATCGTTCCCGGAGATCCGCGAGATCCGCAGCTCGCTGGGCGGCACGGTCAACGACGTGGTGCTCGCGGTACTCACGGGAGCGTTGCGGCGCTACTTTCTGTCGCACGGGCACAGCGTCGAGGGCGTAGAGCTACGCGTAGGCGTGCCCGTGAACGTGCGCCTCGAAGACGAGAAGGGCGCGCTGGGCAATCGAATCTCGGCGATGATGCCGACGCTGCCGCTGGGCGAGCCGGACGCCGCGACGCGGCTGCGCTTGATCAAAGACCAGGTCAACTACCTGAAAACCGAAAACCAGGCGAGCGCTTTTGAGCTGCTCTCGCGGTTCGCAACGCTGGTGCCCGTGCCAATCCAGGCGATGGGCATCGCTTCCAACAACATGGTGAACCTGATCTGCACCAACGTCCCAGGCCCAATGATCCCGCTCTACAGCGTGGGACACTTGCTGCTGGCCCACTACCCGTTCGTGCCGCTGAGCCTGAACATGGGCCTCGGCGTCGGCGTGACCAGTTACAACCAGAAGCTCTTCTTCGGACTGATGGCCGACCCGCACGCGATACCGGACCTGGAGACGCTGCGAGGCAACGTGGACGATTCGTTCTTGGAGCTACGTGCCGCGGCGGGCGTGCGTCCGTCCGAGCTGCCCTCGATCAACGGGCACGGCGGAACGAAGGCGCCGGAGACGGCGCGGGCGGGAACGACAGGTCCGGCGAGCTAGGCGGAGCGCGATACGACGCCAGCGTGCACGACGTCGCTAAAGCCCGCGACATCGTGCGACATGATCAGCAAGTCGCGGGTCCTACCTTCCCTATCGACAACGTAGTCGGCGAGCAGCGCCTCCGGGCGGAAGCCCAGGCGCTCGAAGGTGACACGCGCGCCGGTCTGGTCGGGCGTCATCTGCGCCGTGATCTTGCGCAGGCCGATGTCGCGCGCGATGGAGAATACCTCATCGGTTAGGCGGCGGCCGAGACCTAGCCGGCGGTATTCCGCGCCGACGTTGACGCGGATCTCGCCCACGTGGCGGTTCCACATCGCGTCGTTGTGGTGGATGCTGGCGTAGCCGACGACCTGCCCGCCTGTTTCGGCGAGGACGGTGATCGTGCGACCACCCTCGATGTTGGCGACCCACTCGTCGAGACCGTCCGGCGTCGTGATGTTCAGACGGAGGAAGAGCAGGTCGTCGTGCGGGAGGCTGCGCGCGAACGCAAGGACGGCGTCCCGGTCGCTGGCCGTCATGAGACGGAACGTCACGGGCCCTTTGGAGAGCATGACGTCTCGAGGATACGTGCGGCTGATCTTCTCTGTGTCGGTCATGGCTCCCTTCCTCGCCGTAGGATCGTTTATGTCTTCTACCAGAGTCAGTCCCAGAAGTCCAGCGCCTGGCGCATCGTCTGTTCGAACTGCTCGTCGTCGAGCTGGTGGCGCAGGCCACCGATCATCTCGGCGTCCTGCCCGACGAGATAACGCAGCTTGGGCTTCTCCTCCTGCGCAACGTTGTAGATGAGATCGGCGACTTGCTGCGCGTCGCCACGAGCGGCAGCAGCGGGCAGCCGCGTTAGCGACTCCTCGAAGCGCTGCGAGCGTTCGAGGTAGGGCGAGCCTTCGGTGAAGCGCCGCGAGACCCGTCGCGTGTTCTCGATGTTGGTTTGAAACCCGCCCGGCTCGACGCAGGAGACCTTGATCCCGAAGGGGCTGGCTTCGTAATAGAGCGCCTCGCTGGCGGCCTCCAGCGCCTTCTTGCTTGCGGAATAGATGCCGTCAAACGGCGGCGTCACGACGGCGGCGAGCGACGAGACGTTGATGATACGCCCGCCCCCCTGCTGGCGCATCTGCGGAACGACGGCGCGGGTCATGCGCAGCGCGCCGAAGAAGTTTGTCTCGAAGACTTCCTTTGCCTCAGCATCGTCGGTCTCCTCAATGGGCCCTCGGTGGCCAATGCCCGCGTTATTCACGAGCACATCGATCCGCCCTGCCTTAGCGATGACCTGCTGCACGCCGCTCGCGACGGAGGCGTCGTCGTTGACGTCGATCTGGAGGATCTCGATCGGGAGGCCTTCCGCCTCGCGGGCGAGGTCGGCGCCGCGCGAGGTGTCGCGCATGGTGGCGAAGACCGTGTCGCCCTGGTTCGCGAAGTGGAGCGCGGCCAGCTTGCCGAAGCCGCTGGCGCATCCGGTGATCAGTACGATGGCCATGATGGAGGTCCTTTCCGCCAGGCGACGCCCGGCCCTCGGTAACGCGTGGAATAAGGCGAAGCGATTGTACACGGAAGAAGCCAGCCGCAACAAGGAACGCGGGCTCGGGCGTGGAGCCGTTCTAGAGTAGAATGCGCTCGATTTGGTAGATGAACCCGCGCGACTCCGGCCGCGGCTCGGCCTCGTAGAGACGACGCTGAGCGGCGTCGGCATTATTCTCGGCGCCGGGATCTACGTCCTCGTCGGCGACGTGGCGGGCAAAGCCGGCGACACGCTGTGGGTCTCGTTCCTCTTCGCTGCGCTCGCCGCCGCGGCGATCGGGCTCTGCTACGCCGAGCTCGCGTCCGCGTTTCCGCGCGCGGGCGCCGACTACGAGTACACGCGGCAGGCGCTCGGCGCGCGGTCGGCGTTCGTGGTGGGGTGGCTGATCGTGATCGGGAACCTCGTTGCGGCGGCCGCGGTGGCGATCGGCTTCGCGAGCTACTTGCAGGAGTTCTGGGACGTCGGCATCCGCCCGATCGCCGTCGGCGTGCTGATCGTCGCGACGCTGATCGCGTGGGTGGGCATCCGCGAGACTGTCTGGACCGCGATCGCCCTTACGCTGATCGAGGCGGCCGGGCTCGTGTTCGTGATCGCCATCGGCGTGCCGCACTTCGGCGACGTCGACTTGCTGGCCGCCAAAGGCGGCGCGTTTGGGATCTTCTCCGGCGCGGCGCTGGTGATGTTCGCGTTCATCGGCTTCGAGCAGATCGCGACGCTGGCGGAAGAGACGCGCGACGCGCCGCGAACGGTCCCGCGGGCGCTGCTGCTCGCGATCGTCGTGACGACGGCGCTGTACCTCCTCGTCGCCGTCTCGGCCGTGAGCGTGCTGGGTTGGGAAGCGTTGAGCGACTCCGATGCGCCGCTGGCCGCCGTGACGGAGGAGGTGCTGGGCGGCCGCGCGTCGGACTACCTCGCGGTCGTCGCGCTGTTTTCGACCGCGAACACGGTTCTCCTACTGCTGGTCGCGGCGTCGCGGCTGATCTACGGGATGGCGGACACGGGCAGCCTGCCGCGCTTCCTAGCGTGGGTCCACCCGCGCATGCACACGCCGGTGCGCGCCATCGTGCTGTCGCTGGTCGTCTCGATGGGCTTTGCGCTCTCGGGCGACCTCGAGCTCGTGGCCGGCGCGACGAACTTCGCCGTATTCATCGGCTTCGGCGCCGTAGCGGTCTCACTCATCGTGCTGCGCTTTCGCGCGCCTGAACTCGAGCGGCCGTTCCGCGCGCCGCTCAACATCGGCCGGATGCCGCTCCTGCCGGTCGTGGCGCTTGGCGCCATCGCGTTCATGATGGCCAACCTGGACATCGACGCCCTGATCGTAGGCGGCGGCCTCTTCTTGCTCGGCGTTGTCGCCATGGAGGCGCTTGAGCTATGGAGGCCGGCACATGCCGCGTAGAAGCAGCAAAGCCCTGGTAGTCTTGGCTTCCGGTTCTAGGTTCTAGGTTCTCCGTCGCGCTACCATGGCGCTGATGTCAGACCAAGGCCCGGAACAGCAGCACACGTCTCGGCTGGCCGAGGTGCGCGCCGCGCGCATCGAGAAGCTGGAGCGGCTGCGCGCGCTGGGCATCGACCCCTACCCGGCCAGCTTCCCTAATCGAGAGCGCATTGCGGACGTACGCGAGCGCGAAGGCGGCGCGAAGGCGCGCGTCGCGGGCCGCCTCGTCCTCTGGCGGCGGCATGGCGGGTCGGCGTTCGCGCAGGTGCGCGACGTGTCGGGCACGATCCAGATCCAGTTGCGGCGCGACGTGCTGGGCGAGCAGCGCTACGAAGAAGCGAAGCTGCTAGATCTCGGAGACTTCATCGGCGTCGAGGGGCCGCTCTTCACGACAAAGACGGGCGAGCTAACGATCGAGGTGCGCGAGCTATCGGTGCTGACGAAGGCGCTGCGGCCGCTGCCCGAAAAGTTTCATGGCCTGACGGACCCGGAGATCCGCGTTCGCAAGCGGCACCTGGCGTTCATCAGCGATCCGGACGAGATCAAGCTCCTCGAGCGGCGGTCGGCGTTCGTCCACAACATCCGCACGTTCATGGACGCCGACCGCTTCATCGAGGTGTCGACGCCCGTGCTCGAACACGTGCCGGGCGGCGCGGAAGCCGAGCCGTTCGTCACGCACCACAACGCGCTCGATCACGATTTCTACCTGCGCATCTCGCTCGAGCTGGCGCACAAACGGCTGATCGTCGGCGGCTTCGAGCGCGTCTACGAGATCGGACGCGTGTTCCGCAACGAAGGCCTCGGGCGCGAGTACCTGCAGGAGTTCGACCTGCTGGAGTGCTATCAGGCCTATGCCGACCTGAGCGATCTCAAGGCATGGGTGCAGCGCTTCTACACGACGGTGATCGAGCAGACGTTCGGGACGCTGAAGCTCTCCTACCAGGGGCACGAGCTGGACTTCACGCCGCCGTGGCCCGAGTCGGACTACCTCGAGCTGTTCCGCGAGCACGCGGAGATCGATCTACACGAGGTGACCACGGACGCGCTGCTCGCGCGCGCCAAGCAGCTCGGCATCGACGACGCCGTGGCCGGCCTGGGGCGCGGGCGGCTGATCGATCTCGTCTACAAGCGCGTCGTGCGGCCGAAGCTGGTACGGCCGCAGTTTTTGGTCAACCACCCCGTCGACGTCTCGCCGCTCGCGAAGCGCGACCCGGACGACCCGACGCGTGTGCAGCGCCTCCAGGTGCTGATGTGCGGCTCGGAGGTAGGGAACGGCTTCGCGGAGCTGAACGACCCGCTCGATCAGCGCGCGCGGTTCGAGGAGCAGCAGCTCCTGCGCGCAGCGGGCGACCGCGAGGCGCAGATGCTCGACGAGGAGTTCCTCGAGGCACTCGAGTACGGCATGCCGCCCACGGCAGGCTTCGGCGTCGGCATCGAGCGCTGGTTCATGTACCTGACCGACCGGCCCACCATCCGGGACGTCGTCGCGTTCCCGCTGACGCGGCCTGAATAGCTGTCAGCGGTCAGCTATCAGCGATCAGCGGCCACGCTTCCCCTGTTTTCCTGCAGGGCGCCTGGTCCCCACGCAGACACTGCATAGAATACTTAGGGGGAGTTCGAGGGGGCACAGCCCCCTCGAAGGAAGACGTAGCTGGGGCGGGTGGGCGGGACGCAGGACATCCCTTCGCGAGGCGGAAGGGGATGGCTGGGCCACAATGCCGGTCGCACCTACAGGAAGGGACGTTATAATCCTCTCGTAATGAAGAGCGCAGAGATACGCAAGAAGTTCCTCTCGTACTTCGAGGAGCGCGGCCACACGGTCGTGCCCAGCTCGTCGCTCATCCCGGCCGGCGATCCGACGCTCATGTTCGTGAACGCCGGGATGGTGCCGTTCAAGGACCTCTTCCTCGGGAAGGAGCAGCGTTCCTACACGCGCGCGGCATCGTGCCAGCGCTGCCTGCGTGTGAGCGGCAAGCATAACGACCTCGAGGAGGTCGGGTACTCACGGCGGCATCAGACCTTCTTCGAGATGTTGGGCAACTTCTCGTTCGGGGACTACTTCAAGGAAGAGGCGATCGAGTTCGCCTGGGAGTTCCTGACGAAGGAGCTTGCCATGGATCCGAAGGTGCTTCACCCGACGATCTTCGAAGACGACGACGAGGCGGCAGAGCTCTGGCAGAAGATCGCGGGCTTCCCGCCGTCGAAAATCGTGCGCCTGGGCGCGGAAGACAACTTCTGGAGCATGGGCGACACGGGTCCCTGTGGCCCGGACTCCGAGATCTTCTACGACCGCACCGGCAAGTGCCTCAAAGACGGCAGCGATTGCCCCATCACCTGCGACTGCGAGCGCTGGTGGGAGTTTTGGAACCTGGTCTTCATGCAGTACGACCGCTCCGCGGACGGCACGCTCACGCCGCTCGCGCAGAAGGGCATCGATACCGGCATGGGGCTCGACCGGCTGACGTCGCTGCTGCAGGGCGCCGACTCGAACTACGAGAACGACCTCTTCGTGCCGCTGATCGAGCGTGTCCAGCAACTCACGGGCGATCGCGAGATCACGCTCGAGCGGCGTCCGGCGTACCGGGCGATCGCGGACCACTCGCGGGCGATGACGTTCCTGATCGCGGACGGCGTCCTGCCTTCGAACGAAGGGCGCGGCTACGTGCTGCGCCGGATTTTGCGACGCGCATCGTACCAGGGGCGGCTGCTTGGGCTGACAAAGCCATTCCTCACCACGATCTGCGACACGGTGATCGAGATTATGGGCGACGCCTACCCTATCGTCCGCGAATCGGAGTCCCGCATCATGGACGCCGTCGCGGACGAAGAGGAGCGCTTCCTCCAGACGCTCGAGAGCGGCCTGACGCGGCTTGAACAGATGATTTCAGGCATGTCCATACCTCTCACTATTCCAATGGAGATCAAGCCCGCACCATCCGGCGTCTTAAGGGGAGAAGACGCCTTCAAGCTCTACGATACGTTCGGCTTCCCGATCGATCTGACGCGCAAGGCGCTCGAAGCGCGCGGCTGGCGCCTCGACGAAGAGGGCTTCGAGCGCGCGCTGGAAGAGCAGCGCGAACGCGGACGCGCGGCGCTCGGACAGGAGCGCGGCCAGGACGAGGCGCTGCTCGCCGCCGCGCGCGGCCTCGATGCGACGCGCTTCGTCGGCTACGACGCGCTGGACGCCGGCGCGACGGTCGTCGCGCTGTTCACGTCGAGCGGCCGCGCGAGCGAGGCCCGCGAGGGCGACGAGGTCCAGGTCGTGCTCGATGCGTCGCCGTTCTACGCGGAGGGCGGCGGCCAGGTCGGCGATTCGGGACACATCGCCGGCGCGAACGGCGACGTCGCCATCGAGAACGTGCGGCGCGTCGGCCACGGCGTGTTCGTGCACCACGGCCGCGTCGAGCGCGGGCGCATCGCAGAGGGCGAGACGGTCCGCGCGGAGGTCGACCCTGTCGCGCGGCAGAACACGATGCGCAACCACACCGCCACGCACCTGCTGCACAAGGCGCTGCGCGTCGTGCTGGGGCCGCAGGCGAAGCAAGCGGGCTCGCTCGTCGCGCCGGACCGGTTGCGATTCGATTTCTTTCACAACAAGCCGCTCACGGAAGACGAGCTGCACCAGACGGAGCGCATCGTGCGCGAGCAGGTGCTGCTCGACCGCAGCGTGCGCATCGAAGTGATGCCGCTGCAGGAGGCGCTCGCGACGAACGCCGACGCGATGTTCGACGAGAAGTACGGCGAAGAAGCGCGCGTGGTGAGCGTAAGCAACGGCGACGTCTTCAGCCGCGAGCTCTGCGGCGGCACGCACTGCCACCACACCGGCCAGGTCGGCGCGTTCGTCATCGTGGAGCAGCGCAGCGTTGGCGCCGGCGTGCGGCGCGTCGAGGCGCTCACGGGTGAGCGGGCGTACGCGTGGTTCGACGAGCGGCGCAAGGTCATCGATGAGCTGTCACACGAGTACAACGTTCCGGTCGCGGAGCTGCCGGAGCGGCTGCGCGCGCTGCAGGAGCGCGCCAGGGAGGCGCCGAAGGCCGCTGCGCCATCGAACCTGCCGGACCCGCAGGAAGTCATCGCGCGCGCCGAGCAGCGGAACGGCGCACTGGTGATCATCGATCGCGTCGACGCGGCGGATGCGGAGTCGCTGCGCGACTTCGGGGACGAGCTGCGCCGCCGCGTGAAGTCGGCGGCTATCGTGCTGGGAACCGTGTTCGATGACAAGCCAAGCGTGATCGTTATGCTGACGCCGGACCGCATCGAAGCGGGCCTGCACGCCGGGAAGCTGGCGCAGCAGATCGGCAAGCAGATGGGCGCCGGAGGCGGCGGCCGTCCCGACGTAGCGACGGCGGGCGGGCGCGACGCGAGCGGCCTCGATGCCGGGCTGGCCCTGGCGCGCGAGCTACTGGCGGGCAAAACGAACTAGGGAGTTCCCTTAGAGTCGGTCACTCTTCGGGCCGCCCCTATCTAGAACGCCTCCCTCCCAGACGAACACTCCTCTATGAAGAAGTCCCTTTGGGCGCTTGCCGCGTTGGCGTGTCTGGCGACACTCGGCATCTCGTTTGACGCTGCCCGCGCACAATCGAGCGACCTGAAGCCGTGGATCTCGGGCTGGTACAACGGCGAGGCGCTGCAGTATTACGACTTCGGCGCGAACTCAACGCTCGTCTCGCGCGACGAGGTGCTCAGCGTTCCGGTCTGGATGTTCATCTACGGCAAGGACGAGACCGGCGCGCCGGAGGCGGTACCGGGCCAGCAGAACATCATCGATGCGCGGCCGGGCGATCTTAACTACACAGACCTCTGGGACGTGACCTTCGTCACGGTGCCGCGCGACTACGAGCCGAACGCCGTACGGTCGGCGCAGGAAATCCAGGACGCCGGCTATCCCGTCGAGCGTACGGGGCGGCTCGTGAACTGCCCTGTTGTTCCGGCGACGACGATCTCGCAGGGCGGCGAGCGGCTCAACCCCGGCTGGGAGGACGGCGAGCGCGTCACGTACTTCGACTTTGGGCCGAACCCGAACACGATCGCTCCGGTGTGGATGCTCATGTACGGATTCGGTGACAACGGCTTCCCGCGGCTCGTGCCGGGCCAGCACAACATCTTCGATTCTACGCCGAACGACGCGCAGTACACCGCGTTCCGTCGCATCCATCTCGTCACGGTGCCGGAGGAGTATACGGCCGACTCGATCCGGTCGGAGGACGACATCGTCGCTTCGGGGTATGACGTGACAGAGACTGATACCGTACTCAACCTACCCGTCGTTCGCTTCACAGCGGAGCCCGGCGATGAGCCGGCGCCCGCTGGGAACTCGTACGACGGCCGTTTCGGTGGCCTCGGACAGTCCGGACTGCTGCTCGGCGTGGTCGGCGGTGTGATCGCGCTGGGCGTCACAGCGAGCGGCGTAGCGTTCTACTTCGCGCAGCAACGCAGGCAGCGGCGCGACCGCGCGCTTCACGGGCGCCAGCGACGCATACTGGAGTAGCCACAAGCCGGAGCGTCTTTCCACGTCCCCGCGCGTGCTAGAATGCGAGCACATCCCATCAACGCGAGGTGCTACGTGACGTCAGCGAACCTGGAAGACGCTTCCTCCGCCCCTGTTCCCGAAGGCCCGCCAAACACCGGCGATCAGCCGAAAGTCGCGATGGTCATCGCGGCGCACCCGGACGACGCCGACTTCGGCGCGGCGGGCACGGCGCACCTGTGGTCGAAAGAGGGCTGGGAGTTCTACTACCTCGTCTGCACCGACGGGTCGAAGGGCACGGACGACGCGTCGATCACGCCGGAGCGGCTCGTGCAGATGCGGCGCAAGGAGCAGAAGGACGCTGCCAACGTCCTGGGCGTGAAGGACGTGCTGTTTCTCGAGGGCCACCTCGACGGCGAGCTGACGCACAACCGGCGGCTGCTGGGCGACGTCGTCCGCATGATCCGCACGATCCGCCCGTACGCCGTCTTCACGCACGAGCCGCAGCAGCTCTTCCATCGTGGCAGCTTCGTCAACCACTCCGACCACCGCACAACAGGCCTCGTCACCGTCGACGCGGTCTACCCATCCGCGCGCGATCGCTGGAACTTCCCGGAGCAGATCGAGGAAGGGCTGGAGCCCCACAAGGTGAAGGAGATCTACATGTGGGGCAACGACAACCCCACCTTCTCTGTCGACATCACCGACATCGTCGAGACGAAGATCGAGGCCCTACTGCGCCACGTCAGCCAGTTCGGCGAAGGAAGCGATGAGTTCCTCAAGTTCGTCCGCCAGCGCTGGAAGGACGAAGACGGCCGCTACTACGAGCGCTTCAAGCGCGTCACGCTCGTGCGCTAACGATCGTGGGGCCTTGCCGGCGGGCTAGAAGTGCTCGGGGTTGAAGCGCCGTTCGTTCACGTCGATGAAGTTGGTGACGCGGTCGGGCGTGAAGTCGCTCGTCGGGAACTTGTCGATGCGCGACCACGACGTGAGCGCGATGGTGTTTGGTTCCATCTCCGGATACGGCGCCATGACAAGGAGCTTATCGTCAAGAGCTGCCCCTACAAGCGCTTCGAGCTGGTCCCTGATCGCCGTGTCGTCCGTGTTGTACCAGACCACCGCAAAGCCGTGCTCCATGTTGTGTACCAGCGTCTCGGGCTCCCAGGGTTCGCGATAGATGCCCTTCGGCGCCGGCCCGCAGAACGCGGGCGCCGTTGTCGGGTCTTCTCCGCAGGAGCCGCTCCAGTGCGGGCCGCCTACCGGCGGGTCGACTCCTTGCGCGGAGTAATCGACCTGCGTGCTGACGTGCCCGCCTGTCGCAGGATACGGCCCGCTGTAGATCGCGGGAAGATCGACCCACTGGCCCGGGATCGCGGTGCTGGTGTCCGCCTCCGCCTTGACCGCGGCGTTCGTGTCCTTTGATGAGCCGCTCTGCAGCACAACGAACACGATGATGCCGATCACCGCGGCCACACCGGCAACGATAGCGATCGGGACCCAGGGAAGCTGAAGCCCCTGGCTATCGAGGCGCTTAGGCGTGCGACGCGCGCGGTTCGTTCTCCGGCTGCCGCGGCTCATGAGGGCTCTTCGTCTTTTCGATGAAAGCGCGTGAGCCCGCGTAGCATCATGATCATGGTGATCGCGCCGCCCAGCACAACGATGACACCGACGAGCAGGAAGAGCCGCAGGACGACGAGCACGACGGCGAGGGGCATCAGAATGGGCTTTGCGTGAACGGCGAGGCGCGCCGATGTCAAGACGAGCGCGAACTCCCCTTTCACCATGTCGAAGAAGTCGCGGAGATTGACGCCACGGAGGAGGTCGCCGAAGCCGATCGTGCGTTGTGTAGGCTCGCCCGCAGGCGGGTCTGCGTGCTCGCTCATAGGTACTGTCATCATAGCGGACGGCTACTGGTAGGACGAATCAACGGGCCGGCGAGTTCCAGGACAACCCGGGCGTGGTAGATCGGTAAGAGAAAAGCCCGATCGCTATGTGTGTCGCCTCCGTATGTTAGGCTACACTGAAAGCAAGCCTAGCCGTGGAGCGCGCTGTCCCTCTTCGATGAAACACCTTGTGGCTCTCCTCACCCTGCTGGCCGTCCTGGCAGCGGGGTGCATGACCTCTCAGGCCACCTTGCCGTCGCCGGCAGCGACGTCCACGCCTACGATCGCGCCAACGACGCCGCTCGCGCCGAACATCACGCCGCAAGAGTTCACGTACACGAACGGCGACCCATCGTTCGACGCGCTGCCCGGCGCCCGCGCGATCCACGGCGAGTACGCAGGCGGCATCTACAACATCGAAGTGCCGGACGATTGGAACGGCGAGGTCGTCTACTACGAGCACGGCTACCGGCTGCACGCGCCCGCGCTCACCGTCGATCCGCCGCCACTCCGCAAGCACCTGATCGACAACGGCTTCGCGTGGGCGGCATCGAGCTACACGATGAACGGCTACGAGCCCGGCGTTGCCTCGCGCGACACGTACGCGCTGCGGAACATCTTCAAGCGTGAGGTGGGCGCGCCGGCGCGCAGCTATCTGTATGGCGAATCGATGGGCGGCCACATCGTCGCGCTCATGCTCGAGCAGTACCCGACCGCGTACGACGGCGCGCTGAGCACCTGCGGCGCCGTCGCCGGCAGCGAGATCCTCGACTACTTCCTAGACTGGACGGTCCTGGCCGGCTACTTTAGCGGCGTCGATCTGCGGGACAAGTCTACGGACGGTGCGGCGTTCGTCGCCGCCGTCGACGGGCAGGTGCTGCCGCGACTCGGCCCGATCGACGCACTCACGGACGACGGCCGCGCGTTCGCAGCCGCGATCCACCAGCTCACAGGCGGGCCGCGCCCGTTTTTCTGGGAAGGGTTCGCGGCGAGCTACGGAGCCAACTTTGGCGTGCTCAGTGAAGCCATCGCCAATCCAAGCGCCGCCAACGTCGTCGTGCAGAACACCGACACCGTCTACGCCATCGATCCGGGCTACGGCGTGACGGCGGACGTACTGAACAAGAGCGTCGTGCGTATCGCCGCGGCGGAGGAGTATCGCGACGCGGTGCGCTATCCGGAGTTCGCGCCGCTCACGGGCAAGATCAGCTCCCCGTTCCTCACGTTGCACGGCACCGGCGACCTCTTCGTGCCGATCAGCATGGAGCAGTCGTACCGGCGCACCGTGGAGGCGGCGGACCGGGGCGACCTGTTGGTACAGCGAGCGATGCGGCACGCCGGCCACTGCGTCTTCTCGCAAGACGAGCTCTCGCAGGGCTTCGACGATCTTGTCTCGTGGGCGCGCACAGGCACGCGGCCTGCCGGCGACGACTTGCTCGGCGATCTCAGCAACGCCGGCCTGTCGTTCACAACGCCGCTGGAGGACTCAGACCCCGGCACGACCGGCCTGGCAACTCGCTAGCGCGATCTAAACGGGCCGTCCTGTACTACTTCTGCGATGCCCGCCCTGGCGCAGGCTCACCGCCCTGGCTACCATGAGTACAAGCCATGGAACATCGGCTACCCTCGATCGGTTTTCTACTAGCCGTCACGGCCGCTGGCTTGCTCGCCGTCGCGTCGCTGGCGTGCAGCGAGACCCCGTCCCAGCTCCGCGCAGTCAAGCGGCTGACGAGTAACGGCGAGCTGATGCAGATCGCCTGCTTCGACGTGAACGACGACGGCAAGGTCAATGCCGGCGACGCGGATACGAGCAAGCTGCCCGACTTCACTGGCGACGGGAAGGTCGACGAGGCTGAAACGAACATCGTGAGCGCGGTCGAGATGACCGTGGCGCAGGGCAAGCCCGCGAACTGCAACCGTGGCGACACGCCCGACTGGCTCGTGACGGAGGCGCCGGTGATCGACTGCTCTCCGGGCCAGACGGAAGTGCTGCTGTACGGCGTGGGCGGCGGCGCCGTCGATCTGAAGAATCCGACGAACGCTGCCGGCGTGCGTTGGATGATGTACGAAATCGGCAAGCAGTTCGACGCTGCGGGGTTGCCGCATCAGATCTTGTCGGTCGCGCCGGGCCTGAACGGACAGGACAACGGCCAGCCGGCCTCCGAGGACTGGTCGACAGCCTACCTGACTGAGGAGCTGAACCGCGTCCCGTGCATGCGCCTCGTCTTACTCGGGCACAGCCACGGCGGTACGCACGTAACGGCGGTCGCATCGCGCCTCGAGGCGGCGGGCCTCGCGGACCGGATCACGCTCAACATCCTCATCGATCGGGTCGCCGATCTTTACTCCGGCGATGCAACGTCGCTGCCGCAACAGTCCACGACGGTGAACTACTACCTCCCGGCGAACGAGCAGTACCACGGCGTTCCGTTCGAGCAGACGAACTTCGAAAACGTCGATGTGTCGGGCGAAGTGGCGCCGGAAGGGGGCGAGCAGGGTGGGAAGATCCTCCCCGCCGTCCACACGACGATCGACAACTCGCCTTCGCTCCTCGACAAGATCGAGGCGCGCATCGCGCAGGCGCTCAGTAACGCCGCCTCGACGCCCACCGCGGCACCGTAACTACTCCAACGTCGCGCTTGCGTTCCAGATGCGGTCCAGGATCTGTTGCGCTTCCTCCGGATCGGCGAAGCGCGGCTGGTGCTCGTCGTAGATGTGCACCGGATAGTACTCGATGCCCTTGAGCTGCGCGCCGAAGAACGACGCTTGCAGCACCGCTCCTTGCTGCGTCTCCAACGACCAGTCCTGATCGAAGACGAAGTTCCCCAGCGCGTACGCGACGAAGACGCCATCGATAACCTCGGCCGCCTCCACCCAGTGCGGGTGATTGCCGATCACGAGGCCGGCGCCGGCCTCGGCCGCGGCGGCGGCGAGTTGCCGCTGCCCGTCCGTAGGCTCCGTCTGGTACTCGATACCCCACTGTGGCATGACAACCACGACGTCGGCCTGCGCCGCCGCGGCAGCGATGTCTTCGCGCAGATATCCCTCGTTGAGCGGCGCCGTACCGGGCACGCCGGGCTCGGCGTGGTAGTAGGCTGCGATCTCGTCGTAGCCCAGGAACGCGAAGCGCACGCCCTTCACCGTGAGGATGGCGGGTGTGCGCGCCTCCGCGAGGTCTGCGCCGCCGCCGACGGGCGCAATGCCGCGCGAGCGCAGGTTCTCCAGCGTGTCGAAGAAAGCCTGGTCGCCGCACGGACTCACACCGCAGTCCTTGACGTGGTTCGTCGCCACGGTGATCACATCGAAGCCCGAACGCGAGAGGCCGTCAGCGGCGGCGGAGGGCGCCATCAAGCTGAAGGTCTCAGTGCAGCCGAACGGCTCGTTCGCGTCGGAGAGCGAGGCGTCCAGGCTACCGGCCGTGATGTCCGCGTCCGCAAGCCAGGGTGCGAGCGGCAGGAAGGCGTGCGTCAGGTCGCCCAGCGCTTCCATGCGCGCGAGAGCGCAGCGCACAGGCAAGATATCGCCGGTGGCGCGCAGGACGATCGGGTCCGGCGCAACGACGCCGAGGCGCGCGGCGAGCTGCGGCACGACCACGTCGAGCTGATCAGCCAAGCCGCCACGCGCGCCAGCGTTGCGTGACACGTACGCGCGGTCAACGAGCGGATACGCGACGGGGTCCCCGACGCCGAAGACGAGACTCACACCATCGACCGCGAGCGTGCGCACGCGCACGTCGACGGCGTCGAGCGGGAGCAGCGCGAGCGCGGACGTGTCGGACGCGAGCGCGGCGGGTATGTCGGCGAGCGCAACGGGCTCGGCGACGACGACCTGAAGGGTGGGGAACCAGGCCTGAACGGGAGGCGGCGGATCGGCGGGCACGAGGACACGGCGGCCACCGGCGAGCGCCTGCTCGAGAACGCCCAACGTGATCTCGCGGCCCTGGTACGGCAGGGCGACAGCGACTGCCCAATAGCGCGTGACAAACGATGCCGGCTTGTCGTTCATGGCCGTCGCGGCGACGACGAGGTCGGCGGACGCGGGATCGAGCGCCGCTTGCGCTGTCGTCCCGCTCGCCGCGAAGAGAGACTGTGTTTCGCTGAGCGCGCGGCCGGCGAAGGCGGGATCGGAGAAGACAGCGACGATCGCGCTGTCGTTACTGCTGTCCTCGCCGCCGCCCGCCGAGCACGCGCCGAGCAGCAGCGCGAGCACGAGAAGTGCGAGAGCGCACGTTCCCCTACCCGACACGCCTGTCGATGCCCTGCCAGTACTGCTCGCGCAGGACGAACTTCTGGAGCTTGCCCGTCGCGGTGCGCGGCAACGTCTCGACGAAGTCCACGGACGTCGGGCACTTGAAGTGCGCGAGGTGCTCGCGGCAAAACGCGATCAGCTCGTCTTCTGCCGCCGGCATGCCTTCGCGCAGGACGATCAACGCCTTCGGCGTCTCGCCCCACTGCTCGCTCGGCACGCCGATGACGGCGCATTCCAGCACGGCCGGATGTTTGTAGAGCGCGTCCTCGATTTCGGGGGAGCTGATGTTTTCGCCGCCGGAGATGATCACGTCCTTCTTGCGGTCGACGATGTGGATGTTGCCAAACTCGTCCCAAACCGCGAGATCGCCACTATGGAAATAGCCGTCGTAGATGGCGGCGTCCGTCTCCGCGGGCTGCTCCCAGTAGCCCTTCAGCACAACATTGGAGCGCGCGCACACCTCGCCGATAGACACGCCGTCCTGCGGCACGGGGTTGCCGATGTCATCGAGCACCTGGATATCGACGCCGATGGCCTCGACGCCCGCGCGGGAGCGACGCGCGTAGTCACGCTCCTGCGTGTGGTGATCGGGCAGCGAGACGGTGAGGATCGGCGACGTCTCGGTCAGGCCGTAGATCTGCATGAACGTCCAACCCAGCTCGCGCTCGAGGCGCTCGACGAACGCGGCGGGCGGCGGCGCGCCCGCGATAGTGAAGCGGGGCTTCGTTGTGATGTTGTGCTTGTCTCTGTCCGCGTAGTTGAGGATCGCGGCGAGCACGGCGGGCGCCATGCACGCAAACGTCACGCCCTCCTGCTCGATCAGGCGGAAGATGTCGGGGCCGGAGACGGCGCGCAGCACGACGTGCGTCGCGCCCATGCCTGTCAGCGCGAAGGGGCCGCCCCAGCCGTTGGCGTGGAACATCGGCAGCGTCCACAGCTCAACGTCGTTGTGGCGGATGCCGAGGTGCGCGATGAAGTTGTAAGCGTTGATGTAGGCGTTGCGGTGCGTCAGCATCACGCCCTTCGGCCGCGCCGTTGTGCCGGACGTGTAGTTGATCGATACCGTATCGTTCTCGTCCTGCTCGACCGGCGGCGTTGGCGTCGATGGCTCGTTCGCGGTCAGCGCCTCCCAGGAGACCCAGCCATCGGGCGCGGGGCCTTCGCCGCTCGCGACGATGAAGTGCTCGACCGTGCTCAGCGACGGCCGGATCCCATCGACAACGTGGGTGTACTCGTGATCGGCGACGACGGCCTTCACACCAGCGTGGTTGATGATGTACTCGTGGTCGGCAGCGATCAGGCGGTAGTTCAGCGGCACAAGGATCGCGCCGATCTGCGGCACCGCATAGTACGACTCGAGGAAGAAGTGCGAGTTCGGGCTGAGGATACAGACGCGATCGCCGGGCGCGATGCCGAGCGCGAGCAGCGCGTGGGCGAATCGATTGACGCGCTCCTGAAAGTCGCGATAGGTGTAGCGCCGGTCGCCGTCGACGATGGCGGTCTTATTGGGGTACAGCTTGGCGGCGCGACGGAGGAAATCCCCGACGAGGAGCGGCACTTCCATCCTTCGTCCTCCTATCGAATGGCGGTCAGGAGTATAGCACCTGCTCGTGGCGGGTTGGCAGCGTTTAGTGTACCTTCTGGGCGGTATGAAACGCGCGCGGCTGCTCCTGCTCGCTGTGCTCTTCGCCGGACTGGCCGCAGCGCTCTCGTGCTCGTCCGGTGGCGGCGACGCGAACAACCCGCTGACGTTCGCGATGGAGACCGAGCGCGGGCCGTTCGGTGTCGGCGTGACAACGCTGGAGCTGTCCGACACGTCGCGCGACACCGAGGCGCACGGCGGCCTGCCGGCGCAAGAAGGCCGCAGACTGGTTACCGAGGTCTGGTACCCTGCCGACCCGTCGCTCGCAGAACCCGAAACGCGTGACGCCGCGATCGATCTTGAGGGCGGCCCGTACCCGCTCATCATGTTCTCGCACGGCTTTTCCAGCTCTCGAGTGCAGTCCGCACAATACACGCGCCACCTCGCCAGCCACGGCTACATCGTCGTCGCGCCGGACTTCCCGATCACGCGCGGTGGCACGGAAGGCGGCCCGCAGTTCATCGGCGTACTGAACCAGCCCGGCGACGTCTCGTTTCTCATCGATCAGTTCGTCGCGTTCAACGAGGACGATGGCAACACGTTCGCGGGCGCGATCGATACCGATTCGATCGGCGCGACGGGCCACTCGATGGGCGCGTTTACGACGACGCTGCTCACGTACGGCGACATGCGCGACGACCGCATCGACGCCTCGCTGCCAATCTCCGGCACCGGCTGCTTTACGACTGACGACGATGTCGCCGGCGTGACGACGCCCGTTATGATGCTGACCGGATCGAACGATCTCCTCGTCGCGCCCGGGACGAACCGTCTTGCCTACGACAAGGCGAACGCGCCGCGCTACTGGGTCGAGCTCGTCGGCGGCAACCACATCCGGTTCGCGGACGTGGACCTCGATGACGCGATCGCACTCGAAGTCGTTAACCGCGCGCGCGGGGACCAGGCGAGCGCGCAGGACCTGGCCGGCAGGCTGGGCGCGAACATCACGTCCTGCACGACCGAGCCCTCGGGCGGCGATCCGGACATGACGTTCCAGCGACAGCAAGAGCTGCTGCGCGCGTTCGCCACGCCGTTCTTCGACGCGTACCTCAAGGACGACGGCGACGCGCTGGACTTCCTCCAACACGCCCTGCCAGACGAGACTGCCGACGCTCGCTTCGAGTTCGACGCGCCGTAGCCCTAGCCTTCCTGGCGCGCGATCCTTCGTTGCACGGGCGCACAGCACGGCCCCTGCGTATGGATCGCCGCCGCCACGCGTGCCGCGATCGCGTGACGAAGCGATCTGCTCGAGCGGCGCGGCCGCAGCGGCGTGAGCGCCCAGCGGCGCTCCGCCTCGACAAGGCGCGCCTTTACTAACGTCTCTGCCACTTCCGGCGCCAATCGTTCCCACATCACGTCGTCCTCCAAAAAAGAGGCTGGGGCGGGAAGCTGCCGTCCCCACCCCAGCCGTTCGAGCCGTTACCTGCCGGAGGCAGCGCATCCATGCGCCACCTCCGGCAGTCATCACCCGGCAGCCGGCGGCGCCACCGCCGACCGCAGGAGGTCTCGGTCAGGGAGGCGGCCCCCAACAAGGGTCATGTAGGCGATAAACCCGAGTAGGTCGGCGAACGACATCGATTGCTTGGCCATGGTTGCTACCTCCGGCTACGGACCTCTCTTCACAAGTCCATCTTGCCATCGCCAGGTTACGGGCGGGTTATGGCCGTGTTACCCGTCGATGAACGTCACGCTACAGATGTCGGTCTCGCAGCTTGCGGCGATGTGGCCGGCGGCATACACTCGCGCCATGCCGCGCGACGACCTGGTCCCTCCCGAAGCGCAGATCTACGCCTGGATCGAAGAGGTCTTCTCGCAGGGCGTCCGGCGCCCCGGATACCCGGCCGACCGCTGGGCGGAGCAGTTTTGTCTCGAGCAGTTTCGCTCCATCGGTCTGGAGAACGCGCGAGCGGAGCCGGTCGAGCTGCCGTACTGGGAGCCGCGCGCGTGGTCGCTCACCGTGCAACCACAAGGCGGCGAGGCAGTCTCGGTCCCCTGCTTCCCGCTGCCGCACGCCGCGCCGACGAACGGCCTCGAAGGAGATCTGGCAGCCTTCGACTGGCAGGCGCCGGACGTGCGGGGGCGCATCGCGCTGTGCGATGTGCGCCTCGGGCGGCTGCCGTACGCAGCGCTCGCGCAGCGCGCGACGTCGTGCTACGACCCTGACGGTTCCTTCGGGGACGGCGCGCAGGTACTTCCGTTCGGTCGCGGCGCGCAAGCGGTGATGGAGCCGGCGATCGAGGCCGGCGCGATTGGGTTCGTCGGCACGCTGACGGACTACCCGTCCGACTCGATGCAGTACTACGTGCCCTACGACGCTATCGAGCGGCCGCTCCCCGGCGTGTGGGTGCGCGGGAGCGACGGCGCGCGCCTCCGCGAGCTGCTGTCGCGTGGCAACGTGCGCGCGCGCATCGCGGTCGATTCCGTACGGCGCATCGAGACCTGTTACAACATCGTCGGGGAGCTGGCCGGCGCGGACGACGAGACCGTGATCGTCGGCTCGCACCACGACGGCCCGTGGTCGTCCGCGGTCGAAGACAGCTCCGGCATCTCGCTCGTGCTGGCGCAGGCGACGTACTGGTCGCGCGTGCCGCAAGCGGAGCGGCCGCATCGATTGCTCTTTCTGCTGAACGCGGGTCACATGTGCGGCGGCGCCGGCGTCCACGCCTTCATCGATGCGCATCGCCAGGAGCTGGAGCGCGTCGTGCTGGAGCTGCACCTCGAGCACGCGGCCAACGAGTGCGGCGAGCGCGACGGTGCGCTGGTGGCGACGGGACAACCCGAGGCGCGCTGGTGGTTCACGAGCCGCATCGAGCCGCTCGAGTCCGCAGTGCGCGCGACGCTGGAGGCGGAGCAGCTCAGCCGCTCCTTTGTCCTGCCGCCGGACGCCTTCGCGCCGTGGCCGACGACAGACGGCGGACCGTTCCACGCCGAGGGCGTGCCGCTCGTCAACTTTCTGACCGCGCCGTTTTACCTTTTCGACGAGCAGGACACGCTGGACAAGATCCACCGCCCGAGCCTGGTGCCCGTGACGCGCGCGGCGGTCCGGCTCATCGAGTGGACGGCCGGCCAAACGGCGCGCGGGCTACGCGAGAACGTGCGAACGAGCTAGGCGCGGCGGCGGCGCACGAACGCGATCGACGTCAGCGCAGCCAGCGCAAGCGCAGCGAACACGAAGAGTGGGAACGACGCGCTGCCGCTCGCTGGCGGCGGAACGCCGGGCAGTCTCGCGATGCCGCCGACCGCCGAGGCGCACGCCGGCGTGTCGCAGCGGATCAGGTGGAGGTCGGTTCCGGCATCGAAGGTGATCGCCGGGTTGCCCGCACCATCGATGAGGAGCGAGCTCCTCTTGCCCGAGTCCGCGGCCGTGTCCAGCGACGTGCGCGTATCACCGCCCGGACCGCAGTTCACGTCGTTGCAGCGCAGGAGCTTGAGATCCCCGTTCGTTTCGTCACGATAGGTTACGACGGGCAAGCCGCCATCGAGCACGAGCGCGGGATCTCCGCCGACGTCGCCGACCGCGTCGGGCGTCGAGATGCTCTCGTTCGTCCCGGAGCAGTTCACATCGTTGCAGTGCATGACACGCAGATCGCGCGTCGATGTGCCAGTGTAGTACGCGAGGACAGGCATGCCGGACGCGTCGAGGCGAACGGACGGCATAATGCCGGGCCCGGGCTCGGGCGCCGTTATCGTATCGCCGCCGGGGGCGCAGTTCACGTCGTCGCAGTGCATGACGCGGAGTGAACCCGTCGAGAAGACACCACCGCTGCCTTTGAAGTACGCAACGACAGGCCGGCCCGACGGATCGAGCGCTAACGACGGCCCTGCGGCGGAGCTGTCGTTCGACGTGATGGTTTCGTCGTTGCCCGTGCACAACGGATCGTTACAGTGGAGCACGCGGATTTCGTACGGCGGTGCGTACGCGATGACGGGGTTGCCCGACGCGTCCAGCGCGAGCGAGGTCTGCGACTCGAGCAGGAACGATCCCGGATCGGGCATCGCCAGCGTATCGCCACCGGACGCGCAGTTCGGATCGTTGCAGTGCAGCAGCTTGAGTCGATCGAACACTGTGGTGTAGTAGCTGACGACCGGGTTTCCCGAAGCGTCCAGGAGGATCGACGGCCACTGGCCCGGCTGCAGGTCGGGCGAGTTGACGGTATCGCCACCGGGGGCGCAGATCGGATCGTTGCAGTGGAGGATCTCTAGCCGCGTAGTAAACGCGTCGCGGTAGGCGATGACGGGATTGCCTGACGCGTCCAGCACGATAGCGGAGTCGCCCGCGAAGGTGGAGATCGTCGTCACGGACTCGGCGCGAACAGCGTCGGCCTGGAGGGCAAAGCCCGCCACCAGGAGCGCGACAACGAGGAGCTTCTTCACATCCCACCCCCGGGGTCTGGCCGACCGCGCCAGGCTAACACGACGCCCCGGGCGCCTCAACCGGCCCTCGATAGGAGAACGACAGATTCGGAGACAAGATAACAGCCGCTCCGCCCGTCCCCCTGTCCGCCCATTCAAGAATGAACTTTCATTCGAGATTGGCTAGATACCTTGTTTAAGCAGTCGATAAGTTTAGTGTATAATCTGGACGGCGACCCATTGGCCCCCGGCTGTGAGAGACCAATCATAGGAAGGAAACGCCCAGATGGCGAACGAGACCAAGGACATCATGCCCCAGACCACCAGCTCGGCCCGGAAGCCGCCCGTAAAGGACTGGACCGACGACTACGACATCTTCGCGACGGAGTACATAAAGAACCCCTTCCCAATCTGGGACGGCCTGCGCGACAAATGCCCCGTAGCGCACACGGATCGGTGGGGCAGCTCCTGGATGCCCACGCGTTACGAGGACTTGTTCAAGATAGCGCAGGACATCCAGCACTTCTCCTCGCGCGATGTTCTCGTGGCTCCTCAGGGCCCTCCTCCTGAAGGAGACCCCGAAGAGGAAGTGCCCGAAGTATTGCGCGACTACGACGCCGGCGCCCCGCCAATCACATCCGATCCGCCGATCCACACCTGGGCGCGACGGCTGCTCCTTCCTCCGTTCTCCGTCCGCGCGATCGCGAAGTACGAGCCGGAGACGCGCGAGCTGTGCGCGTCGCTCATCGATGGCTTCATCAAAAACGGACGCGCAGACGGCGCGGTCGACTACGCGCAGCAGATCCCGCCGCGCGTCATCGCGAGCATGCTGGGCATCCCGCAAGAGGAAGCCGCCATGTTTACTGAGTGGGTGCGCAACTTCCTGGAGCTCGGTCTGACCAACACGGATCTCCAGAGCGATGCGGCGCGCAACATCTTTGGCTATCTGTGGGAGCGCATTCAGGAGCACAAGGAGAAACCAGGAGACGACCTGATCAACTACCTCCTCTCGGCGACGGTCGATGGTGAGCCTGTGCCCGAGCCGCACATTCTGGGCACGTGCTTCCTCATTCTGGTCGCCGGCATCGACACGACGTGGAGCTCGATCGGCTCGGCAATCTGGCACCTGGCCCAGCACCCGGAAGACCGCGCGCGGCTCATTGCGGAGCCGGAGCTGATGCCGGTCGCCATTGAGGAGCTGCTGCGCGCATACTCGCCTGTCACGATGGCGCGCTACGTGGCCGAAGACGTGAGCTACAACGGCTGTCCCATGAGCGAGGGCGATCGCGTGCTGATGAACTTCCCGGCAGCCAACCGCGACCCGGCGAAGTTCGAGAACCCGGACCAGGTGATCATCGACCGGGCAGTAAACCCGCACATCGCGTTCGGCGTGGGCATCCACCGCTGCGCCGGCTCGAACCTGGCTCGCATGGAGATGCGCGTTTCGATCGAAGAGTGGCTACGTCGCATCCCTGACTTTAAGCTCGAGGAGCCCGACGCCGTCACGTGGGCAGGCGGCCAGGTGCGCGGCCCGCGCACGATGGCGATCGTATGGCCGTCATGATCGTTCGAGTTGAAGCCGAGAAGTGCCAGGGGCACAACCGCTGCTACGCTCTCGCGCCGGAGCTATTCGACGTCGACAACCTCGGCTACGCGCACGAGCTGAACGACGGCGTTGTGCCGCCGGAGCTTGAGGAGAAGGCGCGGCTCGCTGTGACCAACTGCCCTGAGCTGGCGATCTACATCGAAGGCGAAGGGCGGCCGGGGAAGTAGCGCGGCCACCTACCGCATCTACACGAAGGCCCTCCGGCAATGGGGGGCCTTCGCTTAGGTAGTTAGCCGGGAGGCTGGCCGGGCCCTCCCTCCCCTTCTCGTTGAAGTTCTTAGGAGGGATTCGGAAGATGGAACGGTTCGAGTACATGCAGGTGAAAGTGTTTTTCTTCGAAGTGGCGCGCCATCGGAAACGCCGGCAGGAACTGCGCGTGGATGAATCCGTAAAGGAAGACTGCTGGCTGGGTTCGGACGCCAAATCCGGTTGCTACAGACCTATCGGAGACTTGCTAAAAGACCTCGGCGGGGTCGGTTGGGAATTGGTCGTAGCTCATTCTTCATATCACCCGGCCAGCGACCTGACCTACTATCCCAACTTAATTTACGTCCTGAAACGTGTACTGGGCGAAGCAGACAACCCAACTCAATAGCCGCTCCCTTTCTTCTACTGCACCCTCGTCAGCCGCGTTGCCACCATTCGGCGGCGTGGTTCACTGATGCCGGTGAGCGGCGAGAACATCTGCATCTTCTGTTCCTGTGCGACCATCTCGCTACAGTCAAGGTGTCCGGGAAACCGGGTCAAGCTCAATCAACCAAAACTTCTGTCTCACAGAACCATGAACATCTATTGACAGTCAAGGCGATGCGCCGAGGTCGGCTGGAGAAATGACAAACTTGAAGTCTCCATCCTCCAATTCGTTCCACGTTAACTCCACGCGCAACAGCACAGCACCTTCTTCATTCCGAACAACAACAACGTCGTTCCAAACGTCACTTATTACCGCCTCTGTCTTGCTCGAGTGCGCTAGAACAGTAGTACCCGAGTCCCTGTTCGGCTCATCGCTCAGGTGAACGACAACCGTCTCATCCGTTTCGTTGATCCACGTAACACCAGCTCCTGGATCGCATGCTGACAGAAGGACAGCGCCCAGAATGCTGACCCCGCAAGCAAGCACTGACAGCCGTCTATTGAGCGAGAACTTCCAAGACATTTGTAGCGCGGATACAATCATAATAGCCCCCCGGGAGACCTCCCGCATTCTTTACGCAAGCTACGGCGGAAACGGCCGCGTTTCCGCCGTAGATGATCCAGAAGAGGTCTCCAAGCAGCTCGTATTGACCCACGTGTCGTCGTTCGTGAGCCAATGTATCGGGCTGGATGCCTGGCTGAGTTGTGAAAACGGTGTGGCCAATTGTGAACGCAGGGGCCCGTACTAACTCGCACAACCCACGGCAGTTCGTGATTAGGCGTAGGCCTCCTTCCTTCTCCTCAGTATCGCCCGCTGATCCCGCAATGAACGCTCTCTCCAGCGCGATCGTGAGCTGAGCGCGTCGAGGATATGTGCTCTCCACCAAGAAATCGAATGCGTCTTCACCACAGTCCACGGGATCGCTTACACAATCCGCAATGACTCCGCAGCCCGGGCATGGCAACTCTCCGATTCCAGGAAGCCCTATCAGCCCGTATGGATCTATTAGGTTTGCCGGGTTGTTCCCTACATACGGGTACTGCTGCGGAAGACCCAGCGGGTCCTGGCTCAAGAACCGCCCCGTCGCGTTGTCGTAGTAGCGCGCGCGCAGGTACTCAAGACCCGTCGAGTCGTTCTGCTCTCCTGTGTACGTGAACTCGTTCGCGCTGCTGCCCATCTGGTTCCGCACGGCTCCGAACACATCGTACTCGTACGTGTCCGTGACCGCGCCGGTATCGTCCGCGATGCCCGTAACCGAGCCGAGCCCGTCGTAGTGGGCGGACGTATTCTAAAGAAGCGATGACTTATGCACTTGGCACGCTCCACTCATGCCGCTTGTCGCTAGTCACCCAACCGGCCTCCAACATAGGTGCAGGTGATGCTGAGTGCCAAGCTTCCCAGAACGGCTCATTTTGCGAGCGCGGTCTACCAAGCTACGAGTCTGAGGCAGCCTGTTCGAGCAGGCCATTTATGGCTGCAGCCCACTGCTCAGGTTGATCCAACATATAGACTCTGCTCCTGCGCAGGCGCCACCTCTTGACCTCTACCTCCAGCGTCGATCCGCCAGCCCTAGGCCAAAACGATGGAAGGAGGGAGAGGCCGAAGATGCCAAATATCGGAACGACGAAGGCGCTTGCTATCCACATGAGACGACGGCGAACGGCGCTCCCGTGCTCCTTGGCCTTCGCCCCAACGATCCTACCTATTGGCACCCTCCCCCATGACGGTTGCCAGCCTAGCCCACGCGGCCTAAATGAAAGACCATCAGCCGTCAGCGTAAGACTTCCGAAGGAATGCGAGGGGAAGGCCCCGATCCCGAAATTGTAGTAGATCACGTCATTCTGGGATAGGATGGCGACATCGACTGATGTGAGCTTGGTGCTTGCGTCCACCTCCATGTCGTTACGGGGAAACGGGGTTAACGCCGGTCGTAGTCGCGACCGCAGCACTTATTCCACAAGCGCTAAGTGCGGCAACGACGCCTGCTTCTGGTCCGAACGCTGAGGACACTACCGCGGCTCCAGTTTGAACCCTGGGATCAAGCAAACACTGCAACGTGTATCCTAGGAAGCCTGCAACTTGCTGGCAGAAGCCACAGCTTATTGCGTACTGCACACCAGCATTCATCTCGTCCGCATAGCAGACTGCTGCCGCTGGCGCCGCAGGTGAGAACGCGGTGCTCCATGCCCAAAGTTCGCACTTGTCCCTCACAGAGCCTATTGCATGGCCAATGATTCCTGGAATAGTCCACCCACCTCCGCCATCGCCAGGGTAAAGGCAAATGCTTTCCCACCCCAATTCGTCCGGCGTCATTCCAGGCGGCGGCGCTGGTCCGATTGGGACTGATTGCCCTCCATTAGAACACGCCCCTGGGCCGCTGGCTGGTGGCGATGCGAAATTGCCGCCTTCCTGATCGTAGAGACCTCTCGGGTCAACCCGGTTGGCAGGATTGTTGGCTGCGTACGTGTACAGGTTCGGCGAAGACACCGGATCTTGCGAGAGCATGCGCCCTGTTGCGTTGTCGTAGTACCGCGCCCTCAGGTACTCCAGTCCTGTCGGGTCGTTCTGCTCCCCTGTGTACGTGAACTCGTTGGGGCTAGACCCGGTCGTTGCGCGAGCTGCTCCAAAAACGTCGTATGCGTATGTCGCAATCACGGCGCCTCCGTCGTCGCAAATGCCCGTCACGGAGCCGAGCCCGTCGTACAGGTAGTACTCCTCGTCGCCCTCTCCATCGACGCGCGCGATGAGATTAAGGCCGTAGATGTACGTGTTGTCCTCGCCGTCCTGCAGGATGACCGGCAGGCTGGCTCCGACGTCCCAGATGTAGCCCACGCTGTTCGCCCCGACCGTTCGGCTCGTGCGCAGTCCATCGCCGTTGTAGGCATAGTTGCTCGTAACGCTGTCGATCTCCCCGTCCGTCAGGCGGTTCTCGTAGTCCCACTCGAACGTTTCGCTGCCGCGCTCGGTCTGGTTGCCGTTCTCATCGTGGTCGTATGAGACGGCGCCGGCCGAGACGAGCTGGTCCGCCGCGTCGTACTCGTACTCCGTGGTCGTTTCGTTGAAGTCCAGGCTCAGCCGGTTGCCCATGGCGTCATACGTGTAGCTCTGCTCGTCGTCGTTCGGGTAGGTGACCTCCGTGAGCTGGTAGAGGGCGTCGTACCCGTAGGTAGTCGTACCCACAGTATCGACCGCCTGGGTGCGATTCCCCACTCTGTCCAGGGCGTATTCGTAGGAAGAGAGGACGCTAGGCGTATCGTTCTCGTTCACCAGGTCGGGCACGAGCTGAACGACGGCGTTGTGCCGCCGGAGCTTGAGGAGAAGGCGCGGCTCGCTGTGACCAACTGCCCTGAGCTGGCGATCTACATCGAAGGCGAAGGGCGGCCGGGGAAGTAGCGCGGCCACCTACCGCATCTACACGAAGGCCCTCCGGCAATGGGGGCCTTCGCTTTGTCGTTACCTAGGAGCAACTGGTGGGGCCAGGGACGGTGACTCATCGCAGGCCCGCCTGGCGGACACTCGCGACGCCGCAGCTTGAAGGTGGAGCGGGGGACGAGACTCGAACTCGCGACAGCCTGCTTGGAAGGCAGGAGCTCTACCACTGAGCTACCCCCGCTCGGCTGGTTCAGTATAGCGCTCGCCTCTCTCGCGGGCGACGCCGCCGGCCGCGTTCATTCCTCCGGCTCGCTGGCGACGGCGGCGGGCAGCAGCGCCATCGGCACGACCATCGCGAAGACGAGTGACGCCGTCTGCGCTATCTGGTCGCCGCTGGAAAGTCCGTCCACATGGGTAACGTGAAAGATGACGTGCGGGACCGCGTTCACCAGCGCGGCAACCAGCGCCACGATTACCAGCCGCCTCTCCATGATGACAGCGGCCGCCAGCAGGACAAGCGTCAACGCAAGATACAGACCGCCCACGTCCCGGACCAGATGCTCGTTGTACGGCGGCAAGGCCGACACCCAGGAACGGCCGCCGCCCGGGAAATCGTCGTAGAAGGAACGCGGCGCCAGTAAGGCCCACGTCCCTATCAGGCCCGACGACAGGGTAAGAGCGATAAGACCGATACGCAGGCTTAGCTGTCGCAACACGTAGCCCCTCACTCGTTTCGTTTCTCGGCGTTCTAGAGCTACGACCGCTCTCCGTCCGCAGTATAGCCCACGTTTTCATTTGCCCCTTGCAGTCGATCATCTCGCAGGCCATGCTGTACGCGACGAATCTCGACTGAGGACACAGACGATGCCCTTCCAGGGCGACGAGCCACCGCAAGAACGAGCGGGCGACGATCGCTGGCGCTTCACGCTACGCGCACCGTCGTGGCAGGGACCGGAGGCGACGTGGGCGCTCGCGCTCGAGGTCGTCGCCGTACTGCTCGTCTTCGCGATGGCAGTCGCGCTGCGAGTAATAAAGCTGAGCACCATTCCCAAGATCGTCACCGCAGACGAAGCCGACAACCTCCAGGTTGCCTACCACATCATGCACGGCACCGGGCCCGGCTTCTTTGGTTTCGACTGGAAACCTGCGCCGATCTTCAGCCTGTACCCCTTCGCCTGGACGATGCAGATCTTCGGCGACTCGATCAGCGACTTCCGCCTCTTCCCCGTGATACTGAGCCTGTTCACCATCATCGCGTTTTACTTCCTCGCGCGCCGGTCGATGGGCCCGTTTGCCGCCCTAGCAGCGCTGGCCTTGCTCTCGACGAACCTGTACTTCCTCCACTTCTCGCGCACGGCGTGGGACAACATGAACGCGGCGCTGTTCGCGGTAGGCGCTTGCTACGCGACACAGCGCGCACTGGAGGAGCGCAGCGGGTGGGCCTGGGCGGGCTGGTGGACGGCGAGCGGCGTCTTCGTCGCGTTCGGGTTATACGGCTACTTCACGGGCCGCTTTATCTTCGTCGCCGTCATGTTGATGACGGTGACCGCCGTCGCGTTACGCATCGCGCCGTGGCGGCAGGCGTTCGGCGGCCTGATGCTTGCAAGCGTCGTGAGCGCGGCGCTATTCGCGCCGATGGCGGTCAAGATCTACGACAACTGGGACTACTTCAATCAGCGAACGAAGAGCATCTCGGTCTTCGAAGTCCACGAGGACGAGCCGTACGAAGGCGACACGGACGGCTGGGTGATCGCAGCGAAGAACGTCGTGCGCAACTACAAGGGCTTTGTGCTGCAGGACGGCTCGGAGATGACCCGGGGGATCTGGCCGCGCTACAACCCGGAGCATCGCGCGCCACTCGACTTCATCTCGACGCATCTCTTCTGGGGTGGGCTCATCGTGGGCGCGATCCGTTTTCGCAAGACGTACGGCTGGTGGGCATTCTTCGCGCCACTGTTTATCGCCGAGTCGTTCTCGGTCGGCACGCCGGACCTGGCGCGGGGCCTTCTGTTCGCGCCGTTTTATTTCCTCTTCATCGGTCTGCTCTTCGACGAGGCGCTGAAGCTGGTCAAGGCGCGGGCTGATCGTTATACCGCGGCACTGGCCATCGCATCGCTTGTGGCGTTCATCGGCACCGTAAACGTCACCGACTATTTCGAATGGCAGAACGAACCCGGAGCGCAGATCGCGCGCATGCCGGGCATCGATCCGTGCGAGTTCGGGCTGTGGCGCGGGCTCGCGGTGACAGGAGCGAAGAAGGGCGAGCAGGAGGGTGTCGATCCAGTAACCTTCGACAGGCTGCGCAGGGAGCTGGACTGCTCGGACCTGGTGCGGGAGTGGCTCCCCTAGCCCCCGCCGATGCCGCCGGCGCCCACACCGGCGAGCTAACCTACTCGGATGGAGACGACGCGCGCTCCGTAGCGCCCTTCGGCGCCGGCGCGGGGTTGCGCTTTCTCGCCCTGGCTTTCGTCCGTGTCTGCTTCGCTTTCGGGAGCGCTTCCTTAGGTTCCTCCAGGGGTTGCGGCGCGGGCGCGGGCATGCGGAGGATTTCGGGCGGCGGCTTCGGCTCCGGAACGAAACGCAAACGCAAGCGCGACGCTTCCGGGCGCGACTCCTCGACAAGGAGCTGGAGCGTCGTCGCGTCGCGTAGGCCCCGCATCAGGTCGTTGAGGCTCATTGATTCCACCATGGTGACGTGCAACACCGCGCTGCCCTGCTCGTAGCCCGCGATCGAGGCGTCCGCGACGGCCGCGAGATCGCTGAGCGCGCGTCCGACTCGCATCAGGTTCTGGAGGCTTGGGACGTCCGTGACCGTGAGCTGGACGGTGCCGTTGCGCGGATCGAAGCGCGGCTCTGCGGGCTCCGTGCGAGCCGGCTGCTCCGCGGGTTCCTGCGACGCGTCGACGTGCGCAGCGCGGCTCAGCCACATCGTCAGCTCCACGAGCCGGCCGATGAGCACCTCGAGACGGGTAGCCACGGTCTCGAGGTGCAGCGTGGTCTGGCGGATCGTTACATACGACGGCGCGACGTCCTCGACTGGCCGCGGCGCGCCCTTGGCTGGTGGCGCGGCGTCCACGGCAGGCGCCCCCTTGATCTGTCCCAGCGCAGCTTGCTGGATCAGCGGCGACGCCGAGACCGAGCCGCTGCGCATCGTCTCGAGCCGCTCCAGTCGCTGCCAGAGCGGCACCTGCGAGCGCTCCGGCTCGCGCGAGACGGCTGCGGGCGCGGGCGTCTCGTCCGGCGCAGGCTCGCTCGTGCGTTCGGCGTTGCCGTCGCGCTCCTGCTCCGGCTCGGGAGGCGGCTCAGGCGGCAGCCCTGCGTGAATGCGTCCAAGCTCCTCGCGAATCTCCCGGCGCAGACGCTGGAACTCGCCGTCTAGGTGTTCTTGACCCTTCTTACGGAACGGCATAACGAACACTCCTGAACGGAATCGAAAGCATCCGTTCACCCCGGAAAACGCTGGAATCGCCCTCCTGTATCAGCCGTATCCAGGGCAATCCAGACTGAAGCGCCGGCTGCCTCCCTTCGTTGTCCTTGGTGGGCGATGCTGGTCAGAACAACGACAGCTACGGACATCCGAGGCCGATGCTGAAGCTAGGAGCGCTTTGCAGGAGATGGTGAATATTGGCCGCTCGGATGGAGCCCGCAGCCGGTCTCGGGATCGCGCCTCGCATGTATACTGGTTGGGCTGGTGTGGGGAGCCAATACCGGACGGTAGACCGTCCGGCAAGCTGAGGTGGTGGTCGTGAAGGCGGGGTTGTGGTGCGCTGCTGTAGTGGCTCTCCTTGCCGTGTTCGGCGTGGTCGCCGGCCATAGTTTCACGCGGACCTCGGCCAGCAGTTCCGGCGTCATGTCCATGACCGTTACGTCGGGCGGGACCTGCGGCGCCAGCGCCTGCAACGTTGCACTCAACGGCCAGTTCACACTCACCATAAGTATTGACACGGCCCCGGTCGAGGGCTACGTCGGCATCCAGACCGAGCTCGATTACCTCCCGCTCGTAAACAACGGTGGCCACTACAATCCGGCCGCCGTAGACGGCATACCTGGCCCGGGCGAGATCGTCTGGCCGGACAGCAGCTTCCCGTTGCGCTCTCCCGGCAGCCCTTCCGGCCTCGAAGGCGTGGTCAACCACGCCGACATTACTAACTTGCTCAACCCGACAGAAACCTTATCCACCGGCCCAATCGTCGTCCTCTCCTTCGCCTGCTCCGGGACTGTATCGAGCAACGTAATGACGCTGATTCCTCTCGGTGCGACGAACACGAACGCGAGCGGCTTCAAGTTATCGCAGGCCGACGGAGGCCTAAACATCCCAGCCAAGGCCTCGCCGCTCACGGTCAACTGCGGCACGCAACCGACGTCAACGAGCACCTGCACGCCGACGCGAACGCCTACCAACACGCGCACGGCGACGAACACGCGTACGGCCACGCCCACGCGTACCAATACGCGCACGCCTACCGATACACGGACCGCGACGAATACGCGCACGGCAACGGCCACTCGCACGGCGACGAACACGCGTACCGCTACCGCCACGCGCACGGCGACGAATACTCGTACGCCAACCCGCACGCCGACCAACACACCAACGGCAACCAACACCCGCACCGCGACAAACACGCGTACGGCGACGAACACCCGCACTGCGACAAACACGCGTACGGCGACGAACACGCGCACGCCAACCCGCACGCCCATCAACACGCCGACCAATACTCGCACGCCGACGAACACGCGCACGGCGACCAATACCCGCACGCCGACAAACACGCGCACGGCGACGAACACTCGAACGCCGACGCGTACGCCGACCAACACACCCACCGCGACGAACACCCGCACGGCAACGGCAACTCGCACGGCGACGAACACGCGTACGGCGACGAACACGCGTACCGCGACGAACACGCGTACCGCGACGAACACGCGCACAGCGACGCGGACGCCCACCAACACGCGCACGGCAACGAACACCCGCACCGCAACGAACACGCGCACGGCTACCGCCACGCGCACGGCGACGCGTACGCCCACACCGACGCGTACGCCCACGGCGACGCGTCAATGTTGAGGCGACAAACTTACTCGCGATCCCCCCGCGGACTCATAAGTAACCAAAGGCGGGCTATAGCGAAAAGAGGCCGGTGCCCGAGCGCTGAGCGCGATTGACAGCGCACACAGTTCGGCCGTAACGTAGCCTCAGCGTGACGTTGGGGGGAGCGCTGCCTGTTGCACGTACGACCTGTACTCGTGGTCTTCACCGCCGTTGCGGTGCTTGGGTTGGCGGCCGCCGCACCTCACGCTGATCGCGCGCACGCCCTTCCCGCCCAAGCCGTCATCTACGAGGACCCTGCCGCGGCGAACATCTTCCTCGGAGCGCCGCCACTCGTCATCCCCGTGCGCGTTCAAGCGGTTCCCCCCGGCCAGGGTGTCGGAGCCTTCCAGTTGCACATCGTGTACGACCCGGACATCGTCACGGTCCAGATCGAACAAGGGCCATTCCTCACCAGCATGGGCGGGACGGCGTTTTGCATCAACCAGCCGGTCGAGGGCGCGACCTACTTCGGCTGCGTTAGCATCGACAACGGAGCGGGACCGACGGGCGCCGGCGTGCTCGCGAACATTACCGTTGTCCCCGCCGCCGGAACGCAACTGCGCGCAGCGCCGCAGAACTTCATCGAGGTCCTCTTGAGCCAGGTCACCGGCGATACCGCGCTCTCCGACACGCTCGGACTCCCGATACCGCTCGCTGCCATCACCAACAGCCGGATAGCCGTGCGCGCGCTCGAAGGTGACGTCAACGTCGACTGCGTCGTGAACATCGCAGACATCGACGCCGTCTCGAGCCGCCTCGGCGCGGAAGACGGTTCACTCGCGTACAGCACGATCTACGATCTCGAGCCGTCGACGGCGCCCGACGGCGACATCGACACGGCTGACGTGCAGGTCGTTTCGGGCCGCAACGGCAGCACCTGCCAGACACCCCACCCGGCGCAGCCGCCCCCCTCCCCACCCTGTTCCGACGCCGATGGTGACCTCATCTGCAACCCCGGTGACCTGGACGATGACAACGACGGCATGTCCGACGCGTACGAGGTCGCGCAGGCATGCCTCGACCCCTTGGCTCCCGACAGCTCAAGCGATCCCGACCTGGACACGCTCTCGAGCGGCGTAGAAGCCCTGATCGGGACGAACGCGTGTTTGTTCGACACAGACGGCGACGCGCTGCCGGACCCGTACGAGGTCGCCTACGGATGCCTATCGCCCCTCGTCCCGGATGCGGACGCGGACCCCGATTCGGACGCGTACGCCAGCGGCGCCGAGTTCGGCGCCGGGACGGACCCCTGCGTTGCGGACACCGACAGCGACGCGCTGTTCGACGGCGCGGAGGCCGGCACCTACTTCACCAACCCGCTCGACGCCGACTCGGACGACGACGGCCTGTCGGACGGCGATGAGGTCACCTCGCTCGGCACCAACCCGCTCGACGCCGACTCGGACGATGATGGCCTGTCGGACGGCGATGAAGTCACTACCCACGCCACCAACCCGCTCGACGCCGACTCGGACGATGATGGCCTGTCGGACGGCGATGAG
>JBBDXS010000014.1:217661-323787 GCA_040902195.1 Dehalococcoidia bacterium
GCACCAACCCGCTCGACGCCGACTCGGACGATGATGGCCTGTCGGACGGCGATGAGGTGAACACGCACGCCACCAACCCGCTCGACGCCGACTCGGACGACGACGGCCTGTCGGACGGCGATGAGGTGAACACGCACGCCACTAACCCGCTCGACGCCGACTCGGACGATGATGCAATGCGGGACCCGTACGAAGTCGCGTACGCCTGCGGCCTGGATCCGCTTGTAAACGACGCCGCCGCGGACGCCGACGCCGACGGCTTAGCGAACCTATGGGAGCTCGGCCGAACAACGGACCCTTGCATGGCGGATACGGACGGCGACCGCTGCACGGACGGCGCAGAGGTGCGCGTCACGCCGGGAAGCGAAGAGACGGGCGGCCGGCGCGATCCGATGAACCCCTGGGACTTCTACGATACGGATGGCAGTGGCGCGATCGATCTCTTCCACGACATCTTCGGCGTTGCTTCGCGCTACGGACTCAAGCCCGCGGACGCCGGCTACGCAGCGAGCTTCGACAGGTCGGCTGCGGCCGCGGGACAACTCACATGGGAGATGGGACCGCCCGACGGGACGATCGATCTCTTTACGGACATCTTCGGGGTAACGTTCCAGTACGGGCACCACTGCACCTAACCATCACACGATCGTGTGCGCTGCTCGCGCCGAGAGCATGCAGCGGTATCGCACCGGCTGGTGCGTGATCTGCGACGCTGAGGAAAGTTAGGGGGCTAGGCGGATCGAGACGTTAGCCCGCAAGCCTCTTTAGGCGTTCATCGACTCCCTTGAGGACTTCGTTATTGTCGATCCTTCTGGAGAGATCTTCCGTGGGTGCATCTGGCGACGCCGGGGCCGAAGACTGGATCAGCGTTGCGGGAGACTCGTACGTTTCATGATCGGCGCTACGACGTGACGTAGCGCTGCCTGCGTTCAGTAGCTCGCACACTCGCGCAATCTGCCGCGCGGCCGCCTCTAGTGAGGACTGCAGCGACTCGAGCTCTGCCTGAAGACCGGCGATGTGCGAGCTGGGTTCGTTCTGTTTCGGAGACAAAGGCCACGTACTCATCGTATATAGCATCGGTCGCCCGAGACGAGAGTGAACCTTCGTACGTCAAACTAGCTTCGAATGCGCCTCGCTAGCGCACAGTGCAGACCAGGCGAAAGCCGTAATCGTTATAGCGAAACGTCGGGTCCAGGCTGCTCCGCGCCGCGTTGCGGCTCACCTTGATCTGGTGCCGCCAGGCGCCGCCACGAGACGCCCGCCGCGTTCCGGACGGAGGGCCTTGCGGGTCTGTGCTCGGCAAGCGCTGATAGTAGTCGGCGGCGTACCAGTCGTCGCACCACTCATGCACGTTGCAGGCCATGTCGAACAGGCCGTAGCCGTTGGGCCCGCATCGCCCAACGTCGTGCGGAGCTTCTTGAGCAACGTGACCGCCTTCCGCCCCCGCGGCGTCTCCGCAGGGATAGCGCAGTCCCTCCACGCCGCCGCGAGCCGCCTTCTCGCGCTCCGCTTCCGTCGGCAGCCGCCAACGCAGGCCCGTCCGGTCGCGCAGCCACTGGCAGTAGGCGGCGGCGTCGAACCAGCTCACGCCCACGACCGGTTGCTTAGGCGCAGTAAAGCGCGCCTCTCGCCAGAACTTCGGCGCTTCGTAGTCGAGCGCCATCAAGAACGCGGCGTACTGCCGGTTCGTCACCGGCAGCACCGCCATCTCGAACACGCTCACGTAGACCTCGTGCACGGGCTGCTCGTTCGAGGCGCCTTGCGCGTCGCCCATCCGGAACGTGCCGGCCGGGATCGCTACAGTCGTGATGTCGACGTGGCTTTCGATCATGGCGAGAGTCTAGCGCATCGCCGCTAATCCACCGTCCGTGTTAAACTCCGAGCGAAAGGTCACGGAGGTACGCGATGGGAAGAAAAGATAAGGGTACGAAAAACATCAAGAAGCCCAAGCAGGACAAGGGAAAGAAGGGGCCGGCCGGCAAATAGCGTTCCGCTATCCGCCCCTACCGTCCGTAGGCTGCTAGTGAACGTTGGCTCCCCGAGTAGGACTCGAACTACCCTTCCGCATGCCGGAAGGACGGTTGATCCTTCCCGCCTGCCGGAAGGACCCGCTCTGCGAGTGAACTTTGGCTCCCCGAGTAGGACTCGAACCTACAACCTAGCGGTTAACAGCCGCCCGCTCTACCAATTGAGCTATCGGGGAACGCCGCGCTCTGGTTGCCGAGCTAGGATTCGAACCTAGACCAGAGGCTCCAAAGACCCCTGTGCTACCGTTACACCACTCGGCAGGGTAGCAGTCACACTATACGACGCGGGCGTCGTCAGCGCCCGCTTGCTCACGACTTTGGTGCCGAAGGCCGGGATCGAACCGGCACGCCCATTGCTGGGCAACGGTTTTTGAGACCGTCGCGTCTACCTATTCCGCCACTTCGGCCCGGCGGCACGCGCTCCGCCGTTCCATTCTAGCCATCGAGCGGCATCAGCTTCAAGGCGAGACTCCCTACGTGGCGCCGAGCGTACGCCGACATTCGATGGCAGATCGCCCGCTCGACGCGTTATCCTTTCGGGCGTCGATGGGCCCCGATACAATCCCAGTGACTGATGGTTCAGCACCACGCCCCTACCCGGCACTTCGACTCCGTACGGCAGCGCCTCGAAGAGCGCGAGCTGCTGCTCTCCCCGCACGCCGCGCGTAGCGCGCAGAGCCGCGGGCGCGAGCGCGCGGAAGAGCCGTCGCCGGTGCGCACGGAGTTCCAGCGCGACCGCGACCGGATCATCCACAGCAAGTCCTTCCGGAGGCTGAAGCACAAAACGCAGGTCTTCGTCGCGCCGACGGGCGATCACTTCGTCACGCGGCTCACGCACACGCTCGAGACGTCGCAGATCGCGCGAACGATCGCGCGGGCGCTCAACCTGAACGAAGACCTGACTGAGGCCATCGGCCTGGGCCACGACCTGGGTCACACGCCGTTCGGCCACGCGGGCGAGGATGCGCTCGCGGCGCTGCTGCCGGAAGGCTTTCGCCACAACGAGCAGAGCCTCCGCGTCGTCGAGAAGCTAGAGAACGGTGGCCAGGGACTCAACCTCACCTACGAAGTGCGCGAGGGGATCCTGAAGCACTCCAAGGTGCGCGAGGACATCTTCGCCGAGGGCTGGGGCACCGCGAGCACCCTCGAGGGACAGATCGTCAAGCTCGCGGACTCCGTCGCCTACCTCAACCACGACATCGCCGACGCGATCCGCGATGGCCTCCTGCGCGAAGAGGACCTGCCGCGCCGCACACACGAGGTGCTCGGCGCGAACCACGCGCAGCGGATCAACACGCTCGTGCTCGATGTCATCGAGAACTCGTGGGCGGCGACCGGCGATATCGAGACGGACGGCCAACCGCCGCGCATCTCAATGAGCCCGGAGGCCGCTGAGGTGACCAACGAGCTGCGCGACTTCATGTTCAACAACGTTTATGAGTGGGAAGGACGCCGGGCGGAGGCGGCGCGCGCGGGCCGCGTGATCCACTTCCTCTTCGAGTACTTCCTCTCCCAGCCCGACGCGATCACCTCCGACTTCACGCGGCCGGAAGACCCGCTGGTCCGGCGTATCGCGGACTACATCGCCGGTATGACCGACCACTTTGCGCTGCGCATCGCAGAGGAGCAGGGCTTTCATTCCTGAGCCTTGCGAACTGATGGCGCGCGGCTGGTAGCATGATTCGAGTCTCCAATGGCTGACACCAACCTCGATCCTCCTCCACCGCTTCATCCCGGGCAGCAACCGCAGCCGGTCGACACGCAATCGGACTGGCACGCGATCCTGCACAACCGGTTCATCATCGCCGGACTGGGCGCGCTCGTGTTGCTGCTGCTGAGCGCGATCGTGCTGTTCACGCTTGACGGCGACAACGACAACACTTCGACCGTGCGCGGCGACCCGACGGCCGACGGCAGGGTTACAACGCCCGTCCTGGGGCCGGGGCTGAGCGGCACGCTCCGCACGACGGCTTCGATGCGCAACGGCCCGGGAGTCGGCTATCCGATCCTGGGGACCATCCCGCGCAGCGCCGTCGTCACCGTGGTCGGGCGAAACGTGGACAATACGTGGTTCCAAGTCATCTATCCACCCGGCTTCACCATTCGCGGCTGGGTACAGGCAACACTGATTGAGATCGAGGGAGACGTCTCGAGTCTTGTGATCGCGGGGCCGGGCGAGGGGCCGGACGTCGAGGTGCCGACGTACGGCGGACCGATCGATGTGCCGATCCCCACCGAGCCGGGCGGCACGGAGCTCGAAGAGACGCCAACGCCGCGACCGACACGCGTGCGCCCCACGTCGACGCCCTTCCCCATCCCGACCGAAGCGCCGACGTTCACGCCGCGCCCGACGTCGCCGCCGGGACAGCCGGGCCGCGCTACGCCCGACGGAACGAACGGCCAATGAAGGCTGCGGAGCTAACGGAGCGGTTGGAGCGGAGCCGGGCGTCGCTCATGGAGGCGATCGCCGGGATGGACGAGGAGGGCTTTCGCCGGCGGACGGCCTCGGGCGAATGGTGCGCCGCGGAAGCGCTCGCGCACTTGCTCGCGCACGAGCAGCGCTTCATGTGGCTCACTCGAGAGGCGCTCGCGAAGGACAACCCGCCGGTACAATCGCGGGGCGAAGGGCAGCAGATCGAAGAGGCGAAGGCGGCGCAGCGAATGCTCGTGCCGCAGATCGTGCACGGACTGCTCGCTCAACGGCGCGAGACGCTACAGCTGCTTGCGGGTCTTTCGCCGGAGCAACTGGTGCGCTCCCTCGTGCACTCGCGCCTGGGCGAAGTCGATGCCGGCTGGTTGTTCCAACGCATCGTCGACCACGAGACCGAGCACGCGGCGCAGATCGCATCGATACGCGTGGAGACCGCCGGAACGCCGGCGACGTAATCGACGGCCTTTGGGCTGTTGTTTGGAGCAAGGATGCAATGAGCGTCGTCGATGATGTGAAGAGCCGGATCGATATCGTCGATCTAGTCGGCCAGTACGTGCCGCTCCAGCGCGCCGGGCGCAACTTCAAGGCCCCCTGCCCGTTCCACTCCGAAAAGACACCGTCGTTCATCGTGTCGCCGGAGCGCCAGACCTGGCACTGCTTCGGGGCGTGCGGCGAAGGCGGCGACTGCTTCAACTTCGTCATGAAGCGCGAAGGCGTCGAGTTCCCCGAGGCGCTGCGCATCCTGGCGCAACGCGCCGGCGTCGAGCTGACAGAGCGGCGCGCGCCCGAGGAGGACGCGCGGCGCAACCGCCTTGTCGAGGCGAACGAGGCAGCAGCGGCCTACTACCACAACGCGCTACGCAGCTCGCAGGCGGGCGCCGCCGCGCGCGCATACCTCACGGACCGCGGGCTGGACGCGGAGACCATCGAGGCCTTCGAGCTTGGCTACAGCCCCGACAGCTGGGACAGCGTGAAGTCGTTCTTAGTAGGACGGGGCTTCTCGGACGCAGAGCTGTTGGAGGCCGGCCTGCTCGTCGAGAGCGATCGCGGCGGCTACGATCGTTTCCGTGACCGGCTCATGTTCCCCATCCGCGACGAAAAGGGGCGCGTCGTCGGGTTCGGCGCGCGAAAGCTCTCAACCGGCGAATCGACAGACGGACCGGACGCGAAGTACATAAACACGCCGCAGACGCCGATGTTCGACAAGGGAGGACTGCTCTACGCGCTCGATAAGGCGAAGGAGGCCATCCGGCGCGACCGCAGCGCCATCGTCGTCGAGGGGTATATGGACGTGATCGCGGCGCACCAGCACGGACGGACGAACGTCGTCGCGTCGATGGGCACCGCACTTACCGACCGCCAGATCAAGCTCCTCGAACGGATGCGGGCGAAGGTCCTCCTCGCGATGGACGCGGACGCCGCCGGCATCGAGGCGACGCTGCGGGCGTTGCAGGAGGCCGGCGCGGCCGGAGCGATTCACGCCGGCGCGCAATCCGTCCACCCGGCGCTGATGGGGGACGAAGAGTTCAGCGAGAAGGTGCAGGAATGGTCGCGCAACGGCCTCAAGCGCGCGACGGTGAACTTCTACGTCGTGCCGCTCTCCGGCAAGGACCCCGACGAGATGATCCGCGCCGACGACGGAGCGTGGGAGGCCGCCATCGAGCATGCTGAGCCGTTCACGGAACACGTCTTCGGCGTCGTCGCATCGCGCAAGGACCTCTCGCTACCTGACCAACGCGCCGAGCTGCTGCAGGAGCTCCTGCCCATCGTGCGGCTGATCAGCGAGCCAACACACCAGGCGCACTATGTACAGCGCCTCGCCGCAAGAGCGCGTGTAGGCGAGAAGGTCGTCTGGCAGGAACTGCAACGCCAGCAGCGCCCGCGAAGAGCGGCGGAACGAGAGCAGCCTGCGACACGTGTTCGGCGCGACCCCAAGGAGGACTTTTTGCTGGCGCTGCTTCTGCGCCACGATGACCTCCGCGCGCAAGGTCGCTCGTTCTCACCGGAACTCTTTCTCTTGAGTGAGCACAGAGCGATTTTCGAAGCATGGCAGCAAACCGCCGATATGAACTCGCTGCGCGAGATGTTATCTGAAGATATACAGCCGTCTCTCGACCGCATCCTGGCCATCGAGCTTCCCCCGTTCGTAGGAAGCGGCTTGATAGAGGCGCTGGAAAGTTGCGTTGACAAGATCGTCAAGGATAGACTGCAGCAAGCCAAGGAAGCCAGCGCCGCCGCGCTCAGCGAGTTAGGCAGCGAGGACATGGCTGCAGCAGTCGATACAGCATACGCACTTCAAGAGGCAGCCGGCAGTTCCTCTGCGTCCGAGAGTGACGAGCGCACGTTGGCGTTAGCAAGCGCCCTGGTTGAAGATGACGAGATGGGGCGTCGGCTCCATCGCACTTCGCCGGCCACCCGCCCGGCGTCCCCGCAGCGCGAGGAAGACCCATGATCGACGAGGAAGCGATCGAGAAGCGCCGCACGCGCGGACGCGGCGCGCCGGCTCGCACACGCACCCGGCCTGCGACGCGCGATCGCGGCAACGACACGACACAAGAGCTGGACGACATGTACACGCGCCTGGCGGACAGCGTCGCGGTGATCAGCACAACCCACCTCGGCGACGGCGACGCCGCCTCGCCGGCGGACGGCACGCCGGACCCCGCTGCGACCTGGGCGGCGCAAGCGAAGGAGCAGGACGAAGAAGAGCCCGAGGAAGCAGCACCCGCGGAGGGCGAGGAAGGCATCGATGACCCGGTCCGGATGTACCTCCGGGAGATCGGGAAGGTCCTCCTCCTTTCGGCGGCGGACGAGAAGCGCCTGGCGCGCCAGATGGAGGAGGGCAAGCACCTCCAGGAGATAGAGCAGCGCTGGGTCGACGAGCACGGCGCGGAGCCGAGAGGCTCGGAGATCGTCTTCTGCCTGCTCGACCAGCTCTACGAAGAACGGCGCGCACTCGCCTGCATCACGAAGCAGCTCGGCGTGAAGAAGTCGCCCCTGTCGGACCTCGTCGTGAACGAAACGTTCCGCGCCGCCATCGACGCGGAGCTGGACCAGTCGCTAAACGAACACATCATGCAGTCGCTGCGTTGGGAGACAGAGCGCACAGAGGCGGCGCTCGTGCGCACCTCGATCTTGACGCACGTACTGTCGCCCGAGCTGCTCAAGGCCACGGGCCAGGCGCTCGGCGGAGAGAAGTGCTTGCTGCCGCCTCCCTGGGACCAGATCAGAGCCGTGCACGTGCACGACGCGCCGCTCAGCGCGCATTTCGAGGGGCTGATCGAGGCCGGCTACCGCGCGGAGAAGAGGCTCACGGAAGCGAACCTGCGCCTCGTTGTCAGCGTGGCGAAGAAGTACATCGGCCGCGGCATGTCGCTGCTCGATCTGATCCAGGAAGGCAACATCGGCCTGATCCGCGCCGTCGAGAAGTTCGACTACCGCAAGGGCTACAAGTTCAGCACCTACGCCACGTGGTGGATCCGCCAGGCGATCACGCGCGCCATCGCCGATCAGGCGCGCACGATCCGCATCCCCGTGCATATGGTCGAGACGATTAACAAACTTGTGCGCGTCTCCCGAAAGCTCATCCAGGAGTTCGGACGCGAGCCGACCAGCGAGGAGATCGGCAAAGGGATGGAGATCGCCCCCGAGCGCGTGCGCGAGATCATCAAGGTCTCGCAGGAGCCCGTCTCGCTCGAGACGCCGATCGGCGAAGAAGAGGACTCCCACCTCGGCGACTTCCTCGAGGACCCGGAGGCGCTCGCGCCGGCAGAGGCGGCCTCGCACCAGCTCCTCAAGGAGCAGGTAATGGACGTGCTGAACTCGCTCACCTACCGCGAGCGCAAGGTGCTCGGCCTGCGATTCGGACTGGAGGACGGCCGCAGCCGCACGCTCGAGGAAGTCGGCCGCGAGTTCCAGGTCACGCGCGAGCGCATCCGCCAGATCGAAGCGAAAGCGCTCCGCAAGCTGCGCCACCCGTCGCGCAGCAAGAAGCTCAAGGACTACCTCGAGTAGCGGCCCACCCTACGGGCCCTGCTTCGCTTCCGATCCCGTAACGGTCACCAGGCCCTTCATGTTCGGATGCGGCTCGCAGTGGTAGGCGTACTCGCCCGGCTCGTTGAACGTGTGGCTGAAGGACGCGCCGCGGGCGAAGAGCGGGCTATCGAGCTCGTCTCCGTCATCGCTCGTGACCGTGTGGCCGGCGCTATCGTAGTTGGTCCAGGTGACTGTCGTGCCGACCGGGACGATGATGTTCGCGGGCGCAAAAGCAAAGTCTTCGAGGCGCACTTGCGAGACGCCCGTGACCGGCGCTTCGTCGCCAGGATCGCTGCCGCGGCCACCCATCATTCCCCAGTGGCCGTCTCCCATCATGCTCGTCATCATTGCGCCCGAGAAGACGGCAAGCGCAACGAGGCTCACGATAATCAGACCGATCGGCACAAGCGGCGCCCTACTAGACATGTTCACGCTCCAAAGAACCCTCCACAATCAGGATACACTTTCACGGAGAGCAGTTGACGGGCCATTCGTCCTGAAGGTACGATTCAGATCGTTAGGAAAGCGCCTTCGGAGCTACACTGAATGCCTCTCTACGAATACCGCTGTCCCAAGTGCCGCACGACGTTCGAGCTGCTGCGGCCCATGAGCGCGTCCGATGACACCGCGACGTGCCCGAAGCGGCACGACGGCGCGCAGCGCGTTGTGTCCCTCGTTGCATCACGCGTCCACGGCGAGAACGGCGGCTCGATGCCCGAGATGATGGGCGGTGGCGGCGGCTGCGCGTGCGGCGGCGGCGCCTGCGGCTGCGGGCACTGACCTCTATTGCTGTGATCCTGAGGGGAGCGGGTAGAGCGAGATGGGGCGGGGAGCCCGAAGGACCTGGCAGAGCAAGCGTCAGCGGCGAGACCGTTTTTGGGACAGGACTTCAGAGCCTGCCATCGAGCGCAGCGCAGGATCTCGCCCCTCGACGAGGCCCCTCTACACCCGCACTCCGTCCGGCACAGGCGCGTCTTCGTGCACGACGCGCTCCTGATTGCGCGTAAGACCCAGGTACACCGCCGAGGCCGCCGCGATCACGAGCAGCTCCCCTATCGTACCCGCGCCGATCCAGATCACAACGTCGCGCCAGAAATCTTCCGGGAACATCTGGATCAGATGGTCGCGGTCCGGATCGAGCTGCCACAGATCGTTATCGAACAACACGCCATGGAAGCGCTCCCAGAACGCATCGAACCCCAGCGCCGCGACGATGCCGATTCCGCCGATCGCGACGAGGCCGGCGACGCCCGCCAGCACGAGCTTCATCGCGAGGCCGCGCGCGCTCGACTCGCGCGCCCAGATGAAGGTCGTGACAACGTAGGCGCAGACGAAGAGCACAGCCACTTCCTGCACGCGGAACGCGCCGCGCATCACCGACTTCACGTCGTGCATGTGCTGCGTCTCGCGGCTGTTGAACAGCGACTCCGTCTCGCCCCGGTCGTTTCGCACGCGAATGACGACGCTCTCGCGGTCGTCGCGGAAGTAGCGCCTCAGGTCCTCGCTCGCGCGGAGGAGCTCGCCGCGCGGTATGCCGGTCGTCGTCGGGGCGTCGTACTCGTCGATGGCGTATTCGTAGACGCGGGGCTCGTTGGCGACGATGCGGATGTTGGTGAGCACGAGGGCCGTCGGCACCGCGATAATGAAGAGGACCGTGGCGATTAGCCGGATGAAGCCCACCGCACCCTCCGAGCCTGCCCCCGCCGCCGATACGTCCAGGCTAGGGCTGGCATCTAGGAGTGTCAAGCGGCGGACGGAGCGTTCGTAGGGGCGGCTTGCGAGCTGCCCGCCCGTCCTTCGCCCATCGCCCGTCCACCAATCTGCTACACTCCCACCGCATTGGGAAGGAGGCGTGATATGACGCAGCAGACGAGCGTGGTGACGCCCGAGCGCTTCGCGCAGGGCCAGACCTACCAGGAGTGGCTAGCGGCCATCGACCGCAACCAGGAACGCTTCGAGGAGAACTACAACGAAACCGGCGTCTCGGAGGACGACACGCGCGCGTTGCGCGAGCTCGTCGCGAAGGCGAACGGGCCGGCGAAGTGCCTCGCGCTGGGCGAGCCGTGGTGCCCCGACGTCTTCCGCGGCCTGCCCGTGATGGCACGCATCGCCGAGGCGTCCGGCATGGAGCTACGCGTCTTCTTCCGCGACCAGAACACCGACATCATGGCGGAGTTCCTCCACCACGGCGAGCACGAATCGATCCCCACGTTGGTGTTCTATACGAAGGACCACGAGTACATCGCGCACTGGATCGAGCGCCCTGCCCTCGCGAACGAAGAAATGCCGCAGCTCCGCGAGCTGACGGCGCCCCTGCGCAACGCCGACCTCCCGCAAGAAGAGCGCGAGAAGTACATCAAGGCGTACATCGATTTCCAGCACGGCCCGGTCTGGGGCGGCTGGCGCGACGCCGCGATCCGCGAAATCCGCGAGCTGCTGGAGCAGCACACAGCGTAATCGCAGCGCACCAAGCGATCGAGGCCGGGTTCTCATGCCCGGCCCGTTTGTGTCGGAACCGAGGTCGATATGAGACGGATGCCCGCCCTAAGCCTGGCCGCCGTGCCGGGACGCCGCAAGCAGACGCTGGAGCTGGCGCAAGACATTGAGCGACGGGGCTTTACCGGCATCTACTGTCCGAGCTTCGGCGACGGGATGGGCCTCTGTCTCGCGCTCGCGCTCTCGACGACGCAGATCCGCTTCGGCACAACGATCGCGATCATCTACAACCGCATCGCCGCCGACTACGCCCAGAGCGCCTCGATGATCCACGAGCTGAGCGGCGGCCGCTTCGTCTTCGGCGTGGGCGTGAGCCACGGTCCGACGCACAAAGCGCTCGGGCACCAGGTCGGCAAGCCGCTCTCCGACATGCGCGCCTTCGTTGAGCGCGTGCGCGCCACGCCCGGCGTGCCGGAGCTGCCCCCCATCGCGCTCGCCACGCTGCGAACGAAGATGGTCCAGCTCGCGGGCGAGATCGGCGACGGGATGGTCTGGGCAAACGCGGCGCGTTCGCACATGCAGGCGTCGCTGTCGCATCTGCCGGACGAGAAGCGCAACTCGCCCGACTTCTTCGTCGGCAACATGATCCCCACCTGCATCTCGGACGATAAAGCGGCCGCGGCGGCCGTCATGCGCCGGACGCTCACCGGCTATGCGATGCTGCCGAACTACAGCAACTACTGGGTCGAGGCCGGCTACGGCGAGGAGATGGCGGCCGTGCGGCAGGCGGCCGGAGACCGCGACCGCGTCGCCTCCGTGCTCACCGACCGCTGGCTCTCGGACGTCACGCTCTACGGCAGCGCCGCGGAGGTGCGTGAGGGCGTCGAGGCCTGGTACGACGCCGGCGTCAACACACCGATCCTCGTCCCGTCCTCGGCGGAGGGCGGGCAGATGAAGGCGTTCGAGGAGCTCTTCGCCGCTTTTTCCTGACACCACCGCATCGACGTCACCTCGACGCGGTCACGTAGGGTAGGCCTTCAGGCCTACCGCCACAACTTAATGCTGCTTCCGCGCGCGGTCCCGTAGCTGCAGGCCTTTAGGCCTGCCTGGGCGCCTTCCCCCAATTTTGCCGGGAGCGTCTCCGCCTGTACCATGAATCCCCATGGACGATACTGCCGGACGCACGGTTCCCCCCGACCTGCTCGAGCTTGCCGACGCGCACAGCGTGCCGCGCGACCTGGTGCAGCGTGGCTTCGACCTCCGCGTGCCGCTCGAATCGCTGCGCCACTGGCTAGGCATGGACTGGATGAACACCGAGTTCATCGAACGGCGGCTCTACTGGCACGAGCAGCTCACGGTTGGACCGCTCCGCGGCCGCGAGGCCACGCAGCGCGACAGCGAAGCGCTCTCCGAGCTGCTCGCGAACGCGCCGGAGGACGTCGGCGAGTGGGAGATCTCCACCGAGCGCGCTCCCAACCCCTTCGCGCAGTTGCGCCTGCAGGAGAACGTCAACCTCCTCGTCCTCGAGCTCGAGGGGCGGCTCATCGCGTGCTGCTCCTTCACGACGCGCAACACGATCGTGGGCGGCAAGCGCCTCTCCGTGCGCTACGGCCAGCTTCTTCGCGTGCACAAGGACTTCCGTCGCCGCGGCTTCGGCGACCAGGTACGTTCGCTCGGCTGGGGCGCCGGCGCGGCGCGCCCCAGCCACTGCCAGTACGACATCATGCGCACGCAGAACTTCGCCGTCGTTGGCTGGTGGAACAAGTACGCGCCCGATTTCTGGGACAACATCCCAAAGAAGGAAGGCGAGGTGCCGGGCGTCCGCGTCACCGTGCTGCAGTACCCTGCGCGCGCGTTCGAGGACGGCGCGAGCTCGATACGCCAGGCGCGCGAAGACGACCTCGATCGCAGCGTCGAGCTGATCAACCGCACACACGGCGGTCTCGATCTCTTTCGCCCCTACTCGCGCGAATACCTGCGTACCAGGCTCGACGACGGCTACTGGGGCGACAGCATAAGCTGGTTCGACACGTGGGAGCACGTCTACGGCTGGGACGAATACTACGTCATGGAGCGCGACGGGCGTGTCGTCGCGTGCGCCGGCCTCTGGGACCGCGGCCGCGATGCGCGCGATCGCTTTCGACACAAGGAGACCGGTGAGGAGCGCGTCGTGTCCGTCACGTCGCTGCTCGACTTCGGCTTCGCGGAGGGGCACGAAGCGTCGATGGCGGCTTTGATCGCGTACCTCATCGGCGAGACGGAGCGTTTGGGGCGCGACTTCCTCGTCGCGCCGCTCGAACAGCTACCGGACGTCGCGGCGCATCTCGAGCAATATGAGCCGGTCCCGGAGACGCGCGCGCTACGCTGGGAGCTGACCGACCCGCCGATGACAAGGCCGCACATCGACCTGAGCTACTGGTAACGAGAAAGAGGTGTCCCTTCCCTCTAGGGAAGGGGTTAGGGGATAGGAGACTGAGATGAAGCGATTGTTTACGGGACTAGCCACGATGGTGCTGATCGCGAGCGCACTGCTCGCGCTTGTGTCTTGCGGCGATGACGACAAAGACGACAGCGATCCGACCGCCACGCCGCAGGTGACAACCGAAGCGACCTCCCCGGCCGGCGAAACGACCACGCCCGGTTCGACGGCGCCCGAGCCGACAACAGGCGGCGCGTTCGAGGGCGGCCAGGCCCTCGTGCAAGGCACCCTCGGCTTCGAGACCCCGGATGCAACACAACAGCCCACGCTGGTGCGCGTCGAGACCGCGCAGCACGACGGCTTCGACCGCATCGTGTTCGAGTTCTCCGGCGCCGGCGCGCCGGTCTATCGCGTCGAGTACCTGACAGATCCCACGGATTGCGGCTCAGGCGAGCCGACATTCCCCAGCGGCGGCAACGCGGCGTACTTGCAGATCAAGTTCATGCCCGCCGTCGCCCACAACGAAGCGGGCGCGTCGACAATCGAAAGTCAGGGGCTCTCGCCGGACCTGCCGTCGATCAAGCGGGCGAGGCAGAGCTGCGATTTCGAGGCCGACGTGACGTGGGCACTCCTGCTGGGAGGCCAGACCGACTTCCGCGTCTTCGCGCTCGTGAATCCGATGCGCCTCGCCGTCGACATCGCGCATCCGTGAGCGGCGTCCTGCCCCGCTACGAGCCGCTCGAGCACACAGCGGAGGCGGGGATCATCGCGCGCGGCGTCACGCTGGGCGAGGCGTTCGCGAACGCGGCCGAGGGCATGTACTCGCTCGTGCTCGACCTGGACGGCGTGCACGAGCGCGTACAGCGCAACATCGTGCTCGAGGCAGGCGATCGGGAGCAGCTCTTGATCGACTGGCTCCTCGAGCTACTCTTCCTGACCGACACCGAAGGCCTCGTCTTCCGGCGCTTTGCCGTCGATGAGCTAACCGAGACGCATCTGCGCGCTCGCGCCTGGGGCGAGCAATTCGATCCGGAGCGACACGTCTCGAACAACGTGATGGTAAAGGCCGTCACCCATCACATGCTCGCCATCGACCGCGAGGACAGCGGCTACCGCGTGCAGGTCCTCTTCGACATCTGATGGTTTGACGCGCGCCGCCGGCGGCAGTAAGCTCCCACGGCGGGGCTCTCTCCACCGCATATAACCCAGCAAGAGGAGGCACAACGTGGACGCAGTCGATCTGATCCGCAAGCAGTACAAGGGAGCGCACGACTTGCTCGAAGTGACGATGAAGGACGTCACGGACGAGCAGGCGCACTGGGCGCCGCCGGGCATCGCGAACCCGCTCGGCGCCACCTACTTTCATGTCGTCGGTGCGGAAGACTTCTTACTCAGCGCCCGCGTTCGCGGCACCCAGCCGCTCGCGATGGGCGGCTTCGCCGGCAAAGCCGGCGTCAGCGAGCCTCCGCCGGGGCCCGGCCCGGGCATCGACGAGTGGATGCGCCGGGTCAAAGTCGATCTGGCGCAGGTCAGGGCTTACGCCCAGGCCGTGTACAAGCAGACAGACGACTGGCTCGCCACGCTCAGCGCGGACGAACTCGACAAGCCGATGGACATGTCGACCTTCGGCATGGGCGAGCAGCCGATCTCGACGCTCGTCGCCGGCATCATAATCCAGCACATCAACAACCACCTCGGCGAGATCTCTTGCCTGAAGGGCATGCAAGGCGCGAAGGGCTACCCGTTCTAGAGGCTGCAACCTAGTAGGCGCGTCCTTCCGCGGAAGGACGCGCGGCGTATTCACACTCGTAGCTGCAAGGCCTTTAGGCCTGCCAGGGGCTTCTGGATGAGCTGGTTCGACCTCCTGACACAGATCGATGAGTGTCGCTGGGAGCTGCCGCAAGACTACAAGCGCGGCATGCGCGTGCCCGCGCGCATCTTCGCCGACCGGAAGATGATCGCCCAGCTCGAAGGCGATCAGGCCATCGAGCAGGCCGCTAACGTGGCGACGTTGCCCGGCATCACCGGCCACTCGCTCGCCATGCCGGACATCCACTGGGGCTACGGCTTTCCGATCGGCGGCGTCGCCGCGATGCGCATCGACGACGGCGTCGTGTCGCCGGGCGGCGTCGGGTTCGACATCAACTGCGGCACGCGCGTGATCGCCACGTCGCTCGATGAGGCCGCCGTCCGGCCGCTGCTCAAGGACATCGTCAACCAGCTCTACCGCGACGCGCCGCCCGGCATGGGCGGCCACGGCTTCCTCAAGGTCACCAGCGCCGAGCTGGACGAGCTGATGGTGCAAGGCGCGCGCTGGATGGTGGAGCGCGGGTACGGCGAGCCGGATGACATCGACGCGTGCGAGTCGAACGGCGCGTTGCCCGGCGCCGACCCGTCGGCGGTGAGCGAACGCGCGCGGCAGCGCGGCGCGGCGCAGCTCGGCACCATCGGCTCGGGCAACCACTTCCTCGAGGTGCAGCGCGTCGACGCGATCTACGACCAAGCCGTCGCGCGCGCGTTCGGCGTCGAGCGCGAGGGACAGGTCCTCGTGTTCTTCCACTGCGGCTCGCGCGGGTTCGGACATCAGATCTGCCAGGACTACCTCCGCGTGATGGAGCAGGCGTCCGGCAAGTACGGCATCGAGCTGCCCGACAAGCAGCTTGCCTGCGCGCCAATCGGCTCGGCCGAGGGCAAGGCGTATCTCGCAGCGATGGCGGCAGGTGCGAACTACGCCTGGGCGAACCGCCAGGCGATCACGCACCAGATCCGGCGCGCTATCATGAAGGTGCTGGGGCGCAGCAAGGAAGAGCTAGGAATGCACCTCGTCTACGACGTAGCCCACAACATCGCCAAGATCGAACGCCATCGCGTCGCTGGGCGCGAAGAGGCGCTTTGCGTGCACCGCAAGGGAGCCACGCGCGCCTTCCCTGCCGGACATCCCGACGTGCCCGCGCGCTATCGCCAGACGGGGCAGCCCGTGCTCGTGCCGGGCGATATGGGGCGCTACTCGTTCCTGGCTGTCGGCACCGAGCAGGCGATGATCGAGACCTTCGGCTCGACCTGCCACGGGGCCGGTCGCACGCAGAGCAGGCGCTCCGCGAAGCGCCTGCTCGAGGGAGTCGATATCGCGGCGCGCATGGAGGCGCAGGGCATCGTCGTACGGGCGCAGAACCGCAAGGCGCTGGCGGAAGAGGCCTCCGAGGCGTATAAGGATGTAGCGGACGTGATCGACGTCCTCGAACGCGCGGGGATCTCGCGCAAGGTCGCGCGCATGCGGCCGATCGGCGTGATTAAGGGGTGAGGCCTCGGTGATTAGCTCCATCAAGATCGGGAAAATCTTCGGCATCGAGATCGGCGTGCACTGGAGTTGGGCGTTCATCTTCGTGCTCATTACGTGGTCGTTCGCTCGAGGGATCCTCGAAGAGTTCTACCCGCAGTGGACGGATGCGCAACGCTGGTCGGTCGCCGTCATCGTCGCGGCCATCTTCTTCGTCTCGATCTTGCTGCACGAGCTGTCGCACTCGATCGTCGCGAAGGCGCGCGGCATGGAGGTCAAGGGCATCACGCTCTTCGTCTTCGGCGGCGTCTCAAACCTGGGACGCGAGGCGCAGTCGGCCGGCGAAGAGTTCCAGATCGCGATCGTCGGGCCCCTGACGAGCCTGGCGATCGGCGCGTTCTTCGCCGTCCTCTGGGCTGCGCTGCGCATCCCGGCGCCGGAGGCCGCGGGCATCGCAGGCTACCTGGCGTTTATCAACGCAGTGATCGCGGCGTTCAACATGCTGCCCGGCTTCCCGCTCGACGGCGGGCGCGTCTTCCGCTCGATCGTCTGGGCGCGCAACCGCAACCTGCTGCGCGCGACGCGAACGGCGTCGCGCGTGGGCGAGGGCGTCGCGTACCTGCTCATGGCGGCGGGTGCGGTCCAGTTCTACTTCAATCCAATCGGTGGCGTCTGGATGTTCCTCATCGGCATGTTCCTGCGCGGCGCTTCGGCCTCCAGCTACGAGCAGCTCGTGCTGGAAACCGCGCTGCGCGACGTTACGGCCGGCGAGGTCGCCCGGAACGACTTCACGCCCGTCGCGCCGGACATGACCGTCGACGTTCTCGTAAGCGAGTTGATGCTAGCGGGACGCGGCCGCGCCTATCCTGTCCTGGCGGGGCAGGAGCTCCTCGGCCTCGTCACGCTCACGGACGTCCAACACCTCGACCGCGCGCAGTGGCCTTCGACGAGCGTGTACCGCATCATGACGCCGCTCGAGAAGCTGCACACCGTAGCTGCGTCAGATCCTGCTATGCAGGTGCTCCAGACGATGGCGCAGTTCGACGTGAACCAGCTCCCGATCCTCGACGGGCGCCTGCTCGTCGGCATGGTAAGTCGCGGCGACGTCCTGCGGCTGATCCAGATCCGCCGCGAAGTGGCGATCGAACACCAGTAGCTGACGGCTGAAAGCTGATCGCTGAGAGCTAGCTCTATGAACGAACACATGGCCACCAACCGCGACCACTGGGATGAGGTCACGCCAATCCACGTCGCGTCCGAGATGTACGACGTCGACGCGTTCAAGGCAGGCCGCTCGACGCTGAAGCGCGTCGAGCTGGGGGAGCTGGGCGATGTGCGCGGCAAGACTTTTCTGCACATGCAGTGTCACTTCGGCATGGACACGCTCTCCTGGGCGCGCGAGGGCGCCGTCGTGACAGGCATCGATTACTCGGAGGCCGCGCTCGAGCAGGCCCGCGCGCTCGCGAAGGAGTGCGGTATCGACGCGCGCTTCGTTTCATCGAATGTCTACGACCTACCGGACAACCTGGACGGCGAGTTCGACATCGTCTTTACGTCCTACGGAGCGTTGAACTGGCTGCCCGACCTGTCGCGCTGGGCGCAGATCGCGGCGCACTTCGTGCGTCCCGGCGGCACGTTCTACGTCGCGGAGTTCCACCCAATCGTCATGATCTTTGACGACGACGCCGGCGTGGACGATCTCCGCGTGCGCTGGCCTTACTTCCCGTCCGAGGAGCCGCTGCGCTGGGAGGGCTACGGCGACTACACGGACCGCAGTGCCAAGCTCCAGCACGACGTAACGTACGAGTGGCCGCACCCCACCAGCGAAGTCCTCACGGCGCTGATCGACGCCGGCCTCCGCATCGAGTTCTTCCACGAGTTCCCCTATACGTCGTACCCCGTCTTCCCCTTCCTCGAGCCGATCGACGAGCGCATGTACCGCCTCACCAAGCACGACGGCTCCATCCCCCTCCTCTACTCGATCAAGGCAACCAAAGACGCGTAGGCACGCGGCTATGCGCCCGCCCCTCTCGCCGTTAGTCCGCACGCCAACGCCGTAGGTCGGGGTCTTCAGACCCCGACGAAGAGGCCATGTATCGTCGCAAACGGATCACCCCTCTCCCGCATCGCAGAGGGCTGGGCAGGCGCGCCCGACTGTAGGGGAGGCCCTTAGGCCTCCCGCTACGTCGGGTTCGCGAGAAGGCCGTTGCGTAAGGTCTTTGGGGGCCAGATTCTTCGCTTCGCTCAGAATGACAAACGCGGACGCCAAACCTCAGACACGGCTGGCGGCTGACCGCTGAGAGCTAACTTACTCGTTCCAGCGGCGCGTAGGAGAGCAGGAGCTTCTTGAGCCCGGCGGCGCCCTTGAACGCGACCGTCACTTCCTGGTCCGACGGCGTGACGACGCAGCTCACCACGATACCCTCACCGAACCGATCGTGGCGGACGTGGTCGCCCGCGGCGAAGACGGCCTCCGATGGCGTCGAGGGCCGTGGGTCGCGCGCCTCGTACGAGCCGCCCCGCCTGAGGCGGGCCAGGCTTGGGCCGCGATAGCGCAGCTCGGCCGCCTCCTCCTCTACGATGCCGCGCGACTGCACCAGCTCCACCGGCAGGTCGCGCAGGAAGCGCGACGGCGGGTTGTGCATGCTCGACCCCATCATATAGCGCCGGAACGCGCGTACGAGATAGAGGCGCTCCTTCGCGCGCGTCATGCCGACGTAGCAGAGCCGGCGCTCCTCCTCGAGCTGGTTCGGGTCATCGAAGGAGCGCATGTGCGGCAGCACACCCTCCTCCATCCCGACCATGAACACGACCGGGAACTCCAGCCCCTTCGCCGTGTGCAACGTGATCAGCGTCACGCCGCCCGCGGACTCGTCGTACTGGTCGACGTCGGACACCAGCGCGACGTCCTCCAGGAACTGCGGCAGCGCAGCCTCCGGATCGAGCGCCTCGTACTCCGCGGCGAGCGTCAGGAGCTGCTGCACGTTCTCCCAGCGCTCCTCGCCCTCCGGCAGGCCGGACGGCCCGGGGTCGTCGTACTCATCAAGGAGGTAGCGGCGGTAGTTCGTGCGCTCCAGCACGGCCGACATCACTTCGACGACGGAGCGCGACTTCGCCTCCTCGATCAGACCGTTGAGCAGCTCGAGGAACGAGAGCAGCGCGGCCGTCGCGCGCGTGGCGAATCGATGGGCGCGCGGCTCGCGGTCGTCGGCGAGGAGCTGGAGCGCCGCGTACGGCGGCAAGCCGAGTTCGTCCGACCAGCGCTCCAGCTCCTCGAGCGTCTTGTCTCCCACGCCACGCGTCGGGACGTTGACAATGCGCTCGAAGCAGACGCGGTCGTACGGATTGTAGATCAGACGCAGGTACGCGATGACGTCCTTGACTTCCTTCCGCTCATAGAAGCGCGTGCCGCCCACGAGCCGGTAACGGACGCCCTCGCGAATGAACGACTCCTCAAGCGTGCGCGACTGCGCGTTCGTGCGGTACATCACGGCGATATCGGTCAGCGCGTGATCGCCTTCCTGCGTAAGCTCTCCGATCTCGGCAGCGACGAAGTCGGCCTCCTCCGTATCGTTGTACGCCTCGAACAGCACGATCTGCTCGCCGGGGCCCTGCTCCGTCCAGAGGTTCTTCTCCTTGCGCTGCTTGTTCGCCGCGATGACGGCGTGCGCCGACTCGAGGATGTTCTGCGTCGAGCGGTAGTTCTGCTCAAGGTAGACGGTCTTCGCGTTCGGATAGTCCCGCTCAAAGTTGAGGATGTTGCGGATGTCAGCCGAACGCCAGGAGTAGATCGACTGGTCCGGATCGCCCACGACGCAGATGTTCTCGTAGCCACCGGCAAGCTGTCGGGCGAGGACGTACTGCGCCACGTTCGTGTCCTGGAACTCATCGATGAGGACGTGGAGGTAGCGCTGCTGGTATTTTTCGCGCACCTGGTCTCGTTCGCGGAACAGCTCCACGGTGCGCATAATCATGTCATCGAAGTCGAGCGCGTTGTTCTCATGCAGCTGCGCCTGGTACTGCTCGTACACGCGCGAGACGATCTCGCCGAAGTAGTCACGCACCGACTGGGCGAAGGCGCGCGGCGACGCGAGCTCGCTTTTGGCGCGCGAGATGGCGGAGAGCAACGCCCGCGGCGCGAACTTGCGCGGGTCGATGCTCTGCTGCTCCATCACGCGCTTCACCAGCGAGACCTGGTCGGCGTCATCGTAGATCGTGAACGTGCGCTCGATGCCGATGGCGCCGCCATCGACGCGGAGGATGCGCCCGCAGACGGAGTGGAACGTGCCCAGGCTGATCGATTCCGCGCTCTCGCCAACGAGCGCCGTGACGCGATCGCGCAGCTCGCGCGACGCCTTGTTCGTGAACGTGACGGCGACGATGCGATAGGGATGCACGTGCTCGTGGCCGATCAGGTAGGCGATGCGATGGGCAATGACGCGCGTCTTGCCGCTCCCCGGCCCGGCCACGATGAGCAGCGGGCCCTGGGTATGCTCAACGGCCTCTCGCTGGGCGGGATTCAGGTCGTGCAGAATGTCCATGGGGCTATCGGCAGGATACCAGAGCGATGCTGATCTCCCCTCCCCCGCTTCGGGGAGGGGTTGGGGGAGAGGTTCAGCGGAAGAGGTTGCGCCGCGCGTACCAGGCTGCGCCGCTGACCGCGAGGACGCCTACGACCGCGCTCAGCCCGATCACAATGCCTTCCATCCGCGAGATCTCCGACGGAGCATCGCGCGACGCGTCTTCAGGCTGCCGCATGCCGGAGAGCTCCGCCTCACCGCCAACGAACTGCGCGACTGTGATAGAGAGCGCCGTGATGCACTCGTTCAGCGGCAGTGTGGGCACCAGCGGGACGCAGGGCGTGGTGTCGGCGTGGTACGTTATGCCACCGTGTGGCCAGTTGAAGAGCTGATTCGGCGACGGCGTCATGACGAGAGGAACGTTATTGGACAGCGTCTGCGTGGGATCGGGGTTCGCGGGCACGATGGCCTGGATATAGACATCGAACGTGCTCGACGCGGGGTATGACTGTCCGGCCTGTAGCGCACGGATCTCGCCGGACGAAGTCAGCGACGGGCTCTCGTGGATCTCGATGTCTCCGATGAGGCTCGTCCCGTCAAGATCGAGGGCGACGATCTCCATGTCCTCGACCTCAATTGCACCCTCCATGTGCGGGTCTTGACGATCGATCGTCGCCGTGCCCGTGACTGGAAACGTCTCGCTGCCAAGGTTCGAGCTGACGCTCACGCTTCCCGTTACAGGAAGGATGTCCTGGCCGATAGGCGGAAACGCGGCGCCTGCAGAGGACGGAAGGAGCGCCGCCGCGGCGGCGAGCGCGAACGCAAGCACGGCGGTGGGAACGGACATCGCCCGGGACAGTCGTGAGAGCTTCAGGTCCGGTCGCTCCTTTTCGGCGGGGACCGATCATCGGAGGAACGCAGGGGGTCACGGTTATGTCACAAAGGTCAGTATACAGCGTGGGCGGCCGGGAGTGAACCCTAGCTTCCAGGAGGATACGCGAGCAACGAGCTGCCGAAGGCAGGATCGGGACCAAGCTCCGCCATCGTCTGGTCTACAGCGGCTGTCGCCGAGAGCCCATTCGTGTACAGCAGGTCCAGGAGCCGCTCGCCTGCGGCGTCCGTATGCTGGACCGACACGGTCTCGTCCCAACTGATGTACGTCTTCGCACCGCGGTCGATGAACGCCCGCGCCGTGCTGTCGTTGAGCAGCCCTTCGCAGCCCATCATGATCACCGTCGTGCCGTCGAACTCGCCGATCATGCCGTCCTTGATGAACCGCGACGAGATGCCGAAGAACGTTTCCGTGTCGCCCTCCGCGTAGCTGGCGATGACGAGCCGGTTAGCGGCCTGGTCATCGATATAGCGCTGGCGCTCGTACGGCTCGGAAGTGAACAGGATAACCTCATCGAACTGCTGTCCGTTCGGCTCGATAGCTTGGAGGCGATCAGCGTGGTTGCGGAACACGAGCACGTCGTAGTCGAGGACCGGGAGCCTGCGATAGAACTCGACGTCTGTCTGCTCGCCGGAGTAGTAGTCGACGATATACCCGGCGCCCTCAAGCGTGGCCGTCGCCTGCTCGATGAACTCCGCGTTGGGGAGGTTGACGCTGAGCTGATCGACGATCGCCGCCCTGGGCGGCCCGCCGTCTCCGCCATCATCTGACCGGAGGACGGTCCAGGCGACAGCAGCGCCGGCCAGGACTGCGAGGACGCTCAGCGCGAGCGCGATGGGGCGAGCCGCGAAGCGACGTCTCCCACGCCTGGTCGCACGGCCCCGCCGCATTCGCTGGCCCTCCGCTAGTCGAACTTGCTCACACGCCGCTTCCCAGCATACCAAGCAATCGAGACGATAGCCCCAAGTACGAGCGCTGCACCTCCAGCGAGCAGTGTCGGGGCCGATGGCGATCCGGCCGTTTGCGCGGCCGAGTCCACCGGCGCGAACTGCACCTGCGACAGCTCGGCTACGCCGCCAACCGCAGCGGCCACGGTGATCTGGCCACGCATGGCGGCGCCGTGGATGCCGCATTGGTACAGATACGTCCCCGGCGTATTGAACGTGAACGAGTACGTACCAGTTCCGAAGACAATCCCTGAGTCGAAGACCGGCGAAGGCGGAGCCGGATCGACACAGGACATGCCACCGCACTCCGTTGTTGTATGGTAGGTGCCGCTGAAATCCCAGGTAACGGTGTCGCCGGTGTTGATGGTCGTCGGGCAGACGCCGAAATAGTACGACGGCGAGCAGTAGTAGGTGTCGGTCACGGTGATGTGCACGGTAGCGGCCTCCGCGCGGCCTGGCACAAGCATGACTGCTCCCGCCAGCACGACAAGGGCTAGCACGATCGTGCGGGCGGCGCCGGCTCGCGTGAGTAGCTGCAAGGTTGGTGCTTTCATCGAATGCTCCTTCGATACACAACCGCGCCGCCAAGCAGTACCAGGCCGCTCGCCGTCAGCGTAACGGCGGGCCACCACAACAACGCCTCGGACGGCTGCGGGCCGGCGCCCGCGACCGGGAGGCTGCCTGTCGAGCCGCTCCCTTGCGGCACAGGCGTCGAGGCGTCGCCTGCCGGCTGCGACGTTGGCTGGCCAGCGGGCACCGGCGTCGCAGCCGCGGCCTCGACGATGATCTGACCGCGCATATCGATATTGTGCACGCGACAGAAGTACAGGTATGCGCCCGGTGCGTTGAACGTAAACGAGAATGTACCGCCGCTTCCCGCCTCGATAAAGCCGGAGTCCCAGAGCGGCTGGCTCGCTGGCGTGTCGCATGACGCGCCGCAGGCGGTCGTCGTATGGACCTCGCCGGCGAAGTCCCAGACCACCGTGTCGTTTTGCTGGACGGTCGTCGTGCACACCTGCGACCGGAACGAGGGGTCGCAGAAGTAGAAGTCGCCGCCGTGGATAGAAACGCTTGCGGCCGTTGTCGGTGTCGCGGCGGCCAGAGAAGCCAGGGCCGCCGCGACACCCGCCGCAAGGGTCAGCAAGAGCGTCCGCATCGTCGCCGGACTAGCTCTGATCGTGCCTTCGTGCAGCCAGCACTCCCGTCACGCCAGCCGTCACGACGACGATCGCGAGGGCCGTCAGCCCCGCGATCAACGCGCCGTTCATGCCGGATGCGTCGTCGGTCTGCTGGAGCGGCGCGGCCGCCACATCGGGCAGCTCAGCAATGCCGCCGACTGCTGCCGCCGGGACGACCTGACCGCGGATCTCGCCTCCCCCGCACATCAAGCTGTGATAGTTGATGTACCAGAGATCGGAGAGCAACTGGCCCTCTTGCGTTTCCGTGATCGTGGCCATGCCAACGCTAGGCGAGGTGAGGTCACCAATCGTCACCTGGATAACGGCATCCGACCCGGGAGCAGCAGGCCCGTGGAAGTGCGCCGACGTCGGCGGTATGGCGGACATGCCGCTGAATGTGATGTTCCACGAAAGCTCGTTCGAAACGTCGTTGTAGGTCATGGTGCCCATGCCAGTGCCGGGGCCGGCGCCGGGGCAGGTGGTCGCCGCCTGAGCGCGGTCGATCGTCGCGACCAGGTTGTGCGTCGCTGCGGAAGCGGGCTGCGTGCCGAGGCCTCCGAGGGACAAGATCAGCGCTGCGAGTGTCAGGGGAACAATTGCGAAGATGCGCCGCGTCATAGCCGTCTCCTCTCGACTGCTGGATACCGTTCCGACCGGATACTGTTCCAGGCTTGGCGCATGCGGGTGCGCACAAGCGGCCGATAGGAAGCAGGCTCCCCGCCACTCCCAATCGGGCCTACTTCACCACAGAACACGGCGCTTGTCAAGATGCGACGCCAGAATAAATGATGCGGGCGCGAATTAACTCTGCTGTTAAATGCCGGTCTTCTGAACTGAGCTGCGCGTCGTTATTGTCGCCTTGACAGTGCGGCGAAACCGAAGCTAGCATAAGCCCACGAGCATTCTCTCGTCACTTGATAAGCCAGTCTCAGACCCCAAGGTGGTTTTTGGTTCCCAGAAGGGAGTCGGGCTATGCGAAAGCTGATTATTCCAGCCGCGTTAGCACTGCTTGCCGTGACGTTGCTTGCGTCCGGCATCACGTTGGCCGCACGCACCACAGGCGGAATTAGCGGCGTCGCTGGCAGCTACCCGGTCGAGCTGAATTTGCAGGAGGACATCTGTCTCCACGACCAGTTCATCTGGGGCCCGTCCGACCCTCCGCCGCACAACATCAAGCTCACGGTCGACATCGGTGCGAATTTCATCAGCATTAGCACTCAAGTACAGGGCGCAGTAATCAAGGTAACCAGCGAGGACTTCTCGCCCGGCCAGGAGTTCACCGCGAGCGGCCAGGGCATGGTCGCCGGCTTCCAGAACACCATCGTGCAGTTCGACGGTGTGGTCGAGGGCGATGTGATCATCGGCAAGTACGCATTCGGCGCAAGCGACGCGCCGCCAAACGAGGGCGGCCTGCCGCCATGCGGTCCGGTCGACCCGCAGGTCCACCATCCCGCCGTGTACGAAGTGAAGCCCAAGCCCGCCACGCCAACGCCAACGCCGCCCGAAAAGCTCTACTCGATCATCGTCCTCAAGTTGAACAACGCCAACAACCAGCCGCTCCCCAACTGGGAGTTCAATCTCTACGCCGGCCTCAACTGCCAGGGCAACGCGATCAGTGAGCAGGAGACCGGCGATCGCGGCCTGCTCGACTTCACGGGTCTGGAGCCGGGCCCATATTCCGTTGAGGAGAAGCCGCAGGCGGGCTGGAACGTCGTAGGGGAGGAATGCCAGAACGTCCAGGTGCCGCAAGGCGGGGCGGCCGGCCTGCCGGCCTGCCCCATTCAGCCCGACGCGGACTTCCCCCAGCCCGGCTGCGATACCTTCGTTTCGGGCGCGCGCGTCATCGTCGAGATCAACGCGAACGGCGAGCGGTTCCCCATCACGCTCAACGGCCCTACCCAGATCACGCGCCTCAGCAAGCCCCACAAGGTGAACGGCTTCGACCGCGTCGAGACCGAGATGGTCTTCATGGAGCTGGTCGGCGCCTCGCCGTTCGGCGATATCACCCTGCGCGAGGACGACAACAGGACGTCGTCCGGCCTGATCGTGGAGCAAGTGAACACCGCCCCGAACGAGATGCAGTTCCCCGCAAACAGCTTCTTCAATGTCTTCTTCGAGGTAGACATTCCGCAGATCGCCCTCAACTTGCACAACGAGGAGGCGTTCCGCGTCGAGTGCAAGATCGAGGAGATTCCACCGATCCTCTGCTTCTACCAGCCGCCCATCGATGATCCGATCGATCTGCTCAACGCAGACGGCGTCAAGATCGCGAAGCTGATCCACGGGCTACATATCCCGCTGCCACCAAACGAGACCCTGGTCGTCTTTACTAACCAGCAGAAGGGCACGCCAACGCCGACCCCAACGCGCACGCCGACGCCAGCGGGCCCGACAGCGACCTTTACACCCACGCCGGCAGCGACAAACCCGCCCCCGAACGGCTTCTGCGAGAAGGCAGGCCAGGACGTCGGCTTCCAGGGCCAAGTCTGGGACGCGCAATGGAAGTGTCAGCCTGACCCGCCCTCCTTCCGCTTCGACCGCATCGATATCTTCGTCGGCACCGCGACGCAGGACCCGCCCAAGCTCGATCTGCAGCATCCGCCGCTCTTCCGCTGCCAGAGCACGCAGCAGGTCGTGATCGGCATCCTCAAGGGGACCAAGAAGAACGTGAACCCCGGCACGAACCTGCCTCACCGCGAGGTCTGGAGCGCCGACTTCGACGGCAAGTGCGAAAACGGCGTGGACGTCTACCTGCAAACAACCGATCCGACGAACAATGCCGTGATCCAGGCAGTCGCCTTCACCAACTCGTCCGGGGCAACCGCGACGCCGACGCCCTGTGCCGGCGCGACCGGGCCGTGCACGCCCACGCCGACGCCTCGTCCTCCGGGAAGCGGCGACACCGACAAGAGCGGCACTGTGAACGCCATCGACGCGGCACTGATCTTGCAGTCGGCGGTCGGACTGACGACGCTCTTGCACCCGGACAACGCCGATGTTAACCGGGACGGCAACGTCAACCCGGTCGACGCGTCACTGGTCCTGCAGCGGGTAGCGGGGCTCATACCGAGCCTGCCTGTATAGAGAACGAGCAGTAGCAAGGAAGGCGTACACGAATGCTTGGACGGACCCAGGTCGGGAGAGCGGCGAAAGGACTGCTCCTGCTGGCGGGACTACTCGTGGGCTTGTCGTTGGCGGCGGGCGCCTCGGCGGGCACACAGCCGACGGTGCGGATCGCCAGGACGACGATCGCCGTCGGATCACAAGGCGATGTCGACATTACCGCCGAAAACATCGCAGAGCCAGGCCTGGCCGCCTGGACCATCGACGTGGTCTATGACCCATCGGCCGTAACGCCGCTGGGCTGCGGCGAGGCCTCCGGGAGCATCTGCAACCTGGACTTCACGCCGGAGTTCATCCGCATCGTGGGCGCGAAAGCGACGGGGCTCGTGGGCGACTCGCAGCTCGCCAGCCTGACGTTCCGCTGCGATCACCCGGGCGCCTCGACGTTGACGATGAGCCTCATCGAGTTCCACGACGCGACGGAAGCTGACCCCATGCGCATCAGCGCGCAGACCGTCGAGGGCGCGGCCTACTGCAAAGCCGGAACGCCGCCCCCGCTGCTGGGCGACGTCGACTGCAACCGACAGGTCAACTCCATCGACGCGCTGCTCGTACTGCAGTACGTCGCGCGCCTGATCACGACATTGGCCTGCATCCAGAACGCAGACATCAACCAGGACGGCCGCATCGACGCGATCGACGCGCACTTAATCTTGCTCGCGTAGCGGCACTCAGATTCCCGTGCGACAGGCTTCTGGTAGGAGTCGCCCAGCAGACACCTGTCGAGAGACGTAACACGTCGGGGGCGTCCTTCCGCGGAAGGACGCCCCCCTATTCTTCCGTCATCCTGAGTCCTTCCCCGGAAGGACGAACGATCTCGCCCCTCGCCGAGGCGTCGCCGATATTCTAGGATCGCACCTCTATCGGCTCCCGCTGTAGGAGCGCTTTGCGCGCTAACTCGTTCTGCTTTCGATAGGCTCCGTTGCCAACAAGATCGCCTCGCCCTCGACGCGCACGCGGTACACCGGCACCGGCCGGGCCGCGGGGCCGCCGACAGGACGTCCTGTCGTGAGATCGAACGTGGAGTTGTGCCACGGGCAGGTGACGCACGTGCCCTCGATGCGCCCCTCCGCGAGTGGACCGTTCGCATGTGAGCAGCGGTTGCCGATCGCGTAGAGCGTGCCGTCGATATTGAACATCGCGATCTGCTCGCCGCCCGAGAAGACGGCCATCGCGCCGCCCTCCGGCAGCTCGGAGAGCTTCGCGACAGGCGTCCAGCCGTCGTTCGTCGCGCCGTCGACGCCGGGTGCGGCAATCGACGCATCGCCCGGCGCGCCGAGGCGCTCCAGCGCCTGCGCGAGCGGCACGCGCACGCATGTGAACGTCGGCGTGTCGCGAAGGGTGTACGCGCTCGACCGCGAGTCGCGCAGCTCCATCACGAGATCGAGGAAGTCGGACGGGCTGTCCGTCTCGAACGAGACGACGAACTCCTGGTCATCGATACCGTACGAGTACGCCGTGTTCAGCTTGACGGACGGATACCTTTTCCCGACGCCGATGTGCTCGTCCATCATCGCCTGCCGCTCGTCCTTCGACAGCTCGTACCAAGGACGCGTTTTCACAAACGGGTAGACGAACAGATAGGCCGACTCGCCGGGCATGATGCGCAGGCGCGCGTCGGCGCCGCCGGCCTCCATGTCCTTCGGCGTGCGGTAGATGGACCGCCGCGTCATCGAGAGGTACGAGTACGGCACCGCCAGGTGCGGCGCCATACCGGTGGAGAAGAGCGCCGTCGCCAGGTCCTGGAAGTCCTCGAGACGCTCCGCGATCTGCCAGAGCATGAAGTCGCAGTCGCCGCGCAGCCCCGTCAGGCTGTAGCTCCGCACGAGCATGCGCTCTCCATGCGCGTCGGCGACGCGGCAGAACTCCTCGCGCGCGCGGGCGCGCTCCTCCGGCGCGATCGTGCGCCACGATGGGTCGATCTTGAAAAACGTAAACTTGACGAACTGCCGCTGCGTCGGGCCGCCGTTCGCAGGATGCTGCGTCATCGCTATTCCTTCGCGCCGGCGCCGGCCGCCGCAGGCTCCACGCCGAAGTTGTGCTCGTACAGCTCGCCGAGGCGCGAAAGCTCGTCCTGCGTCAGCGCGGGCGTCTCGGGCGCGGCGGCGAACTCCAGGAGCTGCTCCTCGTTATAGATGTTGGGCAGCGTCGAGGCGATCGACGGCTCGGCGAGGATGAACTGCAGCGCGGCCTGTCCGATCGTGCGGCCGGCGTCCGTGATGAAGTCGATCGCCCGCAGCTTGGCGAGACCGTCCGTCAGCCACTCCTTCGTTCGATGGCTGCGGTGGTCGTTCTCCGAGAACGTCGTGTTCTCGTTGTAACGCCCCTCCAGCATGCCGGACGAGTGCGGCACGCGCACGACGACGCCGACGTCTCGCTCACGCGCCACGGGGAAGAACGCGCGTCCGGGGTCCTGCTCGAACAGGTTGTAGATCGTCTGCAGCTCAGCGATGTCGCGCGTGCGCATCGCCCGGAGGCCCTCGTCCTCCCAGCCGATCGCGGGCCCCAGCGCGACGCCGTAGTGGCGAATCTTGCCTTCGCGCTTCAGGTCCTCAAGCGTAGCGAACAGGTCGTCGCTCTCGACGGCCGGCATGCGCGGGTTGTGGAGCTGGTACAGATCGATGTAGTCGGTTCCGAGACGTTTCAGGCTCTCCTCCAGCGCCTTGCGCACGAACGCCGGCGAGAAGTCCTGCGGCCGTTCCTGATGTCCCGGGCGGTCGCTGTCTTCGGGCTGCGTATAGAAGTCGTAACCGAACTTCGTCGCGATGACGGTCTTGTCGCGGACGTTGCCCAGCGCCGTGGCGAGCATGCGCTCCGCCTTGCCGTCGCCGTAGGTGTCCGCGTTGTCGAAGAACGTGATCCCCGCGTCGTAGGCCTTGCGCATCAGGTCGATGCCGAACGCCTCGTCTGTGACGCCCCACCACGTCGTGCCCACGGTCCAGCAGCCGAAGCCGACTTCGGACACAGTGAGGTCGGTCTTGCCAAGCGAGCGGTACTTCACGTCGATCTCCTCCTCGAATCTACGCTACATCTTATCCCATCGAGCGCATTCGGCTGAACCTACGAATGCGTAGGTTCAGCAAGGATTGGGGGGCAGGATCGAGAAGGATTACGGCCCTACGCGGGCTTGCGCGCGCGCCAGTTGAAGCCGCTCTTCCCCCACACGTTCACCTTGCAATCGATGAAGCCCGCCGCCTCCAGCCGCGCAGCGAACGTCTCGGGGTCGACGGGTACCCGCGTGTCGAGGACGTGGAAGAGGTTCCAGCGCAGGCTGGGCAGGCTGTCGGAGCCGGTGAAGACGCAGCCAGGACGCAGCACGCGACACGCCTCGGCCAGCAGCTTGTCCTGCAGCGCTGGCGATGGGACATGATGCAGCATCGTGAAGCTCACCGCGCTGCTGAACGAGTTGTCGGGCAGCGTCAGCGCCGTCGCGTCGCCTTCGATGACCGTGACGTTTGTAGCAACCAGGCGCGCCTTCAGCTTCTCCGCCAGCTTGTGGTCGATCTCGACCGCCGTCAGGCGCGGCACGCGCTCGCGCAGCCAGTCGGTCGTCACGCCGGGGCCGGGCCCGACCTCGAGCACGTGGTCGCCGAGATCGAGATCGCCGATCACGCCCGGCAGCATGTACTGCTGTACGCCCTTCGCCCAACCCTTCGAGTTGCAATACCAGCGGTGAACCAGGTTCACGACAGCACGTCCACGCGTTCAAGGTAGCCCAGCTCGCGTAGCTCTGCACCCGGCGCGACCCGCGCGAGCTCGTCGCGCAGCGGCGACAGGTCATCGACGCCGCGCGTGACGGGCGGCATCCAGTTGTCGTGGTGGCAGAGCACGACGGTGCGCGACTGCAGCCACGCGGCCTCCTGCGCGACAAACTGCGCGATCGATCCTTCGTACGGCTCGCCGTCGATGTTCGGCCGGCCGGACGCGGCCAGGATCGCAACGTCCGCGCGCAAGTCGCGGAGCACGCCGGACCAGCAGCCCGACGTGTCCTGGTAGAAGATCGCGCCCGCCGGCGTCTCGATCAGGTAGGCCAGCGGCCCTCCTGTCTCGCCGCTCCCGACCGATGTCGCGATGTGGTTGCGCAGCGCGAGCGCGTCGTCGTCGCCCATCGCAATCGCGCGCGCGATCTGCTCGACGAGGCCGCCCACGGTCGCGGCGCGCTCGTCTTCCGTCAGCCCGACATAGCCGCTGCGCTCCTCGCCGAGCGGGATGCTCCCGGCGCACCACGTGCAGGCGTGCAGGCCCGGCAAGACGCGCACTGTGACGCCGGGGGCCAATCGATGGCGTTCACCGCCCTGCGAGCGCAGGAGTTGCTCCTTCGCCACGCCCCCCTTCAGCAGCACGCGACACGTCTCGTGCGACCCGATCACGCGCGCGCCGGTGCTGCGCGCGATCTGCTCGGCGCCCGACAGGTGATCGAAGTGGCTGTGGCCGACGAGTACGAAATCGGCGCGATCGACGTCCTTCGCGGAGAGGCCCACCGGCGGCGCTTTCGGCACGCGGTCCATGTACGCATCGAGGAAGACCACGAGGTCATCGATGCGTAGCCGGAACGTCGCGACCCCGAGCCACTCCAGGGTGATAGTCATTTCAAGCCTCCGAGGCGGAACAATCCTAACGCACGCGCGTTTAGGTTGACACCCTCGCGCCGTCCAGTAGAATGCCCAAGGATTATGTCTGATCCACTACCCAGCGCCCTCGACGATATTCGCATCCTCGACCTGACCGGCCAGATCGGTGCGTACTGCACCAAGCTGCTCGCCGATCTAGGGGCCGACGTGATCAAGATCGAGCCGCCGGAGGGCGATGCGACGCGCCTTATCGGGCCGTTCTACCACGACGAGGCCGGACCGGAGCAGAGCCTGCTCTTCTACAACCTGAACACGAACAAGCGCGGCATCACGCTCGATCTGGAGGATGAGGGCGACCGCGAGCGCTTCCGCAAGCTCGCCGCGACGGCGGACATCGTTGTCGAATCGTTCGCGCCGGGCTATCTCGATAGCCTCGGTCTAGGCTACGAAGGCCTCTCCAAGCTACGCGAGGACGTCATCCTCACCTCGATTACGGGGTTCGGCCAATGGGGGCCGCACGCGGGATATCTGGCGCCGGACATCGTCGGCGTCGCGATGGCGGGCATCATGTGGCTCGCCGGCGACCCGCAAGACCCGCCGAACGTGCCGTGCGCGTACCAGGGCTACGTCTGCGCATCGATCCAGGCGGCTGGCGGTACGATGATGGCGCTCTATCATCGCGACGCCACGGGCGAAGGACAGCACGTCGACGTGTCGATGCAGGAGGCGTTGCTCATCGCGGAAGAAACCGCGATGCAGACGTACGACATGAACAAGATCGTTCGCTCGCGGACAGGCGGCCGCACGTCGGTGCCGTTTCCGGTCCCGGGCATCGGCCCGTACGAAGCGATGGACGGCTGGGTGTTCTCCTACGTTGGTACGCCGGGCGGCGCGCCGTGGCCGGAGATGCTGCGCTGGCTCGAGGAGGAGGGCATGGCGGAAGACCTGTCCGCCGCGCCCCACCGAGAGGTCATCGAGCAACTCAACCTGCGCTTCCTCACGGCGATTGCGCTCGATAAGGACCTGCGCGAGAAGAGCGTCGGCACCCTCGAGCGCATCGGAGAGGTGCTGAGCGCGTTCTTCAAGAGCAAGTCGAAGTGGGAGCTGTACGAGCAGGGCCAGCGACGCCGGCTGCTGATCGGCATCGTGAGCACGCCGGAGGACCTCGCGAAGAACCCGCAGCTCATCGCGCGCGGCTGGTACCAGGACATCGACCACGAGCAGCTACACGACACGCTGCGTTACCCCGGCCCGCCCTACCGCCTGTCCGAGACGCCGTGGCGCATCGAGCGGCGCGCGCCGCTCCTCGGCGAGCACAACGCCGCTTTGGGACCGCGGTAACGACACGAATGCGGATCCACATCCTCGCTGTCGCTGTCGCTGCCGTTGCGCTGGCGTTCGCGTTCAGCCTGAGCGCATCGAACGTCACGCAGGCATCCGACGTGATACCAGGTAACGTCAACTGTAACGCACGCACGGACGCGATCGACGCCTCGCTCATCCTGCAGCTCGATGCGCATCTGGTATCAAGCCTGCCCTGCCAGACCGCAGGCGACATCAACAGCGATGGCGCCGCGAACGCGATCGACGGGTCGTTCATCCTCCAGACCGTCGCAGGGCTGATCCCGTCGTTCGGCGCCGTGATCTCGATCGACATCGAGACGGCGCAGCCGATCGGCGTAGGACAGCAGTTCGTCGCGGAGATCCACGTGGATAACGCGCCCCGGCTGTCGGCGTACGAGTTCCGGCTCGTGTTCGACGACGCGGACGTGTCGTTCGTGGGGATGGGCGACCTCGGCGACATGTTCGCCGACAGCCAGCGCAATCCGATCTGTACGGCTGAGCCAGGGGCCTTCCATTGGAACTGCTTCTCAGCGGGGCCGCCCGTCTGCCTCGGCGGCGGGCTTGGGCCGTCGGGCTCGGGCACGCTTGGGCGCGCGGTCTTCCGTGCGGAGCAAGCGGGCGTGACGTCCGTCGATCTGGCAGACACGGAGCTGGTCTGGGACGACATCATCCCCTGCGATCCCGTGGACTTTCGCGTCTATCCTATCCCCCACAAGCAACGCAACGCCACGCTCACGATCGAGTAGGATTGGCGCATGACAAGCACGTTACCGCTCACCGGCATCAACGTCGCGGACTTCTCGTGGTTTGCCGCCGGTCCCATCTGCGCCCAGACGCTCGGCACGTACGGCGCGACGGTCGTCCGCGTAGAGTCCGAATCGCACATGGACGGACTGCGCGGCGTGGGCCCGTTCCCCACCGGCAAGACCGGCTACAACGTGAGCGGCTACTACAACAACTACAACGTCAACAAGCTCAACGTGACGATCAACATGAACACCGACAAGGGCCGCGACCTGGCGCTTCGCCTCGTGCGCTGGGCCGACGTCTTCATCACGAACATCACGCCCCGCGTGATCGAGAGGTGGCGGCTCACGTACGACGAGCTGCTGAAGGAACGGCCCGATATCATCGCGGTCTACCAGCCGATGCAGGGCTACGACGGCCCCCATCGCGACTTCCTCGGCTTCGGCGCGGTGCTCACGCCGATTACCGGCTTCAGTCACCTCACCGGCTTCCCGGACCGGCCGCCCGCCGGCCTCGGTACGAACTACCCCGACTACGTCATCAACCCGGGCCACACGCTCGTCGCCGTCCTCGCGGCGCTGCGCTATCGGCGGCGCACCGGAAAGGGCCAGCGTATCGAGCTGTCGCAACTCGAGTCGTCCGTCGCCGCGATCGCGCCCGCCGTGATGGACTACACCGTGAACGGCCGCATCGAGACGCGCGCGGGCAATCGATCGCCGTATGCCGCGCCGCACGGGGCGTTCTTGTGCAAGACGATCAAGGTGTCGACGCCGTTCGGTGAGGCGGATGAGCAGCGCTGGTGCGCGATCGCCTGCCTGAGCGACGAGCAGTGGCAATCGCTACGCCGCACCATGGGCGATCCCGAATGGGCGCGCAGCGATCGCTTCGCCACGCTGGCCGGGCGCAAAGAGCATGAGGACGATCTCGAACGCGGCATCACGGAATGGACGTCGGAGCGGCTCGATACCGAGGTCATGGAGACACTGCAGGCGGCGGGCGTACCCGCCGGCGTCGTCCAGAACGCCCGCGACATCCTCGAGAGCGACCCGCACATGCGCGAGCGCGGCTACTACGTCTACCTCGACCACCCGGAGGCCGGCCACAACGCCTACGACGGCCCGGGCTTCCGCCTCACGAAGACGCCCGCGCAGTATCGCACGCCGGCAGCGTGCCTGGGCGAGCACAACTTCCAGGTCGCGACGGAGATTCTCGGCCTCACGCCGGACGAGATCGCCGACCTGATGGCCGAGCAGGTGCTGTACTAGCGCACCTGCGCGGGTGGCACGCAGACCTCTGTCACCGTGTACTGCGACGAGCTCGTGCTACTCCCATCGAGTTTGGCTAGCACAGTGATTAAGGATAGTCGCTCGACGGTCGTTGTGTACGGGCCGCCGGACACGATCGTCCACACGAGCTCGAACTCGCCGTTCTCATTGGTAACGTCGCCTGCACGCACCTCAGGTCCCGGATTTTCTTCGTCATAGACGAGTCCTGGACCGCTCGCCAGCTCGCTCACGACCACGCCGCGCACAGGTATGCCGGCATCGTCCGTCAGACGTCCCCTCTTCTGAAGCTCGCTGCTGACGCCGGGATTCGTGTGCTCGCAGCCAATATTCTGCTCCAGGTGCAGCACCGGCCCTGGCGGCGCCTCAGTTGACGGCGGACTGGTCGGCTGTACAACCGTGCCCTCTACACACTCGACGACGTCCTCAAGCGTAAGGGCCAGCGTAGTTGTCAGATCGGGCAGGTCGATTACGTGGCTCACGCCCCTGACGTTGATGCCGTTCGAGCCGGTGCCGGGCCGTTCGCAGGAGAACGTCGCCCTCGTTGAAGCGTGGGAGCCTGCTTCCCCACCGATGTCCTCGAGAGGCACCTCCCGCGGGGTGGTGAGCGCGACCGGCGCGCCATCCAGCCACCTGGCCCCAATGTTCGTAATCGCGACGATACTTCCCCGGAAGTTATCTACGCCAGCCGTGAGCTCGTACTGCTCTCCTACACCTCGCCGCCGCTGCAGTCCATTCAGGCCAACGTACAGCGCCCCCTTGGTCCGCGAGATGTAGCTGAAGTGCTCGATCTCGGCCTGCACCGTCACGGTTTCCTCACCCAGCGTGTGGGACGTGTTTGAATCGAGCACTTCCCGTCCCGCGGTAGCACTGAAGCTCACCAGCCCGTACGCCGACTGCGCCCCCTCCTCGTCGTCCAGCTCGCTCCGTTGCAGCGTCAGCGTCGCCGTCGCCGGCTGCGAGAGCGTCAGACCGTCCGGCTCCAGCAGATAACCCGTACCGGAGCCGAGGAGCTGGCTCAGCTCGACGGGCAGCTGGTCGTTCGGTACCGCTGTGATCGAGACCTGCGTGCCTTCCGGCATCGCGCCGTCCGGAATGAGGATCGAGAGCGCGCCGTCGTCGCTCGCTACCGTCGTGCCGGCTGGCGTTGGCGGCGCCGCGGGCGTTGCCGTCCCACCCTTGTCTTTGCTGTCGCCTCCGCACGATGCGAGCGCCAGCGCCACTGCCACGCCGACGGCGAGGATAAGAGATCGAGGTAGAGAGCGGCCCATCGATGCGCCTCCTGCTGCCGCCGCCGGGCGGGTCGAAACGTTGGGACAACTATACAAGTCCATCGGGTCGGGCGCTTCTTGACACGTTCTGCCCCCTGCGCGAAGATTCGCAGGAGAACCTAACAGAACGAGGCGGCAATGCGAAGACTTCCTGTCCTATCGATGGCCCTCCTCGCTATCATCCTCGCCTCATGCAACGGCGGCGGCGGCAACACCGATGACGCTACTCCGGTTACGACAGCATCGCCGGAGATTCGTGAGACCCCGGATAACGTCTGGCTCGACCTCCTCTCGCGCGTGCCCGCGGACCAAGATGCGACATACGGCATCGTGATGAGCGACTTCGCGAGCTTCCGCGAAGCGCTGGACATTGCTCAGCCCGCCCACGATGCGCCGGGACAAGAAATCTTCGATTACGTCGGCTCGATCTCCCTCTTACGCGACGAAGCCGGCAACCTCATTCAGTCCGGGATCAACACCCCTGAATTAATCGCTGGCTCGCAGTTCAACGCCGACTTTGAGGCGGTGCGGACGCGCTGGGGCTTCACTATCGCTGACCTCGACCAATCGCTCAGCGTGCTAAGCAACGACCGTTCCCTCGAGATCCTTCGCGGAAGATTCGATGGCGCGGCCATCGGTGACGCGCTGCGCAACGACGCCGCCTTTGCGAACGCACTACAGGTGGACGAACAACAAGGCGTTACGTTCTACGGCTGGATCGGCGCGCCGCCGACGGCTCCTGTATCACAACAGGAGATCGACGCGGCACAGAGGCTCGGCCTGTCGCTCGCGATCGATGAGAACCTCGTGTATTACGACAGGACCGACCGCATCGTCGGTGTGGTGAACGCGGCAAGCGGTCTCTCACCGTCGCTAACTGATATCGACGGCATCCGTCTGCTTGCCGAGGGGTTGGGACGGTATGATCTGTACGCGGCGGGGCTAGGAGGCCGTACGACGACGGTTTCAGTAGCGGCAGAGATCCAATGCGGTATCGGTTGTCCTGAGGACACATTGGCCGCTATCGAAAGCGAACTGCGGGCGCAGGGCGTTCTCCTGCCCTTCGACACGTACGTGACGGGGGCAGGGAGGGATGGCGAAGGCTTCTACTTCGTAGCCATCGTGCTGCACAGCGACGAGGCAACGGCGCAAACGAACGCCGACCTATTGCGGCAGCGAATTGAGCGCGGCGCGACAACAACGAGCCAGGAAAAGTGGAATGCCATCCTCCGAGATCTCGAGATATCCGCCGAAGGGCCTTTGCTGTATCTCATCGCGCACGTCGACGCACCGTCCTTGTGGAGCCAGTTACTCTTCGCGGGAAATCTCCTTCTCCTCACGGAGGACTAGTCTCTCTTTCTTGACACGATATCGCCCCTGCGCCATCATGCCTGGCGTCAACACCTCGATTCGTCCTAGCACGCCTAGCGCGGGGCGGGACCATGTTCCTGGTTCCCTGTTCCTTGTTCCTTCGAAAGGAGCACACATCGATGGCTGAGATTAGCGGCGCGCAGCTCATCGCGCACAGCCTGAAGCACCACGACATCGACTACATGTTCGGCATCGTCGGCGTGCCCGTCGTGCCCGTAGCGATGCACGCGCAGGCCGCAGGCATCAACTACTACGGCATGCGGCACGAGCAGTCCGCCGCCTACGCCGCGCAGGCCGCGTCGTACCTGACGGGACGGCCCGGCGCCTGCCTCGTGGTCTCGGGGCCCGGCATGACGAACGCCATCACTGGCCTGGCGAACGCGCAGGTGAACTGCTGGCCGATGATCCTCCTAGGCGGCGCGTCCGACATGAGCCAGGCCGGCATGGGCGCGTTCCAGGAAGCGCCCCAGGTCGAGGCCGCGCGGCCGTTTGTGAAGTACGCCGCGAAGGTCGACCGCGTCGATCGCATTCCGTACTTCATCGAGCAGGCGGTGCGCCACTCGATGTTCGGCCGGCCCGGCCCCGTCTATCTCGATCTGCCCGGCGACATCATCGACGGCAAGATCGAGGAAGACGCCGTGCCGCCGCAGCCGCCGCGCATCGGCGATGCGCCCCGGCCGCACGCGGACCCGGCCACCGTAGCAGCCGCGCTCGACGTGTTGCGCCAGGCCGAGCGGCCGCTCGTCGTCGTCGGCAAGGGCGCGGCCTACTCACGCGCCGAGAAAGAGGTGCTGGAGTTCGTCGAGAAAACGCAGCTCCCCTACCTCGCCGCGCCGATGGCGAAGGGACTCATCCCGGACGACCACCCGCTCTCGACCGCCGCCGCGCGCTCGCACGTGCTCCAGAACGCCGACGTCGTCTTCCTGATCGGCGCAAGGCTGAACTGGATCATGCACTTCGGCATGCCGCCGCGCTTCAACCCCAACGTGCGCATTATTCAACTCGACATCGCCCCCGAAGAGATCGGAACGAACGTGCCGGCCGAAGTCGGCCTCGTCGGCGACGCGAAGACCGTCGTCGGGCAGCTCAACGCCGCGCTCGAGGAGCGGCCGTGGCAGTTCAGCCCGGAGAACACCTGGCGCACCGGCATCCAGAAGAAGATCGAGGAGAACGCAGAGGCCGTCGACGCGATGCTGAACGACGAATCGGTGCCGATGGGCTACTACCGCGTCCTGCGCGAGATCCGCGACGCCATCGGCAGGGACACGATCCTGATCAACGAGGGCGCGAACACGATGGACATCGGGCGGCAAGTGCTGCCCAACTACCTGCCGCGCCACCGGCTCGATGCCGGATCCTTCGGCACGATGGGTTGCGGGCTCCCGTTCGCGATCGCCGCGGCTGCCGTGTTCCCCGACAAGCGCGTCGTCGCCGTCGAGGGCGACTCGGCGTTCGGTTTCTCTGGCATGGAGGTCGAGGTGGCGTGCCGCTACCGGATGCCGATCACGTTTGTCATCGTGAACAACAACGGCATCAGCGGCGGCCCGAACGAGCTCGACCCGGAGAAGCCGGTGCCGGTGATGGCGCTTACGCCTCGCGCGCACTACGAAAAGATGATCGAAGGCTTCGGTGGCCTCGGCTTCTACTGCGAGGAGCCGGGGCAGATCGGCCCGGCCATGCAGCAGGCGTACGAGAGCGGCAAGCCGGCCATCGTGAACATCGCGATCAACCCGCGCAGCGGCCGCAAGCCTCAGCAGTTCGCCTGGCTCACGCGCTAGGCGCCCGTGATGTTGTCATCCTGAGCCGGTCCGCCTCAGGCGGACAAGGCGAAGGACCTCCGTCTCCGATGTGAAGAGACCTCCGCGAACGACACCGTAGGGGCGCATGGCCATGCGCCCCTACCTTCCTGTCCGTTTCGAGCGGTACCCTGGGCCCATGTTCGCGCGCGCAGACCTGATCGTTGCGTTCGCCGTTCTCATCGCCGTCGGAACGGCTATCGGAGGAACGCTTATCGGCGGACAGCTCTGCGCCCCGTTCGATGACTGCGGGAAGATCCCAACGGAGAACGACACGACATACGACGCGGACTGGCACGGCTGGCCCGTACCTTGGAAGACCGACATGTCCGCGGAGTGGCAGCACGAGAACAACTGGGACAAGACGCTGGTCCTGACCTTCGGAACGAGCGTCTCGTTCCCTTTATTCGTCCTGTCGCTGGGCGTTTGGTTTGCCCTCGCAATTGCGGCGGAGGGACTCACCCTCGTCGCCTGGTGGCTGGCACGACGCCGTAGGTCGGGGTCTTTAGACCCCGACACGACTGGGCCCTAACGCCCCTCCGCCGTACTGCTCACCGGCGTACCGCCACCGATGGGTATCCCGTCCGGCGCCTTCGCGCAGTCCACGCTATCGATATAGCTCATCGTCTCCAGCTCCGCCTCTATCACCTCACACACATTCCTTCCGTTCGTCTTGAACCGCGCGACGCCCGTCGGCGGGAACGTCTCCTGGATGAGGAAGTCGACGTCGGGGTCGTAGCCGCGCAGGTACGCCGCGACGAAGTCCAAGTCCGGCTGCGTGACGCTCGCGTTGAAATGCACGATCACTTCGTACCGCGTGTCAGCCTCGCTGCGGCACGCGACAAGGAAGCACAGCGCCAGGAACAGCGCTGCTGCGCCCCCTCGCCCGACCGTTACGTAAAGTCTCGTATTGTGCATGCGGATTAGTTTGACACGTTGATTCTAGCTTCGCTACCCTTCCTCTACCGATTCCGGCACGGCCCTTTCCAAACACCGCTTGTAGCCCGGTCCTCGAACCCGCTGGAGGAACCGATGTACGGTACGCTGGCGCTCCAACCGAAAGCCGTCGATGAATACCGAGCCGTCGCAGGCGACGCAGCGATCGATGAAGTGCGTCGCCTCGCCGAACCGCTACGCGGCCTCCGTGTCCTTCATCTCAGCGTAACCGCGTTCGGCACCGGCGTCGCCGAGCTGCTGAACTCCGCCGTTCCCCTCCTCTCAAACGTCGGCCTCGAATGTAGCTGGCAAGTCGTGCGGCCCGTCGAGGAGTCGGCTTCGGCGAACAAGGCGCTCTATCGCGCGCTCGCCGGCTTCGACGACGGCTGGTCGCCCGAGATGCAGGACGTCTGGCTCCGCTACAGCGCGATGAACGCCGAGCTGCTCACAGAACCCTTCGATGTCGTCATCGTTCACGACCCGCAGCCCGCCGCGATTCGCTCGTTCGTGCCGGAGTCGGCGCGGATGCACACACGCTGGGTGATGCACTCGCACCTGGACCTCTCGTCGGCCTCCGCCGTCGCCTGGAAGATGCTGCGTCCGCACCTCGACGGCTACGACGCCATCGTGTTCGACAGCGACGCGTTCCTCCATCCCAGCCTGCACGGCGAGCCCGTGCGCGTCATCCGGCCCGCCATCGATCCGCTCGGCCCGCGCAACATGGACCTCTCCGGCGAGACAATCGATACGATCCTCCGTCGCTACGGCATCGACGCGGACCGGCCGCTCGTCTGCCAGCTCTCGCCCTGTGACCCGGCAAGCGATATGCTGGGCGCGATAGACGTGCACGAAGGCGTCCGTCGCGAGGTGCCCGGCCTGCAGCTTGTGCTCATCGCATCGAACCCACCGGAGGACCCGGCGAGCATCGCGTGTTTCGATGAGACGGTGCGCAAGTCCATGGAGTACCCGGACGTGCACATCCTGCGCGGCGTAAGCGAGGTCGGGAACGTGGAGGTGAACGCCTTCCAGCGCGCAAGCGACGTCGTGATCCAGAAAGGGCTGCGCAAGGGCTTCGGCATCTGGATCTCCGACGCGCAGTGGAAAGAGCGCCCCGTCGTAGCGGCTCGCGCCGGCGGCCTGCCCCAGCAGGTCGAGGACGGCAAAACGGGCTTCCTGGCCGCTACGACCAGGGAGTTCATCGAACGCGTAACAATGCTGCTTCGCGATCCGGAACTGATGCGCAGGCTGGGCAAGGCCGGCCACGAGCACGTCGCGAAGAACTTTCTGCTCCCACGCTTCCTGGCGGATGAGCTTCGGCTCCTGAGCGATGTGACGCGGAGGGGAACCTAGCCCTACCAATGCTCGGGTCCGTACCGCTCACACCCAAGGCGCTGGACGACTACCGCCTTGTCATCGGTGAAGAGCGCGTACAGGAAATCCGCAAGCTCGCCGCCGGCCTGAAAGGGGCGCGTGTGCTGCACCTCAACGCCACGTCGTTCGGCGGCGGCGTCGCGGAGATCCTCTCGACCCTTGTGCCGCTGATGAACGACATCGGTCTTGTCAGCGACTGGCAAGTGATCCGCGGCGCAGACGAGTTCTACAACGTCACGAAGGCGCTCCACAACAGCCTCCAGGGCATGTTCGTCGACTGGACGCCCCAGATGCGCGACGTCTGGCTCCACCACAACGACCTGAACGCCGACCTTTTCGACGAGAGCTACGACTACGTCATCGTCCACGACCCACAGCCCGCCGCGATGCTCTCGCTCCTGCGCGAACGTGGCTCGCCTCACGCCACCGGCCGCTGGATCTGGCGCTGCCATATCGATCTGACGGACGCCCAGGCACAGACCTGGGACATGCTCAAGCCCTACCTGCGTGCGTACGACGGGGCCGTCTTCACCGCGGGCGACTACGTGAAGGAGGGCCTGGAGGACGGTCCTCAGCTCTTCATCGTCCCGCCGGCGATCGACCCGCTCTCTCCGAAGAACGTCGATCTCTCGGACGAGACGTATCGCGCTATCCTGGAGCGCTACGGTGTCGATCACACGCGGCCATTCGTCGCGCAGATCTCACGGTTCGATCCCTGGAAGGACCCACTCGGCGTGATCGAGGCGTACCGCATGGTGAAAGAGGAGATGCCCGAGCTGCAGCTTGTTCTCGTCGCATCAATGGCACACGACGACCCGGAGGGGTGGGCCTGGTACGAGCGCACCGTCCGCCGCGCAGGCGAGGACTTTGATATCAAGATCCTGTCCAATCTGAACGGCGTCGGCAACGTCGAGGTGAACGCGTTTCAGCGCGCCAACGTTGTGATCCAAAAGTCGGTGCGCGAAGGCTTCGGCCTCGTCGTCTCTGAGGCATTGTGGAAGCGACGGCCCGTCGTCGCCGGGCGTGTCGGCGGCATCCCGCTCCAGATCATCGATGGCGAGACGGGCTACCTCGTTACGACGACGGAGGAGTGCGCCCAGCGCGTTCGCGACCTGCTGGCCGACAGCGACCTCGCGGACGAGATGGGCGCGGCCGGCCGCGAGTTTGTGCGCGAGCGCTTCTTGATCACGCGCTACCTGCGCGATTACCTGCAGATGTTTCATTCACTGGCGAATGCGCCGGCAGCAACAGAGGCGTCGGCCGCGGAGGGCGGAGCATGACAAGGACAATAGCCATGATTCTGGCAGGGGGTGAGGGCGACAGGCTGAGCGTGCTCTCGGAGGCGCGCGCGAAGCCCGCCGTCGTCTTCGGCGGCCGCTACCGCATCATCGATTTCGCGTTGAGCAACTGCGCGAACTCCAGCATCAAGACCGTCGGCGTGCTGACGCAGTACCGGCCGCGCTCGCTGAACGAGCATATCGGCATCGGCGCGCCGTGGGACCTCGACAGGCTAAACGGCCGCGTGAGTATCCTCCAACCGTACTTGGGCCACCAGGCCTCCGACTGGTACAGCGGGACCGCCGACGCGATCTTCCAAAACTGGTACTACGTCGAGGAGGCGCGCGCAGACGAAGTGCTTATCCTCGCGGGCGATCACGTCTACAAGATGGATTATGACGACCTGTTCGCCTTCCATCACGCGCGCGGCGCGGACGTGACCGTGCCGGTGCAAACGGTCCCGTGGGAGGATGCCCACCGATACGGCACGCTCTTCGTCGAGGGCGACGGACGCATCGTCGGCTTCGACGAGAAGCCGGCAACACCGCGCTCCAACCTGATCTCGATGGGCATCTACCTCTTCAATAAGGACGTGCTCGTGCAGGGACTGGTCTCCGACGCCCCGCGAAAGGACAGCTCGCACGACTTCGGCCACGACATCCTGCCGGCGCTCGTGAGCGACCCCAAACGCAAGGTCTACGCCTACAGGTTCGATGGCTACTGGCGTGATGTGGGGACGATCGAATCGTACTTCCAGGCGAACATGGACTTACTCGACGATCTGCCCGGCCTCGATCTCTACGACCGCGACAAGCGGGTGTTCACCCCACGTGCGAGCGATCCGCCCGTGAAGCTCGGCGCGAACGCGGTGACGCACAAGTCGCTGCTCTCGCAGGGAACGATCATCAACGGCACCGTCGAACGCTCGGTGCTCTCCCCGCGCGTGTTCGTCGAGGATGGCGCGATCGTGCGCGACTCGATCATCTTTAACGACGTACGCATCGAGGCCGGCGCCATCGTCGAACGTTGCATCCTGGACAAGGAGGTCTGGGTAGGCAAAGACGCGATCGTCGGCTACGGCGATGACTGGTCCCCGAACAAGGAGCGGCCGGACATCGTCAACTGCGGCATCACAATTCTCGGCAAGCGCGCGCGCATCCCCGGGGCCGTCATGATCGGGCGGAACTGCGTCATCGGGCCGGACGTGACCGCCGTGCCGGCCGAAGGGAACTACATCGTCAGCGGCACAACACTGCGGCTCCAGCAGCGCATCCCTTCGTTCTCGGTCTGAGTTGACGCCAACGCCGGCTGCCGGGGTATGATGCCGTGATTCACCGCGTATTCCAGTAGGAGGATTCCCATGCGCGATCTCGCCCTCCGCGCGCTCGATACCGCGCGCAACAAAGGCGCTCACTACGCAGACGTCCGCATCCTGCGCCAGCAGGCCGAGTCGGTCACGGTGCGCCTCCAAAACGTCGAGGCGCTCACACACGACGAATCGATGGGCTTCGGCGTGCGCGTGCTCGTCGACGGCTACTGGGGTTTCGCGAGCAGCCACAAGATGACCCTGGATGAGGCCGATCGCGTCGCGGCGGAGGCTGTACGCATCGCCAGGGCGTCCGCGATCGTGCCCGGCAAGGCGGCGGACATCGGCCCACCGATGAGCATCGTCGACACGTACGTTACGCCGGTGCAGCAGGACCCGTTCGCCGTTTCGCTCGACGACAAGATCGCTCTGCTCCTCGCCGCGACGGAGACGATGGCGGGCGTCGGCGGCATCGTCATGGCGGAAGGCAACATCTACAGCCAGCGCGACGAAAAGCTCTTCATGAGCACGGAAGGAAGCGAGATCAACCAGACGCTCGTGGAGACCGGCTGCGGCATCGAGGCGACGGCAGTCGATGAGGGCGAAGTACAGCGCCGTTCATACCCGAACAGCGTCGGCCGCCACCAGGGCACCGAGGGTTGGGAGTTCATGGAGCGCTACGATCTGCCCGGCAACGCCCAGCGCGTCGCGGAAGAGGCCGCCGAGCTGCTGCGCGCGAAGCCCTGTCCGTCCGGCGTAACGACGGTCATTCTTGACGGCAGCCAGGTCGCGCTCCAGATCCACGAGTCGTGCGGCCACGCCATCGAGCTCGACCGCGTGTTGGGCACGGAGGCCGCGTTTGCGGGCACAAGCTTCCTTACGACGGACAAGCTAGGCGGCTTCATGTACGGCTCGCCCTCAGTGAACATCACCGCCGACGCGACGATCCCCGGCGGCCTCGGCACGTTCGGCTACGACGACGAAGGCGTGCCGGCCCACTCGACGCCCGTCGTGCGCGACGGACTGTTCGTCGGTTATCTTACGTCGCGGGAGTCGGCAGCGGCGCTCGGCCAGACAAGCAACGGCGCGATGCGCGCGTCAGGCTGGAACCGCATCCCGCTCATCCGCATGACGAACGTCAATCTCGATCCGGGCACATGGAAGTTCGATGACCTCATCGCCGATACCGAGGACGGCGTCTACATGGAGACTAACCGTAGCTGGAGCATCGACGACCGGCGGCTCAATTTTCAGTTCGGCACGGAGATTGGGCGCGAGGTCAAGAACGGCAAGCTCGGCGCGCTCCTCAAGAACGCCACCTACACGGGCATCACGCCCAAGTTCTGGGGCTCCTGCGACGCCGTCTGCAATCGCGACCACTGGGTCGTCTGGGGCACGCCGAACTGCGGGAAGGGCCAGCCGGAGCAGGTCGCACACACGGGCCACGGCGCGGCGCCCGCCCGCTACCGCAACGTCCAGGTTGGGATCATGAAATAGCGCCGATCTGACCTTGACAAAGATATCAGACTATGGTAATATTTTCAGACGATGGTAGGGAAGTCTGACCAGCCGGACTCTGACGAAGCGCCCAAAGTAACGGACGAGTCCAGCGTCTACGCCCGCGGCCAGACCGTCATCCCCAAGATGATCCGGGACGCCCTGGCCATCGAATACGGGACCAAGCTTCACTGGGAGGTCCGGGAAGGAGCGATCCACGTCATGCCAATACCCAAGAAACCCGTTCAGGCCCTACGTGGCATCCTCAAGGGCACCGGCTTCACATGGGAGAAGTTCATGGCGGAGCGAAAGGCAGAACGCGAGCTGGACCGAGAACGCGAGAAGCGCCTGCTCTCGTGAGCTACGTCCTCGATACGACTGCGGTCATAACGCTGCTTGACGATCGACCCGGCGCCGATCAGGTGCAGGCGGTCATGGAAGGGGAGGAAGACGTGTTCCTCCCCTTCATCACGCTTATGGAGGTTCGCTACGTGCTCATGCGCCAATACCCCCCGGAACGGGTCGCCGAGCTCATCGAGATCATTCGCGCCACGGCCGTGAAGATCGAGGAGTCGACGCCGGAATGGGGCGTCAGGGCCGCCTTGGTCAAGAGCCGCGGCGGCCTCTCCTTAGCCGATTCCTGGATCGCCGCGCTGGCGCTCCTCCGCGACGCGACGCTCCTCCACCACGACCCCGAGTACGATCAGGTCAAAGGGCTCAAAGCCCTCCGCTTGCGCTAGAATCGCCTGGTGGAGCCCGAACATTTCGAGGAGCTGGTCCGGCGCGCGCTCGATACGCTCCCTCAAGACATCGCAGCGCGTATCGACAACGTCGACGTGGAAGTCCACGACTGGCCGGATGCCGCGCTGCTCGCTTCCGCCCGCGTCGGCCGGGGCCGGACGCTGCTCGGCCTCTACCAGGGCGTGCCGCTGACGCGCCGGAACTCCGGCTACAACCTCGTCGCGCCGGACCGGATCATCATCTTCCAGGGACCGATCGAGCGGCTGGCGAGCAACGACGACGAGCTGGTCGACCGCGTGCGCGAAGTCGTCGTGCACGAGGTCGCCCACCACTTCGGCATCAGCGACGCGCGCCTCGCCGAGATCGAGCGCGAACGGAGGCAGCGCTAGATGCCTCGCGCTATCGATGTCCACATCCACCCGCCGGTGCCCGGGCACCAGCTCCCGACCGACGACCCGGAGACGCGCGCCTACTTCCGCTCGGCGATGGACCATCGCACGGTGGAGGAGATGGCGGAGTACTATGCACAGCTCGACATCTTTGGTGTGATCTTCCACAGCGACGCCGAAACAGCGACCGGGATCCCGCCCGTCCCGAACGACGCTATCGCCGAGATTGTGCGCCGCTATCCGCAGCGGTTCGCCGGTTTTGGCTCCGTCGATCCGTGGAAGCCGGACACCATCCGTGAAGTCGAGCGTTGCGCAAGCGAGCTGGGGTTGATCGGGCTGAAGTTCCATCCCCAGCAGCAGGCCTTCTACCCAAACGACGCCGAGCGCTGCTATCCGATCTGGGAAGTCGCGCAGCGGCTGGGGCTGATCGTGCTGTTTCACACCGGCACGACGGGCGTCGGCGCCGGGAAGCCGGGCGGCGGCGGGATCAAGCTCAAGTACGCGCGGCCCATACCTTACATCGATGACGTCGCCGCCGACTTCCCGGAGCTGACGATCATCATGGCCCACCCCAGCTTTCCCTGGCAGGACGAGCAGCTCGCGATGCTGGTGCACAAGCCGAACGTGTACATGGACCTCTCCGGCTGGTCGCCGAAGTACTTCTCGCCGCTGCTCGTGCAGTACGCGAAGACGCTGGCGCAGGACAAGGTCATGTTCGGCTCCGACTACCCGGTAATCAGCCCGGAGCGCTGGCTGAACGACTTCGACGCGCTCGGCTTCGACGACGCGGTGCGCCAGAAAGTGCTCTTCGACAACGCCAAGCGCGTCCTCAGGCTGGACGTATGACCGCCGATCTCGTCGCCCTCGGCGACGCTAACTACTACGAGGCCTGGGCCATGCTGGCGCGAGCCGCGTACGATGGCGACGTGCGCGACCTCGATGGCGTCCTGGTCACCACGGCGGGGACGCCGGTCCTGTGGCTCAACATCGCCTTCGTCACGCGGCGGCTCCCCGATCCTGAAGCGCAGCTCAGCGCCGCACGCGCCTACTTCGACGAGCGGGGCCTCCCGTTCCTCGTGCGCATCCGCGAGGGGCTGGACGAGGACGCCGAGCGCGCAGCCGGGCGCCTCGGCATGCCGTACACAGACACGATCCCCGGCATGGCGCTCGATCCGATCCCGCCCGCGCCGGACGCGACCGCGCCGCTCGCGATCGAGGAGGTCGACGCGCGCACGCTGGACGCGTTCGTCACGCTCAACGCCGAAGCGTTCGACATCCCGCTCGAGGCGTGTCGCAAGGTGCTACCGCCGGACATTCTCGAGGAGCCGCACGCGCACTGGTACCTCGGCCTCGCGGACGGCAAGCCGGCCGCGACATCCGGTCTCGTGATCACCGACGGCATCGCCGGTGTACACTTCGTCTCGACGGATGCCACCTACCGGCGCCGAGGGTTCGGCGAGGCGATGACGCGTCACGCCGCGCTCGAAGGCCGGAAGCGCGGCCTCTCGGTCGCCTACCTCCAGTCGTCGGAGATGGGCTATCCCGTCTACGAGCGTATGGGCTACCGGCGCGTGACCGGATACAAAACGTTTGTGACAAAGGAGACGTAAGCGATGTTCAGCGAACAAGAGATGAAGGACCTCGCCGATCGCACGCTAGCGATGAGCAAGGCAGACCAGACCGAGGTGCTGATCTTCTCGCCGCACAGCGCGCTGACGCGCTTCGCGAACAACTACATCCATCAAAACGTCGAGCAGCAGGACTTCGACGTCCGCGTGCGCTCGATCGTCGGCAAGAAGATAGGCGTCGCGGGCAGCAACGACACGTCGGACGAGGGGCTGCGCAACGTCGTCGACCGCGCGCTCATGCTGGCGCGCCATCAGCGCGAGAACCACGACTTCACGTCGCTCCCCGGGCCCAAGCCTATCACCTACGTCAACGGCTACGTCGAGCGGACGGCGCGCACGGGGCCGGAGGAGCGCGCGGCCGTCGTTAAGCAGATCTGCGACGCCGCCAGCAGCAACGGACTCGTTGCCGCGGGCGCGTTCCGCACGTCGACGGCGGCGGTCGCCATCGCGAACTCGCTCGGCGTGTTCGCCTACGATCTCACGACGATGACCGACATCAACACCGTCGTCATGGGCGAGCAGGGCTCGGGCCACGCCGAGCGCATCAGCATGGACGTCGGCGACATCGACGGCGCGGAGGTCGCGAAGGAGGCCGTCGATAAGGCGCTGCGCAACGTCAACCAGACCGAGATCCCCCCCGGCGAGTACGATGTCGTCTTCCAGCCGTACGCCGTCGCCGACATCCTCGATTTCTTCGCCTACCTTTCGTTCGGCGCGCAGGCGTTCCTGGAGAAGCGCAGCTTCATGGCGGGGCGCCTCGGCGAGCAGGTGATGGGCGAGAACATCACGCTCTGGGACGACGGCCTCGCGCCCGACACGACGCCCAACCCGTTCGACTTCGAGGGCGTGCCGAAGCAGCGCGTGACGTTCGTCGACAAGGGCATCGCGCAGGGCGTCGTGTGGGACTCCTACACGGGCGGGAAGGAAGGCCGCGAGTCGACCGGTCACGCGCTGCCCGCGGGCAGCACGTTCGGGCCCGTGCCGTCGAACATGTACCTCCAGACCGGCGACGCGTCGATCGACGACATGGTCGCCTCGACGAAGCGCGGCGTCTGGGTGAGCCGCTTCTGGTACACGCGGCCTGTCCATCCGCTCAACGTCGTCGTGACCGGCATGACGCGCGACGGCACGTTCCTGATTGAGGACGGCAAGATCACCTCGCCGGTGCGCAACCTGCGCTTCACGCAGAGCTACCTGGACGCCATGAACAACGTCGAGCTGATCGGCAAGGACTCGATGCTGTCGCAGGCGATCGCGGGCGTCAGCCGCGTGCCGGCGCTCAAGATCCGCAACTGGAACTTCACCGGCGTCAGCCAGTACTAGGCGCTGGCCGCTGTTCGCTGGTCGCTGGTCGCTGGTACGGTCCGAGACGCGAGCGCTGCCCGGCGGTTGACTTAGCTTTGCTGTTGCTCCTTTCACGACGCCTGGCCTCAGGTTCAGGACCGAATTAGTGCTCAATTTAGAAAAATTCCGGCGATTTCTGAATCTGAGTGCGTCGATTTATCGAGAAAAGATCTCTGTGACCTAGAGCACACTGCGTGGTTGCCCGAACGACTTGTCAGATCCCTCGGGCTCCCACCCCATCACGCTCTACCCCACACCCCTCGGGATGACAGCGCGGGGGCGTTTCCGGGACGTCTCGCCATGTCCGTTATGAGCGGGTTTCCCCTGCCGCTGGCGAGAGGCGAGGGCACTGGAGGAGGGGGCGGGTCCAGGGAGGCACGATGGCGGACCGTTATCGGCCTGCGATGGGACGCCTCGCGTAGGGGGTTAGCCGCCAGCCGTCTTCCAGCCGGATGCCTTCGATTTGGGGCGAAGCATATCGGGTTGGCGAGAAAGCGCGAAGGGGGAGGTGGCACGATCTCGAAGCGCGATACTCGAAGCGCGACGGTAGCCCGCGAGGCGTTGGTAGGGGCGCATGGCCATGCGCCCCTACGGGAGCCTTGTGCGTTAGACTAGCCCGATGCGCTCTCTGCTCCTACACAGAGCGGCGTTGCTTGGCGGTATCCTGGCCGCCGCGTTCTGCATCCGCTTGGCATTCACGCTCTGGACCGAGCCCGTTCCTGCGCACTACTCGGACGCGCAGTACTACCAGGCGACCGCGGAAAGCCTTGCCCGTGGAGACGGCTACAGCGTCAAGTTCGGAGACGATGGCTTCGAACCCGGTAGTGACGCGAGCGAGCTTTGGCCGCCGGGGTACTCGATGTACCTGGCCGGCTGGTACACAGCTGTTGGGGACGAGCTGTGGGTCGCGCGAGCGGCGAACGTCGTCGCTGGCAGCCTAACAATAGTCCCGATCTTCTTCATCGGCCGGCGGTTATTCGACGAACGGACCGCCTTGCTGGCCGCCGCGATCGCGGCACTGCTCCCGAGCTTCGTCGTCTGGACGCCGGTGCTCCTCTCTGAAACGCTGTTTACGTTCCTCTTTGCATGCTGCATCGCTGGAGTGCTGTTCAGCACCAGCGAGCGACGCCTCCAGCCAGCGCTCGTGATCGCGAGCGCTCTCCTCATCGGCGTCACGGCGCTCGTTCGCGGTCAAGCGCTTGTGCTTGTACCCGTTGCCGCCGTTTGGTGGATGCTCAATCGAGTCGAGGCCAAGGAGATGTTGCGTTGGGGCGCGACCGCCCTAGTGACCGTCGCGGCCGTGCTCGGCGCGTGGACGGCACGAAATGCGATCGTCATGGACGACCCAACTGTGCTTTCGGCAAACTTCGGGTACAACCTGCGCATCGGTCACGCCGACTACTCCACGGGCCGCTACATCGTGCCGGGCGATCTTTGGGAGGCGCAGCCCGGCATCACGTTTCAAGAGCGAGAGATCCTCTTCAATGACCTGGGTAGTAGGCGCGCGATCGACTACGCCGCCTCGCATCCGCTAGATGAGCTGGAGCTGTCGGGCCGCAAAATCATGTGGCTCTGGCGTCCGGACAGCGACGGCCTGTTTTGGGTGTCCAGTTTCGGCGAAACGCCGCTGCCAGACGGCGCCCGCGAGCCGCTGCGCTGGGCGATCGACATCTCGTACCTGGCAGTCGTTGCCTTGGCGCTTGCGGGTCTATCGCGCCTGCGCAGCGCCGCGCTGTGGACGGTTCTCACGCCAATCGCGTTGTGGACCGTCGCTCACATCGTGTTCTTCGGCGAACCGCGCTACCACCTCCCAATGCTTGCCATGCTCGTGCCGCTGGCGGCGGGCGCAATCGTTTGGGCCATCGGGCGGCTTGTCGGAGCCCAAGGAAAACGAGGCCGACCGGGAAAGGTCACGGGAGGCCTGAAGGCCTCCCCTACCGGCTAACACCGGCGTTTCGGTGCATGGGAGCCTGCCCACTACTCCAACCGGACGTACCGCCGTGCCGAGTAGTCGTACTGCAGCACGCACTTGTTCGTGATGAACGCGGCGAGCGCCGGCACGTCTTCGACAACCGCCGCGTTGACGTGATCGTAGTAGAGGTTGATCGCGGCCGGCGTGTGCTGGCCGTAGAGATCGAAGTACGGCGGCCTGACGACATACACGAAGCTATCGCGAGGCAGGGGTCCGCAGAGACTGCGGACGCTATCGATCATCTGCTCGTTGGCTTGCCCCTGCAAGGCGAACCAAGATTGCTGATCGCGCGTGCGCATCGGCGTGACGGCTAGCGCAAGAAGGAAGGCGGCCGCCAGCGCCGCGAAGGCGGTCATCTGCATCGAACGTGGCGCCTGCCGTGCCAGCGTGGCCGCGCCCAGTACAACGAACGCGACGAACGGCAGCGCAGCGAGGTACGTGTATCGCAGCTCGATCCACTCGTCGAAGCCGGTGAAGGGGGCCAGAGCCGCAATCGTCCAGACGAACAGGAACCCCAACACTCGCTGCCGCTGCAACACACTGAACGTGCCGGCCAGCAGGAACAGAGCGGCCAGCACTTCGCGCGCGTGGAGGAAGTCGCCGGGCCGGTACGGCAGCACCAGCCATTCGAGGTAGCGCCAGAGATTCCGAGGCATGTGCCAGCCAATCGAGTTGAGTCGCTGCGGCACCAGCAGCTCGGCCAGCTCCATCGCCACGCCAAACGCGACGATCATCGTGATCGGCGCGCTGAGTGATGAGAGGAGTTGCCGGCGTGTTCGATGGATGTCGGCGGCCGGGATCGCGACGAGCACCGCCGGCAGAAGCACGGCGAGAATCATGGTCGATTCCTTGGTAAGCAGCGCGAAGAACGTAAGCACGAACGTCGCCGCCGCGTACCCGGGCCGGTGGACCCGATCGGTAAGGTACTTCGTATAGCAGAGCAGCGCTGCCAGCATGAGCGCGTAGCCGAACAGCTCCGAGACCTGAGCGACCCACGACACCGCGAAGTCGTACGTTGGCGCTACGACGAACAGCAGGCCGATAGCAGCCGCGACGATGGACGACTTGGTGAGCCGCCACATGAGCAATACGGCAAGCGCGCCAACTGCTCCGTGCAGCCCGATGTTGACGGCGTGGAACGGTTGGGCGTGAAGACCGAACGGCTTGAACGCATAGAAGTAGATGTCGATGAGCGGCCGCCAAAACGGAGAAGCCTCGTCGAAGGGCTCTCCTCTCGTGAACGTAAACGCGCGGACCATCCCGCCCAGAAACGAGTGGTTGCGGACCGCGCGCAGGAAGAAGTAGTCGTCAAAGGCAAAGAAGCCGTTAACGCCAGGCCAGTAGACCGCAACGGATAGGACGAGGCAGGCGCTCATTGCAACGCCCACGAAGATGGCGTCGCGGTGGCCCACAGCCCATCGACGCGCGCGCAGGAGGCTCGAGTCCGAGGTAGACGAACGAAGGCCGCCCGCTGTACTTGTCAGCCGTTCCGCCATCGCCGCCTCCTGCGACGCGCCCCTACCCCTGCCGCCGCTTCGAGAGCTCTTGCAGCACGAAGGGATTCGTCTGCCGCTCGGCGTCGATGCGCGTCTCCTGCATGTGGCCCGGCAGCACGATGGTGTCGTCCGGCAGCGTGAGCAGCTTGTCGATGATACTCGCCATCTCCTGGTCGTAGTTGCCGCCGGGCAGGTCCGTGCGGCCAATCGAGCCGCGGAACAGCGTGTCGCCGCTGAAGAGCATGCCCTCCGTGTAGAACGAGACGCTCCCCTGCGTGTGGCCCGGCGTGTAGATCACCTTCAGCTTCAGGCCCGCCACCTCCACCTCGTCGCCGTCGTTGAGGAGGAAGTCCGGCTCGGGCGGCGGCGGCGCGGGCTGGCCGAGCATACGCGTCGCGTGCTCGCCGGCCATCCGCGCCAGCTCCACGTCGCCGGGGTGGAGGAGGAACGTCGCGTTCGTCGCGTCCTTCACGCCGCGGGCGCCGAGGATGTGGTCGATGTGCGCGTGCGAGTTGGCGATTTTCTTGATCGAGACGCCCATGTCGCGCGCGAGAGCGAGGATGTCCTCCGCCTGGTCGCCCGGATCGATGCAGATCGCCTCGCCGGTGCGGCGGTTGCCGACGACCCAGCAGTTCTCCGCAAACACACCTACGACGATCCCGCGCACCATCAGCTCGTTAGGGTCGGGCATGGCGGCATGGTAGCACGGGGGAAGAACCTTAGAACCTAGAACCTTTGAACCTCGAAGGGCGATCTCGTGGTTCCGTGGTTCCCTGGTTCTGGGGGCGGGGCTGTGGAGGATGGGAAGCGCTTGCTACACTGCCGCACAACACGCAGGAAGCGAGCGCCTCATGGCCCGGATGTTCTCCCTGGACGAAGCGAATGCGCTGATCCCGCGCATGAGCGAGATCGTGCGCGAGATGCAGGACAAGAAGCCCGAGGTCGATAGCCTGCGCGGCGAGCTGGGCGACATGACCGAGACAGCCTCCGGCAACGGCCACCTGGTCGAGGGCGACATGCGGGAGAAGCGGCGGCGCGCCCAGATCCTCGTCGAGCGGCTGAACGCGCTGCTCGAGGAGCTGAGCGGCATCGGCTGCGAGCTGAAGGGCGTCGAAGAGGGGCTGATCGACTTTCCCACGACGCGCGAAGGCCGCACCGTCTACCTCTGCTGGAAGCTCGGCGAAGAGCGCATCGAGTTCTGGCACGAGCTCGACACGGGGTTCGCGGGGCGCCAGCCGCTCTCGTGAGCGAAGAGCGGCTCGGCTTCGACAACGTCCCGGAGATCTACGACCGCGCCCGGCCCTCGTACCCGGCCGCGCTGTTCGAAGACCTGCTGACGTATCTCGATGCGCCGCCAGGCCAGGTCGTGCGCGCGGTCGAGATCGGGCCGGGCACCGGCAAAGCGACGGCGTCGTTGCTCGAACGCAGCGTCGAGGTGACGGCGGTCGAGATCGGCGTGAACCTCGCGGCGTTCCTGCGGAAGAAGCTTCCGGACGAGCGCCTGACCGTGATCAACGCCGCCTACGAGGACATCGCGCTCGAACCTGCGAGCTACGACCTCGTCGTATCCGCGACGGCCTTCCACTGGGTCGATCCCGCCGTGCGGCTCCGCAAGTCCCACGAGGCGCTACGAGCCGCCGGAGCGATCGCGATCATCGAGACGAACCAGATCGCGTCGGACGCCGACCGCGGCTTCTTCAAACCCATGCATCAGATCATCCTGAAGCACAGCCCCGGCGAGAAGTGGGACGATCCGCCCAGCGACGACGTCACGCCCGCAATCTACGACGAGCTGCTCGCGAGCGAGCTGTTCGCCGGCGTAGAGCTGCGTCGCTATCGATGGGACCAGACGTACTCGACGGCGCAGTACGCCGACCTCACGCGGTCCTTCGGCGGCACACAGGCGATGGAGCACGACGCGGCAGAGTCGATGGTCGCGGAGATCTGCGACCTCGTCGACCGCGAGTTCGGCGGCTCCGTGACGCGGCCGCTCGTCATGACGCTGACGCTGGGGCGCAAGCGGAGCGACGATAGCAGCGCCTAGCGCCGCCGCCTGGAACGTTTGGACAGCCCTGGATAACGAGTCAATACGCCGGGTCTATTGCAGTTAGGCTCTCGCCTGGGTAAGCTCGGCAGTAGTTGTGAAACGTGTTACACTAGCGAGGCTGGCCGCGGGAGACGCCGGCAGGTGTTTGGGAGGGAGTCAGAGACGGATATGGATCGTACCCTAACCGATTTGAGGCTCCGTCGAGAGACGATCGCCGACATGGTGGGCGGCGAGCCCGTCTATCGCGCCGAGGCCCTCGTGGCGACGACGACAAAGGCTCCGGAGTTCATCGATATCACCGACGAGGTCCAGAGCATCGTGGCGGATTCCGGCGTCCGGCACGGCCAGGCGGCTATCTTCTCCTGCCATACGACAGCGGCGATCCGGGTGAACGAGAACGAGCCGCTCCTGCTCCAGGACATGGCCCGTCTGCTCCACGAGATCGCGCCCCTCCACGGCGAGTACGAGCACAATGACTTCACGCGCCGCACCGTCAATATGGAAGAGGACGAGTGCGCGAACGGCCACGCTCATTGCCAGCACCTCTTCCTTAGCACGAGCGAGACGGTGCCAATCCTGGACGGGCGGATGACGCTCGGCACGTGGCAGCGCATCTTCCTGATCGAGCTGGACCGCCCGCGCGACCGGAAGGTGCTCGTCAGCATCGTCGGCGTTAAGTAGACCTCAAGCAAGCAACGTTCTCTAGGATAGTTCGAGGCTCGAAGTTCGATGTTCGAGGGTGCTTGGGGGTGCGCCTCGGACGAGAGTGCGAGCCGATTGTAGTGCGTGCGCGCGCAGCGGGAGGGCTGAAGCCCTCCCCTACACGACAATCGAGGCTCGAAGTTCGATGTTTGGGGGTGGCGGCTGTTCTGTCTCGAACGGGATCAGGAGCAGACGGAAGCAGTGACGTTGCGGGAGGGCTGAAGCCCTCCCCTACACGACAATCGAGGCTGGAAGTTCGATGTTCGAGGGTGCTTGGGGGTGCGCCTCGGACGAGAGTGCGAGCCGATTGTAGTGCGTGCGCGCGCAGCGGGAGGGCTGAAGCCCTCCCCTACACGACAATCGAGGCTGGAAGTTCGATGTTCGAGGGTGCTTGGGGGTGCGCCTCGGACGAGAGTGCGAGCCGATTGTAGTGCGTGCGCGCGCAGCGGGAGGGCTGAAGCCCTCCCCTACACGACAATCGAGGCTCGAAGTTCGATGTTCGAGGGTGCATTGTGTTCTCTTGGTGGCGGACGGGTAAAGAGCGGCGGAGAGTGGAGCGAGATCCTTCGCTGCGCTCAGGATGACGAGGTCGATGGCGCGCTCGATCGTGGAATGAGATGGACGGCCGTCGCCTTGAACGACGCGACGACAGGCGAACCCTCAGCGAGGTCAAGCTCTTCCAACGAGCGGCGCGTGATGCTCGCGATGAGCCGGAAGCCGCAGTCGATCTCGACGCGCACCTCCGCGCCCGCGCGCGTAACGCGACGGACCGTACCGCGGAGGTGATTGCGCGCGCTGTCCGTGACATCGATGCTGCCCGGCGTAAGGACAACGTCCTCGGGCCGCAGGCAGACGAGCGCCTCGGCAGCCGCGAAGCCGCCGGCGGCCGCCTCGACCTGCGCATCGCCGACCTGGAGCACCACGATGCCGTCGGCCGCGCGCACGACATGCCCCGGCGCAACGGTCTCGACGCCGACGTAAGCTGCGACCGTCTCGTCGGCGGGGCTCGCGAACACCTCGACCGTCAGGCCGGCCTGGCGCAAGCGGCCCTCCGCGATGATCGCGACGCGCGTCGCCAGACGCGCCGCCTCGTCCCGGTCGTGCGTGACGAAGACAGCCGTCACGCCGGTCTCATGAAGCACACTCGCCAGCTCATCGAGCAGCGACTCGCGCGTCGGCTGATCGAGCGCGGAGAACGGCTCATCGAGGAGCAGCACCTCCGGCTCGAGCGCGAAGGCGCGAGCGAGCGAGACGCGCTGCGCCTCGCCGCCCGAGAGCTTGCGCGCCGAACGCGGCGCGAGGGCAGCGATACCGAAGCGCGCGAGCCAGCGACGCGTGCGCTCGTGTCGATCGCGGCGCGGCACGCCTCGCAGCGCGAGACCCAGCTCCGCGTTCGAGAGCACGGAGCGGTCGAGCAGCAGCGACTCCTGAAAGACCGCCGCCATGCGCCGGCGCAGCGCGAGCTCCCGTCCCGCGACGGGCTCGCCTTCGAAAAGCACGTCGCCCCGCGCCGGCCGTTCGAGCAGGCCGAGGACGTGGAGCAGCGTGCTCTTGCCCGCGCCGTTCGGGCCGAGCACGCCGAGCACCTCGCCCGGGAGCACGTCAAGCTGCTCGACGCGGAGGACCTCCGCGTCGCCGCGGCGGACGATGACGTCTCGCAGCGAGAGCTTGGCTGTCACGAGCGCCGCTCGCGCTGCTGGACGGTGGTCAGGACACCCACGACGAGCAGGATGAGGACGAGCAGGATGAACGACAGCGCCATCGCGACGTCCAGATTGCCCTTGGAGACTTCCAGGACAACCGCCGTCGTGAGGACGCGCGTATCCCCCGCGAGGTTGCCTCCCACCATGAGGGACGCACCGACCTCCGAGACCGCGGCGCCGAAGCCCGCCATGATCGCCGCGAAGAGCGGCAGACGCGCCTCGATGAGGACGAGCCAGAGCATCTGGAGGCGCGAGGCGCCGAGCGCGTAGAGCTGCGGGCGCAGGCGCGGCGGCAGCGCGCCGAGCGCGGCGAGCGAGAAGCCGGTGACGAGCGGCGTCGCGATGACGACCTGCGCGATGATCATGGCGCCCGGCGTGTAGATGAGGTGGAGCTGCCCGAACGGCCCGCTGCGCCACAACATGACTGCGACGATGAGCCCGACGACGACGGGAGGCAGGCCCATGCCGGTGTTCACGAGCGTGACGGCGAGGTTGCGCCCCGGAAAGCGCCGGAACGCCAGCAGCGCGCCGGCGCCAATGCCGAGCACAAGCGCGATCGCCGTGGCGGAGCCAGAGATGTACAGCGAGCGAAACGTGATCTCCCAGACGCCCTCGTCGCCGGTGATGAGGATGCGCACGGCTTCGCGGATGCCGTCCCAGACCAGATCCATGTCAGTGTGCTCCTTTCGGAGGGATCGCAAGCATGATACGGGACGCGACGCTAGGAGCCCGGCTCCGGCTTACCGGCGTCCGGCACGAAGAGCGGCTCGCCGTAGTCGTCGACACCGAACTCACCGATCGTCGCCTGCGTATCGGACGCGACCATGAAACCGACGAAGTCGGCGGCGCCCTGGTCGTTCAGGTCGTCGAAGTTGTCGGGATTGACCTGGATCACGTGATAGATATTGAGCAACCTCGCATCGCCCTCACCGAGGACCTCGAGGTCGAGGCTGTCCTGCGTGGCGAGGAACGTCGCGCGGTCCGAGAGCGTGTAGCCGTTCTTCTGGTTCGCGACCTGGAGCGTTGCGCCCATGCCTTGCCCCGTCTCCTCGTACCAGGACTGGCCTGCCGGATCGATGCCCGCCGCCTCCCAGACCTGCAGCTCGCGGGCGTTCGTGCCGGAGTCGTCGCCGCGGCTGATGAAGGGAGCGCCCGCCTCCGCGATCGCAGCGAAGGCGCCGGCGGCGGTCGACGCGTCCGCAACGCCGGCCGGGTCGTCCGCGGGGCCGACGATGACGAAGTCGTTGTGCATGACAGGCTGGCGGTTGATGCCGTCGCCGGCGTCCATGAAATCCTGCTCCGCGCCGGGCGAGTGGACGAGCAGCACGTCGGCGTCGCCGCGCTCGCCCATGGCGAGCGCCTCGCCGCTGCCGACGGCGATCACCTTGACGTTGTAGTCGTACTGGTCCTCGAACTGTGGCACGAGGACGTCGAGCAGACCACTGTCCTGCGTGCTCGTCGTCGTCGCGAGGATCAACTCGTCCTTGCTGCTGCCGCAGGCGCCCGCCAGGAGCAGCAACGCCAACGCGACAAGCAGCACTGTGCCACGATATGTCCGTGCCAGCATATCGCGGCCAAACAAAAGACTAGTCATCGAACACCTCTTGAAACTCCTTCTCCAGGTCCGTTTCCATGCGACGCCGGAGACGCTGGTAGAGCGCGAGCAGGCGCTCCCCCTGTTGTGTGAGGCGGCTCCCACCACCGCCCGCGCCGCCGGCCTCGCTCTGCACAAGCTTTACGCCGAGGTTGCGCTCGATCTCGCGCACCTTGCCCCAGGCGCGCCGGTACGAAAGCCCCATACGCTGCGCCGCCTCCGTGAGCGAGCCCGTCTCATCGATATGGCGCAGGAGCTGCGCGCGGTAATCGCTGAAGACCAGCAGGCCGTCGCGCTCCACCCAGAGCTTGATGCGCGGCTCCAGGTCGTAGCGCTCGCCGCGGGGACGCCGGGGCTCGGCTCGTACGGGCATGGCGGAATTGTGTGATGTTGGCGACCCCGCGTCAAGCTGAGGCTTCGACGTTCGAGGTCCCGAAGGTCGACGCCAGCCTGGCAGATGCCTCCGATACAATACCTGCGTCATGGCCGCCCGAGACGAGTTCGAGTCCGCAACCGAGAACACAGAGCTAGCCAGCCTGCTGCGCCGCCGCATCGACGCCGAGGGCGCGATCACGTTCCATGACTTCATGGAGACGGCGCTCTACCACCCGGCGCTGGGCTACTACGCCTCGCGACAGCCGATGGGCCGCGAAGGCGACTATCTGACCAGCCCGGAGGTCTCCTCCATCTTCGGCGCGGTGGCCGGCCGCCAGCTCGAACAGCTCTGGCAGGCCATGGGACGTCCGCAACGCTTCGAAGTCGTCGAGCAGGGCGCGGGCACGGGACGCATGGCGCGCGACATCGTACGCTGGGCGGCGCAGCGAGAGCTTGGCCCAGCGCTGCGCTATCGCATCGTGGAGATCAGCGCTGAGCTGCGCCGTCGCCAGGAGGAGACGCTCGCGGGCGTAAGCGGCGTCGTGTGGCTCGACGCGCTGCCGGACGCAATCGACGGCGTCGTGCTCACGAACGAGCTGCTCGATAGCTTTCCCGTACATCGCGTCGTGCGCCGAGAGACGGGGCTTCAGGAGCTGTACGTCGCGAACAGCGAGGGGCAGTTCGATTGGCAGGCCGGGCCCCTGTCGACGCCGCGCATCGCGGAGTATTTTGACGCGCTAGGCTTGCTGCCGGGCGTCGATTGCGCCGCGGAGGTGAACCTCCACGCGCTCGATTGGATGAAGGACGTCTCGTCGCGGCTCCGGCGCGGCTTCGTGCTGACGTTCGACTACGGATATCCGGCGCCGGAGCTGTACGCGCCGTGGCGCAAGGACGGCACGCTGCTCTGCTTTTACCACCACAACGCCAGCGGCGACGCGTTCGCGCGCGTGGGGAAGCAAGACATGACGTCGCACGTCGACTTCACGACGCTCATTCGCACCGGCGCGGAGCATGGGCTAAAGGTCGCAGGTTTCACGACGCAGTCGCGCTTTCTCGCGAACCTCGGCGCCGGCGACGCTATCGGCGCAGTCGCGCGCGAGTCGCCCGACGCGCTGGAGGAGTACTACGCGCGACGGCGCGCCGTGCAGGAGCTGATCGATCCCGCGGGGCTAGGGCGCGTCCGCGTCCTGCTGCAGCGCAAAGGCGTCGAGGCGGCGGAGCTGCCTGGCTTTCGTGATGAGTAACCCCGGCGCTCGCGCGCCCGACTTCTCGCTGCCGGGCATCGACGGAGAGGTGCGGCTGAGGGAACACCTCGAGCGTGGGCCGGTACTGCTGGCGTTCTACTTCGAGGACGCGACGCCTGCGTGTTCGGTCGAGGTAGCGTCGCTGAAGGACATCTACGACGCCGTGCGAGAGGTGGGGGCCGACGTGATCGCCGTGAGCGCGGACAGTGTCGAGTCGCACCGGGCGTTCGCAGCGCGGTTGGGCGGCGTGCCGTTCGCGCTGGCGTCGGACGCAGAGCTGGAGGCCGCGCGCGCGTACGATGCCGTCGCGGAGGACGACCCGCGACGCGCGCGACGCGCGCTGTTCGTTATCGATCCGGACGGAACGGTGCGGTATGCGGCGAACCCATACAGCCCGAACAGCCTGGCGCAGCTCGAGGGCGCGTTGCGCGCGTTGGGGTTGGAGATATGACGATGCCATGCCCCACCCCCGAGGCGAAGCAAGGTTTTCTTGCCCACCCGCCCGCCCAGAAAAGTTGGAGAGTCTGGGGGGACACCCCCCACACCCCCCGGCAGAGGGGTCCCACCCCTCTGCACTCCCGGGCACGGCAGGCCCATTTGCATCCAGGCGAGTCGCAATGACAGGCGAAGGCTACTCCGACGTCGTCATGGACCACTTCGAGCGGCCGCGCAACAACGGCCCGCTCGATGACGCGAACGCCGTCGGCTACATGACCAATCCCGTTTGCGGCGACACGCTGCTGCTGATGCTGCGCATCCGCGACGGGCGTATCGAGGAGGCGCGCTGGCAGTCGGACGGCTGCGCGGCGTCGATCGCGGCGAGCAGCCTCGTGAGCGAGCTGGTCCGCGACGCGACGCTGGAGGAGGCGGCGTCGATTTCGCGAGAGCGCGTCGTGGATGAGCTGGGCGGCCTCCCCGCGAGCAAGCTGCACGCCTCCGTACTGGCGGCGGACGCGCTCGACCGCGCGCTGGCGGACTGGCGGGAGAAAGAGGCCCCCTAACCTTCACGTGCGCGTCCGGGTGCGCTAGAATGCCCCCGCACCTATGCGTCGATTCGAGTACTTCGCGCCCCAATCGCTTGCCGAGGCCGTCGCGCTCCTGCGCGAACGTGGCGACGGCGTGCGCGTCCTGGCCGGCGGGACCGACCTGGTCGTGCAGATCAAGGAAGCCGGGCTGCATCCGAGCGCGGTCGTCAGCCTCCATGCGCTGGACGAGCTGCGCGGCATCACGGGCGACGCCGCGAGCGGGCTGCGCATCGGCGCGCGCGCGCTCATGTCGGAGATCGAGGCCCATCCCGTCGTGCGCGAGCGCTATACGGCGCTGTCGGACGGAGCGGGCGTCGTCGGCTCCGTGCAGACGCGCAACCTGGCGACGCTGGGCGGGAACGTCTGCAACGCGGCGCCGTCGGCGGACACATCGCCCGCGCTCGTCGTGCTCGATGCCGTCGCGGAGATCGCCGGTGCGAACGGCACGCGCGAGGTCGCGGTGCAGGACATCGGCACGGGCCCGGGCGCGACATCGCTCGCGAAGGATGAGATCGCCGTCGCATTTCGCTTACCTCCGCTGCCGGCAACGACCGGCAGCGTCTACCAACGACACACGCCGCGCAAGATTATGGACATCGCGGCCGTAGGCGTCGCCGTGCGGCTCACGCTCGCCGGCGACGCGATCGCAGAGGCGCGTATCTGTTTGGGCGCCGTCGCGCCGACGATCATCCGCGTCCCGGACGTGGAGCAAGCGCTCGCCGGACAACAGCCGTCCGACGAGCTGTTCGCGCGCGCCGCGGAGCTGGCGCAGGCGGCCGCGCGGCCGATCTCAGACACGCGCGGCTCGGCGGAGTTCCGCCGCTACCTCGTCGGCGTGATGATGAATCGATGCCTGGGCATCGCGCTCGAGCGGGCACGGGCAGGTTCGTAATGGGCACGTTCAGCGTCGAGATCGAGATTGGAGATCCGCAGGGCGAACGGTGGGAGTCCATCGTTGCGACCGTGGACACCGGCTCGCTCTACACGGTCGCCCCGCGGGCAATGCTTGAGCGTTTGGGCGTCCGTCCGCACCGGCGAGACCGCTTCGCCACGGCCGATGGCCGCGTCTTCGAGGAAGACGTTGGCCAGACCTGGATTCGGGCTGCTGGCAGGAGCGGAATCCGCATGGTCGCTTTCGGCGGTGATTCTTCGGAAGCGATCCTTGGCGCCGACGCGATGGAGGGTCTGATGCTAGCACCGGATCCGGTGAATAAGAAGCTTGTTGAGGTAGAGGCTAGTCCCCGGTTCACAAGGACACTGGTGGAACGCATGCAAAAGCTGTCGATCACGTACAAGATCAACGGCACGGCACGCGAAGCCGACGTCGAGCCGAACATGACGCTGCTCGAGGCCGTACGCGACGTGCTGCGCCTCACCGGCGCGAAGGAAGGCTGCGGCACGGGCGACTGCGGCGCGTGCTCGATGATCGTCGACGGACGGCTCGTCACGTCGTGCCTCGTGCTCGCCCCTCAGGCCGACGGCGCGGAGATCACCACGATCGAGGGCCTCGCGCAGAACGGCACGCTCCATCCCGTCCAGCAGTCGTTCATCGATCGGGGTGCGGTGCAGTGCGGATTCTGCATCCCGGGCATGGTCCTGGCCGGCAAGAACCTGCTCGATCACAACCCCAGGCCATCCGAGCATGAGATCCGCGCCGCGATCGCCGGCAACCTCTGCCGTTGCACCGGCTATACGAAGATCGTCGAGGCGATCGCCGCGGCGGCGAACGCGACGTAACCGCATGCCGTCCCGCGGCGGCGTTACGGCATGAAGACCTCGAGGCGCAAGTGCACATCACCGCCGGCGATACGGACCTTGTATGACCCGTCCGCCCAAATCCCGCGCTATCTGCGATAATAGGGAGACACTCCGCTAGCAAAGGAGCAGCGCTATGACTACCTACAGGACCGTCGGCAAGCCGATTACCCGCATCGATGGGGCGCAGAAGGTTACCGGAGGCTCCGTCTACGCGGCGGATATCCAGCTCCCCGGCATGCTGCACTGCAAGCTCCTGCGCAGCCGCTATGCTCACGCCCGCATCGTGCGCATCGACACGAGCAAGGCCGCGGCGCTCGACGGCGTCGAGCGCGTGGTTACCGCGGCCGACCTGCCGGCCGTCGAGCCGCGCCGCATGGCGAACCGTGGCTACAACCTGCTCGCGAGCGAAGAGACGGTCTTTTATGGCGAACCCATCGTCGCCGTGGTCGCGCGCGACATCGCGACGGCGGAGGACGCAATCGAGCTGGTCGAGATCGAGTACGAAGAGCTACCGGCCGTCCTGGACGTGATCGAGGCGATGAAGGAAGAGTCCCCACTCGCGCGCAAGCCTGTCGACGAGATCGACCGGTCGGAGCAGCGCGGCCACGTCAACGTCGAGATGCAGGAGCAGGGCTCCGGCAAGCCGAGCAACGTCGTCTCGCAGGCAAAGTTCTCGCGGGGCGACATCGCGCAGAGCTTCGCTGAGGCCGACTGCGTCATCGAGCACACGTGGCGCAGCGCGATGATGCACCAGGGCTACATCGAGCCGCACGTGACGATCGCGGACTACAACATGTCGACGGGCGACCTGAACGTCTGGACCGCGACGCAGGGCCAGTTCCACGTGCGCGACCAGATCTCCTACATGCTCAAGATCCCAGAAACGAAGGTGAACGTCATCGGCCTCGACCTGGGTGGCGGATTTGGCGGAAAGATCTCGCTCACGCAGCCGCTCGTCGCGCAGCTCGCGCGCATGATCGGCAAGCCGGTCAAGCTCGTCTTCACGCGCACGGACGACCTGCTCGGCGCGACGCCCTCCGGCCCCTGCGTCGTCGAGCTGAAGACCGGCATGAAGAAGGACGGCTCGGTGACGGCGATCCAGGCCAAGGTCGTGTACGACAGCGGCGCCTTCCCCGGCGCGCCGGCCGTCGTCGGCGGCATCCTGATCGGTGGCTACTACAACTTCCCCAGCCTGGAGATCGAGGCGTACGAAGTGCTCACAAACCACGTCAGCGTCGGCGCGATCCGCGCGCCTGGCGCGCACAACGTCACCTTCGCGATCGAGAGCCAGATGGACATGATGGCGCGCGAGCTCGGCCTCGATCCGCTGGAGGCGCGGCTGAAGAACGCGGTCGGCGAGGGCGACGAGATGCCGAGCAAGATGAAGTACCCCAGCATCGGGCTAAAGGAGTGTCTCGAGGCCGCGCGCAGCACGGAGCTGTGGAAGTCGCGAGGCAAGAACGGCGGCGCGAACGGCAAGAAACGCGGCGTCGGCCTCGCGATCGGCGGCTGGCTGGGCGGCCTGCAGCCCGCCGCGGCGCAGGTCGAGCTGAACGGCGACGGCACGATCACCGTCGTCGTCGGCGCGAACGACGTCACCGGCACGAACACGACGTTCGCGCAGATCGCCGCCGAGGAGTTGGGCGTGCCGCTCGAGAGCGTCAACGTCGTCACGGGCGACACGAAGACGGCGCCGTTCGCGGGCATGAGCGCCGGCAGCAAGGTCACGTTCACGGTCGGGCGCGCCGTGAAGATGGCCGCCGAGGACGCGCGTCAGCAGCTCTTCACCATCGCGGCAGAACGCCTCGAAGCCAACGAGAACGACCTCGAGGCCGCCGAAGGCCAGGTGCGCGTGAAGGGCTCGCCCGACAAGTCGATCCCATTCCGGCGCCTCGCCGGCATGAGTACCGGCTTCGGCGCGCTGTTCGCGCCGGTCATCGGCCGCGGCGCCATCAGCGCGCGCAACCAGGCGCCCGGCTTCACGGCGCAGATCGCCGAAGTCGAGGTCGACACGGAGACGGGCGAAGTGACGGTGCTCAACTGGGCGAGCGCGCAGGACGCCGGCTTCGCGATCAACCCGCTCTCGGTCGAGGGGCAGATCCAGGGCGGCACGACACAGGCCATCGGCATCGGCCTGTGGGAGGAGATGATGTTCGACGGCGAGGGCCACCTGCGTAACGCGAGCCTGCTCGACTATCGCATGCCGACGGCGCTGGACGTGCCGAACATCGAGACGCACATCGTCGAAGTACCGTCCGAGGACGGCCCGTACGGCGCGCGCGGCATCGGCGAGCCGTCGATCATCCCGGGCGCCGCCGCGATCGCGAACGCCGTCGAGGACGCGATCGGCGTGCGCGTGTACCAGATCCCGATCACGCCGGAGCGCATCCTGCGCGCACTCGGGAAAATCTAGCCGATGTTCGGGTGGCTTGCCGGCGTGATCTTGAGGCGTTCGATCGCGCGCGTCAACGCAGGTGACGTTGGTCCGATGCTGAGCGGCTACGCGGAGGACGCCGTCCTGGTGTTTCCCGGAGAGAACTCCTGGGGAGGCGAGCATCGCGGGCGCGCCGCAATCAAGACGTTCCTGGAGCGGTTCGTCCGCGTCGGGCTGCAGTTCGAAGCGCACGAGGTCATGGTGAGCGGCTGGCCGTGGAGGGCCACCATGTGCGTTGTCTTTAGCGATCACGCGAAGGACGCCAAGGGCGCAATCGTCTACGAGAACCACGGCGTGATCTACTGCAAGACGCGCTGGGGGAAGATCACGTTTCAGGAAGATTTCGAGGACACCGACAGGGTAGCTGCGTTCGACAAGTGGCTGGCTATCCACGAGCCGGAAGCGGTGCCTGCCTAGGAGGCGCCCTCACGCCAGCCCTCTCCCAGGGGGCGAGGGAGATTGAAGAGGAATTCAAATGCCCAAGATCACTGCGCTCGGGTTCATCATGCCGGTCAAGGACCTGGACGCGGCAGCGAAGTTCTACGTCGAGGCGTTCGAGCTGCGCGAGGTCTTCCGCAATGAGGGCATCCTCTTCCTCGGCATACCAGGCACCGACAGCGCGGTAGGCCTCCTGCTCGATCCCGAGGGGGCGGGCCAGGGTCCGCGGCATATCGGGTTCCACGTGGACCACGCGCTCGACCACAACGACGTCGTGGACGGCGTGGAGCGCGCGGGTGGGAAGGTGCTCGAACGCAGCGAACACGCGCCGGGCGTCCCCTTCGCCCGCGTCGCCGATCTCGACGGCAACGAGTTCGAGATCTAGGCAAGTCGGAAGGGGAGCGTTCAGGTCCTGTGGGCCTGGCACTCACGCAGATGCTTAGATGGTTGTCACGCTTCTGGAGCCTGCCCTGGCCATTGAAGGGCGCTATTGCGGGGGGATGGATCCTCGCGGCGGCACTCGCCATAGTGGCAGCGCTGGCGCTCAGCGACGATTCCGACAAGGCAAGCCCGGCAGCGCTTGCGCACCCCTCATCCACCGCCACTGCTACAAGTGCCACCATGACTCCGCCGCCAACCGCCACGATACAACCTTTCACCGCTCTCCCAGATCGCCAAGATTGCCGAATCATTCGCGGAACGCCATATCGCAGCGAGACTGAGCGTGCTTGGTTCTTGGCCTACTGCTTCTCGGCACAATTGCCGACATCAGAGGGCTTTCGAGGCACGGACGTGTCGCCTTCGCAAGCATGTCTCAACTTGGTGGAGGTGTATGACCCGTTGCTTGGGTGCGTCGCGACACCATCACTCGTCCAATTCGACATCTGGGACTGCAGCCGAGAAGATGGGAACATCGGTTGGTTTTGTACCTGGACCGGCCCGGCAGTCTGGTGTCCAGTGCGGCTAATCACTGACCCGAACTGCATACAAGGTGAGCAACACTGGAGCTGCTATGGTTGGGATGACATCACCAACTACAGCTGCGTCCTGGCTGAGGGTGTGGTGTGTGGGACCCTTGGAGGAGGGTGCATCGTAGGCGATCGGCCCGACATTGGCTATGCATCGTGTTTCAGAACTCACATTGCTGCGCCATGGACGTGCCCGGAGAGCATAGTTCGGGCGTTCGAATGCGATCTTCCCAGCGGCCTAATACCAGGCTTTACCGACAGGGCGTTTTGCTGGAGTCAGTCGGTCCTTCCTTAGAAGTGCCTGAGCCAGAAACGAGGCCCATGACCGCCGCCATCCTGCTCGCCGCCGGCGAATCGACGCGCATGGGGCGGACGAAGGCGCTGCTGCCCTGGCGCGATACGCGGGCGCATGGCCATGCGCCCCTACTCATCGAATTTCAGGTGCGCGAACTGCGCGCGGCGGGCATCGATGACCTCGTCGTCGTGCTGGGCCACGACGCGGAAGCGATACGCCCCTACGTGGAAGAAGGAGCAGCGATCGCCGTAAACGAGGCGTATCGAGAAGGGCGCGCGTCCTCGCTACGCGCGGGCGCGGCCGCCCTACCCGACTCCGCCGGCCCGATCGTCATCCTCAGCGTCGATCAGCCGCGCACACGCGAGAACGTTCGCGCCGCGCTCGAGGCGCACGCGCGCGGCGACGCGTCGATCACGGTCCCGACGTATCGCGGCCATCGAGGACATCCTGTCGTGCTCGCGGGCGCGCTGCTGCCGGAGCTGCGCGAGGCGTCGGAAGAGGCGCAGGGGTTGCGCGGCGTGATCGCGGCGCACGAGGACGAGGTACGCGAGGTCGAGATCGACAACGAGCAGGTCGTGCTCGATATCAATACGCCGGAGGAGTACGCGGCGGCGCTGCGCGACTACGGGACGCCGGTCTAGACCACAAGCAGGCCGGCGGAGAGCTGGAGAATGAGCGCCGCATCGATCACGTTCAACACGCCGTTGCCGTTGAAGTCGGCGTTCTCGTCGCACGTGATGCTGGCGAGGAGTGCCGCCTCGAACTGGAGCACTACCGCCGCATCGATCGGATCGGTCGAGTCGTTGCAGTCAGCGTCGCCCAGGTCTTCGTGCGTCCACTCGTGAGTCGTGCCCGGCGGCGGACAAGCGTCGCATTCGCCGTGGACAAGCAGCGTTACGCCTTCGCCCGGCCGCACGCACAGCGTGCCCCATTCCACGTTCGCCGAGAACCCGCCGCCGCTGTCGATCGTAGGCTCAGGACATCGGTCCGGCTGATCGACGAGGTCGATCTGCCATTGGTAATCGGAGAGCTCTGCCAGCATCGCGTCGGCCGGGAACGGCGTGTCATTGGTGAAGGTCAGCTCGTGCGTAAACGGAGGAGGGGCGGGCCCGGCGACAGCGACCTCCGATGCGGACAAGCCGATGCAGACCACTGCCAGCGCCAGGATTACGAATCGGCCCACGGCTCACCTCCGAGATGCGCGCCTAGTATACGCTATCCCGCTCCGCGCTTTCGAGTGTCTCTAAGCCAGCCCCGCGCTACAATCGGGCCATGCCCAAGGTCCTCGTCACCGACCCCATCGCCCAGGACGGCCTGGATCTCCTGAGCGCCGGCGCGGAGGTAGACGTCCGCCTACACCCCAGCAAGGACGAGCTGCTCAAGCTCATCCCGAACTACGAGGCGCTCGTCGTCCGCTCCGAGACCAAGGTCACCGCCGACGTCATCGAGGCAGGGAAGCGACTGCAGGTGATCGGCCGCGCCGGTACTGGCGTCGACAACATCGATCTCGACGCGGCGACGCTGCGCGGCGTGATCGTCGTGAACGCGCCGCTGGGGAATATCATCTCGGCGGCCGAGCACACTGTCGCGCTTATGCTCGCGCTCGCGCGCCGCCTGCCCGAGGCGAACAACTCGCTCCGCGCCGGACGCTGGGAACGGCAAGACTTGCTCGGCGTCGAGCTGCGCGGGCGCACGCTGGGGCTGATCGGCCTGGGGCAGGTCGGCTCGGAGGTCGCGCGGCGGGCGCGGGGGCTCGAGATGCGCGTCGTCGCGCACGACCCGTACGTCACACCCGACCGCGCGCAGGGTATCGGCGTCGAGCTGGTCTCGATGGACGACCTGCTCTCGATGGCGGACTTCGTCTCGATGCACGTGCGCCTCACGCCGCAGACGCAGGACCTGATCAACGACGAGCAGATCGCGAAGATGAAGGACGGCGTGCGCATCATCAACACCGCGCGCGGAGAGCTAATCGAGGAAGCAGCGCTCCTCCGCGCGCTCGGTTCCGGCAAGGTCGCCGGCGCGGCCATCGATGTCTTCCGCGAGGAGCCCCCGAAGGACAACCCGCTCATCGGCCACGACAAGATCATCGTCACGCCGCACCTCGGCGCGCTCACCGCGGAGGCGCAAGAGCGCGTCGCGGTCGATGTCGCGCAGGAGATCGTCGCGGTGCTGAACGGCAGCCCGTCGCGATACGCCGTCAACGCACCACTCGTCTCGCCCGAAACGATGGAGGTGCTTGGCCCGTACCTGGACGTCGCGGAGCGTACAGCCTCGCTCGCCACGCAGATCAGCGCAGGCCAGCTCACCTCGGTCGAGATCGACTACCTTGGCGACATCGCCAATTACGACGTGACCCCGCTCAAGGCCGCGGTGATCAAGGGCCTCCTTGCGCCCGTCTCCGTCGAGAACGTCACGATCGTGAACGCGAACATCATCGCGCAGAACCGCGGCCTCCACATCACGGAGCGGCAAGGCCCGTCCGATCAGTATGCGAGCTTGCTGTCGGTGCACATCCACACGACTGAAGGCGAAACGACGGTGGCCGGCACCGCTTTTCACGACGGCCTTCACATCATGCGCATCGACGAGTTCCCCATCGACATGCCGCCCGGCGACGGCTACTTGCTCATCTGCGAGAACCTGGACCGCCCTGGCATGGTCTACGCTGTCAGCGGCATCCTTGACCAGCACGACATCAACATCAGCTTCATGGACCTCGGCCGCGAGAAGGTGCGCGGCCGCGCGATGATGGTCCTCGGACTCGACGACGAGGTCTCTCCGGACGCGCTCACCGCGCTGGAGAACCTGCCCGACATCTATTCCGCCCGCGTCGCGAAGATCTAGCGGCAGGCACAATCGGCGGGTGGCTCATGAGCCGCCCCTACACCGTCCTGCTATTCTGTTGACCGTGCGCCCGATTATCGCCTTGACGCTGCTGCTCACGTTTCTTGCGGCCGCGTGCGCGACGCACACGTCGAGCGACCCGGACGTCGCGACAATACCAGCGCCAACCGCTGTACCGACGCCATCGCCAACGCCTGACGGCCAGGTGACGATTGCCGCCGTGGGCGACATCATGCTCGCGCGCGATCTGATCGATCTGATGGAGACGAACGGCGCGTTGTACCCGTTCGAGCGCGTCCGCTCGCTACTCGAGGACGCCGACCTCACGATCGCGAACATGGAGGGCACGTTCACGGAACGCGGCATCGCGGCGGACAAGCTCTATACGTTCCGCACGCCACCGCGATTCGCCGCCGGCCTCGCGCAGGCCGGGATCGATCTCGTCTCGCTCGGCAACAACCACGCCATGGACTTCGGGCCTCTGGCACTGGAAGACACGCTCGCCGCGCTCGACACCGCGGGCGTCCGTCATACCGGCGCCGGCGCAAACGAGCGCGCAGCGCGGTCGGCCGTCCTGGTCACGATCGATGGCGTCCGCATCGCGTTCCTTTCGTATACGAGCATCGTCGAGACGGTCTTCGCCGGGCCCGACAGCTCCGGCGTCGCGCAGGCCACGGTCGACGCGATCACGTCCGATGTGCAGTCGGCACGTGCGGCGGCCGACGTCGTGATCGTCGCGCTGCACAGCGGCGTCGAGTACACCGATGCGCCTCAGCCTGAGCAGCAGCAGCTCGCGCACGCCGCCATCGACGCCGGCGCCGCGCTCGTCCTCGGCCACCATCCGCACACGCTCCAGGGTTGGGAGTACTACGGCGACGGGCTGATCGTTTACAGCCTGGGGAACTTCATCTTCGATCTCGACGCGGACGATCTGGCCAACCTCGGCGCGCGCGCGTTCGAGTCGATTGTCCTCTACGTGACGCTGACGCCGGGCGGTGTGCAGAACGTGCGCGCGGAGCCGGCCTTCATCGATCCCGGCGAGGACCGCCCGCGCCCGGCGACGCCTCAGGAGGCTGCCGCGGTCCTGGAACGTCTCGACGCGCTCCACGAGATGGCGGGCCCGCCGTAATCGAACACGTCATTCTGAGTCCTTCGGAGAAGGGCGAAGAATCTCATCGCATGAGCGCAGGACGCCGCGCAACTGGCAATGGTGCTCCGTTTGTCGGGGATGGGCACCGCGCAGGCGTTCTACAGACCAGATCCTTCGCTTCGCTCAGGATGACCGAGGAGGCCTAGTCCAGCGGGTTCAGCACCGCGCCGGTCGCGAGCTTGGGGTAGAAGAACGTCGATTTTGCCGGCATGCGCTCGCCGGCATCTGCGACGGCGAGCATCTCCTCGATACGCGTTGGATTGAGCAAGAACGCCAGCGGCCAGCGGCCGCCCTCGACCTCTCGATGCGCGCGCTGCGCGTCCTCCGTGTACGCGATCGCGTCGCCCGTCGTGTCGACGCCCAGCGTCTCGCGCAGCACCGCGTACTCGAGCACGCTCACGTCCAGCGCCTGCCACGACGCCGACCGCTCCGGCATCAGCGCGCGCGCGGCCGCGCCGTCGCGCAGCGTGAGCAGATGCAGCCGCCCTTCCTCCAGCCCGATCGCGCCGAACGCCGTGCCGGACGCGCCAGACGCCGTCACGCGCGCGAGCAGCCGGAGCAGCGCGGTGCCGTCGTAGCTCTTGGGCGTAACGTCGTCGACGTCGAAGTAGCGCTGGAGGCGCGGAATAAGGTCAGACGGCAGCACGGGCGGCCGCACGAGGCGGTGGATCGGCAGCAGCGCCAGGCCGGGATCGTCCGCCGCGGTGATCGCCGCAAGCGCGAAGTTCTCGGGCTCCTCGCCCGTCCACTCGCGCGCCCGCGCCTTGCGTTCGTCTCGATACGCCAGCGCCGTCTCGAATCGATGATGCCCATCGAGGATATAGAACGGCTCGTCGCGTAGCGCCGAAGTGAACGCCTCGATGGCGTTGCGGTCGCGCACGGCGGCGAGCGTGTAGCGCTGGCCATCGGGCGTGCGCGAGTCGAACAACGGCGCGCCTGTCGCCGGCACGTCGAGCTTGCGCGCCGTGACGAACACCGGGCTGACGTTGACGCGCAGGTGGCGCAGGAGCTGGAGGCGGTCCTCCTTCGGCTTGGCCATCGTCTCCTCGTGCGGGCGGACGGAGCCCGCCGGCCACGGCTCGACGCGCAGCCGGCCGAAGACGGCCGTCCGCTTGCGACGCGCGCCCTCGAACTCGAACTCCTGCGTGTAGACGTAGAACGACGGCTCGTCTTCCTGCGCGATGACGCCGGCGCGACGCCACGCGTCCAGCGTCGACGCCGCGCGCGTGTAGCGGTTCGAGCGGCCGTTGTCGTCCTGGCGCTGCTCGCTCAGCTCCAGGCGCACGACGTTGTAGGGACTCCGTTCGTGGAGCGCCGCCTGTTCCTCCGCATCGATGACATCGAAGGGCGGCGCCAGCACGGAGCCGATGTCACCTACCGCGCTGGGGTCGTATCGAAGGCCGCGGAACGGGCGGAAATCAGCCACAGGGGCCGCGGTGTGGAATCGAGGAGGGCATCGATCGCCACTATAGCACCCGCCGCGGCTACGAGCCGACCGCCCTTCCGCCCCGCATAACGCGAAGCCGTTGTGATTCTGCAGCCCCGTTATCGCTTGACCCAGACCGCCTGCGCGCGTAATCTACTGCTAAAGGGCATAGGCGTTAGATTGTTTCCTGGTCTCGGGGGTCGCCAGACTTCCCCCTGGCCCGTAGCCGACGCAGGCGGTCTCCACCGGGGGCCGCCTGCGTTTTCTTGGGCGACGCGGGCCTCGAACTCACGGCGCAACGCCCGCTATCATGCCGGAGCCATGGAGTCCTGGTGCACGTTCTGCCGTATCGTCGCGCGCGAAGAGCCCGCCGACATCCTGTTCGAAGACGACGAGGTCATCGTCTTCCGCAACCGGCTGCGCTGGGTCCCCGTAATGCTGCTCGTCGTGCCGAAGGAGCACAAGGGACAGGACGAGCTGTGGCTTGCCCTCGGCCGCGCCGGCGAGGTGGCGGTGCAGATGGGCATCGAGCACTGCCCGAACGGCTTCCGGCTCTTGTCGAATTTTGGCCACGACGCGATGCAGAGCCAGTCGCACGGCCATATTCACGTTCTGGGCGGGACGTTCCTCGGTGAGTACGCATAGACGCACCCTTGCGAACAACCGGTTCCTGCGATAGTGTTTTGCCGCACAGCGTGCACCAGATGAAAGGGAGTACCAATGCCGTTCGAACCGCTCAAGCCGAAGGTCAATCGCGCACCGATCAAGGTCGCTGACGACACGTACCTGATCCAACAGATGCAGGAGGCGGCCATCGGACCGCTCTGGGTCTATCTCAACTCACTCGTGATCAAGGGATCGGAGCCGATCATCGTCGATACGGGAACGCCCGCGAACCGCGAGCAGTGGATGAAGGACGTCTTCTCGATCGTCGATCCGGGCGACGTGCGCTGGATCTTCCTATCCCACGACGACATCGACCACTCGGGCAACCTCGCCGAGGTAGCCGAGGCGTGCCCGAACGCCACAATCGTGCTGACGTGGTTCTACATGGAGCGCCACTCCTGCGCGATGAACTTCCCGATGGAGCGCGTCCGCTGGATCAACGAAGGACAGTCGTGGAAGGCGGGCGACCGCACGCTGACCGCGCTCGTGCCGCCGCTCTTCGACTCGCCGACGACGCGCGGGCTGTACGACGACAAGACCGGCGTCTACTGGGCCGTCGATTCGTTCGCGCTGCCGCTCCCCGGCCCGGTGGACGACATCAGTCAGATCCCGCTCGATGCCTGGCAGCAAGGCGTCGGGATGTTCAACACGATGAACAGCCCCTGGTTCAAGATGCTGGACCAGGACAAGTACGAGCGCCACGTCGACCGCGTGCAGAACCTGGACATCGAGGTCATCGCCTCGTGTCACAGCCCGATGATCAAGCGCCCGGAAATCGCGACGGCGTTCGACATGATCCGGAACATCCCGAACCTCGACCCTCCGCCGCAGCCGCAGCAGGCGGACCTGGATGAGCTGATGCACTGCATCGCGACGGGCAAGCAATACGTGTGGGAGCCGCAGCCTCCGGCCGGCGCGTAGGCCCCCTACCCTGCGATCGCGGCCTCTTGCGCGGCGAGAAGCTGGCGGATTCCCCCACCCGCCATCGAGAGCAGCGTGTCCATCTCTTCGCGCGAGAACGAGTGCTCCTCCGCGGTGCCCTGCACCTCGACGAAGCGGCCGTCGCCCGTCATGACGACGTTGAAGTCGACCTGCGCAGCGGCGTCCTCTTCGTAGCAGAGGTCGAGCAGCGCGACGCCTTCCAGGATACCAACGCTGGTCGCGGCAACGGCCGTCGAGAACGGCACGGACGAGAGGTCGCCCGCGTCGACGAGTTTTTGAAACGCCAAATAGAGCGCGACGTACGCGCCGGTGATCGATGCCGTGCGCGTGCCGCCGTCCGCTTTGATCACATCGCAATCGATGGTGAACGTGCGCTCCCCCAGAATGTCGAGGTTCGTGACGGCGCGCAGCGCGCGGCCGATCAGCCGCTGGATCTCCATCGTGCGGCCGCCTTGTTTGCCGCGCGCGGCCTCGCGGTCGGTACGCTCCTTCGTCGAGCGAGGGAGCATGCCGTACTCCGCCGTTACCCAGCCGGAGCCGGTGGCGCGGAGGAACTGGGGCACGCGTGGCTCCATGCTCACGGCGCAGAGCACCTGCGTGCCGGCCATCTCGATCATGACGGAGCCTTCCGCCCAGGGAAGGTAGCCCGTCGTGATCGTGACGGGGCGCAGCTCGTCCGTCTTCCGGCCATCAATGCGTTCCATATCGCGAGTATCGCAGGGTCAGGTGTCCAGGGTCTAGGGTCTGGGGCCGGGGAGCCCGGGTCTGGTGTCCTCGGCGATAGGCGGCGGAGGCCACGCCGGTCCGCCCCTTCAATCCTGAATCAACCCGGCTTCCAATCTGCTGCGGTTCCCCTGGGGGAAACCCTCCGAATCCAGGATTGGGGCGGCATCTCTCTAAGCGGCGGGGAGGGCCGACTATCTACTATAGAGGGCTTAGCGCTTGAGCAGATTCCGAAGCGTCTCGGCTAATCGAGTCGTCATGCTCACTGTGGGCATGGTGGCGCTGGCAGGCATCGTGGTGAGCGCTGCCTCCTATTTCCGCGCGGGCCAAGTTTCGGACGATTACAACGACGCCATGAAGGCGGACCTGCGGAACAAAGGCCTGGCGTACGGACAAACGGCGCAGTCCCTGCTCGATCTCGTGCGCACGACATCGCCTGAGGCGTTTGCGGCGCTGGTCCAGCAGACCGCGGAAAACCCGGAGGGCATCTTCACCTCCTACAGCGCGGACGAACAGGGGCAGTCGCAAGATGAGCTCCTGGCCCTTGGCGTGTGGGTGGGCAACCCGTCGACGGCAGAGAGTTACACACCGTTCTTCTGGCACGATCTCGCGGGACGCCAGACGAGCGCAGAGAATCCCGTGGTCCAATCGCTCTTAGCCGAGACGGCCATCACGCAGGAGCCCGCAACGCGCGTCGACGACAAGAACCACGGCCTTCTCTACACCCTCGCGGTCAAGCTGAACGACGAAAGCAGCGCCGTCGCCGTTGTGACGCTCGATGCGAGCCAGGAGTTCGCGTTCATCTCAGCACAGCAATCGAAGAGCACGCGCGGCACGATCGAGTTCGCGGCGGCCAGCATCCTTTTCGTAGGCGTCGTTGCGGGTGCCTTGAGCCTGTTGCTCTCGAGATCGCTTACCAACCGCAAGAACGCGGAGGAAGCGCTCCGCGATAGCGAAGTGCGCTACCGCACGCTCGCAGAGCTGGCGCCAGCCGGCGTCTTCCGCACCGACATGCAGGGCAGGACGCTGTACGGCAACGAGCGCGCCCAGGACCTCTTCGGCCAGGAGCCTGATCCCGGAGGCGGCCCGCTCTGGACGAGGAGCGTCCATCCGGAACAGCAGGAGCGCGTCCGGGCCGAATGGCAGGACGCGGTCAAGCGCGGAACCGACTTCCAATCGGAGTGCCGTCTGGCCGATGTCGATGGCCGGGCCGTCTGGATCCAGGCCCAGCTCGCGCCGGAGCGCGAGCCGGGCGGCAAGATCATCGCCTATGTAGGAACGGCGGCGGACATCACGGAACGCGTCCTGATGGAGGAGACGCTGCGCGAGCAGGCGCTGCGCGATCGACTAACAGGGCTGCTCAACCACGCAGCGATCATGGATGAGCTCGAGCGCCTGATCGGCTCCGCGGAGCACGGCCGCTTCGCAGTCGCAATGATCGACGTCGACGACATGAAGTCGATGAACGACACGTATGGCCATCCGATCGGCGACCAGGCGCTGTACTGCGTCGGACAAGCGCTGAAGCGGAACGGCGCAACCGTCGGGCGATACGGCGGCGACGAGTTCGTCGTAATCCTGCCCGGTCACGACCGCGCCGCGGCGGCTGACTACCGCCGCGAGGTGCTCGACGAGCTTGCGGAGACGGGCCTGGTCGATCCCGCGACAGCATCGCATGTGCCTGTGGCCATCACGGTGGGCTTCTCTCTCTACCCGGAGGAGGCAGAGACTGTCGCCGACCTGATCCGGCTGGCGGACAGCGCGATGTACGCGGAGCGCCGCGAGCGAGCGGCGGCGCATGCCGGCAGAGCGCGCAGCAGCGCGACCGTTGAGGACAGAGCAGCAGCGATGATCGGCGAGATCGTCCCGCTGCTCACGTCGGCAGGCGACACGCAGTCGAAGCTGCAGAGCGTCGCTCACCGATTGGTGCTGGGCCTTGGCTACGACGGCGTCTCCATCATGCTGTTTTCCGCGGAACCGGGGGGTCCGGCGGTCTCGAGCACGGTCGCCAGAGTGGCCGATCAGCTGGTCGACGCGTGGGACGAGGAACAAGCGCAGGACGGAGAGGCCTCCCGCCTCCGCACGCTGCTCGAGCAGGTGCAACGCCCCTTCATCATCGATAACCTATCGGACGACGAACGGCTGAGCCCGAAGCAGCGCGAGCTGCTGCAGAACGCGGAGCTGCGCTCGGGGCTGGTGGTGCCGATGTTCCGTCAGGGGCACACGCTCGGCGCGATCGCGGTTGGTAGCAGGCAGCCAGCAGCGTTCGGCGCGGACGACGCGCGCCTCCTCACTTCCGTGTCCGGGCAGGTGACCGCGATCGTGCACATGGCAGCGCTGGTCGAGGAGCTGCAAGTCGCGTCGACAAGTCTCGGAGAAGCGCGCAGCGAGGCCGTCGTGCTGCTCGCCGCCGCGGCGGAGGCGCACGATCCGACGACGGGCCGCCATCTCCAGAGCGTCCGGCATCTCGCGGAGGCCATCGCGCGGGAGCTGGGACATCCCGCGCCGGACGCGGAGGCGATCGGTCTGGCGGCCGTGCTACACGATATCGGCAAGATCCGCGTGCCCGACAGCATCCTCACGAGCCCGACCGAGCTGACGATCCAGCAGTGGGACGTGATGCGGCGCCACACGACGTGGGGCGCGGACTTCCTCGCGGGCCGCGAAGGGTTCGCGCTGGCCGCCATCATCGCGCGCGGCCACCACGAACGATGGGACGGCACGGGCTACCCGGACCGTCTGTCGGGAGACGACATCCCCGAGGCGGCCGCGATCGTCGCCGTCGCCGACTGCTTCGACGCGATCACGCAGGACCGGCCGTACCAGAGCGCGCAGCCCGTCGAGTGGGCGGTGCGCGAAATATCAGCATCCTCAGGAAAGCAGTTCAGCCCGCGCGTCGTCGACGCGCTCTTGCGGCTGCACGAACGCGGCCAGCTGGCGCCGTTCGCTCCGGACGGGGCCGAACAGCAGAAGGCCGCGTAGGCGAGCGAATTTCGCAGCGTACGAGCCAAGTGTTCGAGGCTCGACGTTCGAAGTTCGAGGCTGCTTGGGGCGAGGTCTCGTCAGGCGTGATGCGTTGTCAAGAAGCGCAAGGTGGCGGGAAGCCTGAAGGCTTCCCCTACAACAGCTAGCGCCCAGCCTCTAGCTACAGGTGACTGAGCCGTCGACGACGTTGGCGGGACGCTCGGTGGGGGCGCCGAGGGTGCCGTCGGCGAGGACGTCGAGCGACAGCGTGAGCGGGCTGGTGCCGGCCGTTTCGCAGCGGAACGTCAACGTGCCCAGGACGATATCGCCCGTGAGCCCCTCCGCGACGGCGCCGGCGATGCGGACCGTGTCGTCGGCGAAGGCGTCGTTGCAGACGTTGGTGCCGCCGGCCGTATCAGCGTTGCAGTTCGTAATCGAGACGACGCTGGCGTCGTACGTAATATCGACGGTCCAGGCGCCGAGGCCCGGGTCGGGGAAGTCCGTGAGCGTCACGTTGGCGTCGATGTCGGCGCCGGTAGCGGCGGTTACCGCGTCTGCGGCGACCGTGGCGTCGGTGGGGCCTGGCTCCGGGAGGTCCTCGCGAGAGATGCCGGCAGGCGCCGGCCCGTCGCCGCCGTTGCCGCCGGACTCCTCGTCGGTCTGGGCGGGGCCGGGCGTGCCGTTGCTGGCCTTGTCCTTGCTATCGCCGCCGCAGGCCATCGCGAACACAAGCGCCGCTACGGCAAGCAGCGCCACGATGAAGAACAGGGGCCTCGGGCTAAGCGAGCGGGACATACGTAGGAAAGTATAGCGAGGGGGGAGGTAGGGGCAAGCGAGGAAGGGAGTGTGCCGTCTGTCATACCTTGTTGTAGACTGTGGGCCACTAAGTCTGAGGCGGCATAACCTAAGTCTGTGAGGGACTCCGCAAATGGAAGGCGACACCTGGCAGCGGTCACGGCTAATTCCCACCTCCGGAATTGGGGGTCAAGAAGAGAAGGAAAGGCGCGCAACGTCTGCTTTTCTCGCGGTGCTCGGGGCCGTGAAGGAGTTCGGGCGCGCTGTTCTCCAACCTCTCGGTGCACCAGCCGGCACTATCGACACCTACTGCGAAGTAACCTTTGCGATGGACGATGGTCGAAAGCTACGCACCGACGGTGTAGTCACTGCAAGACGCGGAAACAAGACCTGGACTCTCCTCGTTGAGGTCAAGACCGGGGCGGTTGAACTGACCCAGCAACAGGTGGAGTCATACCTGGAGATTGTTAGAGACCGCAAGTTCGATGGACTACTGACCATCAGCAATCAAATCGTGCATACGGTTAACCAACATCCAATTCGAGTTGACGGCAAGAGGTTCGGTCGAATGCCGCTCTATCACCTCTCGTGGGTGCGAATCCTCACGATTGCCCAAATGGTGAAGGAGCACCAAGGTGTTAGCGATCCCGATCAAGCTTGGATCTTGGGCGAACTCATACGTTACCTCGAGTTCGAAGGGTCCGGTGCCGTCATGTTTGACGACATGGGAGCGCATTGGCCGACGATTCGAGAGGCGGTGCGACATCAAACGCTGCGCGCCGCGGACGAAGGCGTTCGAGAGACTACCGTGAGATGGGACCAACTCATCCAATACATCTGCCTGCGACTAGCCTCGAGACTAGGTCGAGAAGTTCGCCCGCTGCTGACCCGAAGGGAGATAGAGAATCCAGAAAGCCGGATCAATGCCATAGTTCATGACCTGACGCAAGACGGTACTCTTTCAGCGGCTGTACGCATTCCTGACACTATAGGTCCCCTGCAAATCAGGGCTAATATTCGGACAATGATGGCAGAGGTTTCGGTGGACGTGGAGGCTCCAGACCTGAAGCGGCCAGCAGCGCGAGTCAACTGGCTGGTTCGCCAACTGAGGAACGCACCCGCGGGGACACGAATCGACGCAGCCTTTCTTTGGGCTCGGGAAACCACGTCGGAACTGTTGAGTGCCGTTTCGGAGGATCCCAAGAAGCTGTTGGCAGGCAACAGCCGTCCTCCCAGTTCGTTTAGGTTGGCTACGAGCAAGGCGTTAGGCACCAAGCGAAAGTCGGGCAAGGGTAGTTTCATAACAGACTTGTCCTCCCTTGTGGACAACTTCTATAGAGATGTCGTGCAAGACTTGAAGCCTTGGAGCCAACCGGCACCACAGTTACCTCCCGAAGAAGGAGTGCCAGCCGGTTCAGCGGCTGTACTTGAAGGGACTGAACGCCTCGAAGCCGAGCTTTCGCCTCGCTCACCCTAAGTCCCCTACCGCTCCGTCTCTACCCAGAGCCGCGTGCCGTCCCGCGCGCGGCTACTTGTCCGCAACGCGACGGCGGCGGCGCGAAGGGACGGTGTATTCGGCGGCGGCTGGTGAGGAGCCGGCGAGCTTCTCGGCGAGGGCCTGACCGATCCACTGATTGAGGCTGACGCCCTCACTCATCGCCCGGAGCGCCGAGGAGCGATGAAGGTCGCTGGAGATCCGGAGCGGAAATCTGCCGCTGTACTCCTTTAGGCCGACCGGCTCCGGGACGGAGTACCCCCGGTCCAAGAGCGAGGCGATGTAGCCGCTCATCGCGTCGTCGAGGTTGGCCATTGCCTCATCCGCGGTGTCACCCTGGGTGATGCAGCCGGGCAGCTCGAGGACTTCCGCGATGAAGCCGCCCTCATCGGGGTCTAGAATGAGCATGCGCGTGTAGGGCATGCGGAGATATGCTACGACCGCCTCGTCGACCGGTGCCTGGACGTCCCTAGGACTCATGCTGTTCCTCCTCTTCAAGCAGGCCCTTCTCCAACCGGACGAGAAACCGCAGCACGATCCATCCATTCACGTTGCGGCTGTGCCTGGGGATCGGTGGCAGCGGCTCTCGTACTCCCTCCTTCACGTAGAAGATGTGGCTCCCCGTCGTTCGGTCGTGTGTGTAGCCTGCGGCCTTCGCTATGCTCTCCAGCTCGCGTGGCTTCACATTGTGCTTCCGCCGGCGCAACTCCTCGATCCGCTTCAGGACATCCATGCCCTACTGCCGATATGATATCATATACGATATCATTGTCAAGCTCTCCCCCTACCGCTCCGTGTGCACCCATAGCCGCGTGCCGTCCGTCTCGATGCGGATCGTGCCGTTGAGGTCCGTACGCAGGACCGGGACGCCGCGCAGGCGGTCGAGGACGACGGGCGAGGGATGGCCGAAGGTGTTGTTCGCGCCCACGGAGACGACGGCCAGCTCCGGCCGCACGGCCTCCAGGAACAACGGCGACGTGCTGCTCTGCGAGCCGTGGTGCGCCAGCTTGAGCACCGTGGCGCGGGCGTCCTCGCCCGAGGCCACGAGCGCGGTCTCGGCCGCCGCCTCCATATCCCCGGTGAGGAGGAAGCTCACGCCGCGCCACTCCAGCTTGAGCACGAGCGACGCGTCGTTGTCGTTCGCGGACGCGAGCGCGGCCGGGCGCGGCCCGAGCACGCGCAGTACCGCGCCATCGCCGAGATCGATCGCCTCATCGAGCGCGGGCTCGCGGTACGGGATGTCTTCGTCCGCGATGCGCGCCCGCCACTCGTCGTAGAGCGCGCTGTCGCCGTGCTCCGGCGACGCGATCACCGACCGCACGTCGTAGCGCTCCAGCGCGTCGAGCAGCCCAGCGACGTGGTCGGCCTGCGGGTGCGTGAGCGCGACGAGATCGAGGCGGCGGTCGAAGAACGGCAGCGCCTCGCTCAGCTCCGCGACGAGCGCGCGGCCGTCCGGCCCGCCGTCGATGAGCGCGCGATGGCCGTCCGGCGTCTCGACCAGGATCGCATCGCCCTGGCCGACGTCGAGGATCGTGACGGAGAGCCGCCCGTCGTGCGCGGGCGCAAGCGCCGCCCACCAGACGAGCGTCGCGGCGACCGCGAGGCCGCCCATCGCAGCGTAGGCGGGACGAATCCTGAGCGGCGCGACGCGCTCGGAGCCATAGGCTGGGGAGCCGTACCATCCAGGAGCAGCCGCAAGGGGCACAAGGCGCGCGCCGGCATAGTCGGGGGGCGCATACCGTGCGAAACGCCACGCGACGTAGCCGATCGCGGCGTACGCGATCGCAGCGTGGCCTGCGCCGAAGCCATCGATGCGCAACGACGCGAGCGGGACGTCCGAGAAGAGGCGCGCCGCCTCGATGAGGTACGTCGTCGATGCCCACGCGGCCCAGCCCGGCGGTGTCGCGAGCGGCGTCCAGACCGCGCCGAGGACGGCCGTCAGCGCGGACGAGAACAAGATCAGCGCGAACGACGGCACGGCGAACAAGTTCGCGACGGGCGCGACGAGCGACACGCGGCCGAAGTGCAGCGCGATCAGCGGCATCGTCGCGGCGGTTGCGCCGAGCGTGACGGCGCTGCTCTCGAGCACGGACGCGGCGAACCCCTCGGGCGCGACGCGAAGGCCGCGCAGGAGCGCGGCGCCTCGCTCTTGCAGGCCGGGCGTGAGGTAGACAAGCCCGAGTATCGACGAGAAGCTGAGCTGGAACGACACGTCGCGCACGACGCCGGGGTGCCACGCCGTCATGGCGGCGGCGGCGAGCGCGATGGACGTGGACGCGCTCGATGGGCGGCCGAGCATCGTCGCGACGACGAAGAGCCCTCCCATGATCGCCGCGCGCACGACGCTGGGCGAGGCGCCGGAAAGCGCGGTGTACGCCGCGATCGCGACGAGCGCGACCAGCGCGGCGCGCCGCCGCCCGATCAGCCACGCCAGCCCCGCGATCACGAAGCCGGCGACGAGGCTGACGTTCTGCCCGGAGATCGCGACGAGATGCGACGTGCCCGTCGCGTTCATGTCCGCTGTGAGACCGGCGGGGATCGCGGAGCGCTGGCCGAGCAGGATGCCCTGCGCGAGCGCGGCCTGCGGCTCGGGCAGCGCTTGCTCGAGCGCGCCGCTGAGCTCTCGTCGCGCGTCGAACAGCACTTCGAGCGCGGGGTTGCCCTCGCTCCGCGCGACCGTGCGCGCGCGGGGGTAATCGATGAGCGAGGCGACGCCGCGCTGCGCGAGGTAGTCGCGGTAGTCGAACTCGGGCGAGGACGGAGGCGTCTCCAGCTCGCCGTCGATCTCGAGCATGTCGCCGTAGCGATAGCGCGGCACGATCGAGGCGCGCATGAGCACGCCGCCGGACGAATCGCGCCAGACGCCATCGACCTCGATCTCGCGCACGGCGAGCCGGACGCGTTGCGTACGGCCGCGCACCTCCGGCTCGTCCGAGACGAGCGCGCGGAAACGCACGGCGCCGGCGTTGTTGTAGACAGCGACGCCCGTGGGCGGGCCATCGGTGCGCGCCGCTTCGTATCGCATGCCCGCGCCCAGGAAGAGCACCGACGCGGCGAGCCCGAGCAAGAGCAGTCGTGGTGAGCGGCGCACCTTCGCCGCGACGAGCGTCGCGCTGACGATCGCGACGGCGCACGGCCAGACCAACGCGCCATCGAACGCAGCAAGGACGATGCCCAGCAGCCAGGCGCCGGCCAGGTAGACGAGCGTCACGGCCCGACGGTGATCAGCTCGTAGATCTTCTCGAACGTCGCGCGCGGGACGAGATCGCGCGTCAGCAGGTCCTCGAGGGTCTGGAACGGCCCGACGGCGTCGCGGCTCTCCACGATGCGCGCGCTATAGACCTCGCCGATGCCCGGCAGCGCGTCGAGCTCCGCGGCGGTGGCCGTATTGATATTGACGACACCGGCCGAGGCTGCGCCCGTCGTCCCGGTTATCGCTGACGTCTCGCCCAGGCGCGGGACGGCGACCTGGTCTTCGTCATGGAGGCGCTCGGCGAGATTGATCGCCTCGATGTCAGCGTCCGGGGCCTGGCCGCCGGCCTGATTCAGGGCGTCGACGACGCGGGCTCCGCCGCTGAGCTGGTAGACGCCGGGGTTCGTGACGGCGCCCGTAACGTAAACCTCGATGGGCTGGCCGGCGTCCGAACCGGCCGCGACGATCTCGAGGGGCGGAGGGCCGTCGTTGCGCTCCGCGACGAAAAACGCAGCGCCCGCCGCGAAGACGGACGCCAGCGCGACAAAGATAACGGCTCGATAGGGGTCCAGGGCATCCATGCCCGCCTCCGGCCTTATACAAGAAGGGGTCTACAAGCCCTTGCCACCAGGGACGTGCGCATACTGTGCGGAAAATCAACACCGATGTCAACCCCCGCGCTACGGAAGGCCGCGCCTAACGCCAGCGGGCGAGGCCGGTTGGCCTCGCCCGCTGCGCTCGTATCCTTCGTTTGTGTTAGCGCGCGGGGGCGGCTTGCGGGACGGCGAAGCCGACGCGTGGGAGCGCGGCGCGCAGGACATCGAGCGTCAGGGTGATGTCGTCGTCCGTGACCCAGCCCAGGTGGCCGATGCGGAAGATCTTGCCCGCGAGAACCCCCTGCCCGCCTTCGATCAGCGTGTCGTACTCGTCCTGGAGGAGCTTGTAGAGCTTCGGCCACTCGACGCCCTCCGGCACGCGCACGGCGGTCACGGTGTTCGAGGCGTAGCGTTCGTCCGCGAGCAGCTCGAGGCCGAGCGCCTTCACGCCGTTGCGCGTCATGCCGGCGATGCGCTGGTGTCGCGCGACAATGCCATCCACTCCCTCCGCAACGAGCGTCTTCAGCGCAACGTCAAGCGCGAAGAAGATCGAGATGGCTGGCGTCCACGGCGTCTGGCCTTTCGCGAGGAACTCCCGCGCCTTGCCGAGATCGAAGTAGAAGCGCGGCATCTTGGCCTGCTCGTACGCCTTCCAGCCACGGTCGCTAACGGAGACCATCGCGAGGCCCGGCGGCACCATCCACCCCTTCTGCGAACCCGTCGCGACGACATCGAGGTCCCATTCGTCTACGCGGCAGCGGATCGAACCGAGGCTGCTGATCGCGTCGACGAGCAGGAGGATGTCGGGGCGAACGCGTCGCACCGCCTTCGCGATGGCCTCGAGGTCGTTCGTGATGCCGGTTGACGTCTCGTTATGCGTGACGCAGACGGCCTTGTAGGAGCCGTCCTCCTCGAGCGCGCGCGCGACGGTTTCGGGGTCGGCGGCGGTGCCCCACGCGAAATCGATCTTCGTCACGCCGGCGCCGTAGGTCTTCGCGATTGTCGCGAAGCGGTCGCCGAAGTTGCCGATGGAGACGACGAGCACGCGGTCGCCGGGCGAGAGCGTATTCACAACCATCGCCTCGAGCGCGCCGGTGCCGGAGCATGAGAGACAATAGACGTCGTTCTTCGTCTCGAAGACCAGCTTGAGGCCGTCGGTGACGCGGCCGATGATCTCGGCGAAGGCGGGGCTGCGGTGGTGGATCATCTGGCGGCCCATCGCCTCCAGGACGTCGTCCGGGCACGGCGTGGGGCCGGGGCTACGTAGGTTCACAGATCGACTCCTTGTCCGCGGGGGTGATGTTCGCAGGTTACAAGGAACGTGGAACGTGGGACAAGGCGCCGGCGGACCCGGCGGGGGCGCTGGTACAGGTACAATATGTCGCATGAACGCCTCGAATCCGTATCGAGAGCTCCCTTCCGTCGACCGCGTGCTGGCGGACGAGCGCGTGCGCGCCCTCTCGGCCGAGTACTCCGGCGACGCCGTGGTAGCGCTCGTCCGCGAGGAGCTCGCGTCCGCGCGAAAGACGATCGCGCGCGGCGGCGACGCGCCGGCGCTCGACCGCATCGTTGCTGCGATCGGCGCGCGAGCGCGCACAGCGCTCTCGGTCTCGCTGCGGCCGGTGATCAACGCGACGGGCGTGATCATCCACACCAACCTTGGGCGCGCGCCGCTCTCGGACGAGGCGATCGCGGCGATGAGCGAAGCGGCCCGTGGCTACTCCAACCTGGAGTTCGATCTCGGTGGCGGCACGCGCGGGTCGCGCTACATACATCTCGAAGAGCAGCTCCGGCGGCTGACCGGAGCGGAGGCGGCGATGGCCGTGAATAACAACGCCTCGGCGGTGCTGCTCGCGCTGTCGGCGCTCTGCGGAGGACGCGAGGTCGTGATCTCGCGCGGCCAGCTCGTCGAGATCGGCGGCGGCTTTCGCATCCCGGACGTGATGGCCCAGAGCGGCGCGCGGCTGGTCGAGGTGGGCACGACAAACCGCACGTACCTGCGCGACTACGAGAACGCCATCGGCGAGGAGACGGCGGCGCTCATGCGCGTACACACGAGCAACTACACGGTCACCGGCTTCACGAAATCGGTAGCGCTCGACGAGCTAGCCCGGCTCGCGCACGAACGCGGCCTGCTGCTGATCGATGACCTCGGGAGCGGCTGCCTGCTCGATACGACCGCGTACGGCCTCGAACGCGAGCCGGCGCCGCAGGAGAGCATCGCGGCGGGCGCGGACCTCGCGTTGTTCTCCGGCGACAAGCTGCTCGGCGGGCCGCAGGCGGGCTGCATCGTCGGCCGCCGCGACGCCATCGATACGCTACGACGGCATCCGCTGGCGCGGGCGCTGCGGATGGACAAAGCGAGCATCGCCGGGCTGGCAGCGACGCTGGACCACTACCTGAAGGACGAGGCGATCGAGAAGATCCCCGTCTGGCGCATGATCGCGATGCCGCTCGACGCCATCGCGCGGCGCGCGCGGCGCTGGGCGCGCGCGGCCGGCGGCGGCGTGTCGGTCATCGATGGCCTGTCGATGATCGGAGGCGGCTCGCTGCCGGAGGAAGGCCTCGCGACGAAGCTCGTTGCGATCGCGCCGGCGGCCCGTCGTTCGGCCGACACGTTCGCGCGGCGGCTGCGCGAGTACGACACGCCCGTCATCGCGCGCATCGAACGCGACGCCGTGCTGCTCGATCCGCGCACCGTGCATCCGCGCGAAGACAAGACGGTCATCGAGGCGCTGAAGACGGCCATGGCGCAGTAGTACTCCTCCATCACTGAACGCTTGGGCAACTAGGGAGGAGCGCCATCCGTGCAACGCGCCATCTATCTCATCTCCGGCCTGCCGGGAGCGGGTAAGAGCTCAGTTTCGTACCTCTTGGCGAAGCGCCTCGAGCGCGGCGTGCACATCGAGGCCGACCTGGTGCAGCAGATGATCGTGGCCGGCAGCGTATGGCCGGAGTGGGAGCCGCGCGAGGAGGCGATGCGACAGTTCGAACTGCGGCGGCGCAACGTGAGCATGCTTGCTGACTCTTTCTTCGATGCGGAGTTCACGCCCGTGATCGATGACATCGTGATCGGGTCGCACATAGATGAGTATGTGTCCGGCTTGCGGGGCCGCCCGCTGCTGTTCGTGATGCTCGTGCCGCGGCCGGACGTCGTGCGCGCGAGAGAGATGGCGCGAGAGAAGTACGTGTTCGACAAGTGGGCGCATCTCGACGATGCGATACGGCGCGAGACGCCGCGCGCCGGATGGCTGCTCGATTCGTCCGACATGACTACGGAGGAGACGGTCGACGCGATCCTGCGCGAAGGTGGGGAGCGCGGGCGGATCGAATAGGCTACCACTATGCCCATCGCGTACGCGTGTATCATCCCACCCTCCCCTATCGCGGCCGCGCGCGTGAGCGACGCGACGGACCTCGTTCTGCAGGAGCTGGCGTCGCAGGGCGCGGAGTGCGCACTCGTGATCGTGGCGGCCACAGGGCGAGGAGTGTCGATCGGCGTGGGCGCCGAGAGCAACGACGATCTCGCGCGCGAGATCGTCGCGGAGGCAAAGGCCGCCACGCTGCCGGTCGATTGGGCCCCGCGCGCGACCGTTCCCGAGCCGCTGGCCGGCGCGCTCGGCGGCGCGCGGCTCGTGACGGTGCAGACGTCGTCGCTGAGCGCGCGCGAGCACTTCGAATTCGGTCGAGCGGTCTCGCGCGCGCTGGAACGCTACGAACCGAAGGTGGCGATCGTGTGCATCGCGCGGCTTTCGACCGCGCTCGGGCCGGGAGAGCCGGGCCGCACGTTCGACGCGCGGTACCAGCGCGCGATCGAGGACTGGGATGTGAAATGGCTGGCCGCGCTCGATTGGAATGCGCGACGCCGGGTGGGAGAGGACGCCGTCGCGCAGACCGCGGTGCTGATGGGCGCGCTCGCCGGCTCGCGGATCGAGCGGCGCGTGCTGGCGTACGAGGAGTCGGAGGGCGCAGGCGCGGTCGTCGCGGCGATCGACGTGCTCGGGCCGCGACGGAAGGCGCGCGACGTATAATGGTGGTACACCAAGACGATAGGCTTTTCTTCCCACCCGCCCACCCGAGAAAGTTGTTTGAACTGGGGGACACCCCCAGACCCCCGGCAGAGGGGCTCCGCCCCTCTGCACTCCCCGTACTCATCTGGACACCGGAGCGTTTGCGAGCTAGTGTAAGGGCCATGAAATATGCGGTCGTGCTGAGCCGGGATGATGAAGGCCACTGGCTTGCCTCTGTGCCAGCGTTCCCGGGCTGCCACACCTACGGCTCTACACGTGACGAGGCGCTAGCGAACGCACGCGAGGCCGTCGAAGGCTGCATCGAGAGCCTGCGCGAATCCGGCGATCCTATTCCAGAAGAAACGTCCCCTCCGGAGATCGAGTTCGTCCAGGCCGCCCTCTAGTGCCCGACGTCTGGAACCATCGGTTCGCGAAGGTGAACGGCGTGAAGCTGCACTACGTGCGGCAGGGCTCCGGCAAGCCCGTCGTGCTGGTGCACGGATGGCCCGGCTTCTGGTTCGAGTGGAACAAGAACATTCCGGGGCTGGCCGAGCACTTCGACGTCATCGTGCCCGACATGCGCGGCTTTGCGTTCTCGGACAAGCCCGACCTGTCGCCCGAAGAAGGCTACACCGACCTCGTCATGGCGAACGACCTCGCAGCGCTGGTGCGCGAGCTGGGCTTTGAGCGCGTGAGCGTCGTCGCGCACGACTTCGGCGCTGCGTGGGCGCAGCGTTTCGCGCGCGAACACCCGTCGTTGCTCGACAAGCTCGTCTTGTTCAACCCGCCCTACCCTGGCATCGGCGGGCGCTGGTTCGGGATGCCGCAGGTCTTCGAGAGCTGGTACATGATCTTCCACCAGCAGCCGTGGGCGGAGGACATCGTCGGCGCGACGCACGCGACGACCGAGACGTACCTGCGCCACTTCCTGCGCCACTGGTCGCACGACGAGGACATCTTCACGGACGAGGAGGTCGCGGAGTACGTCGAGGCGTACTCGCAGCCGGGCGCGGTCCGCGGCGGCTTCAACTGCTATCGCGCGGCGCTGCGCGGGGCAGCAACAGCAAACAATACGCCGATCCAAGCCCCAACGAAGATTCTCTGGAGCGATCGCGACCCGATCCTGCCGTTCGAGTGGAGCGACAAGCTCTCGGAGTTTTTCTCGAATCACACGCTGACGAAAATCGAAGGCTGCGGGCACTTCATGGCGCGCGAGGCGCCGGAGCGGATCAACCGCGAGATCATCGAGTTCCTCTCGTAGGGGAGGCCGCCGGCGTTGGTTTCCGTTGTAGGGGCGGGTTGCAAACCCGCCCCTACAACCTCCCCTGCTACAATCGTTCCCATGGATGACCACACGTTACGCGTGCTGGAGTTCGATAAGGTCCTGGCGCGGCTGGCGAAACTCACGTCGTTTGCCGTCGGGCGAGAGCTGGCCCTCGAGCTGCGGCCTTCGACCGCGCGCGATGAGGTCGTGCGGCGTCAGCGCCAGACCGCCGAGGCGCGCCGCCTGCGCGAGCGTCAGCCGCGCGCGGGCCTCGGCGGCGCGCGCGACGTGCGGACGCAGGCCGACAAGGCATCGCGCGGGGGCGTGCTCCAGACGCAAGAGCTGCTTGACGTCGCCTCGACGCTGGAGTCGGCGGGCAGCCTGCGCGCGATGGTGCAGCGCGTCCGCGACGAGCTGCCGCTCCTGAGCGAGCTGTCGAGCCAGCTCGAGCCGCTGCCGGAGCTAGTCGCGGAGATCAACCGCTCGATCGACCAGCGCGGCGAGATCACGGACGCCGCGAGCCCGAAGCTGTCTTCGCTCCGGCGCAACGTGCGCATCGCACACGGCAGGCTACACGAGAGGTTGCAGGACATCCTTCACTCGCCGCGTTATCGCGAGGCGATCCAGGAGCCGATTATCACGCTGCGCGACGGACGCTACGTCATCCCCATCAAGGCGGACCAACGGGGGAGCGTACGCGGCACTGTCCGCGACGTCTCGGCAAGCGGCGCGACGCTGTTCATGGAGCCGCTCGAGCTGGTCGATCTCGGTAACACGTGGCGCGAGCTGCAAATCGAGGAGGAGCACGAAGTCGAGCGCGTGTTGCGCGAGCTAAGCGGACTTGTCGGTGAGTCCGCGGACGCGATCCTCGATACGGTCGCCGCGCTGGGCGAGATCGATCTCGCGCTGGCGAAGGCGCGCCTCGGAGACGAGCTGGACGCTGTCGAGCTGCCGCACGCGGACGACACGCAGGCCTGGATCATCGATGCGCCGGGCGTGTTGCACCTGCTCAACGCGCGACACCCGCTGCTCACGGGCGACATCGTGCCGATCGACGTGACCGTGGCCGACGAGTACACCACGCTGCTGATCACCGGGCCCAACACGGGCGGCAAGACCGTCGCGCTCAAGACGGCCGGACTGCTCACGCTGATGGCGCAAGCCGGACTTCCCGTCGCTGCCGACAGGGGTTCGACCGTGCCCGTGTTCGAATCGATCTACGCGGATATCGGGGACGAGCAAAGCATCGAGCAGTCGCTCTCGACGTTCAGCAGCCACATGACGCAGATCATCCGCGTCCTCGCCGCCGCGGACCGCAAGAGCCTCGTGCTGCTCGACGAGCTCGCGGCGGGTACCGACCCGATCGAGGGATCGGCGCTGGCGCAGGCGATCCTGGAGCGGCTGCTCGAGATCGGCTGCACCGTGATCGCAACGACGCACCACGGCGAGCTGAAGGCGTTCGCGCACACGACGCCCGGCATCTCGAACGCATCGGTGGAGTTCGACCCGGAAACGCTGCGCCCAACGTACCATCTCACGATCGGGCTGCCGGGACGGAGCAACGCGCTCACGATCGCCGAGCGGCTCGGCTTGCCGCACGAGCTAATCGAGCGCGCGCGCGCATCGATCGCGCCGGAGCAGGCGCAAGTCGAAGCGCTGCTGACGGACATCCGTCGTGAGCGAGACACGGCTGCGTCGGAACGCCTCGCCGAGCAGCAGGCGCGCGGCGAGGCGGAGGAGGCCCGGCAGCAGGCCGAGCAGCGCCTCGCCGAAGTAGAGGAACACCTCGATAACATCGTGGGGCGCACGACGTCGGAGCTGGAGAAGGACGCCGAGGCCGTGCGACAACTACTCGTGCAGGCGGAAGCGGACATCGAGCGCGGGCGCGTGCGCCGCGCGGCGGAGCGGCTGGCGAAGGCGCTCGAGCGGAAGAAGACATCCGAAGAACGGCGGCCGCCGCCACGCGAACGGCCGAAGAAGCTCGCGCCATCGCACGGCGGGCCGGCGCCGGAGGAGATCGAGGAGGGCGATCTCGTCTGGATCAGCGGCTACGACCGCTTCGGCGAGGCGCTCTCGAAACCGGATGAGCGCGGCGAAGTGGAGATCCACCTTGGGCCGCTGCGCGGCCGCGTGCGGCTAGACCAGGTCGAGCGTGTGCAGCGGCCGAAGCACGGGGACGAGGGTCACGGCCCAGCGGTCAAGGACGCGGCCGCGTCTTCCTTCAATCTCGCGCCGGCGGAGGAGGTGCTGCCCGAGCTGGAGGTGCGCGGCCAGACCGTCGATGAGACGCTGCCGCAAATCGACCAGTACATCGATCGCGCGTACCGGGCCAGCTTGCCCTGGGTGCGCATCGTGCACGGCAAGGGCACCGGCACGCTGCGACGCCAGGTGCGCGACTTCGTGGCGAAGCACCCGCTCGTCCGCTCGTACGAGACGGGCAAGCGCGAAGAGGGCGGCGACGGCGTGACGGTGGTACACTTAGCCGAGTAAGATTACCTATCGGGGCCACACGGCCCTTCCCCACCAAGCAACGTCTATAGCGCGAGAGGAGGCGCATCATGTTCGGCGACGTTTCAGAGACGCTCGATTCGATTAGGACCGGCATTGCGGAACGGCTCGGCGCGCACACCGCGTTCGGCGAGCCGGTCACGCGAGACGGCGTGACGGTGATCCCCGTCGCGAAGGTCGCGCTCGGCTTCGGCGCGGGCGGCGGCGTGGGCACCGACCGGCATAGCAGCAACGGCGACGAGCAGTCAGTCGGCGGTGGTGGCGGCGGAGGCGGCTTCGTGCAGCCGATGGGCTTCGTCGAAGTGACGGACTCCGGCGCGCGCTGGGTGCCGCTGGAGCCCGGCCCGATGGAGATGGCGCTGCGCGCGCTCACGCTCGCGGCGATCATCCTGCCGTTCGGCGGCAAGCGCGGGCTGTTCGCGCGCATGCTGCTGATCCTCGCGGGACAGGCTGCGGTCAGCCGGCTCGCGCGGCCCGACGTGTCGTCGATGCCGGAGAGCTTCCGCTTCGGCCGGACGTTCTCCAACAAGACAGCGTAGTACACGTGCCCAGCCATCGGGCGCGCTGCCGTTTGTTGGCAACGAGTAACCGGGATGAAGACGGAAGACGGGACGCAAGAAGCGCGACACGCGATCGTACTTGGCCGTGACGTAGTGATCGAGCCCGAACTCATGGGCGGCTATCACGCCTACTGCCCTTCTCTCCGCGGCTGCCACTCGACCGGGCGGACCATGCGCGAGGCGACGGAAAACGTCGCGGAAGCCATGACCCTCTGGCTTCAGAGCGCCCGGGATCTGGGCCTTCACCCTGCATGATCGTTCCCTTGTTCCCTGTTCCTCGTTCTTTGTTCCTATGCTGGTAGTCCTTGCCGGCGGCGTCGGCGCGGCACGATTCCTCCGCGGCCTGATCGATGTCGTCGATCCCGCGTCGATCACGATCATCGGCAACACGGCCGACGACGAAGAGTTCCTCGGGCTGCACGTCTCGCCCGACCTCGACACCGTCGTCTACACATTGTCCGGCGCCGTCCATCCCGAACAGGGCTGGGGCCTCGCGGACGAGACGTACACGGTGATCGAGCAGGCGGCGCGGCTCGGTGAGGAAACGTGGTTCAAGCTCGGTGATAAGGATCTCGCGACGCACTTACTGCGCACGCGATGCCTGCGCGACGGCAAGACGCTGAGCGAGGCGACGGACGCCGTCGCGCGCGCGTTCGGCCTCTCGTGCCGCCTGCTGCCGATGTCGGACGATCGCGTACGCACCGTCGTCACGACGGACGGCGGCGAGCTGTCGTTCCAGGAGTACTTCGTGAAGCGGCGCTTCCAGGACGAGGTGCGCTCCGTGCGCTTCGACGGCGTCGAGCGCGCGCGTCCCGCGCCGGGCGTGCTCGAGTCGATCGCGGAGGCGGAAGCCGTCATCGTCGCGCCTTCGAACCCCATCGTAAGCATCGGGCCGCTGCTGGCCGTGCCCGGCCTGCGCGACGCGCTGCGCGTGACGAAGGCGCCCGTCGTCGCCATCAGCCCGATCGTGGGCGGCCAGGCGATCAAAGGCCCGGCCGACAAGATGCTCGCGTCGCTCGGTTACGAGGTGAGCGCGGCGGCCATCGCGAAGCTGTACGCGGACTTCCTCGATGTGCTCGTTCTGGACGAGCAGGACGCCCCGCTTGCGGGCGAGGTCGAGTCGGCTGGCGTGCGCGCCGTCATCACGGACACGATCATGCGCGACGCGGACGTGCGGCGCGCGCTTGCGGAGACGACGCTGCGGGCTGCCCGCGAAACAACGTAGGGGCGCATGGCCATGCGCCCCTACCCCGCACTCTTCGCGCCAGCGAGTACCATGACCGGGCAATGACAACGGTAGCCCTCATCCCGGTAAAAGACCTCGATCAGGCGAAGACGCGCCTCGCGCCCGTGCTGGACGACCCCGCGCGCCGCGAGCTCGTGCTCGCGATGCTGCACGACGTTCTCGATGCCGCGCTGGGCTGCGCCGCGATCGATCGCGCCGCCGTTGTCACGCGCGATCCGCTGGTGCTCGCGCTCGCGGCCTCGCTCGGCGCGGAAGGGATGCGAGAACCCGGCGGACTGAACGAGGCGCTCGATGCCGCAGCGCGCCGCGTCGCGGAGGCTGGCGCGACGCGCATCGTCGTGATCGCGGCGGACCTGCCGTTCGCGCGCGCGGACGGCATCGCGTCGGTCGTAGCGAACGGCGCGGACGTCGCGCTCGTGCCGTCGAAGGACGGCGGGACGAACGCGCTCGCCTCCGCGCCGGGCGCCTTCGCGTTTGCGTTCGGGCCGGACAGCGCCACACGACACGAGGCCGCTGCGCAGGCGGCCGGACTGCAGGCCGAACGTCTCGCCCTCCCCGACCTCGTCCTCGACATCGATACGCCGGAAGACCTCGATCGCCTGCGCGACGAGATCGATCGCGCGGGGGCGCACACGCGGGCCGCGCTCCAGCGGCTGGGGCTGGTCTCGGCAGCGCGCTAGGGCTGCGGCGTGATCTTTAGCGCCAGCGCGTGCGGCGCCCGCCGCTCCGGCAGCGTCACGACCAGCCTATCGCCGGACTGCTCCCACCCAAGCGGCGCGTCGTGGCCGAGCAGGCGCACCTCGGCGTCCGGCGGCGCAACGAGGCCCTCGATAGCGAGTTGCGCGTTCGCAGGCTCGCCGAGGACGATTGCGTAGAGCGAGGCGTCCGTGCTCGTATAGCGAACAGGGAGGCCTTCCGCCGTCGAGCCGCTCGGGCGCGACCAGGGCTTCGTATCGTAGATCGCCTCTCCGTTCGTCGAGAGCCACGCGCCGATCTCCAGGATGCGTTTCGTCTGCATCTCCGGAAATGCTCCCGACGCGTCGGGAGCGATGCCGAGCAGCAGGTTGCCGTTCTTGCTCACAACGTCCGCGAGCAGATGGATGGCGTCACGGGGCGAGAGCATGTCCTCGTCACGCTCCGTACGGTTGTTGCCAAACGACAGGCCGATGCCGCGCACGGCTTCCCACTTCTTCGCCGAGATCGACTCCATCGCGTCGTACTCCGGCGTGATGAAGTCGTGGTGAAAACGAGGACGGTTCTGCAGCTTGCGCCACGAACGCGGCAGCAGCTTCCACCCGCGGTCGACGGCGCGAATGCCGGCGCGCAGCAGCGCGCCGCGCACGCCGCCGGGGAAGCGGAACTGCGTCCAGCGGTCGTTCACGACGCCCTCCGGCACGGCGTTGTAGTAGTCCGCGAAGAGCCGTTTGATATCGGAGCGCGCCGGATACGCGATGTCGTTCCAGAGCACGGAGGGACGGTAGCGCTCGATCAGCTCCGCGAGATGCGCGTCGGCGTAAGCGGCGTAGTCCTGCCCTTGCGGTATCGCGCCGGCGGCCGTCGCGAGATCGTGGATGCAGGTCGAGTTGAACGTCTTGTCGTAGCCGCCTGAGTAGTAGAGCCCCATCGATAGCCCGCGGGCGCGCACGGCCTCCGTCACGTCGCCGACGATGTCGCGCGGCGAGACGTAGCCCTCCTTGTGCGGGTTCGCGACGCGGCTCGGCCAGAGCACGAAGCCGTCGTGGTGCTTCGTGATCAGTACGGCGTAGCGAGCGCCTGCGCGCGCGAACAGGCCGGCCCACGCCGACGGGTCCATCTGCGCCGATAGCTCGTTGAACTGCGCGACGAAGTTGTCGTAGCTGTAGTTCGCGCCGTACGTCTCGATGTGGTGCCGCTGCGCAGCGCTGCCGCGGATGCGGATCGTGTTCTCGTACCACTCAGCGTAGGGGTTGTGCTTGAAGAGATAGCGCGGGCCCTCGTTGGCCCAGAGGCCCTGGATCACGCCGGAGCGCTCCCCCCAGGCCGGGACCGAGCACGGACCCCAGTGCACCATCAGGCCGAACTTCGCGCCGTCGAACCACGGCGGTATGGGATGCTGACGCAGGGATTCGTCCGTCGGCTCGTAGCGCATCGCGAGGATGGTAACAGAACGACGGGTAATCGATTGGGCCGGACAGACCTGAAGGTCTGTCCCTACGGAGCTGTTGCCAATAGAAGTGTTAGCTGCCGAGGAGCAGATCGACGGCGTTGCGGAGCTTGCTACTGTCGGCCTGGTAGAGCTCCGAGTAACGGCACTTGCGGCAGACGACGGCCGAAAAGCGCCGGTTCTGGAAGTTGAAAAGCCGCGAGAGCATCCCGCTCGCGGTCGAGACGTCGAGCACGTCGTAGTCGGCGTTCCCGCACTTCGCGCATGTGTAGCTCCCGGCCGCAGCCTTACCGCGAGGCCCCACACCCACGATCGGCGCGCCGATGGGCGGCAGGACTTTCGATTCGGGCCGGTCGAGCTTCTTGCCGGTGATCTCGGCGATCGCGTCGGCGAGGTCCCACGTCGGCGGGTTATCGAGAGCGGCTCCGTTGCGGTGCGCGTAGCGGAGCGCGCCGGCGGGATCGATGACGAAGCTGCCCGGCAGCTCCGGCGTGACGTCGAACGCCTTGTATGCGGCGGAGGACGGATCGGAGAGCAGCGGGTAGGTCAGGTTCCAGCGCTCGCGGAACGCCTCCATATCGTACGGCCGGGCGTTGCTGATGCCAACGATCGCGCCGCCCGCCTTCTCTACCGGCGCGCCGCCGTCGCGCCACTGGACCGCCACCTCAATCGCGAACGGCGTGTCGAGCGCGTGGAGAAACACGAGGGCCAGCGGCCGCTCCCCCCAGAAAGACGAGAGCGTCGCCTTCTTGCGCGGCCCCGCCCGCAGCTCGAAGTCCGGGACGGTGTCACCAATGTGGAGCTTGGGCTCCCGCTCCGGTGCAGGCTCCGGCGCCTCGTTTTCGCTGGGCTCAAAGGCTTCAGAAGTCATGGCAAACCCCCATGTAAGGATCGGCAGATACAGGGCTCTCCTTCACCCGGGGCCCCTCGCCCCTAGATTCCAGCGATCGGTTGTCGAATCGCTACAATACACTCACGATGAGCCCCCGCCGAAGCCAGCAGCAGGGCCCCGATCTGTTCGATCAGGCGGCCGATGAGCAGCGCCAGCGCGACGCGCCGCTGGCCGCGCGCATGCGGCCGTCCACGCTGGACGAGTTCGTCGGGCAGGAACAAATCGTCGGCGAGGGGCACATCCTGCGCCGGCTCATCGTGGCGGACAGCCTGCCGTCGATGATCTTCTGGGGGCCGCCGGGCACCGGCAAGACAACGCTCGCGCGGATCATCGCCGGGATGGCGGACGCGGACTTCGCGCCGGTCTCCGCGGTGTCGTCCGGCGTGGCCGACCTGCGGCGGGTGATCGCGGAGGCGCACGAGCGGCGCAAGCTCGCGGGACGCAAGACGATCCTCTTCATCGACGAGATCCATCGCTTCAACAAGGCGCAGCAGGACGCCGTGCTCCCCTACGTCGAGGACGGCACCGTCACGCTGATCGGCGCGACGACGGAGAACCCCTCGTTCGAGGTGATCGGCCCGCTGCTGTCGCGCAGCCGCGTCTTTCCGCTGCGCGCGCTCGATCCGGAGCACATCGCCGTGCTGCTGCGGCGCGCGCTCGAGCAGGACGAGCAGACCGTCGAGCAGAAGGTCGCCGCCGACGACGAGGCGATCGAGGCGCTCTCGGCGTCCGTGGGCGGCGACGCGCGGATCGCGCTGAACGCGCTCGAGATGGCGGCGTCGAGCGCGACGCCTGACAAGAAGGGGACGCGTCGTGTCACGCGCGAGATGGTCGAGGAGGCGCTGCAGCACCGCACGTACCTCTACGACAAGGCAGGCGACGCGCACTACGACACGATCTCGGCGTTCATCAAGTCGGTGCGCGGCTCGGACGCCGACGCGGCGCTCTACTGGCTCGCGCGCATGATCGAGTCGGGCGAGGACCCGCTCTTCATCGTCCGGCGGCTGGTGATCCTCGCCGCGGAGGACATCGGCCTCGCCGACCCGCAGGCGCTCGTCGTCGCGACGGCGTGCCAGCAGGCGGTGCACTTCATCGGCCTGCCGGAGGGCTTCCTGCCCATGGCCGAGTGCGCGATCTATCTCGCGACGGCGCCGAAGAGCAACAGCACGATGACCGCCTACGCTAAGGCGCTCGCCGACGTGCGCGAGACGCAGGGCGAGCCGGTGCCGCTCCACCTCCGAAACGCGGTGACGGGGCTGATGCAGGGCATGGGCTACGGCAAGGGTTACAAGTACGCGCACGATTACGAAGGCCACGTGGTCGAGCAGACGCACCTGCCGGACAAGCTGGCGGGACGCCGCTACTACGAGCCCGGCGCGCTCGGCTACGAAGCGAAGCTCAAGGAGTGGCGGGACGCGATGCGAGAGCGAGACGCGGGAGACGGCGGATCGACGCGGGACGCGAGAGGCGAGAAGCGGGAGTAGCGGCGCACCCCCTTCCCCTCTCCCGCATGCGGGAGAGGGGCGATCGGTCTCGGCAAAACATGATGCGTAAGCCTGGGGTGAGGGTCGAATGGCGGGAAGTAGGGGCGGCTCGCGAGCCGCCCGACGGCGCAGCGCCTCTGTGCCGTATACTACCGCCGTGAGCCGCTCAGCCGTGTCGCTGGCGCTATTGGTGGTAGTCGTGGTGTGCGCATCCCTTGGCGTCTCTGCGCTGTGGTCGCTAATAGACCAGCCCTGGAACGACGCAGACGAGCCCTTCTGGCCGGCCGGCTGGTACGTCGCGATCTTCGCCGGCCTGGCGGTGTTGTTCCTCGGCGCTGCGTTGGCGCTCGCCACGCTACTCGCCCGGCGGACGGGGATCGTCGGCCGTCACTCGCAACGGCCCGGACCCCCGGCAAGATGAGCGGTCCAAGCCCCCTCACCCTCCCCCAGGTCATCGAGTTCTTGCGCGCGACGATGGGCACGCTGCGTGCGGAAGCCGGCGCGCTCGGCCCCGACGCCATGCGCTGGCACCCCGCCGGCGGCGAGTGGTGCCTGAACGAGGTCCTCGGCCACATCATCGAGGCGGAGGAGCGCGGCTTCGCCGGGCGCATCCGCGACATCCTCGCCGGCAAGGAGATCGTCACGTGGGACCAGGAGCAGGTCGCGCGCGAGCGCAAGGACTGCGAGCGGGACGGCCTCGGGCTGCTGCGCGAGCTCGAGGAGATGCGCGAACACAACACGATCATGGTCGCGGGCCTGTCGGGTGAAAAGTTGCGCAAGACGGGCGTGCATCCGGACGTGGGCGAGCACAGCGTGACCGACCTGCTGCACGAGTGGGTGCACCACGACCGCGCGCACGTGAAGCAGGCGCTCTCGATCGTGCAGGCTTACGTGTGGCCAAACATGGGTAACACGCAGCGCTTCTCCGAGATCGATTAGAATACGGCATGGCTCTCCAGAACGTCCGGCTCCTCGTGGTGACGGCCATCCTTGGCGTCGCTGTCGCGTGGCTATCGAGCGCGACGCCGGCCGCGGCAGCCGAGCGCTACATCGACGAGGTGTTCCCGTCCGTCACCGTGACATCGAACATCATGTACGGCCAGGCGATCGACGAGTTCGGCCAGCTCGAAACGCTGCGGCTCGACGTGTACCAGCCATCCGGCGACACGCTCTCAGAGCGGCCCGCCGTCATCTTCGTGCATGGGGGCGGTTTTACGGGCGGCAGCAAGACAACCCCGTCCGCCGTCGACTACGCGACCCGCATGGCGAAGCGCGGCTTCGTGACGGCGTCGATCAACTACCGGCTGCGCGAAGCCGGCTATTCACCCGCGGAGCAGGCGCAGGTTGTCCTGGACGCGCAGCATGACGCGCAAGCCGCCGTCCGCTGGTTCCGCGCGAACGCGGCCGCGTACGACATCGACGCGGACCGCATCTCGATCGCGGGGTACTCTGCGGGCGCGGTGACGGCGCTATTTGTCGCGTACAACTCCGGCGATCCGGGCGACAGCGGCAACCCCGGCTACCCCTCGACTGTGTCTGCCGTGATCTCCGTCGCCGGGAATGTCTTCGACCCGCTGATCGACGCGGGAGAGCCTCCCGCAATGCTCGTACATGGCACCGCGGACAGCACCGTGCCGTACAGCGGTTCGACCGAGGTTGTCGCGCGCGCGGCTGAGGTCGGGATCACCACCGAGCTCCATCCGTTCCCAGGCGAAGGACACAGCATCTTCGGCGAGCACATGACGGAGATTACCCAGTGGTCGGGCGAGTTTTTACTGAACTATGTGATCGGCGGTTCGGCTGTTGGCGGGTTCACGTCGCTAGCGACGGCCAACCCGCCGCCCAACGAAGGTAGTCCGGAGTGGGTGTGGTGGCTCATACCCGCCGCGCTGCTCATCGGCCCCGCGGCTCGTTGGTTGGAGCGGTCCGTCAGACGCAGAAGCAACGCGCAGCGCCTTTCGGAGATCGAGTAGCGGCGGCCTTTAAAGCCTGCCCTCGAGCGAAGCGAAGGGTCGCCACGGCGTGCCTTAGCAGCGCGTCCCTAGCCGGGCCCGCGCCAGACCTTGTTTGGGATGCCCCGCATCATGTCCGGCAGCGACCACAGTTCGATGCGCCAGGGCGTCAGCTTGAGCAGGCCGTAGTTCGGCTCCTCGGGACCTGACCCGAAGAACAATGCCAGGTCATACCCAACAGGAGGCGGCGTGCTCTTGTACAGCTCCCATATGCGTTTCCTCTCCGCCGGGTCGTCCTCCCACTCTGCGCGACAGTCCGCGTAGATCTGCTGCTGCTCTGCGTCCCAGTACGTAAGCGAGACGTACGGGTTGTTGGCGATGTGCTTGCCCTTGAAGGAGCGCCTGTTGGTCGCGGCCCAGCAGACCGGCCCTTCCCAGATCGGATGGAGGATGCGCGATCGAGGGCGTCCGCGGCGGTCCACGGTAGCGAACGTGCACCAGATGATCCTGCTGGTGCGCGCGTGCAGCTCCCCGGCGATCTCGTCGAAGGATGCGACGTCCACAGACTAAGCGGGGCCTCCGACGGCGGCAGGCATGTTGCCCCGGAGGGACAGGCCGAGCTGCAGGAACGTTTCCAGGTCGCCCTCGCCGCGCGCCATCTGGAGCGTTACGTCGTAGGACGGCTTGGCGATCTCGTTGCGGCGCTGCTCGTAGGCTGCCATCGCGTCGTCGAGCGGACGCGCGCCGGAGAAGCCCTCATCGATCGCGTGCGCGAGCAGCTCAGCGTCGCGGAAGGCGTCGTTGATGCCGAGGCCCGTGATGAAGTCGCGGTGGTACCCGGCGTCGCCGACGAGCGCCCAGCCCGGGCCGTACGGCTTGCGAAAGTAGTTGGGCTGGTCGTTCGTGCCCATGAACCGCTCGACGCGCTTCGCCGGATCGATACGTTCCCCGAGGTTCGTCGTGCGGCCGAGCACCTTGTAGAAGTTGCCCTCGATGTCCTTTCGGAAGTCGAAGAAGCCATCGACCGGCCCGCCGGCGGCAACAACGGCAGTACCGTCGTTCGTCGGGAAGACCAGGACCCCGCCCTCCCCTTCTCCCATCGGGTGCATCTCCGCGCCTTCGAGATCGATACCGGTGTAGTAGGCGTAGTACGCGAACGTCAGCGACGGGACAGTGTCGTACGCCTGCGGCTTGACCTGTCGCGCGACAAATGAATGCAGCCCGTCGGCGCCGATGACGATGCGCCCGCGCTCCTCGACATCGTGGCCGTCCTTCGTGCGCCCGCGGACACCGGCGACCGTATCGCCATCCCAGACGAGCTCGCGCACCGAGAAGTTCTCGCGCAGCTCCGCGCCCGCCGCGACCGCGCCTTCGACCAGGATATTGTCGAGCACGGTGCGACGCGGACAGCATGCCGGCGGGAATCCTTCGGCATCGGGAGGGCGCGGCGGCGTGAACGGCTGGCCATCCACATAGACGGTGACCTGCTCGATCGCGGGCGTGCCTGCCGCCCAGACCTGATCGAGCAGCCCCCAGTTGCGCAGGCGTATCACGCCGGGGACGTGGACGAAGTGTGTCGACATGATGTCGCTGGGGAAGCTCGAGCGATCGACGAGCAAGACCTTGTGGCCCTGGCGGGCCAGCAGCATCGCTGTAGGGGAGCCGGCGCACCTGGCGCCGACGACAATCGCGTCATACATGGCCGGCCTCTTACATAAGGGAATAGAGCCCGCCGAATGGTAGCATACGGGCATCGAGGAAACTACGCGCCCAGGGTACCGACGTGCCGTTCATCCTGCTGATCCTGAGCAACCTGCTCCGCCAGAAGACGCGCACCTTCCTCACGGTGCTCGGCATGAGCATCGGCGTAACGGCTGTCGTGGCGCTGGGCATCCTCACGCACAGCGCGATCCAATCGACGGGTGAGCTGCTCACGGCCGGCGGCTCGGACTTCTCCGTTGGGCGGAACGGCTCCTCCGACCTGACTTTCAGCATCCTGACCGATCAGGACGTCCGGACGGTCGAGAGCTATCCCGAGGTCGAGCATGTTACGCCGGTGCTGATCGGCTTTGCGCGCGTTGGATCGAACCCTTACTTCGTGCAGTTCGGCCTGCGGCCGGAAGACCTCTCGTCGTTCGAGTTGTCGCTGGAGGACGGCACGACGCTCGAGCCGGGCGCTGTCGATGACGTGATGCTGGGAGACAGCGCGGCGAAGGAGCTCGACGCCGGCGTAGGAGACGCAGTGGACATCCGCGACCGCATGCTGACCGTCGTCGGTATCTATCACTCGGGGCTGACCTTTCTCGACGCGGGAGCGGTCATGCCCTTGCAGACCGTACAGGAGTTGGAGCGCAAGGAAGGCCTCTACACGCTGCTCTTCGTACGCGCCGAGCCCGGCACCAACGTCGATGCGCTCACTGCCCGTATCGAGCGCGAGCACTCGGACCTCGCGACGCTGCAGGAGACCAGCGACGTCTCGAAGGTCGACCAGGGGCTCGAGATCCTGGACGCCGTCAACCTCGGTATCACGATCCTCGCCGTCTTCGTCGGCGGCATTGCGGTCATGAACACGATGGTCATGTCCGTATTCGAGAGGACACGGGAGTTCGGCATCCTGCGAGCGCTCGGCTGGCGCACGCGCCGGATCCTTCAGATGGTGCTGGGCGAATCGCTGGTCCTTTGCCTCGTAGCGGTGGGCTTCGGCTCGGGCATCGCGATCGGCCTGATGCAGTTCATCGTGCTCGTGCCGACGATCCGGGCGTTCATCTCGCCCGAGCTCACCATGGAGCCGTTCCTGCGCGGCCTGGTCGTTGGGCTGGCGGTTGCGCTGCTTGGGGCGCTCTATCCAGCCTACCGCGCGGCGCAGCTCTCGCCTGCCCAGGCGATCCGCTATGAGTGACGAGCGCCCCATCGTCATTGAGGTGCGCGACCTCGTCAAGACCTACGACGACGGACGTACGCGCGCGCTCGACGGCGCGAGCCTGTCGATCCGGCAAGGCGAGTTCGTGGCGATCAGCGGGCCGTCGGGCTGTGGCAAATCGACGCTGCTTCACGCGATCGCGGCGCTCGAGAAGCCGGACTCCGGGACGATCGTCGTCAACGGCGACGACATCACGAAGCGGCGCGACCTCAGCGCCTATCGCGCTCGCACGATCGGTCTCGTCTTCCAGCTCCACAACTTGCTGCCCAACCTCTCGGCGGCCGAGAACGTCCAGATCCCGATGTACGAAGCGCCCTACTCTGCCGCAGACCGTCGCGGGCGCGCGAAGGAGCTACTCACGCTCGTCGACATGGGCGACAAGGCAGACAAGCGCCCGACGCAGCTCTCGGGCGGCGAGCGCCAGCGCGTCGCGATCGCGCGCGCGCTGAGCAACGACCCACCGATCGTCCTCGCCGACGAGCCGACGGGCAACCTCGATTCGAAGGCCGGATTGCGCGTGCTAGAGGCGCTCCGCGATGTGCAACAGCGGCGCGGCGTTACGCTCGTCCTCGTCACGCACGACCAGGGCATCGCGCGGACGGCGGACCGCATCGTCCACATGCTGGACGGCCGAGTGGACGATCGTCCGGCTGAGCCGAAGCTGACCACAATTCCCGTTCAGAAGTAGTAACTGCGAGGCAGCCCCAACGGCGGGGCCGCTAGCGCTGGCAGCGCCCACAGGCCGTAGGCGCAGTTGACAGCTCGTGTATACTTCCGTTCGACCCCGCCCGCGCAACCAGCTCTCGTTTCGAATGGTGGCACCCTAACGATGCCCTGGCCCAAAGTCGCGCTGGCGGCAGCATTGCTCCTGTCAGCCGTCTCCACAGTAGCGGACCCGCCGGCGAGCGGCGCGTCGGCCGGCGGCGTGAGCGCCGTCTCGGCCGGTAGCGCGCACACCTGCGCGATCAGCGCATCGAGCGGCAGCGTGCTGTGCTGGGGTAGCAACGCCTACGGGCAGCTCGGCGACGGCACGACGACGAGCCGCCTCACACCAACCGCCGTCATCGGCCTTCAGAACGCGATTGCGATCGCGGCGGGGCAACGACACACCTGCGCGGTGACGATCGGCGGGGCAGCAGTATGCTGGGGCGACAACGGCCAGGGACAGCTCGGCGATGGCAGGGCTTGCGGGACGATCTGCGCGCAGCCCGTCGCCGTTACAGGACTGAGCAGCGGTATAGAGGCCGTGGCGACGGGGCTGTTACATTCATGCGCGCTGACCGGCGCCGGTGACGTGCGTTGCTGGGGAAACAATTTCCACGGGCAAATCGGCAACAACCAGGTGGGGACATTGGTGACCGTTCCCGCGGCGGCCGTATCGTTAGGTGGCGATGCCGCGTCCATCGCGGCGGGCGATTGGCATTCGTGCGCAGTAACGGGTGCCGGCGCAGCGAAGTGCTGGGGCGAGAATCTAAACGGCCAGATCGGCAACGGCCTGTTCGGCGTAAACCAGCCCTCCCCTGCGAGCGTGATTCGGCTGGGTGGCAGCGCTGTCGATATCGCGGGCGGCGAACGGCACACCTGCGCCGTCCTGTCGAGCGGCGCCATCGCGTGCTGGGGCCGCAACGACTTCGGCCAGCTCGGGACCGGCAGCAGCGGTCCGCTCCAGACGACGCCGGTCGGTGTCGCCGGCCTTCAGGGCGCAGCGAACGCGATCGCCGCCGGCGGCAACCACAACTGCGCCGTGGCCGCGGGCAGCAGCGTGTGGTGCTGGGGGAGCAACGGCTCGGGCGAGTTGGGAGACGGCACAATGATCACGCGTGCCGCGCCGGTCGAGGTGGCGGAACTGATCGACACGCTGGCGGTCGCGGCGGGGCTGAGCCATAGCTGCGCCCTCGATGTCGTCGGACGCCTTTCGTGCTGGGGGAACAACGCGGATGGCCAGCTGGGCGATGGAACGCAGGACAGCAGCCCGGCTCCGGTCGAGAAGCCATCGCTCGGAACGGTGCTGTTCGCCAGCATGCGCGACGGCCCGACGGCGCTGTACATGACCGACGTGGCCGGCGGCCTGGCGACGGGACTACCGGCGGCCGTCGACTACGCGAAGCCGGACTGGTCGCCCGACGGCCGCCGTATCGCCT
>JBBDXS010000015.1:0-14516 GCA_040902195.1 Dehalococcoidia bacterium
GCGCGCTCGTCGCCGGGCCGCCGTCGCCGCTGAAGCCGAGCGTACCGGTGCCGGCCGCTGTGGTAATGATCGGGACCGGCGCGCCGGCCGTCTGTGCATCCGCCGGGCCGGTTACGTCCGTCTCTAGCGTTAGCCCGCGCAGCGCGATCGCGGGCGCGGCTGAGGGCGTCGCGGTTGCCGTTGGGGTGTGTGTGCTCGTGGGCTTAGGCGTGGTGGTCGGCGTATCCGTGTTTGTGCGGACCGCCGTGCTCGTAGCCGGCTGCGGTGGGCTGGCCGCGCTAACGCTGTCTGGCAGGCTGCCCAGGTGCACGACTGCGAGGCTGCCGAGGACTGCCGCTGCGAGCATGACGGCCGGCAGCATGCGCGCTCGTCTCCACGGGAAGCCGAGCTTGCGGCCGATTGCCAGGGCTATCCGGTTGCCGATCTCGATGCGTCCCACCCCGCTTGGTACGGCCGGCCGCCCCGACACGCCTACGGACTTCCGGCTTCACGAAGAATCGCCCATCCCATCCATTGGGAAGGCAGGGTTCGTCGTTTTGCAGACGGGCGGGGAAGAACAAAGGCCACCCGGGAACCAGCTCCCCAGGCGGCTCGACTGACACCAAGCGGGCTTACCGCCTTGTGTCTTTTGTGGATGTACTCGATTTGGAATACGCTGTCAAGGCGCAAACGCATACCCAGCGCCGATCGTGACCCCACGCCACTTGCCCCGGCGCTCCTCTCTGCGCAGTCGTGCGATGGGGCGCGCCGCTAGTAGTCGTCCTCCGTCGAGACGAAGTAGGACGAGGCTGCCAGGTCGATCCAGTCGGGCGACAGCTCAGCCGGCTCGTTGAAGAAGCCCGTGATGTCCGTCAGCAGCTCGACGATGTCGCGGGGGTGGCAGCTCTTCATCTCGCGGCCGGTCTCGGCGTAGTGAGTACGGAGCAGGTACTGGGCCGCTTCGTCGCTGTATGCGAGGTTCTTCGCGGCGCAGATGCGACGCAAGATCTCGAGGTACTCCTCCTTGGTCGGGTTGGGCATCTCAACCTTGTGCCGGATCCGGCGGAAGAAGGCCTCGTCGCCCAGGCGGCCCGGCGGGATGTTGGACGAGAAGATGAGGAGCACGTCGAACGGCAGCTCGATCGTGTCGCCCGTGGCAAGCGAAAGGTGATCGACGCCCTCCTCCATCGGCACGATCCAGCGATTGAGTAACTCCTGGGGCTGGATCATTTGCCGGCCAAAGTCGTCTACGATGAGGAGGCCGCTGTTCGCTTTCCATTGAAGCGGGGCGATGTAGAATTTAGAGCTTTCTGAATAGCGCAGCTCGAGCTCCTCGAGCGTGAGCTCACCTCCCACGCTCACGACGGGTCGCTTCGAAAGCACCCAGCGCTTATCCTGCCGTCGTTCCGCCACCGCCGGTGGCCCGTGCGAAGCGTCTGCGCGACGGTCGTGGGGGATTTCCGGCTCGATGCGCTGGTGGATTCGTGGGTCGAACACCTTCACGATGTGCCCGTGCACCTCGACGGCGTAGGGAATCAGGACCTGACCCGGCAGCATCTTGCCGATGGCCGTGGTAACGGTGCTCTTGCCGTTGCCGGACTTGCCGTAGATGAGCACCGAGCTTCCCGAGTTCACCGCCGGACCCAGCGCCGCCAGCACCTTCCGCCCCAACACGAGATGCTGCAGCCCGTCCACGTACGTGTCCTGATCGATCCTGATGTTCGAGATCGACTGCTGCTTAAGCACATCGATGTACGTGTCGAAGGGGACAGGCGCGGGCCCGACGTAGTGGCTGCGGTCGAGCGCCTCCTCCGTCTTGCGACGGCCGCGCTCTGTGAGCGCGTACTGGTAGAGCTGCTCGCCCAACCCGGCGGTACCGACAGTTTCGATGGCCTGCTCCTGGCGCAGGAACGTGATTATCTGCTCGACGACCGGGAAGGGCAGACAGAGTTGGTCGGCTAGCTGACGGCCCGAGGGGCGGCCAGCGAAATGGATCGTCTTCAGCGCCAGGTCCACCAGCATCGACAGCTCGAGGCCTGTCTCGTCTACCGTCGACGGCTGCGGCACCTGGGGCCACTTCGGCGAGTCGTCGACGGGAACGCGACGCGTAATGGTCGGTATAGGCTCGGCTACCATGGCACATCCTTACTAAGGGAACTCGATATAGGGGAGCACCCTACGTAATGTTCGACGGGAACGGCTCGGAGCTTGACGGCAAGTAGGGAAGAAGAGCTAGGCCGTTGAGTTTGTGGTCCTCGCGGCGTGGATCAGCGCCACACCAAGCAGCGCCAGGCTGATCCCGGCTATGGCGGGCCAGTAGCCTCCCGATTCCGTCCCCGTGCCGGACGTTGGCAGGTCCGCCCCCGGGCGCGGAGCCCGCGTCGAGGCGGGGCCGGCTTCGGAGATGTACGTGGGCGCGGCCTGCGGCCCGTCGGCGGCTGCCGGGCGGCCTTCGCTGAAGACGGCCGCGAGTGGCGTCGAGAGGGCGGCAAGGGCCAGGATGGCGACGGCGGCAGCTATGAACGCGAGGCGCATGCGCCTACAGACGCACAACCGCCGCCTTCAAACAGAGGACGGCGGTTGCGTTGTTGCTAGAGGGTTGGGCCAGGGAACGCCATACAGGCCCCGCCTCCTGATCCTGCGTCCCCTGGGCCCGTAGCCCGATCTTCAAGCCCACTCTTGCGAATGGACTGTGGACCGCTCCGAATCGTGGGGCGTCCAAAGAAAGCGCCCCTGTGGCTGCCGAGCAAGCCTCCTGCGTGCCTGGCGCCTGTATCGTCGCTCGGGGCCTCCTTGCCCTGAACGGAACGGTCGATTGGCCGATATTACCTTTGGTGACGTACCCGACAGCCACCACACGGCGATTCATATCGCCAGGTCGAGTCGGGCCGCATTTTGGCATAGGGGCCATCATATGTCAAGTGTTTTGCATGGCTTTCTTGGCATAAACGGGAGGTTTTCCAGAGATGTTACACCGACGCCGTCCCCGCGCTAGCGCGCTCGCGTTCGTCGTCGCGATCGTTGCGCTGGCGGCGCTCTTCGGTCCCGCCGCGGTGTTCGCGCAGGCGCCCAGTCTGACGGTGCAGCTCACCGGCATGACGGGCGACGCGTGGCCGCAAGGGCAAGCATTCGTGACAGTGCTCGGCGCGGATGGACGTCCGCTGCCTGGTCTCACAGCAAACGATGTGCACGCGTCGATTGACGGAACCGACGTGCCGGTTGGTGCTGTTTCGCAGAGCGTGAACAGCGGCGCGCCGATCGACGTCGTGCTCGCGCTCGACGTGAGCGGCAGCATGAACGAAGGCGGCGCGATCGATCAGGCGAAGGCCGCTGCGCACACGTTTATCGATCAGCTCGCGCCGCAGGACCGCATCGCGATCGTTGCGTTTGGTACGACGGTGGAGAACGCGCTGCCGTTTACGCAAGACCGCGCAGCCGCGAACGCTGCAATCGATGGCCTTGTCGCAGATGGTTCGACGGCGCTGTTCCAGGGGACGGTTGACAGCATTCGTCTCGCCGCGAGCGGGGAGAACGGACGTCGTGCTGTCGTGTTGTTGAGCGATGGGCTCGACTTCGGCAGCTCGATCTCGCTCGAAGCAGCGATCGCGACAGGTCAGGCGGGTGGCGTGCCCGTGTTCGCAATTGGACTAGGGGAGGAGCTGGACCGCGCCTATCTGGGGCAGCTTGCTGAGGCAACGGGCGGGCAATTCGCCGAGACACCGTCGCCCGAAGGCCTCGCGGCGCTGTACCAGCAAGTAGGCGAGCTCCTGCGCGGGCAGTACATCATCACGCTCGATGCGTCTGCGCTGGACATCGAGCGCTCGCAGCCGATCAACCTCCACCTCGATGTGACGCAGAATGGACTGACGGGCAGCGACGAGCGCGCCGTCTGCCCGCAGAGCGTGTGCGTTGCGATCAGCGGCATCGCGGAAGGCGCGCAAATCGATGGCCAGCAGACCGTACAGGCGCAGGTCGTCGCTGCTGAAGCCGTCACGTCTGTTGCACTCGTCATCGATGGCGAGACCATCGTAACGCTGGTCGCGCCGCCGTATACGTTCACGATCGATGGCGCGTCGTTGCAAGACGGCGACCACAACGTCGTCGTCGAAGCGAAGACTGCGTCCTCGAGCGCGAGCACGCCGGACCTGAGCGTGCACGTCGGCGTCGTCGCGAGCAGCGGTGGCGCAACGAGCGGTCTACTGCCGATTGTTGCGATGGCCGGCGCGGGCGTTCTTGTTGTGGCCGTGATCTTGTTCGTGCTCCGGCGCCGGCGCGGCCGGCATCCGCAGCCCGCAGCACCGATCGGTCCGGAGCCGGAACCACCGGCGGCGTCGCCGGAGCCGTTCGACAGCAGCCCGAGGCCACGTACGGGCCGCCTCTGGCCGGACGAGCCGGACGTTGCGGTCCAGCCGGCCACGGCGCACCAGGCGCTCGGCACGTTGCTCATGACCGAAGGAGAGATGACAGGACAGTCGTGGCCGCTCGGTTCTGCACCGATCAGCATCGGTACTGGCCATCGATGTCTCATTCGCGTCGCTCAGATCGGCTTCGACGACATCGCAAACGAACACGCCCGCGTGTGGGTCCGCGAAGACCACCTGGTGCTCCACGAGCTGCGCCGCTTGACGGCGTTCGGGCCCACGGGCGGCCGTTGGGCGTTTTTGAACGCGGGCGACTCGTTCGCCGTCGGCCCGCACGTCTTCCAGTTCCAGCTCGCCGCTCAGGCCGCGCCTGAGCCGCCATCGGAAGCGCGCGCGTTGCCGGAGATCCGGCCCGGACCCGGATCGCAGCCGCCGGAGCAGGAGCCGGCGACGGTCGGGCAAAGCAGCCAGCAGGCGCCGGCCACCGCCGAGCCAAGCACCGCTAAGACCGGGGAGCCGCCAGCTGCAGGTTCTGAGCCGCCCTTCGATCCAAGCACCGCTAAGACCGGGGAGCCGCCAGCTGCAGGTTCTGAGCCGCCCTTGCCGGCGCCGCAGGTCGCGACGCCGGAGGAGCCTGCTGTCGCCGCTTCGCTTCCGCCCACCTTCGAGCCGTCGCCGTTTGCCGCGACGCCGGCCCAGGCTGAGCGGGAGGTTTCGGATACGGCCGACGTCCCCAATATCCTGCGCGAACACAAGCCGGACGAAGCGTCACCGCCCGCTCCATCGCAGGGTGAGCCCGATTCCGGAGTGCCGAACATCCTGCGTGAACGGCCGGCAGAAGCGCCGGCCGACAAGAAGGGCGAGGACGCGGCGTAACAACCTCCACCTCCCTACTCAAGCCAAGCACCCAAGCTGCCGATCTTAACACTCAGGAGTCCTCGCCAATGCGAGGACTCATTGCGAGAAGGCAGCACTATGGTCGTCGCCCTACAGGACCTCGACGAACGCACGCTGGTGCGCCGGGCTATCGCCCGGGACCGCGATGCGTTCGGCACGCTGTATGACCGCCACGTGGTCCGCGTTTACCGGCACATCTACTACATGGTGGGAAACGCGGCGGAGGCGGAGGACCTGTCGGCCCAGGCGTTTCTCCAGGCCTGGGAGGCCATCCATCGCTACCAGATCCGGGGCGCGCCCTTTGTCTCGTGGCTGCTGCGCATCGCCCATAACCTGGGCGTGAGTCACCTTCGCTCGAAGCGCGACAGCTCGGAGCTGCCGGAGACGCTCGTCGACCACAGCCGCCACGGCAACCCGGAAGAAGTCCTCCAGCGCCAGGTCGAGGCGGACCGCGTTCGGCAGGCCATCATGCGGCTTCGTGACGAGCAGCGACAGGTGATCATGCTCCGCTTCGTTGAGGACTTGGAGTACCGCGAGGTCGCCGAGATCGTCGGCAAGAGTGTCGCGGCCGTGCGCGTGATCCAACATCGAGCCCTCAACGCGCTTCGCAAGCAGATGCGCCAGGACGAGGGGTCTTCCGGCGCCGCCCTGGCCTAGCTTCCTCCTGGTCCACCTCGCCCGTCCTCTTGAGAGCTCAGGGCGAGATATGGCCTCCTGCCCCTCTGTTCGAGCGAAAACAGCCTCCTACGCAGCCCTGAGCAGGTTCCTTAGGAGAAAGTAGCGTTCTCCTCCTGAAAAACCCTTCAGGGCCCAGGCGTTTCTACCGATGATGTAGGTGGAACGAGAGCGCCCGGCGGCCACGTCGGAGCCCTTAGGGAAGGAGGCAAAGTACATGCAACTCTTGAACGAAGCGCTCCTGCGCGTCATCACCGGTGTGCACGGGCTTCACGCCCGCACCAAGGACGAGGAAGGCCAGACGCTGGCTGAGTACGGTCTGATCATGGCCGTCATCGCAATCGCGGTTGTGGTCACAGCGGTCATCGCTTTCCGTGAAGCCATCGTGGACGCGTTCGAAGGCGCCACCGACTGTCTCGACGGATCCTGCGTCTAAAGGACCTCGAAGCGCAGCAAACAGGGGCCCCGAGCAATCCTCGGGGCCCCTGTGCAATGCCAATTCACATACGTCGTTTGAAGATCAGGTGGATCCCTACGTCCCCGCGAAGCTTACGGCGCCTCAACGAGGGTAAAGCGTAGGGATTCGGAAGCCGATACATGCCATAGGTGCCCTCGTAGGGGCCGGCCCGCCCTGATGCGTTAGGGCGAGGCGCGTATTTCACGGGAAGTGAGGACATCGCACATGGCCCAGCCAATCGCAAGTGCCGCAGTGGGGCGGGTAAACCGCCGGTTCCTTCTGTTGGCGTTCATCCTCGCCGCGCTGAGCGCGGTGTTGGTGGTCGCCGCGCTGTCTGGCTCGCAAGATTCAGGCGGCTCTTCGTCGGGCACCGACGTGCCGGTCGTGGTCTCTCAGGCCGCGATTCCGGCAGGGACGGTGATCACGGCGAGCATGCTTGAGATCGTTGACGTGTCGGAGAACGCTGTCAGCGACCAGGCCTTGAGCAGCGTCGAGGCTGTCGTCGGCCGCACGGCTCGCTATCCGATCGCCGCGAACCAGCAGATTTTGGTGAAAGATGTCGTGACGGGCACTGAGTCCATCTCGAACACGGTGCTCAGGAACATCCTGGAGGGCGGCGCGCGCGGCATGGCGATCAGGACGGACGCTGTTGTCGGCGCCGGCGGCCTGGTCCTGCCGGGCGACCACGTTGATGTGCTCTGGATCCCGGATTCCCCGCAAGAGGACCTCCAGGGCGCGCAGCTCCTCGCTGAGAATGTCGAGGTCGTTGCTGTCCAGCAAGTGATCGTAGACGTTGCGCCGTCCGCGCCAGGGCTGGAGGCCCAGCCGACGCCGTCAGCGAACGGTCGCGTGCCGGGCACGGACGCTGCGCAGATCCCAGACGCGGTTACCGTCACGCTGATGGTGAACCCGGAAGAGGCTTCGCGGATCTTCTGCGGCGACGCGGGCGGCTCTATCCGGCTGGCTGTGCGCGCGTTCGGCGACACGTCGGCAAGCGGACTCCAGACCGTCACCTGCATTATTCGCGGCCAAAGCGACCAGTAGGAAGCCTTAACGGAGACGAGGGACAGAGAGAGGACAGGTCACCGTGGCCCGAGACCCTGAGATCATCATCATCGATCCCGACCTTGATGGGCGGTCGGATCTGCGCCACATGCTCACGCTTGGCCACATTGCCGTGGTCGGCGAGGCCGACTTCGGGATCGAGGCCGTCAGCGTAGCGAAGGAGCACGAGCCGGACATCTTCCTCGTTAGCATGGAAGAGCCCGTCGCCCGTTCGCTCCAGACGATTGAGATGCTGAGCAGCTCAACGCCACGAGCCGCGGTGATCGTGTACTCCGCGCTGTCCGACGCCGGGTCAGTGCGCCGCGCGATGATTGCCGGCGCGCGCGACTACCTCCTGAAGCCACTGAAGCCGGAGGACGTCACGCGTGCGGTCTACGGCATCCTGGAGCAAGAAGAGCGGCGCCGGTCGCAGCAGGACGGTGATGTCGCTGAACCGGTCGCGCGGGGCACGGTGGTCACGGTGTTTGGCGCCAAGGGCGGCATTGGTAAGACGACGATCGCGACGAACCTGTCCGCCGCGCTTGTGCACGCTACGCAGGCGAACGTCTGCCTGGTGGACATGGACACGCGCTTCGGTGATGTCGCAATCATGATGGACATCGCTGTCGAGCGTAGCATTGCGGACCTCGGACGCGGCATCGACACGCTCGACCGCGAATCGATCAAGGAAAGCCTGGCGCGCCACCATACGGGCGTTTCGATCCTACCGGCGCCGCTGCACCCGACCGAGTGGCGCAACCTGACGCCGCAGCACATTGAGAAGATCATCGACCTGCTGGCGCAGGGCCATGACTACGTGGTGATCGATACGCCCGGTACGTTTAACGAGATCATCGCGACCACGCTGGAGCTGGCGGACATGATCCTGCTTGTCACCAGCATGGACATTGCAAGTATCAAGGACACGGCGCTCGCGCTGGAGATGCTCCGCGCGGCGGAAGTGTCTGAGGATAAGGTCAAGCTGGTGATCAACCACTCGACGTCTGCCAATAGCCTGCGCGAGGAAGACGTGGAGCGCGTGCTGGAGTACAGCGTGACGTGGCGCATCCCGCACGACTACAACGTCGCCAGTTCGAACCAGCTAGGCATTCCGATCGTCATCGCTAAGCCGTACGCGCGCGTATCGCGGGCGATTACCGACATCGCCCATGCGCTGTCTGGCGCGCCGCGCGAGCGCAAGGGCTTCCTGGAACGCTTCCTGGGGCGTGCTGTTTAACCATAGGATTGGAGGGATCGAGTTCCCATGACACAGTTTTCTTGGCGACCAAAGCAGGGTGGCGTAAACGCCGCCGACGGGCTGGGTCAGCGCCGTGGCCAGAGCACAGAGGCCGTGAACGAGCTGAAGTTCACGCTGCACCAGCGCCTGATTGAAGAGCTCGACCCTTCCAAGCTGCAGGGCCTGGAGCCCGAACGCGCGCGCGAAGCTGTCGTTGCTGCGGCGCGCACGCTCATCGCGCAGGAGATGCCCGGCATCGTCGGCGCCGTGCGCGACGAGCTGGTCGACGCCGTCGCAGACGAAGTGCTCGGCCTGGGGCCGATCGAGGGCTTGATCAACGACGCGGCGGTTTCCGAAGTCATGGTGAACGCGCCCGACCAGGTCTTTTATGAGAAGGAAGGCCGGCTCTACCTGAGCTCCGTGCGCTTCCGCGACCCGCAGCACATCATGCGTATCGTCGAGCGCATCGTGGCGCCGCTAGGCCGCCGCGTGGACGAGTCGTCTCCGATGGTTGATGCGCGTCTGCCTGACGGTTCACGTGTGAACGTGATTATCCCGCCGGTGGCGCCGAAGAGTCCGACGATCACCATTCGAAAGTTCCGCGTCGACAAGATGACGATCGAGGACCTGATTGAAGTCGGAAGCGTAACGCGCGACCTTGCGGAGTTCCTCCGGGCCTGCGTCCAGGTGCGGCTGAACATTCTCGTCTCCGGCGGTACCGGCACAGGAAAGACGACGATGCTCAACGCGCTTTCGTCTTTCATTCCGGATACGGAGCGCATCATCACGATCGAAGACCCAACGGAGCTTCGCTTCCAGCAGGGACACGTGGTGAGCCTGGAAGCCCGGCCGCCGAGCTTGGAAGGGAAGGGCGAAGTCACGCAGCGCGACCTTGTGCGTAACTCGCTGCGCATGCGCCCAGACCGCATCATCGTGGGTGAGGTCCGCGGTCCCGAGGCTTTCGACATGATGCAGGCAATGAACACTGGTCACGAGGGCTCGCTGAGCACCGTGCACGCGAACACGCCGCGCGACGCTCTTTCTCGCATCGAGAACATGGTGCTGATGGCCGGCCTGGACCTGCCGGTACGCGCGATCCGTGAGCAGGTGAATTCCGCGATCCATATCGTGCTGCAGATCGCGCGCCTGCCTGATGGTACACGTCGCGTGACGCACGTGACGGAGATCACCGGCATGGAAGGTGACATCATCACGATGCAGGACCTGTTCCGGTTCAACCAGCGCGGCATCGATAACGACGGCCGCGTTGTCGGAGAGTTCCGCGGCACGGGTCTGCGGCCGCGCTTCGCCGAGAAGTTTGAGGTGGCGGGTATCCACCTGCCGCCGGACCTGTTCGCGCAGTTGGGAGCGTAACAATGGATATCCTGGTAGTCGCCGCCGCCGGTTCGCTGTTCGTCACCATTATGGCGTTTGCGCTGGCGTTCTCGTCTAATACCGCGAACGCGCAGATTAGGGGACGGCTAGAGGGCGTCTTGAGCGGCGCATCGGTTATCGATACGGTCCAGAGTTCGGCTGCGCTTCGCAAGAGTCAGTCGCCGGTGACCTTCCTGAAGCTGATATTTTCCGGCGAGTGGCTCCACAAGATTGAGCGCGAGCTGGCGCTAGCGGAGAGCAAGCTTCAACCGCTCGATTTCATCTCCATTCGCGTCGCGATCGCGGCGCTGGGCTTCGCCGGGCCGTTCATCTTCTTGAGCGGCGCCATCGGCAATCTGCCCGCGGGCGTCGTCAGCCTCGGCACCGGCGGTGTGGGCTTCATGCTGCCGCAATATTGGCTGCACTGGCGCCAGGAAGGCCGCCGCAAGAAGCTGGAGGCACAGCTCCCGGAGGCGCTGGTCTTCGTCGCCAACTCGCTCAAGGCGGGGTTCGGCCTGCTGCAAAGCCTAAGCATGGCCGCCGAGCAACTCGAGCACCCGGTCGCTACCGAGTTCGAGCTGACGGTACACGAAACGAACATGGGCTCAAGTATGGACGAGGCGTTCCTCTCGCTCAGCGAGCGATCGGATAGCTATGATCTCGACCTCGTCGTAACAGCGATGCTGATCCAGCGCGCCTCGGGAGGTAACCTCTCGGAAATCCTCGAGACCGTCGCCTCTACGATGCGTGAGCGCGCCCGCATTCGACAAGAGATCCAGACCCTTACGGCGCAGCAGAAATTGACCGGCATCGTGATCGCGCTGTTGCCCGTCGGTGTCGGCGGGATGTTCTTCCTGGTTAGCCCGGAATACATCAGCACGCTCTTCACGGATACCATGGGCCAGGTCCTGCTCGGCGGGGCGATCGTGCTTGAAACCATCGGCATCCTGGTGATCCAGAGAATTCTCGCAATCGAGGTGTAAGGGATGGAATACCTGACAGCTCTGGTCGTCGCTGCCACGATCTTCGTGTTTGTGCTGGCGTTCGGAGGCGGTTCGAGCAAGCTCCGCACGCGCCTCGATTCCCTGCGCGGTATGCCTGAGGGGAACCAGCCGCCTGGTCCGAAGCTGACGCTTTCGCAACGCATAATCCAGCCGCTCACGAACGGTAGCGTGGAGCTGGCGCGGCGTTTGTTCCCGTCGAAGATGCTCGCGGGCATCGAGCAGCGTCTCGTCATCGCCGGCGAGCCGATGACGCTGAACACGTTCCTGACGTTCCAGGTCATCAGCACGGCTACATTTGGTGTGTTGCCCGTCTTGGTGGTGGCCGCGACGGGCATGAGCCTGTCGATGCTCGCTATCGGGTTCATCCTGGTCGCCGGCGCTGTGGGTGTGGTTCTGCCGCAGGTGTGGCTTGGGCAGCGCGTGGGCCAGCGGCAGAAGGTCATCATCAAGGGCCTGCCGGACGCATTCGATCTCATTACGACATGCGTTGAGGCTGGGCTGGGCTTGGACGCCGCGCTGACGCGCGTGTCCGAGAAGGTTGAAGGCCCGTTTGCGGATGAGCTGCGTCGTACACTGCGCGACATCAGTCTGGGTCGCTTGCGCCGCGATGCGCTGAAGGAGCTGGGCACCCGCACCGGCGTCCCGGATCTTGTGTCGTTCGTCAATGCCGTGGTTCAGGCCGAGCAGATGGGCTCCAGCGTGGGTCAGGTGCTGCGCGTGCAGGCCGACCAGCTGCGAGTGCGCCGCCGGCAGCGCGCGGAGGAGCAGGCGTACAAGGCACCGGTGAAGATGATCTTCCCGCTCGTGCTCTGCATTTTCCCGACGCTGTTCATCGTCATTCTCGGGCCGGCCGTAATCACGATCATGCGCGACTTCCCCGGCGCGAAGTAAACTCTACGACGTGCGGATCACCAATCGAACGCGGGGGACGCTCCTGGCGAGCGACGCCCGCGAGGCGCGTTCGTTCGTGTCGCGCCTCGTGGGGCTCCTCGGCCGCGGCTCGCTCCCGCCGGGCGCAGGCCTGGTTATCGATCCGTGCAGTTCTGTGCACACAGCCTTCATGCGATTTGCCATCGATGTCCTCTACGTCAGCCGGGATGGCGAAGTCCTCAAGATCGTGCCAAACATGAAGCCATTTCGCGCGAGCGCTATGGCGCGAGCGCGCTGCTACGTCATCGAGCTGCCGAGCGGTACCGCTGCGGAAGCGAGCACCGCGGTCGGCGACGAGCTCGAGCTCGACCGCTAGCTACCTCTCACGCTCTCGCGACGGTGTACTACGGTTCGCAGTTGTGTCCAAACTGCGCCGCGACTGCGAAGATGTCGTCGAACAGGCTGATCTCGCCGTCGGGCGGTCCTGCGTCCCAGGGGTCGCCTCCGGCCCCTGGCGCTGAGCGGTCGAACGCCGGGTGATAGGCCGGCGCAGGCGGCGGTACCGAGAGTGGATCGGTGTTGCGGTTGATCGCTGCTGTGCCGCCCGCGTCGGTTGAGCCAAAGTGGGCCGCGACGCCGAAGATATCGTTGAAGAGATCGATGCTCTTGTCGCGCACCCCGGCCAGGTCCGGCGTATCGAAGAAGTCCCAGAAGCTGGTCGGACTGCGCCGGCCGCCCAAGCTCTCGTTCAGGCCAATCTCCCTGCCGTCCAGGCAGCCATCGCCGTCGGTGTCGGCGTTCAGTGGGTTTGTGCCGTAGATCGACTCGTCGGCATCCGGAATCGTGTCGCCGTCCGCGTCTGGGAGCGGTGTGGGCGTAACCGTGGGTGTGGGCGTAATCGTGGGTGTGGGCGTGATGGTAGGCGTTTGTGTCCGGGTGGGCGTCGCGGTGGGCGTCGGACCCGTGATGGTGGTCCCCTGCGAGGCGATGTTATTCGACGTCTCGTTTTGCTCGACGACGCGACTGATTGGCAAGTCGACGAGTGCGTTGTTCGTAACGGTAATCGTGCTGCCGCTGACGATGCGGCCGGTGATCGTCACCGTCGCAGATTCGCCACCTAGGAACTGACCGAAGTCGCAGCGCAGCTCCGTCGACGTCGAGAGAATGCAGTCGCCCAGGAAGTTCACCGTGAAGCCGCTCACGATGAAGTTCGACGGCAGCTGGTCGATCAGGCGCACGGCAATCAATTGCCCCGTCCCCTGGTCGATCTGACCGCCGACCGGTCCCTGGCCGACGTTCGTGATGGTAATCGTGTACGTGAAGGGTACGTTCGTCACCACGGGGTCGGCGCTGTCTGTCTTGGTGACGGCAAGGTCGCCTGGAATCGCCGTTGGACCCAGGGTGGGCGTTTGGGTAGGGGTAGGTGTTGGCGGCGGCGAGACGGCAACGCTGACCTGCGCGTGGTTGTTCGACTCGTTCGCCTCGGCTACCTGCCCGTACGGGTCGACGTCGACGTTGTTCACGGCGGTACCCTGGTCCGGCACGGTGCCGACGACGATCACCGTGGCGGTGGCGCCCGGGCCGAGCGAGCCGAGGTCGCACTCCAGCTCGCCGCCGGTGAGGGAGCCGATGATGGTGCACGAGCCCGCGCCCGGGTCAAACGACGTGTAGGTGAAGTTTGCCGGCGGCGTATCCAGGATGCGCACTGGGCTCGCGGCCGTGCCGCCGTTGTTACGGGCCTCGATCGTATAGGTCAGCGGGTCGCCTCCACGTACGGGGCTGGGCGATACAGATTTCGTGACCGTGAGGTCGGCGGTGAGCGGCGTGGCGGTCGCCGTCGGCGTGTTCGTCGCGGTCGGTGGTGGCCCCCCCGTCGGCGTCGATGAAGGCGTCGGCGTGATGGTCGGCGTATCTGTCGCCGTGGGAGTCGCCGTCGGGACGGGCGTGGCGCCGATGACGAGCGTCGACGCGCTGCCGACATTGTTGGTCTCATTCGTCTCGACGATGGTGTCGAGCGGGTCCGCCGAAGCGGAGTTATTCACGGTCACGTTGGTGCTGGTGATCACGTGGCCCGTGACGGTGATTGTCGCGATCGCGCTCGGGCCGGTGCCGAAGCTGCCGAGGTCGCAGTCAAGCGTGCCGCCCGTAACACTGCCTGTGAGAGAGCAGACGCCCCGCGTTGTGCTGAAGCCCGTGTAGGTAAACGATGGGTCCGGCGTATCGAACATGCGCACGGCGCCAGTTGAGACCGTGCCGATGTTGCGCACGCGAATCGTGTAGGTGATCTGCTGCCCGCTGCCGACGGGGTCGGGATCGTCGGTCTTTGTGACGGTGAGGTCCGGCCCCGGGCCTACGGGCGTGTTGGTAGGCGTGCTGGTCGGCGTATTCGTGGGCGTATTCGTCGGTGTGTTTGTTGGCGTGTTGGTCGATGTGTTGGTGGGAGTGTCCGTCGGCGTGTTTGTTGGCGTGTTGGTTGGCGTGTCGGTTGGAGTGTCGGTCGGCGTCGCCGTCGGAGTGTCCGTAGGCGTGTCGGTCGGCGTGTCTGTGGGCGAGTTGGTCGGCGTATTCGTGGGCGTATCGGTTGGAGTGGCCGTTGCCGTGTCTGTCGGCGTATTCGT
>JBBDXS010000015.1:14616-43025 GCA_040902195.1 Dehalococcoidia bacterium
GGCGTATCGGTTGGAGTGGCCGTTGCCGTGTCTGTCGGCGTATTCGTGGGCGTATCGGTTGGAGTGTTGGTCGGCGTATTCGTAGGCGTGATAGCAGACGTTGGCGTCGGAAGTCCCGGCACCTCGAGCTCGATCCACGTCGCAAGCGCGGTCGTCAGGTCACCGGCGCCTGTGGCGCTGGCCGTCACGCGGACGCGCAGATCGCTATAGTTCGTGATTGCATCGGCCTCGGCCCCGCTCAGCGTGTAGGTGAACGTCTGGTACGTCGTCGTCAGCGTCTGTTGGATGTCCGAGGCGATGAGCGTGGCACCCTGATAGAGGGCAACGTCGACGGTCGCCGTCTTCGTCCCGACTTGCGCGACACGATAGCGCAGGATGTGTCCCGTCGAGAGCGAGGGATCGCTTACGGCCGAAAGCTGCACTTCGAATGGGTCGCTGATGGGGTCGTTCGACGACTGGATCTCCGTCGTCGCGTCGTCTGCGGTCACCTCGTCGAGCTTGTCCCAGAGTGGCGTTGTGGCCCAGCCGCCGGTTGCGATGTCGGCCATTGGCCGCGCGAACTGCAATTCACCGGCGGCGAAGCCGCGCGTCGCAGGGTTGCTCTGGATGACGATGGCCGCAAGCATGCCTCCCACCGCCATGATTACGGCGACGACGAGAAGCAGGGACGCGTCTGTCCGCCCCTGCGCCCGCGACAGCAGCCTCGGCCACTGGGGACGGCTAGACCGTCGCAGCAGCCGCTGTAGACGTGCCTGCATTCCTGCTAGCGCATGCCTTTCGTTTCCTGGGCCACAAGGGCATCCATGCGTCCCTCGACCGTCTCGGGCGGGGTGCGCCCAGACCCGTCCCCAATAGGGGCGAGCGGCCTTGGACAGCCCTCTATAGATTCCAACAACGGTGGTCGCTCCACGTTGCATGCCTGCATGGGCAGCGGTGGAAAAAAAGAACCACCCGGGCACCAGCGCTCCCCCAGGCGGCCATTCGACGCGATTTGTTCGCGATGAGTCTCTCTCCTTATGTACTCCCTTTCGGAAGCGCCGTCAAGAGCGAAATTATGTTCTAGATTCGCACGGCCGCCGCTCTCGAATGTATACTTGGCCTCGCTCGATACCCATAATCAGGGGAGGGAACCATGGACCAGAAAAACCTGGGACGTTCGGGGCTCCAGGTCTCGGCGGTAGGGCTGGGCTGCAACAACTTCGGCCGGCGGCTCGATAAGGACGGCACGGCGGCGGTCGTGAACAAGGCGCTCGAGGCCGGGATCACGCTTTTCGATACGGCCGATATTTACGGCGGCCGGGGCGGCTCTGAGGAGTTCCTCGGCGCGGCGCTCCAAGGCCACCGGCGCGATGTCGTCGTCGCCACGAAGTTCGCTGGACCGATGGGCGAGGGGCCATACTGGGGCGGCACGTCTCGCCGCTACATCTTCGAGGCTGTGGACGCCAGCCTGCGCCGCTTGGGCACGGACTACATCGATCTGTACCAGGTGCACTTCCCGGACCCGCGCACGCCGCTAGAGGAAACGATGCGCGCCCTCGATGACGTAGTGCGACAAGGAAAGGTGCGCTACATCGGCTGCTCCAACTACGCGGCCTGGCAGATGGTGGAATCGCAGTGGATCGCGCGCACGAACCACTCGACGCCGTTCATCTCGGCGCAGAACCAGTACAGCCTGCTCGATCGCCGCATCGAGCGCGAGTTGGTGCCCGCGTGCAACGCGCACGGGCTCCGCGTGCTGCCGTACTTCCCCCTCGCGAACGGTTTTCTCACGGGGAAGTACAAAGCCGGCGAGCCGGCGCCCGAGGGCTCGCGGCTGGCCGGCGCCGGTGCTCGTGGCGATGCGGTGCTGAACGAGAAGAACTTTGCGGTCCTGGCCAAGCTCGAGTCGTTCGCGGAGCAACGCGGGAAGGGCGTGCTCGATGTCGCGATCGGGTGGCTGGCGAGCCAGCCGCACGTCGGGAGCGTCATCGCGGGCGCGACGACGCCGGAGCAGGTCGAGCAGAACGCGCAGGCCGGGGAGTGGAAGCTCTCGCCCGAGGAGCTGGCAGAGGTCGACGCCATCACGCGCGGCGGTAGCTAGCCGTGCCGGTCAGGCTGCCCCGCGCACAACGAGAGCGTTTCCTGGACGGACGGCACGTCGCCGTGCTCGTCACGCTCGCTGAAGACGGCACACCCGTACCCACGCCGATCTGGTACCGCTACCGCGACGGGCTGCTCTACTTCCGTACTGCGACTGACGCGGTGAAGGCCGAGAACGTGCGTCGCGATCCGCGGGTCAGCGTGTGCATCCAGGAGGAGCGGCCGCCGTACAAGGCCGTGATCGTCTACGGCAAGGCGGAGCTTCGCGAGGGCGACGAGCGCCTCGCTGCGGAGATCCCGCGCCACTATCTGGGCTTCTTCGGGGCGATCGGTTACCAGCAGACGGCGCGCACCGCGATTGAGGCCGGCGCGGGCGAAATCGTGCTGGTCGTGACGCCGGAGCGCTACGCGTCGTTTGACTTCGGGCCGGAGACGCCGTGGTACGGCAAGCTGTGGCTGATGATGAGGCGCGTGCTGCCGCCCTGGCTGTAAGACGCAGGAAACCTCAGACCCCGAAACCTCGGATCATGGCTTGTTGGGCTGAGGTCCGACGCGCGGAGAGCTACACCGGCGCGTCCGGCGCGACGAGTGGCCAGGGGCGCGCCTTCTCCATCGCCAGCGCGAGATCGAGCAGCAGCGCGTCCTCGTGGCGGCGCGCGTAGGCCTGGAGGCCGACAGGCAGGCCGCTCTTGGAGAAGCCGGCGGGGATGGAGATGGCGGGGTAGCCGGAGATGCTGCCCGGGATCGTGAGCGCGCCGCCGTTGTACGGGCTCACCTCCACCTCTCCGACGCGACGCGGCATGGGGCCCTCCGCGGCGAACGGTTCCATGGGGCTGACGGCGCACAAGACGATGTCGACGCGCTCGAAGATGTCCGCCATCGCCTCGTTCATCTCGACGCGAAAGCGCTCCACCTTCGCAGCGTGCCAGGCGCGATACTTGTCGGCGACGTCCATGCCGAAACGGATCTCCGGGGTGAGGTCTTCTCGACAGTCCGGCCACTTGCCGCGCAGATCGTTGATGAGCGAAGGTAGGCCGGTCGTCGCCCAGGCCTCGCCGTTGATCGGAATGTTGATCTCCGTCTCGATGCGCTGCAGGCCTGTCGCGTCGATCAGCGCTGCCGCCGCCTCGCGCACGATGGCCTCGATCTCGGGGTGGACGATGACGCTGCCCAGAGCCGGCGCGACAGCCGCGCGCAGGCCGCGCAGCGTCATCGTGCCGAGCTGGGCTTCCCAGCCATCGATGCGCGGCAAGCTGAACGGATCGCGCGCGTCGTAGCCGGAGGCGACATCGTACCAGCGCGCCGCGTCGCGTACGGTGCGCGAGACGCAACCCTTGAGCGACGTGAGCTGCCCGTTCGCGGTGCGCGGCCCGCGCGGGATGCGGCCGTATGTGCCCTTCATGCCAACCAGGTTGCAGTACGCTGCGGGCAGCCGGATCGAGCCGCCGCCGTCAGTGGCCGACGCGATCGGCACCAGCCCGCCCGCGACCGCGGCAGCCGAGCCGCCCGACGAGCCCGCGGGCGTACGCTCGAGGTTCCACGGATTGCGCGTCGTGCCGAACAGCTTCGTGCGCGTGTAGGCGACGAGGCCGAACTCAGGCGCGGCCGCCTTGCCGGCGATCACAGCGCCCGCCGCGCGCACGCGCGCCGTCGATGTGCAATCGTGTTCCGCGATGTTGTCTTTGTAGACGACCGAGCCGTAGGTCGTCGGCATGCCCGCCGCATCTTCGAGGTCCTTGATGAGCAGCGGTACGCCGGCGAGCAGCCCCGGGTCCTCGCCCGCGCGCACACGCCGGTCGATCTCGTCAGCCTGCCTGCGAGCGCCGTCCGCGTCGACGTAGACGGCAGCGTTGAGCTTCGAGGCCTCGATCGCGTCCAGCGACGCCTCGAGGACTTCAGCAGCGCGGATATCGCCGGTACGGATCGCGTCGGCGAGGGAGCTTGCATCGTTCAGCCACGGCTTCATGTCGATGTCCTTTCTCCGGGGATGGCGCGGACACACTCGCCCTCGTGGCGGGCTGTGTCGCGGTCACGTCGGTGTTGCGAGGAGGCGGTCGCGCAGCGCGCCGCTTTGCGCGAGATCGATGGACGTCCACGCCATCGCGAGGGCGCCGTCGATGACCGCCTTGTCCGCTGACTCCGTTGCGCAGTATTCGGTGAACTCGGGCTGGTGGTTTGCCGCGGGCCACGAGTTGATGCCGATCATCGGATGGATCGCCGGCATCACGAGTGAGATGTTGCCCATGTCCGTCGAGCCGGCGAAGCGTTCCGCCGCGGAGCCGATGTTACGGAACACGCGGCCGAGCGCCTCGGCGTTTTGTTTGTAGACGGCCGCGATCTCGGAGTCGTGCTTCATCTCGGCGTAGGGCTTCTCAGCCTCGACGATCTCGTACGTGCATCCGGTCGCGATCGCACCGGCCTCGAAGCAGCGGTCGACTTTCGCGCGAATGTCGTGGAGCTGATCGAGCGTCTTCGCGCGCACGTAGAACTTCGCGCTGGTGTGCGCGGGCACGATGTTCGGCGCCTCGCCGCCCTTCGTGACGATGCCGTGGATGCGGTCCGTCGGGCGGATGTGCTGCCGGAGCATGCCGATGGCGGTCTGCGCGATGGTGATCGCGTCGGCGGCGTTGATCCCTTGTTCGGGATACGAGGACGCGTGCGCTTCCTTGCCGGTGTAGTGCACGTCGAAGTGCGAGACGGCGATCACCGGCGGCTCGACGACGTCGAGGGGCGCTGGATGAACCATCATGGCGGCGTGGACGCCTTCAAACGCGCCGCGTTCGAGCAGGAGGATCTTGCCGCCGCCACCCTCCTCGGCCGGCGTGCCGACGACGCTCACCGTCAGTCCGGCGTCGTCCGCGACCTTCGCGGCCGCGATGCCCGCGCCGACGGCGGCTGCGGCGATGATGTTGTGGCCGCAGGCGTGTCCGATACCCGGTAGGCAGTCGTACTCGGCGCAGATGGCGATGTGGAGCGGCCCGCGCCCGTAGCGCGCGACGAACGCCGTCGGCAAGTCATAGGCGCCGCGCTGCACGTCGAAGCCGGCGTTCGCAAGCGCGTCGGACAGCCAGCGCGCGGCCTTCTCCTCGTGGAAGCCCAGCTCGGGGTTCGCGTGGATACGATGGCTCAGATCGAGGAGTGTGTCGTGCGACTCGTCGACGCACGCTTGAGCGGCTTGCTTGGAGTCCACGAGGGCATGATGCGCCACGCTGCGCGAGGCCGTCAAGCCACGGCTTGCTGCGCCTGGCCACCCCACCTAGAATCAGACGGCCTCGATATGTCCATCTTGAACGACCTCAGCGTCATCGAGATCTCGGCGAACGGCGGCGCGGCGCTGGCGGCGCGCCACTTCGCCGCGTGGGGGGCGCAGGTCACGGTGCTGGAGCCGCTGCCCGGTACGCCTCTGCGCCACGAGCCGCCGTACTACGAATCGAGCGGCGAACGGCGCAGCGCTACGTGGGAATGGCTCTCGCGCGGGAAGACGACGACGAAGCTCGATGCCTCCAACGCTCGCGCGCTGTGCGCGAAGGCTGGCCTCGTGCTTGTCGATAGCGACCTGGCGAGCGCCGTCCTCGGTCTCGCGCCAGCCGGCGTGCGATTGCAGTTCGAGGGCAAGACGGCCTGCGTGCTCATCTCGGCCTTCGCGACCGATGGGCCGTACGCGGACTATGCGGCGAGCGATCTCGGCATCAACGCGCTCGGCGGCTGGATGTCCGTGATGGGCACGCCCGACAGAGAACCGCTCGGCGCGGGCCGCAACGTTATCGCGCGCATCGCGGGCATCTATGCGTTCGTGGCGGCGCTCGTCGCGTTGCGTCACGAGCGCCTCGGCGGCGCGCCGCAGTTCGTCGACGTGTCGATGCAGGCGGTCGCCGCGTCGATGATCAGCGCGCCGTGGCTGATCAAGAGCATGGCGGGCTTCGAGTACGAGCGTACGGGGAACGCCTGGCCCATGGGCGCGATGGAGTGCGCGGATGGTTTCGCCGGCATCCCGCCGCTCACGGCCGCGCACTGGGAGCTGCTCTGCCAGCTTCTGGGTATTGAGGACGTGCTGGAGCACCCGAAAGGGCGCGACCCCGCGTACCGCGCGCGGCACTCGGCGGAGCTATACGAGCGCGTCAAGCCGTGGCTGCGTGAACGGTCTCGACAGGAGATCTTCGAGGAAGCGCAGGCGTGGCGGCTGCCGGCCGTGCCGGTCGAGAGCGTCTCCGAGCGTCTCGAATGTCCGCAGCTCGCCGCACGCGGCTTCTGGGAGACGACGCGTATCGAAGGCCGCGACGTGAAAGTGCCGCGCGTGCCGTATCGCATCACGGGCCTCCAGCCAGTCGAGCTCGCGGCGCGTCGTGAGCGGGAGCATGTCGATATCGAGGAAGCCGCGCGTTCGCAGCCCGGCGATGCGCCGGCGCTGCCGTTCGCGGGCGTGCGCGTGCTCGATCTGACGACGTTTTGGTCGGGCCCCTCCGCGACGTCGCTGCTGGGCGCGCTCGGTGCGGACGTGATCAAGATCGAGTCCGTGCAGCGGCCCGATCCGTACCGCTATCAGATCGTCAGCATGGCGCAGGAGCAGTGGTGGGAGCGTAGCCCCGTTTGGAACGACTGCAACACGAACAAGCGCGGCGTCACGCTCGATCTCGTGTCCGAGGATGGGAGGGCGCTGTTCGAACGTCTTGTCGAGCACTCGGATGTAGTGGTGAGCAACTTCTCCAACCGCGTCATGCCCAACCTTGGCCTGACGAACAAGCGTCTGATCGAGATCAACCCGAACGTCATCGCCGTGGCGATGCCCGGCTACGGCACGGGTGGCCCGTGGGAGCACTACGTCGGCTACGCGATCCCGTTCGAGCTGCTGATCTACGCATCGATGACCGGCTATCGTGACGGGCCGGCGGTCTACGGCGGAGGCTTCTGCGACCCAGTTGTCGGCATGCACGTCGTCGCCGCGGTCGAGCTGGCGCTGCGCCAGCGAGAGGCGACGGGACGGGGGATAGAGGTCGAGATCCCGCAGTGCGAGGTGCTGGAATCCCTCTTCGCGCCGGAGCAGATCGCGGTGCAGCTCGGCGCGCCCGAGCCGTCGCGGCGCGGCAACCGGCACGAGTGGATGGCGCCGCACGGTGCGTTTCGCGTCGCGGGCGACGACGAGTGGATTACGATCGCGGCCGCGTCCGACGCGGAGTACGGGGCGCTCGCGCACGCGCTCGGCTTGCCGCGAGACGATCGCTTCGCGGCGGCCGAGTCGCGCAAGCAGCACGAAGACGCGCTTGAGGAAATGATCGCGCGCGCGTGCGCGGAACGAGACGGTACCGAGCTGGAGCAGACGCTGCAGGCCGCGGGCGTGAAGGCGTGCCGGGTGGTGAAGGGCTACCGGCTGGCGGAAGACGCCGGGCTGCAGCACGCCGGCCTGTTCGAGCGGCTACAGCGCGACGTCAGCGGGGAGCACCCGTACAAGCGCTGGCCGTTTCGCTTTAGTGGCATCGATACGACGCACAAGCGCCCGCCGCCGCTGCTGGGCGAGCACAACGACGATGTGCTTTCTGAGCTCCCGGGCTTGTCGCAAGCAGAGCTGACGCGACTGCGGGAGGCGCGCGTCATCGGCGACGAGCCGCTCGGCGCGTAGCTAGGCGGTCGGAGAGGTCTTGAGCAGCTCTTTCGCCGCCGCCTCGACCGGCGTGCCATCGAAGAACGACGAGTTCATCTCCACGTGCAGGCGCGCCGGGTTGGCGAAGACGAAATCGCGGTAGTCGGCGTCTGTCAACAGCCCTTCGTCGACGAGCTGGTGACTCTCAAGCAGCACATCGCCGATGTGCGGGACGTCCCAATGGCCGATGTCGGAGCTGAAGAACGGGCGCAGCCGCACGCCGAGCGCGTTGCCCTTCGCGTCGATGCCGCGGTAGACGCTGCGGTCGTCCGCCTCGCAGCCAAAGAAGAAGCGCTGCCCGAAGATACGCGCGAGGTCCTGGTCCTCGTGCAGGCGGCTGAGGGCGAACTCGTCCAGCTCCGTGACCGTCGTCGTTGGGTCGCTGCCGGCGCCGGCCGGGTTCGGTACGATGTTCTCCCCACCGACCTGGCCGTGTTGATCGCAGAGCCGTTGCAGCAGCGGGACATCGATGTTCGATGGGTCGTAGTTGCGAATGCCTGCCGCGCCGCGCTTCTCGAAGTGCTCATGCAGGCCGTGCAGGAGATCGCAGGCCCAGCCCGCGCCGCCCTCGAGGAAGCCCCAGTTGAGATCGGGGACACGCGTCGGTATGCCGGCCATGACGAGCGAGAGGCACAGCTCACTCTGCTGGTAGGCGTGGCCCATGATGTGGTTGAACATATAGTTTGTCGACTTGCGCGGCAGCGGCAGGTAACGGTTGCCCGGCGCGCCGTGCGCGGTAACGGCCAGTTTGTGTTTGCGGAAGGCTTCCCACACGGGAGCGTAATCGTGGAAGCTATCGATGCCGTAGCTGTCGTAGTAGTACGCGGCGGGAAAGGCCTCCGGGTATTCGCGATGTAGCGCCGGGACCGGACGCGCGACGCCCGCGGGGATGACGGCCACCTTCGTGTCCAGCTTGCGTGTCGCGAAGTCGATTTCGTCCAGCGCCTCTTCGGGCGAATGCATCGGAATCATCGCGACGGCGGCCATGCGGTCCTGGTAGGGCGCTGTGATTTCGGCGTTCATGGTGTTGAGCGCGCGCAGGGCGCCGCGGCGCACCTTCTCGTCCTGGACCGTCGGCAGCACGAGGCCGAGGCTCGGGTACAGGATCACGAAGTCCAGCCCCAGCTCATCGAGGCGCTCGTAGAGCAGTTTAGGGAGCATCACCGTCGCCAGGTCGCGTGTGTCCGTTGTCGTGCCCCACCAGGGCATGCGCGGCTCGGCGCGCTCTCGATTGCCGGTGGAGAAGATGGAATGCTCGCGCATCTCACGGAGGAAGCTGTCCTGAAGCCCCTGGCCGCCGGTCTTTGCGAGATAGCGGAAGAAGAGCGGCCACGACTCGATAACGTGGCCGTCGCCGTCCACGACAGGATGATCGATCTTAGCGCGCAGCTTGCGCACCGCCGATTCGCTGCTCAAATGGGCCACCTCCATTGGATGTAGGCGGGCTTGTGATATAGCGCCGTCGCGGGCGCGCTGTCAAGGAGCGTGGCTACGTTTGGACCGGGAGCTGGAGGATGATGCCGGCATCGAATTGGAGGATGAACGTGGCATCGATCGCGTTGAGGACGCCGTTCGTGTCGGCGTGGGCTAGCTGCTCGCAAGGAAGCGAGAGGACGAGCCGCGCGTAAAACTGCAGAACGAACAGCGCGTCGATCGCGTTCGCGATGCCGTCGCAGTTGGCATCGCCGAAGACGAACTCCGCTGGCGTGATCGGCGGCCGGGGTGTGCGCGTGGCGGTGGGCGTCGCGCCTGGGTGGGGCGTCGACGTTGGCGGCGATGCGGCGCAGACGCCGCTATACGCCGTCGCGGCGATGTAGGTCCCCCAGTCCGCCCCCGCGGTGTCCAACGCAAACTCGCCGGCGACCCAGACGCAGTTCGTGTGCTCCGGGTCGACGGCGGCCCCGAGATAGTCACCCCAGCGTCCGGATATGTGCTCGACATCGCCGGCGCGGAACACGCTCGTTCCGCCGAGCGTGTTCGCGGGGTCGCTCGTCCTGCGTCCGCCGATGACGGCCTCGGCGAAGACCGATGTGTTCGTGTGCGTCATCGAGACGTACAGGTTGTTGCTGGCGTCCGTGCTTACGGCGGGCCACGAGTAGAAATTGCCGATCGCGCCGAACATGATGTCTTGCGCGAGCGACGGTGTCCCGCTCGTGTTCGCCTCGACGAGGTGCGCGCAAGACCGCACGATAGCTTCGCCGCTCGGGAAGCACGATGCCGACGACGACGTCCAGAGGTGGTTGTCGCGCCAAACGACATCGAGCGTGCGGTAGTCTCCCGAGTCGATGCATGGCGGCGCGAGGAACGACAGCTCGCGCACGAAGCAGAAGGCCGTGCCGGCTGTCCGCGAAGGCGGCGGGTCGAGTTGGTTCACCGTGGTAATGCCGGCCGCTACCGTTTGCGCGACGTTGGCGGCGTCCGGGGTGCCCGTGATCTTGAGCACGGTCAGCGTGTTGAGGGACGAAAGGTCCCAGGTCGTGAGGTACTGATCGGCGACCGACGAGAGCGATTGCGCGGGCCGCACAGTTCCTAGGTTCTGGTCCAGCGCAAACGTGTGTTTGCCGAGCTGGTCGCCCGCAACCCCCGCCAGCAGGTCCGCTTTCTCGAACACGATCGTCTGCACACCGCAGAAGCCATCGAACTCCGAGCATCCGGCCGAAACGGCGCCGGGCGGCCCGTCGATGTCGAAGACGTTCGACGACACGGTGACCTTGTCGTTCGTCAGGCCCAGGCCGGGAAAGTCCGGGAACGTATTGGTGTAGGACACGGTATAGACGTCCCACGCCCCGGTCGGGTCGTCCGTCTCGGATATTGCGAGGTAGAGCCGTCCTTCGTCCGTGGCCGCCGTGTCGTGGAGAGAGGCGTAGCTGGCGAGCCAGCGTCCGCTCAGCGTGTCGTAAACGAGCTGGGGATCGGTGTCGTGGTGGCCGGCCGGGATGCCGAAGAAGTCGGCCAGCCCGAACGTGTCCACGGTTGACCCCGCGCGGGTGAAGACGCGCCCCATGGTGTTGACGAACTCGACAACGTGGTCCGGGCCGACGGCCACCTGCGGGTCGGGTGGCGTAATGCTGTTCGGCGTGTTCGCGTCGCTGTCGAGCCCGGCAAAGCTTGAGACGATCGTGGGCGCGCCGGACGCGCCCGCCACGCCGCCGTCCGGTGCGTTTACCTTCGGGATATCGTCGCTGGTCGCATCCGATCGGGCGCCCTTCGGAGCGGGCCTGCGCAGCGGGACCGGCGTGTCGGTTGCGCCTGCCGCGCGCGCGTCCGGCGCGGACAGATCGGTGACCACCACACGATGCGGACCCTGTACAGACGGCTCGAGCGAAGGGAGGGGGGCCTGGCTAGCGGCTTCGAGAGAGGCCGGCCCGCGATCGGCGTATGCGGGCATGAGGACGAACATCGCGCCGATGACGACCGCTCCTATTGCCAGCACGAGGACGTTAAGCCGCATCCTCCACCCTTCTAGCTATGCTGGCCGGCCGCATCGGCAGCTTGTTGACATATTACGGATGCATAGCGTAACGCATGCCGCAGCCTTCGACAATAGCACTGGGCGCAGGAACGAGTCAGCAGATGCTGGCAACGAGGATGGGCTGCGAGATCACGCACGCCGAGAGCGTCGCGCCACATACGGTGGGATCGGCGCAGGCCTGTAGCTCGGCTCGACAGGAGACGATCCAGTTCGGACCGGTAGGCGTGGCGCGGCATGAGTCGTAGTCGAGCCGGTAGGACGCGTCGGCGTTGCTCGATAACCACGGGGCGGCAGCGGAGATCGCCGCACTCGCGCTGAGGCCGCCGTTTACGGGCTCCGGTGTCGGCTGCGCTGGTGCGGGCACTTGCGGCCCGCCGCCGCTCGGCGGCGCTGCGACGAAGGACGGCGACTTGGCGGGCGGCGGCGGCGCGGTCCGGTGCGGCGAGAGGTAGCTGAGCGGATCGACGACGCCTCCGTAGGAGCGCAGCTCAAAGTGCACGTGCGGGCCGTCCGCGTGCCCTGTCATGCCAATGCTGCCAATGCGATCACCCTGCTTGACGTCGTCGCCGAGCTTGACGTTAAACGCGCTCAGATGTCCGTACAGACTGGACCAACCGTCGTCGTGCTGGATGATGATGTAGTTCCCGTAGCTGCAACACGAGTCGCCCCCCGCGAAGGCGACCTTGCCGTCACGGACCGCGACCACCGGATCGCCGGTGGCGGCGCCGATATCAATGCCGCTGGGGTGGCCGGCCCACATGCCTTGCACGATCCAGCCGTCGGCAGGCCAGATGAAGGCCAAGGCGGGTGCGCTCGGTGGCTCGCCGGGCTTCGATGCCGGAGGAGGCCCGCTTTGCGGGGCGGCCGGCATCGAGAGGGTAGCGAGGACGCTTCGCGTGAAGACCATCGCGTCGCCTTCGTCGCCGCCGCCGGAGCCATCGTGGAGCCACGCAACCACGCCAATGGCCGTCGACACAACCATCGTGGCTGCCAGACACAGCGACGCAAGGAGCAGCCACCGCCGGACGCGGCCTCGGGCCAATTCGAGGACTGGATTCACATAGGAAGTATCGGCCTGCCACAAGTCCCCTCCAGCGCCTACGGACCGCCCGGGGGAACGTACGTTCTGACTCCGGGATTTACGAAGGCGTACGAGACTAGAGGGTCGCCACGTGAGCTGAATAATCTCGGCCAGCCGGAGGTGTTCGGGCTGCAGGCTAGCCTAGTTGCGGGCGGACGAGGATCTTGCCGTAGGCGTCCGGCTGCAGGAGCGCCGCGAACGCCTGCGGCACACCAGCGATGCCGATCTCGTCCGTGACGATCGACGCCACGTCTATCTTGCCTTCTGCGATGCGGTCGAGCGTGAGCTTGAACTCGTCCGGCCGCGCGCCGAGCGCGAACGTGATCGTCAACTCTTTGTTGATGCCGACGAGCGGGGTAATCGTGTCGGGCTCCATGCACACGCCGACGACGAGGATGCGCCCCTCCTGCGGCGCCGCCTCCATCGCCTGCGCGATCAGGCCACGCGCGCCCGACGCCTCGAAGATCACCAGGCTCTTCCGTCCATCGACACGCTGCCACGCTGCGATCGCGGGCTCCTCGCGCGGGTCGACGGCGGCCGCGGCGCCCATATGGAGCGCCAGCTCTCGGCGGCGCGCCGAGGGGTCGGCCGCGACGATCGGCCCGGCGCCCATGATGCGCAGCGCCGCGATTGTGCCGAGGCCAATCGGCCCGCAGCCCAGCACGATCGCCGATTCACCTTCCTCGATGCCCGATCGATTGACCGCGCGCGTGCCGACGGACATCGGCTCCGTCAGGGCGGCATAGCGCGGGTCGACGTTTTCCGGCACCTTGTAGCAGACGGCACCGAGCAGCAGCATCTTCTCGCCGTAGCCGCCCGGAAACTCGGATGAATAGCCGACCAGCGCGAGCCCGGCCTCTGTCATCATGATCGGAATCGCGACGATGGCGTCGCCGGGCTGGACGTTATCGACGCCCGCGCCCGCCTCGAGCACGCGGGCGGAGAACTCGTGCCCCATCACAAGGTCGCCCGCTGCGGCTGACGGCGTGCCAGCCTGTCGAGCCTCCTCTACGAGCCTGTCGATGTGCTGGTACATGTGCACATCGGAGCCGCAGATGCCGCAAGCGATCGTCTCGACCAGCACCTGGCCCGGGCCGGGCGACGCGGGCTCCGGCACCTCACCGACGGTGAGCTTGCGATCGCGGAGGACGGCGGCGCGCACGGCTAGCCCTCGGATTTCGCGACGGGCTGCTCTTGAGGGGTTCCGCTGTGGTCCGCGATTGCCTTGGTGATCGCGGAGACCGTGCGCTGCGCGAGCGCTTCCTTGTTCGCCAGCGTCCAGTCGCGCGAGCGCTCCACCCACGAGACCGTGTCCTGGAAGTGAGGCATGACGTGCTGGGCGAACAGCTCGTAGCTGCGCAGGGTCTTCTCGCGCGTCGTCCACTCGTGGCCGAGGCCGAGCAGGCAGCCGAAGCCGCCGGAGATCTCCTGCAGGCGCTCGATGCACGCGATCGCGTCGTCCGGGGTGCCGACAACGCCGCCCCCGTAGGCGTTCATGCCGTCGATGAGCATGCGTCCGTTCGGCACCGGCACGCGGCCCGGCGCGCCCATGATGTTGATCAGGTACTCGTTGTACCAGCGGAATGCCCCATCGACGACGTCGTTGATCGCCTCTTCTTTGCTGTCCGCGAGATGGAACGGCACGACGAGACGCCAGCTCGCGCGATCGGGCGCGGGGCGGCCGGCCTTTGCCGCGGCCTCGACGCAGTTGGCCCACTGGGTCGTGATTGCAGTGATGCCCTCCTCCGAGTACGTCGCGAGCGAGAGGACGCCGGCGCCGTGCTTCCCGGCGCAGACCATGCCCGACGGGCTGATCGTCGACGCGACGGCGACGGGCATCGTGGGGCGCTGGTAGGGCTTGAGTTGGAGCTGCGCCTCGTGCAGCTCGAACCAGTCCGACGTGTAGGTGACCGGCTCCTCTTCGGTGAGGAGGCGCATGATTATTCCCAGCGATTCGTCCATCATCTCGCGCTGGCGCGTGGCTTCGATGCCGAGGAACTTCGCGTCGCCGGGGAGCGCACCGGGCCCGACGCCGAGCATGGCACGGCCGCGCGTGAGGTGGTCGAGCAGGACGATGCGGTCGGCGACCATGAAGGGATGGTGGTAGGGAAGGGAGACGACGCCTGTGCCGAGGCGGATGTTCTTCGTGCGCTCGCCCGCGACCGCGAGGAAGAGCTCCGGGCTGGCGATGATCTCCCAGCCGCCCGAGTGGTGCTCGCCGATCCAGACCTCGTCGTAGCCCAGCTGATCGAGGCGCGTGATGAGATCGAGGTCGCGTTGGAGGGCGAGCGTGGGGTTCTGGCCGGCGGGGTGAAACGGCGCGATAAAGGTGCCGAACTGCATGCGCATGGGACGTGTCCTTTGCTGAGACCTGGCGGGCGGCTCATTCTACGGTTTGGCCTTCGATTTCGTCCAGTCGTTCCCTAAAGGATCGACCTTCCCGGGTGGCGGTGGTTGATCGCAACGTGCGGGTGCGAGAGTGACGTAGGGGCGCACAGCTGTGCGCCCCTATAGATCGATCTCGCTCGGTGTTATCGACTGATCGAGGCGGCGGCGTGGGGAGTAATGTAGGGGCGGGTTTGAAACCCGCCCCTACGGCGTTATCCCCCAACCGCGCATGGCCGCGACGTTACGATTGATCGTCACGTAGGGGCGCACAGCTGCGCGCCCCTACAGCGTTCCTCTACGTGCAGTCGTGGCCGAACTGGTAGGCGACGCCGAAGATGTCGATAAACAGATCGATCGTGCCGTCCGGCGCCTGCATGTCCCAGGGATCGCCGACCGCGGCGGAGCGGTCCAGCGTGGCGTCGTAGCCGTCGGGCTCGCCGGGCGGGTCGCTGTCGGCGTCGTCTCCGAAGGCGTTCGCGACGTTGAAGACGTCGTAAAAGAGATCGATCACCTTGTCAGCGTTGGTGTCGTAGAAGTCGTAGGCGTTCGTCGGATCGCGTAGGCCGCCGAGCTCCTCGTCGAGACCGAGCTCGTCACCATCCGCGCAGCCGTCATCGTCGGTGTCGGCGTCGCAGGGATCGGTCGCGGCGGAAGACTCCGCGGCGAAATCGAGGCCGTCGTTATCGTCGCTGCAGAACGGGCCCGGTGGCGGCGAGGCCTGGCCGTAGGCGTTGTGGCCCCAGCAGGCAAGCGTGGTGTCCGTCTTCAAGCCGCAGTTGTGGTGCCAGCCGGCGGCGAGCTGGCTGAACGTGCCGAGGGGGGGCGAGACCTGGCCGCTGGCGTTGTCGCCCCAGCAGGCGAGCGTGCCGTCAACCTTCGCGCCGCAAGTATGGTTCTGGCCCGCGCTGACCTGGCCGAAGGCGCCGGCGGGCGGCGCGGCCTGGCCGTAGAAGTTCCAGCCCCAGCAGGCGAGGGCGCCGTCCGTCTTCACGCCGCAGGCGTGGTTGCCGCCCGCGCTGACCTCGCTGAAGGTGCCTGCGGGGGGCGAGGCCTGACCCTGGCCGTTCCAGCCCCAGCAAGCGAGGGTGCCGTCCGTCCTCACACCGCAGGTGAACAGGTTGCCGGCGCTGACCTGGCTGAACGTCCCCGCGGGCGGTATCGATTGGCCGTATTCGGGGAAAGCACCGATTGTTGTACCCGCCCCCCAGCAGGCGAGCATGCCGTCGGTCTTGAGACCACATGAGTGGTTGTAGTTGCCGCTGACCTGGGTAAAGGTGCCCGCCGGGGGCGAGGCCTGGCCGAGGCCGTCGTCGCCCCAGCAGGCAAGTGTGCCGTCCGCCTTCAGACCGCAGGTGTGAGTGAAGCCGGCGGCGACCTGGCTAAAGGCGCCGGCGGGCGCCGAGGATTGGCCGAGGTTGTCTCTGCCCCAGCACGCGAGGGTGCTGTCCGTCCTCACGCCGCAGGTGTGGTAGCCGCCGGCGCTGACGGCGACGATGCCGCCGCTGAAGGCGCCGGCGGGGGGCGAGGCCTGGCCGTCGTCGTTGCGGCCCCAGCAGGCGAGCGTGCCGTCAGTCTTCACGCCGCAGTTGTGGTTCTCGCCCCCGCTGACCTGGCTGATGGTGCCGGCGGGCGGCGAGGCCTGTCCCAAGTCGTTCCTGCCCCAGCAGGCGAGGGTGCCGTCCGTCTTCACGCCGCAGGTGTGGAGCCCGCCGGCGCTGACCTGGGTAAACGTGCCGGTGGGGGGCGAGGCCTGGCCGTAGGAGTTGTCGCCCCAGCAGGCGAGCGTGCCGTCCGTCTTCACACCGCAGGTGTGGACGCTGCCGGCGCCCACCTGGGTAAAGGTGCCGGCGGGGGGCGAGGCCTGGCCGTCGTAGTTGTCGCCCCAGCAGGCGAGGGTGCCGTCGGTCCTCACGCCGCAGCTATGGTTGCGGCCGGCGCTGACCTGGCTGAAGGTGCCGGCTGGGGGCGAGGACTGGCCGAGGCCGTTGTAGCCCCAGCAGGCGAGGGTGCCGTCGGTCCTCACGCCGCAGGTGTGGTAGCCGCCGGCGCTGACCTGGCTGAAGGCGCCGGCGGGGGGCGCGGCCTGGCCCAAGTCGGGGAAAGCACCGATGTTCGTTGTACCGGCTCCCCAGCAGGCGAGCGTGCCGTCGGTCCTCACCCCGCAGGCGTGGTTGCCGCCGGCGCTGACCTGGCCGAAGGTGCCGGCGGGGGGCGCTGCCTGGCCGTAAGTGTTGTCGCCCCAGCAGGCGAGCGTGCCGTCCGTCCTCACCCCGCAGGTGTGGAAGAAGCCGGCGCTGACGGTGGAGCCTAGCACGGACGGATCGTCCGAGCCGAGGACGCCGTCGCTGTCGGCGCTGGCGGAGTTGTCGTTGGTCTGCCAGAGGAGTGAGCCCGCCACTACTGCGAGCGCCAGCAGCGCTGCGAGGGCGATTGGCTTGAGGAACGTCGGAGCGAGAGCAGAGACCCGCATGAGCCGCCTCCAGTAGGGGGCAACTATAACACACGGGAGCTGTCAGCCATCAGCATTAGTCGCCAGGGCGGCGTTTCGATTGATGGCAGCGGCGGTGCGTGGGAGTAATGTAGGGGCGCACAGCTGTGCGCCCCTACAGACCGATGTTGCGAGGCCCGTTGCGATTGATCGCAAACGTGCGGCGGCGGGGGTGAGGTAGGGGCGGGTTTCAAACCCGCCCCTACCTGCGCGGGTCTGTCAGGTCCTTCGGGCTCCCCGCCCCGTGGGCGGGGGGGTTTTAAACCCCGCCCCTACGTGGGGGGGTGTGTCTGGTCCTTCGGGCTCCCCGCCCGCTGCGCGGGTCTAAAGACCCGCGCCTACGGACTCCCCTCAGGATGACAATTGCGTAGCGCCTACGCTGCCGCGCTCTCCATAGCGGGCGCGTACGAGCCGGACCGCGCGAGGCTGCTCATGCGCGCGCGATGGAGGAAGGCGGCTTGCGCGGCCGCGACGTTATCGGGGTCGCCGTGCCAGATCTGGAGCGCGGGATACTGCAACGCTCGTCCGAAGGAGAACGTCAGCTCCCAGGGGTGAGGCCCGGCGGCTGTCATTGCGTTGAGGTTCGTGCAGGCTGCTTCGCCGGAAAGGCCTCCGGAGAGGAAGGCGACGCCAGGTACTTGTGCCGGAACGCAGCGGCGCAAGGTCTCCAGCGTGCGCTCCGCGACTTCGCCGGTGTCGGCCCGAACGGGACATTCGCTGCCGGAGGTTACCATGTTGGGCTTCAGCACCATGCCCTCGAGGAGGCACTGCTGGGACGCGAGCTGCTCGAAGACGCTGCGGAGGACGTCTTCCGTTACGGTCTGGCAGCGCGCGATGTCGTGGTCGCCGCTCATGAGCACTTCCGGCTCCACGATGGGGACGAGGCCGGCCTCCTGCGCGAGCGCCGCGTAGCGACCGAGCGCGTGCGCGTTCGCGTCGATGGCGGCGCGCGTGGGGATTTCGGCGCCGATCGTGATGACGGCACGCCACTTGGTGAAGCGCGCTCCCATCTGGCGGTACTCGTCGAGTCGCTCTCGCAAGCCGTCGAGGCCTTCCGTTAGCGTTTCGCCCGGCGCCTCGGCGAGGGGGCTCACGCCTTTATCCACCTTTATCCCGGGCAGGACGCCCAGGCTGGCGAGCAGCTCCGCGAACGGCGTTCCGTCGTCGGAACGCTGGCGTATCGTTTCGTCGAACAAGATCGCGCCGCTGATGTAGTCGCTCACGCCCGGCGTGGTGAAGAACATCTGCCGGTATGCCCGGCGGCTGTCCTCGGTGGAGTCGATGCCGAACTCAGCGAAACGCTTCGTGCATGTGGGGATCGTTTCGTCGACGGCAAGGATGCCCTTACCCGGCGCAACCATGGTCCTGGCGGTGGTCTCTAGGTCTTCCACGCTCGCTCCCGGTTATTCCAGAGGACTGGGCGCCGACAACGCACCTATGGGGGAGGATGTTAGAGCGAATGCGCTGTCAGGTCCTTCGGGCTCCCCGCCCCGTCACGATCTACCCCTCGCCCCTCAGGATGACAGGGGGTGGGCGCCCTCTGCAAGATCAGGCTCTACGATAGGACGAAACCGCTCGACGAACGCGGCGACGTCCATGTTGGCCGCCTCCGCAAGGCTGGCTAAGGAGCGTTCGTGCTCGAAGTCCCGGCGGTTGAGGCGGACCATGTATTCGCGGGCGACGCGGTAGTGATCGGAGTTGATATCGACCATGCGCGTGGCGATGCGAGCGGACTCCGGGTCTTGAATGTCATCGAACGGGAGGATGCGCAGCCGGCCATCGTCGAGGCAGACGAGGCCTCCCGACGGGGCACGTTCGTCGTCGAGGAGGAATCGGACGGCACCGTAACCGAGCGTCCGCGTGTAGTCGATGTCGAATGGGATCGGCGCCGCACATCGCAGCTCGTAGCCCAGTGTCACAGCGACGATCGAGAGCGAGTCGCCACGCGCGGCGAAGCGGCGTACGATCTCGCGCTCGAGGATCGACGCGAGGGGGATCTTCTCGAGACGGATGTTGCCGTAGGCGTCGTAGCCGACCTCGACGCCGGGGCTCCTGGCGAGCTGATCGGGGTCCATCTTGGCTGCGACACCTTCGGCGACGACGGCCAGGCCGTAGTCCTGGCCAAGCGAGCGTCTCTTTAGGATTGCGCCTTCCACCACCAAGCAGAGGTCATCGAGCGAGATCTGACTGGCTGAAAACTCCTCGGGAATGATAGTGACGGTTGCCCCGGCCGCCTTTCCGATTCCCAGCGCCAGGTGCCCGGCCTTGCGGCCCATCACAACGGTGAGGCACCAGCGGTTGGTGGTGCGTGACTCCTCCATGAGATTGAGGACCCACTGGGTGCCGAGATGGCGGGCGGTCTCAAAGCCGAACGTTGGTGCGTTCTCCGGCAGAGGCAGGTCGTTGTCGATGGTCTTTGGAATGTGCGCGACTCTTATCGCCCCATCGCTGTGCCGGTATACTTGCGCGGCCGCGGAAGCTGTATCCTCACCGCCGATCGTGATCAGATAGCTCACGCTTAGTTTCCTGAGGGTCTCCACTGTTCGCTGCAGGTCAGCCTCGTTGCGCGTGGGGTTGGCGCGCGAGGTGCGGATGATGGAGCCACCCTGGAAGTGGATCCGCGAGACATCGGAGATCGCGAGCGGGCGGACCATCTCCGTGCTTCCCTTAATGAGATGCTCATATCCGTCATAGATGCCAACGACTTCCACGCCCGCCTTGATGGCTTCTATGACGGCGGCGCTCAAGGCGCTGTTGATCCCCGGAGCGGGCCCGCCTCCTACGAGGATTCCTAGACGCTTTTCCGACATCATCCGGCGGGCCTCTTCGTCATACTCTATGTAGACAACTTGGGCCTGGGACTTGTCAAGCGGGAGCCGTCAGCCGGTACGTTGCAGATAGCACACTACGGGACGATAGCGATGGCTGGCCGTTGACGTGCGAAGGCACGCTGCGCTCTTCGCAACGGCGAAACGAGGGTGGACAGAGTTCCCGTCCTCGCTCCTTTCCGGGAGGATGCTTATACGTCTCCTACACCACGCGGCGCATTGTTCATCTGCCAGTCCTCGAGACGCATGACCACGAGACGCAGCGGTTTCCTTCCGATGCGCGGCTGGCTTAGTACCACGACCGCCACCTTGTTCACCTTCTCGCACGCCTCCACGCTCTGCTCCATGGCCTTCCGGACCCGAACAGGGATGGCTTTCATCGTCTTCACTTCGACGCCGTACTGGCGGGCCTCCATGTCGCTGCGCCGGACGCCGTTGTTCGGGACGAGCGAAGTACTGAGCGCATCGGCAATGCTCTGCTCTTGACGTTTCCAGCGGCTATTGCCACCGTTGCGAGTGCTCACACTGACTGCCTCCCTCTGCGACTGCACATGCTCTTCCTTATTCCTGTACCTCAGAGCAAGCCCTGTACTTGCTCGAGTACCGACGGGTCGTCGTTTTTCACGGAGTTCGCGCGCGGCGACACGGGCGTTGCGACGAGCAGGCCGTTCGGCGCCGGTACGAGCAAGCCCTCGAACTCTCCTTCGCCGAGCATCCACGCGTCAATGTCTCCGTCAGTGAGGACCACCGGCATGCGGTCGTGGACACGCCCGACGACATCGTTCGCGTCCGTGGTGATGATCGTGAACGTGCGCTGCCACGTATCGGGCGCCGGCTGCCAGGACTCGTAGAGGCCTGCGAAGAGGACCAGGCCGCCGTCGGGCCGGTGGAACCAGAGCGGCTGGCGCGCGGTCTTTGGCCCGGTCCACTCGAAGAAGCCGTCCGCAGGCACGACGCAGCGACGCTTCTGGTAGGCCTCCTTGAACGCCGGCCGCGTCGTTAACGTCTCAGCGCGCGCGTTGATCTGCGCGGCAGCGCGCTTGCCGTCCTTCGCCCACGAGTTCACGAGGCCCCAGGTTGCCGGCAGCAACTCGCGCTGCTCGTACTTCGTGCGGAGGATCCAATGCTGATCAGTCGGAGCGATGTTGTAGCGAGGCCGGTAGTCTCGGAGCGACTCAGGGTCGACGCCGAGCTCTCGCGCCAGCTCCTCGGCATCGCGCCGGCTCATGGTGAAGCGGCCGCACATGGGGAAGAGGTTAGCAGGGCGCCGGGCCTATGTCTGCCCGACAGTATGGTAGGCGTCGATGATGGACGAGGCTGGAACTTGGGGATCCTCACCCCAGGTTTTGGACATGCGATGCGTTGTTGGGCAGTCGCCCCTCTCCCTCTTAAAGAGGGAGAGGGGAATGTAGCGAGTGCGCGACGATCTGCGGCCGTCAGGGCGGCCAGATGGCCGCCCTGACGGTGGTCCCGACAACGCGCACCGTGTGTCTCATGCCAGCGCCGGCTCGGCCATGCCGGAGCCGAACTGCGCCATGAAGAGCTGGTAGTAGCGTCCGCGCGTCTGCATGAGCTCTTCGTGCGAGCCTTGCTCGGCGATCGAGCCGCCTTCGAGGAAGTAGATGCGGTCGACGTTGCGGATTGTCGAGAGGCGGTGCGCGACGATGAAGACCGTGCGGCCTTCCATCAGGTCGGCGAGCCCGTCGAGGAAGTCCGCCTCGGTCTGCAGGTCGAGCGCGGAGGTCGGCTCATCGAGCAGGAGGATGGGCGCGTCCTTGAGAAAGGCGCGCGCGATCGAGATGCGCTGCTGCTGCCCGGTCGAGAGTTTGACGCCGCGTTCGCCGACCTCGGTCTCGTACTTCTGCGACAGCTCCTGCACGAAGCCGTTCGCGCGCGCGGCGGTGGCGGCGACCTCGACCTCCTCCGCTGACGCGTCGAGGCGGCCGTAGAGTATGTTTTCGCGCACTGTCGCCGCGAAGAGGAGCGGCTCCTGCGGCACCATCGAGACGAGATTGCGGAGCGACGCGATGCGTAGCTCGCGCACGTCGACGCCGTCGATCTCGACCGCGCCGTTGGTGACGTCGTAGAGGCGGGGGATGAGATTGAGGATCGTGGTCTTGCCGGAGCCTGTCTCACCGACGATAGCGACCTTCTCGCCCTTGCGCACGACGATGTCGATGTCGTCGAGCACGGCGCGGCCCGAGTCGTACTCGAAGTGCACGTTGCGGAAGCGGACGGCGTCGGCGAACGCGGGCTTATCGACCGCGCCGGGGGCCTCGCGGATGTCGGGCTCCTGGTCGAGCACCTGAAACGCGCGGCCGACGCCGACGACGGCGTCCTGGAACGGACCGTAGACGAACATGATCTCGTTCATCATCTGATAGATCGCCTGCATGTAGGCGACGAAGACCCAGAGATCGCCGATGGTGACATCGTTGGAGATGACGCGCTGCGTTGCGACGAGGAGGACGAGGGCGGTACCGAGGCCGGTGATCGCGACGGTCGCGACGTTGAGGATCTGCTCGGCGACGCGAAAGCGGATCTGCGCGCGCACGAAGTTGGTACTCGTGTCCTCGAAGCGCTTCTGTTCCATCCCCTCGCGGCCGAAGACCTGCACGGCGCGGATCGAACCCATCGTCTGCTCGATGAGGGACGTGAGGCGCGACATGTGCTCGCGGCTCTCCTGCGACGTCTTCTGGATGCGCCCCGTGAGGCGGTGGATGGTGAAGAAGAGCAGCGGCAGCACGGCCAGCGAAACGAGCGTGAGGAGCGGGTCGAGCACGAGCATGAACGCGACCATGATCGTCAGCCGGAACACCAGGACGCCCCACGTCCGGATGCCGAAGATCATCACCTCCTGAATGCTGCGGGCGTCGTTGATCGCGCGCCAGATCGTGTCGCCGATCGACTGGTTCGCGTGGTAGCGGAGCGAGAGCGTGCGCATGTGCGCGACGATGCGCGAGCGCAGCGTGTGGATCATGAAGAGCGCTGTCCGCGCCGTCATGAAGAAGCTCGCGGCGTTGAGGAGCACGCCGACGACGGTGATCGCGAGGAACGCGCCCGCCAGGATGCCCGCCGCCCGGACCTTTTCGCGGTCGGTCTCGGTCGCATACGAACCGAGCGGTCCGAGACCGAGCTTGTCTGAGTTAAGGACGCCGTCGATGATGAACTTGATCGCCCAGGGCTGGAGCGCGACGAGCAGCGAGCTCGCCATCGCGAACGCAACGGCGAGCCCGATCCCGGCCCGGAACTGCCCCATGAATGCGAAGATGCGCCGGTAGACGTGGCGCACCGGCGCTTGTTCGGCGTCGGGCGGTAAGGGAGCGGAGGGGTTGAACCACCAGGTCATGGCCCAGCTCCTCCGCGGCAGCCGGAACAAGGAACAGGGAACAAGGAAGCAGGAAGTGCTCGATGCGGCCTCGCGTGCATCATGTTACCAGTACGCCAGGTCCGTGTACGGCTTTCGCACCGTTACGGTGAGCGGTGTGTTCGTGTCCGGAAAGACGTCAATGCCCATGCTGCGCGTTTCGCTCGCTTGCTCGAACGACGCCATACGCTCCTGCAGCGCGGGGAGCTGATCGAGCGGGGCCAGCAGCTCCTGCCGTCCCAGCTCGTGCGTGCGGCCGATGAGGTATGCGAGCAGTCGCGCCATCGCGTCCTCGCGGCCCTCCGCGTAGCCGAAATCCATCAGCGCTGTCGGCTCGATGACCTGACGCTCGCCGGTCTCCTTGTGCAGCCAGACCTCGCGCACGTGGCGGCCGCGGTCCCACAAGCCGGCACAGGCGACGATGCGCCCCTGCTCCTCGAGGAGGTAGTAGTCGTGCCAGCGATAGACCTCCGCCCAGAAGCTCGGCTTCTCGCCCCAATTCGGATCGTCGAGCCGCACGTGCAGAAACTCCTCGGTGTATGGGCGAAAGAAGTCGAGCCCGCGGTGCGTGCGGTTGATGAGCGCGACGCACTGTCTCGTGTCCGACCGTTTCGCTGTGCGGATGCCCGTCGCGTCGCCCGTGAAGGGCTGGGCGCGGAAGTGCGCCACGGTGACGGGGATGCCGGGCAGATCGCCCTGTTCGTCGCGCTCGAGGTCCGGCCGCAGCGCCTTAATCCAGCCGGCGGCGTTGTAGTTGCCGGAGCGGACATACCAGTAGCTGACGACGCCGAACCAGGCGCAACCCGGCCCGGATCCCATGCGTAAGAAGTTGCTCATCCCCTTGCCACGGCTCTCCTTACGCACGCGCCACGCCGATGCGATGTGCGTTGACGTGCGCTTGCCGTCGATGATCGTGTTGCGCCCCGAGTGCGCGGCTGCGGCGAGAATGATGCCGCGGTCCTCCACGATCTGGATGTTGGGGTGCTCCTGGAGCCGGAACTGCGCGAACGGGTAGGGGCCGCGTTCGACCGTGACCTCGTAGTCGCCGATGTCCTCCGGAGAGTTGGCGTAGAGGTCGGCGAGCGCCTCGTCATCGCTCCAGGTCGCCTCGCGGACGTGGATCGTGCCGGAGATCAGCTGCTCGCGCCAGCCGAGGAATCGCGCGATGTCTTCGTGAGTTAAGCGTTCGTTTGCCAGCCATTCCTTGATTCCAGCGTACGCAATGCGCAACTCGAGAGCGCGCTGAAGCATGCCGGGGGGCCAGCCCTTCTCCTCGGTGGCCCGGCGCAGGTCCTCCGGCACCACGATGGGCCGGTCGAAGATCGAGATTTCGTTCGCCATCATTTCTCCTGTTCGGTGGGCCTCCATGGTAACGACGCGAGGTGACAGCCTCCTGTCAGTAGCGCGTCGCAGATACGAAAAGGCCCGCTTCATCCGGAAGCGGGCTCGCCTGTGATTGTCCGAAAAAGGCGCTAGACGGACCCGCTCGCGTTTCCTTCATGCATGGCCAGGACGCAATACTCCTGCGCCGTGGGAAGCAGATTGCCGAAGTTCGCGGTCATCATGGGGCTATGCTACCCGCGCGGTGTTGGGCTGTCAAGCTAGAGCCTTCGACTATGACGGAAAGGGTCTCTGGAGGGTTGACGGCAGGGGTACAATAGCAAGGTTCGCCATGTTGCCACGCCACCTCCTGTACGTCTTCGCGCTTCTGCTGATGTGCGCCGCTTCGCTCGTGATTGAGCCGCGGCCGGTGTCGGCGGCTGCGCCGAGCTTCACGCTGGGAACACTGGCGACCGGCATCGCGAATCCTTCATCGCTCGCGTTCGGGCCGGATGGGCGCCTGTACGCCGGCGCGGCGACGCAGATCCAGGCGCTCACGCTCGATGTGACTGGTACCAGCGTTACGAACACGGAAACCGTTGCGTCCGGACAGTCGACGCTCCTCGGGATTGCGTTCGACCCGACCGCGCCGCCGTCGCCGGTGGTGGTGTACGCATCGCGGCAGAACAGCGCCGCGACGAACTCGTACGAAGGTGTGATCAGCACGTACACGGGACCCTCGTGGACGCGGACCGATGTGATTACGGGCTTACCCAGCTCGGCGCCGTTCACGAACCACTTCACGAACGGCATCGCATTTGACGACAGCGGCCTGCTCTATATGGCAAACGGTGCGAACACCGACGCAGGGCTCCAGAGCCCGAACTATCCCGAGACGCCGCTGTCGGCGGCGATCCTGGTTGCGGACGTAAACGACCCGGGCTTCGATGGCACGATCACGTATAGTCCATCCGGCGTTCCGGCCGATGACAACGTCGATCAGACGGGCGGAGACGTGTCCGTGTTCGCGCCGGGGACACGCAATCCGTACGACCTGGTCCTGCATAGCAACGGACAGATGTATGCGACCGATAACGGCCCGCAGGGGCCAAACACATCGATAACGTGCAGCACGAGCGGGACGGGCGTCGCGCAGAACGATGAACTGAACCGGATCGAGTCCGGCGACTACTACGGCTTCCCGAACCGCAACCGCGGGCGGACCGACGCGAGGCAATGCACGTACCACGCGCCGTCGGAAGGTAACGGCGCGGACTTCACCGCGCCCATCCTGACGCTGCCTGCGCACTGCTCCTGCGATGGCATCATGGAGTACACATCGCCGCAGTTTAGCGGCGCGATGCAAGGCGACCTGATCATCGCGCAGTTTGTACTCGGGAGCATCCTACGGGTGGAGCTCTCGGGCGACGGGCAGTCGGTGATCGGCAGCTCTACGCTGCAGAGCGGCCTGGACGGCCCGCTCGACGTGACGATGGGGCCGACGGGGATCATCTACATCGCGGAGTTCAATCCGGGCCGCATCTCCTACCTCGCGCCCGTAGCGAAAGTAGGGGGTGTGACCGGGCTGGTGCGAGCGCCGGTGTCCGTCGGGGGGTCAGACGGCGATGTCGCGCTCGTTGGCGTGTTGATGGTGCTGGGGCTGATCGTGATGGCGGGTGCGCGGCTGGCGCGACGACGTTCGTAGCTACGTCTGGGCGCCTAGGTGCAGTCGTGGCCGAACTGGTACGCGACGCCGAAGATGTCGATGAACAGATCGATGGTGCCGTCCGGCGGGCCCATGTCCCAGGGATCGCCGATGGCTGCCGAGCGGTCGAGCGTCGTCGAGTAGCCTGGATCGCTCGGCGTCAGCCCGAACGCGTTGGCGACCGCGAAGATGTCGATGAATAGATCGATCACCTTGTTCCCATCCGTGTCGAAGAAGTCCCAGGGGTTCTTGGCGTTCCGCCGGCCGCCGGTCTCCTCGCTGCCGGCCGTGTTCACCATCTCGGCGGCATCGGTACAGCCGTCGTTGTCGTCGTCGTCATCGTTGATGTCCGGCACGGTATCGCCGTCGAGGTCGCTCTGTGGCGCGCCGCCGAGCGGGTGAGCCTGGAAGAAGGTCCACATCAGATCGTTCGCGCTGATCTGGTGGGTCGTGTAGCCAAGCCCCGGGCTGTCCTGGGCGTCGGGCCACGTGTGTCCGCCGCCATCGATGATGTAGAGCTGCGTGTCGGCGTCGCAGTCGCCGTACGAAACGAAGCGGACCTCTGACGTGTAAGGCGACTCGGAACGGCCGCCCGTGCAGCCGTTGTGGGCGGCCCAGGACTGAAGGACGTCATCGTCAAGCGTGGTGTTATCGATGGGGAGCCGGAAGTCAAGCGAAATGACGCCCGGGACGCCGCCCGGACCACCGTTGAAGGGCACAAACGTATCCGACGTGCCGTGGAACGCGATCACCGGAACCGGAGTTGTTTCGATACACGTCTCCGAGGGATTGTACGTGAGATCGAGCTGCGGATAGTACGCCGCGGCTACGGGAGCGATTGCGGCGATGCGGTCAGGCAGGCTGCAGGCGAGCCGGACCGACATCATCGCGCCGTTCGAAAAACCTGTCGAGAATACGCGGTTGGTATCGATGCACAACGACGCCTCGAGTGAGTCGAGCATGGCTTCGGTGAAGGCGACCTCGTCGGGCTCCGGGCTGGGGAGCTGGGTGATGTTGAAGTGATTGAAGTTGTTCCCCGACGTAACCGTTCCCTCCGGGTAGACGACGATGAAGCCAAACGAGTCGGCCATGGGCGACATGGCGCTGTAGAGCTCTTGAGAGAGGGCGGTGGAGCTGAGCGGGTGGTAGCTGAGCACCAACGGCACACGGTAGAGACCGTTATACGTCGGTGGCACGTGGAGCCGGTATGACCTCATGCCGTCCGCGGTGCTGATCGACTCCACCGTCGTGCCAGAGGTATGCGGCCTAGTCGGAGCGCAGCCCGCGGCGCTAGCATGGCGGACGGACGGGGCGGGGAGCGCGGCAAGAAGCAGGAGGACAGCGACCGACGAGAGCGCGGCTGCGCATAGCCGTATATGAGACGCCAGTCGTTGCACGATGTCACCAGCCTTACGGGGTTGCCGAGAGCATAGCCCCGGCCCAGGTGGCTGTCAAGGCTCCTGCGCGGGCTAGCCGCCTTTGTAGCGGCTGAGCTCGGTCATGGCGATGAGGCGTGAGTCATCGAGCCCGGCGGTGCGCGACTTGGCGACCTCGCCGTAGCTCTTACTGGACGTCATCTCGATAAAGGCCTTACGCGACGGGTACTCGACCAGGATTACGGAGTCCCAGTGATCCGCCTCGTCGCCGATGACGACGGAATCGACGCGTCCGTGCCAGAGCACGCGTGCGCCCGTCTTCTCGAGCATGGAGCGGACGCCCTGGCCGTACTGCTCGTAGGAGTCGCGGCCTGAGACGCCGTCGTCCGTCTTGCGGGAGAACTTGAGCAGGTTGAGCATTACGACCGGGCCGTCCAGGTCGCTCTGGACGAGCTGTTGGACCTGTTCTCTTGTTGGCGCGAGTGGCATGGCGGCTCCTCCTGGTGGGAATCGTCTCCTATTGTATGCGTGGGACGGGAGGGTGTCGACGGAGCAGGAGGATGAAGCGTGCTTGGTCTCGCCAGGAGGAACCTAAGGCCCCCTTCGCCTTGTTTGCGCGGGTCTGAAGACCCGCGCCTACGGTGATTGGTGAAGAGCGGGGGGGGGGGGG
>JBBDXS010000015.1:43035-56248 GCA_040902195.1 Dehalococcoidia bacterium
GCCCCCCCCCCCCCCCCCCCCTACAGCGTAATGCGAGGGAAGAGACGAGCCGCCCCTACAAGGTATTGGAGGGGAACTGTGTTGCGATGCTAGATGGAGGCCGAGGCGGTGGCGGGAGCGGTGTGCGCTGGCTCTGTCGCCTCGGCGAGGACGCGGTCGCAGTCGATCGTGAGCGCGAGCGCGGGGAGCGGCAGCCAGAACGCCATCGCAACGACGAAGAGCGCGCCGCCGACGAGCGGCGTGAGGTAGAACGATGCGATCCAGGAGAGCGCCATCGCGATGACCAGCGGAGCGGCGAGCGCGGTCAGGAGCTTCGCGGTCCAGCGTTCGTCGAGCACCGCGAGCAGCGGACCGACGCGCGTCGCCTCGTTCGACGGCATGTCGTGCGCGAGGACGAGCGATTCGTCGTAGGCGTGTCGTAGCGACCAGCGTGCGAAGAGCACCGGCCCGGCGAGACCTGCGACGAGGCCGACGAACGGAATGCCGAATTCGTTGATCCGCACTCCCAGGATGACGCAGGCGGCGAGTGCGAGCGCGGGCGCCATCGCGGCCATGATGGCGGCTGGAGCGCTGCGGAGGGCCTCGATCCAGGCTCTAGAGGGGTCCGGCGACAGGTTACGGAGGATGAGGGCGGCGGCCCGGAGGCAGGCGCTGTAGGTCAGCAGCGTGAGCAACAGCAACGCGGGTACTGCGACGAGTGTCGGGATAAAGCCGCCCGTCGCGACGACGACGAGCACCGGGCCGAGAACGGCCATCGGCACGATCATGGTCAGGAAGCTATCTAGCTCCTGGCGGTAGATCATGGTCACGTCGTCAAGAAGCTGTCTCATCCCTACTACTAAAACACTCGACAGGGCGAGACGTTTCTGGTGGGTCCGGGTGTGAATATGGCGCAGCTTCGAAACGGGGCGCAAATGGCAGATTCGCCAGGAGATATCTAAGGTCCGTGCGTTCGCAACGTCTTCCTTCCCACTCGCCCGCCCAGAGAGGTTGCTGAGGCTGGGGGACACCCCCAAGACCCCCGGCAGAAGGGGCTCCGCCCCCTCTGCACGCCCCGGCACGGTGCGAACGGGAGGAGGCGTAGGGGCGGGTCTGAGACCCGCCCCTACGGGATGGGCGCATGGGTTTGCCCTTACGGGGCTACGACGGGAATCGTGACGAGCGGCGGGGCGATGAGGCCGGCGACCAGCTGGAGGATGACCGTCGCATCGATGCTGTTCGTGCTGCCGTCGAGCGTCGCGTCGCCGCTGGCGTCGCAGGGGAGGGCGTCGAGCAGCCCGGCCTCGAGCTGGAGCACGAACGCGGCATCGATGGAGTTGGTCTGCCCGTTGCAGTCGACGTCGGCCGCGATGTAGGCCTCGGGCGGGAGGCTAGGATACGGCTCCGGGTATGGGTATGGGTCCGGGTAGGGCGGCTCCTCGGGGTCGTAGCAGTCGATGCTGGCAGGCCAAGGCGGGAGCGGAGCCGACTGCGCACCGCCGAGCGAGAGGAACGTCCCGCCTTCCGTGAGGTCGAGACTCGTGTAGGCGTACGGCTCGTCGGGGCACTGGAAGGCGATTTGCACGAGCGCGCTCGCGCCGTCGATGGCGTTTCCGGGTGCGCACGTGAACGTGATCGTCATCTCGTTGTTGAGCGGCGAGATGGCGCGCTGGACAGCCGTGCAGCCGGGCGCTTCGGTCGCGGGATCGTCCGCAGCGATGTAGGGGACGTTGCCGCTCGTGTGCAGCGCGAGCTGATAGCCGTCGTACCCGTCCGATGGTGGAGCGACGAGCGTGACGGTGGCGGTCAAGGTGTCGCCGGGAAGGCCGTAGCAGTAACCGGTCCCGCCGGACACGTTCGCACAGCCGATCGAGAGGATTGCGGGCCGGGGCTGGCCGGCCGGGAACGCGTAGAACTGGCCGTAGGATTCGCGTTCTCCGCTGGACCAGCTCCCCGACATCGCACCGGATGAGTCACCGCTGGGCGAGGCGTAGATATTGGCGTAGCTCTCAGGCTCATCGATGTGCAGGTTGATCGCGCCGGAAATCGGGCTGGCGGTGCCCGTCCACGTCTCGCTGCCAGAAGGACAGGTGACGACGGCGGTGAGCGCCGTGGCGGACTGCGTAAGCGTGGCGTCGCAGAGCGTGTCGCCGGGAGCGCGGCCCTCGAAGACGAAGGTCCAGTCGCCGGAGATATCGATGCCGGTTGTGTCGGTGCTCGTGCGCGTGCCGGAGATCGTGCCGCCGAGGCCTAGGGCGCTCCACGCCCCGGTAAACGAGTTGCCATCGTCCGCGAACGCGATGTTGAGGACCGCGCCGAACGAGCTCTCGGTGAGCACGGCGCTGCCCGTCGCGGGGTCGATCGTGCCGGTGAACTGCAGCGTGCCGACGATTGAGCACTCCGTCGTTGAGGTGAGATTGTTCCCATCCTGGATGATGATCGATTCGCACGTGCCCGGCAGGTCGCCGGCGACCTGAACGTGCCAGGTGCCAGTGACAGACGGGCCTGCTTCGGCGCGGCCTGTCGGGCCGGCTGCGAGGAAGAGCAAAGCCGCGATGGCCGCGAGGGGAATGCTCATGCGAATCAGAATCGACGTCATGTTCGGCCTCCTGTCCCCTATACGCCGCCAGGGGCGATTCGGTTCCCCGAGTATCTAGCGTAGCACTGGCCGGGGGGAAGTCAAGCGCGTTCGCGCCTATACTGGCGGCAAGCGATGAGCGAGGAGCAGGACGCGCCTCCGACGCCGGAACCGCCCGGCCTTCCTCCGCGGCGCCCCCAGGATGCCGCCCGGCGCGCGTTCGATTCGGCGTATTCGCAGGCAGATCGCATCATCGACCGCGGGCAGCGCGGCGTCTTCCGGCTGATCTGGGTGTTCTTGCCGGAGCCGGAGGTGGCGCGCGACCTGCGCTTCCAGCAGATCCTGGCGTCGCGCTTCTTGTCCGACGCCGGGCAGCAGGCGCTCGCGTATAGCGCGCTCGTCGCGGTCGTGCTCGCAGGGGGCTCGGCGTTCGATGCGGCGCTGGTCGGGATCGCGGCGTTGGTGCCGGCCGGACTGCTCGGGCTGTACGGGGGCGCTGTGGCGGACGCGCTGCCGAGGCGCATCGCGATGGCGATGGTGTACAACTTCCAGGCGCTGCTCTGCTTCATCGTCCCGACGTTTGCCGGAACGGACCTCGCTGCCATCATCCTCCTCGTGTTCCTCGTAAACGTGCTGGGGCAGGTCTCCGGGCCGACCGAGTCGGCCGTGCTGCCCGTCGTCGCGTCAGACGCGCAGCTCGCGACGGCGACGTCGCTCGTGCACTTCGGCTCGTCATTGGGCACCGGGTTCGGCACGGTACTGCTGGCGCCGGTCCTGGTGCATGCGTTCGGCGTGAAGGTCGCCTTCTACGTTGCGGGAGTCCTACTGCTGCTGGCGGCGAGCCGCGTGTTCGATCTGCCCGGCGACACCCCGAAGCCGCTGCGCGGCTGGCGGCCGCCCGAGGTGCACGTGCGCGACGCGATCGACTGGCTGTTGCAGCGTCCCGCCGTCGCGGCGATCTTCGCGGTCTCGATCGTGTCCGGCACAGCGAACATCGTGATGCAGACGCTGGGGCCGCGCTACGTGCAGTCGGCGCTGGGGATCGACGCTACGGCCGCCGTCTACGTCTTCGCGCCGTCCGCGGCGGGGCTGCTGTTGGCGCTCGCGTTGGGACCGATGCTCATGCGCGTCTGGGGCGAACGGATCGCGGCGCTGGCGGGCTTCGCGCTGACGGGCGTCGCGCTGGTGCTGCTGGGCGCGATCGATGGTGTCTCCGACACGATCGAGTTCGTGAACCCCGCGCGATTGGGCGAGCTGTTCGGCGTTGGCATCAGCGACAAGGTGCGCACGGCGGGCATGATCGCGGCGCTGCTTGGCTTCGGCGTCTCGCTCACGACGACGTCGGTGCAGACGTACATCAACCGTCGCGTGCCGCTGGCGTACCAGGGACGCGCGTTCGCGTTACAGAGCACGCTGAAGAACGGCGTCGCGATCGTGCCGCTGCTGACGCTCGGCGGCGCCGCGACGGCGTTCGGCGTCGAGCCGGTGCTGATCGTCTCGCCTCTCGTGCTCGTTGCGCTGGGGTACGGGCTGGTGCTGCTGAGCTTCCGCTTCGCGCACCGCGCGCCGGCGTCTCGATTGGAGGTGCTGAGCTCGTTTTGGGAGGAGCCCGAGGTGGCGGCCGAGGGGCGCGGCGGCCGATAGATCGGCACCGAGCGGGAGGCCTGTCGCCGGGCGACTCTGCGAAGAGCTCTGTCCCTACGGGGGTCTCGCCACGTCGGGGACTGAGGTGGCCATATCGGTACCGAGCGGGAGGCCTAAAGGCCTCCCCTACGGGTCTCGCCACAACGAGGACTGAGGCGGGCGCGTCACGACGCGCCCCTACACGGCCTACTTCAAGGCGGCTCCGGCGGCGGAGCGCATGGACGCGAGGTCTGCGTCCTGCTTGGTCCAGAGACGGAAGGCGTCTGCGGCCTGGTAAACGAGCATAGGGAGGCCGCCCAGCGTGCGCGCGCCCTTCGACTTCGCATCTTTGAGGAGCTGCGTCTCGGGCGGGTTGTAGACGAGGTCGAAGACGAGGCCGCTCGATGGGAGGAACTGCGGATCGATCGGGCTCGTACCTTCTGACTCCGTCCCCTTCGTACCGACGGGCGTGCAGTTAACGAACAGGTCGACTTTGGGCAGCTCCTGCATGAAGACGCCGTCCATCCAGTGCGTCCATGTAATCGTCATGCCGGGGCGCGTGCGAGGCCGGTTCTCCTTCACGATGCCGTCGAGCCGCTTTGGGGAGTGGCCCGCGAGCAAGACGATGCTTGCGCCGGCCTGTACGAGCGCATACGACACGGCGCGCGCGGCACCGCCCGCGCCCAGGATGCCGATGTACTGTTGTTTGGGATCGAATCCGCCGTCCTCACGCAGGGCGCGCATGAAGCCCGGGGCGTCGGTGTTATAGCCGACGAGCTTATCGCCGTCCTTGGCGACGGTGTTGACCGCGCCGATCTCCTGCGCCGTCTCATCGACGCTGTCGAGCAGCGACATGATCGCTTCCTTGTGCGGCGCTGTCACGCTCGCGCCGAGGATGTCGGCGTCGCGCAGGCGGCCGGCGTGCATCTCGAGATCGTCCGGCGCGACGTCCCAGAGCTCGCACGTGCCCTCGATGCCCGCGGACGCGAACGCGGCGGCGAACACAGCGGGGCTAATCGAGTGCGCGACGGGCTGTCCGATGATGGCGATGCGGCTCATGGCGCTCCTACGGGCCGGTCTAAAGACCTGTAGCTACGAGAGGGATGCAACGCTGCCCTCGTAGAGACGAGGGCAGCAGAGTCGGTATTGTAGCACGTGCGCTAGACGGCGCATTCGCCTTCGCCCATCTCGTCCAGGCTGAAGATCTTGCTTGCTCCCCAGTCGACGAAGGACATCGGGTCTTCCTCGTACTTCGGCATCTCGGCGTAGCCGGCGAGGACGTCCTTGATGTAGTCGTTGCCGACGCGGAGTGACCAGTCACCGAAGGGCTCGCCGTCGTTGCGATTTGACTGATAGTTAGCGACGAGGACGCCGACGGCCTCGGGGATCTTCTTCGCGGGCAGCTTCATGACGTGCTTGCCGATGCGCGCTTCGGGCCCATCGCCGCGCCCGGCGACGAGCATCGAGAACGAGGGCACCATGCGCTCGCCGGAGCGGACGGCGTTGCCGTAGAAGCCGATGTCGGCGATGTGATGGTGGCCGCAGGAGTTGGGGCAGCCGCTGATCTTGATGCGGATCTGTTCGGTGAGCGGGTCACTCTTGAAGTGACCGTTCTTCGCGAACATCTCGTCGCGGATGGCGCGGCCCAGCCCCTTCGAGGACGTCACGCCCAGGGCACACGTGTCGGCGCCGGGGCAGGTCATCACGTCGCTGATGGTGAGGACGCCGTCCTCGGCGAGGCCGGCCTCGATCAGGCCGGCGTGGACGCCCGGCAGGTCGTCGCCGTGCACCCAGCGCAGGACGATGTTCTGGTTGACGGCGGTGCGCGCCTTGCCGCCCGCGTACGTCCTCGACAGATCGGCGAGCGCGTGGAACTGCTGCGGCGTCATGTCGCCGATGGGCAGCAGGACGTAGACCATGAAGTAGCCGGACTGCGCCTGCGGGATCGCGTTGGTGCGCTTCCACGCTTCGAAGCCGGGCTTCGGCGCGTGGCCGTTCTGCCCGAGCGAGGCTGCGGACGGATGCGACGGCGATTCCTCGAAGGACATATCGGGACCGCGGTAGTGGCCGTTCTCGGCCGGCGGCATCGAAGCGAGCTCCTCCTGGACGAGCCGGCGGAACTCCTCGATGCCGAACTTCTTGACGACGAACTTGATGCGGGCCTTGTTGCGGTTCTTGCGCTCGCCGTGACGGTCGAAGATGCGCAGCGTGGCTTCGCTGACGCGCAGAAACTCCTCTACGGGGACGAACTCATCGAGCACCTGGGCGATGAACGGTGACGCGCCGAGCCCGCCGCCCACAACCACTCGAAACCCTCGCTTCCCGTCGCGGATGACGGCTGTCGCGCCGAGGTCGTGGATCGGCACGAGGCCGTGGTCGTGCTCGCACGCCGAGAAGGCGAACTTGAACTTGCGCGGCAGCTTCTGGCAGACCGGGTGGCGGAGGAAGAAGCGCGCCGTCGCTTCCGCGTAGGGCGTGACATCGAAGACGCTGTCCTCACAGACGCCGGACATGTGGTCGGAGGTGACGTTACGAACCGTGTTGCCGCACGCCTCTCGCGACGTGAGTCCGGCCTCGGCCAGCTTGCGCATAACCTCGGTGACGTCCTCGAGCTTGATGTAGTGGATCTGGATGTCTTGCCGCGTCGTGACGTGGGCGACCTTGCGCGGCGTGTAGTTCTCGGTAATGTCGGCCATGACGTCCATCTGGTCCGCGGTCATCGTCCCGTGGGGGATCTTGATGCGGATCATCTGGGCGTCGTCCTGGCGCTGTCCGTAGATGCCGTGCTGGAGACGGAAGGGGCGAAAGTCGTCTCCCAGGCCGCCGCCGGCGAGGAAGGCGTTGGCCTCCTTCTCGAAGTTGTCGAGCTCCGCCGTGACGAGGGGGTCGATCTCTACGAATTGCTTCTCAGCCATGACAGGCCTCCTTGGACGACCATTATACATCGGCGCACAAGCGCCAACGATTAATGAGATTGGCGACTGCTTTAGTCAGGATATCGCTGGAGAGGAGAAAGTGTCAAGAGTACACTAAGTGAAATCGAGAACAATCAGGAAGAGATCGGCCAGGGTGGGAGCGAGAAGCGAGAAGCGAGAGCGGGAGGTCCAGCCATACGGGCTGCGGCGTCCCTCACCCCTGCTTGCGGCCGAGGACGCCTCGCCGAGGGGCCAGATCCTTCGCTTCGCTCAGGATGACAGGGGAGGGCCGGCGCGCGGCCCTAGAGTCTCGTCACCTGGAGGGCGATGCGGCCCTACAGCCGCAGGAGCTTGCGGGCGTTCTCGCCGAGGATGAGATCGCGGGCGGCGGCGTCGATGGGCGCTTCGCGCAGCTCGATGAGGGCGCGTTCGTGCGAGACGAGCGGGAAGTCGCTCCCGAAGAGGACGTGTCTCGCGCTGACGAGGTCGATCACGCGGGCGAAGATGTCGGGCGTGTAGAGGAACGGCGTTCCGGCGGTATCGAAGTAGGTCGTCGCGAAGCTCTCCTTCATCTCGGGCATGAGCGCGAAGAAGGGCAGGCCGCCGCCCCAGTGCGCCGCAATGACGTTGACGCCCGGGAAGTCCGCGATGAAGCGGCCCAGCTCCTCGATGGGGGAGCCGTTCTTGCCCGGGTACGCGTGGCCGACGGGCTCGCTGGCGTGGAAGAGCAGTGCCAGATCGAAGGCGTTCCCCGCCCACGCGAGCAGATCCGCCTCCTCGCTATCGATGAGCTTGTACCCCTGGCTCGCGGGGCGCAGCTCGCCCAGGCCGCGAGCGCCTCGCGCGGCGTAGCGCTCCATCTCCTTGCGACCGCCGTCGCCGCCGGGCAGGACGTTGGGGAACGGGATGATGCGGCCCCCGCTCGATGCCGCGGCCTCAAGAAGGTAGTCGTTGTGCTCGCGCATGACCTCCGCGTCGCTCCAGGCGAAGCCGCAGGCGACGGCGTGATCGATGCCGTTCTCCTCCATCGAGGCGAGCAGGTCTTCGGCGGTCGCGATGTGCGCCCTGGGGTTGGAGTAAAGCTCTCGAAACGTGGGGTCGCGCGTGAGGTACTCGTCGCGGCGATCGCGGATCGAGGGCGGGAAGACGTGCGTATGGACGTCGACGATCACGGAGCTATGGTAGCGGACGGGCGGTCTCGCCACCTCGAAGACTAAGGTCCTGAGCCGGTCCTTCCGTGACGCGGAAGGACCGGCTCAGGATGACAGCGTGCGGAGGGATTACGCGGCGCGGCGGACCGGCTGGCCGTGCTGGCCGAGCCGGACGCAGAGGTCGTCGAACATCATGTCGCTCAGCGCGCTCTCGAGGTCATTGGCGTCGCTGCGGAGGTCGTTGGTGAGGCGGCTCGCCTCGATGAAGGTCGCATCGTAACCGAGGTTTTGCACGCACAACTCGATCGAGAGGCGCAGCTCGACAGTGCGGTGGGACGGGTGGTCCGTTGCGTTGCGGAGCGATTTCTGGAGCTGCTCGCGGGCGCTCCTGGTGCGGATGGGCAGCGAGTCGGTCGCGACGCGGAGCTGCTTGTTCATGACGGAATCGATGATGTGGTGAAAGACGGACTCGAGCTCGATGGCGCGCTCGCGCCAGACGGTGATGAGGGAGCGCGCCGCCTTCGCGGTCGGCTCGAAGCCACGCTCGTTGGCGATGCGGATCACGCCGTCACGGAAGCGCCGGCGACGGCCGGAGCTGATGTACTGCATCGCGTTGACGACAAGCAGCAGATCGTCCATCGCCAGGTCGGTCGCGGTAGCCGGCCGGGTGGCCAGGTCCTTCCTGACGATGTCGATGAAGTCGTCGCGCCGACGGTTGTCGGAATGCTCCTCCATACGTGCGTTCTACCCCTGTCTTGGACAGGGGAGCTCCCTTACCAAGCTAGGTATCGGCACGGGTGTCAATTTCTGGTATCTCGAAAGGGGTACGACGGACGGGAGAGGCGGGAGGCGGGAGGCGGGAGGCGGCTACCGGCTACCGGAATGTTCGGGTCCCGCCGTGTTGTGCCCCGACGGGTCTACAATGACCTCGTGATGAGTGAGGAGCTTCAGGACCGGTTCGCAGCGCTTTCGGGCGGTACGAAGCGCATGCTGGAGTACGTTGCTGTCCTGGACGGCGAGGCGCGCTACGCGATCCTGCGCCACCTCGCGCGCGTCTCCGAGGAAGACATGGTCGAGGACGTGAAGGAGGCCGTCGACGCGGGGATCATCGCTGTGCGTCCGGGCGAGCCGAACGTCTATGAATTCACGGAAGCGTCGGTGCGGGAGTGGGTGCTGTCGCAGATCGGCGAGACGCGGCTGCCCAAGCTCAGGGCTCGCGCGGCGGCGGCGCGGTGGCGGGTGGTGGGGTAGCCCGGTTTAGAAGCTCGAAGCTCGAAGCTTGAGGTCGGAACACCCAATCGTCATTTGAAGGCGCGGGTTGAGGACAGAGCTAAAGCTCTGTCCCTACAGGGCCTCGCCAGCATGGAGGCCGATTTCCTTCGCATTGTCTGACTTTGCCAGACCGGCTCAGGATGACAATGAGTGGCGTCGTCCTGACAGGCTGTCTCCTGAGGCGACTCTTCGAGAAGCCTGTCCCACGGAAGCGAATAGTAGGCTGACCGCTGACGGCTGACCGCTGACGGCTAACAGCTACGTGCCTGCGAGTTGTTTGACGACTGGCGCGAGCTGCTCGAAGACGTCGCCGGAGAAGACGACGTAGGAGAAGCCGAACTCCTCCCGGCGCTGCTGGAGGTCCTCGACGACCTGGCCGGCCGTGCCGACGACGATGTGCGGCGACTTGAGCACTTCTTCGCCGGGCATGCCGAAGCCGCCCGCGATGCGCTCCGCCATGCCGGCGCGGTCGTCGGTGACGATCGAGACGAAAACGGTGCAGCTCAGCTCGAGCTCGTCGAAGTGCGCTCCGGCGGCGTCGCGCATCCAGCCGACTTTCTCGCGCGTCGCGGGGGCCGTGCCGGTGGCGGCGACGACGGGGTTCACGACGCCTTCGGCGAGCGAGAAGTTCACGCTCACGATGTCGGCGTTGCGCGCCGCGACGCGCGTCATGCGCTTCGCGCCCGCGCCGATGAGGATCGGCGGGTGCGGCCTCTGCACCGGTCGAGGGAGCGGCTGCGCGTTCGTGACGGTGTAGAACTTGCCGGCGTAGGAGAAGGGCCCCTCGCTCGTGAACAACCCCTTGATGATGGCGAGACCTTCCTTGAAGCGATCGATGCGCGTGGCGGGTGCGTCGTACGAGATGCCGGACTCGTCGTAGTCGCTCTTCATCCAGCCGGCGCCGAGGCCGGCCTCGACGCGCCCGTTCGAGAGCACGTCGAGCGTGGCCCACTCCTTCGCGAGCACGAGCGGATGGCGGTAGTCGTTGTCGAGCACGAGCGTGCCGAGCCGGAGCGAATCGGTCGCGGCGGCCGCGGCCTGGAGCGCGATGAGCGGCGCGAACTGGTCGCCGAAGTGGTCGGGGATGAAGAGCGACGAAAAGCCCAGCTCCTCGATGCGGCGGGCCTTGTTCGCCCAGTCCTCGGCGGAGCTAGCGCGAGATGTCTGGATCCCGAAGCGAAACTTGCGTGGCATGGTGGGTCCTTTCGTGGCGGTGGATGTAGCCGGAGCATTCTAGCGGAAGAGGAACACGGAACAGGGAACATGGAACACGGGACTGATCGGGAGGTCCGCCCTATCGGATTCCCGACGGGCTGAAGCCTGTCCCACGGTATGAGGACGCGGCGGGCGCGTCGCGACGCGCCCCTACACGGAGGGCGGGAACCCCCACGCCGCCCGTGGTGTAGGAGGAGCAGGAGGAGTTCGCTATGGACAGGAAGGTCATCGGTCTTGCGTTGATCATCGCGCTCGGCGCGGCGGGCGTGCTCGGCAGCACGCTGGTGCTCTCGCAGGGCGCGACGCCGGCAACGACACCGACGCGGGAAGCGACGGCAGTTCCGACGAGTGGACCTACTGCCGCGCCGACATCGGCGCTGCCGCCGCTGCCAGGACTGCCGGACGGCGTGAGCGGACGCCTGACGTACTTCAGCCAGGGCGAGCTGGTCACCGTGCAGCTCCCGGAGGGCATCGAGGTGGCGCGCGAGCCCGTGGCGGATATGAACGGCTCGGCGACATCGCCGGACGGTTCGTGGACCGCGACGCCCAACTGCGGCGCGACGGCGTGCGATCTCGTCCTCAGCGGTCCTCTGGCTGCTGGCGCGACGCTGCACATCGATGGCCTGGTGGACGGCATCGAGTGGTCGGCGGACGGCGGCGCGCTTGCGTACGTCACGATGGCGTTCGACAGCACAGGAGTGATCGCGCGACGCGACCTCTTCATTATCGAGACGGACGCTTTCGACGAGCCGCGCATGCTACTTTCGGTGCCCGGCAATGTGCTCCTACCGTTCGTGTGGAGCGCGGACGGCAACCTGGTCGTCGCGAGCAACGATGGCGCAGAGACGCGCATCGAGCGCATCGACGTGAATGGCGAGGCGGAGACGATCGCGACGGCGGAGGCGCAGGTCTACTACTTCTACCCTTCGCCCGATCGATCGACCGTGGCGTATACGCAGGACAGCGATGAGGGCTGGCGTCTGCTCGCGCTCGATCTCGATTCGGGCGACGTGACGGACTACGGCAACATGGGCTCGGACCCGGCAGGGACCGCACCGCCGGTTGTCACGCCAACGGTAAAGGGCCCGATGTACGTCGCGTGGTCGCCGGATGGGACACGACTGGCGTTCGGCGGCGGGAACGAAGCGCCATACACGATGACGATCGTCGATCTGCAATCGGGCGCGCCGGCGCGGACGGCGTTCGAGGAAGGCTACCCGGGCGAGATCAAGTGGTCGCCCGACGGCAGGCAGGTCGCCGTGTCGACGTACGACGCGGAGCGCACGCGGCACGAGGTGTACATCGTCGATCCGGCGACGGGCGTCGCGCGGCACGTGTCGTCCGGCTGCGTGATCGTGTGGTCGCCGGACGGCCGCTTCCTCGCGCAACACATCGATAAGGAGCCGGGCGTCGGGATCGTCGATGTCGCGACGGGGCAGTACGGCCACCTGACGAACGAGCGCTACGATACGCCGCTGCGGTGGGAGGATGGGACCAGCTAGTAGGGATTTGTCGACACGTTAGGTCCCGCGGGCTCCCCGCCCCATGTACGCTCTACCCCTCTTCCCTCGGGATGACAGAGCGAGTAATGGAGACGCACGAAGCCCCCCGACGTTAGCCGGGGGGCTTCGCAACTGGCGGCAGGAGGAGGTTTCTTAGCCGGCGGTTGGTGGCTCCCAGACCTGGACGAGACCGTCCAGTGTGCCTTCCAGCGTGTAGTCGAGGTCGCGGCCGCGGACGTGGATCGATGACGTGCCGTCGGGCGCGAACGTTGCATCGTGGTGCACCGCGACGCGCGTGCCGTCCGGCTGGACGAGGCCGCCGTTGCCGCTCGCGTGGATCAGGCCTGCGTCATCGACCGTGAGGGTGCGCACGCCTCCGTTGTAGTAGCCGTACTCCTCGGAGTAGAAACGCAGCGCGCCGCCGGGCTTCCCATCGCGGATTGTGCCGCGCAGATCGACCGTGGCCGTCTCGCCGTCGTCTTCCGTAAGCTGGCCAATCGCGGCGGCGATGAGGCTCGGGAGCACGCGCGGCGGGACGGCGCTCGTGCTCGAGTCGCTCTCTTGCGCACCGGCGCTCGTGCCGCCGACGCTGATGCTCACGATGCCGGTCGCCAGCAGCGCCGCTACGACGACGGCCGTCGCGCTGATACCGATCGACTTCAACCATGTACTCATGACGGGCCTCCTTCTTGGTATGCCACCAGCGTACGCCCGGGGAGGGGAGAAGTCGTTTCGGAGGTGTGACTTTGTGGGAGGAACGAGGAAGCGGGGATTGGTCGCGAGGATGACGCGCCATCCCGGGTCCTGCTGGGAGGACGAACGGGCGCTTGGACATGGAGTCCAAGCGCTATCGATGGGGATGCGAGATTTTTCGTCCTTCCGCGGAAGGACTCAGAATGACAGAGGAGGACGGGGCGGGCGGCTGTGCGCCCCTACGGGAGGGATTGATCGAGACGTAGATGGGGCGGGGGGGGGGGG
>JBBDXS010000015.1:56258-98758 GCA_040902195.1 Dehalococcoidia bacterium
GCCCGCCGCGCCCCCCCCCCCTACACTGACGGGGCACGGTTGAGGACAGAGCTGAAGCTCTGTCCCTACTGGCTCGTGATCGCAAGCTCTGCTTCTGTGCGCGGGTCCACGAATGCGGGGCCCTCGACGTCGATGACGACGCGGCGCAGGCGGCCCGTGAACGCGAAGGGCGAGCGGTAGTCCTTGCAGATGGCGAGGCCCGCGCCGTACCCGCACGAGAGGCCGTCGCCCGTGATCGCGAAGCGCGTGCGCGTGAACGGATCGATGTGCACGGAGCCGCAGGCGAGGTCATCGATGTACAGCGTGCCGGTGCCCTTGTGCTCGCCTTCCTTCACGAAACGAAACGACAGCGTGTGCTCGCCCGCCGGCACGTCGATGTCGGAAACGACGCGATGCTCCGCGAACGCGCAGAAGTTGTGTACGTAGTGCAAACGGCCGTCCTTCACGAACAACACGTAGCCGCCGAGCCCGCTGCCGTTCGCAAGCAAGACGCCCTCGGCGCCGGCGGGCGGGACCTCGACCTCGGCAGTGATCGTGTGCGAGCGGTTGCGCACGTTCGCCGCGACGACCTCCGGCACGAGACCGCCGCCCGGATAGTAGACGTAGCGTCCGCGCGCGGGCAGGGCGGTCGGATGCTGGCCGAAGATCGCCTCGAAGGGGCTGTTGTCGAGCGGCAGCACCTGGTACTTCTCGGCCTCGCGCCACCACAGCTCGATCAGCTCCTTGAGCCGCGCCGGCTCCTGCTGCGCGAGGTCGTGGCACTCCGACGCGTCGCGCGTGACGTCGTAGAGCTCCCAGCGCGTGTCGTCGAAGGGGACGTTAGGGTCGAAGATCGGATGGTAGACGACAGCCTTCCAGCCGTTGTGGTAGATCGCGCGACAGCCGAGCATCTCGAAGTACTGCGTGTCGCGCTGGCTCTGCGCCGCCGCGTCGCGCAGCGTGTGCGCGAAGCTGACGCCCTCGATCGGCTTCTGCGCGACGCCGGCGATCTCGGCCGGGGCCTCGATGCCCGCGATGTCGAGGATGGTCGGGGCGAGATCGATCGCGTGGACGTACTGGCGGCGCAGCTCGCCCTTCGCGTCGAGGCCGCGGGGCCAGTGGACGATGAGCGGATCGGCGACGCCGCCTTCGTGCACTTCGCGCTTCCAGCGGCGGAACGGTGTGTTGCCCGCGACGGTCCAGCCCCACGGATAGTTGTTGTGCGTGTACGGGCCGCCGATCTCGTCGATGCGCGCGACGGCCTCCTCGATCGGCGTGCCGGCGAGGTTCCACGTGCGTAGGTCGTTCAGAGAACCGAACGGCCCGCCCTCGGAGCTGGCGCCGTTGTCGGAGAGTACGAGGAGCAGCGTGTTGTCGAGATCGCCCGTCTCGCGCAGGAATGACAGCACGCGGCCGATCTGCGCGTCGGCGTGCGAGAGGTAGCCGGCGAAGCATTCCTGGAAGCGCGCGAAGACGCGTCGCTGGTCGTCCGTGAGGGAGTCCCACGCCGGGACCCAATCGGGCCGCGGCGACAGCTCGGTCGTCGGCGGCAGCAAGCCAATCGACTGCTGGCGCGCGAACGTCGCGTCGCGCCAGGCGTCCCAGCCCGCGTCGAAGTGGCCGCGATACTTCTCGCGCCAGTCGGGCGGCGGCTGATGCGGCGAGTGGCAGGCGCCGGTGCAGAAGTAGAGGAAGAACGGCTTGTCGGGGTCGGCGGCGCGCAGGTCCTGCAGGTACTCGACGGCGTGGTCCGCGAGGTCCTCGGTCAGGTGGTAGCCGTCCTCCCAGGCGCGCGGCGGCGCGACGTGATGGTTGTCGTGCACGAGGGACGGCGCGAACTGGTTCGTCTCGCCGCCGAAGAAGCCGTAGAAGCGCTCGAAGCCGCGGCCGAGCGGCCAGCGTTCGCGCGAGGCGGCGAGGTGCGTCTCGTCCTCCGGCACGAGGTGCCACTTGCCGACCGCGTACGCCGCGTAGCCTTGCGGCACGAGCATCTCGGGAAGGAAGCCAACGCTCTTCGGGATGCGGTTCCAGTAACCGGGGAAGCCCGTCGGCAGGTCGGCGACGCGCCCCATGCCGGCCGAGTGGTGGTTGCGTCCCGTCAGCACGCAGGCGCGCGTCGGCGAGCAGAGCGCGGTGGTGTGGAAGTTCGTGTAGCGCAGGCCGTGCGCGGCGAGACCGTCGAGGACGGGCGTCTCGATGTCGGAGCCGAAGCAGCCGAGCTGCGCGAAGCCGACGTCGTCGAGGACGACGATCAGCACGTTAGGCGCGCCGGCCGGAGCACGGGCGGGATCGGGCCACCACGGCGTCGATTCGGCGCGCGTGCGGCCGATGACGCCTCGGAACTCGGGATCGACGGACATGCGGGACCTCCTGTGTGAAGCAGGCGCATTGTATAGGAAGGAATCAGGAACTAGGAACAGGGAACGCGGAACAAGGGGTAGGTCGGGAAGTGGGGCGCAGTAGGAGCTAGCTCCGCGGATCAGGGTTGGTATTGTCGTGGTCTCAAGACCCCGACCTACGGAGCTCGTTTCGGAGGAGGGCGGTCGCTAGGGGATCATCGGTGGGGGGCAGCGCAGGGCGTCGGGTGGGAGCAAAGCGGCGTGGAATTGCAGGACGATGGCGGCGTCGACGGAGTCGGCGGCGCCGTCGTCGTTAACGTCGGCGTTGGCGGGGAAGACGAGCGTCTGGATCATGCCGGCTGCATACTGCAGGATCCATGCCGCGTCCAGGCTGTTCACGAGGGCATCGCTGTTCGTGTCGCCGCAGGAGGGTGCAACCTCGATCACGATGTCGGGTGTCGTGAGGTAGAAGCCGTAAGGAAAGCAATAGGGCGGGAGTGGCGTAGGATTCGGCGTGGGCGTGGGTGGAGGACAGATCGGCTTCTCGAAGAAGGCGGTGCCGCTGATGGTGGCGATGCCCGGCCCGACGGCTTCGAACGTGACGATGGGTTCGTAGCCGAACGTGTTGTCGATCAGCTCTACGACGGGATGGTCCGCGTCCTGCTCGATTTGCCAGCTCAGCATGGTGGGCGATTGCGTTCCTCTCGCCCTGGCCCGCACTTCGATCATGTCTCCGACGATGGGCTCGCCGGGCGTGACGGAGATCCCCCACGTACCGTCGACATCGCTGCCGTACGTGGGGCCGACGGCGCGAACGAGGCCGTACGCCAAGAGGAGGAGCGCAGCAAACGCCACCGCGATAAGGACTCGGGAGCGGGTGATGTTGAGCATGGCAGGCTACCGGTACCCGCCGACAGTATACCCCCCGTGTCAAGAGCGCGAAGCTAGCTGCAGTGCAACGCCTCGATGTGGAGAATGCGGGCCGAGACCTGAAGGATGAAGCCCGCATCGAGAGCATCGACGGTGTGGTTGCTGTTAACGTCGTCGTTCTCGAAGAAGAGAAGCTGATCGAGCAGGCCGGCGGAGTACTGGAGCACGATGACAACGTCGATGCTGTTGACGATGCGGTTGCCGTCGCTGTCGCCGCAGACGGTGCTCGGCGCGCCCGCGACGTTGTCGTCGCCGGCGGAGACGGGCGCAACTGGTAGCAGTATGCCCAGGGTCAAGAGTAGTGCGGCGACGGGCGCGATGATGCGGGGTATGAACATGTCCGGGCTCCTCTCATTCTTCTAATCGGCCCTGGATTGTACGATCTGGTGCCCGCTGAAGGAACGAGGAAACCAGGATAAGGAACGAGGGATGGCTTGAGGGGTGGCTGTCAACGGATGGGAGAACGGATAAACGGATAGGTCAGTATCGTGGGCGAACACCCTTCGCTTCGCTCGAGGGCGGGCCTCGCGCTCCGCCGGGATTCCTTGGGGACGGGGCTGACGATTGGGTGATGTCGAGGACAGAGCTAAAGCTCTGTCCCTACGGGCCTCGCCAGCAAGGCGACCGAGGTTCCCTTCGCTTCGCTCATGTAGCTGTGCAACAGTGCAAGACGCTGCTACGAGACGGCGCTGCGGAAGCGGCTTGTTGCGAGCGCTAGGGTGACGCTGCCCAGGCCGATCAGGATGCCCAGCGCCTCGACGACGACGAGGCCAGCGCTCTTACCGTGGACGGAGTCCGGGCCGTTGAGGAGCACGCGCATCGCATCGATCGTATACGTGACGGGGTTGACGTGCGCGATGGCCTGCATCCAGCCCGGCAGCAGCTCGATCGGGAGCTGGGCGGAGCTGGTGAACAAGAGCGGCAGCGTGAGGAAGTTGCTCACGATGAACGTGGCCTCGGTGCTGCGGGTCCAGAGCGCAATGTAGACGTTCAACGCCATCAGCGTAATCGCGAACATCATTGCAATGAGCAGCGCGGCAAGGATGCCCGGGATGCCGTAGTGGAAGCTGATCTGCGGGTCCTGCCAGAAGCCGAAGATGTATCCGATGATGACGACGAGCACCATCTGCACGGTAATGCGGGTGAGGTCGCCCAGTAAGCGGCCGGCCAGGATCGCGAGGCGGTTGATCGGCGTTGTGAGCAGCTTATCGAGGAAGCCGCTGTCGATGTCCGTGATGATCGCGACGCCGGATTGCCCGGAGCCGAACAGGATCGATTGCAGGATCACCGTCGGGATGAAGAACTGGAGGTAGCTGACGTTGCCGAAGCTGGCGGCCGCGCCCGGCAAACGCGCGATGCGGCCGAACATCTGCCCGAAGAGCACGAGCCAGATCAGCGGCTGCACGAGCGAGAAGAAGATCACTGTCGCCTGGCGCGAGAGGCGTTTGAGCTGACGGACGTAGAGGACGTAGGTCTCGCTGGCGAGCTTGGCAGCGCCGCGCGGCAGCGCCTCGTTGGTGACGAGGCTGGCGATCTCGTGCGGGACGGGGTCGGGCTCGGTAACGGTCGTCATCGAACGCTAGCGTCGCTTCGGGCGACCGCCGCCCATCACGCGCGAGATAGGGCTCTGCGTGTTGCGCCAGTTGTGCACCGGCGCGTCTTCGCGGATGCGCTCGCCGGTGTACTTCAGGAAGACGTCGTCGAGTGTCGGGCTCGTGAGCGTGAGGTCGGCGACATCGATGCCCGCGTCGCCCAGCGCGCGCAGGATGGGCGGCAGCGACTGGCCGCCGTGCTGCGCTGTGAGCACGACGCGCCCATCGTCTTGCTTGACAGACGAGATGAACGGAAGGGCGCCGAGCACGCCGGTCGCGCGCGCGCGCCGCGCATCGGCATCTGAGCCGTCGTCGCGAAACGTCAGGCTGATCACGTCGCCGCCGAGCTCGGCTTTGAGCGCCTGAGGGCTCGCGTTCGCGATGATGCTGCCGTGATCGATGATCGCAAGCCGGTGGCAGAGGCGGTCGGCCTCTTCGAGGTAGTGGGTCGTGAGGAAGATCGTCAGGCCGTCACGCTTATTTAGCTCTTCAAGGTGCGCCCAGATGCCGGCGCGGTTCTGCGGGTCGAGACCCGTCGTCGGCTCGTCGAGGAAGAGGAGCTGCGGCCGGTGGATGAGGCCCGTCGCAAGGTCGAGGCGTTTGCGCATGCCGCCCGAGTAGGAGCCGGCCGGCCGTTCTGCGTCAGCGGTGAGGTCCATCAGCTCCAGCAGCTCGGCCGTGCGGCGGCGCAGAACGGCCTTGTCCATGTGGTAGAGCTGCCCCTGCAGGATCAGGTTCTCGCGGCCGGTCAGCACGTCATCGACGCCGACGTCCTGGGCCGCGTAGCCGATCAGGCTGCGGATCAGATCGGCGTGCTTCGCAACATCGCGGCCGAAGACGCGCGCGCTGCCGGACGTAGCGCCGAGGAGCGTTATGAGGATCTTGATCGTCGTCGACTTGCCGGCGCCATTCGGCCCGAGGAAGCCGAAGAACTCGCCTTCGTTGACGTCGAACGAGATGCCGCGCAGCGCCTCGATGCCGTCGGCGTAGACCTTGCGTAGCTCTGCGACCTCGATGACGCGGTTCATTCGAGGAAGCTTGACATAGATACGAATCGGGAACAAGGAACAAGGCGTCAACGGATGGAGAACGGATAAACGGATACCGGGCGCCGAGGCTGGAAAGCCCCGGCTACGGAGATGGGGCGCTACAGCTCTCGCGCGACGGGGGGCGCGCGGTCGAAGGCGCGGCGCAACATGACCGCCGCGAAGACGGCGAACAGAGCGCTGATCGCGATGCCGGACGCGAGCACCTGCGGGGCGTGCTCGCTCGACGGCACGTCGGCCCACACGGCGAGGTAAACCGACACGCCGATGATGAACGCGAAGTTCCCGAACACGCTGCCAAGCGCCCAGAGCGGCTTGTACGGCAGATCGAAGCCGCGCGCCTCCACGCCTCGCGTGCGCAATAGCGCATCGAGCTGTTGGTTGACGAGGACGATGCAGGCGGACGTAAACAGCCAGCCGGCGTAGTTGGTGAGCGGCACATCGAAGTGGACACCGTTGCCCGCGTAGGCGTAGAGGTCGCCCAGGAACCAGTAGCGCCCCAGATGCGCGACGGGGTCCGTCACCGTGTCGGCCCAGGTGGTCACGACCGCGGCGAGCAGGAGCACGCGCAGCGAGTTATCGATGCGCGGATCGACGCGACGTTGCACGCCGGCGCCGCGCGGCTCGAGGCGCGACAGGAATGTGCAGGCGATCGAGTAGCCGAAGTAGGTCAGGAAGGCGAAGCTGAGCGACGCGAACAGCGGGACACCGCCGATGAACAGCTCGTCCGGGAAGTTTGCCTCGTTGTAGTGATAGTTGCCGAACGGGAAGCCGTTACGGATGCTGCTAAACTCCACGAGCCAGCCGATGAACGTCCCCGTCGCTAGCCAGAGGAGGGTGCGCTGCCAGCCTCGCTCCGCCGTCGCGATGACAAGGAACGAGACGAGGAACGCCACGACGTACGGGCGCTCCGTGAACATCGCCGCGAGCTCGTTCATGGGCGAGATTGTAGCCGAAGCGCGAACGCAGCCGCTCGTGACCCGCTACACTACGGCCCATGCGCGCGATCCAGATCAGCAGCCTCGATGGGCCCGATGCGCTCGCGCTCGCGGATGTAGCGGAGCCCGGCAGCGATAGCCGCGTCGTTATCGAGGTGCACGCGGCGGGCGTGTGCTTCGCGGACCTGCTGATGACGCGCGGGCGCTACCAGTTCCGGCCCGACGCGCCGTTCGTGCCCGGTGTTGAGCTGGCGGGCGTCGTGCGCAGCGCGCCGGAAGGCACGCCGTTCAGGCCGGGCGATCGAGTCGCGGCGTCCTCGCCGCTTGGCGCGTGGGCCGAGGTCGCGCTCGCTGCGCCGCAGGTGACGTTCCCGATCCCGGACGATATGTCGTTCGCGATGGCGACGGCGCTGATCAACTACCAGACCGCGTACTTCGCGCTCGTCGAGCGGGGCAACGCGCGGGCAGGGGACTCCGTGCTCATCCACGGCGCGACGGGCGGCGTCGGCAGCGCGGCAGTCGACGTCGCGAAGGCGCTCGGCATGACGACGATCGCCGTCGCGCGCGGCGAGGACCAGCTCGCCGTCGCGCGCGAGCTGGGCGCGACGCACGCGGTCGATGCGGAGTCGGACTTCCTGGCGGAGGTGCGCGCGATCACGAACGACCGCGGCGTCGACATCGTCTTCGACACGGTCGGCGGCGAACGCTTCCTCGATAGCGTGCGCGCGCTCGCCTCGGGCGGGCGGCTGCTCGTCGTCGGGTTTGCGGCGGGCGAAATACCGCAGATCAAGGTGAATCGATTGCTCCTGCGCAATACGGCGGTCGTAGGCGTGGGCTGGGCGGAGTACATCCGCCACGACCCGGAGATGCCGCAGCGCGTAGCGAAGGGGATCGCGGAGCTGTGGGAGTCCGGCGCGCTTAAGCCGCTGATGGGGCCGTCGTTCCCGCTCGAGCGCGCCGCGGACGCGCTGCGTGAGATCGAGGGCCGGCGCGCGGTAGGCAAGATCGCGCTCATCGTCCGCGAGTAGCCACAACATCATCGCAAGGGAAGGGGACGTTTCATGGCAGCAGAGGCTTTCGATGTCGTTGTCCTCGGCACGGGCGCGGGCGGGCTGACGGCGGCTGAGCATGCAAAACAGGCGGGCGCGAACGTCGCACTGGTAGAGAAGGACCGGCCGGGCGGCGACTGCACGTACTATGGGTGCGTCCCCACCAAGGCGCTCATTCACTCCGCCAAGGTCCTGCACTACATCCGCCGCGCGCAGGAGTACGGCCTGCCGCGCGTCGATGTCCAGCCGGACTTTCGTGAGGTGATGGCGCACGCCCAGCGCGTGATCGACAAGGTCTCTGCGGAAGGTTCGTTCGAGCCGTGGCGCGACCGCGGCTTTCGTGTCTTCCAGGGCGAAGGCCGCTTCGTCGACCCGCACGAGCTCGAGGTCGCCGGCGAGCGCGTCCGCGGCGACAAGTTCGTCATCGCGACCGGTACCGACCCAGCTGTCCCCGAGATCGCGGGGCTGGCGGAGGCCGGCTACATCACGAATATCCAGGCGGTCTCGCTGCCAGAGCAGCCGATGGAGCTCGCGATCATCGGGGCGGGACCGATCGGAACCGAGTTCTCTCAGTTCTTCACGCGCATGGGCACCAAGGTCACGGTCTTTGGGAAGTACGACCAGATCTTGCCCAAGGAGGACCCGGAGGTTGCCGGACGGCTGCGGACGATCCTCGAAGGAGAAGGCGTCACGATTCACACCGGCGCGAAGGTCGATCAGGTCTCGACGCAGGGCGGGAAGAAGCTGGTCGTGGCGAGCAAGGGCGGAGAACGGCTGGAAGTCCTCGTCGACGAGATCCTCGCCGCGACGGGCCGCCGTCCCGCGACGAGCGAGATCGCGCTCGACGTGCCGGGCGTCGCGACCAGGCGCGGCGGCTGGATCGGGGTGGACGACACGCTGCGGACGTCCGCGGAGCACATCTGGGCCGTGGGCGATTGCGTCGGCAGGTTGCTCTTCACGCACGTCGCGAGCTACCAGGGCGACATCGTTGGGCACAACATGTTCGCGAAGGACGGAGACCTGCAACGCTACGACGGCAGCGTGATCCCCTGGGCGACGTTCACCGAGCCGCCGCTGGCGCGCGTCGGGCTGACGGAGCAGCAGGCGCGCGAGAAGCACGGCGACGTCCGCGTCGCGCGGCTGGAGTTCAGCGACATCGAGCGCGCGCACATCATGCTCGAACCCGAAGGGATGATGAAGGTGGTCGCGGACGCCGACAAGCGCATCCTTGGCGCGACGATCCTCGGGCCGCACGCGGACGAGCTGATCCACGAGCTTGCCCTCGCTGTGAAGCTGGGCCTGCGCGCGGGCGATGTCCGCTCGCTGATCCACGCTTACCCCACGCTGGCGGAGGGCGTGCGCGAGGCCGTCAACCGGCTCTAGGCTTGGCCATTCAAGGGCTGCGTTCCCCTGGTCGATGATCTAGGGGAAGGAGGTCCGGGAGCCCTCCCGGCTCCTGGGCGGAGCATTGCTACGACTCATCGTCATCGGCTGCCTCACCTTAGGGGTTACTCTGTCCGGCGTCGCCTGCCGGTCAGGGAAGGAAGCCGCCTCTCGGGCGGAGAGTGTGGACGTGATCCGGGCGTCTCGCGCCAGCTTCCGTGCCGTCGATTCCGTCCAGCTCGTGCTCCACGTGAATGTCCAGCAGGAAGGCATCACGAGCAAAGTCGACACAGACCTCGGCTACCGGAACGGTCAGGTCGTGTACATGCACGACGTTATTTCCGGCGAAGGCGTGGATGAGTATGACTACAAGGAGAACCTCCTCGTAGCGGACGACCTCTATGTGCTCACGAGCGACGATACGTGGTACGTGCGCAGTCCCTGGAACCAGGGGATCCCGGCCGACAGTCCATCAGCCGATCTGAGCGACTTGAACTCGTACTACGAGAACAGCCTGGCGCCCTACATCAAGAGCCTCGAGTCCAAGGGAACTGAGGCCATCGATGGCGAGACGTTCCTGCGCTACGAGGCCTCGTTTGAGCCGCCCGATTCCCCCGCGGGCGACGCGTCGTTGTGGCTCCATGAGGAAACGTTCCTGCCGCGAAAACTCGAGATCAGCGTTGGCGATGAGAGCACCGCGATCGCGATGACAATGGAGTTCCTTCGCTACGGGCTCCCGCCTCAGCCGCCCGATGTGCCGTCCGGCGCGTTGCCCTGGCGCGATCTCGAGCTGCCCAAAGCGCCATGCACGGGCGATGCGTTCGCGGCATGTCTGGCCGCGCAGACCGAGCTTGGCGGCATCGCAGTCGATTCGTGCTCAGGTGCGGGCCAGCGGATCTGCCTGGTACCGCTCGGAAACGTGGACGCCGGGCTGATGCGCTACTTCGTCGACTACTATCGCGAGCACTACAACCTAGCAGTGCAGGTGCTGACTCCGCAGGCGGTCTCCGATCAGATCGTGGACAGCCAGCGGCAGCAGGTAGACGCCTCTACGTTGATGGACCTGATGACCAGCGCGTTCCCCGAGTCGCTGGCCGATCGGCAGATCGTGCTTGTCGGGGTCACGCCGATCGATCTGTTCGACAAGGACAGCACGTATCGGTACATCTTCAGCCGAAAGGGCACTCCGCAGAACCCACGCGGTGTGATCTCAACGTTCCGGATGGACCCGCGCACGTACGCCGAGGCGGCGGACGAAACGCTCCTCTACGCCCGCTCGCGGAAGATGCTCACGAAGTACATTGGCCTGTTGTACTACGGGCTGAGCCCTAGTGACGACCCGTCGAGCGCGCTGTTCGACTCGATCGGCGGCCCGGCCGACCTCGACGCGATGGGCGACGACCTGCCGGTCGACGTGCGCTAAGCCCTCGCTGGCGGCGACGCGACTGCTCTGTTAGCCTTGGCGCATGATCCGCGTGGAGAAGCTGTACTACGCTCCGGTGAAGTCGCTGGCGCTTGTCGAGACGCCGCGCGCGTACCTCGATAAGCCGGGCATCGCGGGCGACCGGGCCTTCTATATTATCGATGCCAACGGCAAGCTGTTCACGCAGCGCGATCACGGGCCGCTCGTACAGGTGCGTCCGTCTTACGATGCGGAGAGCGGCCGGCTCGAGCTGTCCTTTCCTGACGGAAGCGTGCTCGCGGCTGTGCCGCAGCTCGGCGAGGCCGTCACGACGGGGTTCTGGGAGGGCAGGCCCGTCGAAGGCCGTGTCCTGGCAGGCAAGTGGAACGATGCGCTCTCGCAGTTCGCGAAGCAGGAGCTGCGTATCGTGAAGGTCGACAGGCCGGGCCAGTCGTTCGACGCGTACCCGCTCTCGATGTGCTCGATGGGCTCCCTCGAAGCGCTGGCGGGCGCGGCCGATCGTGCCGACGTCGATGGCCGTCGATTCCGGCAGAACATCTATATCGCGGGCGCTGCGCCGCACGAGGAGGATACGTGGCTGGACGGCGAGGTACGTGTCGGCGCGGCGGTGCTGCGTGTGAAGATGCGCGACTCGCGCTGCGCCGTCACGACGCACAGCCCCGAGACGGGCGAGACCGACATGAACACGCTGAAGCTGATCGCCTCGTACCGGACCGACCAGCCGAAGGAAGTGAACTTCGGTGTCTACTGCACGGTCGCGCAGCCGGGGGAGGCCGCGGTCGGGGATGTGGTCGAGCCGCTGGACGGGTAGCTCGCGTCGACGCTGGCAGGGCAGGGCGAGGGTAGAGCGGAGTATACTATCCGTCTGGCGGAGAGGGGGATAATGCCACAGCCCAGCGGCACGGTAACGCTCTTATTCACGGATATCGTCAGCTCTACAGAGCTGCGCGCGCGCCTGGGAGAGGACGAGGCGGACCGCGTCCGCCGGGCGCACTTCCATTTGCTGCGGCGCGCCATCGACGAGCACGGCGGCAGCGAGGTGAAGACGCTCGGCGACGGGATCATGGCGGCCTTCTCGGGCGCCGTCGATGCGGCGCGCTGCGCGATCCGATTGCAGCAGTCCGTCCATCGCTACAACGAGACGGAGCCTGAAGGCGAGCGACTTGGACTACGCATCGGTCTGGAGGTTGGGGAGCCGACCCGGGAAGAGGCCGACTACTTCGGGCTGCCCGTCGTAGTCGCGCGACGTTTGTGTGATAGCGCGACGGGCGGCCAGATCATCGTTTCCGAGCTTGTGCGAAACGTCATCGGCACGCGCGGCGGTCTCGTGTTCGAGCGGATCGGACCGCTTTCGCTGAAGGGTATCGCCGACGAGGTCCTCGCCTGGGAGCTAGCGTGGCCGGCTGAGGAATCCGAGCCGGTGTCGCGGGACGTTCTGCTGGCGCCCGCCGAGGCGGCGTTACCGGCGTTCCTTCTCGGGGCGAGCAAGACTTCGTTTACGGGCCGCGAGCGCGAGCTCGTTCGCCTGCTAGCGTGCTGGGAAACGGCGCGCTCCGGGACGCCGGCCACCGTCATGCTGTCGGGAGAGGCGGGCATCGGGAAGACGCGGCTCGCGGAAGAGCTGACGAGAGGTGCATTTGAGGAGGGCGCAGCAATTATCTTTTGCCACTGTGACGACACGTCATCAGCGCCGTTCGCAGCGCTGGCGGACGCGCTCCGTCCGTGGTCGGCATCGCTCGCTCCCGTCGTACGGCAGCTCGTCGAGCGCGAACTCGATGCGACGGCTGCGCGCGGACACGTGGCGCAGATCGTCGATGGTGCGGCGTCGTTCGTCGAACGCCTCGCGCGCGGGCGGCCGGCGGTCGTCGTGCTCGATGACCTGCAGTGGGCTGATGAAGCCGTGCTGGAGCTGCTCGGCAGGCTGGCGCGCATCGCGTCGCCGGCGGCGCTGCTCGTGATCGGCTGCCATCGCGACGTCGAACGCGACGATCCGCTCTCGATCGCGCTCGCCGATCTGCCCCGCGGGTACTCGATCGAGCAGGTGCGCGTCGAAGGCCTCGATCGGCCTGCCGTGGAGTCGATCGTCTCCGCATGGGCGGGGCGGCGCGACGTACGGGAGCTGGCTGACACGATCCGGGAACGCACGGAAGGCAACCCGCTCTATATCGAAGAGCTCTTGCTCCACCTGTCAGATGCGCCGGGCGACGGAACCCGCGGAGGATCGCGGATCAGCGTCGATCAGCTCTCGGTGCCGGAAGGCGTGAAGGACCTGATCGCGCGCCGGCTGGCCCGGCTATCGCGCCAGTGCAACAGCGTCTTGACCGTCGCGTCTGTCGTCGGCCGCGCGTTCGATCTGGATTCGTTACGCCGCGCCAGCGACCTCGAGACGGGGGAACTGCTGGATGCGCTGGAGGAGGCGCAGAGCGCGCGAATTGTGGAGGAGCTTCCGAACAACGTGGGGCGCTATACGTTCTCGCACGCACTCGTTCACGAGACGCTCTGGGACGAGCTGAGCACGACGCGCCGCGTGCACCTTCACGGCCAGACGCTGCGTTATGCGGACAGCAACGGCGTGAAGCTCGCGTTTGAGGTGCTCGGCTCATCCGGGCCGTACCTGATCGCGATTGGCCTGGCGAACTGCCCCGCCGTGCGTCCGCGCAACCGCGATGTGCGCAGGCACTGGGACCGCATCGCGGAGTCGTGCCAGTTGATCTTGTACGACCGGCGCGGCCTGGGGTTTTCGTCAGCGCCGGAGCAGGGGTACGGGCTGCAGGCCAGCGTAAGCGACGTGCGCGCCGTGCTTGGGGCGGCGGGCGCGACGCGGGCGTTTCTCCTGGGCGCCGTCGACGGCGGGCCGGTCGCGCTGTCACTCGCCGTGCAGTACCCGGAGTGCGTGGCGGGGCTGATCCTTGTGAGCACGACGGCGCGGCTGACGAGCGTCGACGACTTCCAACTTGGCGTGAATCCTGATGTCGTCGCGTCGTTCATACGCACGGAGGCCGTCGATCGCGCGCGGGCGGCATCGGCGGCGGCTGGCACGCGCCACGGCGCCGCAGACGCGCAGGCGATTGGCGAAGTGATCCAGCGGGTGCCGCCCCATGCGTGGTCGAAGATCATCGGCGCGTATGGGTCCTCGGACGCGCGATCGGTCCTGGAACATGTCAGGGCGCCAACGTTGATCCTGCACGATCCCGAAAACGAGTTCATCTCCGCGGAGGCGGCGCGCTACCTGCACGAGCATATCCCGGGCAGCGAGCTGGAGATCACGCCGGACTGCCGGCCGCCGCACTTCGGAGACCGCTATTACGACCGCATCGCAGCGTTCATCCACGAGGCCCTCGCCGCTGGCGGGGGCTGATCCCAGGGGGGAGTAACGACAGGAGGCGGCATCATGCCGATGGCGAGCACGTTTGCAGAGTTTATCGACGCGCGCAACACGGGACGCACGAACACGGTGGAGGTGTTGGAAGCTATCTTCAACACGATCGGTGAATCGTTCGAGCACTGGGACTGGTTCAACCAGATACGCGCGCTGGACATTCCGATCCCGGACAACGTCCGCACGTTCCTTCTCGGCGAAGGGATGAGCGACGGCGAGATCGACCACCTCGACGACTGGCCGGCGGCGCAGAAGGAGCGCGCGCGCCGGAAGGTGGCCGCCAACGCTCTCAAGGGTGAAGACCGCCGCGAAGTGGTACTGGCGTGGCGCGTCGCGTTCCGCGGGAATGCCGAAGCGATGGAGATCGACGACCCGGACGAGAACGGGAAGCTGGTCTTGGCCGCTGTAACGCCGTGGTCGCATATCCGCATCTCGGCGGACGGGACGCACGTAACGGTCGATACAGGCGGCTAGGCGGCTGCAGAGTGAAGCAGAGCGTCGCGGACGGATAGCGCAACGAGACGTGAGAAGAGCAGCCGGCTCCTGTACACTAGCCGCGTGAAGCATCGCGAAGGCACGTTTAGCGGACTGGGCGACATCTCGATCTACTGCCAGTCGTGGCTGCCGGACGGCGACGTTCGCGCCGTGCTGCTCCTCGTACACGGCTATGCCGAGCACAGCGGTCGCTACGGCAACCTCGTCGAGTATTTCGTCTCGCGCGGCTTCGCTATCCACGCTCTCGATCATCGAGGGCACGGCAAGTCCGGCGGCGAGCGCGTCCATGTCGATGACTTCAGCGAATACGTTGCGGACGTGAAGACGCTGTTCGACCGCGTCCGCGCGGAGCATGAGGGCCTGCCGATCTTCCTGCTCGGGCATAGCATGGGCGCGTTCATCGCGATCGCGTACGTGGCTCGCTACCAGCACGAGCTGACCGGCCTCGTGCTCTCGGGAGGCGGTGCCGGCACGAACAGGCCCGCAGGCTCAGGACCGCCGCCGCAGATCGATCTCGCCGCGACCGTGAGCAAGGACCCCGCGGTGGTGGAGGCCTATCGCAACGACCCGCTCAACTACCACGGCCAGCCTCCGGAGAGCCGACGCAACGCGATGGCCGCTCTGCGCGAACAGCTGCCCGATATGGTGCGCTCGATTACGCTGCCGGCCATCATCATGGCGGGCAGCGCGTCGCCGCTAGGCGACGGCCCGGGCAGCGAGACGCTCTTCGGCCTGGTGTCTTCTCAGGATAAGACGTTGAAGCTCTACGAGGGCCTGATGCACGAGATCTTCAACGAGCCCGAGCGCGATCAGGTCTTCGCCGACCTGCACGACTGGCTCCTCGCGCACAAGGAGGCGTAGGACTCGATCGATCCGCGAGCTGCGCCCTCGCGATTAGAAGTGCGTGATCAGCCCGGCGGCGTACTGGAGGATGAGCGCGGCGTCCAGGCTGTTGATCTGCCCGTCGTGGTTGACGTCGGCGTTCTGCGGTGCTGGTGAGAACAGCCCCGCAGCATACTGCAGGATGAGTGAGGCATCGATGGCGTTGACGGTGCCGTCGCCGTTGGCGTCGCCGAGGCTGGTCGCTGGCCTTTGCGTAGGTGTCGGCGCGGGCGTGCGCGTTGCGGTGGGGGACGGCGTTACGCCAGGCGGGAGCGTGGCGATCGGCGTGGGCGACGGAAGTGGCTGCCAGTCAGGATCGCGGCCATCTGGCCTGATAAGCGTTTGGTTGCTGCCGTCCGGGTTCATGACCATTACACCGTTGAGTTGCGGGACGTCAATGGGGGCGGCTCCGTGGTCGAACACAATCTTGGTCCCGTCTGGGGACCACGCAGGGTAGTGGTTTTCGAGACCTTGCTGCGCTACGGTCGTGAATCCAGATCCATCGGCGTTGGTAGTGACAAGGCGGCTGCCGATTGCTGGTCCAGATGTCTGGACCAGCTTGCCGCCGTCGGGCGACCAATTCGCCTGGTTACCCTCGGCGGTGACGAGGATCGGATCGCTTCCGTCGGCGTTCATCACAAAGAGATTGCGTGCAAGGCCGCCCGGAAAGTTGGTGAACGCGATCTTCGTTCCATCTGGTGACCAAGCGGGTTCACTGTCGACCGCAGGAAGTGCATTAAGGGTGAGCTCTGTCACGTTGGTGCCGTCCGCGTCAATGACGGAGATCCCCCGTGTGCTTCCGCTGGCGAATGCGATCTTGGTTCCGTCTGGAGACCACGACGGATCTAGGTCATAGCCGCCATTGAACGTGAGCCGGGTCTGGCCGGTGCCGTCGGCGTTCATGACGTAGATCTCTTCGTTGCCGTCGCGGTCGCTGGTGAAGGCGATCTTTGTTCCGTCGGCAGACCAGGCAGGTTGGCTATCTGCTGCTGAGGTGTCAGTGAGGTTTGACTCGTTGCTTCCATCGGGATCCATGATGAGGATTTCCGAATTACCGCCCACGCTCGCGACGAACGCGATCTTGCCGTTTGTGCCCGGGAAGGCAGCTGTTGCCGGCCGCGCGCTGCCGCTCAGTAGCATTCCGCTCGCAGTACCGGCGAGTATGAGTGCTGCCACCGCCACGAGAGTCAGGACGATGCGGAATCGGCGTTGATTCAACATTGCTGAGGAGAATAATCGGTAGCACACGCTAGGCCTCCAACCTTTCGTGGCCGCGGTAAGTCTGCGCATCGCGTTACAAAGAGGCCAACGATGTGGAGGCACAGGACGTGTGAACTGGTGTGCCGTCACGGGCTAACCACTAAGCGCCGCCATGCTAGCGGGAGAGCTGATTGTTGTCAAACGGCCCGTTGTCGTCCGCCGCCGTATTGACTGTGATGACGGCGAAGCCGGCGTCAGCGCGTGGCGATGCGTGCGTCGAGAGGAGGCCGGTCGCGAAAAGCGCGACGAGGGAGTGCGCGCAGCACGAGAGGTACGTTCCCTAGACGAACATGGGCGTCATCCCACGCGCCGAGAGCATCTCCTCCATCGCGGCATCGGAGGGCGTGGAATCGAACCGCGCTGCCGCATCGAGGATGGCAGACAGCAACGGGATGGTTGCGGCGGTGTTGAGGAAGACGTTCGGGCGGCCGAGCACCCAGTGGACGGCGCGCGCGATGTCGGCCGGGTCTTCGAGCGGTTCGTACCACGTGTCGTGCGTATGCTCCTTCTCGTTCCACGGGCCGAGCGTGATGCCCTTGATCGTCTGCATGGCCACGCCGCGCTCGATACACGTCCGTTCCAGCTCGACGAAATCGGCGGCGTACTGCGGGTTCTGCATCATCGTGTAGTTGTAGGGCAGCAGGACGGAATCGAACGGGAAGCGCTCCAGGCTGCGCTTGTGCATCTTGGCGACGGTCACGCCGTGGCCCGTCACGCCGATGAAGCGCACGCGGCCCTGCTCGCGCGCCTCGACCGCTGCCTCGAGCGCGCCGCCGGGACCCATCGCGGTCTCCCACTCGTCCGGCTCTACGAGATTGTGCAGCTGCAGCAGGTCGACGCTATCGACCCGCATGCGCTCGAGCGAGTGATGGAACTGGTCGCGCGCCTTTTCGTAGGTGCGCTCGTGCGTCTTCGTGGCCAGGAAGAACTTGTCGCGATGGGATGCCAGCCAGGGCGCAAGGCGGCGCTCCGAGTATCCGTACATCGCGGCGGTATCGATGTGGTTGATGCGGTGCTCGAGCACCAGCTCCAGCACGGGCGCGGCCTCTTCGTCCGTGGCGACGCGCGCCAACGCGGCCGCGCCGAAGATAGTGCGTGTGCTCTCGTGGCCGGTCTTACCGAAGGGTAGTCGAGGGATCATAAGGCCTCCCTGCTGTAAAGACGCCCGCGATTATACCACCGCTGTGGGTCACGCCCGTTTTGCGGCGAGCGCCGTCGCGCCGTCGTACAAGGACGGTGCTCCGATGCGCGCCGCGACGCTCTTGAACGTCCGGCGCGGGCCGGACCAGCGCAGCGCCTCGGCGGACGCGTCGATCTTGGCGTCGCGGCGGAGCGTCGCGAGGTCCTTGAACAACAGCGCTCGATCGCGCTGCTCCGCCAGCGTCGAGGCCAGCCTGGACGCTCCCCGGACGGGGACGCCCCATGCAGCCGGATCGTCCGGGACGCTCTCGATGTGGCCGAACCGCGCGAGCGTGGCAGCGGCGGCCTTCGCGCCCCAGCCGGGAAGGCCGGGGAACCCGTCGGCGCTGTCGCCGACGAGCGCGAGGTAGTCGGGGATGGACGCAGGTTTGACACCGAACTTCGCGACGACACCTGCCGCATCGATAAGCTTCCGCGCGCGCCGGTCGAATTGCACGACGCGACCGTCGACGACGCACTGAGCGAGGTCTTTGTCCGGCGTGCAGATCAGCACGCGCTCGGCGTACGAGGCAGCCTGCGCAGCGGCCGTCGCCAGCGCGTCGTCCGCCTCGTACTTCTTCATGGGCCAGACGACGACGCCGAGGGCGGCCAGCGCCTCTTCGAGTATTGGAAACTGGGCGAGCAACTCGGGCGCGACGCCGGCGCCGGTCTTGTAGCCGGGCCACATGTCGTTGCGAAACGACTCGACGACGTGGTCCGTCGCTACGCCGAGATGCGTCGCACCTTCCTCGAGCATGGCCAGCATCGAACGTACGACGCCGCGCACGGCGGCGACCTCGATGCCGTCCTCATCCTTGTGCGAGGGCAGGACGAAGTAATGGCGAAAGAGCTCGTAGGTGCCGTCGATCAGGTGGACTTGCACGCGCGCAGGGTAGCGCATCGAGGCCCCGTTGAGGCTGAGTGCCCTCGATGGTAGTCTGCGACGTATGACATCTCCGATGAGCGTCTCGACTGCCGGCCGCGAGATCGCGTTCACGTGCCACAGCGGCCTGGTCGCGGGCGAAGGGCTGCCGAACACGCTGGGCGCCATCGCGAAGGCGCTCGCGGCGGGCGCGGCACGCATCGAGATCGATATCCACTCGATCGCGGACGGCGAGTACCTGGTGTGCCACGCGAACCGCCTCGAAGAGGCGACGACGTCTCGTGGGGCGGTGGGACGTCTGACGCGCGAGCAAGCGTTCGCGTTGCGAAGCAAGCACGACCTCGAATCGAGCCTGCCGTTCTTGAGCGAAGCCGTTGCGCTCGTCGAGCCGCACACGTGCGAATTGCAGCTGGACCTCAAGGACTGGCGGCCGCTCACGCCGGAGCGAGCCGACGCGCTTGGCGCGTTCGTGCGCCCGCTCGGCGATCGCGCGATCGTTTCGTCGGGGCAGGACTGGAACTTGCGCGCGATCGCGCGGCAGGTCCCCGGTCTGCGCCTGGGATTCGATCCCGACCGCTACATCACTACCGCAGCGCGAGACCAGGCGCCGATTCCCGGCCGGCTGGGCGCGTACGGCTATCGAGACGATCACCCGCTCGCGCTGGGACGGGCGCAGACGGTGCGGGACTATCTCTGCGATCGCTTCGAGATGCTTGTCGAACAGACGCCGTTCGCCTGCGAGTTCTTCATCGAGTACGGGCTGCTCCTTCAGGCCGACGCGGACGGCGCGCAGTTACCTGCGCTACTGCACGAGCGCGGTATTGCGGTCAGCGCGTGGACGTTGGACTACGACGGGCCGGAGTCGCTCGCGAAGCTGGAACGGCTCGCAGCGATCGGAGTCGACCGCGTCACGACGAACACGGCGCGACAGTTCGTCGCTGCGCTCGCGGGACGCGACACCTAGCTCCGGAACGGCGCCGCGACTTCGCTGAAGCGACGGATGGCGTCGATGTGCGCTTGCGGAGACGCCAGCTCCACGTTCATCGTGTTGATCGTGACGTGGCTCGCGCCGAGCTCGCGCCATCCCTCCAGTGCAGCACCCCACTCACCCTCCGGCGTGTTGAACATGCTGATGCGCCCCTCGATACCGACGTCGTCGACACTGCGGCCGGCATCGCGTATGTAGGTGCGCAGCCGCTCGACCGTCTCCGTGGAATCGGGGCCCGGCCGGAACTGCGGGAACCAGCCGTCCGCGATCCGCGCGATGCGCTTCAGTACGGGCTCGGCCGTGCCGCCCATCCAAATCGGAAGCGAGCGCTGGACGGGCAGGGGATTGATGCCGGCCTGCCGGATGGAGTGGTACTTGCCTTCAAAGTTGACGAGCTCCTTCGTCCACAGCTCGCGTAGGAGGCTTACTTGCTCCTCGATGCGCCGTCCGCGGTTCTTGAAGTTCTCGCCCAGCGCTTCGTATTCGACGTGGTTCCAGCCGATACCGACTCCGAGGCGCAGCCTGCCGCCGCTGAGCACGTCGACCGCGGCGGCCTGCTTCGCGACGAGGGCGGTCTGTCGCTGGGGAAGGATCAGGATGCCGGTCGCGAATTCGATGGTCTCGGTCAGGCCGGCAAGGAAGCCGAACAGCACGAACGGTTCGTGGAACGGCGTCTGGTAGGTGTAGGGAGGTCGAAAGCCGAAGCGGTCGGGATGCGCGCCGAGAACGTGATCGAACACGAGGATGTGGTTGTAGCCCAGTTGCTCCGCCGCCTGGGCGTAGTCGCGGATCGCGATTGGGTCGCTGCCGATCTCCGTTTGTGGAAAGACGACGCCGAGTTTCATCCATGCTCCTCCGTGGCTGTTACAGAAAAGGAGAGCGCCTGCACGAACGGGAAGGGCTCTCTATTGTACCGACCGTTCGGCGGTCAGCAGTGGTGTCCGTACTGGAGCGCGACGCCGAAGATGTCGGTGAACAGATCGATCGTGCCGTCCGGCGGACCCATGTCCCAGGCGTCCATGCCCATCGGCGCAGCAGAGCGGTCCAACGCCGCGTCGTAGCCGTCCGGCTCGCCGGGACCGACGGCGTCTGCGTCGTCACCGAAAGCTGACGCTACGGCAAAAACGTCGATGAACAGGCCGATCTGCTTGTCGCCGTCCGTGTCGTAGAAGTCGTATGGGTGTTTCCCATTGCGACGGCCCCCCGTCTCCTCGCTTGCCGTGGCGAGCTGCCGCTCGGCCGCATCTGTGCAGCCATCGTTATCGTCGTCGGTATCGAAGAAGTCGGCGACGGTGTCGCCGTCGTAGTCGCTCTGCACGGCCTGGAACGGATGGTCCTGGAAGAACTGCCAGATGAGGTCCGTCGCGCTGATGTCGTGCGTCGTGTAGTCGAGCGACGGCACGTCGAACGCGCCTGGCCACGTATGGCCGCCGCCATCGACGATGTACAGCTGGACTGCGGCTCCGTCATCGCAGCTGCCGTACGATACGAACCGCACCTCGGAGGAGACCGTCGATTCCTGTCGTCCGCTCGTGCAGCCGTTCCGCGCGGCCCAGGCCTGCATCACGTCGTCGTCCGGCGTCGTGTTATCGATGGGCAGGCGGAATGTTACCGGGACGCCGCCCGCGCCGCCAAGGAACGGGACCGTGTCGTCGGCCGTGCCGTGAAACGCCAGCAACGGAACCGGGCGTGTCGCGCCGCACGTCTCGGCGGCGTTGAGGTTGAGCGCCATCGGGGGATCATAGGCGCCTGCCACGGGCGCGACGGCTGCGATGCGGTCCGCCAGGCTGCAGGCCAGCCGCACCGACATCATCGCGCCGTTCGACATGCCGGTCGAGAACACGCGCGCGGGATCGATGCAGAGCGACGACTCGAGCGCGTCGAGCAGCGTCTCGGTGAACGCGACGTCGTCCGACAGCGCTTCGATCTGCCAGGCGTTGTGATGCGTGGACGGCAGTGGGTCCGACAGGCCCTGCGGGTACACGACAATAAACCCGCCGTCGACGGCGTCGGCGCGCGTCGAAAGGTCGCTGTAGACCTCTTGCGCCAGGGCGTTCGAGCCCAGTCCGTGGAAGTTGAGCACCAGCGGCACGGCATCGTCGCCTGTATAGGACGGCGGCACATGGAGACGGTACTCGCGTGTGCCGTCGACGGTGGCGATCGTCTCGGCTGTCGTGCCGGATGCGTGCGGCAGCGAGGGGACGCAGCCGGCGGCGCTGGCGACATCGACCGCATACCCTGGAGCACCGGCGAACAGCGCCAGCAACGCAATGGCGGCCGCCGCGACGATGTACTTCAGTCTTGACGCGAGCGGTGTTATCAAGTGCCTCCGACTATTCTGGCAGAAGGACGCGATGCGGGGAATGCCGAACCATACCACTGACGTGGCGGCGCGTCAACGCAGGCCCTCGGTCGATGGCTCAGGCTAGGGACGGTCGCGCTTCATCAGGCGTTGATCTGTCCAAAGACAGAGGGTATTGCCCTAACGGCCGCGCGACATAGGCTCGGCGTGACGGCGGCGCGTGCGCACGCGGGCGTTCCATTCTGAGCGTGCGCCATTTGGCGTAGCGCGCTCATTCCTTTTCCTATGTCCTTAGCCCGGGTGGAGTGGGCCTCTGCCGGGGTTGGCGCTTAGCCGCAGCAGGCACACCAAATGCGCGCGCGCCCGAATGTCTCCGGTTGTCACTTCTGTCGGAAACTAGCACAGACACAACGGAATTCGTCAGGAGAACTAACAGCCTTATGCAACCGAGCAAGGAGGCAGTTCGAACAACGCCGGCCGAGGACGATCATCTGGAGTCGGGCTCCTTCTCCGACGACGCCGTCGTGATCCCGTGGCGCTACCCGGCGCGGCCGGTCGGTTTCTATCGGCGCGGGGGTAAGCGATGGCTGGACCTCCTCATGGGCGCTTCGTTGGTTGTCGTGCTCCTGCCGGTTATGGCGCTCGTCGCCGCGGCGGTCTTCGTGAGTTCCGGCAGGCCCGTCCTCTTCTGCTCGCAGCGCGTCGGGAGAAACGGGGCGCCTATCAACGTTTGGAAGTTCCGCACGATGGTGCGTGACGCTGACCGCGTCCTCCAACAATGGCAGGTGATGCGGCCTGACCTGGCGGCGGCGTACCAGGACAAGCGCAAGCTCTCGAACGACCCGCGCGTCACGCTGCTGGGCCGTTTCTTACGCAAGAGCAGCCTGGATGAGCTGCCTCAGCTCTGGAACGTGATGCGCGGCGACATGAGTCTGGTCGGGCCGCGGCCTGTGCCGCAACACGAGCTGGAGGAGAAGTACGGCCCGCTGAGCGAGCAGGCCTTCGCGGCCACGCCCGGCCTTACGGGGCTCTGGCAGGTCAGCGGCCGCTCAGCCACCGGCTACGCGGACCGCGTCCGCCTGGATTGCGAGTACGCGGCCGGCGGCGACTTGATGCTGGACCTGAGGATCATTGCGCTCACTGTGCCGGCGATCCTGCTGGGACGGGGAGCCGAATAAGCCTTTCGAACGATGCACGGAGGAGTTTGCGTGCCGACTCTTGGAATGAAGCAGCCAGTTGATCAGTGTACGGAGGGACCGATGGGGGCGGTGAGGGCTCGAGCGCCGCTGCGCGTGAGCTTCGCGGGAGGCGGTTCGGATATCGCTGAGTTCGCGGAGCAGTATGGCGGCGCCGTCGTCTCGATGACGATCAAGCGCTTCGCATACGCGTCGCTCTGGCGCGACCGCCATCACTTCAAGGTAGACCTCCCGAACCTGGGGATCTCGGAAGTAGTCGACCCGAACGTGTCCGCGTCTCCGGAGGTGGAGTTCGCCAAGCGGGCGCTGGGCGAGCAGGCTGCGCGTTTTCGCGGCGGCATCGAGCTGTTGAGCGATTGCCCGGCGGGATCGGGGCTGGGCTCCTCGTCGGCGCTCATGGTTGCGTTGGTGGCGGCTCGACAACGCTTCCTGGACGGCAGGGATGGACTCGATCCCAGCACCATTGCTTCCGAGGCGTACGCGGTGGAGCGCGAACAGCTCGGCATCAAGGGCGGCATGCAAGACCAGTACTCGGCAGCGTTCGGCGGCCTAAACTTCATTCGTTTCACCGGCCGGTGCCAGGTCGCTGTCGAGCCGCTGCGGATTTCAGAATCAACCCTCGGCGAGCTGCGCTACCGCATGCTGCTCGTCTCGACGGGGCGCTGCCGCTCCTCCGGGGGCATTCTCCAGCGCCAGATCGCTGCGCTGGGCGATAAGCGCTCCGGCGTAACGACGCTGCTTCGCGAGCTGCGCGACCTGGCGTTTGACGCGCGCCGCGCGCTCGAGGGCGGGTGCGTCGATGAGTTCGCGCTCGCAGTTCAGGAAGGGTGGGAGATGAAGCGTCGCGTGGACGATGGGATCTGCGACGCGGACATCGCTTCGCTCTGCGACGCGCTGCTTGCGAACGGGGCGCGCGCCGTAAAGCTACTCGGGGCGGGCGGTGGCGGCTACGTCCTCGCGATTACGCGCAGTTTCGCTCGGGCCTCACTCGAACAGGCGGCGCGGCGTCTCGGCGTGAGTGTCGAGAGCGTCGATTACGAGCCAAACGGTGTCGTGGCGTGGACAACGGAGCGCGAGGCATGAAGGTGCTGGTGGTCTTGCCGTTCGCCCCCTGGCCTGTGCGCGTGCGGAGCGCAAACTTGTGGCCGCGCATCGGCCGCGAAGCGGAAGTGCACATCGTCTATCTTGCCGCTGGCCTGGCTCGCGGGGGCGCGGCAACGCAGGTCGAGAACGTTGCGTCGATGGAGCCCGTGCCGGGCTCCAGAGTACGATCGCTGCTGCGTGTCGTCGCGGCGCTCCCGGCTGGCGATTGCCTGCGCGCCGCCTGGCACCGGGACGATGCCGCGCGGGGCGCAGTGGAAGCCGCGTACGCGCGGATCAAACCGGATGTCGTCTATGTCGAGCGGCTGCGCGCGTTCCCGCTCGTCGAACGGCTGCCGATGGAGCGGGTCGTCCTGGACCCGACCGACTCGCTGCCGCTGTTCTGCGAGTCGGTCTCGCGCCAGCGCGGCGCGCCCGCGCTGCAACGCATCGTAAGCGCGATCGAGCGGCCGCGGCTCATCTCCATGGAACGCGCCGCATACGGCCGCGCCGCGTGCGTGGTGGCCTGTTCGAGCCGCGACGCCGCGGCGATGGCTCAATCTGCCCCCGGCGCCCGCATCGAGCTGATCGCAAACGGCGTCGACCTTGACACGTTCACGTACGAAGCGGCCTTCAAAAACGGCCGCCCGAGAGTGCTCATGAGCGGCAACTTCGGCTACTGGCCGAACGCTGAGGCGGCACGCTGGCTACTTGGCCGGGCCCGCGCGCTGCGTGAACGCTGGGACGGCGAGGTCGTCTTCGCGGGCGCGAACCCGCCGCCGTTCTTGCGCAGCGCGGAGCGGCACGGACAGGTAGCGGTGTCCGGCTATGTCGCAGACATGGCTGCGCAGTACCACCGCACGAGTGTGGTGGCGGCGCCGGTCCGCTTCGCAACGGGCACGCAAAACAAGGTGCTGGAGGCGATGGCCTGCGGCCGGCCCGTCGTCGCGACGCCGCAGTGCGCGGCCGGCCTCGAGCCGTCCGGGCGAGCAGCGGCCGTCGAATCGACACGAGACGACTTTCTCGACGTGCTGGGAAGCGTCATGCAGGACGAAGCGAAACAGCGCGGGCTGGCGGAGGCAGGACGGGCTTACGTAGAGGAGCACCACGATTGGAACAAGATCGCGCCCCAGATGCTCACAGTCTTAGCGCGTGTAGCGGGCAAGGAGTCTTCAGCATGCAGGTGATCGACGAGGCGCCGGCCCAGGCCGCGCCGGAGATGAGCGCCGAGTGGTTTGGCGCGGAGCTGATGTGCATGGGTAGCGCGTTCCAGCAGATGGCGCGCGGCGCGTTCAGCGCGCAGCTGATGCGTGTCGCGCTTCGCGTCGCGCAGCGTTTGCGTGCAGGCGGCGTCGTCTACTGGTGCGGCAACGGTGGCAGCTCCAGCGACTCACAGCACCTCGCCGCGGAGCTGATCGGCAGGTTCGGGCGGCCGGGCCGCGGGTGGCCCTCGGTGGCGCTGAGCGCCGACTCCTCCGTGCTCACGTCCTGCGGCAACGACTTCGGCTTCGAGACCGTGTTTGCCCGTCAAGTAGAGGCGCTTGTCCGGCCGGAGGATGTCGTCGTCGGCATCTCAACCAGCGGCGCATCAGGGAACGTCGTCGCGGCCCTGAGCGCGGCCCGGCGCAAAGGTGCGCTCACCGTCGCGTTGACCGGCCCAAACGCAGGCCGTGTGAGTGAAGCGGCCGAGCTGGCGATCCGCGCGCCGGGCAAGGGCACCTCGGCGATTCAGACCTGTCATATCGCGATAGGCCAGCTTCTCTGCGAGGCGGCGATCGAGCTAGCTGAGCGGGAGGGCGGCGATGCGTAGCAGCGCAGAGAGAAGCGCGCCTGTCGCCATCATCCCGGCTGCCGGGCTGGGGCAGCGGCTGATGCCCGTCAGCAGCGCCATACCGAAGGCGATGGTTCCGGTGGCAGGACAGCCGCTCATCTCCCTCACGGTGAACCAGCTCGCACGGCAAGGCGTACGGCGCTTCATCATCGTTGTGGGCCAGCATGGCGACCAGCTACGCAGCTACATCGAGCGCACCTACGGCGACTCATCGCTCTCGTTCAGCTTCGTCGAGCAGACGGTGCTGGACGGACCGCTCGGCGCGGTGCGGCTCGCACAGCCGCTCGCCGGCGCGGGGCCGCAGCTGATCTACTTAGGGGACACGCTGTGCCGCGACATTCTCGAGTTCGACCGGGACTTTGTCCTCGCGCATCCCGTCGAGGATCAGTGGCGCTGGTGCATGGCGCAGCCGGACGCGAGTGGGGCGCTCTGCCGCCTGGTCGATAAGCCCGCTACACGCACGCCGGCCGACCTGGCGCTGATCGGTGTGTACTACTTCGAAGACAGCGCTCTGTTGCAACGCTGCATCGAAGACGTCTATGCGTCCGCCGAGCGCTTGCACGGCGAGTACCAGCTCAGCAGCGCCATCGAACGCTACAACGCAGTCCGCTCTGTCGAGGTGCGCCGCGCCAAGGACTGGTTCGACTGCGGCAGCATCGACCGCTATGTCACGGCGCGCCGCTCGATCATCCAGTCGCGTCATCTGAACAGCGTTTGGGTCGACGACCTGGGCGTGCTGCACAAGCGGAGCAACGGCTCAGATCACCTGGCGAACGAGATCCGCTGGTACCTTACCGTGCCCGACGCCGTGCAACCGCTTACACCTCGCATCTTCTCCTACTCTCTCGCCCAGGATGATACGCAGGTCGCGATGGAGTACGTGCCGGTGCCAACGCTAGCCGAGATCTACCTCTACGCCAATGTGCACACGGAGGTCTGGGAGTACGCGCTGGGGCGAGTGCTCGATCTCTGGTCGCGCGTCTTCTTGAGCGAGACGGTGGACGACGCCGCCAGCACCGCGAAGTCGATGGAGATGTACTGGGAGAAGACGGAGGCCCGCCTCGCCGAGGCCGCCGCCGTCTTGCCTGGCAACGGCGCTCCTCTCGCGCTCAACGGGCGAGGCCTTCCTTCCTGGGACGGCGTGCGGCTGCGCGTCCGCGCGGCCCTTGAGCGGATCGCGGGCCGGGCGCGCTGGTCGCTGATCCACGGCGACCTCCACTTCGGCAACCTGCTCTTCGATTTCAACTCCGGCCAGCTTAAGATGGTCGATCCCCGGGGCGCTTTCGGAGATGTTGGCTGCTACGGCGACGCGCGCTACGACCTCGCCAAGCTGCTGCACAGCTTTCACGGGGGCTACGCCCACCTGGCGGCCGGCATGTTCGAGCTGAGGCGCGACGAGGCCGGCTACGAGCTACGTCTCTACGGCGGGACGGACAGGTCGCACCTGCTCGCCTGCTTCAAGAGCTGGCTAGAACGCGCCGGCATCGACTTCGACGAGATCTTGTTCATCGAAGGGCTGCTCTTCCTCTCGCTCGTGCCGCTCCACGCGGACGACAGCGACCGTCAGGTCGCGGCGTATCTCACGGGCCTCTCGCTCGTTGCGGAAGCGCTGGAAAGGATCGAGGCCATTGCGCGTGTGCGTTGACCTGGACGGGACGATCTGCGAGCTCACGCAGACGGGCGACTACGCCAATGCCGCGCCCGTCCCCGGCGCCCGCGAGGCGCTGTGCCTGCTGCGCGGACGGGGCGCCTACATCATTATCTACACCGCGCGCCGGATGCGCACGCACGATGGCGACGTTAGGAAAGTGCTCGAGGAGATCGGTGACCTCACGCGCCAATGGCTCAAGCGCCACGACATCCCGTACGACGAGATCGTGTTCGGCAAGCCGTACGCGCACGTCTACATCGATGACCTGGCGCAGCGCTTCGAGACGTGGGACGGCCTGCCGGCGCGCCTGCTGAAGGCGTTCGAGGAGAGCTGTGAAGCCGCATAAGGCGGCGATCCGCGCCAGCGTGCAGCGCAACCTCGCGAGCATGTTGGGCGAAGAGCGGGCGCGCCTCGTCTACGACGCCGTCTCCGCCTCTCGCGAGCTGGCCTGGAACTCGTTCCGCCGCCGGCTCTACCCATCGTTCTGGCGTCGCAGCAGCGACGAGCGCGGGCGCGGCGTTCGCAGCGTGGCGATCCACGGCGAGTTCGGCGATGCGATCCTCGCGTTGCCGTTCCTCTACCGCGAGCGCCAGCGACGCCCTGGTGAGCGGATCGCGGTGCTCATCAAGGGCGCGAACTCACGCACAGCCCAGCGCACGAAGGGAGATCCCTTTGCTGAGGGTGGCCTGCGCCGGATGCGCGACGGCGCGGGGTCTTCGATCAACTTCCTCGCCGACTTCTGGCGGCGCGTGCCTTTCGTTGACGAGGTCCACGAAGGTGACGTATCAGACCCGCGCTTCCACTACTGGCAGCCCCAGCCCGCGTTCACGCTCCAGCGGCAGACCGTCGGTCCGTCCGATTACGCGCCGTTCCTCGATCAGCTGTTCGCCGCCGGCGACGTCGAGCGCGCGCGCGAGATCTGGTCGCGCACCGCGCGGCCGCTGCGCATCGTCGTGCACCTGCGGCGGTCGGCGGACGAGATCGTCGCGCTCCTGGAGCGGCTCGATGCGTCATCTCTCGCATCGAGCTGCGCCGTCGCCGTGCTGGGATCGCGCCATCACGAGCGGATCCCGAACCTCGCGCGGTCCCGCATCGATCTGATCGACCTGACGGACAACTACGAGAAAGGAATCTCGATCATGCCGCTCCTCCAATCGATTCGTATGGCGGACCTCTTCATCGGCGGCCGCGGCGGCTTCGAGCTGTTCGCGCTGGCCGCGGGCGTGCCGGCGATCACTGTGTTCGATGAGGACGGGTGGTGGGAGCAACGCCGCCTCTGGCCGGAACGTCTCTGGGACGAGAATCCGCTGCGTGGCTTCGTGCGCGCGAGCCAGTTCGATGCGCAGCGGGAGCTCAGCGATCCTGTCCTCCCCTGGCTCACGAAGGTGCTCGCGTCTCGGTCGAACGCTGCAGCCCGGAGTGCGGCCTCATGATGGCCCGCGGAAGCCAGATGGTGGGGCCGGGCGCCGCCGCCGTCCTGGTCATGTCGCTGGCCGCGGCGGTGAGCGCGGCCGCGACGCTCAACGCGACGGCGGGCGTGGTCTTTTTCGCCGTCGTCATTCTGGTAGGCGCCGGTGTGCTCGTCTGGCACGCGAAGCTGCTCGATCCCTGGGCGCTCCTCCTCGTGGGTCTCGTCTCCGCGAACTACAACGTCCTCCTAAACGCGAACGCCTTTATCGCCGGTGGCGCCGATCGAGGCAAGATGATCACGACGTTCGCGACGGCCGGCTTCGCGCTCTTCGCGCTCGCGCAAGAGCGGCGCCGGCGTCAGCGCGGCATCGAGTTTCAGCCGGCGCTCATCGATGGCTTGTTCGCGGCGATTCTCCTTGCCGCGTCGATGGCGTTTGTCAGTGGCCTGCGCGCCGGGAACCCGCAAGTGTATCTCCTGGGAGATTACGGACAGCTGATCCAGGTTGTGCTAGCATACGCAGCCGTTCGCCTCTTTTTCCTGGTCGAAGGTGCGGAAGGGATGCGCACGTTCCTCGTGTTGTTGGCGGTGAGCTGGGGGCTGCGCGCCATCGCCGAGCTGCTGTTTCCGGAGGCGCGCGGCACGGCCGTCATCGTGCTGGAAGGGCAGATGATGTTCCGCCGGACCGATCCGCTTGGCCCGTTGGGCATCCCTCTCCTCATCGGGCTGCTCCTGAGCGAGCGGCATCCTGCGCGGGCGACGCTCCTGGCCGGGAGCTGCCTGCTGGTTATGACACAGAACCTCCTCGGGTTCACGAGAGCGCACTACCTCGCGCTTGGCGTCGCGCTCCCGCTACTGCTGCTGGTCTCGCTTACGCATGTCGAGGGGCGCGGCAGGCTGACGCAAGCCGCTCCCTTTGTCGGGCTTCTTGCGATCGTGGCGTACACGGTGATCGCGCCGATTCAGGGCACAACGCAAAGCGCGTGGTCACGATTGCAGGACGCATTCGATCCGAACACCCAGTCGCGCATCCATCGAGAGGCGGAACAGGACGCTGTGCTCACCCACATCGACGAGGCTGCGTTCACAGGACACGGCCTGGGCGCGGAGTACGTCGGCGTCGATCCGTACACGCTGCGGCCGGCAGTTGTGCACTTCATTCACAACGATTACCTGGCGCTGTGGCTGCGCGGCGGAGTGCTGCTCGTGAGCGCGTGGACGGCGATGATGGCGTATAGCGTCTGGTGTGGCCTGAGACGGCAATCTCTGCTCGGCCCGCTGGTCGCCGCGGGGGCGGCCGCAGGGCTGGTTGCGATGGGTGTCACTGCGCTCGGGTCCGGCTCGGCGTTCGGATACGTGGCCGGGCCGGTAACGGCGCTGCTGGCGGCTACCGCAACCTATCGCCAACGTGAGGTGGCTGTTGCGCAAACGAGGGCCGCCAGCGCGCAAGCTCCTGCCTGGGAGGTCCCACATGCAAGCTGAGGCGGAGCGATCACCAGCCGGCCTGATAGCCGCCTCTGTCGCCTGCGCACGCTGCCCTGCCTGTGGAGCGGATATCGACATGCGGCGCGCGGCGGGCAACGAGCTGTCGATGCGCCGCTGTCCTTCGTGTCGTTCGTTGTGCGCGCTTCCGTTTCCCTCGCCGGAGGAGCTTGCGGCGTACTACAACAGCGACTACTCGGTCATCGATGCTGGTCTCACGCCGCGCCGTCGCGCGAACTGGACGCCGCTACTCGAGAAGGCGGAACGTCTGGCGGGGTTGCGGAACGGAATCGAGATCGGCTCGTCGACGGGCGCGTTCCTTCGATTGGCCACGGAGCGCGGCTGGACGATGGCCGGTGTCGAGCTGGACGCGCGCGCGCGCCAGGCGCACGCCCGGACGTCGCCGGACATTCCGGTCCGCGCGACGGTCGAAGCCGCGCGAGAGGCCGGTATAGACCATGCGGACGCCGCCTGGGTCCTGCACACGATCGAGCACTTGCCGGATCCCGAGGCTGTCTTGCGCGAGACGCTCGATCTCATGACGCCAGGCGCGCCGATTGCCGTCACCACGCCGAACGGCATGTCGCTGGAGTGTCGTGTCCTGGGGCCGCTCTGGGAGTGGTGGACGCCTCCGGCGCACCTGACGCTCTTCTCGCCGCGAGGCGCCTGCCTCCTGCTGGAACGCGCGGGCTTCGAGATCGTCAGCGTCGAGACGCGGCGTGGCGACTCGAGCGGCGCGGCGGCGAACGCCGCGCTGGCGCCGGCGCGCTTCCTGAAGCGCCGCCTGCGAGGAGAGCGGCAGCAACGATCGTCCGTCTCCTCCGTAACACAGCGTGTCGCGGCCTGCATCAACCTGCTCTACGATCCGATCTCCAACCCGCTGCGCGGACGGCTGTATCGGCACCACCAAGGACCGGAGTTGGTGATCGTAGCGAGGCGACCCGGGCCGCGTACCAACAGGCCGGACGGCCTTGAGACGATGGGAGAAGCGGCGAGATGACTGCTGAGTACGATAGCGGCCGGGCGAGGCGCGAGGCGTCGTTCTTTGACTCGATGGCGGCAAGCGGCCACGAGCGAGAAGACGTGCGCTACGGCAGCTACGAGACGATCACCGGAGCGGCGGTCCGGCGCTTTTCAGGCGCGCTCGCGGGAAGCCGCCTCCATCTTGAAGTCGGCGCCGGTACGCAGCCCTTCTCTGCGCTCCTGCCGGCCGGCTCGCAGGCCGTGTGCGTTGACGTTTCGTTCGAGTCGCTCCGGTTGGCGAAGCGCCGCTGGCCTCAGCTCGACTGCGTCTGCTGTGACGCCGGCCACTTGCCGTTTCTGGACGCGGCCTTTGATGGCGTCATCGGCTCGGCCATCCTTCACCACCTACAGCCGTCCTCGTGTGCGCCGGAGATCCTGCGCGTACGCAAGCCGGGGGCCGTCGCGGCGTTCAGCGAGCCGCAAGCCGGCAATGTTGCGATCTGGTTCTTCCGCCGCCTTCACCCGGAGCGCTATTCGCCGGACGAGCGGCCCCTCTCGGCGAGCGACCTGCGTGCCTGGGCGGGTGACGGCAATTCCCAGGCGCAGTGGCTGGAGTTGTTGGGCATCGTCTGCTCGATTGCGCCGCCGGCGCGAAAGCATCGCTGGTTGCTGGCAGCGTTCCGCGGTATCGACGCTTTCATCGCACGGTGGCTCCCGCCGCTGCGACCGCTCTTCCGCTACGTGATCATCGAGCATCGGAAGCCGAATGCGGCCTGATAGCAGCGCTGGCGCTCTTGTTCGCGCGCCGGCCACCCTGTCCGAGAGGAAGCGGCAGTTGGGCAGTCTGCTGCTGCTCGTCATGTCGGGGCTGCCCGTACTTCTCCTCGGCCAAAGCTTCTTCCTGGAGAAGGCCCTCGACCTCGTGCTGGAGATGCGTCTCGCCGCTCTGTGGGGCACGTCCGCGCAGCGCGACATGTACCTGCTCGCTTCGTCTGTGTTGGTGCCGGCGGGCATGCTGGAACTGGCGGCGATTCCGCTTATCGTCGACCTTCGTCGCCGAGGCGCTCCCGGCGAGCGAGATGTGATGGCGAGCCTGGTCACCGCAACCGTGCTCTTCACCGCCGTGACCGCGGGCATGGCGCTGGCCGTGTGGTGGTTTTCCGGCGCGCACGGCGTCTCCGCCGGCGAGATGTTCTTGGCCATTGGCGCCTTCGGCCTTGCTGGTGTCGGCATGGGTCTGCTGTCGATTGCCGCGGCGCAGCGGATCGCGGACCGCCAGTTCGTCTTTGTTGCCGCGCGCGTTCCGCTCATACGCGCGACGATACTCGGCGCGGCGTTTGTCCTCCCGCTCGGTATCGCTGCTCCCGCTGTTGGCGCCGTCGCCGCCGCGGGAGTGCTGGTGTTTGCTATTTGGTCCCGGCTGGAGCTGGCGCGTTGGTGGCGGCCTCGTGTTAGCGGACTGGCCGTAGCGGCGGGCGTTCTGGTGCTCAACGCCTATCCGGTCATCCCGCGCCTTCTCATCGAGCGGCCTCTGCTCGGGGCGCTGGGAGATGGCACGCTGGCCACGCTCGACTTCGCGGAGAAGACGACGGTCATCCTCGGGCTGGCCGGCTACGCTATCGTGGGCGTCGCGACGGCCTCGCTGAGCGGCGCGACATCGTCGTACCGGCGGCGGGCCGCGATCGTCGCGCTGCTGCTCACGCCCGCCGCCATCGCGATGGGCGTATTCGCCGCGCCGGTCGTCTCGCTGCTGTTCGAACGCGGCGCGTTCAGCGCTTCCGATAGCGCCGCCGTGACCGAGCTGACCCGCCTGCTTGCACCGTCGATCCCGTTCGTGGCGGCGCTCCCGCTGCTGGTGCCCGGCGTCCAAGAGCGAGGCGCTCTCAAACAAGGCGCGGCCCTGGTTGCCGCCGGACTGCTCGCTCATACGCTGGTGACCGCGTACACGTGCCGTACAGGCGATGCGCGCCCGCTCGCCATTGCGTTTGACGTGGTGTATGTGTTGCTCTTCGCCGGCTTCTATGCCCTGGCCGGAGGGGCCAGGCGTTCGCAACTAGGCGGCGAAGCGCTCTTCGGCGGCGTACCACCGTTGGACGGTTAGGAAAGCTTCCCACAGGTCATCGACGACGGCGTCGGGACGGAGCGCGTGGCTGCGGATTTGGGCGAGCGTCTCTTCGCCTCGCCCGGTCCGCACCAGAATAAAGGGAACGCGGGCCGATCGGGCGGCGCGCAGGTCTGTCGCGCTGTCGCCAACAACCACGCACGTTTCGGGCTGCTCGCTCAAACTCTTGATCGCGTCGACAATCATGCCCGGCCTCGGCTTGCGACAGGCGCAGGCGTCCCACGGCGTGTGCACGCAGGCGAAGACGGCATCGATGCCGCCGCCCGCGCTGCTACATCGATCGAGCATCTGGATGTGGATCTGGTCCAGCGCTTCACGCGCCATCAGCCCGCGTCCCACGGCAGACTGGTTCGTCACGACGGCGACACGGAAGCCCGCCTGACGCATCGCCGCGAGCGCGGCCAGCGCTCGTGGCAGGAATCGAAACTGCGCCCAGGACGTGACGTGGTCGATCCGGTGCTGGTTGATCACGCCGTCGCGGTCGAGCAGTACTGCGGGCATATCTCCTACTCCTTCTCCAATCGATAGCGCACGACGATCTCGCGATCGCGTGAGAGTTCCGTCGAGAATGCGTTGAGGCGCGGGAGCGGCGATCCGTCCAACGTAGCGGACAGCAGCGTTGCGCCGTCCGGCAAGCGTACCGCCAGCGTCACTGGAATCGCAGACGTCCCGGATTGCTTCTGCAGGTAGAGGCGGTACTCAGACACGCTATCCTCGTTTTCGACAACGCCGGCCACGCTATGCCGATACGTCAGCTCGGTTGCTGTGCCGCTTGGGAGTGAGAAGAAGCGTCCGAACGATGCCTTCTCGCCCTCGCTTGTGATCTCTTCGACGCCGGCCTCGACGCCGTCCATTGCCACACTCTGCAATGCGCTGTCACCCGGCGCGAGCAGCCGCACGTAGCCGCCGTAGACGCCTCCGAGCATGAGCTGGCTGACCAACGCGGGGTCGCGCCCTTCGGCCCAGAAGGGGAGGCCGTTGAAGTAGTCGATGGCCGTCTTGTGTTGCGCGGCGCCAGTGCGGTCAAGGTGGACCTCGATCCCAATCTGCTGCCGCAGGGCGATGTTGAGCTTCGTGCTGTTCACGCTGGCATCGACGACCATCAGGTAGTCGCCCGGCGCGTCCTCCAACGCCCCATCGATCCCGAGCTCGCGACCCAGCGCTTGCTGCCGCGCGCCATGCGAAGAGAGGAGGAGCTGCCGCTCGTCACGCAAGCGTTGAAGCGTGTCGACAAGCGCCGTCCAGCGGTCTGACGGCAACTCCGAGAGCCTGACGATTAGCTCCTCGGCCAGCACGCCGACAAAGGTCTTGCGGCCGCCCGCCGTCGCCTGACGCGTGTGCTCCTCGATGACGTCGAGCGCGTTCTTGGCGCTGACGCTCACGTCGTAGCCCGGGACGGCGACGGGGCCGGTAACGCCCAGGAGCGCTTCGATCGTATGCACGTTGATCGCGATCACGCCGTCCACGGCGCTTCCGCCGGCCAGTGTGTGGAACCGCTCCGCCTCGCTGGCGGACGTGGGGAAGTCCGGCGACCAGTTCGAGAGCGAGAGGTTCCAGCTCTGGCCGTGCAAGAGATAGCGCCCCAGCGGGCCGGGCGGCTCGACATAGCGTCCGCCGCTAACCGTTGACGCTGCGCCCTGCGCGATCGCATCGGCGAACCGGCGCTCGACGACCCGTCCATCTTCGAACGAGAGGCTGCCGTAGACCGAGATGAGCCCGCCCGTCGCCATCAGCTCGGCGTTGTTCTGGGCGAGGACGAGGTACGTCCGACGCCCCGAGAAGCCGAGGAACTCCGGCACAAACTCCGAGAGCGAGTCGTAGGTAGCGGCCAGTTCGTCTAGCTCTTCCAAGTCGCCATCCAACTCCGCGACTGCGCGCTGCATCGCGGGCGGCAGTGTAGAGGCGCGCAGCGCATCGCGTCGTTCGCGCATGCGGTCGATCCGCGTCGCAATCGCGCTCATCGACGGGTCGAGCTGCGCAAAGACAACGTCCATGCGCTGCGCCAACGCTCTGGTATCGCCTTCGCGCAGCTCCCGATAGGTTCGCGCGGCCACGATCACGTCGCGGCCCAGCGCGACACCGTCGAGGCCGAGATCGGCCAGCTCGACGGACGAATCGATTGATTCGCCGACAAGAGGGATGTGGCTGCCGGCGCGCATCAGCGGGTCGTCGAAGCGGCCGCGAGCCGAGCGCAGTCCGTCCTCGGCCTGGTCGAGCTGCGCCTCGGCCTGCGCAAGGTCGCGCTCGTTCGTATCCAGGTGGCGTTCGCGGAGGAGCGTCTGCGCAGAACGAAGGTCATCGCGGGCTTCGAGCGCGTTCCGGTACGCCGGGTAGTATCGGGCCGCACCGAGAGTTACGCACGCGCCGGCGCCGATCGCGGTGCACATCATGCAGACCAGCAACCAGCGTCGGCGCGTGCCCATAGGAATCCGGGCGGGTTAGCGAGTCAGGCGTCGGCGAAAGCGCACCGCCAGCGCCGTCAGGACCGTACTGGCTCCAACGGCGAGGAACGCCCAGGCGAGCAAGCCGTTGCCGCCATCGCCGGAACCTGTTCCGGTGTCCGGCAATGACGCCGGCGGAGCTGCCGGAGATTCCGCCGCCCCGACGACCACGGTGGCCGCAGCCAGCAGCTCGCAGGCGCCCTCCTCACATCCAGCCGGAACACACGTCGCCTGGACCACCACGTCTCCTTCCGTGCTGCCGGCGTTCAGCGTCGTCGAGACGAGGCCGGCGCTGTCCGTCACGAACGGTCCGGCTTCTACGGAAGCATCCGTGCCCGGCTGCTCGCCGATGGAGAACGTACAGGACGCGCCGGCGACGGCGTCGCCGTTCGTGTCCACGGCGGTCGCCGTCACGACGACTTCCTGGCCGGCCGCCGCGAGGCCATCGCTGACGCCGAGAACGACGCTGCCGGTGGGTTGGGGGTACTGGGCATCGGCGCGCGAATACGCGCCGATGCCCAGACCTCCCACGATGAGGACAAGGGCAGTGAGCTCGAGTGCTTTGCGGATCATTGTTCCTCCTCCTTCCCCCGTTCTTTTCGCGGGGTTTCTGCTGTTGTTGGCTGTGCAGCGTTCGCTGCGCCGCCGGCCTGACTGGCGTAGAGCGTTACGCATACGTCTCCTCACGCGCCGCGGACCGCCGTCGCCAGGGAAGCCAGCGCTTCTGACGGCTGTTGCGGCTGCTCGCCGAGGCGCCGTAGTAGTAGTAGCCGTACTCGTGATAACCTCTGCTGCCTTCGCTGAGGCGGTTGAGGACGGCGCCAACGACACGCGTGTTGGTGCGCCGCAATGCCTGCGCGGCACGACGCAGCACCTGCGCGCGCGTTCGCGCACCGTCGACGACCATGATCGTGCCGTCCGCGCGTCCTGCCAGGATCGAGGCGTCCGCAACGGCGAGCAGGGGAGGACTATCGAACAGCACGATGTCGGCCGCCTGCTTCAGCGCGGCCACGACGGCTTCCATGCGCCAAGATCCCAGTAGCTCCGAAGGATTGGGAGGCAACGGCCCGCTCGTCAGCACCGAGAGGCCATCCAGCCCGGTAGGCTGGATGAACCGCGCCACTTCAGGCGAAGGCGCTAGCAGTGCGGTCGTCAGTCCGACGCCGTTGGGTAGCCCGAAGATCTGGTGCTGGCTGGGCCAGCGCAGATCGGCATCGACGACGATGACGCGCTGGCCCGTCTGCGCGATGGCGGCAGCGAGGTTTGCGGTTGTCGTGCTCTTGCCTTCTCGCGGATTCGAGCTCGTGATTAGCAGCGTTTGCGCATCGAGCGCCCCGAACTGCAGGTTCGTTCGCAGGACGCGATACGCCTCCGCGGCGGGACTCCGCTCGCTGGAGGCAACGACGAGGGTAGCCGCGAGGGACTTCGTCTTCGGGAAGCGCATCACGCTCCCGAGGGTGGCCATGCCCGCCACGGCTTCGACGTCGTCAGACGTCTTCACCTTGTCGTCGAGATACTCGTAGATGAGCGCGCACGCGGCGGCCAGGAAGAGCCCCATCAGTCCGCCGAGGAGCACGTTGAACTCCGTACGAGGCCGCACCGGACTACCGGGCGTCAAGGCGGGGTCGACGATGGAGACCGAGCCCGGGCGGGCGATGCCATCCTCGTCGTTGAGTTTGATGAACGCACTGGAGATGGCGTTGGAGAGCTCCCTGGCGAGAGCGGGATCCGTGTTTTCAACGGACAGACGCAGAAGCTGCGTGTCGGGCACGATGGAGACATCGACCATGCCCTCCAGCTCTTGCGGCGTTATCTCGAGCCCGAGGTCGTCCACGACGGCATTGAGCACCGGCGCATTCGTCATGAGCTGGCCATACGTCTTCGTCAGCCGCTCGCTGGCGAGCACGTCGTTGTATGCGATCACGCCAGGCGTTTGTGTCTGATTGACCAGAAGTGTTGTGCTTGCCCGGTAGACCGGCGTCATCGCTTGACTCACGCCGTACGCCGCGCCGCCGGCAACGACTACGCCCGCCACGAGCAACCACGACCAACGCCGCAGCAGTCTGAGATAGTGCACGAGTTCCACGGGTCCCTCCTCTGTCTCGTTTGCGCGTCATGCGCCGATCTTCGTTTCGCCCAGGCCGCCCGTCGATCGGGTGCGGCGCCTACCTCTAAAGACGGATAGACCAACCGCCCGCGAGAGGTCCGTCGCGCGACGCGGCCTGTTCGCCGGCGATCAGCGCGCCCAGTGATAAACTTCGGCAGCAGCGATCGGCGCGGGTATCTGCCAATGGGCTGATTTGCCGAGTCGCGCGGGACGCGGAGGGCCGCGGCGGTCAATTTCGGCCTGTCTGTCGCGCCAGGCCAGTCCTCGTTATTGTTAGGCGCGATGACGACAGGAACCCTGCCGGAGCTCGTCCCCGTAACGCTCCCTCGACCGAGCGCCGTTGCGTTCGTGGGCCGGACGTTCCACATGGGCGGTCTCGGCGCACGCCATATGCTCCCGGCGACAGTCAAACAGCTCTTCAGGCGGCCCAACGCCCTGCCTAAGGGGGCCAGGCGGGTCTTCGAACGCCTCGGCGCGACGTACATCAAGCTCGGCCAGTTCGTCGCGTCCACGCCCGGCCTCGTCGGCGAAAGCGTCGCGGCGGAGTTCCGCGACTGCCTCGATACCGGCCCCGCGGTGCCGTTCAAACGCGTGCGCGCGATCGTCGAGGCCGGGCTGGAACGGCCGCTCGAGGAAGCGTTCGCGACGTTCGAAGAGGCACCGCTGGCGGCGGCGTCCATCGCGGTCGTGCATCGGGCGACGCTGCACGATGGGACGGACGTCGCGGTCAAGGTGCTGCGGCCGGACATCGAACACACCGTCGCGACCGACCTCGCTATGATGGAGCGCTTCGTCCGCTTCATGGCCGGTTTCGGCGTTGACCAGGCATACAACCTGGTCGGCCTCATCGTTGGGCTGCGCATGCAGATCGCCGAGGAGTTGGATCTCCGCAATGAAGCGCGCACGATGGATGTCTTCCGAGAGTTGTACGAGCAGTACGACCTCTCCCTCCTCGTGATCCCGCGCGTGCACCACGATCTCACAGCGCGCCGCGTTCTCACGATGGAGTTCCTCGATGGTAAACCGCTCGATGACCTGGCCCATGCCAGCGCGCTCGGGATCGACCCGGCGCCGCTCGTGCGAGAGCTGCTCCAGGCGTGGGTGCTGACGGGGCTGCGGGTGGGGGCGTTTCACGCGGACATCCACGCGGGCAACCTCTTGCTCCTGCGTGACGGCCGGCTCGGCATGCTCGACTGGGGCATCGTGGCGATGATGGACAGCGACTCGCGGCGGGCGTTTCGCGGCCTTTGCGAGGCCTCGATTGGGAGAGAGGAAGCGTGGGACGAGATCGGAGCGCTCATGATCGAAATGAACGGGCCGAGCTTTTACGCGCTAGGCCTCGAGGACGCCGACATCCACCGATTCGCTCGGGCGACGTTCGAGCCTGCGCTGACGCACCCACTTAAGGACGTAAGCATGGGCGAGCTCATGATGAGTGGAGACGACGTGGTGCAGCGTGCAACGGGCGAGGAAGCTCCCAAGCGGTCCTTCGCAGGGCGGCTGCGCGGGATGCGCGACGCGGCGCGAGCCTATCGGACGGCGGCCAAGATCGGTGCGTTCGAGAGCGCGACGATGCGGATGGGCTTTCTTTCGATGAAACAACTGGTGTATCTGGAGCGCTACGGCCGCATGTATATCCCGGAGGAAGCTCTTCTTGGAGACAGCGACTTCGTGCGGCGCGCTCTGGAGGGTCTCTCTTCCGAGGTACGAGACGGTGCGGTCGCGGGCGACGCTTAGGGAGGCTGGGTCCTTGCGGGAACGTCTCGAACGTTCCGCTTGCGGTTAGCTAGTTGCAGGTGTGTCCGAATTGAAGCATCACGCCAAAGATGTCGGTTAAGAGATCGATCCCGCCGTCGGGCGCGCCCATCTGCCACTGTTCCGCGCCAGCGGCCGGTGGGGACCGGTCGAACTTAGGATCGTAGCCGTCAGGCTCGGTCGGTCCATCGTCGCCGACATCCGCACCGTAGAGGTTTGCCACTCCCAAAATGTCGGAGAACAGGTCGACGGCTCCCCCACCATCCGTGTCGTAGAAGTCCCAAGGGTCGAGCGGGTTGCGCATGCCGCCCAGCTCGGGATTGGGACCAAGCTCTGCAGCGTTGGAGCACCCGTCACCGTCCCTGTCGCCCGCCGACGGGTCGGTGCTGAGGGACGATTCCTCGCAGTCGCGGGGCGTATCGAGGTCACTACCGGGGCAGGGAACGTAGAACGCGATCTCTTGTTGCTCGTAGCCGGCGGCCGCGAGCAACAGCGGCGAGTAGCGTGTCTGCGACCCGTTCGTCCAGCGATAAACAGGCGCGTATGGCTGATTCGTTGCCGCTGCCGCTGCTTCGTCCGCGGCAGCGTAGAACGCGACGCCGCGGTCCGCGTATTCGCCTGACGGCGCAACGACACCGTAGCGCACCTCGCCGGTCGTTTGGTCTTGCCAGCCGTGGATGGCGCTCAGGCCGGGCGCCGCCATGTCCGACGCGTAAAAGGCGACAGCGCCTCCGCTCGTCCCGGCAGCCCCGGCGCCTCCCGGCGCCGTCTCGTAGCTGGCCACGCCTTGATCATCGACAGTTTGGACGACCGGCGCCGCCAGCCGCACCTCAAAGAGATGCACCTGATAGTCGCTCGTGTTCGAGTACGTCACGTAGATCGTGCGCCCTCCGTCCGCGGCGTACATCTCATGCTGTGCGCCGCTGTAGCAGAGGAAGCCCGGAGCGAGCTTGTCGTGGTGCTTGGCGCAATCGATCAGCATCGTCTCGTTGCTCCACGGGCCGGTGATCGTGCCGGCAGAGCGGACGCCGACTTGGCCGAACATGATGTTGGTGTACACGCCAAGCCAGCGGCCGAGGAACGGGTTGTAGGCGACATCGACGCCGTTGTGGGCCCCGACCTGACTCCAGAGCGGCGGCAGGTCGTTGAACTCCGGCTTCCATGAGCCTGTCGCGGCGTCCCAGAGGTCGCTGCGCCACGTCCCACCTTCGCCCGATGGGTCGGGCCACCAGTACTGATACTGCGAAGGCGACGTGATCGCGCTTTCGGGCACGCGGCCGAGCAGCGTCTCCGTCGTCCACGTTTGGCGCGTATCGGTGAGCTGGATGTAGACGTAGCCGCCGTCCTGGAAGGTGCGTGCCGGCTGCGGGCCGTCGGGGGGCCAGACCAGTGCGCCGCCCACCTCCCGCCGGCCGGTCATCGTCGCTAGGTCGAAAGAGCCGATACCGGTGCCTTGCCCGCGCAATCCCGAAGTCTGATTGATCGAGACGTAGTAGAAGTGCATACGGTCAGGCTGCGTGACGGCGAGCGCGATCGCCCAGACCGTGAGCTCACCCGGCGCGACCGGCAAGAGGGGCACGGGGACACCGTCACGCAGCGTCGGCGTGAGATCGATGCAGTCTCCGGCGTTGAGGTCGTTGGTGGACCCCAGGAGGTTCGGGATCATTCCGCCGTTGGCTATCAGCGTGTCGCCGAACGCCCAGTAGACCGTGCCGTTCAGCTCCACCATGTCGCCGTGGTCCTGGCCGCGGATGCCGGCGGCGACCTTCTGGTCGCCCAGGAGCGAGCAGACCTCTCGTTCGCTGACGACGACGATGGCGTCGTTGGGGAAGAACGGCTGGGCGCCCGCCGTTGGCGCGACGCTCTCGGTAGACGTCACCCACAGCGCCGCGCCGCCGACGAGCGCCAGCAGCGCTACGCGAACGGCGAGGAGATATCGAGACTGGGACCGTCCGCGACGGGAACGGACGGCACGGCTCTGCTCAGGCATGCACTCCCTTGCTCCCGGCGCGGCCGCGGCCGCGGCCCAGGCCGTTCTTGCGAATGTCTTCGATTGAATCCGACTTTTGAAGGACGGGCCACCAGCAGTTGCTGCTAGTTTACCCATTTCGCGAGTTCTGTCAATACGGCGCGAAGATGTGATTGGTAGGCAGATTGCCGCGCTGTCCAGATGCGCTCCTCTGCCATCGTTATCACGCCGGCGTCAGGTGTCGCGCATTGTTGGAGGGCGGTTGTTTGCACAAGAAAAGCCGCCTGCTTGGCCGTCTCCCCAAGCAGGCGGCAGCGCGATCGATTGGTGGAGACGGGGGAGAGTCGAACTCCCCGTCCCCTCGTCCAATAACGGGCCGGCCCTGACGGACGATAGGGGCAACCCGATTCGTTTCGTGTTGGTGGAGACGGGGGAGAGTCGAACTCCC
>JBBDXS010000015.1:98858-100325 GCA_040902195.1 Dehalococcoidia bacterium
TAGGGGCAACCCGATTCGTTTCGTGTTGGTGGAGACGGGGGAGAGTCGAACTCCCCGTCCCCTCGTCCAATAACGGGCCGGCCCTGACGGACGATAGGGGCAACCCGATTCGTTTCGTGTTGGTGGAGACGGGGGAGAGTCGAACTCCCGTCCCCTCGTTCAATAATGGGCCGGCCCTGACGGACGATAGGGGCAACCCGATTCGTTTCGTGCTGGTGGAGACGGGGGAGAGTCGAACTCCCGTCCCCTCGTTCAATAATGGGCCGGCCCTGACGGACGATAGGGGCAACCCGATTCGTTTCGTGCTGGTGGAGACGGGGGAGAGTCGAACTCCCCGTCCAGAGAAGGGCCAAGCTGAGGTACTACAGGCGTGTCCGGCGTTTAGTGCTTGTCCGGAAGGTCGTCGCCGGCCCGGCCGCTCCGGACTAAGCCGATGGGTCTTTGATGGCCGCTATCGGCGTCAGACCACCGCACCCCAGCTAATCGGCGCCGCACCGCGACCCACTGGGGGAAGGTCTTGCGGGCGACGTCGCTGCGTTATTTACGCAGCGAGAGCGAAGTTTCGTTCGCCTGTTAAGCTTTTCGCCGCCAGTTTAACGAGGTAACGGCACCTCGGCCTGCACCTCAGGTCCGCGCTACCCTGTCGAACCCTTTCGTCCCCAAGTGCGCTATCAGTATAGCAGGCCCGCGAAGGTATCAGCGCGCGCGCCGCCTTCCTAGTATCGACAGCCCCGCGCCGAGCACGAGGGTCACCGCGAGCCCGGCCGTCGTGTAGCCGATCGATAGCCCCGTGGCGTCCGCAGCGCCGGAACCGCTCGATAGCCTCGCGACGCCCCCGACGGGCGCCGCCGCGGCGACGATAGGCCGCCAGTCGGGCCAGCCGTCCAGCGCCGGCTCGTTCGTCAGGTTCGTTTGCTCTGAGCCGTCGCTGTGCATGATGTAGACTTCCGAAGCCGCCTCGTTCGTCCTCGCGAAGGCGATTTGTGAGCCGTCGGGCGACCAGGAGGGCGCCAGGTCCTGCTGCGCTCCGCCTGTGATGCGTGTCTCGTTGTCTCCGTTGGCGTCCATCACGTAGATCGCGAAATAGCCCTGATAGCTCGTCGCGTATGCGATCGAGGTGCTGTCCGGCGACCACGCCGGCAGCGCGCCCTCCGCCAGGGCGACGCGGCCACTACCGTCCGCGTTCATGACGAAGACCTCCAGCAAGCCGTCACGAAAGCCGGTGAACGCCAGCTGCGTCCCATCCGGCGACCATGCGGACCAGACGTCCACGCCGGGCGAATTCGTGAGGTTCGTCTGCTCACTGCCGGCGGCGTTCATCGTCCAGACGTCCCAGTCGCCGCCGGACTCTCGCTGGAATGCGATGCGCTCTCCATCGGGCGACCACGACGGGGCCGCATCCACGAACGCATCGTTGGTCAAGCGCACGATGCCGCTCCCGTTCCGGGACATCGTGTAGATCTCGCC
>JBBDXS010000016.1:0-18732 GCA_040902195.1 Dehalococcoidia bacterium
AAAGCGGCACGCGAGCTGGGTTCAGAACGTCGTGAGACAGTTCGGTCTCTATCCGGCGTGGGCGCAGGAGGCTTGAGGGGAGCTGTCCCTAGTACGAGAGGACCGGGACGGACAGACCGCTGGTGTACCGGTTGTCCTGCCAAGGGCACCGCCGGGTAGCCATGTCTGGAGGGGATAAGCGCTGAAAGCATCTAAGTGCGAAGCCCACCCCAAGATGAGGCCTCCCGTCCGGTTAACGGAGTAAGGCCACGGGAAGACCACCCGTTTGATAGGCGGCAGGTGGAAGTCCGGTAACGGATGAAGCTAAGCCGTACTAATGGCCGAGGGCTTGATCTACAGTATTGCGCTCGCACTACGCGTGCATGGATTATCGCTGTTCAGTTTGTACCCGCAGCCAGCTGGCTGCTATACTACTCGAAGCCGTCGCGGGATAGAGCAGCGGTAGCTCGTCGGGCTCATAACCCGGAGGTCGAGGGTTCGAATCCCTCTCCCGCTACCAACGACGACGAAGAAGGGCCTCGATATCGGGGCCCTTCTGTTATCTTGGAAGAGCACTCCTTGAACTGGGAAGACTTTGAGGTCGGATTCTGGCATCCGTTCGGCCCTTACACGGGTCTGACGGAAATTGAGATCCTCGAATGGAAGCGCAGCGAGGAGGATTCGGCTGGACCTTCTGGTCGTTCGCCTACTCGCAAACGGCGGGAGACTGGCTGGACATCTTGGCCGACCGCCGCGGGCCCGTCTATGCTCTCTGCTCGTTCTCTGCCGGAGCGCGCGATCCTGACGTTCATCGCGGCACCCGACTGGCCACTCACTACAGATATGTCCCCGAAACTGAGTGGCATTCGATGCCTGACCCGGAGTTGATGAAAGTGACGAATCCGTTTCGTCGGCGTGGCCTTGCTTTAGCGTTCAAGGTCGGAAGCGTCATCGAGCTACCACCCCAAGTTCCTCCGTTTTCCGTGGAGTGGTATTCCAGGGGTGACAAGGCCTGGCGTTCAGACCGCCTTCCTACCAGGGGTGAGTTCCTAATCCGGCGCGGGACTTCCGTTCCACTTCACTCCGTTTGTGCTGTGCTCGAACTAGTGGAGCCGTACATCGCAGAGCTGAAATACGAGCCAATCCGCAACGGAGCTCCATCAACAAGTTAGGGGTCCCAGCCAAGCCGATCGTGCCAGTTCGTTGTAAGGAGGTAGCCATGACCGAAAACGCCCCGTCCCTCACCGCCGTGTCCCTTACCGTCAGCGACATGTCCGCGAGCCTCGCCTTTTACCGCGGGCTGGGCCTCGAGGTCCCCGAAGCGTCCGTCTGGCCATCGACCGATGCCGGCCATCACGTCGCCGTAACGCTGGCTAACGGCTTCGTGCTCGAGCTGGACATCGTCGCCATGACCAAGTCGTTCGACCCCGGCTGGACGCAGCCCTCGGGCCCCAGCGCCGCGGTCTTTGTGTACAGCCTCCCTACCCGCGCGGCGGTGGACGACCTTTACGCGGCGATGACGTCCGCCGGCTACGCGGGCCACCTGCAGCCATTCGATGCGTTCTGGGGCGCTCGCTACGCGATCATCGACGACCCGGATGGCAACCACATCGGCATCATGAGCCCGATGGAAGAACAATACCAGTCCGCTGCGCCGGCGCTCTAGCCGTGGACTTCCTCGACGTCGTTCGCAAGCGCCGCATGGTGCGCCGGTTCAGCGACCAGCCCGTCCCGCTCGAGACACTAGAGCGCATCATCGACGCCGCCCGCCGCGCGCCCAGCGCCGGCTACAGCCAGGGCGTCGACTTCGTCCTGATTACCGGCGAGGCAGCGCGCCGGGCGTTCGCGCAAGTTATGACTACCAACGCAGACGCCGCGCAGCAACTCGCCCGGGCGCCCGCACACATCGTTATCTGCGCGAGCGCGGAGATCTACAAGTCGCGCTACCGCGAGCCGGACAAGCAGTACGTGCGCGATCGGACAGACGAAGAGGAGCTCTGGAAGGTGCCCTTCTGGTACGTCGACGCGGGCGCCAGCATAATGCTGCTCCTGCTCGCCGTTGTGAACGAAGGGTTCTCAGCGAGCCTCGTTGGCGTGTGGAATCAAGACGGCGTGCGTACGCTGTTGGGCATACCGCAGGAGCACGTGCCCGTCGGCGTCGTATCCGTCGGCCAGCGCGCGCCGGACGAGGCGCCGCAGGGCAGCGCGACGACCCGTCCGCGACGCCCGCTCCAGGACGTTCTGCACCGCGATCGCTGGTAATCCTGCGGCGCGAGCGGTCGTGCGCAGATGCCACCACGCCTGATTCGGCCCTTGCTTTCATTGACAGAACGCGCTGTGCTAGAATGCCCCGCGATACCCCGGCCCTTTCCTGGAACGTTCCTCGCCTCCACCGGATGGGCCGGTGCATCCCCTACACAAGGAGGACCAGCCGATTTGACAAACGAGTACGAAGAGACCAGCAGCAGCCAGGGCAGCTCTGGCGGCGGCGAAATGGCCGCGCTGTTGGAGGAAAGCAGCGAATTCAAGTCGCCCCAGCGTGGCGACATCGTCGAGGGCATCGCGATGGGATGGGACCGCGACGGCCTGCTTGTCGACATCGGTGCGAAGTCCGAGGGCGTCGTGCCGCGCAACGAGATGCAGTCATTCGCGCCGGACGCCGAGAGCAAGATCCAGCCCGGCGCCAAGATCCTCGTCTTCATCGTGCAGCCCGACGCGGCGGAGGGACAGATCCTCCTCTCGCTCGATCGCGCGCGCGGCGAGCGCGGCTGGCACGTCTTGCAAGAACGCTTCGAGTCGGGCGAGACGTTTGAAGGGCCGGTAACGGGCCACAACAAGGGCGGCCTCCTCGTCAACGTCGAGGGCGTCAACGCGTTCGTCCCGCTCTCGCAGCTCGTCGGCGTGCGGCCGGACCGCAATCGCGAAGACGGCGGCGTGAGCAGCCTCGCCGAGGCTGTCGGCAAGCAGCTGCGACTGAAAGTGATCGAGATCAACCGCCGTCGCAACCGCGTCATCCTCTCCGAGCGCGCTGCTCTGCAGGAGTGGCGCATGGCGCAGAAGGAGCGGCTGATTGAGGAGCTGCACGAGGGCGACATCCGCCGCGGGCGGATCAGCAGCGTGCGCAACTTCGGCGTCTTCGTCGACCTGGGCGGCGCCGACGGCCTCGCGCACCTCTCCGAGCTATCGTGGGAGCGTGACAAGACCCCTGCCGAGCTGTTCAACGTCGGCGACGAAGTTGACGTTTACATCACGAAAATCGATCCTGAGAACAAGAAGATCGCGCTGAGCTTGCGGCGCGCCAACCCCTCGAAGTGGGAGGCTGTCGTCTCCAAGTTCCGCGAAGGGCAGGTCGTCACCGGGCTTGTCACCAAGCTCGTAACGTTCGGCGCGTTCGCGCGCATCGAGGGCCCTGTCGAGGGCCTGATTCACGTCTCGGAGCTGGTCGACCGGCGCATCGGACACCCGAAGGAGGTGACGCGCGAAGGCGACCTCCTGCCGCTTAAGATCGTGCGCATCGAACGCGACCGGCACCGGCTCGGGCTGAGCCTGCGCCGCGCCCGCGACGAAGGCGAGGCGATGGGCTACGTCTTCAGCGAAGGCGGCGAAGTAATCAGCGTGCCGGACTCGATCCGGCAGGAGTTCGAAGCGCGCGAGGGTCCTATCCCACCGCCTTCGGACCGTACGGACGAGGACGAGACTACAGACATCGCCATGCCGGCCTCCGAAGCCGGCGAAGACTCGCTGGCCGGCGAACGCCCGGTCTTTGACACGTCTCCTGCCGAAGCTGCCGTAGGGGAAGAACCGATGGCCGCGCAGGACAGCACGTCCGAAGCTACGGCAGAAGCATCGCCGGCGAGTGAGGATTCTGTCGAGCCGGAGGCGCAGGCCAGCGAAGCCGAACCTCAAGCTACGGAGGCAGAAGTTGAGCCGGAACAGCAGGCCACAGAAGCCGAACCGATCGTAGCCACGGAGGAACAAGACGATAACGTAACAACAGAGGCAACCGTCGCGGATGACGCGCACGAAGCGCAGAACTCCATGGACTCGCAGGTGGAGCAGGAAGCTCCAGCACCGGACGAAACGTCCGCCGTGGAGGAGGAAGAAGAGACAAACACCCCATCCTAACGGCAGTGCCGCTCGAATCTGGACTTGGCCGATCGCGCTATGCTAAGGTGAATCTAGGAGTGATTGATGGCTGATAGATTCGACAAGTTTACCGAGCGCGCCCGCCGAGTTCTCACGCTGGCACAGGAAGAAGCCCAGCGTTTCAACCACAACTACATCGGTACGGAGCACTTGCTGCTCGGCCTCGTCCGCGAGGGCGATGGCGTTGCCGCGAAGGTGCTTTCTAACCTTGGCGTCGAGCTGAGCAAAGTCCGCTCCGCCGTTGAGTTCATCATCGGGCGCGGTGATCGCGCCAGCGTCGGCGAGATCGGTCTTACGCCGCGCGCGAAGAAAGTAATCGAGCTCGCCGTCGACGAAGCGCGCCGGCTCAGCCACCACTACATCGGTACCGAACACCTCCTGCTCGGGCTCGTGCGTGAAGGCGAAGGGATCGCCGCCAGCGTCCTCGAATCGCTCGGCGTGAACCTCGAGCGCGTCCGCGCGGAGACGACGCGCATCCTCTCGCAGAGCATGCCGCAGAGCTCCGGCTCCGGCGCGCGCACCTCGACGCGCACACCGACGGTCGACCAGCTCGGCATGGACCTGACCACCGCATCCCGGCAGGGCAAGCTCGACCCCATCGTGGGCCGCGAGCGCGAGATCGAGCGCATGATCCAGATCCTCTCGCGCCGGACAAAGAACAACCCGGTGCTCATCGGCGAGCCCGGCGTCGGCAAGACCGCTATCGCCGAGGGTCTCGCCCATCGCATCGTCGCCGGCGACGTGCCGGAGACGCTCCAGGGCAAGCGACTGGTCACGCTGGACATCGGCGGGCTGGTTGCCGGCACGAAGTACCGCGGCGAGTTCGAGGAGCGCCTCAAGAAGGTCATCGAAGAGCTGAAGAACGCCGGCAACTGCGTGCTCTTCATCGATGAGATGCACATGATTGTCGGCGCCGGCGCCGCAGAAGGCGCGGTCGACGCCGCGAACATCCTCAAGCCGTCGCTCGCACGCGGCGAGCTGCAGTGCATCGGCGCAACGACGCTCGATGACTACCGCAAGTACATCGAGAAGGACGCCGCACTGGAGCGCCGTCTCCAGCCCGTGCTTGTCGAAGAGCCGTCCGTGGAGGAGACGATCGAGATCCTCCGCGGCATCAAGGAGCGCTACGAGGAGCACCACAAGCTGACCATCAGCGACGAGGCGCTACGCGCAGCCGCAGAGCTCGCGTCGCGCTACGTTGCCGACCGCTTCCTGCCAGACAAGGCCATCGACCTCGTCGACGAGGCGTCCTCGCGCGTGCGCATCAAGCGCTCCGCAATGCCGCCGCCGATCAAAGAGGCCCAGCGCGGTCTGGAAAGTCTCCGCAAGGAGAAGGACCAGGCAATCGGCGCGCAACAGTACGAGTACGCCGCCGACCTGCGCGACCGCGAGGTCAAGCTGCAGGAGAAGATCGACGTGCTCGAGCAAGAGCTCGGCCCGGCCGAGGACGGCGTGGGGCCGCCCGTCGTTACCGAGGAAGACATCGCCGACGTGGTGAGCATGTGGACCGGCATCCCCGTCTCGCGCATCACGGGCGAGGAGCAGGCGCGGCTCATCCACATGGAGGAGGCTCTCCACGCGAAGGTCATCGGCCAGGACGAAGCGATCGTCGCTGTCTCGAAAGCTGTACGACGCTCTCGCGCCGGGCTAAAGGACCCGCGCCGCCCGATCGGTGTGTTCATGTTCCTCGGCCCCACGGGTGTCGGCAAGACGTACCTGCCGCGTGTGCTCTCGGAGTTCATGTTCGGCAGCCAGGACTCCATGATCCGGCTCGACATGTCCGAGTTCATGGAGAAGCACAACGTCTCGCGACTCGTAGGAGCCCCTCCCGGCTACATCGGTTACGACGACGGCGGCCAGCTTACCGATGCCGTTCGCCGCAAGTCCTACTGCCTGGTCCTCCTCGACGAGATCGAGAAGGCGCACCCGGACGTGTTCAACACGCTCCTCCAGATCTTCGATGACGGTCACCTGACCGATGCGAAGGGCCGCAAGGTGGACTTTCGCAACACGATCATCGTGATGACCTCCAACGTTGGCTCCGACCTCATCCGCAAGGAAGGCGGGCTCGGCTTCTCCGTAAAGACGGAGGGGAGTCAAACCGCCGACGATCAGTACAAGAAGATGAAGGACAAGGTCCTGGAAGAGCTCAAGCGCGTCTTCCGGCCCGAGTTCCTGAACCGTATCGACGGGCAGGTGGTCTTCCACGCCCTTCGCCGCGAGGACATCCGGCAGATCGTGGAGCTCCAGCTCAAGGAAGTGGAACAGCAGCTCGTGCTCAAGGGCGTCACGATGGAAGTGACCGACACCTGCAAGGACTGGATTGGCGAGAAGGGCTACGACATGGTGTTCGGCGCGCGCCCGCTCCGCCGTGTCATCCAGGACGAGATCGAGGACCGCCTCTCGGACGCGCTCCTCAGCGAGCGCTTCCACGAAGGCGACCGCGTCCTCATCGACGTTGAGGGCGGCGAGCTGATCCTGAAAAACGCCTCGGAGCAGCCCGCGCTGGCGTAGCTCCCGCAAGCCAAGCACGTACAAGAGGGCAGGTCATTCGCCTGCCCTCTTCCTCTTACCGCAGGCCAGGCTTGTCGTAGAGTCGCCTCAGGCGACAGCCTGGCACCTCGACGCCGTCCCCTGTCCCAGGCCCCGCGCATCCGCTATCCTTGTGTCCGCGGGAGGGGATTGGCGTGGGAGCCGCGCGTGCGACTCGATATCGCCGATCTTTCGAGCAGTGCGCTCCGGATGCGGAGCGCACCCCTACCCTTCGCGGGTCTGCGGACGCGCGCCGGCACGCTCACCCTCATCCTCGCTCTGTCCTTCACTGTCCGCATCCTGTGGATCGCTATCTCGCAGTGGCAGCCCACACCCGACGACGACGCGTACCGCTACGACATGGCGGCGCGCAGCCTGGCCGGCGGCCTTGGCTACATCCACCTCACCGGCGACCCGACGGCCTTTTGGCCGCCGGGCTACTCGCTACTGCTCGCGGGCGGCTACCTATTGTTCGGCCAGCACATCGAGGTCGCGCAGACGATCAACGCGCTGCTCGGCACGGCGACGGTCGGTCTCGTCTATCTGATCGGCCTGCGCCTGTTCGGGACGCGGCCTGCGCTGATCGCCGCGGCGATCACGGCGCTCTTCCCTAGCCTCATCTTCTTCACCGCTGTCACCACCTCCGAGGTCGCGTTCACGTTCTTCGCGCTGCTCGGCGTGCTCATGCTCATCATCGAGGCGCAGAGCCTGCGCGACGGCCGGCGCGACCTCCGATGGCTTCTCGCGGCGGGAGCGGTGCTCGGCTTCGCCAGCTTGATCCGCGGCCAGGCGCTCCTACTGCCGCTCGTGCTCATCCCGTTCTGGTGGCGCTGTCGCATCGATAGGAGCGGCATCGCGGACGGCGTCGTCGCGCTCGCGCTCGGCATGGCGCTGATCGTTGCGCCGTGGAGCATCCGAAACTCCATCGAAATGCGCGCGCCGGTGCTGATCTCGACCAACGCGGGCATCGACTTCTGGATCGGCCACCACGAATCGGCGCGAGGCGACTACGGCCCGACAGGCGGCGACGAGCTCGTCTTCAGCCACCCCGAGCTCGATAGCGTCGGTCGCGAGGTGCGCGCAAACAACGAGGGCTTCCGTAAGGGCGTCACGTACGCGCTCAGCCATCCGCGCGAGGAGCTGGCGCTGCCGTTCAAAAAGCTCTTCTGGCTCTACTACAACGATGAGGAGGGCCTGCGCTGGAACGAAGGCCACGGCGGTCAGGAGTTCCTCAGCGCGCCCACGCGCGATTTCCTCCTCACGCTCTCGAACGTCTACTACTTTACGATCGCGGGCGTGCTGCTGCTCGGCGTGCCGCTGTGGTTTTCGCTCCGCGATCCCGGCCGCCTGTTATTGATCTCGCTCGTGCTGTACTGGACGGCCGTCCACCTCGTCTTCTTCGGCGACCCGCGCTTCCACGCGCCCATGATGCCCATCGCGGCGCTGCTGGCCGCGCTCCCGCTCGCGGCGCTCCGCTTCGGCCTGCCCGAAGAGGCCGTGCCTGAGGAGCCGTTTGAGGCTCAACCTGCCGTCTGATACCATCGTCCGAAGGCGTATCAAACGATGAATCGAGCTGTTCTCGTTATCTCCGGCATCCTCGCGACGCTCGTCGTCGCGGTGGGCGTCCTCGTCGTCGTCCTCGTCGCCACCGGAGGAGACAGTAACGACAGCAGCGACCCCAAAGTGGAGGGCGAGCTACGCCTTGTCGGCGCGGAGCCGATCACGCTCGATCCCGCCATCGCGCAGGACGCAAGCTCAGCTGTCTACATCGTCGAGATTTTCGATGGCCTGGTGACGCTCGATCCCGATCTCAACATCCAGGCCGACCTGGCCACCGAGCTCCCGACCGTGGAGAACGGCGGTAAGGTCGTTAACGCCGACGGCACAGTGACCTACACGTTCCGGTTGCGCCCGGGGCTCCTCTTCCACGACAACAAGCCCGTGACGGCCGATGATGTGAAGTTCTCCATCGAGCGCGCCGCCGACCCTGCTACGCAGTCGCTCGTCTCGCAGTTCTTCCTCGGCGACATCGTCGGCTTCGATGAGAAGCTGAACGGCGACGCCGAAGAGATCAGCGGCATCCAGGCCGTCGACGCAACGACGGTTACCATCACGATCGAGACCGACCTGCCATCGTTCCTGTACAAGCTCACCTACCCGACCGCCTTCGTCGTCGACAGGACGCAGGTCGAGCGGGACGACAACTGGACGCGCCACCCGAACGGCACCGGCGCGTTTGAGCTGGACGAATGGCGACTCGGCGAGCGCATCGTCCTCAAGGCGAACGAGAACTACCATCTCGGCGCGCCCAGCGTGAAAAGCGTCCGCTATCTCCTTACCGGCAACAGCATCACGCTCTACGAGTCGGGCGAGATCGACGTCGCCGGCGTCGCGCTCGATGACCTCGGGCGGGTGCAGGACCCTGCGGAGGACCTCAACGCCGACTATCGCAGCGGCGAGCGTCTTGCGCTCGACTACCTCGGCTTCAACACGAACTCGGAGCCGTTTAGTGACCCGCTCGTCCGCCAGGCGTTCGCGATGGCGATCGATAAGGAGCAGATCGCGTCTGCGATCTTCAAGGGCGCAGTCCCCGTCGCGAACAGTATCGATATCCCCGGCATGCCGGCCTACAACCCGAACGCGCAGGCGCCGCAGTTCGACGCTGAGCGCGCCCGTCAGCTCCTCGAGGACTCGACGTACGGCGGCGCCGATGGCCTGCCGCCCATCGTGTTCGCCGAGAGCGGCACGGGCGCGACGTCAGGGCCGGGCACCGTCGCCATCATCGACATGTGGCGCGAGAACCTGGGCGTCGACGTCGAGATCCAGCAGGCCGAGTCGGCGACGTTCTTCCAGGACGTTGCGTCCGGCAAGTACCAGGCCTTCATCCTCGGCTGGATCATGGACTATCCGGACGAAGAGAACCTGTTCAACCTGCACTTCGACAGCGAGAGCGCGAACAACGACACCTTCTACAACAACCCGGAGGTCGACACGCTCCTGCGCGATGCGCTCAAGCAGACCGACCAGCAGCAGCGCATTCAGCTCTACCAGCAGGCCGAGCAGATCATCCTGGACGATGTCCCGTGGTTCCCGCTCTTCCACGACCGCTACCACCTGCTGGTCAAGCCGTACGTCCAGAACTACCTGGTACCGTCCGCAGTGGTCGAGCGGCTTCGCTTCATCACGCTGGGCCAGCCCGCGCCGTAGCGCCCGCCCGCCATGCAGGGCCTCCTCGGTTACGTTATCCGGCGCCTCATGTGGGCGCCGGTCGTCCTCTTTCTCGTTTCGTTTCTCGCGTTTAGCATCACGCGCTTCGGCCCTGGCGACTATGTCGATATCCTCGCCGGGCCGCGCGTCACGCCGGCGGCCGAGGAACGCCTTCGAGAACAGAACGGCCTCAACGATCCCTTCTACCAGCAGTACGGCGACTACATGTGGAACGTGGCCGTCCACCACGACTTCGGCGAGAGCTACACGAAGTACCGCGGCGTTGACGTGTGGACGATCATCTGGCCGCGCATCCTGGTCTCGCTGCAACCGGGCATCGTCGCGCTGATCATCGCGTTTACGTTGGGGACCACGGTGGGTCTCTTCGCGGCGCTGAAGCAGGGCACCTGGCTCGATCCGTTCTCGATCGGTTCGTTCCTCTTCTTCCAATCGATCCCGGTGCTCGTCACCCTACCCTTCCTCGTGCTCATCTTCGTCGTCAAGCTGGGCTGGCTGCCGGCGACGGGCTGGGGCGGCCCCGACCTCGACGTCGGTCCCCAGACAATATCGCTGGGCATCTTCAGCAAGCACATCATCCTCCCCGCGCTCGCGCTGTCGCTGCCCAGCGTAGCCGGCGTGGCACGCCTCGTCCGCGCGACGACGCTGTCGGTGCTGGGCGAGGACTACGTGCGCACCGCGCGCGCGAAGGGCTTGCGCGAGTGGACCGTCGTCACGCGGCACGTCGCGCGCAACTCGCTCCTGCCGCTCGTAACGCTGATCGGCCTCTCGCTGATCACGCTGCTGGAAGGCGCCTTCTTCACCGAGACGATCCTGGGCATTCCCGGCATCGGCGCGCTGGCGTATGAGGCCGCGACCGGGCGTGACTACGACATCATCCTCGCGCTCGTGCTGATCATCGCCTTCGCGTTCGTGATGGTGAATATCGTCGTCGATATCGCCTACACGTTCATCGACCCGCGCATCCGGCTCGACGGCCAGGGGCAGTGATGCAAGCCGCGTTCGAGCAGGTCGAGGAAGTCGCCGTGCCGCAGCGGGCCATCGCGGGACCGTGGCGTCTGGCGATGCGGCGGCTGCTGCGTAAGAAGCTCGCCGTCATCGCGCTCGTCGCGATCTTCGCGTTCTATGCGGTCGGGCTGTTCGCGCCGCTGATCGCACCCTACGACTACCGCACAAACGACCTCAACCGCACGCTCGAGGGGCCGACGCTGCGCCACCCGTTCGGCACCGACCGCCTCGGCCGCGACCAGCTCTCGCGCGTCATCTGGTCCGCACGCACGACGATCATCGTGACGGCGGCGACGATCATGGCGGGAGGTCTGGTGCTCTCGGTCGGCCTCGGCCTGCTTTCGGGCTATGTCGGCGGCAAGGTCGATACCGCGATCATGCGCACCGGCGACGTCTTCGCTTCCCTACCCGGCCTGCCGATGCTGATCCTCATCGGCGCCACGCTGCGTCCCAAGGCGAACGACGTGGCGAACTGGCTCGAGGCCCGCCTCTCGACGGGCGACCCGGCGTTCATCGTGCTGCTGGCCGTGTTCTCGATCGCCGTCGCCGCCGGCGTCGCGTCGCTCCTCTCGGGCGGCGATCGCGATCGAGGCGCCGGCGGCGTCGTCCTGTTCGCGGGGCTTCTCGGGCAATTCGTCCTGTGGGGGCTCCAGGCCGTCTTCGCCACGCCGCGCTCCGCCGACTACTTCCTGATCTTCACCGCGTTGTCGCTCTTCGTCTGGGTCGGAGGCGCGCGCGTAATTCGCTCGCAGGTCCTCGCTCTGCGCGAGACGGACTACGTCCTGGCTGCGCAATCGATGGGCGGCGGCACCTGGCGCGTCCTTTTCACGCACCTCCTCCCCAACGTCGCGCCGATCATCATCGTCGGCGTTTCGGCCTCGCTCGGAGCCATCGCCGGCTCCGAGATCGCCCTGACGTTCCTTGGCGTCGGCGTGCATGAGCCCACACCGAGCTTCGGCGCGCTCATCTCGGACTCGGTTAGCCAGCCCGTCTTGCGTGCCCATCCCTACTTGCTCATCTTCCCCGCCGTTGTCGTAGGCATACTTATCTTCGCCTTCAACCTGCTCGGAGACGCCCTGAACGACGTGCTCACGCCCCGCGCGCGCTAGGTCGCTTGAGCGGCGGCTGCACTGATATACTTCGTGTAGGGGATCCCCAAGTGAAAGTCTCTACTGAACGACTACCTGAGAGCCAGGTCTTGCTGGAGATTGAGGTCGACGACGCTCGCGTCGAGAAGGCCAAGGACTCCGCGTACCGGCGCCTGGCGTCCAAGGTGAGGGTGCCCGGCTTCCGGCCCGGCAAGGCGCCCAGGGAGGTCCTGGAGCGCCACCTGGGCGAGGAGACAATCCTTCACGAGGCCATCGACCGGCTCATGCCTGAGGTCTACAAGGAGGCGCTGGAGCAGGAGAGCATCGACCCGATCGACCAGGCCGGCTACGAGCTCGTGACGCACCAGCCCCTCGTGGCCAAGTTCACGGTGCCCATCCGGCCCACTATCGACCTGGGCGAGTACAAGGCGCTCCTGGTCCCGCGAGAGGCCGTCTCCGTCGACCCTGAGCGCGTCCAGGAGGCCCTGGATACCCTGCGCCACCGCTACGCGATCCACGAGCCCGTCGCCCGGCCTATCGCCTGGAACGACATCATCCGGGCCGACGTGGACGGCACGGTCGACGGCAAGCCCCTCGTGCACGAGGAGGACGTCGAGTTTCAGCTCATCGAGGGACGGCCCATCTCCCTCCCTGGTTTTGCCGAAGCGCTTATCGGCAAAAGGAAGGGTGCTGAGTTCGCCTGCAATATCCCTGTCCCGGACGATGCCCCCACGGAAGAGCTGCGAGGCAAGCAGGCCCACTACAAGGTCCACATCAGGGAAACGAAGCAGGAAGTCCTGCCTGAACTCGACGATGAGTTCGCCCGCCAGGTAGGCGAGAGCTTCGCTACTTTGGCCGACCTGCACACACGAGTTGAGAGCGACCTGCGCGAGGCGCTGGAGCAGGAGGCTGAGCACCACTACCACGACGAGGTCATCGGCAAGCTCGTTGAGCTAGCCAGCATCGAGTACCCGCCGGTGCTGGTCGAGCGAGAGGTCGACCGCCTCCTGCGCGACCAGTCGAGCGCCGGTGGGCCGGTGGCCCGGGGAGGCCCGACGGCCCGCGAACAGCTGGAACGCTACCTCCAGCGAATGGGCCGATCGGAGGAGGATGTGCGAGCGGAGCTGCGTCCGATAGCGGAACAGCGAGTCCTACGCTCTCTGGTGTTGTCCCAGGTCGCCGAAGCCGAAGATATACACGTAGAAGATCCGGAGATCCAGGAGGAAATTGACCGCCTGACCTCCGGCGTCAGCGAGCAAGCGGATGAGATCCGCCGCCTCTTCTCGACGGATGCCGCCAAGGAGAGTCTGCGGCGCTCGCTGACGACAAAGAAGACATTGGACCGTCTCGTCGCTATCGCCTCGGGCGAAGGCGAGACGGAAGAAGAACAGGCAAGCGCCACCCAGGACGGATAAGCACGGACAGGGATGCCCGGCAGCGCTGCCTGCATCCATGAAGGAGCAAATAGTCTGATGGAGAGTAACCAGAACGTGATCATCCCCTCGGTGATCGAAACCGGCCCGCGCGGAGAGCGCGCCTATGACATCTACTCGCTGCTGCTCAAAGAACGCATCATTTTCCTGGGCACCGGCATCGACGACCAGATTGCCAACCTGATCATCGCCCAGCTCCTCTTCCTCGACCGCGAGGACCCGGACAAGGACATCCAGATGTACATCCAGTCGCCCGGCGGTGTCATCCCGGCCGGCCTGGCGATCTACGACACGATGCAGCTCATTCGCGCGGACGTGGCGACCTACTGCGTGGGCACCACGGCCAGCATGGCCACCATCCTGCTGACCGCCGGCGCCCCCGGCAAGCGCTACGCAATGCCCAACGCCACCATCCACATGCACCAGGCGCTGGGTGGCGCGCGAGGACAGGCCTCCGACGTGGAGATCTGGGCGAAGGAGCTCCTGCGTGAAAACGACATCATCCGGGGCATTCTCGTAAAGCACACCGGTCAGGCCGAAGAGCGCATCCGGCGCGATTTCGACCGGGACTTCTTCATGAACGCCGAACAAGCCAAGGAATATGGCATAATCGACGAGATCCTGGCACGAACCGACGACAAGTAGCGTTTAGGATTGTTAGAGAGGGGCCGGGGAAGAGATGACGAGTAGCCGTAGCGGCCGAGTCCAGTACCATTGCTCGTTCTGCGGAAAGAACCAGGAGCAGGTCAAGCGTCTTATCGCCGGGCCCGGGGCGGTCTACATTTGCGATGAGTGCGTCGAGCTCTGCCGGGAGATCATCGACGAAGAGGTCTCCGGAGCGATTCGGCCCAAGACGGCCAGCCAGCGCGTCCCGCCTCCGAAGGAAATCCAAGAGCAGCTCAGCCAGTACGTCATCGGCCAGGAGCAAGCCAAGAAGGTGCTCTCGGTCGCGGTCTACAACCACTATAAGCGCGTCAACGCCACGACCGCCGTCGGCGAAGACATTGAGCTGGAGAAGAGCAACATCCTGCTCCTCGGCCCGACAGGCAGCGGCAAGACGCACCTGGCTCGAACTCTCGCGCGCATCCTCGATGTGCCCTTCACCATCGCTGACGCGACAGCCCTCACCGAGGCCGGCTACGTGGGCGAGGACGTGGAGAACATCCTCCTCCACCTGATCCAGGCCGCCGACTTCGACATCCAGCGCGCCGAGCGTGGCATCGTCTACATCGACGAGATCGACAAGATCGCGCGCAAGGGCGACAACCCCTCGATCACCCGAGACGTTTCGGGCGAGGGCGTCCAGCAGGCGCTCCTGAAGATCATCGAGGGCACGGTCGCAAACGTGCCGCCCCAGGGCGGCCGCAAGCACCCGCACCAGGACTTCATCCAGATCAATACGGCCAGCATCCTGTTCATCTGCGGCGGCGCCTTCGAGAGCCTCGATCGCATCGTCGAGCGCCGGTTGGCTGCCAACCAGCGCTCGATGGGCTTTAGGGCTGACTACGACAAGAAGCGCGGCCAGGACCGCGTCGATGAGCTGCTGAAGCACGTCACGCACGACGACCTGCTCCAGTATGGGCTCATCCCCGAGTTCGTCGGCCGGCTGCCCCTCTGCGTCAGCCTGGAGGCCCTGGGCACGGACGAGTTGCGCCGCATCCTGACGGAGCCGAGGAACGCGCTCATCAAGCAGTTCCAGCGCTTCTTCGCGATGGACAACGTGGAGCTCAGCTTCACAGACGATGCGCTCGACGCCGCCGCCCAGGACGCCATCAAGCACCGCACCGGCGCGCGCGGCTTGCGCACCGTCCTGGAGGACACGCTGCTCGACGTTATGTACGAGATCCCGTCCCGCTCCGACGTCAAGAAGTGCGTCGTCACCGGCGAGTCGATCCACAACCGGCAGCACCCGCTCATGCTGAGCCGCAGCGGCCACATCGTTCCCCAGGACCCGCCGGATGATGTCGAGGCGGACGACGCCGAGGAGCCGCCTCAGCTCGATTCCGCCTAGCCCTTCACACTCCCGCCACACGTACAAGAGCCGAGCGCAAGCGCTCGGCTCTTTCGCTTCCCGCCCGGGTGGGAGATGGTTATGCGTCCGACCCCTTGAGGAAACGCGATGCCTCCAGCCTATACTTCTCGTTTTCGGATTCATAGGCTGACACCGCTGCTTCGGGTGTGGGGCTGCAGAAATGGCTCAAGTAATCCGCCAGTTTAACCGGGTTAAGGTCGTTGAGCTCCTGTTGCGTGTAGAGACCCTGCGCTTCGCGAACGGCACCAACGAGGCTGCTTGTCGTGAAACGTGCTTTGAGGCCTTTCTCAATCCTGACCAAACCCTCGGCTACCTTGGCATGGTTAGGAAGCTTCATATCTGCAAGAAGCTCGCTCATCCTGTCCTTGTCGGGCCATCCGAAGTAGATCAAGGTACTCCCGGGCAGCAGTTCAAGGGCACGGCCCGGTCCTTCAGCAGACGCGAGCACAACGACATTGGGAAGGCCTCTCGCGATGCGCTTCAACAGCTCGGTGGGCTCCACATCCTCGCTGGATGTCTGCGATTCTAACGTGTCCACATCGTCGACGAATGCCGCCCGTTCTAATGTGTCTACATCGTCGATGGCCACAACTAGGGGTCGGAAGGCCTCGGACAATACAAATCTGCCCAGAGCATTCGCTTCTTCTCGTCGCTGGTCCCTTAGATGAAGCATTAGCTCCCGGGCGTCAACCCAGAGGACGTTCAAGTTCTTCATGGAGAGGCGGTTGCACACACCCTGGAGAAGCGCACGCTTGCCGTTCGCCGGATAGCTAACAGCAATGAGCGAGCGCGAATCGGCACCCTTGAGGGCAGCATCGACAAAGGCCTGAGCCGCGACTAGCTCGCGTCCTTGATCGAACAGCAAGAAGTCCTCAAATGGCTGCGTTCTTGCAACAAAGAGACGGACTGCGGCCTTTGTCATTGCGGCACCGCCTTCTTCGCGGCCGTCTCTTGCGCAAGCGCCTTGAGGCCGCTTGACGCCTGCAGCGCTAATGCGTTCTCCTCTTTCCATTTGTTGAAGCGCCCGATATCATCCTGCACTCCAAGGGGATGTAGAGATCCGGCGATTTTAGCGGCATCCCAGGCTTTCCATCCGACGACGCGCGCGCCGAACTCCAAGAGAGCATCGTGGAGGGGGCGGGTCATGATGACTCGTCCCTTGGCCAACCCACGATACGCGTTGAGAATCGCCTTCGCCGCTGCCTTGTTTTGGTTGAGGTGCTCTTTGAGAAGAGGGAGTAAAGTGTCGTCCTCTGGAGGCGGGATGTCCAGCAGGCGCCCCATCTCGCTGAAGATGGTTGCGTCGATCCGCATCGGGTGGTTTGTCGCAGCGATCAGGAACACGCCGCGCGGATGGTCCTTTAGATCCTTCACAAGATCAATCACCCACCAGCACGCTAGGCTGCGCCTCGAATGCTCAGGCGCGATCCCGTCCAACTCGTCGAGCACCACGATTTGCGGATTGCCTCGGGACGAGACGACGGTAGAGATCTGAGCGAGACGCTCACGAGCTTCTTCCTCTGGCATTGTCCGGATTTTTTCACATCGAATGCGGAGAACCGGCCACGCCTTACCGCCGTTCTCTGCGCGAAGGTCCCACGCGACTCGTCTTGCGACAGAACTCTTCCCTCCACCTGGATAGCCGAAGATGATGGCCATCTTCAGGACAGACCTGGCAAGAAATAGGGCCGTGCGCAACTCGCGTTCATAGCCCCAGAAATCTGGGGCCTTCTTAGGCGTTTCGTCCGACCACGGGGGATCCTCGCCCGGGCCGCCTCCGTTAGGCATTGGGAGATTCTTGCAGGAACTGCACTTGACGTCAAGCTAGGAGAACGAGAAGCATCCATGCCAGTTGACTGAGGCCCATAACAACCCGCCAACGCCCCTAAAACGTCCTTGAAATCTGCGCGTAGCGGGGCACGTTCCTCGCTCGTATTGCCCGAGCGGTGTCGCTCATACTGGCCCATCCTAGTCGCACCCATCACTAGGGTCAAGTCACGCTCGACGCGCCGACATCTGCCTTGGGTTCGGTGCGAGAGCGTAACCCGCTGCCAGCGCTCTCCTTTAAGACTGCGAGTTCACCGGAGCCTGCGCCGGCCACGGGTTGGCGCACGAGCTGCCGAACCGGCCGAAGATGAACTGCAGGTCGCTGATGTCGATGTCGCTGTCGGCCTGCGTACCGGACGGCTCCACGTTCATGAAGTCTACGTAGAACTGGTGGCCCTTCTGAACGCCCCAGCGGAACGCGATTGCCTGGGTGTCCAGTCCGTTCACGGTGCAGTCCGACACAACGTCTCCCTCCAGGTAACGCATCGTGACGTCGGCGTCATCACAGGAGAAGATCGGTATCGGGTGGCCCTGAAGGTCCCCTAGCTCACAAGCGATGTTGCTCAGATGGACGACGTTACCGTTGTCCTGGTTTGGCTTGATGAATGAGTACTCGTCAGGCTGAGGCCGAACGACGATGTCGGCCAGGTGGCGGCCCTCAGGGGTGGTGGTGTCAGGGAAAGCGGTCTTGCCCTGTGTGACACAGCCGATGCGAGCAACGCCCTCAAGCGCGGACGAGTCCTTGTCCTCGACGACGCAGATCATGCCGGCAGCGGCCGGGCCGGGCACGAGGTTGACACAGACCTTGTCCTCATCGAAGTGCACTTCGAACTCGAACGCACCGAGCTGCTGGCGATCGATAACCGTATCGCCGTCGAAGTCATCGCCCTTCGGCTCCGGAAGATCCGGGATCGGGACGCTCAGCGTCTCCGAGAGCACAGCCACGTCAGTGCCGGCTGCACAGGTAAGCGGCGGGACTTTGGAGCCCTGGCGCGTCAGGAACAAGTTCTGAAGCGGCGGCAGCTTCTGCATCGACGGGTCGGACGGAGGCGTCGTCGTCTCAGTCGGCGTACCCGGCGTCGACGTTACGCCGGCTACGGGATCGGTCGGCGTCGCAGTGTTCGTTGGCGGCACGGGCGTATTTGTCTTGGTCGCCGTATTAGTCGGCGTGTTCGTGGCCGTGTTGGTCGCCGTGTTGGTTGGCGTATTGGTCGGCGTGTTGGTCGCCGTGTTGGTCGGCGTGTTCGTGGCCGTGTTGGTCGCCGTGTTGGTTGGCGTGCTGGTCGCCGTGTTTGTTGGCGTGTTCGTTGCCGTATTCGTTGGCGTGTTCGTCGGCGTATTCGTCGGCGTGTTCGTCGCCGTGTTCGTCGGCGTGTTGGTGTGCGTCGCCGTGTTCGTTGGCGTATTCGTCGCCGTGTTCGTTGGCGTATTGGTCGCAGTATTCGTCGGCGTATTGGTCGCA
>JBBDXS010000017.1:0-72594 GCA_040902195.1 Dehalococcoidia bacterium
CCGCCACGCACACCTTCACGCCCACCGCCACGCACACCTTCACGCCCACCGCCACGCACACCTTCACGCCCACCGCCACCAACACCCTTACGCCGACGGCTAGTCAGACCTTCACGCCGACCGCGACCAACACCCCAGACGACGGGCAGGGCGGCGGGGTCGCGTTCCTCGCCACCACAACCACAGCGCCGACGCAACAGCCGCCGCCCACGTCGACGCGCGTGTCAGAAGTCCTCAGCGAGACTCAACCGCCGCCGACCGGGCCGCCTCCCGATGGCGACGCCAACGTCAGCGGTACCGGAGGCTTCGAGGTGCCCGGCCCATTGGGCACCGTCCGCACGCCGGGCCAGCTCTCGACGGACTGGGACGTCGTCGGGACCAACATTCTCCTGGCCGTCGTGCTGCTCCTGGTGCTCCTCTGGAGCTCCTCCCTCCTCAACGACGTCATGAACGAGAATTCCGGCGAGCTTCACAGCTTCTTCGGCCGCGTCGCCGCGCCATTCCAGCGGTCCTTCGGTCTGATCGGTTCGATCGGCGCTGGGCTGCCCGCAGGTCTCGGTGCGCTCGTGTCGCCGGCCCTCGTCCTGATTGCCAGCGCACTCATCTACACGGTGGCTAACCCTGACGTTGGCTTGAACGAGGGCACCTTCGTGCTCTTCGGCGCCTTCTTCATCGGGATCGCCGTCACAACGTATGTCTACGAAGGCGGCGAGGCGCTCGTCATGCACCGCGCGTTCAACGTGCCCGCCGGCGTGCGCGTCGTGCCGTTCGCCATTGGCGTCGCCGCGTTCTTCGTCCTTATCTCCCGCGTGGTCGACTTCCCCGCGCCCGTCATGTACGGCTTCATCGCGGCCGCGACGGTGTTCGGCTCAGCCGAGCTCGACCACCGCCAGGCGGGCATCGCGATCACCGTGCCAGCCGTCATCCTGCTCGCCCTCAGCCTCGGCTCGTGGTCACTCGTCGGCCCTCTGCGCGACGCCGCTCGCGATAGCGACAGTTGGGTCGCGCACGTGCCGTCGGAGACGGCCGCCGCCCTCTTCGTCGGCGGCATCGAGGGGCTGCTCTTCACGATGATCCCGCTCAGCTTCAGCGATGGCGCGAAGATCTACCGCTGGCATCGTGCCGTCTGGTTGCCGTTGTTCGCCATCCCGGCGTTCCTCTTCGCATGGGTCGTCCTCAATCCGCAGGCCGCCGCCCTCGACGCCCTCCTCCAGGGGCGCGTCCTCTTCATCGTCTGCATTGTTGCGGCGTACGGCGCATCAGCGGTCCTCACGTGGGTCTACTTTCACTATCGAGAGCGGGCCTCGACGTTCCGCGCGTAGCCCTTCTAACCTTTCTGTAACCTGGATCTCACACAAGGCGTGGCTGCGGGCGGAAGCCGAACCGTATACTGCGCTGGAACCCGGCGTGTGCCGGGCCGCTGTTATATGGCGGCCACCATGGCGTTGGGTTCGACAGCGGGGGTCTGAGTGGGGAGCCTCTTCGTTCGTAGCCGCCTAGCACTCGTCGTCGCCCTCGCGATGGCCGCGCTGCTGCTCGCCGTCGCGCGCGCCGACCTCGGCCTGTCCGGCCCGGGCAGCCCGCCGAGCGGCGGCGCTGCCGGAGAGCTTATCCCCGGCCCACCGACTCCGACCGACGACCCGCCCACCGAGACGCCCACCGACGGGCCGTGCGACTTCCGCATCTGCCCTATCGACACACCAACTCCCACCGAAGAGCTACCGGCAGACACGCCGACGCCGACCGAAGAGTCAACGCCCGCGCCGCTTGAGGTCTCCAAGGAAGCCGACGACCCGGAGACGCTGATCAACGGCCAGAACGGCTTCACGATCACCGTCTTCAACCCCAACGACTTCGACGTCTCCTTCAGCGGCTTCGTCGACTACCTGCCGGAGGGGTTCGCGATCAAGGAGGGCACGACGAGCGGCGCGACGGAGAGCGATCCGACTGAGGACGGCGCTTTCTACTGGTTCGGGGAGTTTAACGCTCCCGCCGGCGAGACGGTCTCGCTCCACTTCCGCGTCCGCGTTTCGGACGCGCCCGGTGAGTACTGCAACGAAGCGTCCGTGTTCACGAACGCCGGCGCGAACACCCCCGAGGTCTGCGTCAACGTCACGATGCCGCCGACCGAGACGCCGACGCGCACGCCAACGCCGACCAACACGCCGTGCTTCATCATCCTCGGCGGGCCGCAGGTCCAGGGTGGCCCGACGTGTCCGACGAACACGCCGACGCGCACCCCGCGCCCACCCACCAACACGCCCCGGCCGACGAGCACGCCTACGCCCGTACTACCGGCAACCGAAACCTCGACGCCGCTCCCGGCCACCGTAACGCCGACGTTCACCCCTACCGTCACGCCTACGTTCACGTCCACGTCCACCGCGACACCGACGAGCACGCCTACGCCGACTCACACGCCGACCGACACGCCAACGTCCACGCCCACCGCGACGCCGACGTTCACATCAACAAGCACCCCGACCGCTACCCCGACCAACACCCCCACATTCACGTCGACGCCGACGAGGACGCCAACACACACGCCGACGCGCACGCCGACGCCCACGTTCACCGACACGCCACCGCCACCGACCGCTACGGACACGCCGGTCGCGCTCGCGCCGCCCGACACGGCCACGCCGGAGCAGGGCGGAGGCGGCGCGGCGGCGTTCGCGCCGGCCTCCCCGCCGACGCAACAGCCTACGCCGACGCCGACGCGCGTTTCGGCGGTCCTCGGAAGTACCCAGCCGACGAACGAGCCGCCTCCACCGGACGGTGGCGCGAACGTCGTGGGCGGAGCCGGCAGCTTTGAGCTGGCGGACCCGCTGGGAGCCCTTCACACACCCGGCCAGCTCTCCACCAACTGGAAAGTGATCGGCACCAACCTCCTGCTCGCGATCATCTTGCTCCTCACGCTCCTGTGGAGCTCGACGCTGTTCAACGACACGATGAGCGAACATGCCCGTGAAGTCGAAGGCGTCGTTGCCGGTATCACCGCGCCGTTCCGCCGGCTGTTTGGCTTCGTCGGCTCCATCGGCGACGGCCTCCCTGCTGGATTCGGGGGCTTCATCGCCCCGGTCCTGATGCTGATCGCAAGCGCGCTGATCTACACGCTGTCCAACCCCCATGTCGGCGCGAATGAGGGAACGTTGGTGCTCTTCGCAGCCTTCTTCATCGGCATCGCCATCACTACCTATGTCTATGAGGGCGGCGAGGCGCTCGTCACGCACAGGGCGTTTCAGGTACCGGCGGCCGTGCGCGTCGTACCGTTTGCCATCGGCATCGCCGCGTTTTTCGTGCTGGTGTCACGCGCCGTCAACTTCCCGGCGCCCGTGATGTACGGCTTCATCGCGTCGGCTACCGTGCTCGGAGGCGCCCAGCTCGATCACCGGCAGTCCGGCGTCGCTATCGCGGTACCCGCGGTCCTTCTCCTCGGGCTCAGCGTCGGGGCGTGGGCTCTCGTCGGGCCGCTGCGCGACGCCGCGGGCGACAGCAGCGGGTGGGCCGCGCACGTGCCGTCGGAGACGGCCGCCGCGCTCTTCGTCGGCAGCATCGAGGGCCTCCTCTTCACGATGATCCCGCTCAACTTCAGCGACGGCGGCAAGGTCTACCGCTGGCGGCGCATCGTCTGGCTGCCGCTGTTTGGCATCCCGGCCTTCCTCTTTAGCTGGGTGGTCCTCAATCCTCAGGCAGTCGCCCTCGATGCTCTCCTCCAGGGGCGCGTGCTCTTCATCGTCTGCATCGTCGCCACCTACGCCGCGTCCGTCTTTGTAACGTGGGCGTACTTCCACTTCCGCAGCAACGCGACGCCGCTCGCCGGCCAGGCCGGGCCGTAACAGTCCCTAAGCCCAGTATTCGAGGCGGCTAGTCGGGAGGCCGGTTCGTCGCGTATACTAGGCGCAGCCTCGCAGGCCCAACGGGCCGGCGAGGCCGTGTGCTACCGGGCGGCGTACTGCGGCCCGGCAGGCAGGAACGGGGTGACATGACGGCGGGGTGGGCTCTCTTTCGCTGGCGCAGGATCGCGCTGGTGGCTGCGGTGGTCGCAGCGGCCGGCTTCGTCGTCTTGCGCACGACGCCTGGCTTCTCCGGGACGCAAGGTCTCACCGTGACCACGATGTCGACCGAGCAGGTCTCTCCTCAGGACCTCGTCGAGTCGCTCCTCGGCTATCCACCGCCACAAATCTCTGGCGTCGCCGGCCAGGGGCAGATCGACTACTTCAACATCACCTATACCGGTTCCTACTCCGCCGCCGGCCTGTTCGCGGGCGGCAACGGCATTCTTGGCTTCGACGAGGGGATTGTGCTCAGCACCGGCGACCCGAACTACGTTGTCGGGCCGAACGTACTCGATGAGACGAGCTGGGCGAACGACCAATCGGGCGACCCCGACCTGGACGCGATCGTGGCGCCGAACGTGACCGGAGACGCTACGGTGCTGGAGTTCGACTTCGTCCCTCCGGGTGAAACGATCCAGTTCCGCTACGTCTTCAGCTCGGAGGAATACAACGAGTTTGTGCACCAGTCGTTCAACGACGTCTTCGGCTTCTTCATCAACGGGACCAACTGCGCCAAGGTCGGCAACGAGCCGGTCTCCATCGACACGATCAACAACGGCAACCCCTTCGGCACGCAGCCGGCCGAGCACCCGGAGCTCTACGTCAACAACGACCTCGACGACGGCGGCGGGCAGATCAACACGGAGATGGACGGCCTGACCGTCGTGCTCACCTGCACAGCAGGCGTCGTCCCAAACCAAACGAATCACATCAAGCTCGCGATTGCAGACACGACCGACTTCGCGTACGACAGCAACGTCTTCCTCGAAGGCGCCAGCTTCGCCGTTGCGCCGACCGCGACGCCGACGCCGCCTCCGGCCGCCACGCCCGTTCCGACCGATACGCCAACGGCGGCCGCCACGCAGACGGCCGCGCCTCCGACCGGCACGGCGACGTCAGCGCCGGCGACGAACACCGCCAGCCCCGTACCACCAACGAACACACCCACCCCGGTTCCGGCTACCGTTACATCTACGCCCGTTCCGCCGACGCGCACGCCGACTTCATTGCTGCCGACTCCCACACGAACGCGCACACCCACGAGTACGCTCCCGCCCACGTCGACCCGCATTCCGCCAACAGCAACGCTTACGTTCACGCCGGTCCCTCCGACATCGACGTTGCCGCCGGCGATCGTGAGCGGCGCGGGGCTCGTCGTGCCGCCGCCTGCCACAGCGACGGCTCCGCCTGAGCCGACGGCGCGGCCCTCGCCTACGCCCACGCGACAGTCCGAGGTCCTGGGCGGCGCGGTCACGCCGGCGAGTCCACCCGACGGGGGCGAGGTCGCGCGGCCGGCAGGCGGCGGGCTGTCCGGCGAGTCGCGCACGACGCGCGCGATCCTATCGCCCGATCAGATCTCGACGGACACGCGGGTCATCGCGACAAACCTGCTGCTGGCGTTCATTTTGCTGATCACGCTGCTCGTCTCGTCGACGCTCTTCAACTCGACGATCGACGAAAACCGGACGTCCTTCAACAACTTCATGAACCGGCTGCTGGCGCCGTTCAAGCGCATGGCCGTCGACGTCTCTGACGCGTGGGGAGGCGGACTGGGAGCGGCGCCAGTCACGCGCTATCTCATCGCACCGGCGATTGTCATCGGCATTACCGGGCTGATCTACATGTTCAGCGACGCGAGCGCCGGCTGGAACGAACACAGCGCCGTGTTATTCGTGAGCTTGATCATCGCACTCGCGATCGCGACGTACGTCTACGAGGGCGGCGAGGCGCTCGTTACGCGACAGCGCTTCCGTTTCGATGCCGGCGTCCGCGTCTTCCCGGCGGCGATCGCGATCGCGATCGGCTTCGTCACGCTCGCACGCCTCACGCATTTCGAGGCGCCCGTGATCTTCGGGTTCGTCGCGTCCTGCGTCATGCTGGCGCCGGCCGAGCTCGAGCGGCACGAGGCGGGGCAGGTGGTCTCTGCGCCGGCAGTGATCTTGCTGGCGCTGGCTCTGGGCGCCTGGGCGCTGCTGATCCCCCTACGCGACGCGACGGGCGACGCCGGCGCCTGGGGTCAGGTGCCGACCGAGGTCGCCGCGCTCATTTTCATCGGCGGTATCGAGGGGCTTGTCTTCGCGATGGTACCGCTCCGCTTCAACGACGGCTGGAAGATCGCCTCGTTCAACCGGCTCGTCTGGCTCGTGCTCATGGCTGTGCCGCTCTTCATCTTCTGCTGGGTTGTCGTCAACCCGCAGGCCAAGGAGTTCGACGCGCTCCTCGAGGGGCGCGTGCGGACCGTGGTCGGCCTTGTGGTCGCGTACGCCGCTGTGACTGCGGCGGTCTGGCTCTTCTTCCACTTCCGCAACCAGGAGGCCGGGCCGCCCGGCGGCTCGCGCCGGCAGCAACTCCAGCCCGAGACGGCATCGACTGCGTCCGTCGCTTCGATCCCGCTCCAGGCAGAGCAGCCCGTCGCGCCCAGCTATCCAGACTTGTTGACGCGCCGAGACGATCCGTAGACTCCCTGGTGGGAGTGGATGGGGCCCGGTGGCCTCCGCGGTCTTCAAAATCGTTGCCCCGATGTAGCCCATCGGGGGGTGGGTTCGACTCCCATGCACTCCCGCCACGAGCGCCGGAACATTAGCCGGCACACCGGCGTCCTACCGACACAGGGCCATTGCCCCCGGAGGACTCCGATGCGACGACTTCTCAACGCAACGATTGCCGCTCTTGCCGTAGGAACGATCGCGATATTCGCGAAGCCAACCTTGGCGGACGCCTGCGCCGGACTGATCGGCTCTAACGGCGCAGTGAACCTGGGCCGCACGACAACGCTCGCCGGCTACCAGAACGGCGTCGAGCACTACGTCACGGCGTTCCAGTTCCAGGGCGGCGGAGGCGAGTTCGGGACGCTGATCCCGCTACCCGGCGTCCCGTCCAACGTCGAACGGGGCGGCGCGTGGACGCTGCAGCGCCTCCAGCAGGAGACCGCGCCGCCGGTTGACGAGTTCGCGAACGGGCTCGCGCTCCGCTCCGCCACGTACGACGCCGAAGTCTTGCTCGAGACGCGCATAGACGCGCTCGACATCACCGTGCTCAAGGGCGGCGGTCCGGACGTCGCTGCGTGGGCGGAGCAACACGGGTTCCGGTTGTCGCCGGACGCTCCCGAAGTGCTCGACTTCTATGCCGGCCGCAGCCCGATCTTCCTCGCCGCGGTCTTCGACGGCGAAGCGGCGGCCGAGCGCGGCCAGCAGGTCGGTGACGGAACGCCGGTGCATATCACGATCCCGACAACGAACCCGTGGGTGCCGCTGCGCATCCTCGGCCTCGGCAAGCAGGCGTCCGACCGCATCGACGCGGACGTGTTCCTCCTGACCGACGACGAGCCGGCGCTCCTTCCCGCGCCGCGCGCGAACATGACGCTCGAGCACAGCGAACCGGCGACATCGCTCCTTCTCGATGACCTGCGTGCCGACGAGGGGATGGCCTGGGTGCCGGAGTCGGCGTGGCTAACCAAGCTCCAGATCGACAGCGCTGCCGAGGACCTGAGCTTCGACCTTGCGGTGGACACCACGGGCAACGATAGCCCTTCGCCAGTCGCGGCGGGCCTGCAGCTCCCGGTCACGCCGGACAGCACGGGAATCGCTCGGTCGCTCGTCCCGCTGTTGAGCGTAGCCTTGCTCGCGCTGATCATCGCGCTGGCTGCGAGGCGGGTCCGCTTGCCGGGAGTTCGACAGGCGTGAAGCTATCGCTCATAGCGCTGGTGCTGATCGGAGGCGTCTTGACGCTTAGCGCGAGCGCGTGCAGCGAAAAGGCCAGCGCGGACGCCACCGTCGCAATCCACTACTCGCGCTTCGAGCCCGAGCTCATCACGGCGACCGCGGGCAAGCCGATCACGATTACGCTGCGCAACGACGATCCCATCGCGCACGAGTGGATGGTTGGCGACGCGGCGATGCATGAACGGCATCGCACAGGGACCGAGCCGTATCACGACCAGATACCGACTGAGGTGACGATCCCGTCGTTCTCGGAGCGGGTCACCACGGTGGTGTTCGATCAGCCGGGCGACTACGCCTACATCTGTCACCTGCCCGGCCACGAGGCGTATGGGATGGTGGGCACGCTGCGCGTGCTGCCGCGCTAGCTCCGCCGCGGACGGTCCAGGTCCGCCGTATCGAGGACGATCGTCACCGGCCCGTCGTTCTCCAGCTCGACGACCATGTGCGCGCCGAACCGCCCCTCGGCCACCGAGACGCCGAGCTCGCGCAGCGCGGCGGCGAACGCGTCGACGAGCTGCGACGCGACGTCAGGCGCGGCGGCGTTCGCAAAGCTGGGCCGGCGTCCCTTGCGCACATCGGCGAGGAGCGTGAACTGGCTGACCACCAGCGCCACGCCGCCCGTATCCAGCAGCGATCCTTCGAACCTATTATCGCCGGCCGCAAAAATACGCAGCTCGGCCGTCTTTCGGGCGAGGCGCTGCGCGCCCTCAGGCGTGTCGCCTATCGCCACGGCGACGAGCACGACCAGACCGGGGCCAATCGATGCGAGAACCTCGCCATCGACGCTGACGGAGGCGCGGGTGACGCGCTGCAAGACGGCGCGCATGAGATGCGGTTAGCTGGATGCGGCGGACGAATCGGCGGGGGCGGGCTTGGTGTCTTTGCTCGACTTGCCTTCGTTGGCTGGCTTGCTGTCCTTAGTCGACTTGCCGTCTTTCTTCGCCGACGAGTCGGCCTTGGAGTCAGGCTTAGCGTCGACCTTGGCCTGCGAGTCAGCCTCGGACTTGCGGCTGTCGGTGATATAGAAGCCGGAGCCTTTGAATACGATCGGAGCGGCGTGGATCATGCGCTGGGCGCGGCCGCCGCAGTTCGGGCACTTCTGGAGCGCGGGGGCGTCGAAGCCCTCGCGCCTTTCGTACTGATGCTGGCACTTCTTGCAAAGGTACTCGTAGATTGGCACGTCTGGGTTTTTCTCCTGAGGGAACGTGAGATCAGTGTAGCCAACTGCTCGATTCGGCGACAAGCGGTTGCGGGCGTAGGACGAGGCTCAGCAGGTGGCAGGGGCTGAAAACGGGGATGCAGGGGGCAGCGCCCCCTGCCGGGGGGCCTGGGGGGTGTCCCGCCAGATTCACTCAAACACCGCTGGGCGGGTGGGTGGGAACGAATAACGTTGGTTCTTGGGTTTTCACCACTCTGCTGAAGGCTGGCCATTCGGAGCTTGATGCACCAGACGAAAGCCTGGGTATTGACAACTCCCTCACTTCGTGGGATACTCAGCAGCACATGTCCGGCAATATACTTCCGGCAACGAACTACTCAGGATCTGCTATCCGCACGCTGTCTGTAACGCCACAGCCCGCCGACGGGCGGGCGTCGACGGGCTGCCAGTAGGAGGACACTAGACGCCGGCTAGGCTAGGCCGGCGTCAGTGAGCTACGGGGGGCCGGTTCGCTCCCACGAACCGCCCCCGGGAGTCCAGCGCCGGTTAGCAGAGTCTTCGCTCCCCGCAGAACCGAAAACATCCGCACCTGGCGCTGCTTCTCCGCCGCGTACCACCACCCCACCACCACCTCCTGTGGAAAGGAAGCAAACAAAACGAGCGCCCTTGCCGCGCAGCGTCGATGCGGCAATGCGCCCGGTAAACGTCTTGTTAGCTCTGCTGTAACCCATCGAGTCGTCCCTGACCCTTACAAGATCCCGCCGGGGGGTTGACTGCAGCTCGCTTACTGAATATGATTACATGACTGGAAAAGACAGACCGTGTTTACATGTTGCCATTGTCATGCCCGACCAATCATGCTCTTTATACCGTGAATGGCTGAACATGAAGCCTCGATACTGAGATATCATGCCTGTATTATAAAGCATGAAACGTCTTTGTCAACCCCCTGAGGTGCAGTTGTGAGAACTTGGGGCTTCCTCACCAATCATGCGCACGTTGTCATCCAGATTGCGCGAGACCCGTATTCCACTGTCCGCGAGATCGCCCAGGCGACGGGCATCACTGAGCGGGCGGCGCATGCCGTGCTCCAAGACCTTCGGAGCGCCGGTATTGTCGTCACCGAGCGTCTCGGGCGTCAGAATATCAATCGTGTAGACCCAGCGGCGCTGGCCAATCACCGGCCGTGGGGCGCCTCCGATATGGAGATCCCCCAACAGCTCATCGATGCGACGCTGCAAGGTCTTGCGCGCGTCGCAACGCAGAGCCGCGCCGAAGCTAGCTAGCCTCGCATGCGACGCTGGGGCTTTCTCACCAGTCACGCCCTGATTCTGATTTACGTGATGCAGCACCCGCGCTCGACCGTGCGGGAGATATCGATGGCCGTGGGCCTCACGGAGCGTGCCACACACGCCGCCCTCCAGGACCTGCGAGAGGCGGGGATTGTGGAGCGACGGCGCGAGGGGCGGCGGAACTACTATGTCCTGAATCTCGACACCCTGCTTGCGTACCGGCGGGAGGGTACCGCCCCCGACCTCGTACCTGACAGATTCGTGGCGGCTTTGGTGGACGCGCTTCTGGTGGTCCGCCCCCCGGAATCTGAGACCTCCTAGCTTCAACAGGCACTCCTGTAGCCAACCTGGGCCCTCTACAGGCATCCTCGCCCCGCCGAAAATGGATATGGACAATGCTGGACTCGAAGACCCGCACGGACTCTGCTTTGCAGCGGGCCGCAAGGGGCGGCGCGCTTCGCGCTGTCCAGCGCCGGCTGAACGACAGTGCTCGCATCCTCTTCGGTCCAACTGAAGAGGCGACGCAGAAGCAGGACGTCATTCGCCGGGCAGGCATTGCAACCGTCGTCATGGCGACGATTCCGATCCAGAGTTTGCGCATCCCCGGGTGGGAGGCAGTGCTGGCCGCCTGCGTTGCCTGCATCCTCTACGACATCCTGCTCGCCTACCTCGTGTTCGCTCGAAAGCAGTACATGCTGGAGCGGGTCCTGGGGACAGTGCTCGACTCGATCCTGCTCATGGGAGCGACGCTCTACGTCTTCCACGAGATGGCTCTCGCGCAGGGGTCTTCGGACATCTGGCTCGTGTACGTCGTCTATATCGTGACGGGCGGGTTCACGCTCGCGCCGACGGGATCGTTGCTCTACACCGCCCTGTGGACCGGCTGGTTGGCACTCGCGACGCTGCTCTACTTCCCGGCAGGGAGCCAGTACCGCGACGAGCTGGGCCTGCGACTCGTGTTCTTGTGTCTGTTCGGCCTCATCTCGCTCGCGATGGCGGGCGAGCTCGCGAAGCGCCGTGCCCGGCTCGAGCAGCAGAACCGCCAAACGATGGGTATGCTCGCCACGCTGGTTGAGGCGAGAGATACCGACGCCGGCGCGCACCTGCACCACATTCAGCACTTCTCGAAGGCGCTCGCCCTCAAGCTAGGCTTCTCTACGGCCGAGGCGGACGAGATCGCCTACGCATCCATGGTGCACGACATCGGCAAAGCTAACGTGCCGGACGCCGTGCTGAAGAAACCAGGCCCGTTGTCGGTCGGGGAGCGGCTCGTCATGCAGGAACACACCGTAAAGGGCGAACAGCTCCTGATCGAGAACTCAGACTTCGAGAACGCGCGGCAGGTCGCCCGCTGGCACCACGAGCACTGGGACGGCTCCGGCTATCCGGACGGCCTCGCCGGGTCCGGCATCCCGCTGGCGGCGCGCATCGTTGCCGTCGCGGACGTCTTCGACGCCTTGATCTCGAAGCGTCCGTACAAGGAAGCCTGGCCGGCTCTTGAGGCGATGCGGGAGCTACAGCGGCTCGCGGGGTCCCACCTCGACCCCGAGCTGGTCGGAGCGTTTGGCGAGTTGTGGGACGAGGGGAAGGTTCAGCTGATTATCCAGGAGATAACAGCGCACGGTTACGGCGAGAAGGCGCCTCTCGGCAAGGCAGCCTAGCTGGTATCGTGCGCGCTGGGCGGACGCACAGTGTGCTCCCAGGCTGTGCCGAACAAGGCGCGCACTTCCTTACGCTCCGTCAGGAACCACAGGATTGCCAGCACCATATACAGCGAGGCGAATCCGAGGCGCACTTCCGTGATCGGAATGGCAAGCTGCAGCGCAAAGAGCGCGAAAATCAATATCGACTCGCGGGCGCTGAAGCTCAAGCTCGCCAGCACGGCGATGGCGAACAGCGACTGCGCCGCCGTGAGAAACACCTCTTCCGCCTGACGCGGCTCCATATCGAGCGGCGAGAGTGTCTGTCCCGAAATCGAATAGGCGAGCGGCAGCGAGCCCACGAGCAGCGTCCATTGATTGACCTTCGAGGCGATGAGCAGCGTCATGCCGGCGGCGGCGCGGCCGCGGAGCGCGAGCATCGCGGCGAGGATAAATTCCGGTGCCTCGGATGCGAGCGGAGCAACCCACTGCACCAGCAGGAACTCTTCGACCCCCAGCGACTTGCCGGTGTCAACGAGGCCATTCGCGAACGGCTCGGCGGCGGCGAAGACGGTGCCGGCAGCGAAGGCGAAGATCCCGACGACGACGGCCCAGCGCTGGCGTAACGGCAGCGCACCGATGGCACGCGCCGGGCCAACCAGCACCTGGACATGCGGCGGCCCCCGCGAAGAGATGACCAGGTAGACAAAAAAGAGGCCGAACATGATGCCCGTGTCGATCAGCGACAGGTGCTGACGCAGGGGGATCGAGAAGCTGTAGAGGGTTGCCGCCAGGAGGAAGACGAGCCCGACCGCGTTCTGGCTGCCGACCGGCAGGTCGGGCTTGCGCGTGCGCCAGTAGTACAGCCAGAACACGACCGGCCAGGCGAAGCCGATGAGCAGCCGGTTCGCGCCCGTCATGTTCGCTAGCGCGTAGTGGCCCTGGACGGGATCGCTCGGTGCGCTCCAGGCGAAGTAGAGATCGACCGCGTACTCCGGCAGCACGGCGATAATCGCGAGGATCGCCAGCGCGAGCGTCGAAGAGATGAGCTGCTCGGCGACCTCGGACGACCACACGAGCAGCGTCGCGGCCGCGAAGATGGAGATGCCGAAGATGATCGACTCCACCTCGGGCGGCCAGCCTGTGTGCCACACGCCGGTGATCTCCAACGTGCGCAAGATCGGAGCGGGCACGGCGATGCACGCCACGCCCCAGATCTGGATCCAACTGCGCAGATGGCCTTCTTGGCTCGTCTCGGAGTCGAGAATTGCGCGGCTCCTTGAGGTTGATTTCGAGACAAGGTAGCATAGGCACACGCCTAGCGAAAATCGGGGGCTCTTCATTTGCGACGCCGTACATTACTAGCGCTCAGCGCCCTTACCGGCGTGCCCGTCATCGTTGCGTGGTACATCACGCAGCAGATGCTCCACCCGAAGCCACGTGTAGAGGACCACGGCCTCGATGACTTCGGCCTGCCGGCGGAAGATATCTCCTTCCTAAGCCGCGAAGGGACAAAGCTTTCGGGCTGGTTCATCCCGGCGCGCCGCAGAGGGCGCGCGCCCGCGGTCGTACTTTCGCACGGCTGGGCGCGCAGCCGCGGCGAGCTGCTTCCGCACGCCGACATCCTCCACCGCGCCGGCTTCGCGCTACTGATGTTCGACTACCGCCATCGCGGGCTGAGCGAGGGCGACGCCATCACGATGGGCCTGCGCGAGCAAGAAGACCTGCTGGGCGCGCTGGACGTACTCTCGACGCGGCCTGAAGTCGACGCCGAGCGCATCGGCGCGTTTGGTATGTCGATGGGCGGCGCGATCAGCACGCTGGTCGCCGCGCGCGACAATCGCATCAAGGCGCTCGTCCTGGAGGCGCCCTTCCCGACCTTCGATACGGTGCTCGACCGCGGGATCCGTCACTACTCAGGAGGACACCTCCCGCATTACCCCTTCTCGCCGATGGCGAAGGTGGTCCTCGAACGGCGTATCCGCGGCAGCGTCGACGGCATCGCGCCGGCGCGCGTCATCGCATCGCTGAGCCCGCGGCCGGTCTTCATCATCGCGGACGAGCTGGACGTGCTGATCGGCGCGGACGAATCGGAGCGCGTGTACGAGGCGGCCGCCGAGCCGAAGAGCTTCTGGCTGATCCCAGGCGCCGACCACGCGCGCGGCTGGCAGACGGCGCCCGCAGAGTACGAGCAGCGCCTGCGCGATTTCTTCCGCGAAGCGCTGATGGAAAACGAGACCGTGTCACCGGCCGAGGCCGTACGAGAAAAGCCGCTGGCGTCCTAGCTGTGCAGCAACCCTCCACCGACATCGTTCTCCGCACGTTCGGCCTGAGTAAGCGCTACGGCCGGCGGCTGGCGTTGGACGGCCTCAATCTGGAGGTGCACCGCGGGCGCATCTTTGGGTTCCTGGGGCCGAACGGCGCGGGCAAGACCACCGCCATCTCGCTCATCCTTGGCCTCCTGCGCGCGACTCAGGGTCATTCCGAGATCTTTGGCCTCGATTCCAGGACACACCTGCCTGCCGCGCTGCGACGCGTCGGCGCCGTCGTCGAGGGCCAGGCGTACTATCCGCTCCTCTCCGCGCGCGAGAACCTCAAGGTCTGGGCCGCCCTCTACGGCGACAGCGCGGAGCAGCGCATTGATGACACGCTGGACCTCGTCGGCCTTGCGACGCGCGCCAAAGACAAGGTGCGCACGTACTCGCAGGGGATGAAGCAGCGCCTCGGCGTGGCCGCCGCGCTACTGCACGACCCCGAGCTCCTCGTTCTCGATGAGCCGACGAACGGCCTCGACCCGGCAGGCATGCGTGAGTTCCGAGACCTGATCAAGCAGCTCGGCAGCAGCGGCAAGACCGTCTTCGTCTCCAGCCACCTCCTGGGCGAGGTAGAGCAGATGTGCGACGACGTCGCCATCGTAAAGAGCGGCAAGCTGCTCACCCAGGGCTCAGTCGTCGATCTGCTACGCCAGGGCGAAGCGCTCGAAATGCAAGTGACCGACACGGAAGCGGCGATGCGCGTGCTGAACGCCATCGATTGGGTGCGCGGCGTCATTCACCAGGACGGCCGGCTCGTCGTCGAAGCGCCGCGCGAGCGCGCAGCCGAGCTAAGCCGCGCGCTCGCCGAACAGCAGGTCTATCTCTCAGAGCTGCGCGCTCGAGAAGGCAGCCTGGAGGACTTCTTCCTGGAGGTTACGGGTGAGGAGACAGCGTGAGCCTTAAGATTCTTGGCATAGAGCTTTTGAAGATGCGCAAGCGCTGGATGCCATATCTGCTCTTTCTCGTCATGGTGGCGGGCACTGCGATGATCATCTGGGGCAGCTACGGCGATTGGGCGTCCAACGATTCCGAGAACGCGCCAACGGGGCTTCGTTCGTTCACGCTGCCGTGGTCACTCGTCGCGTTGGTCGACAGCGGGCAGTTCTGGGGCTCCTTCCTGATCGGCGTTCTCATCGCCTCTGGAGTCGCGACAGAGTATAGCTGGGGGACCGTACGACAGGCCCTGATCCGCGGCCAGACGCGCAGCCAGTACCTGACCATGAAGCTGCTCGGTCTCGCCACCATGAGCGCGGTACTCTTGCTGGTGGCGCTCGGGATCGGCGTGCTGTTTTCCATCCTGGCGACAGCGATTGCCGATAAGCCGATCACGTTCGATGTGCCCGGAGGGCCCTCGTTCGTGGAGACGGTACTGATCATCTTGCGTGCGGGCTACGGCATCCTGCCCTACGCCCTGCTCGCCTTCGCTCTGACCGTCGTCAGCCGCTCGACGGCGATGGGCGCGGCCGGCATCCTGGTATTCATCATCGGAGAAGCCATCCTCGGCGAGATCCTTCGCAATCTCGGCGGCCCGGCGCCGGATATCCGCGCGGCCCTCATTGGCCCCAACGTGAGTGCGCTCCTTGCCGCCAACACCATCGGCTCGGCGGAGTACAACAGCCTGGCGTTTCGCGAGCTGCCGGTCGCCTCGGATCTTCCGCCCTTAACAACCGCAGCGCTTGTGATCGCCGCGTACTGCGCCTTCTTCCTCGCCGTCACGTACGCCATATTCCAGCGCCGCGACCTCGGCGTCGAGTCAGGCGGCGGATAACGCAACGCCCCCGCCTTTGGCGGGGACGTTGCTAGCGTCTTCGATCGTTCGTTACGGGACGATGACGGCGCGCCGCACCTTCGTCACGCCCCCGCCGTCCTTCTGCCACTCCGCCTCCTCGAACGCCTTGTCGATGTCGGCGAGGCTGTACTTGTCGTGTGAGACGACCTCCTCGTGCGGGTACTTGTTCTTCGTGCGCACGAGGTAATCGAGCGCCTCGGGGATCACCCACGGGTCGTACATGATCACGCCAACGATACGCTTCGAGCCCCACACGAGGGCGGACGGATCGAGCGGCGCCGAGTTGCCGAAGCTGATGTTGCCGATCTCGAGGTAGGTGCCGCCGGAGCGCACCATCTGGAGTCCTTCCGGCACGACAGCGGGCAACCCGACGAACTCGCCGACGACGTCCGCGCCGCGACCGCCGGTCAGCTCCATCACACGCTGGATGCGCGCCATCGGGTCGGCGAGCTCCGTGAGATTGATCGTCTCGTCCGCGCCGAACTGCTTCGCCAGATCGAGGCGGTCCTGCACGCCGTCGATCACGATGACCTTGTCGGCGCCCATCTCCTTCGCGACGGCGCAGGCGTTTGTACCGAGACCGCCGGCGCCCTGCGCGACGAACGTATCGCCCATCTGGAAGCCGGCCTTGCGCAGGCCGTACGTCACCTGCGAGAGCGCGCAGTTCACCGACGTGACCATCTCGTCCGAGAGCACGTCCGGCACCTTGAAGACCCAGTGGCCGGCCATCAAGTAGTAGTACTCCGCGTAGGCGCCGCTGAACGGACTGGGGTTCATGACCATCTTGTTGACCTTGTTCGGGCAGGCGGCGAACTCGCCCTTGTTGCACTGGTAGCAGCGGTTGCACGGATAGAAGTAGGCGTAGCAGACGCGGTCGCCTTCCTTGAGCGGCTGGCCCAGCGAGTCGCTCGAGATGTTCGCGCCGAGCTTCGCTACGCGGCCGGTCATCTCGTGGCCGGGGACGCGGTTGGCGAACGCGGCGAACGCGGGCGAGTCGCCTCGCCAGATATGGAGGTCGGACCCGCAGACCCCGCCCATCGAGATCTTGATGACGATGGCATCCGGCTCCGGGTCCGGAACGTCGTATTCCCGGATCTCATGGCCCTTGCCGGGGCCCAAAAAGATGGCGGCCTTTCCTTTTTCAGCCATGCTGGCGCTCCTTTCGCGTGGGGACTCTTCGAGATTATGCCTTGGGACGATCCGTATCTTCGCCCCGCGGCCGCGTTCTGTCAAGCGAAGCGGATCGACACAGGAGCCGGGCCGCCGCATAATCATCTCGATGAGGACGGCCTTCTTCCGGAGCTCCGACAACCGCACCATAGCGCTCGACGACGACGAGGCGATCCGCAAAGCGCTCATGGACACGAGCGGCCTCCTCTGGGTCGACCTCGACCAGCCGGGCCGAGACGAGGGCGAGATCCTGACCAGCATCTTCGGCTTTCACCACCTCGCCATCGACGACTGCTTCAACCTCCACATCGATCCCGCGAAGATTGACGACTACGACTCGTACGTCTTCATCATCGCGCAGGCGGTCCACTATGAGCCGCTGTCGGAACAGCTTTCGACAACCGAGCTCGACATGTTCCTCGGCCCGAACTACGTCGTGAGCTTTCATCAGGAACCGCTGCCCTTTGTGGAGGCGCTTCGGCATCGTTGCGCCGCAGAAGGGCCCGTGCTGAATCGCGGCGCCGACTTCCTCGCGCACGAGCTGCTCGATGGGCTGGTCGATGACTACCAGCCCGCGGTCGAGCAGCTCGATGAGACGCTGTCGCAGGTCGAGACGCTCGTACTGGCGCGACCCGAGCCGCCGATCTTGCAAGACATCCTTACGCTCAAGCGTAACGTCCAGCGACTGCGCCGCATGATCATCCCGCAGCGCGACGTGGTGAACCGGCTGGCGCGCGGCGAGTTCCCCAACGTTGTGCGGCCCGAGACGCACATGTACTTTCGGGACGTCTACGACCATGTCGTGCGCGTGGAACAGCTCGTCGAGTCGGTGCGCGACCTAGCGGAGGGCGTGCTCAGCACCTACCTCGGTGCGGTGAACAATCGCATGAACGAGGTGATGAAGACGCTCGCGGCCGTGGCAAGCGTCCTGCTGCCACTGACGTTCGTCGCCAGCATCTACGGCATGAACTTCCACAACATGCCGGAGCTGGACTGGGAGTGGGGCTACTACGGCGTGCTGGGGGTAATGGCGCTCATCGCCGCCAGTTTGATATTCTTCTTCCGGCTACGCCGATGGTTCTGAAGATACGCCCACGCCGCCTCGGACTCTTCGCCGCGCTGGTTATCGCGGCGGTGCTGGCGTTTGGCTCGGCGGCCTGCGGCGACGGCGACGACAACGGGGACTCGACAGCGACGCCCGAGCCCGCTGCGGAGACGATGACTCCTGAGGGTGGCGCGACGCCGGCTCCCAGCGCAACGCCCGCCGCGTCCGACATCGGCGAGGACAGCGCTCCCGTCATGGCCGCCCGCCAGGCGCTGCTCGATAACGTCGCCATCAATCCGGCAGACCTCCATTTCGTCTCCGCCACATCGATGACGTTCTCGAACGCCTGCCTGGACGTGGAGGCGTTGTCAGCGACGCCGGAAGTGTGCGCGCAGGTCATCACGCCCGGCTACGAGATCGTCTTCCAGGCCGGCTCGACCGTCTACACGTATCGCACCGACGAGTCCGCGACGAACGTGCGTTTCGCCGACGTGGACATTGGCGGCGGACCTAGCGAGATCGACGTACCTTAGCGCCCCTTGTACTCCGGTTTGCGCTTCTGCGCGAACGCCAGCGGCCCCTCGCGCGCGTCCTCCGTCGCGAGCACCTTGCGTCCGAACTCAAGCTCGAGGTTTAGCCCCTCCGCGAACGGGAGCTCGACGCCGCGCAGGGCCGACTCCTTCGCGAAGCGCACGGCGAGCGGTCCATTCTCGCAGATGCGCGCTGCCAGCTCGCGAGCCTTCAGCATGACCTGGTCCGCAGGCACGACATAATTCACGAGGCCGCATCGCAGCGCCCACTGCGCGTCGAAGCGCGCGCCGGTGATCAGCATCTCGAGCGCGATGCCGCGCGGGAGCATGCGCGGCAGGCGCTGCGTTCCGCTCGCCGCCGGGATGATCGCGCGCGTTACCTCGGGCACGCCAAACTGCGCGTGCTCGGCCGCGACGCGAATGTCGCAGGAGCAGGCGATCTCCAGTCCGCCGGCGAGGCAGTAGCCGTTGACCGCCGCGATGATCGGCTTGTAACACTCAAAGTCGCGCGTGATACCGCCGAAGGGCGCGCGCGGGAACTCGCGTCCGGCGCCCTTCCCGGCCATCGCTTCCGCCATCGCGACGAGGTCGTTGCCCGTAGAGAACGCTTTCTCACCGGAGCCGGTGAGCACAGCTACCCAGAGATCGGCGTTATCGCGAAAGTCCGAGAAGGCGGTGTGCAACTCGTAGCTCGTCTGCGCATCGATGGCGTTCAGCCGGTCGGGCCGGTTGATCGTGATCAGCGCGATGCGCCCGTCCTTTTCGTACAGGACCTTCTCGAACTTCTCGGCCATGCAAGACCTCCTCGTGGTGGCAAGCTGGGTTGTTGAGATAGCGGCGGAAGGCTAGGATAGCACCGGCATCGGAGGGGCGTCCAGTGCGCATCACGGAGACGAAACGGCATCTCGATGGCAGCGAGCACCAATTCGAATGCGAGCTGGTGCTGCGACGGCCCGATATTGTCGTTGTGCGCTTCGATCACTGGGAGGGCCGCTCAGCAGGGGGCTTCGACATTCCACGCGGCAGCCGAACCGACGGCTTCTTCTGGCGGCGACGTCACTATTCGCTCTACCGCATGACCGGCCCCGATGCCCGCCCTATCGCCGATCGCTTCGACATCGTCGAGGACGTCCGCTTCGAGGAGAGCGAGGTCTCGTACCTCGATCTGCTGGTCGATGTCTGGGTGGCCCCGGACGGGACGGTGCTCGTCGAGGACGAGGACGAAGTCGAAGACCACCTCGCGCGTGGCCTCCTCTCGCAGGCACAGCGGGACCGCATCGAGAGGACGGCGGCGCTGCTCAAGCGCCAGCATCGCCGCATCATCTACGAGGCGGCCCGCCTGCGGAAGTAGCCGCTCGTTGTGCCGGGGCCGCTCGACCGATTATGATGGGAGAACCCTGCCCTCAGAGAGCCCATCAGCCCCTTGGGAAGGAAGCTATGGCGAATCCGTCGCAGGACAAGAGATACAACGTGGCCGTCGTCGGCGCGACGGGTGTCGTCGGGCAGCAGTTTCTGCGCATCCTGCAGACGCGACGCTTCCCGCTGAAGAACCTGCGGCTCCTCGCGAGCAAGCGCTCGGCGGGGAAGAAGATCCGGTTTGGCGAGAGCGATCTCGTCGTCGAAGAGACCACGAGCAAGTCGTTCCGCGGGATGGACTTCGCGTTCATCTCGGCGACGGACGACATCTCCCGCTCGATGGCGCCGGTTGCGCAGAAGGCGGGCGCGGTGGTCATCGACGACAGCGGCGTGTGGCGCATGGACCCCGACGTGCCGCTCGTCGTCCCGGAGGTGAACCCGGCGGACGTCATGAAGCACAAGGGCATCCTCGCTATACCGAACTGCAGCACAACGCCCATCGTCATGGCGCTCTGGCCGCTTCATCGCGTAAGTCCGGTGACGCGCATGATCGTCTCGACGTACCAGTCGGTCTCGGGCACGGGCCAGGCGGCCGTGCACGAGCTGACCGAGCAGACCCAGCGGCTGCTCCAGCAGAAGCCGGCGCAGCCGCACATCTACCCGCACCAGATCGCGCACAACCTGCTGCCCGAGATCGGCTCGTTCAAGGACGACGGCTACACGAGCGAGGAATGGAAGGTTGCCGCAGAGACCCGAAAGATCATGCACGAGCCGGAGATCGCCATCTCCGCGACGTGCGTGCGCGTGCCCGTCTACGTCGGCCACGCCGCCGCCGTGCACATCGAGATGGACCGGGCGATGGAGGTCGAGGAGGCGCAAGACATCCTACGCGAGGCGCCCGGCGTCGTCGTGCAAGACGACCCGTCGATCAGCCTCTACCCGCAGCCCTGGACCGCCGCCGGCCGCGACGACGTCTTCGTCGGCCGCATCCGTCAGGACAGCTCGCATCCCAAGGGCCTGGCGTTCTGGGTCGTCACGGACAACCTGCGCAAAGGCGCCGCCCTCAACGCCCTCCAGATCGCCGAAGAGATGATCTGCCGGGGGCTGGTCTAAGCGCGCTCCACAGGGGGATAGCTACCGTGCTGTCATAGCGCTCGCATGTAACAGCCGAGAGACGTGCGCTGCTATGCCCTTCACGGTAGCAAGTTCCTTGAAATCGATGTCCCCGTCAAAATGAATTCCGTACTGGTCCTCAAGTGACACAACGAGTTCAAGGGCACATAGAGAGTCCAATCCAAGCCCCTCTAGCATTCTATCGTCGATATCAAACAGCGGCATGTCGTCTGCGATAGCGCCCGGCTCAACACCATCGCCCGCCAAGCGACTCACCTCCAGGCGAACGAACGCTCGAACACCGTCACTCGACTTATCAGACATAGTCAAGTCAGGTTTGCCAATGCCGTTGCTCCATGCCAATTCCAACAACTATTGTTGCCGCCAGGAGTACGAGGGCCGGCAAGAATGGCAAGGGGCCCAGGCCGAGCACGAGCACGGCAGCTGCCACTAGCGATACGAGGTTCAAGGGAATGAATAAGAGAACCAGGGGAATCCAGAGGCCGCGCGCCATTCCAATAGCAAGGAGGCCTCCGAGGATTGCTGGAAGAGCCGTAACCGCCAGTACCAACGGGATGCCAATGGTATTTGGCATAGCCACCGCTGATTCACCAAGTCCCGCGTACTTCACTCCCAGAGCTGGCATTGTGATTACACCAACAAGGGTGGTCGCCACCCCAATCGCGGTTTGTATGCCTCTCACGTGGATTACGGGACGAAGCTAACTCTCACACAGCGGAACTCGTGCCCGCCAGGAACGGAGCCATATTGATCGCAGTACGACCTACCTTCACCAACGCCATTACCTATCGCCCACGCCTCCTGAAAGTGATCGTAGGCCGTTCCGCCTCCCGGAAGATTCAGCCTGAAATTGGCGGCGCCGACGTGCTCGATCTGAAATCGCGGTAGCGTCTCATCTAGGTAGTAGCAATGCGGTCCATCGTATAAGCTCCACCCGTCGGGTGCCCGGTCTGCATCGCAGTTTCCACCCCAGAAGTTCGTGACGGATTTGGTTGAGCTGTTGTACGCCCAACTCGTCCATGAATCTACCCAAGTCAATTTGAAAGGACTAAACCCAATTATTGGGATATCGTCCCATAGTTGGTTTTCGACCTTGACGAAAGGTCCTTGTGGGCAGGTTAGGCTGCAGCCCACCGAAGACGCTATGCCTAGCTCTTCATGGGTCGGCATTACTCCGAACGCAAGATCTCGCACCTCTGCTTCCTTCTGGGCTACCTCTTCCGCCGTGATGAGACCCGCGGCTATCGCTTCATCTGCGTTGTATGCAGTTCTCTCAACGTTGCAGTCCTTGTCAATGACAGTGCGCACTAAGGCGAATGATTCCTCATTATAGAGAGACATAGCGACTGGCGACGACGTGAGAACACATTCCTTATCCACATCATCTGCAGCAGTTTCTGCCTCTGCAGGGAGGCCTTGCCTTAAACCAAACGGACCCAGCGCAACAAGGGCAGCGGCAGTCCCAGCCAAACCTCTCTTCAAGACGCTTCTACTACGCATAGGATTCCTCCCTACCCTTGATTACGTCTTCCACGATGGCGTCTTCCACTTGTCTTTCAACGCCAAGCAGGAACCTGAAACGCTTCCTAATGTCAACCCAAGATTCCCGAGGCAGCTCCCAAATGACGCTGTCCCAAAGCGCCCCGTCAAACCAGACGTGTTTCGGTAGCCGCCCACAGGGTTCGAATCCGAGCCGCTCGCAAAGGTGCATAGAGCCGCGGTTGTACTCGAAAACCTCGGCGTAAAGTTTACGAAGGGGGAACATCCGGAACAGGTAGTCTGCAAAGAGCATGCCCGCTTCACCAGCCCAATAGGGCCGCTTCCTTGCGTCCGGCACTAGGTATGCTTGCACCCACGCCCAGCCGTCGACAGGGTTCATGTTATACGTTCTGACGAAGCCAGACGCAGCTCCAGTTGCAGCATCGGCAACCAAGAGGGTCATCCCGTCACTCAGAAAACGCTGCAATTCGGGAATATAGTCCTGATACGTCGGTATCCGCCGACCGCCTGTGATCCAGGAGCCGACAAACTCCAGATCCACCCGCCAGGTGTAAAACACCTGAGAGTCGCTCTCCATGGGTGGACGCAAGCAGACCCATCGGCCCCGGCTTGTAACGGGACCTCTGTTGTTCGCCAGTGCCCCTGTGTCAAACACCAGCACACCGCCTAGATGCGAGGCGACTTATGACGATACCGCTCACAAGGCTTTGGAGGACTGTCGCCAGGTGCGCATAGACTACGCCCTCCCCCAGCCCTTGTCAACCCCTCTTGGCCTCGCACAGCTTTCCCCGTCCAGCGTCCAGCGTCCAGCCTCCAGCCTCCAGCCTCCAGCCTCCAGTCGAGTGCCACGCCCCCTTCGCGCTAACCCGCCTCCACCCCACAATCGACGCCGGAGGACTCTGCCATGGACGCTCAGCAGCCCAACCGACGCCGCGGTGGCCAGCCCGGCAACACCAACGCCCTGCGCACCGGCAAACACTCGAAGCAGCTCCGCGACCTCGTCGAGCTCTTGATAAGCGATCCCGAGGCCCGCGCCCTCGTCGAGCGCTTCGCCAGGCTCGCGCAGCGCCCCAACGGCCTCGCGGACTTCCGCACCGCCATCAACCGCTACGGCATCAGCGCCCATGGCAAAGTGCGCCGTCAAGCCCGCATTAACGCTCTCCGCAGAGAAGCCGCCCGTGCCTTCATCGCACTGGATTTCTATCAAGCGCGCCGCCAGAAAAATCTTCGCGGGTCGAATCGCAAAAATACGCCACATCCAGATACGGAAACAGCATGAGTTTTTCTTTTTTTCGCAAATCGAATCTTTCTCGGAGTCTGGCTCATGCGTCACCCGATCCGGCCTCGAACCTCGAACGGAGCCTGCCTGCCCTCGAGCGAAGCGAAGGGAACATCGAGCTTCGAGCTTCCAGCATCCAGCCTCCAGCCCCTCTGCTATACTCCACGTACTTTCCATATCGCGTGGAGCGTCATGACTGAGTTCGGACGGCTGCTTACCGCCATGGTCACGCCCTTCGCCGGCGACGGGTCGGTCGACTACGCCGCCGCGCAGAGGCTCGCGCTCGCGCTGCTCGACTCCGGCAGCGACGGCCTCGTCGTCGCCGGCACGACAGGCGAGTCTCCCACGCTGACGCACGACGAGAAGCTCCGTCTCTTCGCCGAGGTGAAGTCGGCTGTGCGCGAGCGCGGCGCAGTGATCGCCGGCACGGGAACGAACAACACGGCCGAGAGCATCGAGCTGACGCGCGAGGCCGAGGGAACCGGCGTCGATGGCGTCCTTGCCGTGGTGCCGTACTACAACAAGCCAACGCAGGAGGGGCTCTACCGCCACTTCGCGGCGATCGCGGAAGCGACGCGCCTTCCGCTCGTGCTCTACAACATCCCGGGGCGCACAAGTGTCAACATGACCGCCGAGACGACCGTGCGCGTCTCGCGGATCGAAAACGTCGCAGGTATCAAGGAAGGCAGCGGCGACCTCCAGCAGATCGCCGCCATCGTCGAGCACGCGCGCGAAGGCTTCCGCGTCTGGAGCGGCGCCGACGAGGACACGCTGCCGATGCTCGCCTGCGGCTGCTACGGCGTGATAAGCGTCATCTCGCACCTGACAGGCCTGCAGGTCAAGTCGATGATCGAGGACTACGTCGCCGGGCGCAACGACGAAGCGGCGCGGACGCATCGACGGCTCTTGCCGCTTATCGATGCGTTGTTCTGCGCCACGAACCCGATCCCTGTGAAGTACGCGCTGCGACAGCTCGGCGTGCCGGTCGGCGCGCCGCGCCTGCCGCTCTGCGAGCCGGACGACGCGACAGCGGCGGGCATCATGGCCGAGGTCCGCAGGCACAAGATCGACCTGCCGGTAGCTGTGGAGGCACGCTCATGACCACCGACACAACCACGACCGGCCAGATACGCATCGTCGAAGCGCGCGAGGAACACATCCCATTCATCGCCTGGGTCGAGCTGGCCGCGGCGCGTTCGCATCTACCCGCCGGCGTCTGGGACCTCTACATGAACAAGACGGAAGAAGAGACGCTTCGCTTCCTCGAGAAGCTCGTCGCGACGGAGGCGCCGCACTTCGGTCACTACACGAACTTCATCGTCGCCGAGGTCGGCGGGACGCCGGCGGCCGCGCTCTCAGGCTACTTCGCCGAAGAGCTGGGCATGGGCAAGCTGCTTGTCGCCATGGAAGAAGTGAACGCCGCGCTCGGCAGGACAGCCGAGGAGAACCAGGCCGGTTGGGAGCGCGCCGGCTCGATCACGCTCTGCGATATCGAGCACGTCCCGGGTGCCTGGATCGTCGAATGGGTAGCAACGGCGCCCGGCTTTCGGCGGCGCGGGCTGGTCGACCGGCTGATGGCCGAGATCCTCGACATCGGCCGCGCGAAAGGCGCGTCGACCGCGGACATCGGCGTGCTGATGGGGAACGACCCGGCCCAGCGCGCCTACGAGAAGAACGGCTTCGTGGCCATCGATGAGAAGCGCCACCCGCAGTTCGAGGCCGACTACGGCTGCCCCGGCGTGCGGCTCCTCCGCCGCTCGATCTAGATAAGGCCTGAGCTGGGAACGGCGACCGGCCCGGCGACGACGCCCGGCCGCAGCCGCCCACGCGCATCGAGCACCTGGTGCGCCAGACGGCGCGCGAACGACTCGCCCTGATCGAGAAGCTGCGTGACGAAGCGGAAGTCGCCGACGCCCGGCCCTTGCTCGATCTCGGGCTGCACCAGCGTGATCCGCGCGCGACGTCCCAGCGCGAGCATGTCGCGCTGCACGCGGTCGCGCATGACGATATCGACCGTGCGCGTGATCACGCCGATGACGTTGGAAGGCTCCGGGACCTGGAAGCAGTGCGAGAGGTCGATCGCCAGGATCTCGCGCGCGCCCAGGTCCACTGCCGTGTCGAGATCGAGGTTGGCAACGACGCCGCCGTCGATGAACGAGTGCCCATCGACTCGCACCGGGCTGAACACGCCCGGGATCGCGGTCGATGCGAGCACCGCGTCCGAGACGCGGCCTTCGCTTAGCACCTGCTTACGTCCCGTCTTGAGGTTCGTCGCGACGACGTAGAGCGGCACCTTGGCCGCGGCGAAGTCGTCTTCGACTGCGTACTCCTTCACGAGCCGGTAGAGAAACGCGCTATCGAACAGGTTGAGCTGGCGCGAGGCGAGCCGGTAGGCGAGCCGGACGGGGTTAAAGCGCAGGAAGCGTTCGTGCTCCAGGCTGCGCCAGATCTCGGCGAGCCGCTCGACGCCCTCCTCGTCCGGGTAGAACGCGAGGAACGCGCCGTTGAGCGCGCCCACGCTGGTACCGATGATGCGCCCGGGCCGGAAGCCGCTGCGAAAGAGTTCTCGGAGCACCCCCACCTGGAGGGCGCCCATCGCGCCGCCCCCGCTCAGGACGAGAGTCGGCAACGCCCGCTGCCCGTTGCGAAGCCACATCTGCCGAACTAAACGTAACGGACGCACAAACGTTCCAGCAAACGGCCGCGGCGATTCGATTCCTGGGTCGCCGCCTTGACAGCGCCTCACCGAACGAGCTAATCTGCTCCCATACCCCTACCCAGGGGGTATGGGTTAGGAGACCAGCATGCAGCCCGACACGAAGCAGCAAGCCACCAAACGCCTCAACTACATCGAGGGGCACCTCTCCGGCATCCGGCGCATGATCGAAGAAGACCAGTACTGCGTCGACGTGCTGAAGCAGACCTACGCGGTGCGCAAGGCCATCGAGAAGCTGGAGGCGTTGCTGCTGGACGGCCACCTCCACACCTGCGTCGTCGAAGGCGTCCGCGACGGCCGCGAGGAACAGGTGGTCGGTGAGCTGCTCCAGCTCTACGAGCTGGCGAACAAGTAAGGAACGCAACATGGCAACGAAGACATCCGAACGCATCACCATCCCCGTCGGCGGCATGAGCTGCGCCTCGTGCGTCGTGAAGGTCGAGGGCTCGCTCGAGAAGGTCCCCGGCGTCTCAGATGCCGCGGTCAACCTCGCGACCGAGGAGGCGACGGTCGACTACGACAGCTCGCGCACCAAGCTCGCTGACCTGTACAAGGCTATCGAAACGGCCGGCTACCAAGCGAAGGCGATCACAAAGACGTTCTCGGTGCGCGGCATGACCTGCGCGTCGTGCGTAAAGACGGTCGAGGATGCGCTACTGAAAGTCGAGGGTGTACAGCGGGCGCAGGTCAACCTCGCGACCGAGCGCGCGACGGTCTCGTTCGCGCCCGCCGTCCCCGTCGAGGACCTCCGGCGCAGCGTGGCAGCGGCGGGCTACGAGTTGGCGCGCGAGGTGGAGGCGGGAGACGAGACGGACGACATCGAAGCGACAGAACGCGCCGGAGAGGAGCGCGGACTGCGCGTGCGCATGATCGTCGCGCTGGCGGGCGGTGCGGTACTGATGGTGCTGGCGCAGAGCGGCGACATCCCGGGCCTGTCGGAGATCCGCCGTGGCTACGTCAACGTCATCTCGCTCATTCTGGCGACGCCTGTGCAGTTTTGGGCTGGCTGGCGCTTCTACAAGGGCGCGTGGCAGGTTGGGCGCCACCGCTCGACCGACATGAACACGCTGATCGCCGTCGGCACGAGCGCGGCGTACTTCTATAGCGTCGTCGCGACGTTCTGGCCCGCCGCGATCGAGACCGCGGGCGTGATGGCGGAGGTCTACTACGAGACCGCTGCGATCATCATCGGACTGATCTTGCTGGGGCGCTGGCTGGAGGCGCGCGCGAAGGGCCAGACGTCGGCTGCGATCAAGCGCCTGATGGGGTTGCGCGCGAAGACCGCACGCGTCGTGCGCGACGGAAGCGAGTTCGACGTGCCGATCGAGGACGTCGTACCCGGCGACATCGTCATCGTGCGGCCGGGCGAGAAGATCCCGGTCGACGGTACGGTCGTGGACGGCCGCTCGGCCGTGGACGAATCGATGCTCACGGGCGAGAGCCTGCCTGTGGAGAAACAACCCGGGGATAGCGTGTTCGGCGCCACCCTGAACAAGACGGGCGGCTTCCGCTTCGAGGCAACGAAGGTGGGCAAGGACAGCGCGCTTTCGCAGATCATCCGGCTCGTGCAGGAGGCGCAGGGCTCGAAGGCGCCGATCCAGCGCCTCGCCGACGTCATCGCCTCGTACTTCGTGCCGATCGTTATGGGCATCGCGATCGCGACGTTCACGGTCTGGCTCGCGTTCGGCCCGACGCCCGCGATCTCGTTCGCGCTGCTGAACGCCGTGGCCGTGCTGATCATCGCCTGCCCGTGCGCGCTCGGTCTCGCCACGCCGACCGCGATCATGGTCGGTACGGGCAAGGGCGCCGAGCACGGCGTGCTGATCCGTGGCGGCGAGTCGCTCGAGACGGCGCACAAGATCGATACCGTCGTGCTGGACAAGACGGGCACGATCACGGAAGGACGGCCTTCGGTGACCGACGTTATCGTGGCGGACGGCATCGCTGAGGACGAGCTGCTGCGCCTCGCCGCGAGCGCGGAGCGCGGCTCGGAGCACCCGCTGGGCGAGGCGATCGTGCAGGCGGCGCGGGAGCGCGGCCTGCCGCTCGTTGACGCGCAGGAGTTCCAGGCGGTGCCCGGCCACGGCGTCGAGGCGCGCGTCGAGGAACGCCGCTTGCTGCTCGGAAACCTCAGGCTCATGCAGGACCGCGGCCTCGCACTCGACGGGCTGGCGCCGCGGACAGAGGCGCTCGCGCAGGAAGGCAAGACGCCGATGTTCGTCGCGGTCGATGGCAGGCTCGCGGGCGTGATCGCGGTCGCCGACACGATCAAGCCGTCGGCGCGGGACGCCGTCGCCGAGCTGCGCCGGATGAACATTGAGGTCGTCATGCTCACCGGCGACAACCAGCGCACCGCCGAGGCGATCGCGCGTCAGGCAGGCATCGAGCGCGTGCTGGCGGAAGTGCTGCCGGAGGACAAAGCGAACCAGGTGCGCACGCTCCAGAGCGAGGGCCGAGTTGTCGCGATGGTGGGCGATGGGATCAACGACGCACCGGCGCTCGCACAGGCTGACGTCGGCATCGCGATCGGCACTGGCACGGACGTCGCGATCGAGGCGTCGGACATCACGCTGATCAAGGGCGACCCGCGCGATGTCGCAACGGCGATCCGGCTCAGCAAGCAGACCATGCGCATCATCCGCGAGAACTTGTTCTGGGCGTTCGCCTACAACGTGGCGCTGATCCCGGTCGCCGCGGGCCTGCTCTACCCGATCTTCTCGAACACGGGCGTGCCGGGCTGGCTGGAGCCGGTCCTGGGCGACTACGGCTTCCTCAATCCGATGCTCGCCGCGGGAGCGATGGCGCTCAGTTCCGTCTCCGTGATGACGAACTCGCTGCGCCTGCGCAGCTTCCGCCCGAGCGAGCGCATCGCGGCGGCGCAATAGGAGGTACCGAATGTGGGGCATGCACGATGGAATGGGCTGGTGGATGGTCTTCGGCGGCGTGTGGATGGTGCTCTTTTGGGGCGCCATCATCTGGCTCATCGTCTGGAGCGTCTCGCGGCTGGGCGGCGACCACGGTCCGGCGCGCGAGGCGCCGATGGATATCGCGAGGCGGCGCCTCGCCAGCGGTGAGATCACGCGCGAGGAGTTCGAGCAGCTCAAGCACGACCTGGCGTAGGGAGCGCCATCGGCGGCCGCAGCGAATCGGCTATCATCTCAGGGCACCTTGCCCGCGAAAGGAGCCCGATCATGTACCAACGTCCCAGCGCGATGACCAAGCTTTCCAACAAGCTCATGGGCTGGATGGCCGCGATGGGCCTCGGCCCAAAGAAGACTGTTGTGCTGGAGGTGAAGGGCCGCAAGTCCGGCCAGGTGCGCACCGCCGTCGTGAACATCGTCGACTATGACGGGGAGATGTACCTCGTCGCGCCGCGGGGCAACACCGAATGGTCACGCAACGCGCGCGCCGCCGGCGAGGCGACGATCCGCCGCGCCCGCAAGAGCGAGCACGTGCGCCTAGATGAGGTCCCTGCCGAGCAGCGCGCGCCGATCATCAGGCAGTACCTGAGCGAGAACGCGATGGTAACGAAGGCGCACTTCGGCATCGATCCGAAGGCGCCGATCGAGGAGTTCCAGCGCATCGCCGCGGAGCATCCTACGTTCCGGATCATCGACGCTCCGTAGCCCGCCCGCTATCCTGCCTCCATGAACCCCCGCACCTGGGCCGCGATCGCGGCCGGACGCATGGCAGGTACGGCCAGCCGCGCGCTGGGCCGCGGCGGCGGTACCGCGGTCGCCGGGCTGGCCGCTCTCCACATCGATCCCGCCCTACCCGCGCATCTGGCGTCCACTCTCGGGCGCGGCTGCGCCATCGTAACGGGCACGAACGGCAAGACAACGACCGCGCGCATGCTCGCATCGATGGCGAGCGAAGCCGCCCTGCGCCCGCTCGCGAACCCGAGCGGCTCGAACCTGATGCGTGGCATCGCGACGGCGCTGATCGAGTCGGCGGACCTCGCAGGCCGCGTGCGCGACGCCTCGCAACGCTTAGGCGTCTTCGAGGTGGACGAGGCGACGCTGCCCGAGGCGGCGCGCGCGCTTACACCGCGGGCAATCGTGTTCACAAACCTCTTCCGCGACCAGCTCGACCGCTACGGCGAGGTCGATACGGTGGCCATGCTCTGGCGGCAGACGCTCGAGATGCTCTCGCCGGAGACGACCCTTGTGCTCAACGCCGACGACCCGGCTGTCGCGTCGCTTGCGCAGTCCGCGAAGGGCCGCGTGGTGACGTACGGCATCGAGGACACGCGGGTCGCGCAGGAGCACGTCGAGCACGCGTCCGACTACCGCTTCTGCCTCTCGTGCGGCGCGGAGCTAGCGTACTCCGCCGCGTTCTTCGGCCATATCGGCCACTGGCGCTGCCCGTCCTGCAACCGCGCACGCCCGGCGCCGGACGTTCGCGCCATCAGCGTCGAGCTGCACGCGCTCGACTCGACCGGCCTCGTGATCGAGACGCCGTCCGGCGATCCTTCGACTTCGCTCAGGACAGGGCTGCGCCTCGAGCTGCCGCTGGCCGGGCTCTACAACGTCGAGAACGCGCTCGCGGCAACGGCGGGCGCGCTGGCGCTCGGTCTGCCGCTTGACGCGGTCGAGCGCGGGCTGCGTTCGTTCCGCGCTGCCTTCGGGCGGCAGGAGCGCTTTCAGCTCGACGGCCGCGACGTGCTCGTGCTGCTCGGCAAGAACCCGACGGGCATGAACCAGGTGCTGCGCACGATCACGTCGGCCGGAGGCGAGCTGCGTCTGCTGCTGTTCCTCAACGACGGCATCGCGGACGGACGCGACATCTCGTGGATCTGGGACACCGACTACGAGCTGATCGCTGAGCGCGCGGCCAGCGTCGTCGTCTCCGGCACGCGCGCGGACGAGATGGCGCTGCGTCTCAAGTATGCCGACCTGCGCGTCGAACTGAAGGTCGTGCGCGAAACGGAGCCGGCGCTCAGCGTCGCACTGGAAGCAACACCGCCCGGCGAGACGCTCTACGTCATCCCAACGTACACGGCCATGCTCGAAGTGCGTGAGCTGCTCGCGCGTAAGGGCGGCAAAGAACGCTTCTGGCAGGAGGGCTCACGCGAATGAAGCTGCGCATCGCGCACCTGTATCCGCGCGTGATGAACGTTTATGGCGACCGGGGGAACATCCTGGCGCTGACGCGCCGTTGTCGCGCGCGAGGCATCGATGTCGAGATAGCAGAGCTTAGTGCCGGCGACACGCTCGATCCGTCCGCGTACGATCTCGTGTTCATCGGCGGCGCGCAGGACCGAGAGCAACGCCGCGTCGCCGAGGACTTGCGAACCGTAAAGGGCGGCGCGCTACGGGAGGCGGTCGAGGCAGACGTTGTCGCGCTCGCCGTTTGCGGCGGCTATCAGCTCTTCGGGCGGCTCTACCGTGAGTCGACGGGTGTGGAGCTGGAGGGCCTCGGCATCTTCGACCTGCACACAGAGCATCCGGGGCCGGGCGCGGCGCGGCTGATCGGCAACGTCGTCGCGACGATGGATGACGGCACGGAGCTGGTCGGGTTCGAGAACCACGGCGGCCGCACGTACCTCGGCGACGGCGCGCAGCCGCTCGCGACGGTGCGGTCGGGCTTCGGGAACAACGGCAAAGACGGCTTCGAGGGGGCGCGCTACCGGAACGCCTTCGGCACGTACCTGCACGGTTCGCTGCTGCCGAAGAACCCGCGCTTCGCCGACATGCTCATCGCGCTGGCGCTGCGCCGCACGAACGGCGACGTGCAGCTCCAACCCATCGATGACGCGGCGGAGAACGCGGCGCACGAGGCGGCGCGCGAGCTTGTGGGGCGACGGCGCTAGGGAACTACTCGCGGGGGCGGGCGCGGTAGAGGGCGACGGGGTCCGGGATGCCCTTCATGACGACGGGGCCGAGCTCCTCGAACGCGACGTGCGGGAGTTTGTCGTCGACCTGCGCGAGCGTCGTCTCCGAACAGAGCACCTCGCCCGGGCCGGCGACATCGACGACGCGCGCCGCGACGTTAACGGCGTGCCCCACGAGATCGTCGCCCCGCTTCGTCGCGGGGCCGGTGTGCATACCGACGCGGACCCAGAGCGGCAGCATCGTCTCCGCAGACTCCGCTTCGAAGGCTCGCTGCAGCTCGAACGTCGTGTTGACCGCCTCGCAGGCGTCCGCGAACCAGAGGAGGAGGCCGTCGCCGAGCTCTTTGACGATGCGCGCGTTTGCGGGCAGCGCGCCGCGCACGAGCGCCTCTTGCCTGGAGAGCAACTCAATGGCCTCTTCGTCGCCGCGCAGGGCGGTGAACTCCGTGAACCCAACGATGTCGGTGAACACGAGCGTCCCTTCCGCCACCTCGGCCGGAGCGCGCACGGCCATCAGTCCGGCACGACCTCGATCTTGCCGCTCATCGATTGTACGCGGATCTCGCAGTCCTCGCCCGGCGGGCAGTCGACGCGTGGCCGGCCCGAGATCGTACGCAGGCGCGTCGAAGGGCGCACACCTTGCGGCACGGCGACATGCACGGAGCCGGAGATCGTCTGCACCGTCACCTCGCCCTTCGCCGCCGTACCGACATCGACGGCGCCGCTGACGCTTTGCGCATGCACCTTGCCCGTCGTGGCGTTGAGGCAAATGCGGCCTGAGAGCGTGGAGACCTGCGCATCAGCGGCCGTGTTGCATACGGCGTGGCCGCTCTTCGTCTGGAGGCGGCAGCGCGCCGAGGCGCGCTCGACATCGATGCTGCCGGAGATGCTGCGCACGTCCAGCTCTTCCGCCGACTCCACAGAGACGTTGCCGCTCACGGTCGTGACGCGCAAAGCGCCAAGCTGCCCACGCAGGGTGACGGCGCCCGAAATCGTGCCGACGACCACATCGCTGCCGAACGGGCAGCGCAGCTCGATGTTGGCCGAGCCGCCCTTAGGCGACGCGAAGCGGATGCGGCCCGTCGCGTCGCGCTCGATGCGGTCCGCGGGAGGCGCGCCCGATTCGATCAGGACGTCGGAACGCTCCTCGGCCGTTACGGTGACGCGCCCGGAGCTTGTGCTCAGGTGCAGAGCGGCCGGGCCGGGGACAGAGAGGACGACTTGGTCAGAGGCCATGTCGATGCGAGTATAGCAGCCCCCCGGGAAGCCGTTATGAGACCTAGGTCACAGAAGAGGCGCCTTGCGCTTGAATGCGCCTCCCGTCTATAGTGTCGCGCTATGCCGCGCCTTACAGGATTCCTGCCCCTTGCCCTCCTTGCCAGCATGTGCTTGGCGCTCGCTGCGTGCGGCGGCGGGGGCGGCGAGAAGGGACCGGAGATCACTGTCATCGATCAGAACATCCTGCACGGTCTCCTCGACGAGGACCCCGGCGACGAGCCGTTCGACCGCATCGCGGAACGCATCGAGCTGTTCGCAGACGGCGTCCGGGTCGCCGAGCCGGATATCATCCTCATGCAGGAGCTCAACACCTTCGGCGGGGACTATACGGACATCAAGGCCATCGTGCTCGAGGCGCTCGGGCCGGAGTACGAAGCGGTCTTCGGCAACCTTGCCGGCGAGCCGATAGACAAGCCTGGCATAGGGCAGATGACGTTCACCCGCCTGCCGATCGTGTCGAGCGGGAACCACGACATCGACAGCAAGGGACGAAACGTGCTGCGTGTCACCGTCCAATCTGCGGAGGGGCCGATCGATCTGTACAACGTGCACCTGAACGGCACGGCGTTCGACGACCCGCAGCCGTCGGTCGATGAGATTTCGCTCGTCATGGACTTCATCGACGACACGCGCAGCGGCGGGCCGGTCATCATTGCTGGAGACTTCAACGCCGCGCCGGACGAGCCCTCGATCCGGACGCTGCTCGAAGCGGGCTACGTCGACGTGCTCGCGGAGGCCGGCGACGCGACGTGCGAGAAGGCGGGGGATCCAGGCTGCACGAACTCCACAATACCGCTGGGCGATAACCCCGATGCACTCGCCGACCACCGCATCGATTACATTTTCGTGCTCGACGGCGCGGACGTTTCGCTTGAGCCCGAGGAGGCTGAGCTGTTCCTGAACCAGCCCGTCGATATCGGCGGCGGGCACACGCTCTGGACGTCCGACCACATCGGCGTGAAGGTTGTGCTGCGGCTGAGATCGAAGTGACGGCGAACAACCGCTGGCTTGCCGCCAGCGCCTTTGCCTTCGTTGCGCTCTTCATCGCTGCCATGCTCGTCTCAGGCGGGCAACTTGGGAGCGCAGGCGATCCAGACCGGCAGTTCGTCTCCTACTTCAACGACACGACCAACCGCGTGCGTGATATCGCGGGCGCCTACGTACTGGCGGCAGCGGGGCTGGCCTTCGTCGCATTTCTTGCGCACATGTACGCCGCGCTGCGCGAGCGTACCGGCGAACGCGAGCTGCCGCTGATCGCGTTAGGCGCAGGGCTCGTCTTTGTAGCGCTGCTGCTCGCCGCGGCGGCAGCGCTGAGCGCCGTCCCCACCAGCTATGCGTACGCTGCTATCTTCGACGAAGAGCGGCACGAGTTCGGGCCCGACGTGTCGCGGCTGGGCACGCAGCTCGGGTTCATGCTCCTGGTCTTCGCGATGTGGGCGGCCGCTGCGTGCATCGCCGCTGTCTCGCTCGCGGCGTGGCGGGCCGGACTCTTCCCGGGCTGGCTCGCCGGCTTTGGCTTCTTCGCGGCGTTCGCCCTCTTGTTTAGCTTCTTCTTCATGCCTGCCGCAGCGCTGCCGCTGTGGATGCTGGCCGTGAGCATCGTGATGATGCGCAGCCGGACGCCGGCGACGGCGGCTTGACAGCGCCTCTCCGCGCCGCCTACCATATCGTAGACACAGCAGGTCCGGCTTAGAGACCTGCCAGCGGATGAAGCTGGTGCCGGGCCCACGATTCCCGATCCGTTCGGGAAGTGGGCTCGGCTTTTTGTTTGTGTAGGCGAGCCTGGAAAGGCCCGGCTACGACGAAAGAGAGCGCGATGTTCTACCTCCACCAGCGACTGGACCCCGCGTTCGAGGAGCTGCTCCAGCGCGCGATCGAGGGTGGCTCGCTCACACGCGCGGACGGCGAGCGCCTGATCGCAGCCCGAGGATCCGAGCTGCCCGCGCTCATGCTCGCGGCGAGCACCGTGCGCGAGCAAGGCAAGGGCACCGCGATCACCTACTCTCGTAACGTCTTCATCCCGCTGACGAACCTCTGCCGCCAGAAGTGCGGGTACTGCACCTTCGCGCGCGGGCCGAAGGATCCCACGGCGCGCACGATGTCGCCCGACGAGGTACTCGCCATCGCGGAGGCCGGCCGGCGGCAGGGCTGCAAGGAGGCGTTGTTCTCGCTGGGGGAGAAGCCGGAGGAGGTCTACGACTTCGTCCGCGACGACCTGCGCCGGTTCGGACACGAGACGACGATCTCGTACCTGCGCGAGATGTGCGAGCTCGTCCTGAGCGAGACCGGCCTGCTGCCGCACGCGAACCCGGGCATCATGACCCGCGACGAGGTCGCGATGCTGCGCGACAGCAACGTGAGCATGGGCCTAATGTTGGAGACGACGGCGGAGCGGCTGCACGACAAGGGCGAAGCGCATTTCAACTGCCCCGGCAAGATTCCCGAGCTGCGCCTCGACACGATGCGCTACGCCGCCGGCCAGGGCGTCGCGTTCACGACAGGCATCCTGATCGGGATCGGCGAAACGTGGGCGGAGCGCGTCGATTCGCTCTTCGCCATCAAGGAAGTGCAGGAAGAGCACGGCAACATCCAGGAAGTGATCGTCCAGAACTTCCGCGTGAAGGACGACATCCCGATGCGCCATCGCGATGAGCCGAGCGTGCTCGAGATGCAGCGCACGCTAGCGACGGCGCGGCTGATCCTGGGGCCGGGCATGAACATCCAGGCGCCGCCTAACCTGACGCCCGACTCGTACGGCGTGTACCTGCTCGCAGGCATCAACGACTGGGGCGGCGTCTCGCCGATCACGAAGGACTACATCAGCCCCGAAGCGCCCTGGCCCAAGATCGAGGAGCTGCGCGGCGTCACGGAGGAGGCGGGCTTCGAGCTGGTGGAGCGGCTGGCGCTTTACCCGGAGTTCGCGACGAACCAGCGCTTCGTGCGCGAGAGCTGCCGTCCCGCGATCGAGTCCTGGTCGGACGAGACGGGCTACGTCCGGGGCTAGGACAGAGATGCGGGAAGCGAGAAACGAGATGGAATCAGAAATCAGCAGCCAGGAATCGGGCCACACCGCCGACCACCCGGTGGGAACGGTTTCGGTCTCCGCGCTGGAAGGGTTGTTGGGCGGGCTGACGCCCGCCGTCGCGGCGGCGATCGACCGCGCGCTGGCGGGCGAGGACATGTCGATCGACGACACGGTCTCGCTGCTCGAGTGCACGGGCGCCGATATGCAGGCGCTGCTCCTCGCAGCCGACTACTTGCGTCGCGAGCAGGCTGGCGATCTCGTGACGTACGTCGTCAACCGCAACATCAACTTCACCAACGTCTGCATCAAGCACTGCGGCTTTTGCGCCTTTAGCCGCGATCACCAGACGGAGGAGGGCTACCTGCTCCCCGTCGAGGAGATCGTGCGGCGCGCGAAGGAGGCGTGGGACCTGGGCGCGACGGAGGTCTGCATCCAGGCCGGGCTGCCGCCGAAGATGGACGGCGACCTCTATCTGCGCCTGTGCGAGGCGATCAAGGCGGAGCTACCCGACATCCACATCCACGGCTTTTCGCCGGAAGAGGTGCTCTACGGCTCGATCCGGTCGCGCTGCTCGATACCGGAGTTCTTGCGCCGCCTGCGCGATTCGGGCGTGGGTAGCCTGCCGGGCACGTCGGCCGAGATCCTGGTGCAGGAAGTGCGCGACAAGATCGCGCCGGGACGCATCACGGTCGACCAGTGGATCGAGGTGATCACCTCCGCGCACGAGCTCGGCATCCCGACGACGTCCACGATCATGTACGGCCACGTCGAGACGGTCGAGCACCAGGCGCGCCACCTCCTGCTCCTACGCGACGTCCAGCGCCGCACGGGCGGGATTACAGAGTTCGTGCCGCTGAGCTTCGTGCACAGCGAGGCGCCGATGTATCTCAAGGGCCTCGTCGAAGGGATCCGGCCGAGCGTGAGCGGGCCGGAGCTGATGAAGATGTACGCCGTGGCGCGGCTCGTCTTCGGGCGCGACATCCAGAACATTCAGGTCTCGTGGGTGAAGGAGGGGCCGCGGCTGGCGCAGCTCCTGCTCACCGCCGGCGCGAACGACATGGGCGGCACGCTGATCAATGAAAGCATCTCGACCGCGGCGGGGGCGTCGCACGGGCAGCTCGTACGGCCGGCGCAGTTCCGGCAGCTCGCGCGCGACATGGGGCGCGTGCCGGCGGAGCGCACGACGACCTACGGCGTGACGCGCGTCTTCCGCGACCCCGCGCAGGACCCCGTCGATCCGCTCGACGTTGTCGAGTACGACGACAAGCGCTTCGGGACGTACAAAGTGCTCGTGCAGCTCGAGGACTGGCGCTTCAAAGACAGCTTCGAGAGCGTGGGCGAGAAGTCGAAGAAGGGCTAGAGACCTGTGGCTTCACGAGAGTTCACGGTCGAAGAAGCGACGCGCATAGGCGAGGCGATCGGCATCGATTGGAAGTCGAGCGCGTTCGACGTCGAGCAGTTCCGGATGGGCCTCAAGGTCGAGTTGGAACATGGCACGCAGGATCCCGCCACCGACGTAACGCACGACGATCTCCTGGTCACGGGCAAGATCGCCCACGCGCACTTAAACGAGATTCCGGATTACTACACGCGCCTCGACAAGATGGAGCGCGAGGCAGAAGGGCGCTAGGCCAGCAACTCCAGGTAGACCGCCTCGGTTTCTGGGGACGGGTCCGTACCGAGTTCCGACACGAGCAGCTCGCGGACGCGGTGATACGCCTGTACCGCGCCCGCAGGGTTGCCTGACAGCGCATGCGCTCGCATCAAGAGCTGGAGGCTGGTCTCGCGGAACGGATCGAGGGCGAGCGCCTCTTGCGCCGCCTCGATCGCGAGCGCGCCGTCGCCGGCATGGAGCCAGACCCTCGTGAGACACTCCAGCGCCCGCACGTGCATGCGCGCGAGCCGGTCGCGCTGGTGCGCGATCCAGCCGTCTTCATCCCCCGAGAGGAACGGCCGGCGCGTGATGTTATCCGCTACGACGGCGGGGCCGAACGCGTCGCGCGGCCTGCCGTGCCGCAGCGCCGATTCCGCGACGTCGATCGCCTGCGTCGCCGCCTCGATGTCCACCCATGTGTCGTGCGGGAGGAAGAGCCGGTACTGCCCGAAGCCGCGCGAGATCGACACGTCGTGCGGGCGCAGAGCGGGCGTGTCCAGCAACGAGCGCAACCTACTCACGACCGCACTGAGTGCCGTCGACCAGGCAGGCGGCGGCTCGACGGGCCAGAGCACCGCCGCCAGCTCCTCGCGCGTTACCGGTCGCGCGCGCTCACAAACAAGGAACGCGAATACTGCGCGCTCCTGGCGGCCGCGAAAGTCGCGCTCGCCCAAGACAAGGTGGCCCCCGACTTCCACGCCCGCACGACCCGTGAGATAGATACGAATGCTCATCGTCGTCATGCTACAAGAAAGCGACAAGGATCCGGCAAGGACCTGCTGGTAGCATGCGGGTTGAAAGGAGGCGATATCATGGCCCGGAAAATCGTGAAGTGCCCCTGCGGCTGGAGCTACGGCTCTGAAAGCGACGACGACCTCGTGCGTGAGGTGCAAAAGCACGGCAAGGAAGTCCACAACCAGGAGGCCTCGCGCGAGGACGTCCTCGCGATGGCGCAGCCCGAGTAGGCAGTAGGGGCGGGTCTCCCTCACCCTACCCTTCGGGCATCCCTCTTCCTCAAGAGGGAGAGGGAACTCCACTGTTCTGTCACGGACAGAGCCCGGCGACTCGCGATGAGCCCTACTGGTGCCGTGTGGAGATGCCGCCGTCGACGGGGATGACGGCGCCGGTCAGGAACGCCCCCGCGCGCGACGCCAGGTAGATCGCCGCGCCCGCCATGTCGTCCGGGCGGCCGATGCGCCCCAGCGGACACGAGGCGCGGATCTGGTCGCCGAAGCGCTCGAGCGTGGCGGCCATCATCTTGCTCTCGAACGGCCCCGGCGCGATCGCGTTGACGGCGCCAGCAGGTGCGCCAGCGCGCGCGTGAGGTGGTGCACGGACAGCTCGTGAGGCCGGCCGCAGTTCCGGCAACTCGCGCGCGACGTGGGGCGCGTGCCGGCCGAGCGCACGACGACCTACGGCGTGACGCGCGTCTTCCGCGACCCCGCGCAGGACCCCACCGACCCGCTCGACGTTGTCGAGTACGACGACAAGCGCTTCGGGACGTACAAGGTGCTCGTCCAGCTCGAGGACTGGCGCTTCAAAGACAGCTTCGAGAGCGTGGGCGGGAAGTCGGGGAAGAGTTGACAACATGCGCCCGATCCGACTAGATGCCTGCGGAGGCGGCGCGTGCGATCAACTTACTTACTTCCTCTTTGGCTAGTCGCAACTGCGGCGCTTCTCATGGCATGCAGCGGCGACGGGTCTCAAGACGCCTCTATCCGGCCCGAGGACACGCCCGTGCTCACTACCGAGGCCGTGGCAACAGAGGACGAGGTCTGTGCGGACCACCCTGATGACGCCTGCGACGTCCTGAAGTACTTCATCGCGTTATACGATGTGCGGGCCCAGGCTGAAGCCGCAATCAATGCGGAGCTTGAATACATAGCGCCCACGCTCACTCCAGATGCTTCCGGCGATGACTATCGTGCTGTGGCGCAGGAAGGCATCTTCCGTACGCGGGTCTACATCGAATCGATGATCCAGGGTCTTGAACAGCTGACGCCACCCCCACCCTTGGTAGAAGCCCACTCCCAATACCTTGATGCGTACTCGCAGTCGCTTCGCCTCGGTGAAGAAGCTTCGGCAATCATGGACATGGAGGACGTTGATACGTTCGAAGAAGTCCGCTCGGCTTTCGACACTTTGCTGCTGGCGACCGACGTCCTAAACAAGGTGGCCTGCGAGGCGCTGGTGGACGTGGCGGACAGGTACAACGTCCGTTCCGGCTTGGACTGCAATCAGCCTGAGTAGCGCCCCTACTGGTGCCGCGTGCTTATCCCGCCGTCGACGGGGATGACGGCGCCGGTGAGGTAGGCGCCCGCGCGCGACGACAGGTAGATCGCCGCGCCCGCCATGTCGTCCGGGCGGCCGATGCGGCCGAGCGGGCACGAGGCGCGGATCTGGTCCCCGAAGCGCTCGAGCGTGGCGGCCATCATCTTGCTCTCGAACGGCCCCGGCGCGATCGCGTTGACGGTGATGCGCTGAGCCGCCAGCCGGTGCGCCAGCGTACGCGTGAGATGGTGCACGGCGGCCTTGCTCGTGGAATAGGCGTACGTTTCGAGCTGCGGCGCCTGCAGCCCGTCGATCGAGCCGATGTTGATCACGCGGGCGGGGTCGTCGTCGCTCGCCGCCTTCTCGAGCAGCGGCACGAGCATGCGCGTGAGGTGGAAGACGGCGCGCACGTTGAGGTCCATCACCTTACCCCAGCCCGCGTCCGGATACTCAGCCAGCGGCGCGCCCCAGTTCGCGCCGGCGTTGTTCACGAGCACGTGCAGCCGCTCCTCGCGCGAGGCGATCTCGTCCGCGAGCGCGCGACAGCCGGCCTCGCTGCCGAGATCGGCCGGGATAGAGATACACGTCCCGGACTGCGAGAGCTCGCGCGCGACCTGGTTGCAGACGTCCGCGCTGCGAGACGAGATATACGTCTTCGCGCCGCCCTCGACGAAGCCGCGCGCGATCATGAGTCCGATCCCGCGCGAGCCGCCCGTGACCAACGCGGTCTTGCCTTTCACCGAGAACAGATCTGCCATGGTCCCTCCCCCTCCCCGTCGGGGTCTGTCTCCTACGGCGACTCTTCGAGAAGACCCCGACCTACAAAGCCCTCTCCGAGGTCTGAGACCCCGGCCTGCCGAGCAATCTCGCTGCTCGCGAATCCCGAGCATAGCCTATCGGGTGTACATCTCCCTAGCTAGCCGGTCGATAACACCTATAGGGTCATCCCGGCCCTGGAGGAGAGACCCATGCCCAGATTCAGCTTGCCTTCTATCGGGCTGGCGCTTGCGCTGGTCGCCGGCGCGGCCCTGCTAAGCGTGATGCGCTCGGAGGCCGGCACGCCGGCGCCGGAGCCGAACGACACGCCGGAGACGTGCAGCCCGATCGCCGTGGGCAACACCGTGAACGCCGTGATCGGCGCGCCGGGCGACGTCGACTACTACTGCTTCACCGGCAACGCCGGGCAGACGATCGCGGCCGACATCGACTCGGCGCAGGCGGGCGAGCCGCCGTTTGACTCGCTGCTCACGCTCTATCCAGCAACCGGCGGCGCGCTCGCCCACAACGACGACCACGACGGGTTCGACTCGTACCTCGAGTACACGTTCGCGAGCACGGGCACGTACCGCCTGCGCGTGAAATCGAACTACTCGTGCTGCGGCGGGCCGGAGTATGCGTACACGCTCAAGCTGACGCAGCTTGCCGCGCCCGCGACGCCGACGCCGCTCCCGGTCGACGACCCGAGCTGCGTGCAGATCGCGCCGGGCGCAGTGATAAACGACGCCATCGATCCGGAAGGCGACAGGGACAGCTACTGCTTCTCCGGCACGGGTGGCCAGGTCGTCATCGGCGACATCGACGCGACGCAGATCGGATCGATCCTCGATGGCGTGCTCTACCTCCACGATGAGCATGGCAACCAGCTCGCTAGGAGCGACGACCACGACGACTTCGATCCCTACATCCAGTACACGTTGCCGGCGACGCAGCGATACGTCTTCCGCATTCAGGCGGCTGAGGACCCGTATTTCGGCGGGCCACAGGCGACGTACACGTTCAGGTTCACCGCCCCGAGCGCGCCGCCGACGCCCACGGCTTCCCCAGGCGCTGCGGGCGATGCGAGCTGCGACGGCCACATCAACAGCATCGATGCGGCACTAGTGTTACAGAACTCGGCTGGATTGCTTCAAAACATCCCCTGTGCGAACCAGGCGGACGTGAACGACGACGGAGTGAAGAACTCGCTCGACGCCGCGCTCATCCTGCAGTACTCGGCCGGGCTACTGAATCACCTCCCGGTTTAGCGCACCCCTCCCCGACGCGGCGAGGGGAACAAAGAAAGACGCCGCCGTCAGCGGACGGCGGCGTCTTCGTGCGTAAGGGCTGCGCGGCTACTTGTTCGCTACGTAGTAGTTGTTGAGGATGTCGCCTTCGACCTTGGCCGTGGTAATGTCCTTGAAGCCGGCTTCGCCCATCAGCTCGTGCGCCTTCTGCTCACCCCACATCGTGCCGAGGCCTTCGCCACCCAGGGCGAGGGAGACGGTCATGCAGTGGAACGTCGAGATGCCGTACATGGCCGGCGCAAGCGGGTGCTCCATGTTCTCATGCAGGTTACTCGACGCCGCGATATCGACGCAGAGGAAGGTGCCGCCCGGCCGGAGCAGGTTGTAGATGTTCTTGAGGACCTGACGCGGCTTCGCCTGGTCGTGGATCGCGTCGAATACGGTAATCAGGTCGAACTGGTCCGAGCCGTCGAACGCCGAGATGTCCTTGGCCTCGAACTTGGCGTTCTTGAGGCCCATGGCTGTCGCTTCTTTTCGCCCTACCTCCACTCCCTCGTCGGAGAAGTCGTAGCCCGTGAAGCGGCTGTTCGGAAACGCTTGCGCCATCAGGTTGATGGCGTGCCCGGAGCCGCAAGCGAGGTCGGCTACGTCGATACCGCTCTTGAGCCGTTCGACGAGACCGGGCACGAGCGGCAACGTGACGTCGAGAAGCGTGGCGTCGAAGATCTGGCCGCTCATCGCCGCCATCATGCGCTGGAAGTTCTCGAACTTCGCGTACGGCACGCCGCCGCCCTTGCGGAAGCTCTCAACGATGCCGGGCTGTACGGCCCCCATTTCCGGAAGAAACTCAGCGAACGTACACAGGTTGCCGGGGCCGGCCGCACGCGTGATCGATGCCGCGTGCTCCGGCGGCAGGAAGTACGTACCCTTCGCCGCGTCGTACTCCACGATGCCTCCCGTCACGACCGAGCCGAGCCACTCGCGCACGTACCGTTCGTTGAGGCCGGTCTTCTTCGCGATCTCTTCGCTTGTTGAGGGCGACATCTCCGCCATCGCGTCGAACAGTCCCGTCTGGTGGCCGACGCCGAGCATGAGCGAGAGCAGGCCTCCGTTGAGGATGCCGATCACTTGCCCGGCGAACGCCTCGGCTTTGGCAGGATCAAGTTGCTGTGTGGTCACAGGAGTGCCCCTTTCTGTTCTGTGCCTAGAGAGCCCTATTGGATACCAGCGACGGGCAGTATACAGCGGCTGCGCGCTGAGCGTAAGAGAGACAAGTCACACTTCGGGGGGAGCGGCTACGGCAGGTCGGTCTGGCCCATGAGGTAGCGGTCGATCTCGCGCGCGGCCTGGCGTCCTTCGGCGATCGCCCAGACGATCAGCGACTGGCCGCGGCGAAGATCGCCGGCGGCGAAGACGCCCGGGACGCTGGTGGCGAACGCGCCGAACTCGGCCTTCGCGTTCGAACGCTCGTCGCGCTCCACACCGAGCTGAGCAAGCACCGCGTCCTCCGGGCCGAGGAAGCCCATCGCAAGCAGTACGAGCTGCGCGGGCCAGACCTTCTCCGTGCCGGGCACTTCTCTCATCGCCGGGCGAGCCCCGTTCTCTTGCACCCACTCGACTTCGACGGTGTGCAGCTCAGAGACATGACCGTTCGCATCGCCGACGAACCTCTTCGTTGTGATGCTGTAGCGACGCGGGTCCGCGCCGAACACGGCGGCAGCCTCGGCCTGACCGTAGTCCAGAAGATACACCTTGGGCCACTCCGGCCAGGGGTTGTCCGGCGCGCGCTCGAGGGGCGGCTGCGGCAGGATCTCGAACTGCGTCAAGCTCCGGCAGCCGTGCCGCATCGTGGTGCCAACGCAGTCGGTACCCGTGTCGCCGCCACCGATGACAATGACGTCCTTGTCCTTCGCGGAGATGTAGTGACCGTCCTTCAGCTCGCTATCGAGCAGGCTCTTCGTGTTGGCGTGAAGGAACTCCATCGCGAAATGCACGCCCTTCAGCTCGCGCCCCTCGATAGGCAGGTCGCGCGGCTTGGTCGCGCCTCCGCACAGCGCGATCGCATCGAACTCCTCATGGAGCGTGGCGGCCGGGATGTCCTTGCCGACCTCCGTGCTGGTGACGAACTCGACGCCCTCCTCCGCCATGAGATCGATCCGCCGCTGGACAATACGCTTGTCGAGCTTCATGTTCGGGATGCCATACATGAGGAGCCCGCCGATGCGGTCGGAGCGCTCGTAGACGGTGACCGAATGTCCGGCACGGTTGAGCTGGTCCGCGCACGCGAGGCCGGCGGGGCCCGAGCCGACGACCGCAACCTTCTTGCCCGTCCGGAGGGCCGGCAGCTCCGGCACTATCCAGCCCATCTCGAACCCTTTGTCGATGATCGCGCATTCGATGCTCTTGATCGTGACGGCCGGTTCGCTGATGCCCAGCACGCACGAGCCCTCGCAGGGCGCGGGACAGACGCGGCCCGTGAACTCCGGGAAGTTGTTCGTCTTGAGCAGCCGTTCGAGCGCCTCGCGCCAGAGGCCACGGTAGACCAGGTCGTTCCACTCCGGGATGAGGTTGTTGATCGGGCAGCCCGCCGCCATGCCGCTGATGAGGGTGCCGGTGTGGCAGAACGGGACGCCGCAGTCCATACAGCGGGCGCCCTGCTGCTGGAGGTGTGTTTCATCCAGATGATCGTGGAACTCGAGCCAGTCGCGGACGCGCTCGGCCGGCGGCCGGGACGGCGGCAGCTCGCGCTGGAACTCTAGGAATCCCGTCGGTTTGGCCATCTAGCTATCCTAGGGGCGGACTGTCGGGGTCTGAAGACCCCGACCTACGGGCTTTCTCATTTCGCCGAGCAGCGTCGAAATCAAGGCGTCGACCCCTTCGGAGCGCAGCGCGCGCGGCGGACTGTCAGGGTCTCCTGCGGCGACTCTTCGAGAAGACCCCGACCTACGGGCTCTCTCGTTTCATCGAGCAGGCGTCCACGAGCACCTGATCACCTGCCTCCAGCCCGGGAAACATCACGGGCGTTCAGCTCGAACGCGGCCATCTCCGCATCCTCGACGGACATGCCCTGCGCTTCCATCCGCTGTTGGGCTTCGACGACGCGCTTGTAGTCGTTCGGAAGCACCTTCACGAACCTGCGCGACGTGGTCTCCCACTGCGCGAGGATGTCCAGCGCGCGCTGGCTCTTCGTGTACTCCGCGTGACGGCGCACCATCGCGTGGACCAGCTTCAGCTCGTCTTCGTCGTCGAGCGCGTAGAGCTGCACCATCTCCTTGTTGCAATTCGCGGCGAACGCGTCCTGCTCATCGAGAACGTACGCGACGCCACCGGACATGCCCGCGGCGAAGTTGCGTCCCGTTGGGCCGAGCACGACGACGCGGCCGCCCGTCATGTACTCGCAGCCATGATCGCCGACGGCTTCGATCACCGCGTGAACGCCGCTATTTCGCACGCAGAACCGCTCGCCCGCCATGCCGCGAATGTAGGCCTCGCCGGCGGTCGCACCGTAGAACGCCACGTTGCCGACGATGATGTTCTCCTCGGGCACGAAGGTAGACTTCTCGGGCGGGTAGACGATGATCTTGCCGCCGGAAAGCCCCTTCCCAACGTAGTCGTTCGTATCGCCTTCCAGCGTCAGCGTGATGCCGCGCGGCACAAAAGCTCCGAAGCTCTGCCCCGCGGAGCCGCGGAAGTGCAGCTTGATCGTGTCTTCCGGCAGCCCTTCCGCGCCGTAGCGGCGGCTCACTTCGCTGCCGAGGATCGTGCCCACGACGCGGTTGACGTTGCGGATCGGCAGCGTAGCTTCGACGGGCTTGCCTTCATCGAGCGCGGGCTTGCACAGATCGAGCAGCGTTGTGTTGTCGAGCGCCTTATCGAGGCCGTGGTCCTGCGGGATCTGGCAGTACCGGCCGACGCCGTCCTCTACCTCGGGCTGGTAGAGGATGTTCGACAGGTCGACGCCAGCCGCCTTCCAGTGATCGACTGCCTTTCGCATCTCGATCTTGTCCGTCCGACCCACCATCTCGTTGATCGTCCGGAATCCGAGCTGCGCCATGATCTCGCGCACCTCTTGGGCGATGAAACCCATGAAGCTCACAACGTGGTCAGGATCGCCGGTGAACTTGGCACGCAGGGCCGGGTTCTGCGTAGCGATGCCGACTGGACACGTGTCCAGGTGGCAGACGCGCATCATGATACAGCCCATCGCGACGAGCGGGGCTGAGGCGAAGCCGAACTCTTCCGCGCCGAGCAGCGCCGCAACCACAACGTCCCGGCCGGTCTTGAGCTGGCCGTCCGTCTCCACCGCGATGCGGCTGCGCAGGTTGTTCATCACCAGTACCTGGTGCGTCTCGGCAAGACCGAGCTCCCAGGGCGCGCCGGCGTGCTTGATGCTCGTCAGCGGCGATGCGCCGGTACCGCCGTCGTGACCGCTGATCAGCACGACATCGGCATGTGCCTTGGCGACGCCCGCCGCGATCGTGCCGACGCCGACCTCGGCGACGAGCTTGACGCTGATCCGCGCGTGGTGGTTTGCGTTCTTCAAGTCGTGGATCAGCTCGGCCAGATCCTCGATAGAGTAGATGTCGTGGTGCGGCGGCGGCGAGATCAAGCCCACGCCGGGCGTGGTGTAGCGCACTTTGGCGATCCACGGGTAGATCTTGTAACCCGCAAGCTGGCCGCCCTCGCCGGGCTTGGCGCCCTGGGCGATCTTGATCTGGAGCTCCTCTGCGTTCACGAGATAGTAGCTCGTCACACCGAAGCGGCCGGACGCCACCTGCTTGATCGCGCTGTTGCGAGAATCGCCGTTCGCGTCGAGGACGTAGCGGGCAGGGTCCTCCCCGCCCTCGCCGGTGTTGCTCTTCCCACCGATGCGGTTCATCGCGACTGCCAAGCCTTCGTGGGCTTCCTTGCTAATCGAGCCGTAGGACATCGCACCGGTCTTGAATCGCCGGACGATCGCATCTACTGGCTCGACTTCGTCGATCGGGACCGGGTCCGCGGCCGGCTTCAGCTCCATCAGCCCGCGCAGCGTGCAGAAGACCCTGTCGTGTTCGTTGACGAGAGCGCTGTATTCCTTGAACACGTCATAGTTGTCCGTACGACAGGCGAGCTGCAGCTTGTGGATGGTCTGCGGGTTGAACAGATGATACTCGCCGTCGGCGCGCCACTGGTACTGGCCGCCGGGATCGAGCTGCCTGCCGTTGACGGAGCGCTCCGGATAGGCGTGGTGGTGGCGCAGCTTGACTTCTTGCGCGATGACATCGATGCCGACGCCGCCGACACGGGACGGCGTCCACGTGAAGTATCGATCGACGAACTCCTGATTGAGGCCGATCGCCTCGAAGATCTGGGCGCCGCGATAACTCTGGATCGTGGAGATGCCCATCTTCGAGATGACCTTGATGACGCCCTTGTTCACCGCCTTGACGTAGCGCTTCACCACGTCCGCGTGTGACTCCTCGGGCAGCATTCCCTGGCGCAGCATGTCGTCGAGCGTCTCGAACGCGAGGTACGGATTGACCGCGCCGGCGCCGTAGCCAAGGAGCAGCGCATAGTGGTGCACCTCGCGCGGCTCGCCGGACTCCAGGATGAGGCCAACGTTGGTGCGCGTTCCCTCGCGGATCAGGTGGTGATGCACGCCGGCGACGGCGAGCAAGGCAGGGATCGCCGCGTTCTCTCCGTCGTGGCCGCGATCGGAAAGGACGATGATGTCGGTGCCCGCCTCAATCGCGGCGCTTGCCTGCAGGCACAGCGCGTCTACGGCCGCGGCCAGCGCGGGCCCGCCGGACGCCACCTTGTACAGTGTCGGCAACGTGATAGAGCTGAAGCCGGAGGAGCTTTCGCTGCCGTCGAGCTGGCGCAGCTTAGCGAGCTCATCGTTCGTAAGGATCGGAGACTTGAGCTTGATCTGGTGCGCCGACTTCGGTGTGGCCTTAAGCAAGTTCTGCTCGGGCCCGATCGTTGTGTCGACGGACATGATGATCTCTTCGCGGATCGCGTCCACAGGCGGATTCGTCACCTGCGCGAACAGCTGCTTGAAGTAGTTGTAGAGCAGCTGCGGCCTGTCCGAAAGGACAGCGAGCGGCGTGTCCGTCCCCATGGAGCCGAGCGGCTCGTTCGCGTCGCGGGCCATCGGGCCCATGAGGATCTTCAGGTCCTCGTTTGTGTACCCGAAAGCCTGCTGGCGCAGGCGGACCGTGGTGTGGTCGGGCTCATGCTCCAGCGGCCCGGCCGGCAGGTCCTCGAGCGCGACGAGGTTCTCCCGGATCCACGCGCCGTAGTCGTGCTCCGACGCGATCTCGTGCTTGAGCTCGCCGTCGTCGATGATGCGTCCCTGCTCGATGTCGACGAGGAACATCCGGCCCGGCTGGAGCCTGCCCTTGAGCAGTACACGCTCCGGCGGGATGTCCAGCACGCCGACCTCGGAGGCCATGACGACGAGATCGTCCTTCGTAACGTAGTAGCGCGAAGGACGCAGGCCGTTGCGGTCGAGCACGGCGCCGATGCGCAACCCGTCCGTAAAGGCGATCGACGCCGGGCCGTCCCAGGGCTCCATGAGGCTGGCGTGGTACTCGTAGAAGGCGCGCTTCTCCGCGTTCATCGATTCGTGGCCGCTCCAGGGCTCCGGGATCATCATCATCACGGCGTGCGGCAGCGACCGGCCGGCGAGCGTCAGCAGCTCGAGCGCGTTGTCGAAGATCGCGGAATCGCTGCCGTCCTCGTCTGTGATTGGCAGCACCTTCTTGATATCGTCGCCGAAGAGGTCCGACTCGAACATGCTCTCGCGCGCGTGCATCCAGTTGATGTTGCCGCGCAGCGTGTTGATCTCGCCGTTATGTGACAGGTAGCGATACGGATGCGCGCGCGCCCAGTTCGGGAACGTGTTCGTGCTGAACCGCGAATGGACCATCGCCAGCGCGGAATCCAGCACCGGATCGACGAGGTCCGGGTAGTACGTCGTCACCTGGCCGGACATCAGCATGCCTTTGTAGACGATCGTCTTGTACGAGAGGCTGGGGATGTAGAACATCTCGCTCTGAGCGATCGACGAGGCCTTGACGGCGTTCTCGACGCGTTTGCGGATCACGAAGAGCTTGCGCTCGAACGCGGCCGCGTCCTGCACGTCGTCGCTCCGCCCGATGAAGATCTGGCGGACGACGGGCTCGCCGGCCTTCGCCGTCGGACCGATGGGCGAGTTGTCGGTGGGGACCGTTCGCCAGCCCAGGACGCGCTGCCCTTCCTCCTGCGCTGCCCCCTCGAACAAGGCCTCGCACTGGCGGCGACCCGCTTCGTCTCGCGGCAGGAAGACCATGCCCACGCCGTACGCCTCGTATGGCGGAAGCTCGATGCCGGCCTTCTCGCACTCGCGCGCGAGGAAGGTGTGCGGGACCTGAATCAGGATGCCGGCCCCATCGCCGGTGTTCTCCTCGCAGCCGCAAGCGCCGCGATGCTCCAGGTTCAGGAGCACCTCGATGCCCTGCTCGATGATGCGGTGGGACTTCCGGCCCTTCAGGTCCACAACGAAGCCCACCCCACAGGCATCGTGCTCGTGCCGTGGGTCGTACAGACCTTGCTTGCCCGGAGCTGAACGTCTCATTCTCGATTTCCCATAACGATTGTACCCTAAATCACAAGGCATTCGTCGGCGGAACGCCGCGAATACAATCGAGGGCCTCCAGCCCTCATGTGCAGCCTCAGACGCGGATGTTCGCGAATGATAAGCCACCCGCACACAATTGGCAACCCCGCGGGAGGCTGCTACCAGATGCCGAGCTGCATCTTTACGTCGTCGCTCGCCATCGTGCGGGGGTCCCAGGGCGGATTGAAGGTCACGTTGGTCTCGATCTCCTTCACGCCGGGCAGGTCGGCCAGGATGTTCTGGATCTGCCCATCGATGACGGGGCCCAGCGGGCAGGCCTGGCTGGTCAGCGTGTAGACGACCTTCACGTTGCCTTCGTCGACAAGCACGTCGTAGATCAGCCCCAGCTCAACGATGCTCATGCGCAGCTCCGGGTCGAAGACGTCGACGAGCTTCTCGCGGACGAGCTCTTCAGTCAGCAGCTCCATCGATTACTCCTCCCTCTTCTGGGTGCCGGGCGGGACGACGCCGAGGCGGCGTAGCAGTGCGTGGCCGTTGAGGTCCCAGCCGATACCAAAGACCTTTGGCGGGAAGATGCGTTCGTCCTCCGGGTTCCAGTAGTTGCGCGCCATCTTGCGCAGATCGAACTCCCAATTCATCGGCATGCCCAGAAAGTTTCCTTGCGGCCTCTGATCGTTCATGGCTTCATACCTCCTCGTGACGCGCGACGCCTCCTGCCTCGCGCTGCTTCAGGCCATCGGCCAGCGTATGCCACGCGAGCGTGGCGCATTTCACCCGCACTGGGAACTTCGCGACGCCCTGGAGCGCTTCGAGATCGCCCAGCTCTTCGGGCGGCTCCTTGTCGGCGTCCGTCAGGATCTCCTGTACTTGCTCGATGAGCCGCTGCGCTTCATCGATGCGCTTGCCGATCACCACGTCCGTCAGCATCGATCCCGACGCCTGGCTGATCGAGCAGCCGCGGCCGTGGAAGCTCACGTCCTTCACGGTGTTGTCATCGAACGTCAGACGTAGCTCGACCTCGTCGCCGCAGAGCGGGTTGTAGCCCTCCGCGATGACGTCCGGCTCGGCGAGCGGTTCGTGGTGACGCGGGCTCCGGTAGTGATCGAGGATCAGCTCCCGGTAGAGCGCGTCGAACTCAGGCTCCGGTACGCGCTGGCTCACGGAACAACCTCTTCGCCGCTTCGATGCCTTCGACGAGGACATCGAGCTCTTCGACGGTGTTATAGATATAGAAGCTCGCGCGCGCCGTCGCAACGACATCGAGCCGGCGCATCAGCGGCTGGGCGCAGTGGTGGCTGGCACGGACCGCGACGCCGTGATGATCGAGCACGGTGCCCAGGTCGTGGGGATGAATGTCGCCGACGTTGAACGCCACGACTCCGCCCCGCGCCTGGACGCTTTCCGAGCCGTAGATCGTCACGTCAGGGATCGTCGAGAGCTTGCGCAGCGCTTCGCGCGTGATCATCATCTCGTGTTCGCGCACGTTCTCCATCCCGACCTCGTTCAAGTAGTCGAGCGTCGCGCTGAAGGCGCAGACGTCGCCGATGTTCGGAGTGCCGGCCTCGAACTTCCAGGGCACGTCGTGGAAGGTCGACTCCGTCAACGTGACGCGCTTGATCATCTCGCCGCCGCCCATATAGGGGTCCATCGCCTCGAGGAGCTCGCGGCGCGCATAGAGGACGCCGACGCCCGTGGGCCCGGCCATTTTGTGCGCGGAAAACGCGAGGAAATCGCAGTCGAGGTCGACGACGTCGACCGGCAGGTGCGGAACGCTCTGCGCCGCATCGAGCAGGACCAGCGCGCCATGCACATGCGCAAGGTCGGCGATCTTGCGCACGGGGTTGATGGTGCCGAGCACGTTCGACATGTGCGCGATGGCGACGAGCTTCGTCTTCGGGCCGATCAGGCGCTCGACGTCCGCCCAGACGAGCTGCCCTTCGTCATCGATATCGATGTGGCGAAGGATGGCGCCGGTCTCCTTGGCGATGAACTGCCAGGGCACGAGGTTGCTGTGGTGCTCCATGACGGAGAGGACGATCTCGTCGCCGGGCTTGAGGTTCTTGCGCCCCCACGCGTTCGCGACGAGGTTGATCGACTCCGTCGTGTTGCGCGTGAAGACGATCGTCGCCGGCTCCGGCGCGCCGATGAACTCCGCGGTCTTACGACGCGTCTCTTCGTACTTTGCCGTCGCTTCTTCCGCGAGTGTGTGGATGCCGCGGTGAATGTTCGCGTTGTACGTGGAGTAGTACTCCACCAGCGCGTCTATGACCTGCTGCGGCTTCTGCGTCGTCGCTGCGTTATCGAAGTAGACGAGCGGACGCCCGTGGACCTCCCGCTTCAAGATCGGGAAGTCCTTACGAATGCGCTCTACGTCAAATCCGTTGGATACCATCCTCTGCCTGTCCAGTCTTATCGCCTACAGCATCACGTTATCAGTAGCGGTCTTGAGCTGCGCCAGGTGACCGAGGTCGTGGCTGTGAAAGTCGCGCAGGAAGGCACCGAGGCTCATCGGGGCGCCCTCCGGCTTGAGACCGTCGTGCTCCTCCGAGAGCTGCGCGAGCAGCGCTTGCGTCTTCTCGCTCTCGGCCTCCAGCTCCGCGATCAGCTCCTCCGGCGTCCGCTCCTTACGCTCATCGACGAGTCGCTGGTTCGATTCGTTGAGCTGATCGAGAAAACGCAGATCGATCTGCTCGCCCGCGACGGCGGCGCGCAGCAGCGTCTGGCACACCCAGTCCCCAATCGCGCAGTGCGCGAGCAGGTCCTTGTAGGTCCAGCCGGGTAGCGGGCTGAGCCAGCCCCAGATGTCGGGCAGCATCAGGCGCGCAGCGTTCGCGATCTCCCCGCGCGTGAAGCGCAGCTCCGTAGCGATAGGTTCCACCCACAGCGCGAAGGTTCTGGTTGTCGTCACGAAAGCGACACCTCGATGTCGTCGCCTTCGACGCGGACCGGGTAGGCGTTCACGGGCATGACTGCGGGAAGCGTCAGCGCGCGGCCCGTCGTCACGTCGAAGCGCGCGCCGTGGCGCGGGCACTCGATCTGCGTGCCATCGAGCAGCCCCTGGTCGAGCGGACCACCGTCGTGCGTGCAGACGTCATCGATTGCGTAGTACGTGCCGTCCACGTTGCACACCGCGACGCTCCGGCCGTCCACTTCAAACGCCTTCGCCGTGCCCGGCTCGACGTCGCTTGTCTTCCCGACCTTCATGAATTCAGCCACTTAGTCCCCCAGCGCGATCTTGGACTCGAGCACGCGGCGCACTCGCTGTTGCAACCGTTCTGACGGCACGCGTTCGAGCACTTCGGAGAAGAAGCCCTCGACGAGCATGCGCTCCGCCTCGTCGTGCGGAATGCCGCGCGACTGGAGGTAGAAGATCTGCTCGCGGTCGACCGGACCGACCGTCGCGCCGTGCGAGCAGCGCTGCACGTCGTACGCGGAGATCTCGAGGATCGGCGTCGGCGAGGCGCTGGCTTTGTCGCTCAGCAGCAGGTTGCGGCTCGTCTGGTTCGCGGCGGCCTGACTCGCCGTCTCGCGCACGTCGACGACGCCATTCCACGCCAGCGACGCGCTGTCGGTCAGCGCGGCCTTGAAGAGCAGGTCGCTCTCCGTACGCGGCGCGATGTGGTCCTGGCGCGTGTCATAGTCGAAATGCTGGCCGCCGTCGCCGACGAACAACCCGAGCAGCGCGGCGTGAGCGCCTTCGTTGTCCATCACGACATCGAGACGCGACTTCGTGAGCGCGCCGCCGAGCCCGAGCAGGATCGCCTGGAACGAGGCGCTTCGCCCAAGCTGCGCGCGCATGGTCACGAAGTTCTGCGCGTTGTGCCCCCAGCGTTGCACGTCGATGAAGCGCACCTGCGCGCCCTCGCCCGCGAAGATCTCGACCGCGCCTGACGCGAGACTGAGGCCTTCGCCGTCCGGCGACGTGCTTTCCTGCACGACCGTCACGCTGCTGTTCGCGCCCGCGACGATGAGCAGGTGCGGGAAGACGGCGGTGCGCGCCGCAGCCATGACGGCCGCGTACTCGATCGGCAGTTGCACCTCGACGCCGTCCGGCACATAGATTAGACAGCCGCCGCTCCAGAGCGCGCTGTGCAGCGCCGGGTACTTCCACTCGCCCGGCGACACGAGCGACTCGAAGCGGTCGCGCAGGACGTGTTCGTAGTCGCGCGCGGCCGAATGCAGGTCGGTCAGCACGACGCCTTGCTTCGCGAGCGTCTCGTCGAGCTGGCAATAGACGACGTCGGAGTCGTACTGCACGAGGCGTCCGGCCAGCTCCTCGTTCTCGTCCCAGACGCCGCGCAGCTCCCTCGGCAGGCCCGCCGCGCTATCGATGGCGTCCCGTTTCGGCGCGAACGGCGCGAGGCCCTCGAGCGTGAGCAAGGTGGCATCGGTCTTCTTCCACTCTTCCGAGAGCGGATCAGGCATCGGCGCCTCTTCGAAGAGACGCCACGCGTCGAGGCGGCGCTTGAGCAGCCACGCCGGCTCGCCGAAGCGCTGCGAGAGCGCCTCGACGGCTGCGCGGGAGATGGTCAGTCGTTCCGTTTGTGTTGTCATCGCCTACAACTCATCATTCTTCTGGCGCAGCGCGCGGATGTAGTTGATCTCACCCGCGTGGTACAGGTCGTGCTGGATCTTGTTGTTCACGATCCAGCGCGTGTTCGCCTCCGTCCCCCACGGCGCCATCCGCTTCTTCCGCAACTCCTCATCGTCTTCCAGTGCTGCCACGCTTGCTCGCAGCTGTTCGTGGCCTTCCTTCAGCCATTCGATCATCACGCTCGGGTTCGACTCTTGAGGTATGCCCTGGGGATTGTGCCAGTCCATCGATCGGTCGCCGAACGCGTGGTTCTCGTAGATCCGCTTCGCATAGCCGACGTGCTGAACGATGTGCAGGATCGATCGCTTGCCGTCCGGCGGGAGCCACTCCCAGTCGTCGTCCTGCACGTTCTTCAGATTGTTCAACAACGAATGGAACGGGTTGTCCTTGAACGCTTCGTCCATCGCGTACAGCAATTGTTCGATCCCGGCTCTCGTCATATCGTTAGCGGCGCGGTCTCTGCGGGGCGGCGGTGCGTTGACCCTCGACCCCTGACCTGTGACCGACGGTGGGCGCTACCCGACGGATCCTTCCATCTGGAGCTCGATCAGGCGGTTCAGCTCGACCGCGTACTCCATCGGTAGCTCCTTGACGATCGGCTCGACGAAGCCGTTGACGATCATCTTGGCCGCCTCCGTCTCATCGAGGCCGCGGCTCATCAGGTAGAAGAGTTGCTCTTCGCCTAGCTTGCTGACCGACGCCTCGTGCCCGATCTCCACGTTCTGCTCATCGATGTTCATGAGCGGGTACGTGTCGGAGCGCGACTCCGCGTCGAGGATGAGCGCGTCGCAACGCACGGTCGACTTCACGCCGTGCGCGCCCGGGTAGACCTTGAGCTCGCCGCGATAGCTCGTGCGGCCGCCGTCCTTGCTGACCGACTTCGAGTTGATCACCGACGTGGTGTCCGGCGCGGCGTGGATCACCTTCCCGCCAGCGTCCTGGTGCTGCCCGCGGCCGGCCATCGCGAGCGAGAGGATCTCGCCGTGCGCGCGCGGCTCCATCAGATAGCAGCTCGGGTACTTCATCGTCAGCTTCGATCCGAGGTTGCCGTCGACCCACTCGCCGACGCCCTCGCCGTAGACGGCCATGCGCTTCGTGACGAGGTTGAAGACGTTGTCCGACCAGTTCTGGATCGTCGTGTAGCGGACACGCGCGCCGCGCTTGACGACGATCTCAACGACTGCGCTGTGAAGCGAGTCGCTCGAGTACGTCGGCGCCGTGCAGCCCTCGACGTAGTGCAGGTCCGAGCCTTCGTCGGCGATGATCAGCGTCCGCTCGAACTGGCCCATGTTCTCCGTATTGATGCGGAAGTAGGCTTGGAGGGGCATCGGCACCTTGACGCCCTTCGGGACGTAGATGAAGCTGCCGCCGCTCCAGACCGCGCTGTTCAGCGACGCGAATTTGTTGTCGTTCTGCGGGATGATCGTACCCAGGTACTGGCGTACCAGGTCCGGATATTCGCGCACCGCCGTGTCCGTATCGCAGAAGATCACGCCCAGCTTCTGCAAGTCCTCGCGGATGCTGTGATAGACGACCTCGGAGTCGTACTGCGCCTCGACACCGGAGAGGAACTTCCGCTCCGCTTCGGGGATGCCGAGGCGGTCGAACGTGCGCTTGATCTCGGCCGGCACCTCGTCCCATGTCTTCCCCTGCTCCGTCACGGGCTTGATGTAGTAGTAGATGTCGTTGAAGTCGAGCTCGTAGTTCTGGATATTGCCGCCCCAGAACCCGGTCGGCATCGGGCGCGCTTCCCAGTGACGGTACGACTTCACGCGGAAGTCGAGCATCCACTCCGGCTCGCTCTTGTAGGCCGAGATCTGCCGTACGACGGCCTCGCTCAGCCCCTTCTCGCTCGGGACCTTCGACTTGAACTCGGGGTCATTCCAGCCGTACTTATAGCTGCTGCGCTCGCGAAGTGCGTCTTTGGTCGTCATGACGTTCCCCCATCAGCGCCCGCTGTCGCGGGCGCGAACTCTTTTGTAATCCAATCGTACCCTTGCTTCTCCAGCTCCTTCGCCAGCTCCGGCCCGCCCGTCTTCACGACGCGACCCGCGTAGAACACGTGGACAACGTCAGGCTGGATGTAGTCCAGAATGCGCTGGTAGTGCGTAATCAGCAGCACACCAAGGTGGTCTCCGCGCAGCGCGTTGATGCCCTCCGCGACCGTCCGCAGCGCGTCGATGTCGAGGCCCGAGTCCGTCTCGTCGAGGATGGCCATCTCGGGACGGAGCAGCGCCATCTGGAGCACCTCGGCGCGCTTCTTCTCGCCGCCTGAGAAGCCTTCGTTGACGTAGCGCCGCACAAACGACTGATCGACCTTGAGCAGGTCCAGCGTCTCGTCGAGCACCTTGCGGAACTCGCGTACCGGCACGTCCTCGCCGCGACGCGCCTTCAGCGACGCGCGCAGAAAGTTGCCCATCACAACGCCGGGAATGCCGATCGGGTACTGAAACGCCAGGAACAGCCCGGCGCGCGCGCGCTGGTCGGGCGTCATCTTGACGATGTCCTCGCCCTTGAAGAGGATCCTTCCCGCGGTCACGGCGTACTTCGGATGGCCCATGATCGCGTTCGCGAGCGTGCTCTTGCCGGAGCCGTTGGGTCCCATCAGCGCGTGCACTTCGCCGCTGTTCACGACGAGGTCGACGCCGCGCAGGATCTCTTTCCCCTCGACGCTGACGTGCAACCCTTCGATCGCGAAGACCGGCGTCTTGCCCCTTCCGTTCTTTGTCGCCATGTTCGCTCCTATTCCGATCGCTCAGCCGGCGTCTTCTCGACGGCGGCGATGGCGTATTCACAGGTAGAATGCCCGTCGACGATGCGGCTCACTTGCCGCACCGGCGCCGCCACCAGCAGCTCGATTACACGCCGGTCCAATTCGCACGGGCCGTGCGTGGTGAGCGCGGTCTGGCGGTACGGGCAGGCAGAGTTCGTGACGCGGAACATCCCCGCGTCCTTCGTCCACGCGTCAACGATGCCCTCGCGCCGGAGCGCGGCGCTCGTCTGCGCGACGCGGGCCTCCAGCGTCTCGCCAGGAACCTCGGCCTTATGCTCCAGTGCCACCTGCTCGGCTGCGCCACGGAATGCCGATTGCAGCACCTGCGCCCCGTCTCGCCCACGCACCTGGCTTTCGTCCAGCGAGCGCAGACCCTTGTAGAGACGCGAGAGCAGCCTGGAGTAGCCGCCCGGCGTCCGTTCCTCGGCCTGCGCCGTCGCGAAGTACACGAAGGCGGGCCTGCCCACGCCGTGCCGCTCGACCGTCACGTCAACGAGGCCTTCCGCTCGCAGGTGATCGAGGTGGCGTCGCACAGACGCCTGCCCTACGCCGAGGTTCTCGGCCAGGGCAGCGACTGGAGTGCGGCCGCGAGTCTGCAGGAGGTGGAGGACCTGGTCTCTCGTGCTTTCTATCACGATTCTAGGATAGCGCACGAGGCGGGATTAGTCAATAAATATGGACTTTAAATGACCTTTTGTGTATAAACCTGCATCTTAGGAGCGGCTTCGACTCTGGCACAACGAAGGAAGGTCCGCTAGCCGCCAGCCCGAATCGCGTTCACCCGATCGAGTAGCGCCGGCAGCGCTTCGCCGGAGGGCGCGCGCAGGACGGCGGCGCAGACGTCCGAGTACGGGGTGGCCTGCGGGTTGATCTCGATCAGGCGGCCGCCGTGCCGGTAGACGATCGCCGGGTACTCCGCCGCCGGGTAGACGACCGCCGACGTGCCGATCAGCAGGACCGCGTCGGCGAGCTGCGCCTGGCGGCTGCACTCCTCAAGCGCGTCCTGGGGGATCGGCTCGCCGAACATGACGGTGTCGCCCTTAACGAGGCCTCCGCAGTCCGGGCAGCGCGGCGGCACCTCCCCGGAGCGAAAGTCCTCGCGCGGCCAGCGGCGGGTGCACTCGATGCAGCGCTGCTTCGTGCGATTGCCGTGGATCTCCGTGATACGGGTCGAGCCGGCGAGCTGGTGCAGGTTATCGATGTTCTGGGTAATGACGTGCTGTAGGATGCCCTCGCGCTCCATGTCCGCGAGCGCCATGTGCCCCGCGTTCGGCCGGGCGGCTTCGATCGCCGCGGAGAACTCACCCATCTTCTCCTGCTCCGCGAGGCGGTCGGCCCACCACCGCGCCGGGTCCTCGAGGAAGCGCTGGTAGCCGTCCATCGGCGGCTCTCCGTGCTTGTCCCAGAGGCCGTCACCGCCGCGGAACGTCGGTATGCCGGACTCCTTCGACATGCCCGCGCCGACGAGCGCGATGACGTAGGACGCCTCCGCGACGATGCGCGCGGCGGTATCGAGCTGCGTGTCGAGGCCGGCCTCGTTCCCTTCGCTTCGCTCGAGGGCAGGCATGGCGGAACGATCATAGCAAAAACGCGTCGCGCGCCTTCGTAGGTTAGGCTGGGAACGCAGACAGCCAACGACACAGGGGGTGCCAGCCGAGCAGAATTGCCCGGTGTCGAATGCGCTGCGGGGAGCCTGGAGATCCCGCTGCAAGCGGAGCTGGCGTAGAACGTCAGGGGCAGTGATGCCCAAATTGGAAGGCAACGCCGAAAATATCGGCAAAGAGATCGATCGTGCCGTTCGGCGGGCCCATGTCCCAAACATCCGCGCCCAGCGGGGGAGAGGTGCGGTCGTAGTCGATGTGATACCCGGCCTCATCGGCGGGCGGTGTGAGCGCCGCCGCGATGCGTTCCTCCTCCGTCTCGGGTACTGTCCCAGTCGAGCCGTAGCGCTGCGCAACCGCAAAGATGTCGCCGAAGAGATCTGTGGTGCCATTCCTCTCCCAGCCAGCGGGGTTCGATAAGGGGTGCGTCCACACGTCGTAGATGTCCCAGAAATGGTCTACGTCGCGATTACCGCCTAGCTCTGGGTTCGTTCCGAGCTCGCGCTGGTTTGTACAGCCGTCGCCGTCCGTGTCGAGAGTCGAGTCCGGGCCGTAACAGTGAATGTCGATCGTGTCCGCGACCGGGATAGGGCTACCGGGATCGACTTCCGGAACAAGCATGGTAGCCGAGGTCGCTGCGGGCACTATTTCGCCGGTGTCCAACAGCACGAGTGCGCCGAGCCGATTGTCGTCCGTATACGCCGGCATGCTGAGCGTAAAGTAATCGTCAACGTTGGAGCAGTTCATGGTCAGCTCCAGTAGCGTCCCTTCAAACGTGCTCACCGGCGGCATGATATAGAACGTTGATGCTCCTAAGGTGATGAGGCCTTCGTTCCCCGTTGGGAAGGCAGGAGCACGAACCCCGACTCCAACGTCAGGCCACACAAACTCATCTAGGGTGGCCGGCGGCTTATAGATCAACGGGCCGTACGCGATCTGGGACTGCAACGAGACGTAGCCCTGCGTCGGCGCGTCGTCGATGTCGACGTGCAGTGTAAACGACGTGCCACTGGCAAAGACGCAATAGTCAGGGTCACTCTGGCCACTGCATGCGCCGCTGCCCGCGGCCGAAAACGTCATCGTAGGGGACGGCGGGTTCTCGAGCGGCGGCGTGCCGCCGTCAGGCTCTGCGGGCGTGTCCTGGCAGGCCGTGACGTCTCCGAAGTCGTAGAGGGGCTGAAACACATCTTGGAATAGACCAATGATGCCGTCGCTGTCCATATCGACCGCTGAAGGCGCGGGCGGGACATCCTGGCCGAAGTAGGTCTGGGAGATGAAGTGATCACGCATCGTGACTGTGCCATCGCCATCGATGTCTGTACAGGGCATGGCGTGCGTTGCAATCACGGCGTCGCGTGGCGCAGACAAGAGCACAGCCGCGAACATGAGCAAGAGTGCCAGAGCCAGGAGAGGAAGCTTCATCGCCACCGATCTCTCCTCAGTGAGACAACCGGCCTAGGTTACCGCCACGAGAGAGGCCCGTCAAGTCTGAACCTAACTCTGCTCGCTTCTTACTGCGCCTCCCGGACGCGCCGTTCGTGCACGCCCGGGAGGCGCCGCTCGATCTCGCTCACGATGGCTGCCCGCCTTCCGGCACGGGCTCCTCCATGCGCTGCCTGAGCGCCTGCTCGACACGCCGCCGCGCGAGCAGCCCGCGTCCCGGCGCGAAGACCAGCGCTGCGGCGAAGAGCGACGACGCGACGAGGACGATCGCCCCGCCCGTCGCCACGTCGGCGTAATACGACACGTACAGGCCGATGACGGACGATGAGACGGCCAGCGCAATGGCGATGAAGATGATGTGGTGCATGCGCCGCGCCAGCAGGCTCGCCGTGGCCGCCGGCGTAACCAGCATCGCGATTACGAGGACGATGCCGACGACCTGCAGCGCGACGACCGTCGACAGCGCCACCAGTGCCATCAGCCCGTACTCCATCGCGCGCGTCGGCACGCCCGCCGCTTCGGCCACGGTCGCGTCGTACGCCGTGAAGAGCAGCTCCTTATAGAACAGCGTGATGACCGCGACGACGAACGCGCCGATGCCGGTCATCAGCCAGAGATCATTCCAGCTCACGCCCAGCACGTTGCCGAACACGTAGCTGAACAGATCGACCGTGTAGTTGTCGCGCCGGCTGACGATGACGATGCCCAGGGCGAATGCGCCGACGAACAGCACGCCGATCGCGGTATCGAACCGTAAGCGGCCGCGCTGCGAGATGAAGGCGATGCCCAGCGCGGTCACGACCGCCGCGACGACGGCGCCCAGGTAGATCGACACGCCGAGCGCGAACGCCCCCGCCACGCCCGCGAACGACGCGTGCGCAAGCGCGTCGCCGACGAAGGCCATCCCCCGCACGACGACGAACGAGCCGACGACGGCGCTCACGATACCGACGACTGCGACGGCCAGCAGCGCGCGCTGCATGAACTCGTACTGCAACGGATCGGTGAGCCAATCAACCATGGCCGTGGTGCCCCACATAGACGCCACCTTCGGCAGGGAGCAGCAGCAGGTGCTCCGCGAAGGCCTCGCTCAGGTTTTCGGTGTTCAGCACCTCCGCCGTCGCGCCGAACGCGATGAGGCGCTTGTTGATCAGCAGCGTGTAGTCGAAGCAGGCGGCGATGCACGAAAGGTCGTGCGTCGCGACGAGCAGCGTCTTACCCAGGTCGCGGAGGCGCTCGAACAGCGACAGCAGCTCGTGCTCCGTCGTCGCATCGAGGCCGCCCATCGGCTCATCGAGAAGCAGGAGGTCGGCCTCCTGCGCGAGCGCGCGCGCGATCAGCATCCGCCGCTGCTGCCCGCCCGAGAGCTCCCCGATCTGACGTCTCGCGAGCGGCTCGAGACCGACCTGGCGCAGCGCTGTCGCGACCGCGTCGCGGTCGGCGGCCGAAGGCCGGCGCAGGAGGCCGATGCGACCGTAACGCCCCATCATCACGACGTCCGCGACGGTGGCCGGGAACCCCCAGTCGACCAGCTCCGCTTGTGGCGCGTACCCAAGACGCGCGCGATGGCCGTCGAGCTTTTCGCCGCACACCTCGATGCGCCCGCGCCAGGGACGCACGAGACCGAGCACCGCCTTCAGTAGCGTCGATTTGCCGGAGCCGTTCGGCCCGGCGAGCCCGGCGAGCGAACCCGCCGGCAGATCGAACGAGATCGCCTCGATCGCCGGGCGGCCGTCGTAGCCGGCCCAGACGTCCTGCACGGAGAGCGCCGGCGCGCTACCCGCCACCGAGCCCCTCCTGCAGTTGCCGGATGTCGTACTCGATCAGGCTGAAATACGAGTCGACGCCGTCCGCGTACGCGTCGCTCAGCAGATCGAGCACGCGCACGCCCGCCTCGCCCGCGGCCCGCTCGAGGATCTCCGCATTGAATTGCGGCTCCTTGAAGACGGCGGGCACGCCCTGGGACACGATCGTATCGGTGAGGTCCGCGACATCTTGCGCGCTCGGCTCCTGGCCGGGCGATGGCACGACGACGCCGGCGATCTCGAGTCCGTAGCGTTTCGCGAGATACGGATACGCGTCGTGGAATGTGACGAGCTTGCGGCGCTCTTGCGGGATCGCCAGCACGGCTGCCTCCATCTCGCGGTCGAGATCGCCCAAACGCTCGAGGTACGCGTGCGCGTTCGCTTCGTACGTCGCGCGGCCTGCGGGATCGATCGCGATCAACTCGTCCCGAATGCGCTCGACATACTGGGCCCCGAGACGAACATCGAGCCAGAGATGGGGATTGCTACCCTCCGGGGCCTCTTCGCCTTCCTCGGGCGTGTACTCCTCGTCGTCCTGGATCACGGGGAGGCCATCGGACAGCCTGATCACCGGACCTCCGGCATTGTTGGTGATCACGTCCTCGATGCCAGCCTCCAGACCGAGGCCGTTGATGAAGACGATGTCGGCGTCCGCGACGTCCGCGACGCGGCTGGGCGCCAGCTCGAACGTGTGCGGGTCGGCGCCGGACGGCAGCAGCGCGTCAACGTCGACACGCTCGGCCCCCACGTTCCGCACCATGTCGGCGAAGATCTCGAGGCTGGTAACGACGCGCGGCCCACCGTCCGAGCCGCCACCGTCACTCCCATCATCGCTGCAGGCCGCCAGAAGCAACGCCAGCGCGACCGCGCTGATACTTAGTATCAGCGCCGCCCAAGAAAAGAGACGCTTCATACCTTAACCCCCGCCTTCTCCAGAATGCGGCACGAAGCGCACCGGCCGTACACCTCCAGCCAGTGGCCTTCGATCTCGTATTCGGTCGCCTGCGAAAGCTGGTCGACGATCGACGACACGTCGCAGTTCGCGAAGTCCTCGACGCGGCCGCAGGAGCGGCAGACCAGGTGGTGGTGATGCCCCCGCGCGCTCAATCGATAGTGCCGGCTGCCATCCTCCATCAGGACGCGGCAGACGACGTTGAGGTCCTGCAGCAACTTCATCGTGCGGAACACCGTCGCGCGGCCGACACCCCTCGTGCTGTGGAGCACGTCATCGACGGTAAAGTGCGCCGGAGCGGCAGCGAGCGCCTGGAGCACGCGCCGGCGGCTGCCGGTGATGCGATGTCCCCGTAGCTCCAGGCGCTGGATGATGAGGTCGAGGTCTGACATGAGACTAGGTATCAATATAGTAGAGCGAGAGGTGGCTGTCAACAAAGGGACCCGGGCTTGGAACTCGACTCGCCTCGCCTCCATTGACGACCTTTCATGGCGGTAGTACCCTCTTGCTCTCTGGGGGCGGGGAATGAAGCCTGCGGCTCTTCTTGTACTTATCGCCGTGGCTGCGATGGCCGCGCTGTCGTCCGCCCGCAGCGCGTCGGCCTCGGGCATCGTCGCCATTACGGCAAGCGGCTCGCACGTCTGCCTGCTCAACACGAGCGGCGGCGTCCAGTGCTTCGGGCGCGCATCGGCGGGCGCTAATGGAGACGGGACGACGGAGGACCGAGCAACTCCGGTCGATGTCGTAGGCCTGCAGAGCGGCATTAGACAGGTGATCGCGGGCGGCGAGCACACGTGCGCGATCACGGACGCGGGCGGCGCAAAGTGCTGGGGCTGGAACTTCCCGGGCGAGGTGGGCGACGGCACGAACACGATGCGCCTGACACCCGTCAACGTCCTCGGCCTTTCATCCGGCGTCGTCTCGATGACGACGGGACGCCATACGAGTTGCGCTCTTCTCACGATGACGGGCGTGAAGTGCTGGGGGTTCAACTCCAACGGCCAGGTCGGAGACGGCACGATCACGAACAGGAACGTCCCCACCAATGTGGTCGGCCTGGCCAACGGCGTCGCTTCGATCGGCGGTCGTAGGTTTCATATCTGCGCAGTCATGCAGGACGGGTCACTGAAGTGTTGGGGCAGCAACGTTGTAGGCGAACTCGGCGACGGCACCTTTATCGACCGATCGACGCCCGTCGACGTTCAGGGTCTCGGCACGCAGGTCACAGCCGTCGCGGGGGGCGACCACCACACCTGCGCGATCACGGTCTCCGGCGGCCTGAAGTGCTGGGGAGCGAACAGCGCGGGGCAGCTCGGTGACGGAGAAGTCTGCGGCGCAGCGTGCGCCAGCCCGGCCGATGCGCTCGTCGGTGGGACAGTCACCCAGGTCGCAGCTGGCGCGCAGTTCTCTTGCGTGCTGCTCGAGGACGGCGACGTACAGTGCTGGGGCGCAGGCTTCGGGGGCAACACTCCGGCCTTTGTGGCCGGACTGGACGGGCCCGTCAAGATGATCGCAGCCACCCGCTTTTTCGCCTGCGCACTCACAGAGGCTGGCTCCGTTCAGTGCTGGGGCGCTTTGTATACCGACACGCCCGCGACCATCGTCGAGGCGGGAACAAAGCCTACGCCAACTCCGGCACAACCCACACCACCCTCCGTCGGCGGCGTGTCTTTCCCGCCGCCCGCAGATGATGTGCGGGAAAGCCGCACTCCGACACTGCTGACCGGCTCGCTCGCGGCAGTCGCCCTTGCGGGGTTTGAGCTGTTCCGGCGGCGCCGCGCGAGACGCCCCCGCTAGAAACCTTCGATGACTGCCCCAAAGTCCAGATCGGTCTCGCGAGCCGCTGGCCTCAGCAGGCCCTCCCGTCACTCTAAGCCCCGCAGGACGGGGTCTTACAGCTGATAGCTGACAGCTGATAGCCCGCCCACCCGATGCCACCTCCGCCTTCGCGCTCTCTCCCATCTCCCGTAAGCTCGCGACATGGAACTGCTCATGACGATTGCCCTCGAGCGCAGCGAAGGGATGCACCGCCGGCGGAAGCACTGTGATCCAGCGCACACAGATCTTTTCGCCATAAATCGGTGCGCACAGATTCAGAAGCCTACCGAAAAAAATAAAAGTGCGCAGAAAGTCGGTCGCGGAAGGGAGGAGACGAGAGTGCCGCTAGAGCGCCGTCTCGGCCACCAGCGGCCCGATGTCCAGGCCCGGCTCGCCGAGCTGGCGCAGCAGCTCCTCGGCGGGATAGCGCTGGCCGAGCGACCACAGCTCGCGCAGCTTCGCTCCGCCCTCCGCCGTGGTGTACCACGACTCGCCCCACTGGCGCGCGAACCAGGCGCGCAGCTGCGCATCGAAGGTCCAGGCGCGCAGGTAGCGCGCGCAGTAGAACGCATCGTCCAGGTCGGACAGGTAATCCTCCGGGTCGTAGCGCACGCCGACGTGCGCGGTGAGCAGATCGGCGTAGCGCTTGCCCATCGCGAGGACATCCTCGCTCGTGTGCAGCTCCAGCTCGTACAGCAGCTTCGCAGCGTAGCGGCGCAGGAAGTAGAGCTTGTAGAAGCGCGAGAACGAGACGTAGCCCTGCGACTCCGTCAGGCCCAGGTGCCGTTCGAGCCAGCTCGGGCCGTAGACCAGATGCTCCAGCACGAAGGCGAAGCCCTCGGTCACAGAGTTGTCGCCGAGGCCGCGATACGCGAACGGCTGGTCTCCGGCGATGTGCGCGAAGTGCTGCGCGTGACCCGCCTCGTGGAACAGTGCGCGGTAGTCGTCGTGGCCGCCGTGCGGGCTGATCACAAGGTAGATCTCGTCCGGTATCTTCACCGGCGCACAAAACGCCCGCGGCGACTTCTTCGGCCGCTCCTCCGCATCCACGATCACATTCGATTGCTGATCGACGTCAACACCGAGATCGCGCAGCGTCGCCTCGAGCGCGGCCAGCATGCGCTCGCGCGGAAACGACGCGTCGAACTGGGGCGAGCGGAGCAGCCGGCTCAAGTCGCTCCGTTCAGCCATAGCGGGGTCGACGCCCGCCGCGCGCAGCTCCACGGCGAGCCGATCGCGGTACGAAACCTCCGTGTCCCAGAGGAAGCGCTCCATCGTCTGCCGCAGCGCATCGAGGCGGAGCGCGCCCAGCGTCTCGCACATCTCGACATACGTCGCGAAGCCAAGCTCGCGGGATGTCTCGTAGAGCGCCTTCCAGCGGCGCTGGCGTAGCGGGTTTTGCGTCGCAGTGACCTCGAGCCGCCGGCGGTCCAGCTCGTGCCGGCGCGACGGGTCGGGCTCGTTCATGATGAGCTGCGACGCCGAGCGGTACGGTATCTGCGCGCCCTCCCATTCGATGCTGTCCGCCGTCTCCCTGGCCGCGATCTCCTCGGTCAGCTCCTTTGCCGCCTGCTCCAGATAGCCGCCGACGACGAATTCACGCAGGTGCGGATAGCGTTCGTCCTCTGTCTCAGTCGAAAGCACATCATCGACCGTCTCGCGGCGGAAGAGCCAGGCGTGACGCTCGAAGATTTCCCCGAGCGCCAGGTCGTCCTTCAGCCCCGCGTAGTTCAGGTAGTACTCGCGCGTCGTCGCGCCGGAGAACGCCGCGGCCTCGCGGTCGAGGCGGTCGAGCAGGTCAGATGGCATGATGCGCCATCGTAGCGCATCGCTTCGCGGCGGGGAACGCGTAACGGAAAGTTCATCTCCCCGAAACGTCAACGAAACGCAGGCGCAACGTTCGTCACCTATGCTGCCTCGTATGGGACCCATCATGCTGGGCAACCTGGTGCTCGACCGGGAGCGCTACGAGGTCCGTATCGACGGGCGGCGCGTGGATCTGACGTTTATGGAGTTCGCGCTGCTGGACGAACTCGTCCGGCGGCCCGGACTCGTCGTGCTTCAGGAGGAGTTGCTTGGCGCCTTATGGGGAGACGCATCGCCGAAGCTGGCCGGCCGGCTTCGTGTACAAATGTCCCGCTTACGAAAGAAGCTGGAGGACAGCACCCCGTGGTCGATCCGCACCGTGAAGAAACGTGGTTACGCCCTGACCAACGTGTCGGACCAGAGAAACGGAGTAGGATAGTTACATTCTGAGTCCGCAGCGCTTGCTGCCGCACGGCGCAGGTGTCATGATGCGCTCGCCGTGCGTATCCAAGACTTCCTCCACGCTGTCTACGACGCCCTGGGGGCGCGCCTGCCGAAGCCGCTCCGCGACCATCAATGGCGCGTGCGCTGGAGCCTGCTGCAGGTCTACTTCGAGACGGCTTCGGTGCACTACGAGGTGTGGGTACAGAAGCAGAAGCGCCGCATCGAGATCGGACTACACTTCGAGGGCGAGCGCGACGAGAATTATCGCTGGGCGGAAGCGCTCGCGCCGCACGCGCTGGAGATCCAGGCGCAGCTCGGGCCGTCGGTCGAGCTGGAGGAGTGGACGCAGGTATGGACGCGCCTGCACGAGACGGTCGAGTTCGAAGGTAAGCTTACGCCGGAGCTGGCGGCCGAGATCGCCGAGCGGCTCGCGCGCTTCATTGAGGTGCTGGAGCCGATTCGAGAGCAGGAGCGCTCAGCAGCCGTACTACGTGCAACCGCGAGCTAAAGATAAGGGGGCAATGCCGTGAGGAAAACGAGCTACCAGCCCTCACCCCCTTGGGAGAGGGGCGATCGGTTTCCGCCTCGATCGAGGGCTGGGCAACCCGGGGTGAGGGCCTAGTCCCGCCATGATCGCGCTTCGCCTCGTCACAAAGCTCTGCACCCTCGCGGGCGCGCTCGCATCGATAGCGCTCCTGCACCACGGACACGTGCAGGCCTTCATCGCGGACGTCTACGCGTCGTTGCGGCGCAAGCTGCCGGCATCGCTGCGCAAGCACAAGGCGGTCCTCAAGCCAAGCCTCGCGCAGGTCTACTTCGACGACCCGTCCGTGCACTACGAGGTCTGGGTCCAGCGCAAGACGCGCTCGATCGAGATCGGGCTGCACTTCGAAGGCGAGCGCGAAGCGAACGCTCGCTGGGCCGAGCTGCTCTCGGAACGCGCGCCGGAGATCGCACGCGCGCTCGGACCGAGCGCCGAGCTGGAGACGTGGACGCGCTCGTGGACGCGGCTGCACGAATCGCGGCCGATCGAAGGCGACGAATGGCGGCCGAAGTACCTACTGACGCCGGAGCTGGTCGAAGAGGCGGCAGCGCGGCTGGCGCGCTACATCGAGGTGTTGGAGCCCATCGTTAGGCAGCTGGGAGGCCCGACTCGGCGAGCAAGCGCGCCTCGGAGCGCCGCTGGTGCTGGAACTGCGCCAGCGTCAAGAGCACAGCAACCGCGAGCAGAATTGCGCCGACCTTGAACGGCGCCACCGGCCCCCACACGTCGCTCGAAACGCCGCCGATCGCCTGACCGGCCACGCCACCCAGCCCCTGCATCGTCGCGAGCATGCCGAGGACGACTCCCCGGCCCCCGAACTCGGTCGCATCGAGCGCGGCAGCGCCCCAGGCCGGGATGCTGATCGCGTACGCAAGGCCGGCCAGCACGACAAGGTTCACGGCGAGCAGCGGGTGGTGCGTCTGGCTGAGCAGGTAGTAACAGACCGCGGCGACCGCGAGCCCGCCGACCAGAGGTACGTGCCGCCCGAGGCGGTCCGACAGGTGCCCGTATCGCAGCGCCACAAACAACGCGACAGCGGCCGGCGCGAGCAGCATCAGTCCGAGCACGTACATCTTCGTCTTCAACACGTCGTGCGTGTACACACCGATGACCGGCGCCTGCACGGTCGTCCCGATGCTCAGCGTCAGCGCGATCGCGGCCAGCAGCAGCACGCGCACGGAACGCATGCTCTGGAAATCAATCGGGAGCTTTTCCGTTACCACTACCCTCGCGTGCGTCACGTCACCGAGGCGGGCGCCCCGGAACGCGAAGACGAGCGCCAGCGCGCTAAACGCCAGGCACGCCGCGAAGGCCGCCTGGTACGAGATCAGATCGAGCAGTGTGACGCCGGCCATGGTACCGATGCCCAGCCCCAGAAGCTGCGTAAGATTGAGCATGCTCAGCGTGCGCCCGCGCGTCGACGGCTCGTGCGTGTCGCCGACGAACGCCATGATCGACGGCCAGATCGCTGCGGAGCCCGCGCCGAACAGCGCCGAGAAGGCGAGGAACGAGTGCGAGTCCTGCACCTGCAGCATGAGAGATATCGACAGGAGCGAGACGGCGATGCCCAGCGTCAAGGTGCGGCGCCGTCCGAAGCGGTCCGCGAGCCAGCCGGCGGGTATCTGCAGCAGGAAGCGCCCCGCCGCGTACAGCGCGAGCGCGTAGCCCGGGAACGCTGTGTTGGCCTCCAACTCTTGCGGTAGGTACTGCTGTACGAGCGAGAGGAGAAACACACCGCTCGACGCTTGCCAGAGCATAACAGTGACTGCCAGCTCGATAGTCGTTAAGGGGTACGAAGATAGGCGCGATCGAATAGCGTTTCTCATACTCACCCGGGTGTGTGGCGGAGCTCAGCCTCAGGACGCTCTGTGAGTACTGTCGGCCGAAGAACGTCCTATCTGTAGGCTATTGCGGGGACGTATCCATCATAAGGGCAGCGGCCCCCAGAGCTCCAGCAGCATCGCCCAGGTTTGCCAGGCTTATCGTCACATCGGCAACAACTTGCTCGAAGGCGAGGCTGCGGGCCGTCTCAAGGGCTGGCCCCAGATACATATCGCCCAGCGCAGTCAGGCCGCCCCCCAGAATCAAGCACTCGGGATTGAAGCAATTGAGAAGCCCTGTCAGCCCCAAGCCGAGTTGGTGTCCCGCCACTTCGATGACCTCTCGAGCGGCCTGGTCCCCCGCAAGTGCGGCCTCGTGCACAAGCTTGGCCGAGAGCGGCTCACCGTGGCTTAGCTCGGCCAGCTTCGGGCTGCGCCCGGCGGCCAGCTCGGCTTCTGCCGCGCGCGCGATCGCCGGGCCGGAGGCAAGCGCTTCGAGGCAGCCGCGTGCGCCGCAATTGCAGGGCGGGCCGTCCTGGTCGATGATGATGTGCCCGACCTCGCCTGCAGCGCCCGACGCGCCCCAGTAGACCTTCCCGTCAATCATTATCCCCCCGCCAATGCCCGTGCCGAGCGTGACGTAGAGGATGTGGCGGAAGCCCTTCCCTGCCCCAAAGCGGTACTCGCCGTAGCAGGCCGCGTTCGCGTCGTTCTCGAGCACGGTGGGGAGGCCGAGCGCCTCGCCGACAAGGCGCGCGAGGGGGACGTTGTGAAAGCCGGGCAGGTTTGGTGCGTCCGTGACGAGGCCGCGCGACGGGTCGCACGGACCTGGCGTCGAGATGCCGACGCCGGCCAGGTCGCTCACCGTTCGTCCTGATTGCGCAAGCGCATCTCGCAACGACGCCACGACGCGATCGATCACCGCCTGCGGTCCGTCCGCCGCCTCCGTATAGCGAAAGTCCGTCGCGAGAAGGCGGCCCTCGCTGTCGGCGACGATGGAGTAAATCTTCGTCCCGCCGAGGTCGACGCCCAGCGCGACGCGCTCCGTCACGCGTACAACCCGCGCCGGTCGTGCTGAGCTCGCTCGTAGAGCCGGGCGTACTCGCGCGCGGCGGCGCCCCACGAGACGTCGCGTTCCATGCCGCGCTCCTGCAGCCGCTGCCAGACAGCCGGCTTACGATAGACATCGAACGCGCGCTCCAGGCACGTAGCGAGCGCGCCGGCCGTGGGCCGCTCGAACACGAAGCCGGTGCCGTGGCCCTTACCGTCGTACGGCGCGACGGAGTCGGCGAGGCCACCGGTTCGCCGTACGACGGGCACCGAGCCGTAGCGCATTGAGATGAGCTGGCCGAGACCGCCCGGCTCGTAGCGCGAAGGCATGAGGAACATGTCGGAGCCGCCATAGATGAGTTGACCAAGCGCGACATCGAAGGCAATGTTCACCGCGACGCGGTCCGGATGACGCCGCTCGAGCTGCGTCATCTCGCGCTCGTAGCGCTCCTCGCCGGTGCCGAGCACAACAAGCTGGAACGGATGCTTCGCGGCAAGCCGCTCGACCGCGCCCGCGACAAGATCGGGCCCCTTCTGCACGAACAGGCGCGACACCATACCGAGGAGCGGCACGCGTTCGTCCACGGGCAGGCCTAGCCGTTCCTGCAGCGCGGCTTTGTTCTTCACACGCTTGTCGAGGCGCCTGGCGTCGAACTTTGCGACGAGGGCGGCGTCCTTCGCAGGATTGAAGGTCTTGGTGTCGATGCCGTTCATGATGCCCGTCAAACGCTCGCGGCGGCGGCGGAACAGCGCCGCCAGCGCACCGCCGAACGATTCGGTCTGGATCTCGCGCGCGTACGTCTCGCTCACGGTCGAAATCTGATCGGCGTGGATGAGCGCCTGGCCAAGCGCGCTATACGCGATCTCGCGCGGCAGGCTGTTGCCCGGCGTGAGTGCGCGATTCGAGAAGTGGTGCTTGGTCGCGAAGTTCGGCGCGAAGGCCCCCGGAAAGCCCAGGTTGTGCACCGTGCACACGCGCGGGACCGACGCCCAGAGATGTCCCGGATCGCTCACGAGGCGCGTCGGCAGAAAGCCGGCGTGCCAGTCGTTCAGGTGTAGGACGTCGGGCTGCCAGCCGAGCTTCTCGGCGCCGGCGAGGAGCGCGTCGGAGAAGGCGAGGAAGCGATCGAGGTCGTCTGCGTAGCCATACGTCTCGCCGCGGCCGAACCAGCGGTCGTCCTCGACGAGGTACGCCGGGACCCCGTCGACGTCGGCCTCCCAGATCGCCGCGCCTCCCTCGAGCTTGATGATGCGCTTCGCCGGGAGCTTCTGCTTGCGGATCGACGCGTAGTAGGGCAGCGCGACCCGGACGTCCAGCTTGAGGCGGCGCAGCGCGCGCGGCAGCGAGCCGGCCACGTCGCCCAGCCCGCCCGCCTTTACGAGCGGAGCCATCTCGGCCGTGAGAAAGAGCACTTGGATAGTCACGTTATAGGCATCATAGCAAGCGGGCGGATTCGTATCTCCCGCGCGTTCGATTCCTGAACCCCAACGTCATCCCGCTTTGAACGCAACGAGCCGGGCGCCAGAGGCGCCCCGCGAATGGATCCCAGCCATCGCTATGTACTCGACGCATAT
>JBBDXS010000017.1:72604-92388 GCA_040902195.1 Dehalococcoidia bacterium
AGCCGGGCGCCTGAGGCGCCCGGCTCTGCGGATGTTTGATCTCGCTTCGGCTAGTAGCCCGGAGGCATGGCCGGCATCGCCGCCATCCCTGCGCCCTCTTCCTTCATGTCGGCGACGAGGCAGTTCGTGGTGAGCACCAGGCCGGCGATGCTGACCGCGTTCTCCAGGGCGGCGCGCGTCACCTTGAGCGGGTCGATGATGCCCTTGGTCTTCATGTCGCCGAATTCGTCCAAGAAGGCGTCGTAGCCCTCGCCCTTCTTCAGCTTCTTGACCTCTTGCACAATCACCGAGCCGTCCTTGCCCGCGTTCGCAGCGATACGGCGCAGCGGTTCCTCGAGGGCGCGGCGGAGGATACGCATGCCGGTCTCCTCGTCGCCCTCCAGCGTGATCTTCGTCAAGGCGCTGAGTGCGTTCAGGTAAGCGACGCCGCCGCCCGGAACGATGCCCTCTTCGACCGCGGCGCGCGTCGCCGAGAGCGCGTCCTCGACGCGGTGCTTCTTCTCTTTCAGCTCGACTTCCGTCGCGGCGCCGACCTTGACGACGGCGACACTGCCGGCGAGCTTGCCGAGGCGCTCCTGGAGCTTCTCGCGGTCCCAGTCCGACGTCGTGGTCTCGAGCTGCGTCTTGATCTGGTTGATGCGGCCTTCGATCGCAGCCTTCTTGCCCTTACCCTCAATGACCGTCGTCTCTTCCTTCGAGACGAGGACCTTGCGCGCGCGGCCCAGATCCTCTACCAGCACGGAGTCGAGCGCGCGGCCGAGCTCGTCGCTGATCACCGTCGCGCCGGTCAGCGCGGCGATGTCCGCGAGATTCTCCTTGCGCCTGTCACCGAAGCCGGGGGCCTTCACGGCGACGACGTTGATCGTGCCGCGCAGCTTGTTCACCGCAAGCGTGGCGAGCGCCTCGCCGTCCAGGTCTTCGCAGATGATGACCAGGTCCTTGCTGACTTGGAGGACCCGCTCGAGCATCGGGAGCAGATCGTTCACGGATGAGATCTTCTTGTCCGTGATCAGGATGTACGGGCTGTCGATCTCCGCCTCCATCTTCTCGGAGTTGGTGACGAAGTACGGAGAGATGTAGCCGCGATCGAACGCCATGCCCTCGACGTACTCGACCTCAGTCTCGATGCCTTTCGACTCCTCGACGGTGATCACACCGTCCTTGCCGACCTTCTCCATCACCTCGCCGATGAGATCGCCGATGAGTGGATCGGCAGCGGAGATCGATGCCACCTGCGCCATCTGCTCGCGCGTCGTAACCTTGATCGAGTCCTTGAGTAGCTGCTCGATGACCGCCTGGGCGGCCTTCTCGACGCCGCGCTTGAGCGCCATCGGGTTCGCGCCGGCCGTAACGTTCTTCAGCCCCTCGTGCACGATCGCCTGACCGAGCACGGTCGCGGTCGTCGTGCCGTCCCCGGCGATGTCGTTCGTCTTCGACGCGATTTCCTTCGCGAGCTGCGCGCCGATGTTCTCAAACGGCTCCTTGAGCTCGATGTCCTTGGCGATCGTGACGCCGTCGTTTGTGATGCTGGGTGCGCCGAACTTCTTGTCCAGCACAACGTTGCGGCCCTTCGGCCCCAGCGTGATCTTCACGGCATCCGCGAGCGCATCTATGCCGCGCACGAGTGCGGCGCGGGCGTCTTCATCGAAGACCATTTGCTTCGGCATATCCTCACCTCTTCGTATGTAGGGTTTAGCACTCTACCAGCGAGAGTGCTAGCTATATGTAACGCAAGTCAAGCGGAGGGCGCAAGGGGAGTGGAGGCCGGCGCGGAATCGAGCGAGGGAACATCGCTCCCGAGCAGGCCGCCCGATCGAGGCCGCCCGATCGAGGCTGGCGCGCCCGTCCTTGCTCGGCGACGAACGTTGGTGGTCTCTAGCCTTCTTCGCCTTCCGGCCCGGGGCCCAGGCCCGCCTGGCCACGGCGCTTCATGATGCCGGAGAACGCTTCCGGATCGACTTTGAGGACGGCGGCGTAGCGGCGCGCGTTCTGGAGAAAGCGCTCCTCGCCCGTCCGGCGGAACTGGTTGAAGTTGTCCAGCATCTTGTCGGCTATCAGATTCAAGTCGAAGCCGTTCACGTAGCGGTCGCTTAGCTCATTGAGCGCGTCCACATACAACTCGAAGTACGCCGAGAGCTTACCAAGCAACTCGCGCTGCTTTGTGAACTCGGCCAGCTCGTGGCGCGAAGCGAGCAGATAGAAGCGCTTGCCTGTGGAGACGTAGTAGCCGCGGTCGACGAACGAGGCGGCCTTACGCCGTCCGCGCCGCCCGCGGAGCGCGCGCGGAAAGACGCCCGTAACGAAGAGGGAGTTATCGGCGTATTTGCGATAGGCCTCGAACAAGTTCTGGAAGCGGCCCGGCTGACGGATCTCCCGCATCAGGTCGGACAGGTAGAAGAGGCTCATCTTGCCGCCGCGATCGATCGGGAACAGCTCGCGTGTGTAGAGATGGCGCTCGAGGAGCTGCCCCAAGTACTCGACCACCGAGGCGTCGGTGCTGCGCCGCTGGACGTAGAGGACCTTGATGACAAAGAGATCGAAAAGGGCGCGAGTGGAGACGGCCGTGATCTCGCCGATGTCGTCGTAGAAGACGCTGATCAGGTCGTCGACGCGGCGCGCGAAGGCGCGGTCGGCCATGTTCTCGCCGTCGTGGCCGGCGATGACGTCCTTCAGCTCGCGGACTTCGGTCTCCAGCATGAGCTCGTCAACCTGGTCTGGATCGTATCAGAATGATCGGCAGGCTGACACGCCGCAGGAATGAGGGAGGGCCCCTACGATGCGAAGGTGGTGACACCCTCACCCCGCGTTGGTGGGCAAGTACGTGAGGAGCGATGAGAGATCGCCCCTCTCCCTCTGCGGGGGAGCGGGAACGGGGGTGAGAAGTTACGCTACGCGGCGTCGGGCTGGCCGCGCTGGCCGAGCGGAACGAAGTCACGCTTGTCCTCGCCCAGGTAGACCTGACGCGGCCGCGCGATCTTCTGCTCCGAGTCCTGCAGCATCTCCAGCCACTGCGCGATCCAGCCTGCGACGCGCGGGATGGCGAACAGCACCGGGAAGATCTCCACAGGGAAGCCCATCGACTGGTAGATGATGCCAGAGTAGAAGTCCACGTTGGGGTAGAGCTTGCGCTCGACGAAGTACTCGTCCTCGAGCGCGATCTTCTCCAGTTCGAGCGCGATGTCGAGCATCGGATTGCGGCCGGTCACGTCGAAGACCTGGTATGCGAGGTTCTTGACGATCGAAGCGCGCGGGTCGTAGTTTTTGTACACGCGGTGGCCGAAGCCCATCAAGCGTCCCTCGCCGGCCTTGAAGCGCTTGATAAAGTCCGGGATGTTGTCAACATGCCCGATCTCCTGCAGCATGCGCAGGACGGCCTCGTTCGCGCCGCCGTGGAGCGGGCCGTAGAGCGCGGCCGCAGCCGCCGCGACGGCAGAGTACGGGTTGACGTGTGAGCTCCCGACCGAACGCATGGCGTTCGAGGAGCAGTTCTGCTCGTGGTCCGCGTGAAGGATGAACAAGACGTCAAGGGCGCGCTCCAGCACGGGGTTCGGAACATACTTCGGCTCTGACATCTTGTACAGCATGCTGAGCAGGTTGCCTGTGAAGCTCAAGTCGTTGTCGGGATAGACGTACGGCAGGCCGCGGCTGTGGCGATAGGTGAACGCCGCGATCGTCGGCATCTTCGCGATCAATCGATGGATCTGGACGAGCCGGTCTGCCTCATCGAAGATGTTCTTCGACTCCGGGTAGAACGTCGACATGGCTGCGACGGTACTGACGAGCATGCCCATGGGGTGGGCGTCATGATGGAAGGCCTCCATGAGCTTCTTGTTCTTCTCGTGGATGATCGTGCGGAAGGTGATCTCGTGCGACCAGTTCGCCAGCTCGGAGCGCGTAGGCAGCTCGCCGAAGACGAGCAGGTACGCCGTCTCGAGGTAGGTACTCTTCTCGGCGAGCTGCTCGATCGGGTAGCCGCGGTAGCGTAGGATGCCGCGGTCGCCGTCGATAAACGTAATCCGGCTCTTGCACGACGCCGTGTTCATGAAGGCAGGATCGTACAACAGCAGGCCGAAGTCGCCTTCGTTCGCCTTGATCTTGCGAAACTCCATCGCCCGCACGGCGCCGTTTTCGATCGGCATTTCGTAGCTCTGGCCGGTGCGGTTGTCGGTGACAGTGAGCGTGTTCTCGGCCATGTCGTTTGCTCCTTCCGCCGCTCCGTCGCAGAGCGGCCGCGACGCGGGACCGTCGCGTGGTATTGTCGAAATCGATAGCGTCTCAAGTGTTCATCTATAGTCTACTCCCTAGAGACGTTATCGTCTGCCCTCGAACAAACGACAAGGCCGGGCTCGCGCCCGGCCTTGCGTCCGTAAACAGGCGTGGCCCTTACGTGAGCGTCTCCCAGCGGGACTCAAGCTTCTTCGCCACCGCCGGCATCGTGGTGTACTCCATCTCGTCCAGCGGCAGGCGGTGCGGCTCCCACGGGCCGTGACGCCGTAAGTAATCGGCGATCAAGTTGGCCTGGTGGCGGGCCTCGTCGAAGCTGGGGTCGTCGAACATGTCGCGCGGGCCGACGAGCGCACCGTTCGCTACCTGGAAGCCCAGGCAGGCCACACGCGGCGGGCCATCGAAGCGCGATGGGTTTGCGTCCTTCACGGCGCAGGGCATCCACGGCCCCTGATGAGAGCCGCGCATCCAGCCCTCGACGGTCGCCGGGAAGGCGAACGGCTCGAGCACTTCGCCGACGGCAGGGAACACGCCCTGCGCCCGCACGACACAGACCGGGTCGTCCTTGCCAACGTAACGGCCGGCGATCAGCGCGAGCTTGTCGGTGCTGGAGACTGCGCCGACCTCGCCGGTGTTGCGGCTGTAGACAGCCTTGACCGCGAAGTGCGACGGCGAGCCCAGGAACACGAGCATGTCGTACAGGTCCTCGGGCGAATTGAAGCGCACCTTCTGGTGGTTCTTGACGTCGTGCACCTCAAACGTGAATCCCTCGTGCAGCGGCTCGGCGATGACGAGGCCGGCCGTGTTGAAGGGGTCTGCGAACATCTTGTAGAGCGGCAGGTTGAACGAACCCGCCGATGTCTTGTCGCCCATGAAGACCAGGATCGGCTCGGACGTGCGCTCCTCGATCTCCATTTCGGCGGAGCCGGGCCCCATGCCGCGGATGTTGCCGGAGAAGGCGTCCGAGAGGAGGTCCTGGCCGGCGCCGTACAGGTGCAGCTTCTTCGCCACCTCGGTCCCGGCGAGGAAGGTATCCCAGGCGAGCTTGTGGACTGTCTCGTCGTTCTCGCCCCGCTCATGCGTCATGATCAAAAACAGATCGTCGCCACAATGAGCGACGTAGAAGTCGACGAGCGTGCCTGCCTGCTTGGCCTTCGAGAGCATATCGTTGGCCTCGGCGATCAAGTCCGGGTGCATCGCGGAGTGGCCTACCCAACCACCGACGTCCGCCTTGATACAAGAGATTGTTAGCATTGCATTGCCTCCCTAAGGTCTACGGCGTCTATCCTGCCGTGGATCCGGTTTCTCTACGACGGTTGTCGTCTTGGGGTCGAACGCTGGATCGTAACAATGCCCTACGAAGCCGTCAAGCGAACACAATTTCATCATCCGCGCGACGCTTCCGTATAATATAAGGAACGCCCGCTGGGCGAGAGATACGAGGCGAACAGCCGAGCATGCCCTGCCACGCCACCCCGCTGCCATACTCGACCGCGCCGTCGCGCGGCCGAAGGACTGCCGCGTAGGCCGCCCCGAGATGTCTGTACGGATCTGGGTCGGCCGCTTCAGCATCACGGACGGGAAACCTCAAGAGGAGGGCCCGTTTCTCCGCTCGTTCCCACGCCAGCGGCCGGACGAAGAGGAGGATGAGCTCTACGTCCTCGTCGAGCCTGCCACGCCGGGGAGCAAGGAGCACTGCGCGCAGCTCGCCGACGCGATCGGCACCATGTACCGTCAGGACATCCTCTCGATCACGGGCGCCGTCGCGCGCGCGCTCAAGTCGGCGCACCACCAGCTGCGCGACTGGAACGAACGCACGCTGCGCGAACATCGCGCCGGCGCCGGCGTCACCTGCCTCGCCATCCGCGACCGCACTGCCTACGTCTCGCAAGTCGGCCCGTCGGTGGCGTTCCACGTCGGCGACGGGCGCTTCGAGCGGCTGACGCCAGCGGACGACGCCACGCAGCCGCTCGGCGAAGCCGAGCTGATCGAGCCGCTCTTCCGCCGCTACGAGCTCTCGCCCGGCGATCTGCTGCTGATCGTCTCGCCGCGCATCGATGAGCTGATCGGCGAAGACCATCTGCGCTCGATCCTCCTGCGCGGCGGCGACGAGGCGCTCGTCGAGCTGTTCCGTCTCGCGCGCGATGAGCAGGAGTTCGGCCTCGTGCTCCTCGCCTGCGTCGTCGAGCCGGAAGCAGCGGGCACGATGCCGCCCATCGCCGACGAACGCGCGGCGTTCGCCACCGCCGGGGCCACCGGCGAAGAACCGGGGCCGTTCGCGCAGGAGCTCGCGTCCGAGTCCGTGCAGGCTCCTGCCGCTGTCGCCCAGCCCCCGGCGGGCCTCACGCAGCCGAAAGTGCGACTCAAGGGTGCCGATGCGGACATCCGCTATCGCCGCACGACAGGCGTCTCAACGCCACGCATTCCGCCGATCGTCATCCTCGGCGCGGTCGTGGTCGCGATCCTTGCGCTCATCGGCGTCCTCGTCGCCTATCCTCAGTTCAAAGAGAGCCAGCAGGAAAAATACGCCGAGCTCGTCTCCGACGCGCGCGGCTCCCTGGCCGACGCGCTCGGCGCGCAAGACCCGACGCAGAAACGCGAGGCGCTCCGCAGGGCAGACGCCGCGTTGATCCAGGCCGAAGCGATACAGCCCGGCGACGCAGAGCTGGCCGCGCTCCGCCAGCAGATCAACACAGAGCTCGCGCGGATCAACGCCGTCGTGGAGCTGCCTGAGCTCGAGCTGGTCGTCGACGTCAGCCAGCAAGTGCCGGGGCCGATCTCATCGCGCGACCTCGCCATCGGCGGCGGCGGCGCCTACATCGTCGACCGCGAGCAGCCGCGGATCATCGCCGTCTCGCTGCTCGCGCCGGACCCGGAACCGTTCGTCCTCTTCCAGAGCGGCGATCTCGTGGGAACGGAGGTCGCGGGCGCGCCGCAGCACATCGCGTGGGCGGAGGACCTCGGCTCGCTGCTGATCATGGACGACGCCCGCCGGCTGATCGCCGTGCGCCCGCCCGAGCAAGGACGGCTCCTCACCGTGCGCGACGCCTCGTCCTGGGGCTCCGCCGACGGCATCGCGTACGCGGGCGGCAATCTCTACGTGCTCGACCGCGCCGCCGACCAAGTCTGGCGTTACCCGCCCACCGAAAACGGGTTCGACAGCGAGCGCGCGCCGCTCCTGCCCACGTTCGAACTCGAGCAGGCGTCCGAGATCACCGTGGCAGACGCGCTCTATCTCATCGTCGGCGAGACGGACATCGTGCGCGTCGCCGAGAACACCGTGCAGCCGTTCACCAAAGCCGGCATCGACCGCGACCTCGCGTCGCCGGGCTCACTTGTGCCGCTGCCCTCGTCGAACCGGCTCCTCGTCGCCGACCGCGGCAACAGCAGGATCTCCGTCTTCTCTCTAGACGGAGCGTTCATCCAGCAGTGGACCAGCCCGACGTTTTCCGACCTGCGCGCCATCGCCGTGGACGAGCCGAACAACCTGCTCTACATGCTCGTCGGCGGCTCGCTCTACCGCACCACGCTGCCGCCCGCGCCATGAGAGTGCTCGGCATCGAGACCTCCTGCGACGAGACCGCAGCCGCCGTCGTCGAGGACGGCCGCATCTTACGCTCCAACGTCATCGCATCGCAGGCGGCGCTCCACAACCGCTACGGCGGCGTCGTGCCGGAGGTCGCCGCGCGCCAGCACCTCGAGGCGATCCTGCCTGTCGTCCACGCGGCGCTCCAGGAAGCGCGTTGCGGCTGGAGCGACATCGACGCGATCGGCGTCACCTACGGTCCCGGGCTGGCCGGAACGCTGCTCGTCGGCGTGAACGCGGCGAAGGCGCTCGCGTATGCGCGCGATCTGCCGCTGATCGCGGTCAACCACCTTGAGGCGCACCTCTACGCCAACTGGATCGACGAGGGGGGAACGGGCGTGGGCGAGCCGCCCTTCCCGCTCCTCGGGCTGATCGTCTCCGGCGGCCACACCGACCTGATCGTGATGGAAGGGCACGGACGCATCCGGCGCATCGGCCGCACACGCGACGACGCCGCCGGGGAGGCGTTCGACAAAGTCGCCCGCCTGCTCGGCCTGGGCTTCCCCGGCGGTCCCGAGATCGAGCGCACGGCGGCCTCGGTAACGAAGCCGTCGCTGCGGCTGCCGCGCGCCTGGCTGCGCGAGAGCGACGACTTCTCGTTCAGCGGCCTCAAGACGGCCGTCCTGCACGTCGTTCGCGGCGAGCGCGGCCCGCCACCGTCGGTAGTCGACACGGCCGCCGCGTTTCAGGACGCCGTCGTCGACGTGCTCGCGACGAAGACCGCGCGCGCCGCAGAACGCGAGGCCGTCCGCGCCGTTCTGCTCTCCGGCGGCGTCGCGGCGAACGGTCCGCTGCGAGAAGCGCTCGCGCAGCGCTCGCCGGTGCCGCTCTACGTGCCGTCGCGCGTGCTCTGCACCGACAACGGCGCGATGGTCGCGGCCTGCGCAGCCTATCGCTACGAGGCCGGCCGCGCCGGTCTGACGCTGGACGTCGCGCCCGGGCTGGCGGTTGGGGAATAGAGGACTCCCGCACCTTGCGTCATTCTGAGCCGCGGGCGAAGAATCTCCCGTCATCGGCCGGCAGCCTTCGGATTTGATTCGCCAACGGTCGATGTGAGGAGATCCTTCGCTGCGCTCAGGATGACTGGCGCAAACCCGCGTAGGCGTTTCTTGGCTTTCAGGTGCTAAGAAAGCGCGCAGCGCCCGCAGCCGCCCTGCGTGCACTCGTCCTTATAGAGCGCGAGCAGCCCCTGCTGGCGCCGCGCATCGATCGGTAGGCGGCCCGCCGCACGCAGGTTGTTCTCGAGGAAGGTGAGATTGCCGTAGCGCGCGGGCCGCGGCAGCGCCACGAACGTCGCACGCGCGAGCGATGCGCCATCTCCGTCTTCCATGCGTTCGCAGCACGCCGCGCGCCAGGGCAGTACGGCGTTCACGAGCAGCTCGATCGCGCGTGCCCTACCGATCAGCGCGCGCTCGTCAGCTCCTCCCCCGGCACTCCACGCCGCGATCAACTCGCGCGGAGGGCCCGCTGCCGTCACGTCGTCGAGCGGCCAGTGACGCGCGAGCAACCGCGCGAGCCCGCCGAGCCGGCGGGCTGGATGATTGGCCGGACGTACGGGACCGTCCAGCTCGCCTGCCGCGCCCTGCAGCAGGAGCACCTCCGCCAGCGCCGCGCGTTCGCGCGCATCCACGGCTGCCATGGCGTCCCGCAACGCGGGCCAGGGCAGCGTCAACGAGAGCGAGACCATCAGCTCGCGCGCGCCGCCGTACCCCAGTCCATCGAGCAGCGCGCGGTACAGCGCAGCGCCCGCGCCCTGCGTTTCTACCTCGCGCGCGAGCGCGGCCTCGCGGCGCGCGAAGCGCGCGTCGCCGTGCTCGTCGAGCACGCGCAGGACGTCGTCCTGCCCCAGCCTGGCGATCGCGTCACGGCAGGGCTCGCGCCAGAGCGGCGGCGTCGCGAGCCAGCGCGACAGCTCGCCGGCACGTTTGCGCGTCCACTCCGCCAGCGCGACGACGGGCACCGTACGCCCGCAGGGCAGCGCTGTCTCGCCCGCGCCGTCGTCTTCGAACACGACGTGCAGTACGACGCTGTTGTACCGCCCGTCCGTCGCGTGGCCGTGCGCGCGGAAGTCGCTCGCGCGCCGGTGCAGCTCGACGTCGCCGCGCAGCAGCGCGCCCGAGGGTGGCGCGATGATCGCGTCGCGGAAGTCGGGTCCGGCACCCCGCCCGCGCCTGCCCGGATGGAGCACGCGCAGCGGCACGCCGGCCGTCGTGACGAGCGCGCTGGCGGGGAAGCGTTGCCCCGCCCAGAGCCGGACGAGCACGTCCTCCGATAGGTCGCTGGTCGCTCGTCGCTCGTCACTGGTCTCGTCGCTTGGAAGGGCTTGCGTGGCATGATGCGACGCTTCGTACGACCACAAGTCCGCATCGCGGAACACGGCGGCGGTTTTTCTTCGCTTCCTAACCGAGACAGTCGCTGCCGGCCCCAACTCGATCACCCCTCGGCTCCTCGATCGCGCTCTACCAGCCGACTAGCGACCGGCGACTAACGACCCGCCTCGTACGCGAAATCCGCGCGTTCGGCGACCATGCTGAGCAACCGCTCCGAGGCGCCGCGGGGGCGGTACTGCCCGGTCTCCCACTCGCTCACGGTCTGCTGGCGCACGTTCAGCTCGTCAGCGAGCTCTTCCTGCGTCATGCCGAGGTGCTCGCGTAGCGCGCGCACGCCGTTTGCGTTCCAGACGGCTCTTCTGTAACGCTTCGCGCTCATAACGAAACGTAGTCTACACGGTTCCGTGTATCTCGTCCAGTGCGGCGGGGGGTTACGGGTGCGCGTAGCGCGGACGCCTCCAGCCTCCCGCGTCCCGCTTCTAGCTTCCCGCCTCCACCAGGCGCTGGGCCGCCGTATACGGGTCGAGCTCACGGGCGGCGACGGCGCGCACGAGCTGATCGAGCAGGCCGTTTTGTTCGCCGGTGCGGACGGCGCGCTCGAGCAGCGTGGAGCGTACGACAGCGAGCAACTGCCGGCGGGCGCGTTCGAGGCGGTGTTGTTCGAGCACGCCGGAGGAGGCGAGGCGACGCCGGTGCTCGTCGATCGCGTCGGCGAGCTCGGTGACGCCCTCTCGCTTGGAGGCGATCGTGCGGAGGACGGGTATGTCGAGGCGGCCGCGCGAGGCCATGTTGATCAGCGCCAGGAGCTGGGCGCAGAGGGCATCAGCGCCGGGGAGGTCGGCCTTGTTAACGACGAGGATGTCGGCGATCTCCATAACGCCGGCCTTCATCGCCTGGACGTCATCGCCGGAGGCGGGGGTGAGGACGACGACGGTGGTCTCGGCGACGGAAGCGACCTCGACTTCGTCCTGGCCGGCGCCGACGGTCTCGACGATGACGACGTCTTTCTTCGCGGCGTCGAGGCAGACGACGACTTCGGAGGTCATGGCGGCGAGGCCGCCCAGCTCGCCGCGGGTGGCCATGCTGCGCACGAACACGCCGGGGTCTTTGGTGAGCTCCTGCATGCGGATGCGGTCGCCCAACAAGGCGCCGTGGGTGAAGGGGCTGCTCGGGTCGACGGCGACGATGCCTACGCTGCGTCCGCGTTTGCGCAACTCGACGGCGAGGGCGCTGGTGAGGGTGCTCTTGCCGGCGCCGCCCGGGCCGGTGACGCCGACGACGTGGGCGTTGCCGCTCTGCGGGTAGAGGAGGGCAAGGAGCTGGCGGCCTTCGGGGGAGGCGTTCTCGACGAGGGTGATGGCGCGGGCGAGGGCGCGGCGGTCGCCTGCGACCAGGCGCTTGGCCAGGTCTACGACCTGAGGGTCAGGGGTTCCTTCGCTGGCGCTCAGGACAGGCTCCCCCACCCCTTCGCCAGGTGCGGTCACGATGCGCTCGTGGGGGCGCGGCTTTCGTCCCAGGCGCGGACGTACTGGATGATGTCCTGGGTGCTGGCGCCGGGCCGGAAGATCTCCTTGAAGCCGAGCTGTTTGAGGACGGGGATGTCTTCGTCGGGGATGATGCCGCCGGCGAAGAGGAGGATGTTGTTGGGTTCGACGCCGCGGTCCCGGAGGGCCTGGACGACGCGGGGGAAAAGCTCGAGGTGGGCGCCGGAGAGGATGGAGAGGCCGATGACGTCGACGTCTTCCTGGAGAGCGGCCTCGGCGATCATTTCGGGGGTCTGGCGGATGCCGGTGTAGATGACTTCCATGCCGGCGTCGCGGAGGGCGCGGGCGACGACTTTGGCGCCGCGGTCGTGGCCATCGAGGCCGGGTTTGGCGATGAGGACTCGGACGGGCATGGCGGAGGAGATCATAGCAGAACCAAGAACCGAGAACCTAGAACCAGGCCGCCTGACGGCGGCGGAACCTTCGAACTGCGGAACCTCAGAACCGGCGGGCGGTTGTTCGGTTGTTTGGAGCGTTTTTGCGGCGAAGTGGGCGGTTTTTGAAGCTGCTGCGCGGGTGATTTCTGCGGTTGTTTGTGCGCCGGGGTAGGCGAGGAGGAGGTCGGCGAAGTAGTGCAGGCCCATGGCGAGGAGCTCTCGTTGGTGTCGCTCTCGTTTGAGGTGGCGGACGATGTCGGGGCTCTGGCGCTGGAGGAGCTGGAGGGCAGCGTTCATGGCCTCGACGCGGCGGGACCGTTTGCCGTGCTTGAGGGCGTTGAGGTTGCCTTTGGGGGCGCCGCCGCGAGCGTTCAGCTGCCGGCTATCAGCTTTCAGCGTTCAGACCCCCCTCACACCCTTCGCTTCCGCCTCGGGTGGTACGCTCGAGGGCGGGCGCTGTTCGCACGTCGCTTCGCTATCGCTAGCAACGACAGGTCCTTCGGGCTTCCCACCCTCCTTCGCTTCGCTCGAGGACAGGCTCTGCGCTCTACCCCTCTCCCCTCAGGATGACAGAACGACTTGCGGCGGCGGTGTTGTTCGGGAAGCTGGCCGGGAGTCCGAGGGCGTCTTTGACCAATGCGGTGGAGACGCCGGTGTGGGCGGCTATCTCCATGATGGTGAGGTGGCGGTTGTGCTGCCGGATGTTGCGGATGCGGCGGTGGAGCCAGTCGCGCTCCCGGTCCTGCTGCTGGGTCTGCGGGTGCGGGGTGCTGTCGGGGCGGTCTGCCATGGGGCGCCTCCTTTATGTAGTGGCGTCCACGTTACGGGAGGGGACACCGAGGGCGAAGGGGGTGGTAGCACTGTGTTGGGAGGAATCAGCGCCTAAGCCGCGTCCATTGTGATCCCGCCTCGAGCCACCCCATCGCGTAGGCTAGCGACATATGAGTCTGGATGGCGTTCCTTGAACGCCTTCACCGCGAAGACGACTGCGGCTTCAACCCACCTCCAAAAGGGCGCATCATAACGACCTGTCTGTTCACTTGACCAGACGGCGACGAGGCGTGAGACCGCTAGGCCGGTCAAGTTGTCCCTAAGGTGGCGGCCTAGCCCTGGAAGGTCTTCGCTGATGTCCACACGAGAGACGATGTAAGAGCCGCGTTCGATCTCAAGTTCGAGAACGAAGGGCCGGCCGAAGGGCCACACGTCGGCCGGGATGAAGCCGCAATAAACATCGACTATGGGAGCGGGGCGATTGGGGACGCGGCGCGGAGCCATGATTCTAGTCGACGCTGAACTTACTGAACTGCCACCGGGCCCGGCGGATGCGCGAACTCGATCTGTAGCGTGTGGTCTCGCAGCTCGAACCGCGTCACGATGTCAGGGGAATCGGCGTCACCTTTCCATTTGATGGCGACGCGATCGTCGGTGTCGAGTTTCCCGAGCGCCCACTCGACTATCGTGCCGACGGCTTCCATGTGCTCTGCCGGCCAGGCGCTCGTCAGACCGCGAATGGTGCCCTCCATTCCGGGGCTGCCAAAGTCCTTGCCGACGTCCCCAGCGATGTCGACGATCGAGTCGCCGGCCCGCAGCCGAGCGAAGATCTCGTGACCGTCGTTTAGGATGAGCGGCGACTGAAACAGGACGTTGAGCGTTTCCATCGCCGCTTCACAAGCAGGTACAGCCATTTTTTCCTCCTTCTCCATTCCGGCCGCGTCCCCATCTGCTCTGCGCCCGTGACTGCCTTGTGACAACTGTGCTAAAGTGCCCGCGCAACTGGTGGCTCCGTAGCGGCAGGGGCAGCTCCCAACCGGTTCACAAGGCGCCTGGACCCCATTCTCTTCGGATGAGGGCCTTGCCACATGCTTCGAAATGACCATGACAGCGATCGAGCAAGCCGATTCGTTTACGGAGCTTCGCCCGGCACGCGACATCTTCGTCGGGCGGCGGCGTGAACTCGCCACGCTCCACCGGATGCTGGAGGATGTGGCGGGCCAGGCTTCGCTTGCTCTCTTTGTTGAGGGCGAACCGGGCATCGGGAAAACGAGCCTCATCGAGGAGGCTCTCCGCGGGGTTCAGGCGCATGGGCTTCGCGTCCTCAGAGCTCGCTGCTACTCTCTCCAGGAGCCAGTGCCCTACGCCCCGTTCATCGATCTTCTCAAAGAACTCGGGCCTGAAGCCGATCCCCTCCGCGAATTCCTCGCTCGAGCGGCAGCGCAGACAGCACGTGAGCCCTGGGCCGTTCCGGGACAGGACGCGGTCAGCCGGCGCCATCGGCTCATCTTGGACTTTGCTCGGGCCGTCAACGTGGCAACCAGCGGCGTGTCATCCATCCTTTGGATCGATGATGTCCAGTGGGCAGATCGCGGCACGCTTCTCGTCCTGACCGTCCTGCTCACTAGCCGGCACTCGAATCTGTCTGTGATCTGTTCAGGAAGATCCTACGGAGAAGCGCCAGAGGATACCGTCTTGCTGGGAGAGATTCGGTCAAAGTGTGGGCGCCTGACGTTGAGGGGACTCAACGAGAAGGATGCACTGGAGTACGCGACGGCCCTGACGGGCTGGGGCCACCTCAGTCACCGCGAAGTCCGAGCGCTCCGCTCGTTCACGGGTGGCAATCCCCTGCTCCTTCAGGAACTCGTCCTGCACGTGATGGAGTCGGGATTGCTGCAAAGGCACGGTGCGATCGAGGCTGTGTTGCGGGCAGAGGTACCCGTTCGCTTAGGAGACCTCGTCCTGCGCCGGGTGCGCGAGTTGCCGGCGGAGACGCAGAAGCTTTTGAGCGCTGCCGCGATCCTTGGTTGTGAGTTTGTTCTTGAGGACCTTTCGGTAATCCTTGACTCGGACGAGGCGGCTGTCTATGAATGTTTGCGGCCGGCCTTCCAACGACAAATCGTCGAGCGCGTGGATGCGATCGGAGCCGTCCGGGGCCGCTTCGCGCATCCTTTAATCCAGGCAATACTCTACGAGACGCTACCGGCCGCCGAACGCCGACGCATTCACACTCAAGTAGCGGCTGATTCTCCAGGACTCAGCCGGACCATGCAGCCGGAGGAGCTCGCCCGCCACTATGCGTATGGTCTGGGACGGACTGCCGGGCGAGGGGCGATAAGTTGCTGCAGGCGCGCCGCAGAACGCGCGGAGAGCCTTCTGGCGTTCGAGTCCAGCGAACGCTTCTGGGAGTTGGCGCTCTTGTGCTGCCCGCCGACATTGCGCGCGGAGCGCGCCGAGCTCCTCAAACGTCTGGGTTGGGCCACATGGGCCGCGAGTAAGTGGGAACGCGCGTCAGAGGCGTGGGCTCAGGCTTTTGCTGAGTTTGAGCGGCTGGGAGTGACCAGCCAACTGGCGGAGCTCGCCCTCGCGCTCGGCGAGCTGCACCGCTGGCGACTCGAACTCGATGAATCCGAACGTTGGCTCACGAGAGCGCTTGATATCTTGCCGGAATCCAGTCCTCTTTCGGGGAGAACACGCGCCCTCCTAGCCAGCGTCTATTGTGCCCACGGCGACACGGACCGAGGGCTTCGCTTGTTGGCGGGCACCGAAGAGATCGCACAAGACGATCCGAACATTGAGTACTGGCGGTCGTATGTCCACCTGACGGCTGGCAACCCAGACAAGGCATTTGAGATTGCATCTCGCGCGCTCGACGTGGCGAAGCGACAAGGTTCGCTTCAGGCGGTTGCCCTTCTTGCGGGAACGTTATTTCACCACCATCTCGCAGAACTCAACCGCTCGCGCGCTCGCGAACTAGCGAAGCTCGTGCACCAGAGCACTGTTCCATCAGATACCTCCGGCCTAATTTACGGTATTGTTTGCGACACGCTCCTGCACGGATACTTCGGGGAATGGGCCCGGGCAGCGAAGGCTTGTCAGCGCGCGATCGATCGCACACGACTTGCCGGGAGTTACCAAGCTGCGACTGCACGCTTCCTTCTCGGCGAGGCGCTCGTTGGATGCGGACGCCCGAGAGACGGCGTGGCTTGCATGCGAGAGGCTCTGCCCCGTCTCGAACGGATGCGGCCTGTCGCCGCAATGCATCTGGCGGCTGCCCTCATTGAGACTGGAGAACAAGGCGAGGCGCTCGATCTTGTGAAGCAGTTTTCGAGCGTGCTCTTGGTCAGCCGGCGTTCTCCCGCCGGCAAGGCCGCGCTCGGAGACGTCGTTGCCAGCCTCGACGTTCCTGATTTGCATGTGCAGTGTTACAACGCGCTAGCAGACGAGCTTAGGCCGATCGTTCTGGTCTATCGTCCCATCTCGGTGCAACGCGTGTTGGGTCGGCTGGCCGGACGTCTCGGCCAGTGGAACGCTGCCATTCGCCACTTTGAGGATGCGATAAGCCGTCTAGAAGCGGGGCGTGCTCGCTGGGAACTCTGGCGATCGTACATTGACTACGCTGCGATGCGGCGAGCCCGCAGGCGAAGGGGCGATGAGCGGAAAGCAATCGCGTTAGAACTGAAGGCATACGAAGTTCTCGGTATCGTCGCGGAGCGTGCACCAGCCGTGAAGGAGGCGGTCAACATCTTCGCTCTAACCAGTCGCGAGATCGATGTCTTGTCGCTCGTGGCGCTGGGAAGGCGCAACGCCGAGATTGCGGGGGCCCTCACAATCAGCCCGAGAACGGTCGCACGCCACCTTCAGAATATCTTCACGAAGATGGATGCCGATAGCCGGACGGCCGCCGTGATGAAGGCGACTGCTGTCGGCATCGTCGGGCCGTTGCGAGCGGGGAGCAACGCGACGGCGGGCGCCCCGGGCTGGCGGAAGCAGGCCGGCGGGACTAGCGGCGAGCAACGCGAGGGCGGGCTGGGAGCGCGACCCTTCGGCCGCCCCGACGGCGCCCCTACGACCGCCCCGACGGCGGGCGGCTCGCGAGGCGCCCCTACGACCGCGGACGGCTGACTGCTGACGGCTGATAGCTTATTGTTATGTGAGGCGCGTCACGAAAGCGGTTGCATTTGTGACGGCGAGGCCGTTAGTCTTGATGAAGAGGCTGCGGCCTCGAATGACGGTGTGCTACCGGACGGCCCTTGCCGCATGAGGCGGCTCTTCCTGTGAAGGACGACGCTGGTGCTGGACATCCCTTTCCCTGACGCGCACTTCCTGAGCATGATGCGCTGGCCGCTGATCTTGCTGGGCGTGATCGTGATGGGGCGGCTGTTGCTGCCGCGCTCGTCGGTGACGCTGGTGGAGGTTGCGCGCGAAGTGGCGATTGTTGTGTTCGCGTACTTTTTCTATTTCATCGTGCGCGGGATCGTGGAGGGGCGTGAGTTCGAGCCGTTCGAGCACGCGTCGGACGTGATCGCGCTGGAGCGCAGCCTGGGGATCTTCTGGGAGATCAGTCTGCAGGAGCAGGTGTCGCGGGTCAGTTTCCTGGTGAACCTGGCGAACTGGACGTACGTGTGGGGCCACTGGCCGGTGATCATTCTGGCGGCGACGTGGCTGTTCATGTCGCACCGCAAGGACTATTATCTGTATCGCAACGCGTTTTTGATCTCGGGTGCGATCGGGCTGGTGGTCTTCGGGATGCTGCCGGTGGCGCCGCCGCGCTACATGCCGGCGTGGGGCTTCGTCGATACGGTTGGGGCGTACCACGGCGGGAAGAGCCTGGGTATTCTGGTGAACGAATATGCGGCGATGCCGAGCCTGCACTTCGGGTGGAACATGCTGATCGGCATCGCGATGGTGCGTCACGCGCAGTGGCGTCCAGTAAAGGTGGCCGGCGTGCTACTGCCGGCGGCGATGTTCCTGTCGATCGTGCTGACGGGGAACCACTACATCATCGACGGCATCGCGGGCGGGATCGTAGCGTCGATCGGGTTGGCGCTGGCGGTGTGGTTCCAACGCTACCTCGACGCGCGCGAGCTGGGCGGGCCGAGCGCGGCGCCGGGGGCGCTGGCGACGTAGCAACACCCCTCCCCACTACGGCAACCCCGGAACAAGGAAGCAGGAACAAGGAACAAGGCCCCGCCGCGCCCCAGGGCGCACAGCTGTGCGCCCCTACAAGATCGAAGACGCGTGGATCGAGAGAGCGGCCGCCCCTACTTTTCGATGAAGAGTGTGCGGACTTCGTGGGAGAAGCCGGGCTTGAGGTCGGCGACGACCGTGGCGTCGGCGCGGCCGGTGCGCGCGTCGGAGACGTCGAGGCCGGCTGCGCGCAGGCGTTCGACCTGGGCGGCGGCGTTGTCGACGCGGTAGGAGACGCCCCAGAGGAGGTCGCGCTCGCGAGACTCCCCAGCCTGTGGCGGGCCGGCGAGCTCAAGGATGGAGTGGCCGAGGCGGAGGAAGTGGAGGCGGCGGGCGGATGAGAAGTCGACGGTGCGGCGCAGCTCGAGACCGATAGCGCTCGTCCAGAGCGCGAGCGTGGCGGCGAGATCGGACGAGATGATGACGGTGTGATCGACGCCGGTGACGATCGCGCCGCCAGTCGCGACGGGCTCGGACATCGGCAGCGCGTCGGGCGGCGAGAGGTGCTGAATAAAGAAGGCGCGTACGCCGCGCGTGGAGGCGGGACCGATGCGGGCGTTGCGCCACTCGCGGCGGGCGCCGGTCGTTTCGTCGACGCCGTCGCCGGCGGCGGCGTCTTGCACATCGAGGCCGTTAGCGCGCGCGGCAGCGACGGTGGCATCGATGTCGTCCGTGCCGAGCGCGATGGCGTAGAGGCCTTCGCCGTGGCGATCGAGGTGGTTGCGGAGCGCGGTGGCCCAGGGAGAGTCGCCGTCGCCAAGAGCGAGGAGCTCCATGTAGGAGTTGTCGAGCCGATAGAGGACGTTCGCGGTGCCGTAGGTAGGGTGTTTGCCGCGCCAGGACGGCTTGCGGCCGAGCAGGCGCGTGTAGTTCTCTTCGGCGATCGAGAGATCGCGGACGGCGATGACGAGGTGGTCTAGGTTGAGTGGCAAGTCGTCTTCCTATTCGCGCGACTGATCGGGGAGTCCTTCTTCCCACCCGCCCACCCAGAAAGGTCTGGTAACTGGGGGGACACCCCCCAGACCCCCCGGCAGAGGGGCCCGCCCCTCTGCACTCCCAGGGACGGGCGAATCTCATCTTTCCTCGAGGACAGACCTTCTTCACTCGTCGGACCGGGCGTCACGGGAGCGCTCGCAAGCGGCGCTTCTGCTGCGGGCGTTTCGATGTGCGGCGCTCTTTGTCGATGCAGGGCAGCCGGTGGATATAGAGGCCCTTCTCTGAAGACGCGTCGAAGTGCTGCGCTCCCGCATCGATCTGGAAGGCGCAGTCCTTAGCAAAGGACGCCTGCGCGAGAAGGAGCTCGCCGAGGAATTTCAGGCCGGCGGCAGGCGCCTCGATGAGGACCGTGTCGTCGTCCATCTGGCGGATAACGACGCTGGTCTTCTTGGCCGCGTATTTTACACAGATCCTGTCCGGGCTCGGATGTTTTGGTGTGATTGCCATGACGGGACGCCTCCTCTCACGGGTCGCTGGTCGCTAATCGCCAGCCGCTGGGGTGTATCGCATCACGGGATCAGGAAGCGTAACAGAAGAGATGCGGCGTCTCCCCGGCAAGAAGGAATCTTAGGTTCTTCGGGCTCCCCGCCCCCTGCTTCTACCACCCTCCCCTCAGGATGACAATCTTCCTTACATCTCGCTCGCTACCGCTCGCTCGATGTAAGCAAGCCCGCCTCGCCCCCACAACCAGGCACGGGAGGTTGATACGTCACACGGCGGTCTTGGCGTCGACGAGCTCGATGAGGACGCCGTGGTTGGCGTTGGG
>JBBDXS010000018.1:0-68329 GCA_040902195.1 Dehalococcoidia bacterium
GACGTGACGCTTGTGCTGCAGTTCAAGGCGGCCCTCATCGGCTCGCTGGTGAACGAGCCCAGCGGTGACGTGAACAACAACGGACAGCTCACCAGCGTGGACGCAGCGCTCATGCTGCAGCGCATAGCGGACCTGATTCCGGCATCCGCCCTGGTCTGTCCGGCCTAACTCCGAACTCCGGAACGAATGCGAAGGCCCCCCGAGCAATCGGGGGGCCTTCCTCTTGCGCCCGCCGCATCTTTCGCTACGGACGGACACCGATCAGGCGCGAGAGCGACAGCGTGCTCAGCACCGCGATCGCCGTGTACGACTTCACGCGATGCCGCGTCGCGTCCTTGTCCTGCAGGTCACCGATGCGGTCCACCTGCACCATGTCCTCCGCCGTCAGACCTACGACGCCCTGGTCCGGCTCCCCCATCGAGAAACAGTAGATCGTCGAGCAGTCGGTCGATGTGCCGACCGTCTTCGCGTCGGAGATGAAGTCGTTCACGAAGACCGGCACGCCGTTGTAGAGCTGCACCCACTCCAGGAACTCTCCCTGTCGCGTCTCCAGCATCGCGCCGCTGCTGCGGATCAGGCCCTGCAGCGTCCGCCGGCTCCGCCGCGACATCATCAGCGCGATGTTCTTCGTCTTCACCGCGTCGATCAGCTCGTCGAGCTTCGCCAGCGTCAACGTCGCGCCGTTCGTGCCCATCGAGACCGTCTGCGAGCCCGGCAGCGCGCCGCAGATCTTGTCGACGCCATCGAAGGACTTCGCGTCGACCGCCGTATCGCCGTTGATGAAGGTGTCTGCCCACTTGCGGGCGAGCGCCTTCGCCTTCTGCTGCACGACCGCCGCCTCGATGTCCTGCACGCGGCTCCGGCTCGCCTGGATGAAGTTGTCGACATCCGCGTCGCCGCCCAGGATCTTGAGCTGAACGGACACCTGCGTGAAGTCCGGCGTGCTCTCCGTCCAGGTATCGCCCACGTTGAAGAACGAGATCGTGGGCTCTGTGTTGAGCCGGTTGTAGACGAAGTTGTTCCCCACCACCTCAATGAAGGGGAGCTGATCGAGTACGTGCTCCTCCTTGATGATCGTTTCGATCACCCCGGCTCGCACCATGTCCGTCCCCAGCTTGGCCGACTCGGCCAGCGTCAGTGCCATGTCTTTCCTCCTCTGCGCTCTCTGCTACTGAACGATGGGCGCAAGACTACGCCTGAGGCGCGCGAGCGCCAAGACGCCGGTGTCACAGGACAGATGAAGGGACAGAAAACCTGCGGTCCTGCTAAGACGAACTCCCCGCACGAGAACCGCAAAGGGGCTGCTTGAGCTTCAGATCCCACAGGGCCGGACGATGGTATCGAGTGGAGATGAGCTTGCGGCCACCGAGCCGTAACAAACCGGCCCGCAGCGCGGATCTATACGTGAGACGGCGTAGCGATACGCACGGCAGAGCTTCTTGCGGGGTGGACCGTAGAGGGAGGTTCGCGCACCCAGATTTCTCCCACAGGCCTGGTCCGCCTGATCAACGTCCCAATGTCTTTCTGCCTTATGGAGGTCCTACATGCCAAGGAAGCTACTGATCCCGGCCGTCATCCTTGGGCTCATCGCGGCGGCGACGCTCCCGGCCCTGGCAGCCCACAACGGTAACAGCCAGGACCAAAACGTCGCCGTCTGCCACAAGGGCCACACGATCCACGTAGACGAACACGCTGTGCCGGCCCACATGCGCCACGGCGACACCGAGGGCCCCTGCTCCACCGCCGAGCCATCGGCGACACCGACCGCGGCGGGCGTTGCCACGGAGACACCCACGCCTGGCGAAGAGTCGACTGCGACGGCGACCGCGGAGCCCACTGTGGAGGCGACGATAACCCCAACCTCGGAAGAGCCTACGGCCACAGCCACTGAGGAGACCATCACGGGCGCAAGCGAGAACCTCGAAGACGGTCATCATTCCAACCGTCCCGAGCATCCAGAACACCCGGAGCACCCGGAGCTTCCCTAGCGCCGATCGGCAGTCTGACGCGTCCGTACTAAGGAGGCGAGCCCGCGACATGCGCGGGCTTGCCTCTCGTCTCTGCACACGGCGCTACGAGCGCGCCCGTTGCTCCAGGCCGAGGCGGATCTTCTCGTCCGCGCTCAACGTCGAGAGGTCCGGCCCCGAACGCGCAGGCGCGCCCACCGGCACGCGACCCGCCTGCGCCTCCGACTCGATGTGGCCGCGCACCTTCGCCACCGTCTCGCGCGCCCGCGTCAGCGCCTCCTCGATCTCCTCGATCGATTCGCCCGCAACGAGTTCCTCCGGCAGCTCGGGCGACTGGCGCAGCACCAGCTCTCGATAGCGCAGCGCGGCGCCCCGCACGCGCTCCTCCAGCGCCGCCGCGCGCTCGTTCGCCGCCGAGAGCGCCCCTTCATGCGCCTCGCGCGCCGCCGATAGCTCGGCGCGCAGCTCGGCCATCTGCGTCTCGAGCTGCGCTGCGCGCGCCGCGCGATCGGCCGTCGACTCGCGCAGCGCCTCCAGCTCGGCGCGCGCCGCCGCCAGCTCTTCCTCCAACGTCGCTACGTCCTCGTTACTCACGATACGTTCCTCCTTTTCGATACGAGATATCGCATCGAACGTAGGCGCGCGCGGGAGGTGCGCCAAGGGGCGCGTGTCACCGCTGCGGGGTAGTAGGCAGAGAGTTTACGGGAGAGGGCACTCCGGCGGGAACCGGCAGACCGGGACTGGCAGCCGATCGACCAGGCCGGCGACGAACTGCAGAACGAGTGCGGCGTCTCTGCTATCGATGACGCCGTCGCCATTGACGTCCGCGACACGCGGCCAGGGAGCGCGGCGCGCGGACGCTCACCGCGCCTTCGTCGGGATCGGCGGGCGTGGTCTCAACTGTTGAGATCGCCTCGTAGAGGTGATCGCTGCTGCGCGGGGCGCGGCGGGTGCCCTCCGGCTGGTTGCGGCGGATGGCGACGGCTTCGATCTGCGTATCCGTGGGGGCGGGCTTGCCCTCGGCGCGCAGCCTCCTGGCGCGGCGCTGCAGGCGGTGGGCGGTGACCGCCACCCAGTGCTCTACCTCCGCCTCGTCCTGCACGCCGGCCATGCCAACCACCACGTCCTCATCGCTCGTTGACTCGACGACGACCCAGAATCGTGGGAACGCCTGATCGATGGTCCTGAGATCTGCTGGGAGCCGAGCCGGACGCGAGGCCACTCCGGAAGCGCGCGGGGTCCGGGCGTAGAGCCACTCGATCTGTTGCTGATCTGAAGGCGCAAACACGCGGGTGGTTCGAACTGGTGAGGTCGCGACCGTTGACGCTACTCCCGAGTCAGCTACGGCACAAGTGCGAGGTGACGCCTCTCGTCCAGCGGTGGGCCTGCGACGCCCCTGGGCTCGCTGAGAAACCGAGCATCTGAAACCTCTCGACTTTCATGGCGGACGGCCGTTAATGGCTACGTTACACCTATCACCGGAGCAGTTCCCTAGCCAGCGCGCCAGCTAGCACCACGGAGGCCAGCGTTGTCACCGTGGCACAGGAGGAGCGGTACCTCACTGGAGTAATTCTTGAGCCAGAGCCGTGATGCGAGCGGTTTCGACGTCTTCACCGTTTGTCAGTACTGAGATGCTCACCGCCCTCGCCGCCGTCCGCGCCAACAAGATAGTCTGGCCCGTATATGGTTTGCCTTCGTGTGTGAACGCGACGTCCGAGATCCAGAACATCTTCGCCTCGTCGCCGACCTCGACCAGGTCCGCCGCCGACCACTCGGCACCCTGCGTTTCACGTAAGTTCGTTGCTAGTTGAATCTCGTAACCTGGCGGCGAGAGAGAGTGGACACTCAGCAGTGCGGCGTCCCCCAAGTATCGGCACGTCGCAAGGCGGCCAAGGTCGGCGTCGGGCTCCGCTTCCGTCAAGACCGAGTTGTCGCCTGCTAACGACTCGACGTCCGCGGCCGGGATGCCAGCGCAGAACCCATCCGCGGCGGAGGGTGCTAGCGTCGCAGCCGCCGAATTAGGCGTGTCGGAAATCTGTTCTGAAGTAGGGTCCGTTGACGGCGAAGTCGATTCTCCGCCGCCGCAGCCGGTGATTGCTATTACAGCAATTACCGATAACAACGCGATGAAAGCCCTTGCTGGCATGCTGAATCCTCCTCAAACACGCAGTACCTCGCGCGTACCAGCCTGCGTGGCGCCGCGATGTCCTGCTCACGATCCCTGGGAGAGAGTTGTCCGACGAAAGCCCTCGGGTTGACACAACCCCCTCGATAACTACGCGGGGACGTAGTTATCGAACTTTCCTCGGCTGACGGCGCAAGCGTAACACACCCGATGGGCGCTGTCTACGAGATCGATCATGCACCAACCGCACCAGCTATCCGCATCCTGCCCGCGCAGGGCCGTAGAAACCACATGGAAGTTAGGGGGTTGTTCTTGTTCTCAAGCTAGTAGAAATAGAACTAACAACTTGCTGGTGGTTTCAAGCGCCCCGCCCCAGCAGGATCGCAAGTCCGGCCACTCCTGCTCGCTTCCAAGGGACATTGTTGTGCATGAGCCGCCCTTCGTACCGCCGCCTCGACGGTGCGAGAAGTATACGCGATGCTGCGCCCCGAGGCGCAAGGGCGCATCAGTCCCGCTGCGCGTGGAGCGTACTTAGACGATATAGACGAGGATCGCCGCGTAGTGGACGGCGCTGCCCGCCACGACCAGCGCGTGGAAGATCTCGTGGTAGCCGAAGATGCGCGGCCACGGATTCGGCCGGCCGGCGGCGTAAATGATGCCGCCGGCCGTGTAGAGCGCGCCGCCGATCATGAGCATCAACAGCGGCCCACCGGCATAGTGCGCGAGCACCTCCGAGACGGCAACGACGCCGACCCAGCCGAGACCGACGTAGAGCGCAACGCTCAGCCACTTCGGCGATTCAGGCCAGGCAATCTTGAGCAGGGTCCCCGTGCCCGCCAGGCTCCACACCACGGCGAGAATCGGGATGCCCCAGGCCAGGCTGACATCGAGGCAGAACGGCGTGTACGTGCCGGCGATGAGCACGAAGATCATCGCGTGGTCGACGCGCTTGGCGGTGCGTCGCAGGCTCGTGTTCCAGGCGATGCGGTGGTATGTCGTACTGCTCATGTAGAGCAGGATCAGGCTCGTAGCGAAGACCGCGCCGCCGACGTACTCAGCGGGCGAATCGGCCTGTAGCAGCAGCCACACCGCGCCCGCAATCGCGGCCACGAGCGCGCCCACATGCAAAAAGCCGCGCAACGCCGGACGCATCTCGATTGAGGCAGACTCCGAGTGCACGGCGGACTCGAACGTGGACATCGTCTCCTTCGAAGCTACCACCGCTTTAGAGGCCTGTCAATCGGCAAAACGGCGTACCAACGCCGATTTGCCCAGCCTCAGAGTCTGTCATCCGGAGCCGCGTGGGGCGGGGAGCGCCGGTGGGCCGGGAACCAAGACCCCGTCGATTCGAATCAAATACCGTGGCGAGGTTGCAACTCTGGAGGCGACCCCGTGTTAGACTTCGGGCGGCCTGGGAGGGAGGTGGCCGTTGGCGTACTGTCGCAACTGTGGCCTAGCGATCAGCGATACGGATCAGTTCTGCAGTGGCTGCGGTCAGGTGCAGACAACCGCGCCGAGCAGCGCGCCACCCGCCCGCGCCGGATTCGACGACGTGCCGAAGTGGTTCGGCTGGGTATCGCTCCCCGTCGGCGTTCTCACCAGCGCCATAGGACTTGGACTCTACTCCTGGTGGGGATACCGCCGTGGTCGACGCGACGGAGTTGGCAGGCAGTCGACTGTGGAGCCGTACGCCAACCTCGGCTGGCGGATCGTCGGCTGGGGCCTCGTAGCGCTCATTCCCTTTGCAGGATGGTACGCGGTCGTCCACGTTCCCACGTTGTGCTACAAGCACGGCCTGCGCGTCGGCGCTAAGACGGGTAACGCTCCATCTGCTTTCACGTCGCTGCCGGCATTCGGTGCGGCCCTGGCTGTTCCCGTGGCCGCAGTCCTGGCAACCGCAATCACCATTGGCGTCGTGATCGGATTCCCGGACGAGGCCTCCCCGCGCCGTGATCCACCCAGCCGGTCGTTGCCGGTGGACACTGGCCCACGGCTCACCGGCGGTGAAGCCGCTGCCAAGGGCGAGGCCTACCTGCGACGAGAGCTATCGGAGAGGGGCACCACCGGCATCTCTCTCGCGTGCGACGCGGAGGACTTCAACACCGGCACAGAGGACTGGATCGTGCTGTGCGTGCTTGCTGGCCCCGCGAGGGCTGCGGATGTTCGCCTACGCGTTGATGATGCGACGGGCCTGGTGACATTGATCCAGTAGCTAGCCCTGCTGCGGTCGCCGGAAGATCAACGTCAGCACGGGCTGATCGCCAAGCGTCCAGAGATCGTGCGATACCAACTCCCAATCCTCTCCTTGCAGCAGCTTCCGCGCGGCATGTACGTACTCGCCCAGGTTCCCCAGGTCGGATAGCTCCGATCCCTGCGTCAGCTTCACCGGCGTCGCCGACGCTGCGTACTCCCAATCCTGCATCATTGCCTCCTTCTCGATGGTCTCGCCCTAGCTTACCACCCGATCCGGCCCGTTCGCGCTCGCTGCCTCCTCGCTGACGCCCGCCGCCATCCGCTCCTGTTCGTCCAGCCAGCGCGCGAACTCCGCGTCCGGATCGGCCACGCCCAGCGCGTCGGCAGCGGGGCGGGCTATATAGATGATCGGCCTGGCGGCCCTCTCTGACCGGCGGGGCCGGTGTATCCGTCGGCCCGCATGCTATCGTGCGATCCGTAGACAGCGGAGGCGTGCAACGGGAACCACAATTCAGTCCTTGCTGGCAAAAGGTATTGACTCGGACATTGCGCGACGAGTGCAAGAGGCTGGATTCACGCTCGCGCGGCTGAAGCTTCTCACCCGTCCACAACTGCTGAAGCTAGGCCTAAGTCCGCGTGACGTACAAGCGATCCGCAAGGGAGCCCGTCCCCCAATTCCGTCCGATACTCTCCAACGCATCCTCTATGAATCTCGTCGGACTTGCTGCGCGTGTCGCGAACGCGGGGTATCCTATGTAGTTCATCACATACGCTCGTGGGCGGAATCTCATTCTCATGACGAAGCGAATCTCGTGCTTCTCTGTCTACCGTGCCACGACCAGGCTCATGCAAATCATGCCTTGTCGCAGAACCTGACCTCTGGACAACTCTTGCGCCACAAGGCAACCTGGCTCAAAGAAGTCGCGAAGGTCGATCATGATCGAGCACTCGGCCTTCTTCGTACTGATAGGGCGCAATGGGACTACATCAACGTGAGGAGGGTAATCGAGCTTCTGGCAAGCGCCGGAGTCTCCACTTCTTCTGGCCAACACTTCAAGACGCTGGTAAAAACGGGCGAAGTGAAGAAGGATGGTCTACCGACACTTTGTCGTCGCCAAGCTGGGCGTTACCGGCTTGAAGGTATCGAGACAATCAGGCTCTACCTCTACCTCAAGTCGCTTCTCGAGTTAGCGACTGAGAACCACCTAGTTCTCCTCTTAGACCCAGACGCCACCCGCAGTGAGATTGAGGCGTCGGCAAGGCCAGGCGCTATCTTAGCTGTGCAAGGGGCTTTTGACTTCAAGCGGTTGGACACCACAATCAGCGGCCCGGGGCAGATGCGCCGAGGAAGGCGAACGTGGGGCGGCGTTAGCTTCGAGTTCGTGTTCGATGCGTACGAGCGCACCTCGGCATCCGCAGCCGAACACACTATGGGACACCGAGTCGCCACGGCGTTGCTGATCGTTCGTTCGACCGAGTCTCGGGGCAAGGCTCTATCGATCCAGTGTACTTGCCTGGCCATCGGCGTCGGATTCGACAGAGTCGTGCGGAAGGTACGTCCATCGTTTGCCGCTATGCTCGCGAAGAAGCAGGGTGAAGAAGATTGGGACGAAGACGAGTTCTCAGATCGCGACTAAGCCACCGCCGCCTGCTTCCATCGGCGCGGCGGCCCGCCGCGTGCTAGACTTCGGGCGGCCTGGGGACGGCAAGAACACCGCCACCACGACCATCGCCTTCAAAGAGGGAGGAGGAATCATGCGTCGTTGGTTTGCGCTCATCGCACTAGCAGGGATCATGCTCGCGGTTGGGGTCGGATGCACGGACGACAGCGGCGGTAGCAACGAAGGTACCGCCACTATCGAAGAGCAGAAGGCTACCAACACGCAGCCCCCGCCAGAGCCAACGGATACCCCAGCGTCCTCCGTGACCTACACTCTTGACTTGAATGCCTCTCCTGCAGGTGACGCGCGGATTGACGTGATCGGAACAACCAATCTGCCGGACGGTGCTCTCCTGCGTGTCTCCGCTTCTCGGGCCAACCGTTGGCAAGGTGAGGACGACATTCGCGCGGCGAGTCTTGCTGACAACAGCGTGACAGTGACTAATGGTCAGTTCTCAACATCCCTGCAGCTCGACGAGTCTGACCTACTCGTCCTGGTAGGAGACATCGACGTGCTTGATGTCCTATCGGACAGCGTGACCGTCTGCGCTGAGTTTCAGACCGGCGAAGATTTCGATGGGCAGCAGCGGCAGCCAGAGCCTTCGGTAGTCGCAGCTGTGGGCCCCTTCGGTGAGGGACTCGCGAATAGTCCCCTGGTGAAGGTGTTCGGGAGCGCTACCGCCAACCCCTCAAATTGGCTGGAGGTCGAAACGAGTGTCGGCCTGGAGCCACCGCTAGTGGACGAAATAACCGCTCTTCAAGCGCGGGCACCGACCGTCGGTACCCTACGGGGCTTCTGTCTCTAGGAAGCCGCGCTCCCTAATTGTGCGGAGTTTGCTTCCGCCTGGGCAAGGGCCGCGTGCTATGATCTCCGAGGCGTCACCTTCGCGGAAGGAGGGCCGCACCATGCGACGAATCGCGTTCATCACACTCGCAGCTATCGTGCTCGCGGTCGCCGGAGCCGCGTGCAGCGATAACAACAGCGGCGGCACCAAGCCGACCGCCACGGCCACGGTCGAGGAGCAGGAGGCGACGAGCACTCAGGAATCACCTGAGCCGACCGATACCCAACTACCGCCGCCATCCGCCGAGGCGCTGCAGTCGGTGGTAGCAACATCCCTCAGTCTGAACTCGTCCGATGTCCTCTCTGTCATTTCTCAGCGGCTTAGCCAGGATCAGCGAAACAGCCTGTTCATCGGCCTAGGCAGTCCGAATCTCACGGCATCAACCGGACAGGCAAGCGCGGCTGCCTACGGTCAGCCAGAACGCGTGTCGGACGGTTGGCAACTAGGATACGTCCTCGCCTTCGACGGACGAAATATTGGCTACGCTGAAGCCACTCTGAGTGAAGAGCAGGACGGGTGGAAAATCGTCAGCACCTGCCGTTGGGACACCGTGACCAGTACGCCGGTGCGACCGAAGCCCAATCCTGATCGGTGTTGGCCCCAGTAGGAGGTCGTCTCTGGTGACAGACACAGGAGCCTTGTACTCCCAACAACTGGAGAAGGAAATCCGGCGATACGAACGAGAACTTGGCGACCAAGATGAGGGCGTGGCCTATGTGATCCTGAGTGGTGGCCGTTGCATCGCCGCGTCATTGTTCTACGCCTATCCCGAATCAAATATGTTGATCGTCGACGGGTTCGACGACCAAGGTTCGGAGGTAATGGCATTGCTACCTCTTCTCGACGCTCAGGTCGTTCTGACCAAACGTGCGAAGCCTGACCCGGAGCAGAAGCGTGGCCCCATCGGTTTCAAGACAGGTCGTCGCCCAGCCACCAGACGAACAGCCCCTATACGTCCGGCGACGACACGCGCACGCGCCGCTCTATCGGGTCCCAGGTCACCTTGAACGCGGCGTCGCCCAGCACCCCCGCGTCGATCTCCGTATCGAAGTCGAGCTGCGCCAGGCTGCTCTGGTCGTACACCTCCGCGATCGCGCGCTCGCAACGGCGGGCGCGCTCCTCCTCCTCCGGCGACCCGTCCGCGGCATCGACCACGGTGCGCATGCCGGACATGAGGTACGACGCTGTCTTCTCGATGAACGCCTTCGCGTAGTTGAAAACGAGGCGCCGGTCCCGGCGGCGCAGCGGGCGCGGCCACTGGTCGCCCTGGTAGAACGAGAGCAGCTCCGCGTAGCCGCGCCTGCGTCCGAGGTCCAATCTGGTCAGTTGCTGCGGGATCGTGAGCGCGTCGCGTGCCATCGTAGCCACCTCCGTGATCGAGTTCGTCCCGCCACGCTACCGCCGGCTCGATCCAGCGCCAAGCGCCCGGTGGCACTTGTCGGTAGACTAGGGGCAGCTACGAAAGAGGAGGTTCGCCATGGTAGAAGCGTATCGCGGTAAGGTCAACATCGACATCACCTACTGCGTGATCTGAGGCTATCTCCCCCTGGCCGCCTGGATGGCGACCGAGATCTGGCACGAGTTCGGCGCCGAAGCGCCCGTCACGCTGATCCCATCCGACAAGGGACGCCTCGAGGTGTTCGCGAACGGTAAGACGCTCTTCGATCGCAAGGCGGAGGGCGGCAAGTACCCGGACATGACGCGCGTCCGCGAGATCAAGCAGCAGATCGCGGACATGCTTTAGAAGGGAACAAGGAACTAGCACCTGGGAAATAGGAATTGATCGAGGTGCTTAATCGATGCTTCAACAAGGGGGCCTCCCGAATGGGAGGCCCCTCTCGATGTTCCTCTGTCAGTACTGCTTAGCTGCGGCGCGCTACTCGAGCCGCGCCGGTGCTCACAACGGCCACTGCGCCCAGCACCGCCAGCGCGATCGCCAGGGGCGCGAACGGCGTGCCGTCCGTCGAGCTGTCGCTCATGCCCGTCTTGGGCAGCGTTGGCGTCGTCGAGGCGGCCCCGATGTTGCCGCAGGCCACGACCGTCGAGTCGGTCTCGGATGCTGAGACGGCGATCGCGTGCGGCTCCGAGGTCAGCGTGTCGTAGTCGGCGCTGATGAAACTGAACGAGCCCTCGCCCATGACAACCGCGAGGCGCGAGGCGACGGCGCCCAGTGTCGCGCAGGTGCCTTCGTACACGTTGGCGGGTTGCGAGCCCGTCGCCGCAAGCTCAACGCCTACGGCAGAGAGGTCCGGCGCACCGAACTCCGCGGCGTCAGCGACGAACGCGGTGCCCGCCTGCGTGCCGGACAGCTCCAGCTGGGTGAACCTGGCCGGCGCCTCTTCCTCGCCGCCTTCTGCCGTGTAGTCGAGGTATGTCTGCGTCTGGGCGTCCGACTCGTCGTAGGTAAAGTGCGACTCCGCAATCTTGCCATCGACGACCACGAACGTGAAGGGCTGAATGTAGCGGTCCACGCCCGCCGCGACGGCGCCCACATCCGTTACTTCCGCCACGCCCGTCACGGTAGCGCCAGCCGCGGAGATTTCGATGATCTCGACATGGAAGTCTGGGTCACTACTGGCATCCCCAAGGATGAAGCTAATGGCTGGATGGTCAACCGCGGCGAACGAACCGCCATCAATGTCGGTAAAGATTGCGTCCTCAGCGAAGAGCGAAATTGCGGCTTCGCCCTGCCCGGCGTTGAGCGCTTCCGCGAACGCCGTGACGACAGACTCAGGGTCGAGGCCCTGCGCCTCCGTGCTCGGCCCGCTGAGCAGGCCGCCGAGCAAGGCTGTGATCGCTAGAAGAGATGCGACGATTGCGCTCCGTATGAGGGTCTTGAACATCCTGTCCACCTTTCTTTGCCGCCCCGATAGGGGGCCCGTGTGTTGCCCCAACGGTAGGGTTAACCTGGCTTATCGTCAAGTTCCCAGACTAGCGGCCCCCAGGAGTCCCATCAGAGGATCGAATTCGCCTACGACGCCGCCGCAGACGGCCGTGCCTTCGCGAGGACGCGAAAGACGCTCCTGCGCGAGATGCCGAACTCCAGCGACAGCGCATCGATCGCGACGCCGTCGCGCCTTTGACGGCAGAGCGCGTCGTCGCGCGAGCCGATGAGCAGGCTGCGCGCGCCGCCGGGCTCGTCGTAGCGGCAGCGCTCCAGCGGGCAGCGCAGACAGGTCGGCGCCAGCTCGCAGCCGCCGTCGTCGTACTCGAGGTGCTCCGGCAGCGCGTCGGCGCGCACCTTGCGTCCGTTTGGATGACATTCAGCAGGCGGTAGCCTGTGTGTGGTCGCTGGTAGCTGAAGAAGGGCAGTGGTCATTGCTGTCACTCCTAACATGCGTATCTGCTTCCGATCTGTCCCCGCTTGCCCGGGCCTGAAGACCCCGGCCTACGGAGTCTGCGCGTTGCGATAGCGAGCCTCGCCTACGGCAGGCTTGCTCGGGCGCGTAGCTGTGCGCCCCTATTCGCCGTACGCTGTCTTTCCCCGCCGCTACATCGCCTCTCGCAGTCTTCCCCGTGCCGTTCGCGGGGTCACGTCCGACGCCGCCTCCACCAGCAGCGCCAGGCTCATCACGAAGTCATCGTGCCCCTCCGACGGGTCAACGTAGAACGTCATCGTGCGGTTCGCGCGGTAGACCGCCCGGGCGCGTTCGATCTCCTGCCAGCAGTGGCGGTACTCGATCGAGCCGTCTCCGTCGTAGAGCTTCAGCCGGCCGCCGTTCGCCGCGGCGAGCAGTCCGTAGCCCAAGCGCGACTTCGATTCCGCCGTGAACCGCACCGGACGCACGATGTGCGATCCGACCGCTACGGACAGCAGCCGCGCGATCGTCTCGCCGAGGCCCGTCGCGTCGACGGCGAGGCGGCGCACCTGCCAGACCTCGCGTAGCAAGTCGGCGAGGCGGCGCAGCAACGTGTCGTGCGGCTCGCCCTCCCAGACGTAGTGCTCCACAACCTCCAGCGCCGGCTCCAGCACGACCGCATCGTGCGTCGGGAACACGGCACGGGCGATCGTCAGGACCGTCGCGTCGTGCCCGCGCTCCGCGTTCGTACTGTCGAGGGAGCCGCCGGCGAGGTCGAGCCCGGCGATGTACGTCTCGCCCCTGCGAGGTGCGCGCTGGCGCGGATGGCGTCCCTGTAGCTGCGCGAGCTGTCCGTGCGAGAAGAGCCGGCCGCCGCCGCTAATCGGCTTGAGGCAGTACTGCGTGAGAAACAGCGGGTGCCGCTCGCCCAGCCGCTCGCGTTCGGCTTCCACGTAGCGGCCGTAGGCCGGGTTGTGCGCCGCGACAACCTGCCAGTCGTACTCGAAGTGGCGGCGCACGCCGTCGCGGCGCTCCAGTTCAAGGTGATGCTGCTTCGCGCGCTCGAGCAGCGTCCGGTCGTCCCAGGCCGTTCCGTAGTAGACCGTCGTCGCGTTCGTCGCCGAGGCCATCGGGCGGAACTCTCGGTCAAACTTCTCGTCGTCGACGTCCTGCGCCTCGTCGACCTCAAGAATAAGCTGGACGGTATGTCCCATGACATTGGCGCCGGACTCCGCTGAGAGGAAGACCATGCGCGCCTGCCCGAGCCGAATGATGTGGCCGGCCTCTATGGCGGCGTGCGGCGGCAGGCCGGCAGCAACGAGACGGCTCCAGAGGCGGCGCATACTAAGATGCCCTTGAGGCTCGTACGAGGGCGCGCATTTCACGCCCTCGGCGTGGGCGCCTTGATAGAGGCCAAGAAGAAACGCCTCGATGTGGACTGACAGCTCGTTCTTGCCGCCCTGACGGGCGATCTCGATGGAGAAGGAGAGGCCGCGGTTGCGGAGGACGCTATCGAGGATCGCGCGGCCGGCCTCGATCTGGTACGGGCGGAGGCGTAGGTCCCACGGAAGCGGGGCCGGGTGTATTTTCGATTTTCTGCGCATTTTAGAAAAATTCATCGCGTTTTTAAATCTGCGTGGAGCGAATTATCGGCGAAGGACCTGTGTGAGCTAGCTCACACCCCGTCGCAGCGGTTTGTCGCTGTCGGGGTCTTAAGACCCCGACCTACGGCCCTGCTCTTCCCCGTCATGCGAACAGACGCAAGACGACCTGAGTGGCGACAGCGCCCGCGAGCAAGAACAACAAGCCGTTAATGCGGCTGCGGACCTCGTCGAGCTGGCGCTCCACATTGCGGAGGCGCTCATCCACCGTCGCGCGGAAGGCGGGCTCGTCGACGACGGCGAACGGCAGGCCGTCGTGACCGCCCGCGCGCGAGCGATCGCGGCGGCGGCGCAACGCGGCGAAGGCCTTCTCGATCTCACGGGCCACCCAGCCCCTCCGGGAAGAACTGGTCGCCGATGCCGCGGACGAGTCCGACGATGTGCGCCGCGAGGTCGTCCTTCGCGTTCGTGGAGAGGCGGTAGCGCGTTGCGACCATCCTGGCCAACACGTCCATGCTGCGCAGCACCAATTTCATCTCCTTCTCGTTGTCCATCTCCTCTCCGTCCTTTCCAAGGCGCAGCGACTCGTGGATCTTTGTGCGGAGCAACGCGATCTCGTCATCGAGCCCCTCGGTTTTTACGGCGTCCGAGAGGACGATGGACTCCGCCGCGCGCAGGGCGTCGAAGTAGAGGTTGCGCACGGCGGGCGGACGCCCGCGCGGGCGTTGCCCGTCCTTTGCCTTCGAGCGTTTCTTGCTAGTGCGGGCGGCGTCGCGGGCCATCGTGGCCGGTCACCTCCAGCAGTTGCAGCAGCTCGTCCAGGGTCTCGGGCGGAAGGCGCGAGGTCGCATCGAGGAGTCCGGCGAGCAGGCAGAGGGCGGCCAGATCCCAAGCGCGGCGCTCAATGGCGACAGCGAGCAGCGGTTTGCCCATCGTTAGCCTCCCATCCTGCGCGCCACAATCGCGGAGACAAGCACCGTCGCCGCGAAAAGCGGCAGCCGCGTCAGCGCCCAGACCGCGGGCGAGCCCTCGCCCAGCGCGAGCGCGCCGCGCCCGCTCCAGAAGAGCGCCTGCGAAAGCCCGGCCTCAACGACGGCCGCGATGCTACCGAGCGTCAGCGCCAGCGCGCCGATGCGCCTCGCCCGCCCGTTCGCCCGCCACCAGCGCGCGCCGAAGTAGCCGGCGTTGAAGAGGCCGCAGCCCGCCGTCGTCACATCCTGCCCGACAACGATTCCTACCAAGTCCACATTCCCCCCAGTTCGCTGAGTTCCTCGGTAGGAACAGAATAGAACAGTTGTTCTCTTCTCGTCAAGGGATGGCTGTCATGGGAAGGCTGACACATGGGGGCGCCGAGGTAGGGGCGGGTTTCAAACCCGCCCCTACGGTGCGTTCAATCGAAGACGTCGCGGTCGTATGGGATGTAGGGGCGCACAGCTATGCGCCCCTACACGGCCCGGCGGCCAGGGCAAAAAACGTAGTGGAATTAGCGGCAGACCCCTACGCGGATTCCCGCGACTCTGCCGATGTTAGGAATGGAGGATTCTGGCAATTATGAACGCCGCGACCAAGAGCACGAACAACATCAGCCGTCTGGACAATAGCGAGTGGCTCGTACGCCTGCTGTCGGACGTCCAGCGGGACGTGGCCGCCCAGCCCAGCGCGCTTGCCGTCGAGCGCATGCGCGCGCGGCTGGCTGCGGGCATGTACGCGCAGGAGAAGGCCGCAGCATAACAGCGGATACGTAACGGCTAAGCGGATACGAGGCGGTCTGAGAAGGCCGCCTCGTTTGTTATGTGCTGTCAACGGATGGGGACCGGATGAACGGATAGGTGTGGTGGTGCGGAGTGTAGGATGCAAGGGTCAGGTAGGGCCGTTGTTGATGGAGACGAGCCGAGGGCAGAGTTGAAGGCTCTGTCCCTACGAGGTTGGCGAGGGGGTTCCGTCGTCGCGGGCCATGGCCTCGACGAAGTCAAGCTGGTGGCCCTCAAGGTAGGCGCGGACGGGCGCGAAGGAGCGGCGATGGATGTCGCAGGGGCCGTGCTCGAAGAGGGCCCGGACGTGATCGCGCGTGCAATAGCCTCGATTGTGCTCGAAGCCGTACATCGGGTACGTCTTGTGGAAGCCGTCCATCATGGCGTCGCGCTCCACCTTGGCGATGATCGACGCGGCCGCAATCGAAACGCTGTGGCCGTCGCCGTGGATGATGCTGCGCTGCTGGCCCGGCCACTCCAGTTCGACAGCATCGATGAGCAGCAGGTCGGCAGGACACGGCAGCGCGGCCAGCGCGCGTAGCATCGCCTCACGCGTGGCGACGAGGAGGCCCATCGCATCGATCTCCTCGTGCGTGGCGGTCCCGACGCCGACGGCCGCGGTCTCGCGCAGGCGCTCGGCGAGGTCCCGGCGGCGCTTCGCCGTGAGGAGCTTCGAATCCCGCAGTTCCGACCACCAGGGCGCCGCGCCCTGCGGATCGAGGATCACGGCGCCCGCGACGACGGGCCCCGCCATCGGCCCGCGGCCGGCCTCGTCCACTCCCGCGACGTGGCGGTTGCCGGTACGCCAGGCGCGGATCTCCTCGCTCAGCGTGGCTGCGGGCGGATACGGCACGGGCTCTCGTCCCACAGCTCGATGCTACGGCGGGCGGCGGAGGGAGTCAAACGGGCAGATTGTGAGGCGGGCTCACCCCATCACCCGCAAGAACGGGGTGTCACTCTTCCCACCCGCCCACCCAGAGAGGTTGAGACTCTGGGGGACACCCCCCAGACCCCCCGGCAGGGGGCTCCAGCCCCCTACACCCCCCGGAACGAGCGTGGCACTCCATCGCTCAAGGACAGGGCAAGACCCCCTCTCCTGCGGCGAGTCTCCGACCGGCAGAGGGCTACAGCTCTTACGCTTCGCTCGAGGACAGGCCTCAGGATGACAAATGAACGATCCGTTTCTAAACAAGGGGCGGGGCAACGGCCCATCTCTGCCGTACGGTATGATCCGTGCCAGCTACGAACTCCAAGGAGGTAGGTAGGATGCCCATCGTTCGAATTGAGATGTGGCCGGGACGGACGCAGGCGCAGAAGCGCGAGCTGGCGCGCGCCATCACGGAGGCCGTCTGCAACATCGCGCAGACGACGCCCGAGGCGACCATCGTGGTATTCCAGGACGTGGCGAAGGAAGACTGGGCGCAGGCTGGAAAGCTCGCCTCGGAGGACGACTGACGGGCGCTCAGACTGGAATACGGCGGGTCATCGATTCGTTAGGGGATCTGCGTATGCGTGGCGCAGCGCAAGTCTGGTATAATTTGCGCGCCTGGCCATCTCCGCGGCCATCGCAGGAAAGCAGGTGCTCGCATGGGATCCCGTTGGCTTCGTAACGGATTCATCTACTTACTCATCCTCGTCGCTGTAGTGGCCATTGTCTACTCGTTCTTTGGCCGCTCTGAGGACGTTCGGACCGAGGATATCAGTACGGTCATCACCGACGCCAAGGCCGGCAGGATCAGCAAGATCGAGGTCAACGGCGATTCGATTACGGTCCACGAAAAGGGGACCGACGGCGGGAAATACACGTCGCGTCTAGAGAGCGACGACAGTATCCGCACGATCCTCAAGGATGAGGGCGTCGCGATCGGCGCCCCGAACGGCATCGACGTGGCGGTCAAGAAGGGAGGCGGCTGGGGCAACTACGCCGGTATCCTGCTCACCTTCCTGCCGCTCCTGCTCTTCGGCGGAATCATCATCTTCTTCATGCGCCAGGCGCAGGGATCCAACAACCAGGCCATGAACTTCGGCAAGAGCCGCGCCCGCACGTTTGCGGGGAACAGGCCGACGGTCACCTTTGTCGATGTCGCCGGCGTTGTGGAAGCGAAGGAGGAGCTCCAGGAGGTTGTCGAGTTCCTCAAATACCCGGAGAAGTTCGCCGCACTGGGCGCGCGCATCCCGCGCGGCGTCCTGCTCCTCGGCCCGCCGGGCACAGGCAAGACGCTGCTCGCACGCGCCGTCGCGGGCGAAGCCGGCGTCCCGTTCTTCTCGATCAGCGGCTCTGAGTTCGTCGAGATGTTCGTCGGCGTGGGCGCATCGCGTGTCCGCGACCTGTTCGATCAGGCCAAGCGCAACGCACCCTGCATCATCTTCGTAGACGAGATCGACGCGGTGGGCCGCCAGCGCGGGGCAGGCCTGGGCGGCAGCCACGACGAGCGCGAGCAGACGCTGAACCAGATCCTCGTCGAGATGGACGGCTTCGATACGAACACCAACGTGATCGTCGTCGCCGCGACGAACCGCCCCGACATCCTCGACCCGGCGCTGCTGCGCCCGGGACGTTTCGACCGCCAGGTGATCCTCGACCGCCCGGACATTCGAGGCCGCGAGGCGATCCTCGAAGTGCACTCCCGCGGCAAGCCGCTGGACGAAACGATCGACTTGAACGTGCTCGCTAAGCAAACGCCGGGGTTCTCCGGCGCCGACCTGGCGAACCTGGTGAACGAGGCGGCAATCCTGGCCGCGCGGCGAAACAAGAAGAAGATCAGCCTCGATGAGTTCAACGAGGCGATCGATCGCGTGATCGCGGGGCCGGAGCGAAGGAGCCGCGTGATCAGCGACCGCGAGAAGCGCATCATCGCCTACCACGAGGCTGGACACGCGCTCGTTGGCTGGATGCTGCCGAACGCGGACAAGCCGTACAAGATCAGCATCATCGCCCGCGGGATGGCGGGCGGCTTTACGCGCTACCTACCGGCTGAGGACCGCCACTTGATGACGCGCTCCCAGTACCAGGACATGCTCGCCGCCATGATGGGCGGGCACGTCGCGGAGGAGCTCATCCTCGGCGAAATGACGACGGGCCCGGAGAACGACATCGAGCAGGCGACACGCATCGCCCGCAAGATGGTGACACAGTGGGGCATGAGCGAGCGCCTTGGCCCGCGTACCTTCGGCCGCAAGGAGGAGATGGTGTTCCTGGGCCGCGACATCGCGGAGCAGCGCAACTACAGCGAGAAGGTCGCGGAGGAGATCGATGAAGAACTGCGCCACCTCATCGACAAGGCGTACCAGACCGCGAAGCAGGTGCTCACCGAGAACCGCACCAAGCTAGACGACATCGTCGGGCGCATCCTCGTCGACGAGACGCTTGAGGGCGACGACCTGACGCGCTTGCTCGAGGCGCCCGCGGGCTCGCCCCCGCCGCCGAAGATGGAGGAGCCGCCTTCGGAGCAGCCTAAGCCGGACGAACCGGCGCAGAAGGTTGAGGACGAGCAGCCGCGGCCGCAGGTCGGGAAGCCCGGCCTGGCCTACGGAGGCCAGTCCACCATCCAGCTTGGGCCCGATCCCAAGCCCGAGTAATCAAAGTCACGTACAACCTCACGAGGCCCGCCGCGCGCGGGCCTCGGTCGTTCCTCGATGTTCGAGGTTCGACACTCATAGGTGCAGAGAAGTAAGCAGGCCGGACGAGACCCGGGGCTGCAAAGGGCGTGTGTCTAGCCCGAGGGCGAGGCGGAGCGGCCAATAATGGTCAAGTACAGCCTCGTTGACCGCGAGAAAAACGGATGCTACATTGTGCTCGCGCGCGCAATCACAGGATGCGCGCAGGAACTCCCTAGGCGGGTTTCGCCGCGCGAGGAGTAGATCGTGGCGCTGGAGATCCCCGACGTCGTCATTGACCGCTTGCCGGTCTACACGCGCGCGCTCTCGCTCCTGGAGGCCGAGGGCCGCGATGTCGTCAACTCACAGGAGCTGGGCGAGCGCCTCGGCGTGACGCCGGCGCAGATACGGAAGGACCTCAGCTACTTCGGGCGTTTCGGCAAGCAGGGGCGCGGCTATAACGTCGCGCGGCTGCTGCAGGAGCTGCGCACGATCCTGGGCCTGACGCGAGAGTGGCCGCTGGTGCTCGTGGGCATCGGCCAGCTCGGCCGCGCGATCGTGGGCTACGCCGGCTTCATGCCCCAGGGCTTTCGCATCATCGAAGCGTTCGACGCGGACCCGAACATCATCGGCTCCAAGCTCGACGGCCTGACCGTGAAATCGATCCAGTCGCTGCCGGAGGTGCTGCGCAAGAGGCCGGCGGAGATGGCGATCGTCGCCGTCCCGGGGGGTTCCGCGCAGGGCGTCATCGACCTGCTGGTGGCGAACGGCGTGAAGGCGATCCTGAACTACGCGCCGATCGCGGCGCACGTGCCATCGCATGTGCGGATTAAGGACATCGATCCCGTGCTGGCGCTCCAGAGCATGACGTTCTACATCAAGGGCCGGGACTCGGGCGCGAAGTAGCGTCCCCCCCCCCGACCCGACCCCACCGCCCCTACCCAAGGAACAAGGAACAGGGATCTACCAACAAGGTCTCCGCCCCGCCTTCACCATGGCGAGCCTCCGACGGTGTGAAGAAAAGGACAGGGCACAACCGTAGGGGCGCATGGCCATGCGCCCCTACAAGGGCGCGCTTCGTTCGAAGGCATGCCTCAAGAGCAGAGCGTCCTGGCCAAGAAGAGGCGGTGTCGGGCGGGAGCGGCAGAGGACAGAGCTAAAGCTCTGTCCCTACGGGGTCTCGCCACGTTGACCGAAGAGGGCGGGTTTAAAACCCGCCCCTACGGCGATGTGCTACGCGCTGGCGACGAGGGACTCTTCTTCCGTAGGAAGGCTGCGCTTGATCACGTCCAGGTGCTCGAGCGCGATGCCGCAGCCGATGGCGGTGCACTCGAGCGGGTTGTCGGCGACGTGGCAGGGGATACCGGTCTCCTGCGTCAGGAGCACGTCGAGGTGGCGCAGGAGGGCGCCGCCGCCCGTGAGCACCAGCCCCCGGTCGATGACGTCCGCAGCGAGCTCGGGGGGCGTCCGCTCCAGCACGCTGCGGACGGTCTGGACGACGCTGGCGAGGCAGTCCTGGAGCGCCTGGGTGATCTCGTTGCTGTGGAGCGTGACCGGCCGGGGCAGCCCCGTCACCTGGTCGCGCCCGCGCACCGTCATCGTCAGCTCATCATCGAGCGGGATGGCGCTGGCAATGCCCAGCTTAATGTCCTCCGCCGTGCGCTCGCCCACGAGCAGGTTGTGGCGGCGCTTCACGTACGAGACGATCGCGTCGTCCATGCGGTCGCCAGCGACCCGGACCGATTCGGCTACAACGATGCCGTACATCGAGATCACCGCGGCCTCCGTCCGCCCGCCGCCGATGTCGACGATCATGTTGCCGCTGGGCGTGCCGACGGGAATGCGCGCGCCGATCGCGGCGGCCAGGGGCTCGGGCACGAGGTGCGCGGGCCGGCGCGCGCCAGCCTGCTCAGCGGCGTCGCGGACGGCGCGCTGTTCGACGCTGGTAACGCCGGCGGGGATGCAGATCATCACCTCCGGCTTGATCACGTTGATCCGGCCGGTGACCCTGGTGATGAAGTAGCGCAGCATCGCTTCGGTGATCAAGTAGTCGGCGATCACGCCGTCCTTCATCGGCCGGATGACGGAGATCGTTTCGGGCGTGCGGCCGATCATGTCGCGCGCCTCCGTGCCGACCGCGACGACCGTGTTATCGCGGTTCGCGAGCGCGACGACCGCGGGCTCGTTTACCAAAATGCCCCGTCCCTTGACGTAGACGAGGACGTTTGCTGTGCCCAAATCGATACCGATGCGTCTCGGTAGCATTCCGTTGCTCCTTCTAGACGGGGCGATTAGACACGCTGGATGGAGGCGCCCAGCGAGCGCAGTTTCTCGTCCAGGGCCTCGTAACCGCGGTCCACGTGATGAATATCGCTGATTTCTGTTGTGCCTTCCGCGCAGAGCGCCGCCACAACGAGCGCAGCGCCCGCGCGGACGTCGATGGCGCGTACCGGCGTTCCGTAGAGGTGCGTCGGCCCGCTGACTATAGCAGTCTGGCCGGCCGTGATCACGTCGGCGCCCATCTTGCGCAGCTCGCTGATGTAGAGCAGGCGGTTGTCGTAGACGCGCTCGTGAATGACGCTGACGCCCTTTGCCTGCGTCAAGAAGGCCGCGAACGGCGGGTGGATGTCCGTTGCAAGGCCGGGATACGGCACCGCCTGCGCCGAGACAGCCGTATAGGAGTCCATCCCCGTCACGACGATACCGCCCTCCATGGTCCGGACGCGGACGCCGGCCTCCCGGAGCTTCCAGATGATGGCGTCCATGTGCTCCGGGACCGCCTCCTGGATCTCTACCTCGCCACGCGTCGCGGCCACCGCGACGGCGAACGTGCCCGCCTCGACGCGGTCCGGCAGGATGCGCAGCGTCGTACCGCGCAGCTCCCGTACGCCTTCGACCTCGACGGTGTTGCCGCCCGCGCCACGCACCTTTGCGCCCATGCGATTGAGCATATCGGCGATGCTGACGACTTCGGGTTCCGCAGCGGCGTTGATGATCGTCGTCGTGCCATCAGCCAGCGTCGCCGCGAGCATGATGTTGAGGGTACCCATGACGCTCGGGTAATCGAGCACAACGCGCGCGCCGTGCAGCCGCTCGCCTTCGGCGACGAACTGGTCGCCGCGACGGTAGACGGCGGCACCGAGCGCCTTGAAGCCTGCAAGGTGGATATCGAGCGGGCGAAGGCCGATGACGTCGCCGCCGGGGGGGCAGCAGGCGGCCTTACCGAACCGGGTGAGCAGCGCGCCCATGACGAGGAAGCTGGCGCGCATGTTCACGACGAGCTCCGCGGGCGGCTCGAAGGAGGTGATCTTCGCGGCGTTGATGCGCAGCCGCCCGGGCGAGAGCTGCTCGACCTCGGCGCCGAGCTGGCGCAGGATCTGGCTCATGTACGAGACGTCCTCGATGTCTGGGACGTTCTCGAGGATGCAGTCTTCGGGAGTAAGGAGCGCCGCGGCCATCGCGTAGTCGGCAGCGTTCTTGTTGCCGCTTACACGCACCTGGCCGCGGAGAGGCCGCCCCCCTTCGATGACGTACCGGTCGCCCAACGATCAGCCTCCCGTCCGAGCTGGAACCACCGAGGCGAGGATAACGAGTGCGGGGCGGGGTGGCAAGGTCGTCAACGGATGGGGAACGGATGGACGGACACGCTGTTCCAGAAAATGGCATGTCGCATGCAGAGTAGCGGACTCCCTCGCGGTTGGGCCTCGGTTTCTCGAAGCTGCGCGTTGCAAGAGGACATCGTCCGCGGCATTTCGCCAGAGGCGATTCCCCGAGAATGCCGCGGCTACAAGGGATGGACGCGGTCACGAGCCCGTCCCTCGCCCCGTCCCCCTTCGACTTCTCTCAGGGCACGCTCGCACTCCCAAACGCCAGAGGGTGGGTGACGGGCGTATACTGGTGGTCCCAGACCATGAACACGACGAACGTGTGCGCTAAGGCATGGAACTGGCGGCTACTCACCCTCGTGGCCGGCATGCTTGTTGTGGCGGCTGCGCTGCTCTGGCCCAGGCCTGGGCCGGTCTCGGCGAACCCCCTGACGGGGGCTGACGCGATCGCTGCTGGGAGCCACACCTGTGCGCTCACGACCGAGGGCGGGGTGAAGTGCTGGGGCTGGAACGGCGAAGGCCAGCTCGGTGACGGGACGACCACGGACCGGACAACGCCAGTGGACGTGGTGGGGCTGGGGAGCGGGATGGCGGCCATCGCTGCGGGACCCCACCACAGCTGCGCGCTGACCAGCGGGGGTGGCGTAACGTGCTGGGGCTACAACTTTTACGGCCAGCTGGGGAACGGCGCCGCCAGCAGCTTTGACCCAATCCCGACGCCGGTCGACGTGTGCGCGTCGGGGGCGACACCACCGTGTTCGGCTACCAACAACAACGTCCTGACGGGCGTTGCGATCGCTGCCGGCGGCTTCCACACCTGCGCCCTGACCAGCGGGGGCGGGGTGAAGTGCTGGGGCTGGAACGGCGAAGGCCAGCTCGGTGACGGGACGACCACGGACCGGACGACGCCGGTGGACGTGGTGGGGCTAGGGAGCGGCGTGACCGCCATCGCCGCGGGCCGCGAGCACACCTGCGCGCTGATCAGCGGGGGTGGGGTCAAGTGCTGGGGCTGGAACGGGCTCGGGCTGCTCGGTGACGGGACGACCACGGACCGGTCGACGCCGGTGGACGTGGTGGGGCTGGGGAGCGGCGTGGCTGCCATCGCTCCGGCCGGCTACCACACCTGCGCACTGACCAGCGAGGGCGGAGTGAAGTGTTGGGGCTATAACGGCGAAGGTCAGCTTGGTGACGGGACGACGATGAATCGGACAACGCCGGTGGACGTCGTGGGGCTGGCGAGCGGCGTGGCGGCCATCGCTGCGGGCCGCCACCACACCTGCGCACTGACCAGCGAGGGCGGCGTGAAGTGCTGGGGCGAGAACGCCTTCGGCCAGCTGGGGGATGGGACCACGGTGCAGCGGACCGCGCCAGTGGACGTTGCGGAGCTGGGGAGCGGCGTGGCGGCAATTGCTGCGGGCTTCTCCCACACCTGCGCGCTCGCCAGCGGGGGAGGAGTGAAGTGCTGGGGCTACAACGACAGCGGCGCGCTGGGCGACGGGACGACCACCCAACGGACGACGCCGGTCGCCGTAGCCGGTCTGAAGCCCACGGCTTGCGGCGACGTTAACGACAGCGGCTCCGTGGACAGCATTGACGGAGCGCTCGTCCTGCAGCTCGCCGCCGGCCTCGTCGGCTCCCTCGAGAACGAGACGAGCGCGGACGTAAACGGCGACGGCACGATCAACGCCAGCGACGCGGCCCTCATCCTCCAGCTAAATGCCGGCCTCGTCACCGCCCTCCACTGCTAAACATTGCTGCGGACGAAAGTCAGGCTCAGGCGCGCCTTTGTCGACCTTTCGTGAACCGCTCCTACCCTCTCATCCATTCGTCAACCCGTTCTCCATCAGCGGCGCAAACGGTCGATGCTCACTCCTTTACCCAGCCACCTTCGTTTGCTACGGTGCCCCTAATCCCATGAGCGAAGCTGTCGCCGGCCCCGCCATCGACCTCGAGACGCTTGCGTCGCTGTGCAAGCGGCGTGGCTTCCTGTTCCAGAGCAGCGAGATCTACGGCGGATTCGAGAGCACGTGGGACTACGGCCCGCTCGGCGTCGAGCTGAAGCGCAACGTGAAGGAGGCGTGGTGGCGGGCGATGGTGCGCGAGCGCGACGACATCGTCGGGCTGGACGCTTCGATCCTGATGTCGCCCCGCGTCTGGGAGGCAAGCGGCCACACGAAGCACTTCGCCGACGCGCTGGTCGAGTGCAAGAAGTGCCGCCATCGCTTCCGCGCCGACGAGCTGGGCGACACCAAGATATGCCCGGATTGCGGCGGCGAGCTATCGGAGCCGCGTCAGTTCAACACGATGTTCAAGACGTTCGTCGGGCCCGTCGAAGACGAATCGACCGTGGCCTGGCTGCGGCCCGAGACGGCGCAAGGCATCTTCGTCAACTTCGAGAACGTGCTGAACACGACGCGTCGCAAGCTGCCCTTCGGCATCGCGCAGCAAGGCAAGTCGTTCCGAAACGAGATCACGACCGGGCACTTCTTCTTCCGCACGCGCGAGTTCGAGCAGATGGAGATGGAGTACTTCTGCAAGCCAGGCACAGAGGAGCAGTGGTACCAGTACTGGCGGCAGGAGCGGCTCAACTGGTACCTGCGCTTCGGCGTGCGGCCCGAGAACATCCGTCTGCGCGAGTACGAGAAGAGCGAGCTCGCGCACTACTCCTCCGGCACGACCGACGTCGAGTACCTGTATCCGATGGGCTGGTCCGAGCTCGAAGGCATAGCCAGCCGCACGGACTACGACCTCCAGCAGCACGCCAAGGCCTCCGGCAAGAAGCTCGAGTACTTCGACGAGGAAACGAACGAGCACATCGTCCCCTACGTCGTCGAGCCCGCGGCGGGCGTCGACCGCTGCGTGCTGATCTTCCTGCTGGATGCGTACACAGAGGAAACGGTACGCGACGAGAAGCGCCTCGTGCTCAAGCTGCACCCCGCCCTGGCGCCGATCAAGGTGGCGATCCTGCCCCTGAGCCGCAACGAGAAGCTGGTGCCGACGGCGCGCAAGGTCTGGGACGTCGTCAGGCCGCACCTGATGAGCCAGTTCGACGACGCGCAGAGCATCGGGCGGCGGTACAGGCGACAAGACGAGATCGGCACGCCGCTCTGCGTCACGGTCGACTTCGACACGATGGAGGACGAGGCCGTGACCGTGCGCGAACGGGACTCGATGGAGCAGGTCCGCGTCCCTATCGCCAATCTCCTGGACGCCCTCCGCGAACGCCTTCCAGACCTCGGCTCCTAATTCCCCTCATTCGACCATAAGCGCTTGCGCGCCGCTCGCAGAGCGGCTAGCATGGGAACATCAGTTCTGGCAAGCAAGGAGGCTGGATATGGAAGCTGTGATTGTCGTTCTGCTGGTGGCGCTCATCGGGGCTGTCGCAGGCGTGGGCGTCTACGTCTCGGCCGGCCGGCGGCGCCCGGACGCGCCGGAAGAGACCGAAGCGCAGCCGCTGGAGACGCAGCTTGCCGCCCTACGCGGCGACATCTCGCAGCAGATCTCGCAGGGCCTCTCGATGACGCAGCAGACCGTGCTGGCGCAGGTCAACGCCGTCGACACGCGCCTCAACCAGCGCTTCGATGCGGTGCAAACGACCGTCGGCCAGCGCTTCGACGCCGTGCAGAGCGATATCGGGCGCAGTCTCACGAGCCAGAGCGAGACCATCGGCAAGATCGGAGCGCAGCTCGGCGAGCTGGCGCAATCGACGCAGCAGATGCTCGATGTGGGCAAGAACATCTCGAGCCTGCAAGACATCCTGAAGCCACCGAAGGTCCGCGGCGGCTTCGGGGAGATGCTGCTCGAGCGGCTGCTGGCCGAGATCCTGCCCGAGAACAGCTACAGCACCCAGCACCGTTTCACGAACGGCGTGATCGTCGACGCGGCGATCCACGTCGGTAGCAGCATCGTGCCCGTCGACTCCAAGTTCCCGCTCGAATCGTTCCACCGCGTGCTGGCCGCCCCGGAGGAAGAACGCTCCACAGTGCGCAAGGAGTTCGTACGGGCGGTGCGCGGGCACATCGATGCCGTCGCGAAGTACATCCTGCCCGACGAAGGCAGCCTGCCCTTCGCGCTGATGTACATCCCCGCCGAGAACGTTTACTACGAGGTGATCGTGAAGGACGACCTCGGCGACGCGCAGGCAAACCTCTGTGCCTACGCGATGGAGCGGCGCGTGATCCCCGTCTCGCCAAACAGCTTCTACGCCTACCTGCAGGCGATCCTGATCGGCCTCAATGGCATGAAGGTGGAGGAGCGGGCGCACGAGATCATTAGCCACCTAGAACGGCTGAACGGCGACTTCGCGCGGATGAAGGACGATTTCACGCTCGTCGGCAAACATCTCAGAAACGCGGCGGAACGCTACGGAGATGTCGACCGCTCGTTCACGAAGTTCGGCGACCGCTTGGCCGCGTCCGTGCAAGGCCCTGTGCAAACGCAGCTACCCGATCTCGAACGTGATGCGCTGCCCGAGCCGAGCGAGATCCCCGCGACGACGATGCGTCCGCTGCCGGCATCGATTGGCAACGGCGGCGACGATCGGAACTAGCGCAGGACGCACGAAGGCCAGGCATGTTGCCTGGCCTTCCGTGATCGAAACGCGTCGGCGCGCTAGGCCGGGTGTAGCTCCGCGACCTTGGCACGCGCAGCGGCCTTGTCCTTGAACCAGAGCGCATTGATCTCCGTGTACGGCTTCATGTTGTCCGGCACGTCGTCCTCGGCGAAAATCGCCGTTACGGGACAAGCCGGCTCGCACGCGCCGCAGTCGATGCACTCATCCGGGTCGATGTAGAGGATCTGGTCCTCGTCGCCGTCGTCGTGGATGCAGTCCACAGGGCACACGTCGACGCAGGACCGGTCCTTGGTCCCGATGCAGGGGTCAGTGATCGTGTAGGTCATCTTCCAAGTCCCTCCCGAACTAGCTTGATTGCGGCTCCCATTCTACTGAGGAGTCACGGCCGGGGGAAGGCATTTCACAAGCGATTGCTTGCTAAATCTGCCCTTTGTGAGAAAATTCTCAGCTCCTCGCGCCCGAAGCTATCCGGTAGACGATGCCGCCCACGTAATCCAGGAAGTAGATGAAGCCATCGGAGCCCGTGGTGACGTCGCTCGTGCAGCCCGGGGCGATAATCGAGTCGCCGGCCAGCTCGCCCTGCGCATCGAACGCCACGGCGTGGAGGGCGCCGCCGCGGTGGAACTGGCAGAAGAGGAGCGAGCCGCGCAGGAGCTCCAGCTTCGCGTCCAGGTAGAGCTCCATCCCCGCCGGGCCGATGGGCTCGTTGTAGAAGAGGAGCGGCTGCTCCATGTCCTCCAGCGGACCGGCCAGGCCGTAGCCGGGCCAGCCGTAGTTCTTCCCCTTCTTGATCTCGAGCACGGCGTCCTGGCCGAGGTAGCCGTTTTCGGTCGCGAAGATGCGGCCGGATAGCGGCTCGATCGCGAAGTCGAACGGGTTGCGGAGGCCAAACGCCCACACGCGAGGATCGGCGGCCTGCGTGTTCACGAACGGGTTGTCGCGCGGGACCGTACCGTCCTTGTTGATGCGCAGGATCTTTCCGAACGGCGTCCCGATGTCCTGCGCATCGGCATCGCGCTGGTGGTCGCCCACCGCGACGAACAGCGTGCCGTCGGGTGCGAACCGCATGCTCCCGGAGATATGGCAACACGCAGGGTCCGCGTCCAGGCTCATGATCTCTCGCAGGCCTGTCGCGAACGTACCCTGATCGGAAATGCGAGCGAGGACGGTGCGACGGTGCGGGTTGGCGGTGGTGTAGTAGACGTAGAGGTAGCGGTTGGTGATGAAGTCCGGATCGATCGTGATGCCAACGAGGCCTAGCTCGATCACGTCTCCCGAGTCCGGGAAGTACGCGTCGACGACGTAGTACGGGTCGCGCTGCAGCACGCCATCCTCGATAAGCCGGACCTCGCCCTGCTGCTCGATCACGAGCAGCCTGCCATCCGGCAGCGACACCATGCCAGTCGGGCGTTGGAGGCCCGCCGCATACGTTTCGATACGGTAGCCTGCCGTCAGCGGCCGGAACACGGGGAGCTTGTCCGGCACGTTTGTGTATTCGCGCGGGTTGTAGCCCCAACGGACCGGGTTTTCGAAGCTGGGCGTGGGGAGCCGCGCACCGGGCGTACCGGCCACCTGCTGCACTTGCGACACCGGTGTTCCGGTTGGACTGTGCTCGTTCGTGAACGGCGTGATCGGCGGACGCGCCTCGGAGCTCGTGCCGCACGCGACAGCGAAGAGCGCACACGCAAGCAGCGCGATGCCCAGCCACGTCCATGCGCCTCGAACCACGTCGTGCTCCTTTTTCGTTACTGCGAGTTCCCGCGGTCCCAGAAGCGCCACGAGCTTCGCTTCGCGAGGTGCGCCGCGGGAGGCCGCTCCGGCGGCGCTTCGATCCGCTCGAGGCGGCGTCGCAGAGAGAGCATGTGCCCCGCGAGCGACGTTGCTTCGTCCGGCTCCGCTGCGACGTCCGGGAACAAGCGTCGCAGCGCTTCGTGGAATGGCGGCGCGGCGCTGCGTCCACTCGCGGCGAGCAGCGGGTACGACTTCAGCTCGTTCATCGCGCCGGCGACGGCCTCGACCAGCCGGCGCTGTTGCTCCGCGCTGAGCTCGAACACGACGACCGCGCGGCCGAGCTGCGGTTCGAGCGCGCGCGCGACCTCGCCGAGGCCGTGCTCCACGGGGAGCTTCGTTTGCGGATCCAGCTCGGACCCCGGCCGCGACAGGTGGTACTGGACAGCCAGGTACGCCAGACGCGCGTCTAAGTTCGGAAGCTGGAGTGTCGTCATGGGCAGAGCCGATGCCTACTCTAGCAAGATCGAGACGCTACACGGAAGTGCCGGCGAGCGTTTCGCGGCACAAGAACGCAGCCGCCGATGTAAGGCGGCTGCGTGCAGGACGTTTCGCTCTATAAGACTACTTGTGGCGGCGCTGCCAGCGCGTCTTCTTCAGCATCTTGCGATGCTTGTGCTTGGACATCTTCTTCCGCCGCTTCTTGATGACGCTTCCCATGCATGCTCCTACAGATTCTTGTCGAGGGCCTGCCCTGAGGCAGACTGTGGGATCATAACGAGAGGGGCCAACTTGCGCAAATGGCTACAACAGCTCGCTGATCGCGCGGATGATGCGGTGCGGCCGGATGTCGACGCCCTCCGGCAGGCCATCGCCTGCGACGTCGACCCAGACGGTGTGCATGCCGAGTGCGATCGCGGGCGCGATGTCCGCCTCGAGGTCGTCGCCGATCATCCAGGTCGCGTCCGCAGAGCAGGAGAGCGACTGCATCGCGTGGCGGAAGACGCGCTCGTCCGGCTTACCGGCGCCGAACTCGCCTGCGATGACGATGCAGTCGAAGTACGGCTCGAGACCGTGCATCTCAACACTGCGGCGCTGGTCACGCGCAGCGCCGTTCGTCAGCAGCGCGAGGCGGACGCCGCGCTGCCGGAGCACCTCCAGCGTCTCGATCGCGCCCGGGTACGGCACAATGCCGGCGAACCGCAGCGCGCGGTAGCTATCGGCGATGCGATGCGCCAGATCCGATTCCGGCAGCCCGTGGTCCTCGAAGGCATAGCGCACGATCTGGCGGCTCGTCTCGTCGATGTCCATACGGCCGGCGCGAGCGCGTTCGTGGTCGGCCCAGTACCAGGTGCGTCGCGCGTAGATCGCGCTCACGAGTTCGGTCGCGACGTACGAACCGTCGCAGTGCGCCTCGCACGCAGCCAGCCACGATTCCTCCATCCCCGTCTGCCAATCGAGGATGGTGCCGTCCATATCGAAGAAGATGGCCTCGGGCTGCGCGTCGATGCGCTCGGCCGCCGCAGCGAACCGTGCGCGGTCGCGTTTGATGTTGGCGAAGAGCGCGTCGGTGGTCATGGGGTCTGCGGGCGCGATTCGAGTAGCTCACGAACCCAGACGGCGTGCTCCACGTAGTGCAGGTACGTATCGCCGGCGATCTTGTCGTGGACGGGCCTACGAGTAGGATCGTCGTCCCAGTACGGCCGGTCGAAGCCGTCTTCCGGCAACGACTCGATAAGCGTGACGATTGCCTCGTGCGCGGCAGCGAACTCCTCGCGCACCTGCGAGAGCGTGTCGCGGTGGTGGAGGTGGTAGATACTGTCGTTCACCTCATCGAGCGTGGCGGCGGCGAAGGATGCGGCGTCCATGCCCGCGACCTCGTGGTCGGAGCCGTCCGTCAGGTGCGCGACGATCATGCGCTCCCACGCCGCGATATGCGCCATGTGGTCCTTCACCGACCAGCCGCCACCCCGCGGCACAGCGTCCAGCGGGACAGCGCTCATTTCGGTCACTGCGTCCTCGAGGACCGGCCGGTCGCGCCGAATGGCATCGAGGATGTCTTGGGCCGTGCGCGGTGCGTCCATTAGTGGAAGCGACGCCTCCGTTCCAGATCAGCGCCGGTGGGCGGCGGCTTGGCCGCGACGCCCGCGGCCGGACGGTGCGCATCGGCGGCGAGCTGCGCGAGCTCGGCCGCGAAGTCAACGTCCTTCGGCGACTCGAGCTGAACCGTGATCCAGTCGGACGCCGGCGAGCGGCGCGACACGCGCGGATCGGCGCGCAGGCGGTCGCGGTGGGCGGAGAACACGGGACGGGTGATGCGGATCGAGATCGCGCCGTCGTGGAAGTGGGCAATCTCCTTCGCGTTTACCCAGAAGGCATCGTCTTCATAAAAGGTTCCTGGACTCTCAAGCATGCCTGCGATCTTACGCAAGCGCCTGCGCATCGTGGCGACGTAGGAAGCCCTCATCGCGTTCCTACTGGAGCTCTATCGCAACGGTTTGGATTCTCTGGATCGTCAGGCCACTGGGCGGGATTGCTCAGAATATAGCCGCGAACGTCTTGCAGTTCCTTCTCTGTCCGGATCAATCGCTCGTAGTAGTTCCGCTGCCAAACGATACTACTGGGGGTACCCCGGAGTACGTTCATGCTCTTCGTTGCCCGGGTCTTGAACGCGCCGATCAGTCCGCCGATCGGCTTTCGTCCCTTACCTTCCGTAGGGGCGGCTCGCGAGCCGCCCGCCCCGGCATCCGTCAGCGAAATAACGCCATGCAGATGATTGGGCATGATCACAAACTCGTCTAGTTCCACGTTAGCATAACGGGTTGCCAGCCATGTCCAGGCCTCTTCCGCACACCTCTCAAATCGAAGGTCTGCGAAGAGACATGCCCGCCCCTGCACGACGATCGTGATGAAATAGGCGCCGGGTTCTGAGTAGTCGTGTTCTGGCATGCGGATCGAGCGTCTCTCGGGCCAGTTCGATTGGTAGCGCCGCATCAGTCCCGTCCATGGCGGGCGGCTCACGAGCCGCCCCTACGATCTCGCCCCGAGCTCTACCGCTTTCGTACGCGCTTGGCGGTGGAGGTGCGCTTGCCGTTTGAGGACGCGCGCTTCGTCGTGGCTGCGCGGCGGCCGTTCGAGGAGGTCTTGGGCGCGGTCGATGGCCTGGCACGTCGCGCGCGCGCAGGGCCGTTGCGCGGCGCCTCCGCCGGCTCGGGCGCCTTCTTCTTGTGCGGCGCCTCGACGGGCACGCCGCCGCGGCGTCCGTTCGCGCTGGCCGTAAGCGCGCGGCGCAGGTAGCGCGCCGTGGCGCTCTCCTTCGACTTCGCGATCTCCTCCGGCGTCCCCTGCGCGACGAGCTCTCCGCCCCGATCGCCGCCCAGCGGCCCGAGGTCGATCACGTGGTCGACGTTCTTGATCACGTCCATGTGGTGCTCGATGACGACGACGGTGTTGCCGCCATCGACGAGGCGCTGGAGGACGCGTAGGAGCGCGCCGGTGTCCTCGAACGCGAGGCCAGTCGTGGGCTCGTCGAGGATGTACAACGTGCGGCCTGTCGAGCGGCGTGAGAGCTCCGTCGAGAGCTTAACGCGCTGCGCCTCGCCGCCGGACAGCGTCGTGGCGGGCTGGCCGAGGCGGATGTAGCCGAGGCCGACGTCGCGGACGGTCTGGAGCTTCGTGCGGATCCTGGGAAACGCTGAGAAGAACTCCAGCGCCTCGTCGGCCGTCATGTCCAACACGTCGGCGATGTTCTTGCCGCGGAACGTGATCTCCAGCGCCTCGCGGTTGTAGCGCTTGCCCTTGCACACCTCGCAGGGCACGGTGACGTCCGGCAGGAAGTGCATCTCGATCTCGATGTAGCCGTCGCCCGAACAGGCCTCGCAGCGGCCGCCCTTCACGTTGAACGAGAAGCGCCCCGGCGCGTAGCCGCGCAGGCGCGCCTCCGGCACCGACGCGAACAGCTCGCGCATGGGCGTAAACGTGCCGGTGTACGTCGCCGGGTTCGAACGCGGCGTGCGGCCGATCGGCGACTGGTCGATGTTCACGACCTTATCGATGAACTCCAGCCCATCGATGCCGTCGCACTCGCCCGGGCGCTCGCGCGACTGGTAGAGGAGCTGCGAAGCCTTCTTGTAGAGGATCTCCGTCACGAGCGAGCTCTTGCCGGAGCCCGATACGCCCGTCACGCCGACGAACTTCCCGAGCGGCAACCGCACATCGATGTTCTTGAGGTTGTTCTCGCGGGCGCCGCGGATCGTCAGCGCCTGGCCGTTGCCGGCGCGGCGCTTCTCCGGCAGCGGGATCCGCTTGCGCCCGCTCAGGTACGCGCCCGTGAGCGAGTTCTCGTCCTTCAGCACGTGGTCCAGCGTCCCCGCGCTCACGATGCGGCCGCCGTGCTCGCCCGCGCCGGGGCCCATATCGATCAGCCAGTCGGCCGCGCGCATCATCGACTCGTCGTGCTCGACGATGAGCACCGTGTTGCCAAGGTCGCGCAGGCGCTGGAGCGTGCGGATCAGCCTGTCGTCGTCGGCCGGGTGGAGGCCGATGGTCGGCTCGTCGCAGACGTAGAGGACGCCCATCAGGCCGGAGCCGATCTGCGTCGCGAGCCGGATACGCTGCGCCTCGCCGCCCGAGAGCGTCGCGGTGCCGCGGTCGAGCGTGAGGTAATCGAGGCCGACCTCGACGAGGAAATCGAGCCGCGCCGAGATCTCCTTCACGATCTGCTTCGCGATGGCCTGCTCGCGCTCCGTGAGCGGTGTCTGCGGGCCGCCGAGGCGCTTCGCCCACGCCTGCGATTCGACGACGCTCATGCGCGTGACATCGATGATGTGCTGGTTATCGACCGTCATGGCGAGCGACTCCGGCTTGAGTCGCGCGCCCTTGCAGGCGGGACAGGGGTTGGCGGCCATGTAGCGCTCGATCTCGCCGCGGATGTAATCGGAGTCCGTCTCGCGATAGCGGCGTTCGAGGTTCGTGATCACGCCCTCGAACGTAGTGTCCCACTTGTTGGTGTGCCCGCCCGACGTCGTGTACGTGAGCGTGATCGGCTTCGTGGCGCCGTAGAGGATCGTCTTGATGTGTTCCTTCTTGAGCTCCGCGACGGGGACGTTGACCGAGAACTTGTGGTTCTTCGCGACCGCCTCGAGTTGACGCCAGTACCATGTGCTCGTCGCGTTCGCGCGCGTCCACGGCACGATGGCGCCCTCGCTCAGGCTGAGACGCTTGTTGGGGATCACGAGCTCCGGATCGAGCTCCATCTTCACGCCCAGGCCGGTGCATTCCGGACAGGCGCCGTGCGGGCTGTTGAACGAGAAGTTGCGCGGCGCGATCTCGCCGAGCGAGATGCCGCAGTCCGCGCAGGCGAAGTGCTCGGAGTAGAGCTGCTCTTTCTCGCCCTCGATATCGACGCTCATGATGCCGCTGCCCAGCTTGAGCGCCGTCTCTACGGAGTCCGACAGCCGGCTGGCGCTCTGGGCCGAGCTCTCGCTGCCAGGCGCCTCGGTCACGATGCGGTCGACGACGATGTCGATCGTGTGGCGCTTGTTCTTGTCGAGCGCGGGCTCCTCCGACAGGTCGTACACACGCCCATCGACGCGCACGCGGACGAAGCCGGCCTTGCGCGCGTCGTCGAAGACGTGGAGGTGCTCGCCCTTGCGGTCGCGGATGATGGGCGCGAGGATCAGCAGCTTTTTGCCTTCGGGCAGCGACAGGATCGCGTCGACGATCTGCTGCACCGTCTGCCGCTCGATGACGCGGCCGCAGTTCGGACAGTGCGGCGTGCCGGCGCGGGCGTAGAGAAGCCGGAGGTAGTCGTAGATCTCGGTCTGCGTGCCGACGGTCGAGCGCGGGTTGCGGCTCGCGCCCTTCTGGTCGATGGAGATCGCGGGCGAGAGGCCCTCGATGTAGTCGACGTCGGGCTTCTCCATCTGGCCGAGGAACTGGCGGGCGTACGCGGAGAGCGACTCGACGTAGCGGCGCTGGCCTTCCGCGTAGATGGTGTCGAACGCGAGGGAGGACTTCCCCGATCCGGAGAGGCCGGTGATCACCACCAGCCTGTCGCGGGGGATGGAGACGTCGATGTCCTTGAGGTTATGCTCGCGCGCGCCCTTAACGACGATGGCGTCCAGTGACACCGGGGACCTCCTCAGACGGGAATCTGGACAATCGTAGCCGGGAGCCGTGACCCCGGGATGTCAGTAGCGGCAGATGGCAGTGTACTACAGAATCAGGGGTAGAACAACGGTGCTAAGGGGCGCTATATGCAGTAGCCGCCGTGCCCGGCGGCGAAGCCGCGGCTGAAATAGCGCCCGTCTTCCGACCAGCCGACATCCGGGCCGGAGCTCTCCACATCGGCGCCGGGCGCGATGTCCGGGACGACAACTGCGCGTTCGAGCGACTCCGGATCGATGAGCTGATGGGGGCCGAAGGCGCCCGCCGCGATCAGGCCATCGTCCGTTAGCCAGGCCCACAGCGACTCGTCGACCTCAACCAGCCGGCCTGAGTCCCGATGGTGGATGCGCGTGTTGCCCCCGGCACAGCCGTCGTCCGTCCAGACGACATACTGCTCGTTCGCTGTGAGCGGGAAGGCCTGGCCCTTCTCGTAATGCAGCCGACCTGACGCGATGAACGTCGCGCGGCCCGTCGCGACATCAACGATGAAGATGTTCGACCAGTCGCCCTCTGGCGGCGCAGCGACGACCAGCTCGCCTGGCCCTGCGTAATCCGCGCTGAGCGCCTCGAACCCGAACATTACGTCACCGGACGTCCTCTCCACGACGTTGTACGTATTTCGCGTGTAGGGCGGAGTCGCGTCGTCGGCAACGTGGCGCAACTCAAACGATTCAACATTCAGTTGAGGCGGCTGTTCAGCGGGCGGAGCACTTTCGACGATGGTGCGTTGGCCGCTGTGCAAGTCTACGACTTCGGTCGTACCGATGGCCGACTGTACGGCGGCGGTGTCCGCTTCCACGAAACGGAGGAAGGTGCCGCGACCGAGGCTTCGAGGTTCGAGCGTATCGAGGTCAATTACCCACGCTTCCTTCTGTTCGAAGTCATACGGTGGCCCGGCCGTCCACGCCATCCAGCGCCCATCGACGCTAAAGCGGCCGAATGTCCCTTGGCCCAGGGTCAGTTCTTCGCCGGTCGCCGTGTCATACAAGACCGTCGACTCGCCGTCCCAGGGATCGAAGGTCGTCCTCGCCGGCCCAAGCGAGCGCACCTCGTCCGCTTCACGCGGCTGCGGTTCCGTGAATAGATCGGCAATCGGTACGACTATTGCGCCGTCTTCTCCACTCCCGCCGTTGCCAGCATTGCTGCGGAGCAGGCCCCACACGAGCACACCCACGCCCGCCAGAACCGCAACCGCGACCACGGCCGTCGCCGCCCGCGCCGCGACCCCGCCGCCCAGCAGCGGCACGCCCACCCACCAGGGGCGGTGCTCCTCGCGGCGCCAGACGGCGGCCTCCTCGCGGCTGGCGAGACCGAGCTTGCCGAGGATGTCCGAGACGTGCGTCTTCACCGTGTCGCGGCTGACGCCGAGGCGCTCCGCGATCTCGGGGTTGCTCAGCCCTTCGCGCAGAAGCGCGAGGACTTCCCACTCGCGCGGCGTGAGGATGTCGGGATGGCGCGGCCGCCCTCGTTTGCCCATGGCGTTAGGATACGCCAGACGGGCGTCGAATTACCTCACCCAGGGCAGATGGGGTCCAGGGGCCTAGGTCTGGCTCTGGGTCTGGGTGAGACTCACAAACAGCTCGCCGGCCGCGGCAACGCTTCCGGCCTATCGCCGTTATTCGATGTGGTATCGCACGTGAGAAACGAACGGACCACTCCATGGGGCGCTATCCTGTCGCCTGCCATTATCGCGGCGTGGCTTCTGCTGGCCGCGACGGTCGCGCTGCATTTCACCACCAACGACATCCTAGCCCTTCACTACTTCTCGCTCGCGCTGGCCATAGCAGCCGTGGGACTGTGCGGTGCGAGGCTCTCGGCGCTGCAGGCGGCCGCGCTGGGAGCGACGATCTCCGCCGCGCTGCTGGCCGACAACATCTGGTTCGGCGGCGCGCCACACGAGATCGGGATCGAGCTCGCCAGTCTCATTGCTCTGCCGCTGATCCTCTGGGCGGCCCGTTCGGCAACGATCGAGGTGAAGTCGCGGCCAGACGCATACTACTGGGATGAGGCTGCGGAGACGTCGATGGGGCGGTATCTCGCCGAGATCGAGAGCGCCTTCCTCGTCCGGACTCTGGCCAGCATCGACGCCGTCGGTACCGCCGTCGACGCAGGGGCCGGCCATGGGCGCTTTAGCCGCATCCTCGCGTCGAGCGCAAGGCGCGTCGTCGCGATTGAGGCTAACGCCTCCTTGACGAGCGGACTGTCCGCGGTCGCAGGCAACGTGACGCCATTGCTTGTCGATCCGGCTGCATCGCAATTGCCGCTGCGCGACGGGTCCGCGGACTTCATCGTCTGCATCGAGACGCCCGACCTGGCGCAGCACGAGTGGTTCTGGCGCGAGTGCGCGCGGGTGCTCTCGACTCGAGGACGGCTGATCCTAACGTTGCAGAACCGGCGATCGTGGAAGGGGCTGCTGGCACGACGCAACCGCCAGCGCTATCGGGCTCGATACGGCGCGGAATACTACGCGATGTCGCTCGGGGAGATCGCTACCGGGCTAGCGAATGCCGGGCTCGCTATCGAGTCGGCGGAGGGCTTCAACTGGCTGCCTATGCCGCGAGCCTCTGACAGTGCGCTCGTTGCGCCGCTCCTCCGCTTGGAGTGGCTACTGGGGCTGCGGTCGGCGGCGAGCCTGAGCCCCTGGATTATTCTCAGCGCCCGGCTAGTTAGTCCGTCTCCCCGCCCGCCGCGGGGCTGGCCGGGAAGTCGAACTGGTAGGTGCGATAGAGCCAGGGGATCTTGAGGATGCCGAGCAGGTTCAGGCCCATGACGATCAGGAGCGCGCCCGCGACCTTCTCGATCGTTCCCATGTTGTCACGCACGGCGTAGCCGATCGCGCCGACCGACGCGCCTAACGCGACGAAGAGCGCCGTGAACCCCAGCACAAACGCGACGGAGTGCCGGAACGTGCGCCCGCGCGCGCCGCCCGACGCGCCGGTCTCGGCGGAGACGCCCGCGAGGTGCATCACGTACGCCGGCACCATTGGCAGGCAGCACGGCGATAGAAACGCGATAATGCCCGCCACGAACGCCACCGTGAACCCGAACGGCCCCGTCACATCGATTCCCGTCAGCCCATCCTCCGCTCCCGTGACCGTGCTCGCAGTGCCGGTGAAGTATTCGTTGAACATCGTGAACTCGCCCAGGAAGACGAGCGCGCCGATGAAGATCACGAGCAGCCCGCCGGCGATCTCGATCGCGGGCATGAGCGGACGGACCTTGCGGATCGCGGTCATCGCCTGGCCGAGCATCAGTCCCGCCAGCAGGAATGGCACACCGAGTCCAAGCGACCACGCAGCGAGCAGGAACGTGCCCTGCAGGACGGTGCCCGAGGACGCCGCCAGCGTCAGCACCGCGCCGAGGATCGGCCCGATGCAGGGCGTCCACGCGACAGCGAACGCGGCGCCGATGCCGAACGATTTGCCGTAGCGCAGCACGGGCGGCACGCGCGCGGGCGCGGCGCTTGCCGTAGAGGGTGCGGTCGTTGTCACTTCGTTGCTAGCCATGTGCTTTTCGTTATCGATCTGTCAGGTCCCTCGGGCTCCGCCCCACCATGCCTCTACCCCACTCCCCTCGGGATGACAAAGGGCAGTCGTGTTCACGCTCCGGATCGACGCGCATGGCTCTGCTGGTAGTATAGCGACGCGTCTCTACTGAGGGGCGGGAATGATCAACACCTGGCCAACCTGCAAAGACGCCGGGTCGGTGATGCCGTTTGCGGCCATAAGCTCGTCGGCCGTGATGCCAAACTGGGCGGCGATCGTTTCCGGGATGTCGCCATCCTGCACCGTGTACGTCTGCTGGCCGGTCTGCGGCTCGTCGGTCGCCGCGGGCGGTTCGGTCGCGGCTGGCTCCGGGGCCGCCGTCGCAGCCGGGACGCCGGTCGCTGCGGGCGAGGGCGTGTTCGCGCCGGGGATCCGGAGCACCTGCCCAACCGAGAGCTGGGTGGCGTCCGTGATGCCGTTCGCCTCCATGATCGCTTCTACCGTCACGTCGTACTGCGCGGCGATGGAGGAGAGCGTATCGCCGTCTAGCACGGTATACGTCTCGCCGGCGAAGGGCACCTCGCTCTGGCCGAGGATAATCGGAGCGGCGAGCGACGCGGGGAGTGTTGCGGTAGCGAACTCGCCGCGGTTGACGTCTGGCTTCTCGCCGTCCGATCCGCCGCAGGCAACGACAACAAGCGTTGCGATCAGCAGCGCGGACGATAGGACGATCAGCCTTCGGGAAGACTGCACCATGGTGCCTCCGGTGATTGGGGCCGACGGGATCGTACCTCAGGGTACATGGGCTGGCAAGGCTCCCTTACCCCCGGCCAACGCCGGCTCGGAGGAACGTACTGAGGGAGAGGCTGTAGGGGCGCACAGCTGTGCGCCCCTACGAGACGGCCCTCTCAAACTCCGCTCCGATCTCCGCGATCGCTGGCGTCGTTCATCGCCCGGTTCAAGGCAACGGCGACGCGGCAGGTCAACGCCGCCCGTGCCACTCCTGGCCAGCCTGTGTGGCAACGCAACTATTACGAGCACATCATTCGCAGTGAGGATGACTACTGGTCGATCCGCGAATACATCGAGGACCATCCTCGGCGCTGATGACGAATATTGGAGCGAGTGAGCAATCAGCAGTCAGCGCCCTCACGGCGCTAGCGGCGTACCAGTCGCAAGTGAGGCGTGCGCATTGAGCAGCGCGAACGCAAGGTCCGCTATTCGCTGCAGGTACGTGGCGTCGAGGTTGGCGAGCACGTCCTCCGGCGTGTGAATGCGCGTGAAGTTCGGTGTCGTCACCATAAGCGACGACAGCCCGCCATCGAGGAAGCTCAGGTGGTCGCTGCCGACGCCGTTGGGTAGCTCCCCGCCCGACACGTCGACACCGATGTCCGCAGCGACCGTTTCGGCCTCGTCGATCAGGTCGCTGCTGCCCAGGAGCAGCGGCGTGCCGTCGCTCGCGACGACATCGTAGTTGAAGTACGCCTCGAGCAGGCCGCGTTCTTCGGGCGTGAGCTGCGAAACGAAGTACGCGCTGCCGGTGAGCCCGATCTCTTCGCCGCCCCAGAGCGCGAAGCAGTGATCGATCATACTGCCGGCCGATGCCGCGCGCGCCAGCTCGAGCACGAGCCCTGCGCCCGATGCGTTGTCGACCGCGCCCGGCGACCACGGGACGGAATCGAGGTGGCCGCCGCTGACCGTGCGGCAGACGCCGGACGCCGGGCGCGCGATGACATTGCTGCCGTGGATCTCGGTCGGGATGTTCACCTGCAGCTCGACGGGACCCTGCGCGATGCGGTCGCGGAGCGCCTCGCCTTCGCTTTGCGCGATCGAGACGGCGGGGAAGGGCTCCCCTTCGGAGCGGTCGCCGCGATTGACGCCCGGCTGGTTGTTGGCGACGATGATGGCGACAGCCCCGGCGGCGCGCGCGTTGCTCGCCATTTCGGCGAAGCGCACCGTGCCGCGTTGTACGAGCGCGGCGGCGCCCAAGCTGTCCGAGGGAAACTCGCCCGCGGCGCCAGAACCGGCGTCCACGAGGGGCGCGGAGACGTCTGCCGCGGCTCCGGCCTGGAACACGTACGCGGGTATCTCGAGCGGGTCCGGTCCGTCTGTCGTCACTCTCGTCTGCAGAAATGCATCCGCGCTGGAGGCCGTGAAGTCCTGCACCTCGACGTCGTAGCCGTACAGCTCGAGTTGCCCGCGGGCGTAATCGATCGCCTGCTGCGCCGCGGGCGAGCCGGAGGGCCGGCGGCCGATCTGCTCCGAGAGCACACGCACGTGCTCGATTACGCGGCCGGCCTGCGGCGCGGCGGGGCCGAGATCGAACGGCGTCGTGGTGGGCGCAGGAGGCGTTGTCGTAGATCGCGGCGACGGGCCGCCGCCGTTCGAGCAGGCGAGCAGCAATGCCGTCGTCACGAGCGCGACTATAAGGAGCGGCGTGCGGGGAACGATCGTGGTGTGTCTCCGGGGCGTTAGTAGCGAGGGCGGCGCTTCGCCTGGAACCAGGCGCGCAGTCGATCGCTGAGCGTGGGCTCGTCGAGATCGAGCGGCTGGCCGCGCCAGCGCCTTCCGGCCTTCGGCGGCGCCGGCTTGTGGAAGATCGAGAGCGCCATCGTCGTCAGGAACAGGATCACGCCGCCGACGAGGAGCCATCGCCCGAACATGGGCTGCACGCGCATGCCGATGAAGCCCACGACGATCAGGACCAGCGCCGCGAGCATGACCTGTCGCAGCGAGATGTTGGCGATCGGCGCGAGGAGCGCGCTCATGAACGAGCCAGCCGCGCTCGATGAGCGCTTGCGCATGCGAGTAACGTTGCTCTCTTCCGGAACGAACTCGTCGAGCCGGTTGAGGATGTCCTCGATCTCGCGCTGGATCTTGTCGTCGGGCATGGGGTCAGCCTTTAGTGTACAGGAAGCGAGAACCAAGAACCTAGAACCAACAGCCGGAAACGAGCCGCGCCGGTTCCCGGGTGCGGAGGTGGTTTCTTCATCTCACCCTCAACCCCGAGCCGGACATCGCTTCGAACACTGGTCGAGAGATCGCCCCTCTCGCGCTGCAGAGGGAGAGGAAACGGGGGTGAGGGTGCGAGGGCGTCTCGCGAGAAAGATCCGTCAGGTCCCTCGGGCTCCCCGCCCCTTCGCGCTCTACCCCACTCCCCTCGGGATGACAAGATGGAAAGCGGAACGACAAACGATTCCTCAGGACGACAGTACTACCGTCCCCACGCGCCGCCGCCCGGCGTTTCGATGCGGAGGCGTGCACCCTTCGCTACGTCGAGCTGGGCCTTCGAAGGCAGGCGGCGCTTGCGGCCGTTCGCGTCGATGAGCGAATCGCGGCCGGGCTTGCCGTCCGGGCCGCCCCTGAGGCCCCAGGGGCCGCGGCGGCGTCGCTCGCCCACGATCGTCACGCTCGCGGCGCCGAGGAACTCGTACTCGCGCACGAGGCCGTCGCCGCCACGATGGCGGCCGGCGCCGGCGGAGCCGCGTCGCACAGCGTACTCGCGGACGCGGAAGGGATAGGCCAGCTCCAGCGCCTCGACGGGAGTGTTCATCGTGTTCGTCATGTGCGTGTGTACGGCGGACAGGCCATCGCGCTGCGGGCCGGCGCCGGCGCCGCCCGCGAGCGTCTCGTAGTAGGCGAACGGCCGCGCGCGATCGACGTCGTAGCCGCCGATCGCGACGTTGTTCATCGTGCCGGCGCTCGCGGCGGGGATGCGATCAGGCAGCGCCTGCGCGAGCGCGCCGAAGACGGTGTCGACGATGCGCTGCGACGTCTCGACGTTGCCCGCCGATACGGCGTGCGGCGGGCTTGCGTTGACGATAGACACCTCGGGCAGGACGAACGAAATCGGACGCAGCGAGCCGTCGTTCACGGGCGCGCCTTCGTCGAGGAGGCAGCGGACGCAATAGTAGACGGCCGACTTCGTGACGGCGGCAACGGCGTTCACGGAGCCCGGGCGCTCGAGCGCGCTGCCGGTGAAGTCGAAGCGCATCGCGCCGCGGCGCACCGAGATGCGCAGGCGGATCGGGACCGGCTCCGGCGTCACGCCGTCGTCGTCGAGCGCGTCCTCGAACTCGTACGTGCCGTCATCGATCGCGGCGATGGCGTCACGCGTGAGGCGCTCGGCGTAGTCTTGGAGCGCGGACATCTGGCGCGCGACCTCACGCCGGCCGTAGCGCGCGACGAGCTCCAGCAGCCGCGCCTCGCCGCGACGGTGCGCCGCGAGCTGCGCGTCGAGATCGCCCCGGCGCTCCTGCGGCGTGCGCACGTTCCGGAGCAGGAGGGCGAGCACTTCTTCGTTGCGGCGGCCGCGGCGTATGAGGTGGAGCGGCGGGATGATCACGCCCTCCTGGTACAGCTCATTCGCGAGCGGCATCGATCCCGGCGACATGCCGCCGACATCCGCGTGGTGCGCGCGCGACACGACGAAGCCAACGAGCTCTCGCTGCGCGAAGGCGGGCGAGACCATCGTGATGTCCGGCAGGTGCGTTCCGCCGAGGTAGGGGTCGTTGAGCATGACGACGTCGCCCGGCGCGAACGGGCCGATCGGCAGAACAGCCTCGACCGCGACGGGCATCGCGCCGAGGTGCACCGGGATGTGCGTCGCCTGCGCGACGAGGCGACCGCGCGCGTCGAAAACGGCGCAGGAGTAGTCGCGGCGCTCCTTGATGTTCGGCGAGTGCGCTGTGCGCCCCAGCGTCACGCCCATCTCCGCCGCAACGGACGAGAAGAGCGCGCCGAACACGGCGAGGGCGGTTGGGTCGGCTCCTGCACCCCCGGCCCCTTTTCTTCGGCGACCCTTCGCTTTGCTCGAGGGCAGGGTCCGAGGGGAGCTCACAGGAGGGACGCTTTCGTTGATCTTCGAACTTGCCCGTTGCGCTGGCCTCACGAGCGGCACCGTTCTAGTCCTGCGTCCGGCGGACAATGTCTTCTATGGCGGGATCGCACGGTTGGCGTTCGTCCGGAGGGGGCAAGTCAGACGCGTGAATCGTAAGCTCATCGTGCAGTTCGTCGTCGAACCGACGGAGCGTAGTCGTCAGCTTCAGCACGGTGCAGCCCCGTAGGTCAACGACGTGGAACTCCAGCGGGTCGTCTTTGCCTCCGAATTCGTCTGCAAGGTGACTGAAGCTCTTGTGCGAACCAGGCGGCAGTCGGCCAAAGCCAGACTTGCCATTAACTTCTACGAACAGTGGCTCATTGGTCTCGTTGTTGTAGTCTAGATTCCGCCCCGGATCGCAGCCCGCTGCTAGTACCGCCAGCGCCAGCACGAAAGCCACGTACGCCGAACCTGCGTACCCCCATGCGTAGGATTTGGCGGCGATCCGCGGACGACACCCTGTGCGGCCGGCAACTCTCACGGGCGCGCGCCGATGTGTTCGAGGACGATGCGTGCGGCCTCGCTAGCGGCGACGCGCGACGTATCGATCGTCATCGGGCTGGCAGGCGCGTTCATCTCGAACGCGCGGTAGACGGCCTCGACCGTACGCTCCTCGCGCGAGGCGTCGTCGCGCGCGCGGGCGAGCAACGTCTCGAGCGGCGCCGTCACAACGACGAGCAGCGGCCGCACGTTCGGGATCGTCGCGACGAGCGCGAGCAGATCGCGCAGGTCGCTATCGTGCGTCGCGGCGGCGCCGTCGCGCTCGACGGCGAACGCGGCATCGACAATGACGTGGTAGCCGCCCCGTACGTAGGACGCGGAGAGCAGCTTGATCTGGCGGTAGACGAGCTCGGCTTCCCTGGCGAGGTCTGAATCGTGGCCGACGATCCAGCGCGACCACAGATCGTCCTGCGAGATGCAGGCGACCTTACGCTGCCCCTCGGCGGCGAGCTGCCGCGCGATCGCGCGCGCAACGCTCGTCTTACCGGAGAGCGCCGGCCCGCGCACGACAAGGAAGGCCTGTTCGTTGAGCATTGCTAGTCCGGCACCTCGATCTCTATGTCGCCGAACTCCGAAAAGTCGATGGTCATGAACGGCTCGCTACTCGCCGCGTTGGAGAGCTCGATGCTGGAAATACTTCTGCGGTCAGCTGAAAGTGTAATCTTGATGTCGTCCGGAGGTGATGCGTCTAGCGACGGATCGTCTGCCGCGATGCCGGCAAAGTCTTCGAATTCGTCTTCTGGCATTCCGGCATCTACAGCCAGTCGATGCATGTTGTCGACGACTGCGCGCTCGACGCGCACGCGGCCCCGAATGGTGCCATCGCCTTCGCGATGCAGATCCGTTGCTTGCTCGACGGCCACGAGCGGCCAGCCAGGAACATAGAGGGAGGACAATCCGAAGGCTGGAATGACCTCGCGCTCGCCATCCATCCAGTCTTCGCAGGAGGTGTTGATGCCCTCACAAGGCCGTCCGTATGCGCGATCGCCGACAAGGACAGCTTCGAAGACGGTCTCGCCAGTGATGTTGGTGACAACGGTATGGCAACTGCTGGAGAGGGAGGTCTCTGTTCTCTCCTCCTCACAGACTTCCTCGCTGTCGCCGACCGGTGAGAAGAGCAACACGCGATACCTGTCAGGACGCTGATAGAAGATATCCCAGTGATCCATATCACGCTCGTCCTGGGGGTCTTCTTCCCTACGTAGCACATAGGAAGCCCTGTATGATTCAGCGTCCCGCATGTTCGAGAGCGCTGCGTCAATCAGAGCCTGCGCCTCTTCTGGCACACGCGTCTCATCGGGCGAGCCGCCGCCTCCTCCGCAGGCCATCGCGACAAAGCACAGCGCACTCGCCGCCAACACCAGGGCCAACTTCATCGATCTGCTCCTTCCGCCATTACTGCCCTCGTTCCAGGAGCAGCGTACCAACCTTATCGACCGTGCCGCGCCAGCCGGGCGGGACCGCGGTCGTCGCGTCGAGCTGCAGGACGAGCGCCGGGCCGCGAAGGCGCGAGCCCGGACGCAGTCGATCGCGCTCGTACACCTTCGTGTCGCGCATGCGGCCGTCGAACCAGACGGCGCGGCGTTCTGGGCGAGCGGCGGCCGGACTCCGTAGGTCGGGGTCTTTAGACCCCGACGCGGGGGGGTGAAGACCCGCGCCTACAATAATCCGTGCGCCCGGCGCGGCGGCGCGAACGCGCATCGCAACGGTCTCGACTGCACGCGAGGAGTCCGCATGGCCGTAGCGCTGCCGGTGCGCCAGGTGGAACGACCGCAGGAAGCGCTCCGGCTGGAGACCGGACGCCCCGCTCGCGATCGACACCGTGATCTCGTACGACTGGCCCTCGTAGCGCAGATCGAGCGCGCGCATCACGCGGACGCTGCGTTCGTAGCCCTGTCGCGCCAGCTCGCGGCGCGCCTTCGTTTCGAGGCGCTCGAACGCGCGCGCGAGGCGTCCCGCGAAGGCATCGCTCTCGCGCACGGACGCAAGGAACGCCTGCGTCTCGTCGTGCACGACGGGCGACGCCGCCATCCCGAACGCGGAGAGGACGCCCGGCGCGAGCGGTACAAGCACGCGCGGGACCGAGAGCGCGTCCGCCAGCTCGCAGGCGTGCAGCGGCCCGGCGCCGCCGAACGCGACAAGCACGAAGCGGCGCGGGTCGTGCCCGCGCTCGACGGAGGCCACACGCAGCGCTGCCTCCATACTCACGTTCGCGACGCGCAGCACCGCCGCGGCCGCCTCGACAACGTCCCCTCCGAACGCGCGCGCGACCGGCCGCAGCGCGCGATGCGCCGCTTTCGCATCGAGTGTCATACGCCCGCCGAGAAATCGATCGGGCAACAGCCGTCCGAGGACAACGTGCGCGTCGGTCACGGTAGGCTGGTCGCCGTTGCCGTAGCAGGCCGGGCCGGGATCGGCGCCGGCGCTCTCCGGCCCGACGCGCAACGCGCCGCCTGCGTCGATACTCGCGATCGAGCCGCCGCCCGCCCCTACCGTGTGCACATCGACCGTCGGAATGCGCAGCGGGAGGCCGCCGACGGTCGATTCCGTCGTGAAGGGGATCGATCCGTCGCAGAGACAGACGTCCGTCGACGTGCCGCCCATATCGAATGTGATGATGCGCTCGATGCCGCTCTCGCGCGCGACGCGGAACGCCCCCGCGACACCGCCCGCCGGGCCTGACAGCACCGTCCGCACCGCCATCGAGCCGGACGCGCGCGCGTTCGCGCTGCCGCCGTTCGATTGCATGACACGCAGGCGTTTCGTCCCGCGCGCGCGCAAACCGTCCGCGAGCCGCGAGAGGTATCGCTCCATCACCGGCGCGACGTAGGCGTTGAGCACCGTGGTGCTCGTGCGCTCGTACTCGCGGTGCTCCGGCAGCACCTCGAACGAGGCGGAGCACGGCAGCCCGCGCCGGCGCGCCGCGTCGCGCACCATGCGTTCGTGCGCAGGATGAAGGAACGAGAACAAGAAGCACACCGCGAGCGACTCGACTCGCCGGCGCACGAGCTTGTCGAGCAGCGCCTCGACCCCGGCCGCCACGAGCGGCTCCAAGACGCGGCCCTTGTGGTCGACGCGCTCGCGCGCTTCGAGGCGTAGCTCCGCAGGGACGAGCGGCGGCGGGCGCGATGGCTCCAGGTCGTAGAGCTCCGGGCGTGTTTGCCTGCCGATCTCCAGCACGTCGCGAAAGCCGCGCGTAGTGATAAGCGCCGTCTTCGCGCCGCGACGTTCGAGCACGGCGTTGGTCGCAACGGTTGACCCGTGCACAACCTCCTCGACCTGCCAGCCGGCCTCCGCGAGCCCCTCGAGCACGCCGCGCGACGGGTCGTCCGGCGTCGACGGCCGTTTGTAGACCGAGAGCACGCCGTCCTGCCAGAGGACGAAGTCGGTGAACGTACCGCCTACGTCGACGCCAAGAATGCTCGCCATGCCGTGAGTATAGGAGCCTCCGGGGCGCTGTGCTAAGATTGGGCGCTCAAGTGGAGGCTGGCCATCGCGCAGTCCATGGAACTGATGCCCATCGCGCCTGCGAAACGAGAGCAAGTCGCGGAGATGCTGGCCCGCGCCTTCTTCGACGACCCGCTCATGATGTACGTTCAGCCAGACAGCGAGCGGCGCCGTCGCGGCGATCACTTCTTTTTCCTGCGCGTGATCGCGTATTGCGACCGCTACGGCGTGGCGAACACATTCGCCTCCGCGCCGGAGGGCGCAGCGCTCTGGCTCCCGCCCGATGCGCCGACAACCAGCACGCTCCGCATGGTCCGCTCCGGCATGGCGGCGCTACCGTTCGCGATGGGCTTCGGCGCGGCGATGCGCTTCATGACGGCGGGCAACTATCTCGAATCGTTGCACCACAGGAACATGCCACCGCGCCACTGGTACCTGCTCGTCCTGGGCATCGAGCCGGAGCGGCAGGGCATGGGCCTCGGCGGCGCGATCATCCAACCGACGCTCGAGCGCGCCGACCGCGAGCGGCTCCCCTGCTACCTTGAGACGATGAAGGAGCGAAACGTCACGTTCTACAGGAAGCACGGCTTCGACGTGGTCGTCGAGGGCGAGCTGCCGAAAGGCGGCCCGCACTTCTGGACGATGCGCCGCGAGCCAATCGGCTAAAGGAGGCCATGATGGCGACCGTCGATCTCGAGCCCGGCAAGCGCGAAGACGCCGTGCAGGTGCTCTCGCGCGCGTTTTTCGACGACCCACTGGTGGAATACATCACGCCGGACCCGGACAAGCGCCGGGCCAACCTGCCGTGGTTCTTTGGCATCGCGACGAAATACGGGGAGAAGTATGGCGGGACGGCGCACACGACGCCGGATTCCGTCCAGGGCGCGGCGCTCTGGCTCCCGCCGGGCGAGACGATCACGTCGACGCTGCGGCTGATCCGGCTCGGCCTGCTGGCGACGCCGTTTCGCTTCGGCATCTCCTCGACGATGCGCTTCCTCACGGTGCTCAGCAAACTCGAGCACCTGCACAAGCGCGACGTCCCGCCGGAGCACTGGTACCTGTGGATCCTTGGCGTCGAGCCGGAGCGGCAGGGACAGGGCATCGGCGGCAACCTGATCGCGCCGGTGCTGGAGCGCGCGGACAAGGAACACTTGCCCTGCTACCTGGAGACCATGAAGGAGCGCAACGTCACGTTCTATCAGAAGAACGGCTTCGAAGTCGTCGTCGACGACACATTTAAGGACGGCCCGCGCTACTGGACGATGCGCCGCGAGCCGATCGGATAGGGGGAACGCCATGGCAACGACGAAGGAGATCGTAGAGGCGTACGGCGCGTCGTGGAACGAGCCGGACGAAGCGAAGCGCCGCGCGCTGCTCGAGCGATCGTGGGCGGACGACGGCGTGTTCCAGGACCCGCGCGATCGCGCGCAAGGCCGCGACGGGCTGCTGCAGCTCATCGCAGGCTTTCAGCAGCAGTTCGCCGGCGCGCAGATCGTGATGACGAGCGGCCTCGACGAGCACCACGGGCTCATTCGCTTCACGTGGCGCATAGACGACGCGCAGGGCAAGCCCTTGCTGGAGGGCATCGATTTCGGAGAGCTGGCGGCGGATGGACGGATCCAGCGCATCGCCGGCTTCTGGGGTCCGCCGCCAGCGGAATAGCTAGCGCGAGACCTCGGTCAGCGAGAGCACTTCGTTCATGCTGCCGGAGCGGAAGCCCGCGAGATCGAGCGTGACGTACTTGTAGCCGAGCGCCTTCAGCCCCTCGACGACGCGTTCGCGCTGCTCGACGAGGGCCGCCATGTCGGCAGGCTCGACCTCGATCCGCGCGACGTCGTCGTGGTGGCGCACACGGAGCTGTCGCAGACCGAGCGAGCGCAGCAGCGCCTCGGCGCCGCCGACGCGCTCCAGCGCCTCGACCGTCACTGCCGTGCCGTACGGGATACGCGACGAGAGGCAGGCCATCGCCGGTTTATCCCAGGTCGGCAGGCCGCGTTCGTGCGAGAGCGCGCGGATCTCGTCCTTCGTCAGCCCGGCTTCGATGAGCGGGCTGCGCACGCCGTGCTCCGCGGCCGCGACGCGCCCCGGTCGGTGGTCGCCCAGGTCATCGACGTTGCAACCGTCCACGACGAACGCGAAGCCACGCGCGCGCGCGGCGACGGCGAGCAGCTCGTAGAGCTCTGTCTTGCAGTGGTAGCAGCGCTGGGGCGAGTTCTCGACATAGCCGGCGCGCTCCATCTCGTGCGTATCGATGGCCTCGTGCGCGATGCCGATGCCGTGTGCGAGCTCACGCGCTTCCTCCACCTCCGCCGCCGGGATCGAGGGCGAGACCCCTGTGACGGCAAGCGCCCGCTCGCCCAGCGCGTCGAACGCAGCCGCGGCAACGAACGTGCTGTCGACGCCCGCCGAGAAGGCGACCATGACAGATCCCATCTCGCGCAAGATGCCGCGAAGGCGTTCCAGCTTCGATTCCAGCGTCTGGTCCATCGGTGCCCCGATCTTAGCAGGATGTCCGCGAGGGCCGCCAACGCCCCGAGTCGCAGCTTCCTAAAGGGGCTCCCCAGCTAGACCGATACCTAAAAGGAAGCCTACCCACGGGAGGCTGCCCGCATAGGAGCATGCATGAGTACACGCCTCCCTCTCCTGTTCGCGCTCTCAACCGCAGTGTTGGTGATCGTGTCGGCAGCGATGCCGCTCCTCTTCTACTATCAGAGCACACCGCCGACCACCGTCGCCGGCAGTAATCCGGAAGTCGTACTACTGAGCATCGTCGCGGCGGGGATCATATTGCTCGCCGTCCTACTCGCGACGGTGTGGCTCATCGCGTACAACGTGCGGCACCAGTACGACCGCCTCCTCTACCTCCATCAGACGGGCGAGGCGATGCGATCGACGCTCGACCTGACGCACGTGCTGGAGCAGCTCGCGCGCGACGCCGCGTCGTGTAGCCACGCCGACCTGACGATCGCCGCGATCCTCGAGGAAGAGACCGATGACCTCATTGTCGAGGCGAGCTATGACCGCAACGCGAACTCGACGTCGCAGCACCACCGCAAGGTAGAGGAATGGTACCTCCGCCGTTGTGCCGCCACGGGGGAAGTCGTCGAGGTCGAGCAGAGCCTGCTCGCGTACGGGCCGCTGGTCGGCTACGAGCCCAAGGAGCAGGGCGACGTGACGCTGGTCTGCGCCCCGATCCTGGGCCGCCAGCGTTCGATCGGCGTCATCATGGTCGTCCGCAGCTACAACAAGGGAACGTTCAAGCGCGCCGAAAAGCAGATGGTCGAAGCGATGGCGATCCAGGCCGCGACCGCGGTGGAGCAGGCGGCCTTGTTCGCCAAGATGCGTAAGTACGCAGACCAGGTCGAGCTGAGCTACGACACGACGCTGAAGGTGCTGATCGCCGCGCTGGACCAGAAAGACGCGGTAACGCAGGGTCACTCCGAGCGCGTCTCGCGCCTCACCGTGACGCTCGCGCGCGAGATGGGGATCGCCGAAAGCGACCTCGTCGACATCGAGCGCGGCGCGCTGCTCCACGACGTGGGCAAGATCGGCGTCCCCGACGACATCCTGCGCAAGCCGGACGGCCTGAACGAATCGGAGTGGGAGGCGATGCGGAAGCACCCGCTTCTCGCCGGCCTGATGGTCTCGAAGGTTGAGTTTCTGGAGGGGGCGCTGCCGATCCTGCTCTACCATCACGAGCGCTTTGACGGCTCCGGCTACCCCTTCGGCCTCGAGGGGCGCAACATTCCGCTCGAGGCGCGCATCTTCACCGTGGTCGACTCGTACGACGCGATGACTTCCGATAGGCCGTACCGCAAGGCCATGACGCATGAACTCGCGCTCATCGAGATCCAGGACAACTCCGGCATTCAGTTCGATCCGGAGGTCGTCGCAGCCTTCACACGCGTGATGGAGCGCGAGTACGAGCTGCCTCGCGCGTCATAAGCGCTCCTCCGCCAGCTCGACACGTCACAGCCAGCACGCCAGCTTCGTCTAGTTTGTAGAGACGTTTCCGCACGTTTGACGGCGGAAACGTGCGTGGCTATCATGCCAGCGGCCGCGAATCTGAGGACGGGGGAGCGACGAGCATATGGCGCCATCCACAAGCTTTCCGGGGAACATCGGCTTCTATCTCGCCCTCGCCACGTTCTTCTCGCTCTTCATCTTCCTCGCCGGTATTCGCGTCGCCGTCCTCGTCCGTGCGCGCTGGGAAGACCGCGTCGGAGGGCCAAAGGAGGCCATGTCGCGCGCGGCGAGCATGGTCCCCTACGTGCTCGGCACGCTGCGCGTAAACCGGCCCTACTACTGGTACTCCGGCGTCTTGCACACGTTCATCTTCTGGGGCTTCCTGGCGCTTCAGGTGCGCACGTTGAACTTCCTGCTCAACGGCTTCAACGAGAACATCAGCCTCGCCCACATCTTCGGCATCGTCTACGACCTCTTCCGGCCCGTGATGGACCTGTTCGACGTGCTGGTGATCGTCGGCGTAGTGCTCGCGGGCTTTCAGCGCCTCGTCTGGCGGCCGCGGCGCCTCACGCTGAACTGGGACGCCTGGCTGATCTTGTTCCTGATCTGGTTCCTCATGGTGAGCGACGCGCTCACGAACAGCTTCGAGATCTATCTGCAGCGCGGCGACCGCGATGCCTTCGCATTCCTCGCCTTCGGCCTCGCCAACCTGTGGGAGAAGATCGGCGTGAGCACCGCGACGGCGGAGGCGCTGCACGCGAGCTGGTGGTACCTGCACCTGCTCGATTTCTTGTTCTTCCTGGCCTACCTGCCGATCTCGAAACACTCGCACATCATTACGGCGCCGTTCAACGTTTTCTTCCGCCGCCTGCCGCCGACCGGCGTCCTCCAGCCTATCCCCAACATCGAGGAGCGCGAGGTCTTCGGCGTCGGCAAGATCGAGGACTTTAGCTGGAAGCAGGTCCTCGACGCCTACACGTGCACCGAGTGCGGTCGCTGCGAGGTCGCCTGTCCGGCAAACGCGACGGGCAAGGACCTCTCACCGAAGGAGATCATGGTCGACCTGCGCCACGTCGCCGAAGCGAAGGTGAGCGCATCGATCGGCCGCGGCGACGGTAAGGAACACAACCTCATCGAGGGGGTCGGCTTCAACCCGATCTGGGACTGCGTGAACTGCGGCGCCTGCCAGGAGCAGTGCCCCGTCTTCATCGAGCACGTGCCGGCGATCATGGACATGCGCCGCTACCTCGTCATGGACGAAGCGAACATGCCCGAGACGGCAGCCTCGACGCTCATGCAGCTCGAGCAGCGCGGACATCCCTGGCCGGGGGCGGCGTTCACCCGCACATCCTGGATGGACGATCTCGACTTCAAGGTGCCGAAGTTCGATGGCAAGCAGGAGTACCTGTTCTGGGTCGGGTGCACAGGCGCGCTCGTCGAGCGGAACGTCAAGGTCACGCAGGCCTTCGCTCGCTTGCTACACAAGGCGGGCGTGAGCTTCGGTTGTCTCGGCGAAGGCGAGACGTGCTCCGGCGACCCGGCGCGCCGCCTCGGGAACGAATACCTCTACCAGATCCAGGCCGGCCAGAACATCGCGACGTTCAAGGAGAACAAGGTGCAGAAGGTCGTCGCGACCTGCCCGCACTGCTTCAACACGATGAAGAACGAATACCCGCAATTCGACGGCGTGTTCGAGGTCTATCACCACACCGAGGTGCTGGCGCAGCTCGTCGCGGACGGCCGCCTGACGCCCGATACGGAGGTGGACGAGCGCATCACGTACCACGACTCGTGCTTCCTCGGGCGGCACAACGGCATCTACGACCCGCCGCGCGACGTGATCAAGGCGATCCCCGGCGCGCGCCTCGTCGAGATCGAGGGCGCCTGCCGCGAGCGCGGGTTCTGTTGCGGCGCGGGCGGTGGCCATATGTGGGTAGAGGAAACGAAGGGCGAGCGCATCAACCACGCGCGCTGCCGCCAGGCGCAGGAAACCGCCGAGCGCACGGGCTCCGCGGTCGTCGCCGCCAACTGTCCGTTCTGCATCCAGATGTTCGACGACGGCATCCCGTCCGTTGAGCCGGACGAGGACGAGCGCATGAAGACCTACGACGTCGCGGAGATCCTGGCGATGTCCATCTTCGGCCCGCAGGACGGCGCGAAGACGCCCGCGGACGCAGAGCCGGTCGCTGCCGAGGCGGAGGGAGGCGCGTAGTGGAACGTCGTGAAGGCGAACCCCCGCGCGAAGTCCTCCTCGCGTTCTACGCCTTCCTCGCGATCGTGCTCGTCGCCGTCTTGGTGATCGTCGGCGTGTACATCTAGCCCCACACCAACCTGACCGCCCCCGGCTCTCAGCAGTCAGCCGGCTGAACGCTGAGAGCTGATCGCTGATTGCTAAAGCGGCCGCGCGCCGTTGGTTGACGGTGCGCGTTCCGACCAACCCTCCTCCGGAGAGATCAGCGGCACGAAACGGCATTCGCCAAGGTTCTCCATCGTCACGCCGTGGTCCGCCTTCGTCACGCGCACGAGCTGCTGCATCGCGCGGCCGCCAGAGGGGATCACCATCCGCCCGCCCGGCGCGAGCTGATCGATGAGCGACTGCGGCACGTCCGGCGCGCCCGCCGTGACGATGATCGCGTCGTACGGCGCGTCCTCCGGCCGGCCGAGCCCGTCGCTGGCGAGCTCAACGCGCACGTTGCGGTAGCCCAGCTCTGCGAGGAGCTCGCGGGCGTGCGCCGCCAGCTCCGGCACCCGCTCGACGGAGACGACTTCGCGCGCGAGGAGCGAGAGGACCGCCGACTGGTAACCAGAGCCGGTACCCACTTCGAGCACCTTCTCGTCGCCCTGAAGCCGGAGCGCCTGGGTCATGATCGCGACCATGAGGGGCTGCGAGATTGTCTGTTCGTGGCCTATGGGAAGGGGGCGGTCTTCGTAGGAGAAGCGCTGAAGCTCCTCATGCACGAAGCGCTCTCGCGGGACCCGGGCGAAGGCGTCCAGGACACGCTCGTCCCGGATCTCGAGCCGGAGGGTGCGCACCAGATTCGCCCGCGCCGTATCGAAGTCGTATGGCACAAACTGGCCTCCTCCTACCTCCGACCCGAGCTTAACATAGCGTGACTTCTCCTGTATGATTGAGGAGCGTCGGGGCGCCTGTCACGTTTTATCCGTGCGGTGCGTTGATCGCAAATGGGGGAGCGCAAGGTGAACAGTGCAGCGAAGGCTATTCGCCGGCGCCACGTTTGTATTTGCCACCGCGGCCCTACTCGGGTCGGGGTTGCTCGCGTCCCCTAGCGCCCGCGGCCAATCGAACACGCTCGTCTGGCTCGACCCGCACACCGACCGCGTCGATCACGCTGACGGCTCGTACCAACTCGACGTCAAGCTATCCGGCCTTGACCACCACGGCACCATCGGCTACGACACCAACCGCGACGGCCGAGACGACCGCTTCGAAGATTCGAACGGGCTCGGCGCGTACGAACTTACGCTCCACTTCGACCCGAACGTCGTGCTCGTAACCGACATGGACGCGGGCGAGTTCCTGCGCAGTGAAGGCCGTTCGACGCAATGTCTGCAGCGCAAGACGCTCCCCGGCGAGTTTGCCATGGGTTGCGTATCGTTTGGCAACTCCGACGGACCGCAGGGTTCCGGGAGCCTGGCGACATTCACGATCGAGCCGGTCGCGAACGGGACGAGTTTTCTCGCGCTGGAGGCGGGTCTCGCCGGTCCGCTCGGCGATTCGATCGAGATCGTGGCGGACGGTGGCCTCGTGGAGGTCTACAACGGCCCGAGCCAGCCGCCGCCGACCGGCGGACCCGGTGGCCAGCCGACGGGTCCACCCGGCGGCAGCCCCGTCGTGAACGGCACACCCGTCGCGCCTGCGACCGCTACGTATGTCGCTTTGGCAACTGCCTCCGCGCGCGCGACGTCGATCGCGCTCGGGACGCCCGTCGATGATGGCACACCCGACACGGCCGCCGGACCACCCGACACAGGCGGCGGCGACGGCGGCTCCAACGCGATGCCGTGGGTGATCGGCATCAGCGTGGCGGCGGTGCTGGCGATCGCGCTGCTCGTGGCGTCGCGATTCGTCATCCGCGCTCGACGCGTCTAGCGTCCGGAAGTCATCTTTAGGATCCGAGGGTCTTACGCTAGCTGCGGGTCGTAGACCTCGTACGAGCGCTCGATGTGCGACTCCTCGACGATGAGCATGAGCATCTCGGAGCGGAGCGAGAGGATGTGCTGCGTCTGCGCGGCATGATCAGCCTCGTGCTCGCTAGTGTAGACGTTGAGGTGGCCCACGCGCCCCCAGCGGTCGCCGGTGATGACGTAGCCGCGCACGAAACCGGGCTGCGAGGCGAGCCCTTCGACGAGCGTACGGTGCATCGCAAGCACCTGCTCCTGCATGCCCTCCCTCGGTGTCATGAGCGAGAGGCGGACGTAGAACTTGCCGTCGTCAGCCATTGCGAGGGTTATCTTACCACCGGAGGGGCCATCGCGTCATGCCGGAGCCGCGAGCGCGTGCCAGGCGGCGAGGCCGAGCCTGCCGAGCGTGACGTTGCCCTCCGAGGTGCGGCCGGTGCCCGGGCCGCTCCCGCCTTCGCAGAACGCAGCCATGACGAACGAGCCGCGCGCGCCGTGAAAGACCGCACCGCCGCAGCGGACGCCGCCCGGCGAGGACCCGCCCTTCTCGGCCACCCAGTTTTGCTTGTGATCGGGCAGCCGGTTCATCTCGTCCCAGGGGAGCTCACGGGAGAGCTCTCCCCGGCCGTCGCTACGGCGGAGGATGCGCAGCATGTCCTCGGAGGCCTCTTCGGAGACGGCTTCGTGGCGCGCGATCAGCTCGAAATTGCGCGCCATCTCGCGCGCGGTGCTGACCCACGTCTTGCGCACATCGAGGCCGACAAGCTTCTCGCTCCAGCGCTGGTACAGCATCGTCTTCTCGCAACCGATGCGGCGCTGCTGCTCGTTGATGAAGTCGTGCCCGACAAGGTCGGCGACCATGTTCGTCGCGACGTTGTCCGAGATGATGATCATGAGAAGGGCGGCATCGCGGACTGAGATGTCCGCGCCGGACGCCATGTGTTGCAACACGCCGGAGCCGGGGAAGCGATGCTCGTCCCGCAGCTTGATCCGGTCGTCGAGCGAGAGGCGGCCTTCATCGACGGCCTGATAGAGCCCGATCAGGATCGGCACCTTGATCAGCGAGGCCGCCGGCATCACGTCGTCCTCGTCCCGCGCGATGTGCGCGGACGACTCGAGGTCCGTGACGGCGTACGTCACCCTGCCGGAATACGCGTCGCAGATGCTATCGAGGGTGGATTGGAGGGGGAGGAGGCGGCTCATGGCGGGGAGGATAGCACTTCGTGATGCGAATGAAAGCCTCGAGTCAGCGAACTCTCGGCGTAGGAAGCTCTGTCGCACAGATTAGCCAATAGATAGTATCTAGCTGCAGCCACAATTGCGTTGACTTAACCTCGCTCCCGTAGCGAAGTTCGCGACCATGTAGAATCGCATTCCGCCTAACACCGCGGTGCCTCTGCTCGGTGACGTAGAAACCGCTACCAAACATGGCATCAAGCTGCATGAGCCAGGTCTCAATCACAAGATTCTCCGTGTCGGTCAGATCAAGCCGTAAAGCTCTTGCCATCTCCTTGACGCTGGCTTTCTTTGGAACATTTCTTTGCTCAGCGAAGTCAGCGAGGATTCCCTCGACCTGCGTTAGGAGGAGAGGAATTGACAAATACCATCTCTTCTCGCGATGCGCCCTCAGCCCCTCGAGGAAGAGGTGCCTGCGGCGCTTGAACAACGGCTCGTCTTCCCAAGCGGTCATCATCCCGGCAAGCCTTCGTGGCGAATAATAGTCGCAAATGAGGCGATTGATACTTCTGGAACGTTTCTCTGCCTTCAGCAAGATAACTTGATTGAGCAGCAGCACAGGAAAGCTAGGCACCAACCACCACCCTCGCGCGACAAGAATCGTGGCGGCAGCGCGCTCGGGCTGGGTCCATGCTTCTATGCTTCGCTGGATTTGGCGCAGGAATTCCGGCGTCAGCAGGGTGCGCTGGATCGCTTCAACTGCCGGCCGCAACGCCTCAAGCGTCCTGCGGGTTACCGCTTGGGCATTCGCAAACTGGCTCACCAACTGAGCCATGGCTTCCCGCGACTCTGTTATGGACCTTATCTGAGCATTAACCACCTTCTGAATGTTTGCGTATTGGCGTTGAGTCGCTGCAATTTGCGCTCCGTACGCTCGCAGTATGGCCTCGAACGCTGGCATGTCGGCGAGCGGATTGCTCACGTCAGCTCCTTCACCTTCTCCGCCAGGGCTCTTGTGAAGCCGACGGTGGAGGCGATCTCCTCGACGGGGGCTTCGCGGACGGCCTTCAGCGAGCCGAACTTGCGCAGGAGCGCTTTCTTGCGCTTCGGGCCGACGCCCGGGATGGTGTCGAGCGCGGACTGCACGGCGCGCTTCTGCCGCACGCCGCGGTGGTACGTGATCGCGAATCGATGGGCCTCGTCGCGGACGCGCTGCACGAGAAAGAGCGCCTGCGACGACCTCGGCAGCACGATGGAGTCCTGCTCGTCCTTCACGAACAGCTCCTCGTTGCGCTTCGCCAGCCCCGCGACGGGCACGATGGGCTCCAGCCCCGCCTCGCGCAGCACCTGGACCGCGACGCCGAGCTGCCCCTTCCCGCCGTCGACGATGAGCAGGTCCGGCAGCGCCGCCCACGCTTCGGCTTTCGCGCGCTCGCGCGGCGACGCGCCGTCTTCTTCTTCCGGAATGCGCTCGGCGGGCGCGCTCGCCTTCTTGAAGCGACGCCGCAGCACCTCGCCCATCATCGCGAAGTCGTTCGCGCCTTCGACCGTCTTGATGCGGAAGCGACGGTACTCCTGCGGCCGCGGCCGGCCGTCGATGAAGACGACCATGCTGCCGACGGCGCTCGTGCCCTGAATGTTCGAGATGTCGTAGCACTCGATGCGACGCGGCAGGCCGGGCAGCTCGAGCGCGTCCGCGAGCCCTTCGAGCGCGGCCTCCGTCTTCCCGGTGTCGGCGAGCCAGCGCGCGTGCGCCTGGTCGAGCGCCTCCTGCGCGTTGGCCTGCGCCATCTCGATCAGCTTGCGCTTCTCGCCGCGGCTGGGCACGAGGAGCAGGACGGGCTTGCCGCGCCGCTCGCTCAGCCACGTCGATAGCAGGTCCTGCTCCGGCACGGCGAACGGCAACAACAACCGTCGCGGGATGTAGGTCGCGGACTCGTAGTACTGCTTGATGAAGCTCGAGAGCACCTCGCCGTCCGGTTCGTCGCGCGTGCCTTCGAGCGAGAAGTGGTCGGTGCCGATCATCTTCGTGCCGCGCACGAAGAGCGCCTGCACCATCGCTTCGTCGTCCTTGCGCGCGAGGCCGAAGATGTCGGCGTCCATCCGCTTCGTCGACGCCACGGTCTGCGACTCCGTTACGCGCTCGATGGCCTGGATCTGGTCTCTCAAGTGCGCCGCGCGTTCGTACGCCATCCCGTCCGAGGCGTCGCCCATCGCGCCCTTGAGCTGGCGGATCACCTCGTCCGTGCGGCCTTCGAGGAAGAGGACCGTCTGGCGAATGACCTCGTCGTACTCCTCTTTCGTGCAGTACGCGGTGCACGGCGCGATGCAGCGGTGGATGTAGTACTCCAGGCACGGGCGCGGCTCCTTGCCGGTGATGTTCATCGTGCAGCTGCGCCAGGGGAAGAGCTTCTTCGTGACATCGAGTGTCTTGCGCACGCTGCTCGCCGACGCGTACGGGCCGAAGTAGCGCCCGCCGTCGTTCGCAACGCGACGCGTGATGTAGATGCGGGGGTACTCGTCCGCGAGATCCACCTTGAGGTAGGGGTAGTGCTTGTCGTCCTTGAGCCGCGAGTTGAAGAGCGGCTGGTGGCGCTTGACGAGCGTCGCCTCCAGGTGGAGCGCCTCTTGCGCCGTGTGCGTGACGACGTACTCGAAGTCGGCGATCTGCTCGCGCAGGAGGCGCGTCTTGAGCTCCATGCTCTGGGGCGCGCCGAAGTACGAGCGCATGCGATTGCGAAGCGAGGCCGCCTTGCCCACGTAAATCACCTTGGCCTGCTGGTTGCGAAAGGTGTAGACGCCGGGCTTCTGGGGGACCGACTTCAGCCGCTCGAGGAGCGATTCTGCCATCGCGCAGACATTGTAGCGGGGCAGGCGCCGGTCGCTGGTTGCTGGTCGCTGGTCGCTGGTCGCTGGGATGCGTCCTAGGCCATAGGCCGGGGTCTTCTCGGAGAGTCGCCGCAGGAGACAGACCCCGACCAATCAGAACCGCAGTCAGCGATCGTGCGTTCTCTCGCGCGGGTCTTAAGACCCGCGCCTACGGGGCGTCGACCTGAAAAAGCCGCGGCATTCATGCCGCGGAAGTGAATCCCACGGTCGCCAGCCGTGCGCCCCTACAGCACCATTGAGCATCGAGGGTCCGCCGCCGGACTCGTTCTGTGTACGACAAGGCCCCCATCCATCGACGGAGGCCTCATCACGGAACGCCCGAGGGAGGAGCCGGGTGACGCGAACGGTTCGCGTCCGACCCTCCACGCCTACCATCGACCGGCTTCTCCCGATCTGTTGCGCCGGAGGAGCGGCAACGGCGGCCGATTAGGGCCATGCTATACTGACCACGACCGGTCCTTCATCGGAAGGGCGCAGGAACCATCTGTTGTTCTGGTATTACCTCAGCTTTCGCGACTCCGACTTCCTCCTGTTCGCATCGTTCGCGGGCGCGATCACGCTCGCGTTGATTTTGGGCATCGCCTTCCACGAGTTCTGCCACGCCTTCAGCGCGAACGCCCTCGGCGACAATACGGCTGCTCGGCAGGGCCGCCTCACGCTCAACCCGCTCGCCCATCTCGATCCGCTGGGGAGCATTCTTTTGCTGTTCGCGGGCTTTGGATGGGGCAAGCCGACGCCGGTCAATCCGTACAACCTGCGCAACGGCCCGCGCACCGGCATGGCCATCGTCGCGGCGTGCGGGCCGCTCTCGAACCTGCTCGTCGCCGCGGTGCTGGCGCTGCCGATCCGGCTGGGCTGGGTGCCGTGGCACAACGCCATCGCCGAGATCAACAGCACGGCAGGGTGGAGCAGCTCGGACTACATCGGCGTGTTTCTGTCCGCCGGCGTGGCGATCAACTGCATCCTGGCCGTCTTCAACCTGCTGCCGCTCGCCCCGCTCGATGGGTTCAAGATCTGGCTGGGCGTCCTCCCGCTCGAGATAGCGAAGCCTCTCGCGCAGATGGAGCGCTACGGTATGTTGATCCTGATGGGTCTCTTTTTTTTAGGCCCCTTCGTCTTCAACGTCAACATCTTCGGGGAGATCATCTCGCCCATAGTGACCGCTCTCTCGCACGCACTGACAGGAGTATGACGTGACCGCTCTTGCCCGAGCACGCTACCGCGCGCGCCAATTCTTCGGCGCGCTGCGCCCGCGCATCGACCCGTCGTTGCAGGACGAGGCGCTCGCGCCGCTTTCCGACGGCGAGCGCGCGCTCTTCACGTCGATGACGCCGCGAGACCAGCAGCACTGCCTCGACGTCTACGAGCGCCTGCGTAACGATGGGCAGGACGATCGCGACCTGCTTACCGCCGCGCTCCTGCATGACGCCGGCAAAGGGCGCATCGTGCTGTGGCATCGCGTGGCGTATGTCGTAACGCCGCACCGCGTGCTCGACCGCATCGCCAGACCCGGCGACGGCCCGGGCTGGCGCCAGACGTTCTACCGCTGTCTCCATCACGAAGCGCTCGGCGCCGAGCTTGCGCGCCGCGCCGGCTCGAACGAGCAGGTCATCTCGCTCATCCGCGGCGACGGAGCGCACGATCCCCGCGTGGTCGCGCTGCACGCCGCGGACGACATGGCGTAGGAGCAACATGCCGAAACTCGCCATCATCGGGCTCGGACTGATCGGCGGCTCGCTCGGGCTGGCGCTGAAGCGCGCCGACCTGACGAACCTCGAGATCGCCGGCTTCGACGCGGAGTGGGGCGTCGCGTCGCGCGCGAAGCGCCTCGGCGTCATCGACACGGAGCCGCGCGATCTGCCGTCGACGGTCGAGGGCGCGGCGCTCGTCGTCATCGCGACGCCGATCTCGCGGGTCGCGGAGGTGTTCGAGAAGATCGCGCCGTCCCTGGGCGAAGGCGCCGTCGTCACCGACACCGCGAGCACGAAGCGCGGCGTCCTCGAAGACGCGCAGCGCCTCCTGCCGGAGCGCGTGAGCTTCGTCGGCGGGCATCCGATCGCGGGCAAGGAGCACTCCGGGCTCGACGCCGCCGAGGCCGGCCTGTTCGAGGGGCGCGCGTGGGCGATGACGCCGTCGCTGCACGCCACCGAGAAGGCGATCAAGGCCGTTGAGAACATGATCTTGCTCACGGGCGCGCAGCCACTCGTCATCGACGCGGACGAGCACGACAGCTACATGGCGGCCGTCTCGCACCTGCCACTCGTCGTCTCGACAGCGCTGTTCTCGCTCGCGCTGGGCAGCAACGCATGGGAGGACCTGGGTATGCTGGCCGGACCAGGCTTCCGCGACCTTACGCGCCTGGCGTCGACGGACCACGAGCTGAGCCGCGACATCATCGCCTCGAACCGGGACAACGTGCTGCACTGGCTCGACCGCATGATCGAAGAGCTCAGCACCACGCGCAGCCTCATCGCCGACCCGGAGCGGGGCGATGCGCTCGCGCAGCTCTTCGAGAGCGTGCGTAACGCCCGCGACGAGTTCATCGAGTCGCCGCCGGTGCGCGCCCCGCGCGAGACGGGCACGCGCCAATCCGCGCGCGATACGTTCATGAGCGTGATGTTTGGTGACCTCCTCATGCGCGGCGCGAAGAACATGGAGAAGCAGTTCGAGGACATCGAGAAGCGCTCGAAGCCGAAGCGTGAGGAGCGTCGCTAGTGGCCACCTCGGTCCGCCGTCCGGCCAGGCTGCGCGGCACCGTCCACCTGCCAGGCGACAAGTCGATCTCGCACCGGGCCGCCATGCTGGGCGCGCTCGCTACGGGAATGACGCGCGCGCGCGGCTTCCTCGCCGGCGCCGACACGCTGGCGACGCTCGATTGCCTGCGCGCGCTCGGCGTCGAGTCGGAGATCGCCGGTACGACGCTCTCGGTGCACGGCGTGGGGATGAAAGGGCTGCGCGCGCCGGCAGACGTCCTCGACGCGCGCAACTCCGGCACGACGCTGCGCATCCTCTCCGGCGTCCTCGCCGGGCAGCCGTTCGAGTCGACGATCGACGGCGACGAGTCGCTCCGCGCGCGCCCGGTCGACCGCATCGTGACGCCGCTGCGGCAAATGGGAGCGCAGATCTCCGCGCGCGACGGCGATCGATTGCCGCCGCTCACGATCAAGGGCGGCGGGTTGCACGGCATCCGCTACCGGCTGCCCGTCGCAAGCGCGCAGGTCAAATCGTGCGTGCTGCTCGCGGGGCTGTTCGCGGACGGCGAGACGATCGTCGAAGAGCCGCAGCCGACGCGCGACCACACCGAACGCATGCTGCGCGCGATGGGCGCCGATATCCAGCGCGAGGGCCCGGCCGTGCGCATCGTCGCGCCCGCCGCGCTCGCGGCGCTCGACCTCGATGTGCCGGCCGACCTGAGCTCCGCGGCGTTCTGGCTGGTCGCCGCCGCCGTCCATCCCGACGCGGAGGTCACGCTTCCGGGCGTGGGAGTGAATCCGACGCGCTCGGGTATACTAGAGGTCCTGTCGATGATGGGGGCCGACATCGAGGTCGGCGAGACGCGCCTGGCGGGCGAGGAGCCGGTCGCGGACATCACCGTACGCAGCTCGCGTCTCCAGCGCGTCGAGCTGGCAGGAGACCTGATGCCGCGCGTCATGGACGAGCTACCAGTCATCGCCGTCGCGGCCGCCTTCGCTGAAGGCGTAACGACGGTGCGTGACGCGTCCGAGCTGCGCGTGAAAGAGATGGACCGCATCGCCGTCCTCGTCCGCGAGCTCGGGGAGCTAGGCGCCGCAATCGAGGAACGGCCTGACGGCTTCGTGGTCCGGGGCGGAAGCGGGCTCTCAGGACACCCGGTGAGCGGGAGCGGCGACCACAGGCTGACGATGGCGCTCGCCATCGCCGGGCTCGTCGCGGACGGCGAGACGGTGGTGGAAGACGCGGAGTCGGTAGCGGTATCCTACCCGGAGTTCTGGCGAGATCTCGAAGCGCTTGGCGGGTAACGGAGGGGGGAGCAACCTTTCGTTCTTGAGCTTCCACGAGGAGACAGAACATGACTACGGAACTCATACACATCGGCTTCGGCAACTACATCGCGGCCAATCAGATGGTAGGGATCGCCTCCCCCGGCTCCGCGCCGATTAAGCGTCTGATCCACGAAGGCCGCTCGAAAGGCCTCACGCTGGACATGACGAGCGGCCGGCGCACCAAGGCCGTGCTGTTCATGGACAACGGCTCGGTCGTGCTCGCGGCGATTACGCCGGAGACGATCGAGGGCCGCGTGCGCAACTACCGGCGCGGCGGCTCAGCGGACGAGAGTGAGTAGCGGCGCGAGCCGCTCGTCTGCCAACGACGGCGGGCCGCTGCTCGTCGTAATCTCCGGCCCCTCCGGCGCGGGCAAGGACAGCGTCCTCGCCCGCCTGCGCGAACGAAAGCTGCCCTTCCATTTCACCGTCACGGGGACAACGCGACCCAAACGTGAGGTCAACCCCGCAGACCACGAGTTCCTCCGCTTCTTCAGCGACCACGAGTTCGACCGCTTGCTCGCGGAAGGCGGGCTTCTGGAGCACGCGAACGTGTACGGCTATCGCTACGGCGTGCCGAAAGCGCCGGTACAGGAGGCGCTCGAGCGCGGCCAGGACGTGATCATGCGCGTCGATATCCAGGGCGCGGACTCGATCAAGAGGCTGGCGCCCGGCGCGCTGCTGGTCTTCCTCAAGCCGTCTTCGCTCGAGGAGCTGGAACAGCGCCTGCGCGAGCGACGCCAGGACGGCGAGGAGGCGCTGCGCCGCCGCCTCGAAGCCGCGACACGCGAACTCGACGCGCAATCGCGCTTCGACTACGTCGTCGTGAACGAGCAGGACAAGCTCGATGAGGCCGTGAACCGCATCCTCGAGATCATCGAGACGGAGCGCGCGCGGCCGGGCCGGGAACGCGTCAACCTGTAAGGGAGCCCTTCAGGGCTCCCGGCACGCGACAATCTAGCAACGCCGCGGGAGGCCTGAAGGCCTCCCCTACCACGCCGCCTCATTGCTGCGGCAGACCGGCTCAGGATGACAGTAATTGGCTGGCCCGCGTAGACTGCTGTCATGGCAGATCGCGTGACCGTCCGCGTGCCGGCGACCAGCGCCAACCTGGGGTCAGGCTTCGATTGCCTGGGCCTCGCACTGGCGATCACGGCTGACGTCTCGCTTGCGATCGGCCCGTCGCCGCACGCAATCGGCCCGCTCGAATCGATGGTCGCGACGGCGTTTCGCGCCGCCCATCGCGCCGCAGGCCGCGAGGAGCCGCGCGAGTGCGCCGTCGTCTGGGAAGGCAACCTGCCCGTCGCGCGCGGGCTGGGGGCGAGCGCGGCCGCACGCGCGGCGGGCATCGTCGCGGCGAACGCGCTGATGGGCAACACGCTCGATGACGACGCGCTGCTCGCGCTGGGCGCCGATCTCGAAGGCCACCCCGATAACATGGCGCCCGCGCTCTTCGGCGGGCTGCAGGTTGTCGTCCGCGACGGGTCACGCTGGCATCGATTGGCCGTGCCCGTTTCGGCCGGCCTGAAGCTCGTGCTGTTCGTGCCGGACTTCGAGATGTCGACGCAGGAGAGCCGGCGCAAGCTGCCGCAGAAGCTCCCGCGCGAGGACGCCGTGTTCAACGTCAGCCGCGCGGCGCTGCTCGTCGCGGCGCTGGCGCAGGGACGCTGGGACCTACTCGACGTGGCGACGCAGGACCGGCTGCACCAGCCCGTCCGCGCCGAGATCTTTCCGCCCCTGCACGACATCTTCGCCGCCGCGAAGGAGGCTGGCGCGCATGCCGCCTACCTCTCGGGCGCGGGATCGACGGTCGCCGCGCTGGCGACGGACGGCGAGGAGCGCATCGCGCGGCTGATGCAGCAGGCGGCGATCGCGCGCGGCTACAGCGGCCGCACGCTGATCACGGGACCGAACGAGCAAGGGGCGACAGTTCTCAGCTCGTAGCCAACGCTATAGGGCCTTCTCTCCTTGTCCCTGATTCCTCGTTCCTCCTAGACTGGGCCCATGGCCCTCATCGTCCAGAAGTACGGCGGCAGCTCCGTGGGCGACGCCGAGCGCATCAAGAACGTCGCCCGGCGCATCGCGACGCGGTCGCGCGCCGGCGATAGCATCGTGGCCGTCGTCTCGGCGATGGGCGGCACGACGGACGACCTGCTGAGCCTCGCCGGGCAGATCTCCGACCACCCCGAGGCGCGCGAGCTCGACCTGCTGCTCTCCACCGGCGAGACGGTCTCGATGACGCTCATGGCGATGGCCCTGCACGCGCTCGATATCGATGCCGTCAGCCTCTCGGGCGCGCAGGCCGGCCTGCGTACCGATGCCGTCCATGGCAAGGCGCGCATCCTCTCGGTCGACCCCGCGCGCATCCAGCGCGAGCTGGAGCGCGGTCGCGTCGTGATCGTCTCCGGCTTCCAGGGCATCACGGAGGAGCTAGAGGTGACGACGCTCGGCCGCGGCACCTCCGACACGACGGCCGTCGCGCTCGCCGCATCGCTGGGCACGGAGCGTTGCGAGATCTACACCGACGTCGACGGCGTGTACAGCGCCGACCCGCGTGTCGTTCCGGACGCGCGCAAGCTGCGGGACGTGAGCTACGAAGAGATGCTGGAGCTGGCGTCGCTGGGGGCGCGCGTGATGAACCCGCGCGCCGTTGAGCTGGGCGCGGTCTACGATATCCCGATCCTCGTTGCGTCAAGCTTCAAGGACGAGCCCGGCACCCTCATCCATGGAGGTGTGAGTATGGAACAATACAACCGAGTGCGCGGCATCGCGCACGACCTGGACGTGGCGAAGGTCACCATCCTCGGCGTGCCCGATAAGCCCGGTATCGCCGCCGGCATCTTCGAGACGCTGGCGGACAACCACATCTCCGTCGACACCATCGTGCAGAACGCAAGCGTCGAGCGCCTGACCGACCTCACGTTTACGGTGCACGTCGCCGACCTGCCTAAGGCGGCACCGCTGATCGAAAAGGTGACGGAGGACATCGGCGCGCGGCAGGTCGTCACGGACGGCTCGCTGGGCAAGGTCAGCGTCGTCGGCACGGGGATCCAGTCCGCGCCGGGCTACGCGGCACGCATGTTCCGCACGCTGAGCGACGCCGGCGTGAACATCGAGATGATCACGACCGGCGAGATCCGCATTACGTGCATCGTTGGCCGCGACGACGTCGAGAACGCGGTGCGCGAGCTACACAAGGCGTTCGAGCTCGAGAAGCCCGACGTGGCAGAGCTGTAATGGCACGCAAGGCCGTCGGTCTCGGCATGCTCGGCTACGGCAACATCGGCCGCGAAGTCTTCGAGTACTATCGCAGCGGCCGCGACGGCGCGCGCGTCGTGCGCATCGCGCGGCGCAACATGAAAACGAGCGCGCCTGCGTCGGTGCGCAGTCTCTACACGCCCGCCAGGGACCTGATCCGCGATCCGAACGTGCAGGTCATCATCGAGCTGACGGGCGACGCGAAGCAGGGCGCGTCCTACATCATCGACGCGCTCGCGCGCGGCAAGCACGTCGTGACCGCGAACAAGGAGGCGCTCGCGACGCGCTGGCCGGACATGATGGCCGCCGCCGCGAAGGGCAACGCCTCGCTCGGCTTCGAGGCCACAGTGGGCGGCGGCATGCCTGTCGTGCGCACAATGCAGCGTCACATCGCCGGCGACGATGTCGAGGGCTTCGCGGGCATCCTGAACGGCACATGCAACTTCATCCTGACGCAGATGAAGGAGTACATCCTGCGCCACCTCGATGACCCGCAGATCCAGAAGCGATCGCTCCCGCTGGAGGACGCGCTCGCGCAGGCGCAGAAGCTTGGCTACGCGGAGCCCGACCCGACAAAGGACGTCAACGGCTTCGATACCAAGTTCAAGGTGGCGATCCTGGCCGGCCTCGCGTTCGGCGGCTTCGTCGACCCGGCTTCGATCGCGTGCGATGGGATCCTTCAGCCCGACCTGCGCATCATGCCGTCCGACCTCTACTACCTGCACCACCGGCGCTACCTGGGCGGCAAGTACGAGCTGAAGCTCGTCGGCGTGGCGCGACGGCTCGGCGGCAGACCCGCGCTGCGTGTGTACCCGGCGTTCATCGATACGTCCGGCGACCTGGCCGACCTCGCCACCGTGCGCGACAGCTACAACGGCATCGTGATCCGCAGCAAGCGGCTCGGGACGCAGTTCATCAAAGGCCTCGGCGCGGGCCCCAGGCCGACGACGATCTCGATCGCCAGCGACGTGCGCGAGATCGCGGGAGCGCTGCTCGCGGGCGGCAACCCGACGACGTCCCTCGGCGCGAAGCCGGCCTCGCTGCGCGACGCGGACAAGCTCTCGACGCGCGGCTTCATCCGCTCGTTCTCGCCCGACGTGAAGGGCGTCTACGCGAAGAAGCTCGAGGTCCTGGCGCGGCACAAGGTCAGCGTGCAGTCGATCGTGAACGTGCGCGAGTTCGTCTACGGTGCGGACAAATCGATGCCAGACTACATCGAGATCGACGCGTCGCCGGACGGCGCGGTGCGAGACGTCCTGCGCGACTTCCGCAAGCTCCGCGGCGTGCGGGACCCCGCGTACTTCCGGATCCTGGAGCTGTAGCATTCGTCGTCCGCGGGATGGATTTCCGCGGCCTCCCCAAGCAAGGCGGCCCTACGAGCGTCCCGGGAGTGCAGAGGGGCGGGCCCCTCTGCCGGGGGGTTTGGGGGGTGGGCCCCCAAACAAACCCAACCGCAC
>JBBDXS010000019.1:0-2787 GCA_040902195.1 Dehalococcoidia bacterium
TCCTTCGGGCTCCCCGCCCCATCACGCTCTACCCCACTCCCCTCAGGATGACAGTGCATTCGCACGCCCTGGCGGGAATCGGAGCGGGCGGGTGTTGGGCGATTACGATTCGATGGGCGTGTCTGACGCGTTGCCCCACTCCTTCCAGGAGCCGTTCGCCCTCACCCCCAACCCCTCTCCCGCAGGCGGGAGAGGGGAGCTAGTGATCGCCAGGGTCCGCGATAGGGCCGGACAGACCTAAAGGTCTGTCCCTACAGGCGGGCGCATCGCGAGGGCCCCTACGAGACTGGGCCTCGCGGGGCGGGAACTAGGGCTTCCCTCTGGTCGTCTTACGGTCATACGCGTGTAGGGAGGCCAATTGAGATGGGAGAAACGTCCAGGACGCTGGCGGGACGCGGCCGTTGGGTGGCGGTTGGGCTACTTATCGCCGTGGTACTGGCGGGCGCGGCGTGCGGCGATGGCTCGAGCTCGCAGAGCGCTGCGATTGCGGGTCCTACCGCGACTGACGTATCGATCGCGCCGGAAGGGACGCCGCCGATTGTGGCGGCGTCGGCGCAGCTGAGCCCACTTGGTGACTACGCTCCGCCGCCAGACGAACCGACGGACGTCAGTCGATCGCAGATCATCGCGATCGGCACGGTGACGCGCGAGCTGGACGGCGAGTTCATCCCGGCAGACAATCCGGAAGAGTACGCCGTGTCGGACCCGCCGCACGGCGTGGAGACGCGCCGCTACGCGTTCGAGGTTGAGCGCTACATCAAGGGCGCGGGCGCTCCCGGCTCGCGCGAGCTCATCTTGCAGACGTTGATGGACCTGCAGCTCGAGCCCGGCGGCCGGCTACTGCTGCTGCTGGTGCCGTGGCGAGAGGGGACGTACCAGCCCGGCTGGTCGACGCTGTACGAGTCGGGCGGCGTCGTGCGCAACGCGCGAGGCGACGCTGTCGAGGAGGCGGCCGGCCTCTCGCTCGATGGCTATGCGGACCGGCTGGCCGCGATCGTCGCGCTGCACGCGCGCGATGGCGCGCCGGGCGCGCTGGCCGCGCCGAGTGTGCTGCCGGGCGAGACGATGACGCCCGCGCACCTCCTCGGGCTGCGCACGACGACGCGCGTCGACATCTCGCGGGCCGGCGCAACGGTGAGGTTGCCGGACGAGGCGCTGTCGGCGCTGCTCCCTACGTTCGAGGAGCCGGTCACAGTCGAGACCGCGCCGGCGGAGCGGAGCGCCGGCAACGTGTCGCTGACGTTCCATCTCGCGGGCGGCAACAGCTGGACGTTCGAGTACGACCCGTCGACCGGCGCTGCGATCCACCCGCTGCTCGCTCTACAGACCATCGTGCCGGAGGCGCAGCGCGCGCTGCTCGCTGCGGCGATCGCGGAGCTGGTGTAGGCGGCTCCCTCACCCCCGGCCCCTCTCCCGAAGGGAGAGGGGAGCTAGGGATGGAGCGATCGCGTTTGCAGGGGCGAGATCCTTCGCTTCGCTCAGGATGACGGAGGGCGGCGCGACGCTGGCCCTACGATTCGGTGGGCGTGTCTGACGCGTTGCCCCATTCTTGCACCCTCACCCCGGCCTGTGGCCGACCCTCTCCCTCAATGAGGGAGAGGGAACGTGGGGATGTCTCGCCGAAGGGGAGGGCCCTTGGTGATAGCGACGTCGAGAGATCGGGGGAATTCGCGCTGACGCCTGGCGTGTCAGGTCCTTCGGGCTCCCCGCCCCATCACGCTCTACCCCACTCCCCTCATGATGACAGTGCATTCGCACGCCCTGGCGGGAATCGGAGCGGGCGGGTGTTGGGCGATTACGATTCGATGGGTGTGTCTGACGCGTTGCCCCATTCTTGCCACGAGCCGTCGTAGTTGCGGACGTCCGGGTAGCCGAGGACGTGGTGGAGGACGAGCCAGGTGTGCGCGGCGCGGACGCCGAGCTGGCAGTGCACGGCGACGGTGGCGTCGCGCGGGACGGCGGCGTAGATGCGCGCCAGCTCGTCGCGCGGCTTGAGCGAGCCATCGGGCTGGAGCGCGTCCTCCCAGAAGACGTGCTGCGCGCCCGGGATGTGGCCGCCACGCGCGGCGCGTAGGTCCGTGCCGGCGTACTCGGCGTCGGTGCGGACGTCCAGGACGGCGAATGACGCGTCGCGCAGGCGCGACTGGATCTCTTTGCGATCGATGCGGATGCTGTCGTCTCGAGCGGAAGGGGCGGGGTAGTCGCTGGGCTCCACCTCGGGCGTCTCGTCTGAGAGGGGGCGGCCCTCGGCGCGCCACTTCTCGCGGCCGCCGTCCATCCAGTGGAGTGCGCCGGGATGCTTGTAGTACGCGAAGGTCCAGAGCGCGCGGATCGCGTGCCGGCCGCCCTCGTCGCCGTAGAAGACGAGCGTGTCGTTGGGGCGAAGGCCGAGTCGACGCGCGACGGCGGCGAATCGATGCGGGTCGATGACGTGGCCGGACGATTCGTCCTCGTAGGGGATGAGATCGCGCTTCCAGACGATCTCGACGGCGCGCGGGAGGTGGCCGGAGGCGAAGCCGCCGGACGACGTGGAGACGTCGATGATGCGCAGGCGCGGCGTGCCGATGCGTTCGGCGACCCAGCCGGTGGAGACGACGACGGGGTCGGTCATCCCTCACCCCTGGCCCCTCTCCCGAGGGGAGAGGGGGATGGTTCTCGAATGTGCGATGTCATGCGCGACGAATTGTAACGTCTCGGCAATTGGAACGCCGCCCCCACCACGGGTGAAACAGCGTCTTCCTTCCCACCCGGCCACCCAGAAATGTAATTGAGCATTTTGGGGGACAC
>JBBDXS010000019.1:2887-31163 GCA_040902195.1 Dehalococcoidia bacterium
CCCCCATGCCCCCGGCCCTTCGCTTCGCTCGAGGGCAGGCGCCGGGGCCCGCCCCGCTGCGCTCCCGGGAACGGCGCTGTTGGACGGGCCGAGCGCTGCTTTAGCGTGGGAGACATTCCTTCGCTTCGCTCGAGGACACCCCCCATGCCCCCGGCCCTTCGCTTCGCTCGAGGGCAGGCGCCGGGGCCCGCCCCTCTGCGCTCCCGGGAACGGCGGTAGGCCACGTCCGGCTCGCGGGAGATGGTGAGGACAGAGCTGAAGCTCTGTCCCTACGAAGTCGAGGTCGTCGACGGGGTTGACAGGCGGGTCGAGTTGTCGTATAAAAGAAAACGACCATTCGCTTTTTATAGGCGATGGGTTGTGGAGGGCAGGTGCCGAAGGTCTCCCAGAGCTACCTGGATACGCGGCGGAACGAGATCCTGGACGCGGCGTGGGCCTGCTTCGCGCGCAAGGGCTACCACCTGACGACGATGCATGACATCTGCCAGGAATGCGAGCTGAGCCCGGGCGCGGTCTATCGCTACTTCTCGAGCAAGGAAGAGATCTTACGCGCGACGAACGAGCGCAGCCAGGAAATCGGGAGGGCGCTGGTGCTCTCGGCGCGGGAGCGCGCAGGCGGGCCGCTCGATGCGCTGGAGGCGATCGGGCAGGCGATGGCATCGTCGGTGAAAAACCCGCTGTTCGAGACGCGGGCGCGCGTGAACATGGAGCTGTGGCCGGAGATCATCCGCAACGAATCGTTGCGCGAGCAGCGGCAGAGCGAGGTGGGTTTCTGGCGCGGCGCCGTGTCGGAGCTGTTCGCGGAGGCGAAGGCGCAGGGCGCATTGCGCGACGAAGTCGATCCCGACGCGGCGGCAGTGATCTTCATGTGCGCCTTCGAGGGGCTGCGACACCTGCGCCTACTCGACTCGAAGAAGTACGGGCCGGACACGCTGAACGATCTACTGCAAACGATGTTGTCGACTGCGCATCGCCCGTCGAGGCGACGCACCTCGACGCGAAAAGGAGTGCACGTATGAATCGCCTACCGCGAGACGCCACTGTCGACCAGGTCTGCGAGGCGCTCGATCGCGATGGCTACGCGATCATTGAGCACTATCTCGATGAGGACGACCTGCGTCGCAAGAAGGAGGACCTCGAGCGCGTGCTGCGCGCGATACCGGGCGGCCGGAACGACTTCGAGGGCTTCGAGACGCAGCGCATCTACTCGTTCTTCGCGAAGACGCGCGCGTTCGACGCGCAGGCGCTCGATCCGCTTGTGCTCGGGACGATGGAGCGCCTGTTCGGGCCGGGCTTTCAGCTCAGCGCGCCGACCGGGATCCGCATCGGGCCGGGCGAGACGGCGCAGAACCTGCATCCCGACGACATCATCTACCCCATCGCGCGGCCGCATCCGGAGCTGGTGGTGAACACGATGTGGGCGCTGGACGACTTCACGGAGGAGAACGGCGCGACGCACATCGTGCCGGGTAGCCACAAGTGGGTGGACCAGCGGCCGGACGCGTCGACGAAGAGCATCCAGGCCGTGATGCCGTCGGGCTCCGTGATGTTCTTCCTGGGCTCGGCGTTTCACGGCGGCGGCGCGAACACGACGGACAAGCCGCGGCTCGGCGTAATCATCGAGTACTGCGCCGGCTGGCTGCGGCCGCAGGAGAACCACGTGATCGGCGTACCGAAGGCGATCATGCGCGAGCTGCCGTTGCGTTTGCAGGAGCTGCTGGGCTACGGGATCTTCGGGCCGTTCGTGGGCAACGTCGACGGTCGCCACCCGCGCAAGTACCTCGAGGACGCGCGAGAGGTATCGGATGGGGTGGTGGTCTGATGGGAGGAACACGGAACACGGAGCCAGGAACAAGGGATTGATCCGGACGCGCGCGTGCGCGGTCCGTTAGCAGTAAGGGCGTTCAATTGAACGCCCTTACTGCTCTCACCCTGGCCTGCGGCCCTCCCCTCTCCCGCATGCGGGAGAGGGGAGCTTTGGATCGAGGACGTGTCGACGAGACCGACAGGCTAAAGCCTGTCCCACGAAAAAAGGAGTGGCGGGAGGCCTGAAGGCCTCCCTACGGGCGGACGCGTTGCGACGCACGCCTACGGGTCCGCTAGGCCTTTCGTGTGACCCAGATCATGTCGGGGGAGTTGCCGCGATAGGGGTTCTTGCGCAGGTCGCCGTACAACGCTTCGACAACAAAGCCGGCGCGCGCGAGGAGATGCTCCATCTCGTAGCGATGGAAGTAGCGCACGGTCATCGGCTTGCCGTACTGACGGCGGACGACGACGCCCGCCTCGTCCAGCTCTTCGTTGAAGCCGCTCGACACGCGCTCCTGGCGTGAGGTGTGGTAGTCGATGGTCCCCCAGCTTTGTACGGGCCGTCCCGTCTTCGGGTCCCGGTGGTCGCGGCTCGGGTTCCTGACCAGCGCGCCGCGCTTGCTCGATAACCACTCGGCCATGGCGACGATGTTGGGGTTCTCGACCTCGAACGCGAAGCGGCCCTCGGGCGCGAGGTGCTTGTGAACGCAGCGCAGGCAGGCGAGCTGGTCCTCGACGTCGAGCATGAGCTGGAACGTGCCGATCGCGATGAACACGAGCCCGAATTGCTGGCCGAGATCGAACGCGCGCATGTCGCCCTCGAGCCAGGTGACGTTGTCGAGGCCAGCGCTCTTCTTGCGCGCCAGCGCGAGCATGTCCGGCGAGATGTCGATGCCGGTGAGCCGGACGTCCTCGCGCGCGAGCGGGACGGCGACGCGTCCGTTGCCGCAGGCGACCTCGAGCGTGTCGAGGCCGCGCGAGGCGGCGTCGCGGGCGAGCTCGAGATAGAACTCGACCTCGCCGTCCTGCAGCGGCACCGCGGCCTCGTAGCGGGCGGCGACCTCCTCGTCGTAGATGTACGGTTGGCCGGACATGGCCGCAGTGTAGGAGGAAGCGGGAACTAGGAACAAGGAACCGGGGATAGTTCGACGGGTTTGGGTGGGCCGCCCGTCGAACTGGAGCTGAAGGGGAAGTCGGAGCCGGTACGAGCGCGGATTGTTAGCCAAGCGGTCTGAGTGTGCATTCTTGCATCAGCTCTCGACTTGTCAGGTCCTTCGGCCTCCACCCCGCTGTGCCTCTACCCCACGCGCCTCAGGATGACAATGCGCGCGCGGGGCGGCGAACGCGACGTTGGCGATCGCGATCAGCCACGCTTATGTTGCGTCAGATGCGCTTGCTTGGCGGAACGGCTTCCGCGCGATGCGTCCAGAGCCGCCCGACGCCTTCCATGCGCAGGTGCGGGTAGATCATCGTGCGGGCGCCGTCGGAAGACGTGAGGAGGCGGCCGCTGTTGGCGTAGAGCCGGTACTGGATGTCGCCGGTGATCTCGAGCGGGATGTTGAGCAGCATTTCGCCGCTGTCGGACTCGATGGCCAGACCGAGCGGTACGTGCTCCAGCCCAGGGGACTCGGCGACGAGCGCGCCGCTGTCGTCGTAGAGATGGTAGGCCATAAAGAAGAGGCCGCCTTCGTCGCAGGCGACCTGCAAGATATGTTCACCCGAAGCGGCATCGATAAACGTCGTGGACGTGCCTGGACGCCGTGTGTCCAATCGCATAAGGCCTCCCCCCGCGGCGCGCGATTCGAGCCGCTCCTTCTCCGGCGGTCGCTAGTTCTGGCTAACGCCGGTCGTAGTGAGCTCGCTTTCTTGAGCGGGCCGGCGGGCCAGCCTTGCGAGCGCTGAGCGATAGGCCCGCAGGCGGGCGAGTGCGCGCCGTCCTTCCGCCAGGAGAGGCGCCCGCCGGTCGACTTCCCAGAAGGCACAGACGACTTCGACGACTTCGTTGTAGTACTGCTCGGGACCAAGGACGCCTTCGGCCGCGAGGAGCATGCTGCGCTGCCCGAAGTCACTCATGACGCTGGTGGGCATCTGGAAGTGGACCATCACGTTGGCCAGAGGCACGACGTAGTCCGGGTTGGCGTCTAGGTGGGCCTTGACCACGTCCCGATAAAAGGCGTAGTGGCGCGTTTCATCCTTGGCGATGCGGCGGAGGGCGCGGGCCAGGTCCGGGTCCTGGGCTTCGCAAGCGGTGGCGGCGTGCAGGTAGAAGACCTGCGTGGCCATTTCCTGGACGGTGGTGTAGACCATCGCCTCGAAGGGGCCCGCAAGCTGGTGTGTCCAGCCGCCGGCCAGCACCGCCTTACGTTTGCGGCCGCGTTCGGCGTGGTCACCGTTGTCGGTGATCAGCAGGTACGTCTCCAGCAACGTCGAGTGCTGGTCCTCTTCGGATGTCCACACGCGGACGAACTCCTGTAGCGGCTCCAGGGATTCCTTGAGGCCTTCGTACAGGACGGCGGTGTACCAGGGGAGGTTTGCTTCCGTGAGGAGAGCGGTCTCGACGGCGAGATAGGCTAGCGGCGAGAGCGGCGGGCGCTGCGTCTGGGCGTGGAACGCCTCAAGCGGCAGGAAGTCGCGATAGGACCAGTCGATCCGGTCCGAGGCTTCCTTGTGCCGCGCAAGCAGCCGCGCGACCTCTGGTTCGAGCGAAGGCAGCAACGGTATGAGGGAGGCGGTGCTGCTCGCGCCCATTGTTAGCTCCCGAGTCGCACGCGGGCCGCTCGGCTTCGGTTCGGCTGCTTGGGGTCCGGCTCGATGTCGAACTCGACCGTCTGGCCTTCGTTCAGCTCATCGAACGTGGGCTGCTCTACCACGCTGCTGTGAAAGAACACTTCTTCGGTGCCACCGGCCGGCTGGATGAAGCCGAACCCGCGGTCGCGTACGATCCGTGTGATGTTTCCTGTTGCCATGCTGTCCTCCTGATGAATTATCACAGGCGGTGCTCGCCTGTGTGATGCTTAGGTGCGTCGCGGGGGTGGGCGGCTGGTCCCGCGTCCGGTGTTCTTGATGAGGGCCTTCGCGGCGGTCTTGCGGATCTTGCGGGCCGCCTTCGCGCGCGCCATACGACGCGCCTCTGTTTTGGAGATGAAGTGACGCCTTCGTTTGGCCTCACGCAGGATGCCGGCGCGCTGGACCACGAGACGGAATCGGTCGAGTAGCTTCTCGGCGTGCTCGTTGTCGCGTCGTTCTACGACCAACGCGAAGACCCTCCGCGCCGAGGCGCGAATTGGGAGGCTGGTTGGTGGATTGCTAGCTTCGCCTTGAAAATAGTGACCTTCTCACTCGTATCCCGGTCGCCGAGTGCAGAAGGAACGTAGAGAACGACTGCGTTTCGAGGACGAGGAGCGTGTTGCCGTAGTATAGCATGTGTCAGGGGAATCAACAACCGGCCGGAAGCTGATGGATCCGTCACCTAGATTCGGACGGTACTTGACCGGCGGGCCCTGACCCTGGTGTAATCACGCACACGTCGCATTCGAGGAGGGAGCGTTATGTCCGGAGCGCTGGATGGCATTCGCGTTGTGGAGATGGGATTGTGGGTGGCCGGGCCGTCGTGCGCCGCCATCCTGCGCGATTGGGGAGCGGATGTCGTCAAGATCGAGCCGCCGGGCGGCGATCCGTTCCGGGGGCTGTTCGCCTCGGCGCTGGGGTCCGCGGCGCCGCTCAACCCTCCGTTCGAGGTCGACAACCGCGGCAAACGCAGCGTCGCGCTGAACCTCGAGCAGGATGACGCGCGCGCGATCGCGCGGAAGCTCATCGACGGCGCGGACGTGTTCGTGACGAACATGCGGCCGCGCGTGCTGGATGACTTCGGGCTGGACTACGAGACGCTCTCGAACGCGAACCCGCGCCTCGTCTACGCATCGATTACCGGACATGGCCCGGACGGGCCCAATCGCGACCGCGCGGCGTACGACATCGGCGCGTTCTGGTCGCGCGCGGGCGTAGCAGCGTCGCTAACGCCGCCGGGCTCGCCGCTGCCGCAGCAACGGGGCGGCATGGGCGACCACATGACGGGCATGAGCGCGGCGGGCGCGGTGGCCGCGGCGCTTTTCGCGCGAGAACGGAGCGGGAAGGGACAGCGCATCGCGACGTCGCTGGTGCGCGTGGGGACGTACATGATGTCGTGGGACGTCATGCTGGCGCTGCGCATCGGCGTGCCGGTGATAGCGTACGACCGCGAGCACGCAGTTAACCCGATCATCAATTGCTTCAAGGCCAAAGACGGACGCTGGTTCTGGCTGCTGCTGCTGCAAGCCGACCGGCACTGGCCGGACCTCTGTCGCGCGGTCGGACGTGAAGACTTGATGACGGACGACCGCTTCGCGGACATTGCGGTGCGGCGCGAGCACGCGCCAGACCTCGTCGGGGAACTCGATGGCGTGTTCGCGACGAAGACGCTAGAGGAATGGGGGCCGGTGTTCGATCGCGAGAACGTGTGGTGGGCGCCCGTGAACACCGTCAACGACGTGATCGATGACCCGGTCGCGCACGAGGCGGGCGTCTTCCGCGACGTCGAAGGGCCGGACGGGCCGCTGACGTTCGTGGCGTCGCCGGCAGACTTCTCGAGCACGGAGGCGGCGCCGCGCGGGCTGTCGCCGGAGCTGGGGCAGCATACGGAAGAAGTGCTGCTCGAATTGGGGTACGACTGGGACGGCATCATCGCGCTGAAGGAGCAGGGCGCGATTCCGTAGAAGGCGGGTGCGTGCATGACGGTTACGATCGATCTCGTAGGGCACATGGACGCGGGCGACCGGAGCGCCTGGCAGGGCGACCAGGACGAACGTCCTCTCTCGGAGCTGGGCCGCCGGCAAGCTGAGGCGATCGCGGACGCCCTCGGTTCGGAACCTGTCGATGCGCTGTACGCCGGCCCGGCGTTGCGCTGCCGGCAGACGTTGGAGCCAATCGCTCGGCAGGCAGGGTTATCGATCGTCACGCTGCAGGAATTCGGCGAGGAGACGTGGCGGCTGCCCGAGGGCTGGCGGGAGAGCTCGGACCAGATCGTGCGCAGCGCGGTGCTTGGGAGCCACGCAGCGGGACAGGCGCTGGCGGGCATCGAGAAAATACGCGCGGAACGAGTGGAGGGCCGCGCCGTCGTGTGCTCGCATGGGCACATCATCCCCGCGTTAGCTGCGTTCTTCGTCGGTGCGCACGGACTCGAAGGCGTCGGTGAGCGATCGCAGCGCGGCCAGTGGTATCGCGTGCGCATCGATGGAGCGCGCGTCGGAGTCGAGTTGCGCATGACCGCGCAGTTTCCGAATCCGTAGGGGCTGCAATCGTCAGGGTCCAGGTAAGGTGGCATGAAGTTCGGGGCGCATCTTCCACAAATCGATTTCGACCGCGCCGGTTGGACGCTGGGGCGGCTGCAGGAGTATGCGGACGCCGCGCGCGAGCTGGGCTTCGACACGCTCTGCATCAACGACCACATCGCGTTTCCACGTCCGTGGCTGGACGGCCCGACGGGGCTGGCGTCGGTGATCGAACGGACGGGCGAGATGACGCTGGCAACGACCGTCGCGATCCCCGTCGTGCGCGGGCCGGCGGCCACGGCAAAGACGCTCGCCATGATCGACGTGTTGTCGGGCGGGCGGCTGCTTGTGGGCGTGGGGCCCGGGTCATCAGCGCTCGACTACGCGCTCGTAGGCATCCCGTTCGAGGAGCGCTGGAAGCGGCTCGATGAGTCGGTGCACATGATGCGCGCGCTCTGGCGCGGCGAGACGTACAAGGGGCGCTTCTACTCGAACGAGGGTGTGTCGATCGAGCCACGGCCGGAAGAGACGCCGCCGATCTGGATCGGGAGCTGGGGATCGGAGGCAGGGCTGCGGCGGACGGCGCGGCTGGCGGACGGCTGGCTCGCATCGGGGTACAACACGACGCCGGAGGCGTTCGCAGAGGCGCGCGGGCGGCTCGCGGGCCACCTGCGCGAGCACGGCAAGGACCCGGCGCGGTTCCCGAACGCGATCGCGACGGTGTGGATGTATATCACGGAGGACTCGGCGGAGGCGAGGCGCGTGTACCGCGACGTCCTCGCGCCGATGACGGGCCGGGCGGAGCAGGAGCTGCGCGATCGATTACTCGTCGGGAGGGCGGAGGAGTGCGCGTGGCGGTTGTCGGCGTATCAGGCGGCCGGGGCGCAGGCGGTGTTCGTCTGGCCGGTCGGCGATGACGTGCGCCAGCTCGAGCTGTTCATGACAGAAGTCGTGCCGCGGGTGTAGTCGCTGGTCGCTGGTCGCTAGTCGGTGGTACGCCTCTACGATCGAAGGTCTCGGCGAGGGGCCAGATCCTACGCTTCGCTCAGGATGACATGGGGCACGCAGGCCGTGTGTTGCTACGGTTCTTGCGCTGCCGGGTATAGCTCGTCGACGTAGGAGAGCAGGACAAAAAACGATAGGAGGGAGATCGCGGCGAAGGGAAGCGCGATCAGCCCATGGCCGGAGATAATGGCGGCGACGAGGCCGTATGTCGCAGGAGCTTGCGAAAATGAGCACGCGAGGACGTGCGCGGTCCATCTGCCCTCTGTGTCCTGCTTCGCGATTGACGGCAAGAGAACAAAACGAACAATTGCCGTAGCCGATAGAGCTATGAAGGCAAGCGAGGCAACAGTAAGGAAGGCCATCTGTGTGTCCGCGGTGGGTCCGATCTCGAGCAAGTACGTCACGATAAACGCCGCGATCGTTTCAATGAGGACGCTCGCGATCATGAGGTTGCGCAATAGCAGCATCGTGCGTTCCGATGCGTTTGCCATGAGGACTCCTTACGTCAGGCTGAACCCTGACCCGCGAGAAGAAAGGTGCGGGCGCGCACGTGGGTGCCCCTACGGCTTTGGGCTCACTCGCGCTTGCCGGGGAGTTTGGGGACGAGCCAGTCGATGAAGCCCTGCGGGTTGCGCGTCTGCATGTAGAAGCGGCCCGGGCCGGTGAGCTTGCAGACGAGTCCCTCGCCGCCGAGGAGCGTCGACTTCCAGCCGCCGGCGCGCCCGACGTCGTACTGCACCGACTCGTCGAACGCGACCATGTGGCCCGTATCGACGACGTAGCGCTCGCCTTCGGCAAGCTCGACGAGGTGGATCGCGCCGTAGCTCGAGAGGAAGAGCGTGCCCTGGCCGGTGCACTTGAGCAGGAAGAGTCCCTCGCGGGAGAAGAACGTCTTGCTGCCACCCCACTTCGTGTCGATCTCTACGTCCGGTGTCGCGGCGAGGAACGAGCCGGACTGCACGAACACGGGACGGTCCTTCACCTCGAGCGAGAGGACATCGCCGGGGAGCGCGGGCGCGACGGTGATCTCGCCGGGCTGGCCGGCCGTGAAGGTGTTCATGAAGAAGCTTTCGCCCCCAAGTACGGAGCGCTTGAGGCCGGACATGATGCCGCCGCGCGTGCTCGTCTCCATCGAGATCGTTTCGGACATGCTGACCATGCCGCCGCTCTCGGCCTGGATCTTCTCGCCGGCGTCGAGGTGGATGATGCCCAGGGCGTATGCAGGGCCGTACTTCACTTCAAATTGCATGGTGGGATTCCTTTCCTGGGAGGGCGCACACATAACGCCCCCACGCCGTTCGTCCTAATTCCCCGCGAACTTGGGCTTCTCCTTCTCGATGAAGGCGCGGACGGCGTTGCGGTGGTCGTTGCTGAGCGCGGTCAGTCGCATATAGAGCGCCTCCTGGTCGAGGAGGGTGCGCAGGTCGGCGTGCTCACCGAGGCTGAGGTTCTCCTTCATGCGCGCGTACGCGGCCGTGGGGCCCGCCGCGATCGGCGCGACGAACGCAAGCGTCTCGTCGATCAGGTTGTCGTGCGGGACGACGCGGTTGACCATGCCGAGGCGCAGCGCTTCGTCGGCCTCGACGGTGTCGCCCGTGAAGTAGAGCTCGCGCGCCTTGCCCATGCCGACGAGGCGCTGGAGGTAGTACGAGCCGCCGTAGTCGCCGCTGAAGCCGACGTTCCGGAAGGCCGTGGCGAACTTCGCTTTGTCGGATGCGATGCGCAGGTCGCAGGCGAGGGCGAGGCTGAGTCCCGCGCCGACGGCGTGGCCGTTGACGGCGGCGATGGTCGGCTTGCCCATCATATGCAGCATGCCGCTCGTGCGGAGCTGGGAGTCGCGCAGGCCGGCGATGGCGGGATCGAGGAGCTGGAAGACGGAGGGGCGCTGGCCGTCCGTCGGCGGAACGACCTCCCCGTTGGTCTTCGGGGGCTCCTGGTGCGTCGCGGCGCCGCCCGTACCGGGACGACGTCCCATGTCCTTGACGTCGCCGCCGGCGCAGAAGGCGCGCCCGGCGCCGGTGAGGACGACGGCGCGCACCGACGTGTCGTAAGCGCACTCGGAGAGGAAGCTGGCGAGCATGGGCATGAGCTGGCCGCCCATGGCGTTGAGGCTGTCGGGGCGGTTGAGCGTGATGAGCGCAATGCCGTCGGAACGCTTATCGAGAAGGACGTCGTCAGCCATGGTGGGACCTGCCTTTCGTGGGGAGTGCGGATGGGAGCATAGCGCTCGATGGGAGAAGGGGGCAAGGGAGGTGAGGGGGTCGCGGGGGTCAGGGGTCGCGTGTCACGCTAAGCGCCTCTGTCTGCGTTGCCCTGCCATTTGCTAATATCGCAAACAGACTGCATCCGTTCTAGGGTGAGGTCGTGGGGAGATACGCTCGTTGCTTACCATTGCTGCAAAGGCTACAGGCGTTCTGGCGTCAGAGGCTCTACTCGGCGAGCGCTGGAAAGACATCGTCTCGTTGGCATCCTTCGGGCTCGCTGGTGTTGGGTTTCCGCTGACCATCGCAGCAGTGATATTTGCGTGGTCTCAGATTCGGCAGGCGCGAGATGCAGCGCGACGGGCAAGTACATCCGCTGAGGCGGCGCAGGAGGCTGCTGAGGAAGCACGCACGTCAGTTGTTTCTAGGATGCGGCTTTCGACTTTGAATCGCGCCATTGCCTCAACGCGGAGCCTCCGAGCCGCACTAGGAACTTCAGATTTCGTCTCGGCTCGTCGAGAGGTGGAGATTCTGCGGGACGATATTGTCGAGTTGCGCGAGTCCGATATCGGTTCCGCCGCTGACTTGGGCACAGCATTTCAAAGACACCTCACATCGCTCTCTAGCGTCGATGATCTTGTTGAGGAACTTCTAGATAGTGACGACGTTCAGTGGGATCGTAAGGTGACAAGGGATTCCTTGCGAAAGCTCGCCGACTTCTTGAAGACGCTTGAGATCCAAGCGCGAATACAGGAGGACACGTAAGTGGCTATACCCGCAACCTATGTGCGCATTCTTAAGAGTCTCAAGCGTCTCTCAGACCAAGGTCGGCTCAGCTGGGTTGAAGGGGCTACGCATTATGTGGTTCATGTTTCCTTTGGCGCATACTCGTTGAAGCTGTCCGACGTGGGCCTTGAAGATGACACGGAGTACGAGCTGACGTTGGTGAATTCAGAGGGTAACGAAATCGACTCAGTAGTGATCTCGATGGGCGATGAGGAGTTTCCGCTTGCTCTGGGTATATTCAAAGCAGCGCGAACGGAAGCCCTTGGAGTCCGCCGCGCATTGGATGAGATCGCGGAAGAGCTTGCCGGGCTAGAGAAGGGACTAGATTCCAGCGAATGAGGCTGCGTGGCTCGCGGCCGCACGCGCAGAAGACAAGCCGATCCCGCCGCCGCGCTATCGCCCCGCCATCTACCAGGCGGCCCCGTAGTCGCTCGCGCTACACTGGCGCATCTTTAGCGAAGGAGGACATCGATGGGAGTGAAAGCGATCCCGGACGGATATCACAGCGTGACGCCGTACTTCATCGTGGCGGACGCGACGGCGTTCATCGAGTTCCTGAAGCAGGCGTTCGGCGCGAAGGAGCGCGGGAGGCACCTCGGGCCCGCCGGCATGATCATGCACGCCGAGGTCCAGATCGGCGACTCGGTGGTGATGCTGAGCGACGAGAGCGAGCAGTTCCCGGCGGCGACGATGATCATCAACCTATACGTCGAGGACGTCGACGGCGCGTACAAGCGAGCGATGCAGGCCGGCGGCGAGTCGCAGCGTGAGCCGGGCGACCAGCCCTATGGCGACCGCAGCGCCGGCGTGAAGGACCGCTGGGGCAACCAGTGGTGGCTCGCGACGCACATCGAGGACGTGTCGCCGGAGGAGATCGAGCGGCGCATGAGGGCAGGCACGCCTGCCGGATAGGAGCAGGAACCAGGAGCAAACAATCGATCGCGCCGTAGGGGGCGTCCCTCCGCGGAAGGACGCCCCCTACAGGTTGCATGGCAATGATCTTCGGTTTGATCTGGGAAGGGAAACGGGCCTTGCTATGTGCAGTCGTGGCCGAACTGGTTTGCGACGGTGAAGATGTCCGTCAGATCGATGGGTCCGCCGTCTGGTGGGCCAACCATCGGGATGGTGGCGCCACCGCTGCGGTCAAAGCGCGTCGCGTAGCCGTCGGGCTCAGGATTGAGGCCCGCACCCATGGGAGGGACCAAAGCGTCGGCGTCGGCGCCGAAGAGATTTATCACGCCGAAGATGTCGGCGAAGAGATCAACTATCTTATCGCCGTTCGTATCGGAGAAGTCCCACGGGTCTAGATAGTCGCGTCCGCCGCCGAGGCCGACCATGGGGCCGCCCTCTGCGACATCGCTGCAGCCGTCGCCGTCGGTGTCCACGTAGGTTGTGCCCGGCGCAGGCGGACCCCCGCTGAACGGTGCTGGGATAAGGTCCTGACAGGGGATGTAAGCGGCGCCTCCCCAGGTCTGCTCGAATTCGCCGCCCCGGGAAGCGACGTAGAAAATGTCGCCTAAGAGGTCGACCACTGTGTCACCGTTCACGTCGGCGGCGGCCGGCGCCGGGGGGACGGAGTTGGGGAACCAGCTCGCCACAATGCGCCCGTCGATTGCCGAAGTCGTCCCATCGCCATCGGCATCGGCGCAGGGCAGATCATGAAGCGCGCTGACCGGGCTGGATGAGGGGATTGATAAGGCGAACGCCGCCAGGAGAACTACGATGCCGCCAGCTATCGTACCGATGGTGACCACCCGTCGCATCATTGAAATCATCGCCGCCTCCTTGCTGGGGATGGCACCTATTCTACGCCCGGTCGCCCGTTTGTCAAGCAGCCGTACAGCATCTCGCACCGAGGCTTCCTGTTGCCCTGGCGCCCTCACCCCTCGCCACGGCGAGCCTGCGGCCGACTCCCTCTCCCGCAGGCGGGAGAGGGGCGGCTTTGTGAGTAAAGAGAGCGTGTTTAGGGCGGACACGCAGGTCCGCCCCTACGGTGACGACCTTGCGGTCGTCAGGGCGTCCCGATGGCCGCCCCTACAACGTCATGCGACCTGTGTCTTCCTGGAGACTTACACGACTTTGGTCTTCCACTTTCCTTGCGCCCTCACCCCCGACCCCTCTCCCGCAGGCGGGAGAGGGGAGCTAGCAGCCGGCGCGTCGGTGGCAGAGACATGTGGCGGGCAGGGCTGAAGCCCTGCAGCTACGGTCGCAAGGCGAGTCGAGACTTACACGACCTTCGTCTTCCACTTTCCTTGCTTGAAGCGGCGGCGGATGATCAGGCCGCGCACGATGTTCTCGACGACGGCGCCGATCCAGGCGCCGGGCGCGCCCAGCCCGACGGCCAGCGTCAGGACGAGCGCGACGGGGATGCGGATGCACCACGCGGTGAACGTCAGCACGCCTAGGACGTAGCGCGCGTCTCCGGCGCCGCGGAGCGCGCCTCCAAGCGAGGCGTGCAGGCCCATGAACGGGAATGCGATGACGAAGATGCGCAGCAGCTCCGCGCCGGTGCTGACCACCTCGGGTTCTTTGCCTTCGTCCACGAAGAGGGAAACGAACTGCGGCGCGAAGATCGCCAGCAGCGCGCCCATCGTGACCATCGTGCCGATCGCCCAGTTGCGGCCGACCTCTGCGGCGTTCTCCGCGAGGTCGGGCCGTTTCGCGCCGAGGTAGCGGCTGACGAGGCTGGTCGAGGCGGCGCCGAGCGAGAAGCCGGGCACGAGCGCCAGCTCGAGCGTGCGCAAGGCGATCGTGTGCGCCGCCTGGGCCGTCTCGCCCAGACCTGTGACGATGCGCGAGTACACGATGAACGCCATCATGAACTGGACCTCCTCGAGGCCCGACGGCAAGCCGATATTCGCGAGCCGGTTCAGCTCGGCGCGACCGGTACGCAACGCGCGCCAGGGGCGCCAGCGCATCGGCCCGACGCCGAAGACCAGCGCGCCGAGCGCGAGCGCACCGCCGATCGCGCTGCCGCTGGCGTAGCCGATCCCGGCCGCGCGCACCTCGAGATGCACGCCGATGACGCCGCTGATGAGCAGGAACGAAACGATCGCGTTGCCGGCGTTGAGCACGAGCACGATGACCATCGGCAGCCACGTGTTGCCAACGCCGCGCAGGGCGCCGCTTGTCGCGTAGAGCAGCATGAGCGCGGGAAAGCCGAGCGATGCGGCGCGCATGTAGTCGATGCCGAAGGACTTCACGTCGCCTTCGGCGGCCATCATCGTCATGAGCGCCGGGGCGAGCGCCCAGAGCAGTACGGTGGCGAGAGCGCCCCAGAGCACGGCGATGATGATCGACATGCGCAGCGTGCGCTGGAGGTTATCGGTCGTGCCCGCGCCGTAGTCGCGCGCGATGACGGCCGTCGTGGCGAGATCGAGGCCGAAGGCGCCCGCGAAGGGGATCCAGAAGAGCAGGCCGCTGATGCCGACGGCCGCGACGCCATCGGCGCCGACGAAGTGGCCGACGAGGATGGCATCGACGGCGCCCAGCACGGAGACGGAGAGGCGCTCGATGACCATCGGCCAGGCGAGGCGCAGGACGACGGGCGTCATGCGGTCGGGCAGCTCGATGGCGATGAGCGGCTGCGATTCTTCGAGGACGGGCATATCTGGGCAGCATAGCGGCGGATGTGTGTTAGCAGCTACTGACAGGACGCTGTCGCGGCGGTGGCTATACTACGCCGCATGAAGCACGCGACACCCGTTGCGCTGGACGCGCTCGAGCCGCTGCTAGAGCAGATACGGTCGTTGGGGCTGCTCACGGAGCGAAAGCGCGGCGTGTTCTATCGGAAGTCGCGGGCGTTTCTGCACTTCCACGAAGACCCGGCGGGTTTCTTCGCGGACGTACGCACGGGGCCGGTCTGGTCTCGATTGCCGGCGACGACATCGAAGGAACGCAAAGCGCTGCTGGCGGCGATACGCGCGGAACTGGGGAGTTAGGAATAGTCGCGAAGCGTCGAGGACAGAGCTAAAGCTTTGTCCCTACGAGGTCCTGCTCGCTTGTCGCGATGGTGGCCTGATGGGCGTAGAGGATAACGCGGCTCGCGCCACCGAATCGACGTGCGGCTGCGCCAGCGCCGCCAGCGCCTCGGGATTGTCTACGAAGACCTTGATCGCGCGCATGGGGATCGGCAGGCCCTCGATCTCTGTGCCGTAGCGCGTGCGCCAGAGGCCCATCGACATGCCGATGCGGCGTCGCAGGCGGACGCGCGCGACGCGCGCGAACGGTTCGCGCACGTCCGCACCGAGGATGCGCACGAAGCCGCGCTCGCCCGGGCTGCTCTCGTGCCACGTGGCGACGCGGACGGACTCGATATCGCGCCAGGGGTAGTCGTGCGTCGAGTTGCGCGTGCGGATGATCAGCCTGTCTGGCCAGAGCTCGACGACGCCTCCGTGGGAGAGGCGCACGTTTACGATCCAGAGCGACGGCAGGCCGAGCGCGAGGATGGCGGTGCCTATGCCTGCGCTCGTGTTGGCGATGAGAAAGAACGCCGCGCTCACGACGAGGACCGCGAGCGAGATGCCGATGCCCAGCCGCGTCATGGCGTCGACGTAGGCGTTGCGTGTGCGGATGGGCAGTCGCGTGAGCGGCTCGCCGGTGGGCTCGTGGGCGGTCGCGTCGCGCCGGTCGCCGAGGCGGGAGAGGCGCAGCAGCACGAACGCAACGAGCAGGACCGGGATGGCGATGGCGGCGCTAGGCATCTAGGGCCAGTATCGGTCTGATCTGGGGAATCAGGAAACGGGAAGCGGGAACCGGGGATTGGTCGGGAGGCGGTGGAGGGTGTGGTATGGTAGGGGCTCGCGCGGGCGGCCCTCACCCCGAGTTGGGAGCAAGTACGGCAGTCGATTCGAGAGATCGCCCCTCTCCCGCACGCGGGAGAGGGGAAGCGGTCGCGAAGGGCTGGCGAGTGACGACGGTGGCTTGCTGTTCGCTATATTCTTCGTCCTTCCGCGGGAGACACTGGTTTTGCTCGCGACTTAGCGAGCAGGGAAGGACTCAGAATGACAGGGACGCGCCGGGCCAGGCCGGCTCGGAATGGCAAGAATGCTAAAGCAGGCGGGCCTGGGGCAGGCGGACGAGCTCGCGCGGGCGGCCGTTGGGCACCATGAGCGCGCGTCCGGCGAGCGAGTCGTCCTTTATCAGCTCGACGACGGCGTCGGCGATCTCCTCGGGCTGGAGGACGCCGAGGCCGGCGAGGCGCTGTCGCAACGGCTGCGCCTGCGGCTCCTCCTGCTGCGCTGCCTGCGCGCCGCGCAGCATCGGCGTGTCGACGACGCCGGGACAGACGCAGTTCACGCGAATGTTCGCCTCGTCCTTCCACGGCGCCATCGATGCCGTGAAGAGCACAACACCGCCCTTGCTCGCGGCGTACACAGGGTTCGGCGGGAAGCCGTAGCCGACGCCCGCGAGCGACGCCGTATTCACGATCGCGCCGCCGCCGCGCTTGCGCAGCGCGGGGAGGGCGAGCTGCGTGCCGAGGATGACGCCCTTGAGGTTGATGTCGAGCATGCGCATCCAGGCCGACGGGTCGGTGGCGGGCCAGCGCGGCGCGCCGGTGATGATGCCGGCGTTGTTGTGCAGGATGTCGAGACCGCCGAACGTCTGCTCCGCGAACGCGATCATGTTGCGGACATCGGCCTCGTTCGTGACGTCGGCGCGACAGAAGGCTGCTTTTGCGCCGGACGCCTCGATCTGGTGCGTCGTCGGATGGCCGACGTCGACGTCGATGTCGACGACGACGATCGATGCGCCCTCCTTGGCGAGACGGAGCGCGGTAGCGCGGCCGATACCGGAGCCGGCGCCGGTGACGAGAGCGACCTTACCTTGGATGTCCATGTGCTTCTCCAGGAACTAGGAATCGGGGATAGTCTATCTCATGTGGCTCGGGGACCGTCACATTGAGGCCGGTTCGTAGCAGAACCGTGGGGAATCGGATGCAGGTGGTCGATACTGACCGTAAGGGGACACAACTCTCTGGAGGATGGGGCGCTAACTTGAGCGAGGACAAGAGGCTGCATCGTGTAGCACCGGGGCCTCCGGACATACTACAGAGGTCGTGGACCAATTTTACGTCGTGGTGGGCCTATCCTGCGAACATGGCCGTCTTCCTCGTGCTTCTTACCTTGTTTCTCGTTGGTGTGGGCGGCGAGGGAATGTACATCGCGTTTCGGCTTGATGGGTTCTTCATGGTGGCCCTGTACCTCTACAACACGGGATGGCGGAAGAAGAGAATGCAACGCGGAAGACGCGGCTAGGGTGTTTGCATCGTAGACTCATTGGACGAAAGCATTGGGCTGGTGATTGGCGCGCTGTTCGTAGGGACGTTGATTGCCCTCAATCGACGGCGCAGGGTTACACGACAGGTTTTGATCGCGTTCGCGGCTGCATTCGGAACGACTGAGGGGTTAGCGGTTGTGATCGTTGCACCGGCTGGCAGTGCGGTGGTCAACGTTGCGGTCGTCCTTGGGATGGGGGTCAGCACCGCCGTCCTGGCAGCTGTACTTTCTGTCCGGTGGCCGGACAGCGGAGGCGGTGTTTGAGCGGCCGGATAATTGTGATGAGCGTGGGCGCAATCTATCCTGAGGGAGGCCTAGATACGGCGGGAGTGAGCGGCTGATGGCGGAAGCGATCGGGTTGTCCATAGCCTGGGGTCTTGTCCCGGCAGCGGTAGTCTATGTTGCGAGGGCGCATGGCGATGCGCCCCTACGGCGCGACGACCTGGCGGTCGTCAGGGCGGCCCGATGGCTGCCCCCTACGACGCGGGCGAGTGAGAACTGCTAGACCTGTGGGACTAAACAAGATGACGGCGACTGTTGTAATGGCGATCTTCGCCGCCTTCTGGGTCGGGGGCGTCGGCTTGAGGGAGGACGCCTCGCTAAGAGTTGCCGCGGCATCTGCGGGCTTCGCATTTTTCTGGGCGTTCGTCCTGTTAGTGGCCTTTTGGAAGCTATCGGACTGGTGGACCGCTCGACACTAGCACTCGAGGACGAGGGGCGCATGGTGATGCGCCCCTACGGCGCAGGTGGTGGGTCTTTCGTCCAGGCGATGTAGCGCTCAGCCGAGCGCTCGACGGAAACCTTGGCGTTGCTGCGGACGACGCTCTGCCACCAACCGCCGTAGATGCGATCGAACTCGTATGGGCGCACGGCCGCGACGATGCCGCGCACCAGCGACTCCGGCAGCGGTGTGTAGTTGGGAAAGCTGCGCATGAACGTCACGAAGCTGCGGTCCTGCGCGACGGCGATCGAGTCGCCGGTGAGCAGGACGCCGCGTCCCTCCGCGCCGGCCGCCCAATGGACGACGGCAGAGCCCTCGAAGTGGCCGCCGGTCTGCACGAGCGTCACGCCGGGCACGAGCTCGACCGCGCCCTCGTAGAGGCGCGCTGCGGGGTCGGGCCGCGTGATCCACTGCTCGTCCGCGCGCGGGAGGTAGACCGGCGCGTTGTCGAACGCGTGCGACCACTCGATGATGCAGCCGTAGAAGTGCGGGTGCGACGCGGAGATCGCGGCGATGCCGCCCAGCTCGCGGACGCGAGCGATCGTATCATCGTCGAGGTAGCTGTTGCCGTCGAAGAGCACGTTGCCGTCCGGCGTCTGCACGAGCAGTGGCCGCTGGCCGATCGCGAACCACGGCTGAGTACCGATGCCGTGCAGGCCGGGCTCGACCTCGCGGACGACGTTCTTGTAGCCGGCCTCGCGCATCTCGTCGAGCGTCGTCCACACCGGACCGCCCTCGGGGACGTACTGGCGGTCGTCGTCGCAGATCTTGCAGCCCGCCGGCGGTGCGTCGGAGGGGCCGTACTGGCAGCCGCAGGTCTTGCAAATGAATGCGGGCACTCCCTCACCCCCGGCCCCTCTCCCATAGGGAGAGGGGAGCTACGTACGCGGCGTGGCGCAGTTCGCTAGACTTGAACATCGCACTCTACCACTTCAGCGAAGACCCGAACATCGAGCGGTTTGCGCCGCATCGCGCGCCGACGAGCGTCCAGGACGAGGAGCGTGTGTGGGCGATCGATGCGTGGCACGCGCCGATGTACTACGTGCCGCGCGACTGTCCGCGCGCGTGCTTCTGGCCTGGCCCGCAGACGTCGGACGAGGACCGCGAGCGCTGGTTCGGCGGCATCGACGCGCGGATGGTGATCGCGGTGGAGATGGGGTGGCTGGCGCGGATCCGCTCCGCGACGCTGTACCGCTACGCGATGCCGGAGGAGACGTTCGCGCTGGACAACGCGACGGCGGGCCACTGGGATCGGAGCGTCATTCACGACCCGGCATCGAGCTGCGCTCGATGGACAGACCCTTCGCTGCGCTCGAGGGCAGGCTCCAAGGTTTGTCCCTACAGCTGCCGCTGCGCCCTACAGGCCCTCACGGACGAGCTGGTCGACGGCGAACTCGAAATACGTGACGGCTTCTGAGAACGCGAAGGTCTCGCGGTCCCAATGCAACGACGGCGTGCCGCCGTTCTCGCGCTCGAGGCGCGCGCCGAGGCGGGGGAACATCATGACGCGAAAGCGCCCGATCAGGCCATCGAGCAGCTCGGGCTTGCGCCGGAGCAGTTCGAGGTAGGCGTCGGCGGCGCGCTGGACGACGTCCTTGTAGTCGCCGGACTTGAGCGAGGCGTGCGCCGCCGCGAGCGTTTCGCGCAGGGCGGCGTCGTTGATGCGATCGACTTTCGTCGTGGCCATTCCCTCACCTCTGGCCCCTCTCCCGGAGGGAGAGGGGAACCTGGCCGTGCTTGGGGAGCTCTCGCATCATGGTGAAGCGCCTCATCAACATCGCATCGAGATCCTTCGCTTCGCTCAGGATGACGGGTGTGGTCGAGTTTACCGCACGGCGAAGTGGTTGAGCGCGGCATTCGCGCCCTCGCTGACCGTGATGTAGCCCTTGCCGTCCACATCGAGCGCGATCGCTTCGCCCTGTTGCTCAATCGCGGAGGGCGCCTGGCATGGAGTGGTGGTGAAGGCGTCAGTTAGCGGTGAGCCGTCGGGCCGGTCCCACAGCCAGACGTATGCGTACGTTCGGATGGCGACGGACCGCCCGTCCGGCGAGACGTCACCGCCCGTCGGGAGGTCCGGGACGCCGGACACGAGCGGCGGCGCGTCCGCGGGCGGTTGAGACCCGGTCCCGAGCGCTGAGAAGTCGATCTGGCCGGCGCGCTCGAGCGTTGTTGGCGTGCCGGGCGCGATAGGGGCGGGCGCGCGGAAGACGAGCGACGGAGGCGACGTGAGCTCCTTCGTGACGATGACGATGTCGCCGCTCTCGGGGTCGACGAGCAGCGTCTCAGCGTCATGCGCGTGGTCGGGATAACGCAGGACGAGCTTCTCGGCGGGCATCCCACCGCCGTTCAGCAGGTTGGGACTTAGGGCGACGTCCGGCTCTGGAACGCGGTAGACAACGATATCGTCGCGGGCAGCGGCGTTATCGCCGATGTCCGCCAGGTAGAGGTAATCGACGCCGTCGTCCGGGCCGGGGCCGATGGCCATGTCCTCCCAGTCGATCGCCTCCGCTCCATGGAGCGTGTACGTGCCGAGCCGCGCGCCGGCGCGGTCGATCGCGAAGACGCGCGCGCTGTCGCCGCTGTCGTTGTGGAGCCAGAGGACGCCCTCGTTGTCGCGGCTGGCGACGATGCCGGATGCCTCGATGATGTCCGGCGACGCGACGTTCCCGAGCACCTCCGGTATGGCGGCGCAGAGTTGGGCCGCTGAGAGAGCGTCCTTCTTGCCGCCGCCGCCACACGCGGCGACGGACACGAGTAGTGCGGCGATAATGGCGAGCGGCATGAGGAACGTGCTGGGCAAGCTGAAGCCTGGTTCTCGTCGAACTGTCATTGCGTGGTCCGCAGCGAGCTGCGCTCGCTGGACAGAGCTAAAGCTGTGTCCCTACGGCTGCCGCCGCGGCCGCACGCCGCGAACAGCAGGACGAGCACGAGGGCTGGGATGAGCGCGCGCATATCAGGACCTCACGATCGCGTTGCGATGGGCTCGGTAGTGCTGGGCGCCGTCGGCGTGGGCGAACGCCTCGACCGCCTTGTCCCAGCGTTCTGCCGGGACGGACTCGATGACCTGGCTGCGGCGCTCGAACTGCGTCTCGGCGCGCGAACGGGCATCGTCGAGCGTGAGGGCGGCATCCTCGGCCTGCCAGCGCGCGTTGATCTCGTCGTCGGTGCCCTCGATGGGCGACGGCTGATCGCGGCCGGCGACGTAGGCCTCGAGGCTGCTGGTCGAGTGCTCCATCCAGCGGGCGAGGTGCGCGTAGACGTCTCGTGCGGTCCAGCCGGGCGACGCGGGATCGTGCAGGACTGCGTCCGGATGCGCCTCGAGATCGAGGACGAGCGCCTCCCATTCTTCGAGGTCGTTATCGAGCATGGCGCGGACGTGTTGGGGGTTCATGATGAGAGCTGTCAATCTACGGACGGTTACCGCGCGTTCCGCAGCGAGCTGCGCTCGCTGGACAGACCTGTCGCCGTCGGCGACTCTTCGACAAGGTTTGTCCCTACAGCGGGGGCGCACAGCTATGCGCCCCTACGATTTTCAAATCGAGCTGTTCACTTCGTATTCGATGCCGGCGAGCTGTTGGTCGCGCCACTTCTGGTGCTGTTTGTGGCGTTCCTTGAACTCCGGCAGCACTTGCTTGCCGAAGAGCTCGATCGACGCCATGACGTCCTCGTGCTTACGCGCGCCGGACTGCGCGACGAAGATCATCGTATCGAGGTGGGCGTCCTCGTACTTACGCAGCGTGTCGCGGATGAAGTCCGGCGTGCCGATGCAACCGCCGCGTTGGGCGGCGCGCCAGAGCGCGCGCTGGACCTCGTCCTCGGGCTCGGTGTCGGACGAACCCTCGCCGCTGGTACCGAAGCCCCCGAGCTGCCGGCGGAGCTGGAGCATGCCCAGCCGCTCCTCCGGCGGCGTGTCCTTAAACTTGCGATAGATGTTGGCGTGGCCAGGCTGGTGGCCCGGGCCGGTGAGCGGCGAGTAGTAGTAGCCGAGCGAGTACGAGAAGAACTGCGTGCCTTCGACGCCCTTCTCGATCGCCTCCTCGTCCGTTGGACAGCACATGAGCGACGACAGCACGGCGAGCGCGGGGTTGATCGCCTTGCCGATCGGCATGCATTCGTCGCGGACGAGCTCGAAGTACTGCGCGACGCGCTCGTGCGCCTCGTCCGGCGTCTCGAACGCAAAGCCGAGCGAGCCCATGCCGAGCCGCGCGGCGACCATCGTCGTCTCGCGCCGCGAAGACGCGACCCACAACGGCGGGTGCGGCTTCTGCAGGGGCTTCGGGATCACGTTGCGCGACGGCATGCCGAAGTAGGCGCCCTCGTAGCCGGGGTAGGGCGTCTCGGTCATCATCTTGATGCACTCGCGCGTGGCCTCTTCCCACATCAGTTTCTTCTCTTCGCGGCTCACGCCGAAGCCGCCTAGCTCCATCTCGGACGCCGACTCGCCCGTGCCGAACTCGACGCGGCCGTCCGAGACGAGATCGAGCGTGGCGATGCGCTCCGCAACGCGCGCGGGGTGGTTGTAGCGCGGCGGCATGAGTGCGATGCCGTGGCCGAGGCGGATGTTCTTGGTGCGCTGGCTGGCGGCGGCGAGAAACACCTCGGGCGCGGTCGAGTGGGCGTACTCCTCGAGGAAGTGGTGCTCGACCTCGAAGACGTAGTCGAAGCCGAGCTCGTCCGCCAGCTCGATCTGGTCGAGGGCGTTCTTGATCAGCTTGTGCTCGTCGTCGGGGTCCCACTGGTCCTTGTCGTAGGGCTTGGGGAGCTGGTGTTCGTAGAAGAGCCCGAATTTCACGAGCGAACCTCAGGAACGAGGAACCAGGAGCAGGGAACAAGGGATTGATCGTGGCGACGCTCTCGATGGGCCATGGCGGGGGTATTCTAGCGGATCGCGGGGAGGTGCACCGCTGCTATGCGGGGCCCCTATTTTTGGAAGCGAGGCCCAGATTAGGCGCTGGGCGGGGTGTGTGAACGGCCCCGGCATGCCGAACCTTCGATTAGGAGTCGAGCAGCCGAGGTTGCTATGAAGATGGAAGATCGCCACGCTGTGCTCTCGCCGCGGCCCGAGCGGCCGCTCGAGCCGATACCGATCGGCGCCCGCAACTACCGCGCCTTCGTCGGCCCGCCCGAGACGTATGACGTGATGGGCGCCCTGCAGTTCAGCCTGCTCACCTTCCTTGGCCTGCGACAGGACAGCTACCTGCTGGACGTAGGCTGTGGCTCGCTGCGGGCCGGGCGCCTCTTCATCCCGTTCCTGCTGCCCGAGCGTTACTACGGCGTCGAGCCGGAGCAGTGGCTGATCGAGGAAGGGATCGCTCACGAGGTCGGAGACGAGATGGTCTCGTTGAAGCGGCCGGTCTTCAGCAACACGAGCGACTTCCAGTTGAGGGAGCTCGATCAGCAGTTCGACTTCATCCTGGCCCAGTCCATCTTCTCTCACGCGTCCCTGCAGCAGGTGCGCGCGTGCCTGGCGGAAGCGAGCGCGGTGTTAGAGCCCGGCGGCCTGATGACCGCAACGTTCTGCGAGGGAGATGACGACTACGCCGGCACGGACTGGGTTTACCCGGGCTGCGTCTCGTACACCATGGAGACCATGATGGGGCTCGCTGCAGAGCAGGGGTTTGCGTGCCGCGCTGTTCAATGGCCGCATCCAGCTCAGCAGACGTGGCTTGTCTACGCTCATGAGGGATTCGAAGACCGGATCCCTCCGGAGTGGGACGCAGCGCCGTCGGTCCTCCTGGAATCGGAGCTGCGGTTCGCTAAGGAACGGTTGAGGAAACTAGAGACGCATCCGTATGTCAGAATGGGGCTGCGAGTCGTAAGTAGCGGCGCCTATACTCGGGTGCGGTCTGCGATAGGCCGCCTGCGCAAGACCGCCTAGCCGATTGCCGTCGCGCCGAGGGCCGCTTCTTCGAGGAATCAGGAACGGGGAACAAGGAACCAGGGATTGATCGCGGCGTCCTCGGCCCTGCGCCTAAGCGCCCGTACTCTAGCGGAAGCATGCACATCCTGGTCGTCGAGGACGAAGGGCGAATCGCCGGCTTCATTCGGAGAGGACTCTCCGAGGAAGGCTACGCCGTCGATGTCGCGACCGACGGGGAGGAGACGCCGCAACCGGCGCTGTCCTCGCCAGCGACACCAGCGACTAGATAGACGTCCCTTCCTTCTGAATGAGAAGACCCGCCTCAGGCGGGTCTTCTCATTGTTTGGCGAGCTGGCGGAAGGCCGTCGGAGGCGGGCCGTTGTCGAGATGCTGTCGGATCAGCGCAGCACACTCCTCGGGCCTGAGCACTGAGGTGTCGACCTCTAGATCGTAGATGCCGGGGACGTGGACGCTCTCTTGCCAGAGACGCACCGGAGGCGGGACCGGCTCGTCCGGCGTGCCGATGAGATACTGGCCTTCCCGGCCCGACTGAGCGACGTGGCGGCGTTCCATGATCACTTCGATCGGGCAGCGGACGCCGACGAAAAGGACGGGCAAGTCCGCCAGGCGTCGAGCGCAATCGATGAGGATGTGTCGCGGGACTGCGTAGCCGTCGTGGTGGCCGACATCGACGACGACGTTGAGGCCAAGTCTGCCATGCGCGGCGATCGACTCGTACATGGCTGCGTAGAATACCGGAGCGAGCTGCTCGAGGTCTTGCCGCTCTCCACCGGGGCGCAGGCCGATCCCGGGACGGCAGCGCGGTGGCGTCACGACGAAAAAGATATCGACGCCGAGGTTCATCCAGGGGCCGTCGAACGTCTCCTGGATCACGGCAACGATGCTCGACTTCCCCGACCTCGGAGCGCCGTTCAGGATGACGATCTGACCCGGAGTTGTTGGCTCTTCCATCGCGGCCTCCTCGTTTGTGGTTCGATGATAGCAGGCCTTTGTGAGCGAGAGGTCACGTGCGATAGGCTGTCGCGCGATGTACAACCGCGCAGCGCTCGAAGACCTGTTCGACTACACGACGTTCACGTGGGAGTCGTACGGCCGGTCGCTCAAACAGCTCCCGCCGGATGCGCTCACGCGGCCCATCGCTGGTTCCGGGTGGAGCTCGTTGTGGGAGGTACTCGTTCACCTCGCGGTGGCCTGGGACGAATGGCTGCGCGATCGCCTCGGCCTAGACAACGCGCTCGATGTGGATGCGGCGTCGCTGGTGTCGTGGGACGATATCCAGGCCATACGCGAACGGACGCGCGGCTGGCTGAAGCGGGTCCTCGAAGAGACGGCGGACGAAGAGCTGCACGGTCGCGCAGCGCTGATGTTTGAAGGCACGGCTGCCGAGATTCGAGCGACTGCGGCGGACATCCTCGCGCACATGCTCCTCCACGAACGCGGCCACCACGGCGACATCTCGACGCTGCTGGTGCAGCTCGGCGCGATGGCTCCGAACGTCGACTACATCGTCTACCTCTGGTTCAAGCAACGGCGAGAAACCGGATAGCCCCGTCGCAGTTCCGTAACACATCCGCGTCGAATGATGGTTATGCTGCACGAAGAAGTACGCTCCTAGACGAAGGGACGGAACTATGTGTGCGAACCTGAACAAGAAGCTCACGAGACGAGAGGTGCTCGGGCTGATCGCGGCGGCGGGTGCCGTTGCCGTCGTAGGGTGCTCGGACGACAACGGACCGTCCGGTACGGCGACGGCGACGAGCGCTCCGGCCGGCGCGCCGACGTCATCGGCTGCGGCGACAGCGACGCCTGCGCCGTCCACGCTATCGTGCATTGTGAGTCCGGAGATGACGGAGGGACCGTTCTTCGTCGATGAGATGCTGAACCGCTCCGACATCACAGCGGACCCGAGCGACGGCTCGGTCTCCGACGGCGTGCCGCTCGCGCTGACGCTGAACATCTATGAGGTGAACGGCGACGAATGCGTACCGCTGGCCGGCGCGCTCATCGACATCTGGCACTGCGACGCAGCGGGCGCGTACTCGGACGTGGAGCAGAACGGCACGGCGGGGCGGAAGTTCCTGCGCGGCTACCAGGTCACGGACGATAACGGCGCGGTGCAGTTCGCGACGATCTACCCGGGCTGGTACTCCGGCCGGGCGGTGCACATCCACCTGAAGGCCCGTAGCGATCCCGACGCGCCCGCGGGCTACGAGTTCACCACGCAGCTCTTCTTCGACGACGACCTGACGGACGAGGTATACACGCAGTCGCCGTACAACACGCGCGGCGAACGCGACGTTCGGAACGCGGACGACAACATCTTCTCGGGCGGCGGCGACCAGATGCTCCTGCCGATCACGCAGAGCGGCGACGGCTACGCCGCGACGTTCAGCATCGGCGTGGAGATGGCGTAGGAGGGGAGGGCGCTAGCGCCCGCCGGTGACGCCACCCGACTTGATCAGCAGGTCTTCGAGGTGCGCCTGCCACTCGAGGGCGGCGCGACGGCGCTCCGGCGTGCCGGCGAGCTCTTCGTAGATCGCCTGGCCCCAGCGCACGTGCTCCTCTTCTTCGAGGAGGATGTGGTTGATGATGCGCACCGTTGGGGCGTCGCAGACGGGGTCGGTCACGGTGATGTGGTGTCGATAGTAAACGGCCAGGTGCGTCTTGAGCACGCGATAGAGCCCGACGAGGCGTAGAAGCTGGTCGTCCTGGAGCTGCATCGCTTCGCAGAACTTGAGGAACTCTTCGTTCGGGGGCTCGGCCTTCGACGATGAGCGCAGCGTCGGTGGCGCCACGATGTCGGTGCCTTCCGTGACGCGCAGCTCGGGCAGACGCTGGCCGAGCCAGAATGAGTGGATCGAGTCCTGGTAGCAGTGCTCGCCGAGCGCGAACTTTACTTTTGGAGCGGGGCAGGTCGAAGCCCAGGCGGCGGCGGTCGTCATGCAGACGTTTTCGGCGAAGCGATAGTGGATCACGCGGCGCGCCGTCTCGTCGACCGAGAAGGCGCCGCCGATCTTGCGCGGGTCGATGGCTAGCTCAGGCATGCGAGCCACTCACGGCGGCGACGGCGCGGCGCTGCCGCTCGAGCTTGATCTCGCGCGTGCGGCGCGCGTGGACGCGCGCCTTCTCCTTCGCGAGCTGGAGCTGGGCGGGATCGATCACGTAGTCGGGGTCCGGTTGGATGCAATCGACGGGACAGACCTGGACACAGATGTCGCAGCCGATGCACCAGGCAGGATCGATGACGTGCTTGCGAGAGCCCGTCGAGAAGTAGAGGATGGCCTCGGTGGGACAGGCGCGGCGGCACAGACTGCAATTGATGCAGGGCTCGGGATCGATGGTGAGGACGGCGGGCACTAGGACTGTCCGTTGCCGGCGGCGAAGGCCGCATGCGCGCGGCCGATCTCCTCGGCGAAGAACTCCTTGAGCTCCTCAGTCTGGTCTTCGCTGAGCGAGCTGCGCTGCGACGTCATGTACTCGAAAAAGGCGTGAGCGCGGAGCGCGCGCTGCTCGGCCTCGGGGTCGTCGGCGGTGAGCGCCTTGACGAAGTAGTCGCCGATTGTGACGTGCGTGACTTCGTCGGCCCAGTTGTAGTCGTAGCATTGCGCAAGTAGCTCATCGCCGACCCGATGGCCGAGCTTCGAGATCTCCTCGAAGAATGTGAGTCCACGGCCCTCAAGCGAGACGTTGACCATCGAGAGCATCGTGGCGGGCTGATTGAAGGCGGCCTCCATGACGGCGGGCGCCTGGCCGTTCGTCTGCTGGACGCCGCCGGCGAACGTGTCCGGGTAGTCGTTGAGGTGGCCGCCATACCCCTCGAGCAGTTGGGTCGCGAAGTTGGCGTGGCGGCTCTCGTCCCACGTCTGGCGCGCGATTGCCATGATCAAGCTCCATGGCACGTCCCAGTCCTGCCACTCGCAGACCTTGCGCGAGAACGCGTCGATGCCGGCGTACTCGGGGCTGGCGATGCTGCAGAGCAGCGCCTTCTTGTACTCGAGGTTTTCCGGGTCGGCCTGGATCAGCTCGCGGAGCTGGGCGCCCTCGTAGTTGTCGGCGCGGCCGAGGTTCTCGGCGAGCTTGGCGCGGTCGTCGTCGGATATCTCGGTGATGGGCGTATAGGGCGGCTCCCGGCGCGAGGGCATCTCTTTGATGTGCTCTGCGAGCTTGGACATGGGGCGACTCCTCCGTCTAATGAACGGTCGTGTCGAGGGGAGTATAGAGTAACCCTACCGTGCGCGTCAAGGTTGCGGACTCGGGTCGGAGTAGCGAGACAACCAAGTAGGGGGGGGGGG
>JBBDXS010000019.1:31173-184010 GCA_040902195.1 Dehalococcoidia bacterium
CCCCCCCCCCCCCCCCCCCCCCCCCCCCCCCCCCCCCGCTGGGTTTCGATATCTGCGATCGCTACTCGTAGCGGAGCGCGTCCGCGACGGGCACACCGGCCGCGCTGCGGCTGGGCCAGTACGTCATCGCAAGCGATACGACGAACGCTGCTACGACGAACCCCATCACCTGCATCCACGGAATCGCGAAGCTGATATTCTGATCGGCGAACTGTCCCGTGCTGAACAAGTTGTGCGAGACGATGACGCCTCCGACAACTCCCGAGAGGATGCCCATCAGCGCGATGAAGGCACATTCGAGCACGAAGGTCAGGGCAACCGTGTTGCTCTGGTAGCCGATGGCCCGCAGCATACCGATCTGCTGACGCCGCTCGACAACGGAGCGGAAGGCGATCACGCCCAGCGCCGCGATGCCGACGACCAGCCCGAGAGCCATGAACGCCTGAAACATGCGATTGAACGCCTGGTCTTGCGCAGCGGCGTCGCCCAGGAGCTGTTCAATCGAGTCGGCCTGGACCCCCTGGGTCATGAGCGCCGCTTCGATCCCGCGCGCGGCATCGAGAGCGTCCACGCCCTCGTTAAGACGGATGAATGCGCCCTGGTAGTCCGGCTCGCCATAGACCGCGCCATAGGTTGAGGCGCTTACGTAGAGGCCACCCACGATTGAGGCGTCGAGCTTGGTGCTCAGCACGCCGATGACCGTGACGGCATGCGACGTCCCCGTCTCGGTATCGCGGACCTCCACCTGGAACGGCTGAAAACGGCCATCCTTAACGTTGGCCTTGGGATCCCAGTCGTACGTGGGATCGTCGGACTGCGAATCGACGGTGCCCGCGTCCAGCAGGGCCCGGTAGGGCGTCTGCTGAAGAGTCTGGAGCACGGCCGCGTCGCTCTCATAACCGTTGGCGCGCGCTTCGAGTGAGAGTTCCGGGTTCGAGAGGTACCCATCATCCATCGCGAGGACCGGGAACGTCGACCACTCTGCTGCCTCGGGGCGGCGTACCTGTTCGCTCCCGGTGGCGGTCGTGACGCGGCCCGACAACTCGATCTGGTTCGCTTCTGGCGCCCCGGCGCTGCGCAGCGCACCGGCGACGTCGTCGAGGTTGCCGTTGCGGTTCGCTGTAGCGATGACGTCCCAGCCACCCGTCGCTTCCGAGCCGCTGAGCGCGCTGTTGAAGTTCGACACGACGATGGTGAACGTCGTGAGCGAGAAGATGATCAGGGAGAACATCGCGATGGTCATTCCTGTGCGGAACCGGTTGGCCAGCGGGTACGCCACGCCCATCTTGAGCGCAGGCGTGACGCCCGGGAACAGCGCGGAGACCAGCACGAAGCCCGCCGCCAGTCCGAGCAAGCCGGCCACAAGATAGGCAACCTGACCGATTCCGTCCGCAGCGTCGCCCAGCGCGACTCCAACGGCGGCCGTAGCAATCGCTGCAAGGCTGACGAGCGCGGCCTTGCGATAGGCGCTGCCGTTCTTGTTCTGGAAGAGGCTCGTGAGCAGGCGGGCGTTGAAGATGATGATCAGCGTGAACGAGATCACCACCATGATGCCCGATACGACGAACATCTCGATATCGCTGGTGAACTCGCGGCTGAGTAGCTTCTCGCCTACGTTTACGGGCGACATCCAGTATGCGCCCAGCAGCATACCGACCAGCGTCCAGGTGACGCGCGCCGGCGCCTTGTAGTGCGCCGCGATCCCCGCGACCGAAAGCGGAAGGATGGAGAAACCGAAGGAGAAGAGGAACTCGGAGCCGTTGCTGTTAGCGCCGTAGATGCACAGCAGGCCGAGAGCGATGCCACCGGCGCCGAGGATCCACGCCCAAGAGACGTTGAAGCCCTTGCGGAGCAGAAACCACAGGCCGAGCGGCGGCACGACCATGGCCGGCACGCTCAACGCGACCCAGCGCCAACTCACGTTGCGGTGCGGCTCCGGCGACTCGTCTTCCGGCGTACCACGAATCGCTGAGACGATGTTCACCGAGCTGTTCTTGATCGATGCGATAACGACGGTGAGGAACGTGATGACCGCGCCCAAGCAGTAGCTCACGATGAGCGAACGGACCGTTACGTGTGCGGTGATGAAGTCGAAGTCGCCGCCGAGTTCCCAACGGAGGTAGCCGACGACGAGCGCTACCGACGCGGCCACGCCGAGCGCGCAGCCGACGACGCCCGCCAGCACGTTGTAGGACACGCCTTCCGCCAGAAAGGACTGCACGAGGTTGCTGCGCTGTGCGCCGACCGCGCGAGCCATCCCCATCTCCGGCTTCCGTTCCGCAGCCAGCATCACGAAGATCAAGAAGATCAGCATGATCCCGGCAGCGATGGAGAAGAGCCCGAAGATGATGAAGAACGACGTGAACATGTTGCCGATCTGCTCGGCCTCGTCCACGCCGTCTAGCTTGGAGGTTTCCACAGCGGCATTCGCGCTCTCGACACCGATGAGCTGCTGGCCGGCGTCGCTGCGGACGAACGTCTCGACCCGGGTGGCCGCGTCTTCCGCGTGCGATAGGCTGCCGCGAACTCCGCCCGTTAGCGTGATGCCGAGGTAGTTGATCTGTCCGGGGTGGCCCGTCGCTAGCTGCACGGTCGCCATCGGCATCACGATGCCGCCCGGGCGGCTACCGTTATCGAACCCGCCGAGGTTACCCGTGGCCTGCTCTTCGTTGACGATGCCGACCACAGTCGCCGTGATCTCGCTTGCGGAGCCACGCAAAACGATCGTATCGCCGACCTTGGCGTCGAGCGCCTCGGCTGCACGCTCGTTCACAAGCGCGTCGTTCGGACCGAGCGTGGACGTGTCGAAGCTGCCGCCGTCGACGAGGCTCAGCCCGCCGACCGCGCTCAGCCGCGCGCCGTCGACGCCTGTGAGAAAGAAGGTGGGCTCGGACAGGCTGGACCGTAGGTCCGTCCCTGGCACCGGCTCGTAGATGAAGGGCAGGAAGCCTTCGATGTCCGGATCGGCCGCGAACTGCTGCTCGAGCCCTGCGGTCGCGTCCTGGGGGAAGTAGACGGGCGCATCGGTGCTCTGCGCGGTGTCTTCGCCTCGCAGGTTGAGGCCCAAGTCGATGCGCTGCCATTGGTTGTACATTGCGTTGGAGACGGAGTAGTCGATGGTGTCCCCGGTCGTGAACGCGGCAGAGATGATCAGCGTCGCGAGCATCAGGCCGAGGACGGTCAGTCCGGTCTGGAGGCGGCGGCGCAGAAGGTTGCGCAGCCCCATCTTAAACATGACCCGGTTGGTGAGGAAGATGTACAGCACGGCCACGATGCTGATGGCGAACAGCGCCACGAGCACGACCATGATTGCGTTCATTGGGATGCCGAACAGCTTATCCATTAGTTCTTCTCCTCTCCGACGATCAGGCCGTCGTTCATGCGGACCGTTCGATGGCAGCGGCGTCCCACGCCGGGGTCGTGCGTAACGATGACAAAGGTCTGTCCCTGCTCGCGGTTGAGGCCCTCCATCAGCTCGAGCAGGTCGTTCGCCGTCTTGGAATCGAGAGCGCCTGTGGGCTCGTCGGCCCAGACGATCGCCGGGTCGTTGACGAGCGAGCGCGCGATGGTGACGCGCTGTCGCTGGCCGCCGGACAGTTGCGCCGGATAGGCCTCGGGCCTGGCCGACAGACCGACGCGCTCGAGCGCCGCTAGCGCCCGCTCGCGCGCCTTGCCGGTGTTCACGCCTGAGACCACCAGCGGCAGCTCGACGTTCTCCACGGCCGAGAGCACGGGCAGCAGGTTGTACGTCTGGAAGATGAAGCCCATGTGGTGCGCGCGGTAGGACGTCTTCTGCCGGTCGCTCATCGTCGCCAGGTCCTCGCCGTTAATGCGGACGACGCCCTCGGTGACGCGGTCGAGGCCGCTCATGCAGTTGAGCAGCGTCGTCTTGCCGCAGCCGGACGGCCCCATAACGGCGACCATCTCGCCGCGCGTCACCGTCAGAGAGACGCCCTGGAGCGCCTGCACCTTCGTGTCGCCGCTGGCGTAGCTCTTGACCACGTCGATGACTTCGACGATGGCGTTGATGGGGGACGGCGCCGGCGTCTCCGCCTGCGTCCGCTGCCTTCTACCCGGTAGTGTGAGTGTCATCTGGTCCTTCCTTTCTGTAGTGTGAATGTGGATGTCGTATTCGGTCGAGAGAAGTCGCTTAGGCGTCACGCATCACTCCCCTCCTCTCCTTGCGCAGCGCGCCTGATCGCCGAAAGCAGCGCGCCGTCCGCGTGCTGCTTGGCCACAAAGCCGGCGGCGCCGGCGGCCAGCGCCCGCGCTACCGTGCTGGCGTCGTCGTGCATGCTGAGCATGACGACGGCCGGAGCCGGAGCGAGCTGCTGGAGCGCGATGGTGGCGGCGATGCCGTCCAGACCCGGCAGCTCGATGTCCATCACGACGACGTGCGGGGCGAGCTGCCGGCTCATCTCCACTGCGGAAGACGCGTCGACAGCCTCTCCGACAACCTCGACGTCCGGCTCGATCGCGAGCCGCATGCGAAGTCCGCGCCGGATGGCCGCTTCATCGTCTACGAGTAGGAGCCGGATGGTTTTCATGACACGGTCATTGTCGCCTCTGGCACCTTCGCTGGTATCCAGCGCTGGGCGGGTCAGGAGCTAGGCCTCCGGCGGATGCCCGGCCTCCGTCGAAAGGCGGAGGGCGCGTGTATACTGGTGCTCTCATGCCGATACGCATCCTCATCGCCGACGACCACAGCGTGGTCCGACAGGGCTTGCGCATGTTCCTCGCGCTCGATCCGGAGCTGGAGGTGGTCGGGGAGGCGGAGAACGGATCGAGGGCGCTGGAGCTGGCGCGCGAGCTGCTCCCGGACGTGGTACTGATGGACTTGCTGATGCCCGTGATGGACGGCGTGACCGCGATCGAGGCGATCCGGCGCGAGCTGGCGGATACCGAGGTAATCGCGCTGACGAGCGTCCTCGAAGATGCATCGGTCGTCGGCGCGGTGAAGGCGGGCGCGATCGGCTACCTACTCAAGGACACGCAGGCCGACGAGCTCTGCCGCGCGATCAAGGCGGCGGCGGCGGGGCAGGTCCAGCTCTCGCCGCAGGCGGCCGCCCGGCTCGTACGAGAGGTGCGCGCGCCCGAGAGCCCGCAGTCGCTCACTGAGCGCGAGACGGACGTGTTGCGCCTGCTGGCGCTGGGCAAGGCGAACAAAGAGATCGCGGCGGAGCTGACGATCGGCGAGAAGACCGTAAAGACGCACGTCAGCAACATTCTGATGAAGCTGGGCGTCCAGAGCCGCACGCAGGCGGCGCTCTACGCGGCGCAGATCGGGCTGGCGAAGCTCGAAACGACACAATAGGCGAGAGCCGCCGTGCGATTCCAGAATCTCTCTCTCGGCTTCAAGCTCAACATTGCGCTGCTCATCTTCTTGCTGGTGCTCGGCTCGGCGACCTCCGCCATCTTCCTCTACGGCTTTAACCGTACCCAAGACAATGCGAATCAGCGCAGCCAGGAGGCCCTCGAAGAGGAAGGCAAGCTAGCGCTGCAGGCGCTCGTCGGCGGGATTGCGGACGCGGGCGCCCTGCAGATCGAGTACGCCGCTGAGGTTGGACAGCGCGCCGGCCACTACCTCCAGGACTTCGAGGCGACCGGCGCCTCGGCGCCGTACGACGTATCGCGCTTCGTCAAGACGGAGGATGGCGTCTGGTACGACCCCGACCCCAACCGCGTCTCGGACGTCGTCGTGCCGAACCACGTTGTCGAGCTGGACGAGGATATCATCGACGACATCGAATACTCAGCGCCGCTCGATGCCCTCCTGCCGGCCCTGGCGGAGGGCTTTCCGGGCCAGCTCAGCGGCGATGCCTTTCATCCTTTTGCCATCATCTTCGTGGGACTCAATGGCGTAGGCCGGTACTACCCGCCGATCGGCATCCAGGAAACCACACCAGCTGAACTCGACGTATCCGACTTCGACGACCGCTTTGGTCCGGTTGCCAATCCCGAACGTGAGAGTGTCTGGACGCCCCCGTATGAGGACCTCCAGGGCAGAGGGCTGGTCATCACCGCGCAGACACCAATCTACGACGGCGATGACACGTTCCGTGGCATCTTCGAGGTCGACCTTTCGATTGCCAGCCTTGTCGAACAGATCAACCAGCTCAAGCCGACCGCGAGCGGGTTCACGTTTTATGTGGACAGCGAAGGCGAGATCATGCAGACGGCCGCGTACGGGCTTCTCAGTAGGGAGGCTGAGGAGAATGCCGAGCTGACGGCCGTGCTCGACGCGATGAAGGCCGGCCAGGCGGGACAGGCCCTCGTCAGTGACCACGTGCTGCTGGATGGCGAAGAGTTCTTCATCGCCCATACGCCGATGTCGCCGATTGGCGGGAGTATCGCGGTCGCTGCCCCCGTCGAGGAGGTGACGGCGCAGGCCGCGACGATCACCGCGGGCATCGACGAGGAAGGGAACCGCACCTTCCAGTTCATGCTCATCGCGATGGGGGCGCTCTTCGTTTCCGGCCTCGCCGGCGCAACGTGGCTCAACCGCCGCCTCCTTGTCGCGCCGCTGCAGCAACTCGCGGCGGGAACGCGCGCGGTCGCCGCGGGCGACATGAGCGTGCGGGTAGCGCTCGATCGGCGCGATGAGCTAGGCGCGCTGGCCGGGTCGTTCAACACCATGGTGGAAAAGCTCCGCGAGTCGGAGCTCTTGCTGGAGCGCCGCGTCGAGGACCGCACGCGAGAGCTGGATGCTCTCCTCCGCGCCGACGCCGAGCTGTTCCGCTCCCTCGATCTGGATGAAGTGCTGCAGGCGCTGGTGGATGTCGCGGTGGACTTGCTCGGAGCAGATAAGAGCCTCGTGACCATTTGGGACCGAGATCGCGGAGAAGCTCAACTCCGCGCTTCCAGGAATATGTCGACGGAATCGGTCGAGCTGTTCAAGACCGCTCTGACGCGGCCAGGCCATGGTTCGCTCCCGGACGACTTCGACCTAGTCATCCATAGAGACTTGCCGTTGTCGGGGACAACTCTTGTTGAAGAACGGCTGGTGTACGAAATCGCTCAGCGCGAAGGCATAGCCCTTTCGGTTGAGGTCCCGATCAAATCGCCCGCGCGCGGCGTCTTGGGAGGCTTCGGCATCGGATACACCCGGCCGCACGAATTCAGCAAGGACGATGAACGCCTCTTCACGGCGCTTGCCGAACGCGCCGCCGTCGCCATCGAGAACGCTGCGCTGTACGAACGCGCCCAGCAGGCTGCGTTGCTCGAGGAGCGCCAACGACTCGCGCGCGAGCTGCACGACTCGGTCTCGCAGGCGCTCTACGGTATCGCGCTGGGCGCTCGCACCGCCCGTACGCTGCTCGATCAGGACGCATCGAAAGCTGCGGAACCGCTCGATTATGTCCTCTCCCTCGCGGAAGCAGGACTCACCGAGATGCGCGCGCTGATCTTCGAGCTGCGGCCAGAGTCGCTCGAGAGCGAGGGCGTCGTGGCGTCGCTCGAGAGGCAGATCGCGGCTGCCCGCGTGCGTCACGAGCTCGAGATCGAGTTCAACGCGCCACCGGAGCCCGACGCCTCGCTCCGGGTAAAGGAGGCCATCTACCGGATCGCGCAGGAGGCGCTGCACAACATCGCGAAGCACGCGCGGGCGAAGCGCGTCTGGGTGACGTTGGAGGCCGTCGATGGCTCGCTGTCACTCGAAGTGCGCGACGACGGCGTCGGCTTCGACCCGTCCGCGGACTTCGCGGGGCACCTGGGCCTGCGTTCGATGCGAGAACGCGCCGCGAAAGCCGGCGGCAAGCTGGACATCACGAGCGAGGTTGGGAGTGGGTCCCGCATCCGCGTCACGCTCCCGGCGAGCGCGTGATGCTCAGCACGGCGGGGGCCGCGCCATTCGTCTGCTGGACGCCGGCGAAGGTGTCCGGGTAGTCGTTGAGGGCTCCTCCGTTTAAAGGACGGTCGTGTCGAAGTGGCGTATAGGGCAACCCAGCAACGCTACTGTGCGCGTTAAGGTTGGAAGGGGCGGCCGCTGGCCACATGCCGAGGAGGCCCTCCGACGAATCGGAGGGCCTCCCAACTCTCGGCGAGAGGTAACGCCAGCTACGTACAGTTGTGCCCGTACTGGAACGCGACGCCGAAGATGTCGTTGAACAGGTCGATAAGGCCGTCCGGCGGGCCCATGTCCCACCCTTCGCGCTTGTTGGGGTTGAGCTCCCCCAGGCTCGTGGGCGGCGCAGAACGGTCGAATGCCGCGATGTAGTCGAGATCGCCCAGCTGCAGGCCGAACTTTCCAGCGACTCCGAAGATGTCGATGAACAGGTCGATGTCTTTGTTCCCGTCGACGTCATAGAAGTCGTAGGGATTGGTCGGGCTCCTGCGCCCGCCCAACTCTTCGTTGTCATCGAGCTCGGCCGGGTCCTTGCAACCGTCGTTATCACTATCGATTTCGGTCGGATCGGTCCCGAAGCCGACGTACTCCATGCCATCGGGAATGCCGTCATCGTCGCTGTCGGTATCGCCCACCGTGGAGCCGATGGTCCCTTCGGTGATGTCATCGAGGCCATCGCCGTCGGAGTCGGGGATCGTCTGGACAGCGTTGCCCGGCGCCAGGATTATTCCCGCGACGTTGATTGACGCGCTGCTGCTCGGTTCGTTGAAGAACTGGATGTCGCCGCCGCCGACGTCCTGTACCGTGACCACGGCGCCGGCAGGTGCCGACATGACATAGCCGCCAATAGTGGTCGTCACCGGCCCGACGTAGACGGTCGTCTCCACGCTCCCGCACGTGCGGAGGAAGTTGTCGTACGGATCCAGGGAGTCGGTCGCAACCGGAGTGCAGGCGGTACTGAACATGGCCGGACCGCCAGGCCCGCCGATGGCGATGTAGCGCACGCCCGAGGGGTTCGGGGCATCGCGCACGACTGCCGTGAGTCCGTTCCGGGCGGTCACCGTGCCCGTCGTCCCGGCGCCGTCGTTGAACGCGCTCGAGAACGTGCTCGGGTCGGTATCGATGTTGTCTTCGATGCCGTCGCCGTCGTGCTCGATCGTGCCGCCCAGCGTGCCGCTGAAGGCGCCGCAGTCCCAGGTCCCGTTCAGCGAGTTGCTGGCAGCGTTGACATCCGCATCGACCGTGATGGCGGCGCAGTTCGTCCCGGAGCCGGTGAGGGCGAGGTTCCCGGTGCCAAGGTTGATCGAGCCGGACAGATCGTTGAAGAGCTGCGACACGCCGCTGGTGACGAGGCATTCGGCGAGCGAGGTGACAGCGGTCCCTGTTTGGGTTAGGTGCGCCGTGCACGTGCCCGTGTTGTCGCCCGCGATGTCAACGAACCAGTTGCCGGTCACATTCAAGGCGCCCGGGTTCTGGCAGATCACGGTCGCGCTCGCCACCGACGGGTTGTACTGCGTTGCGCTTGGGGCAACCAGCATCGTGCTCGGTGCTGCCGAGAGAGAAACGGTTGCGGTGCCTGCCGCCTCACATGTGAACTCAAGCTGGGCTATCGGGCCCGTGTACGCGGTAGTGCCTCCCCCTGGAAGGGTCATCGCGCCCAGCTTGAGAGCTGCGTCGCTGCCCGAGTCGTTGTCTGCCGGGCTTGCCAGCTGTACGACTACAGCGGACACGGGAGTCTCATCGAGCAAGTCGTTGTCTTCCGCAGTGCGAGCGTTCAAGTCGAGCAGTGCCTCAGACCAGTGCGCCTCCAGGTCATAGCCTTGGATCATGCCGGGATTGCTGGTCAGATGGACCGTGACATGGAACGTCTCGCCGACATCGGCGCGGCGAGACGTCTGGAGCAGGTCACTGGCGCCCGTCCCCTCTCCGTACGCGTCGACGGCGAGCGCGCCGGCCGACGAAGTGCTCTTGGAGAGAGCGCTTCCCTGGCAGCCCGTTGGCGTCTGATAGGCGAAGAGGGCGGTAAAGATGTCGTTAAAGAGGTCGATGACGGCGTCCTTGTTCATATCCACCTGAACTGGGGCTGGCGGCACGTTTGAGCCGTAGTAGTCGTTGATCATCACCGCATCGATGATGCGGTGGTTCCCGTCACCGTCTATGTCCGCGCAGCCCGCTGCCGCCAGGGCTGGCCGTGCGCCTCCGGGCGCGAACGAGACGATGCTGGTGGACAGCACGGCTGCAAGGGCGGCGAGGCCCAGGATGGTCAGAGTGTTGCGTAATCTCATCACTACCAGTCTCCTTGAATTCCAATCGGTCTCAGAGGTTCATGCATTCGGTGCTGCTTTGTAAAGCTCCCTACGTGCTCCTCTCCTTCCTATCCTCCCACCTTCAGGTGCCTCTTTCCTGGCGCCTGTCGCGCGTATCGTAAGCGCGGTTTGCCATGCCTGTCTGTGACCCAGCTAACGCTTCACAGATCGTTATCCGTTGGTACACGCGGCGGGCGGCGCGCCGATGGCGAGAGCTAGCAAGATGGTTCTGGATTTCATTGCAACGTTCCTTTCCTCGTGCGTGTGTTGCGGGGTCCCGACATGTTGCCGCACTTGCCTCCTTCCCCCGGGGAGTGTTCTCGTCAGGGGACCGCCAGGCGCCACGGCGGCGGGGCCGTGCGTCCGGCGATCCCCGACATCGCTATCATCTCGCCTCCGGGGGTGGGTCATCATCGAACGAAACGCGTAGGTTAGGGGCGGATTATTCGGCGCGGCGTGTGCTAGACCGAGTCTGCAAACGCGCAGAGCTGAGGACGGAAGGGGACGAGAGAACGTGAGTGAAGGGGTCTACTTGAGTCCGTGGCGGGCCGCGTACGCCGTCGCCTCTACCTTATTCCGGACGCCGATTTTGGTGTAGATGTTCGTGATGTGGCGGGCGACGGTACGGACGCTGAGCGTGAGGTCGGAGGCGATCTCGGTGTTTGTCCTGCCGGCCGCGATGAGACGCAGGACCTCGACTTCGCGTGGCGTGAGGCGGTCGGGGTGGATCGTCTGTCCCGCCGTGCCGTCTATGATCCGCCGCTGCAGCTCTTCCGTCAGGCGCGTCCAGCCCGGCATGCCGATGTCGCGGAACTGCCCAAGCGCTGCCTCCAGAAGCGGCGCTGCCTTGTTGCGGTCGCCGCGTCTTCCGCGACGCGCGTACATGAGCGCCTCGTCGTAGTCGACGATCGCGCGGAGCGGCCGAGCGCCCTGCTCATCGAGCACGTCGCGTGCCCTGTCGAACCACTCGGTGGCCTCGTGATAGCGGGCCTGGAGGGCGCAGAGCCGCGCGAGCGAGAGGCGGCCATCATGAGTGGGGCAGCGAAAGTCCGGCGCCAGAATCTTCTCCTTCAGATTTCGCTCGATAAGCCCGGCGTGGTCTGTGGCGTTGAGCAGCCACAAGGTTTGCGCGGCCTCGGACACGAGTACTCCGTAAAACGCGGCTACCCCCTGCGCGCGCTCGATCGGCTGCAACAAGGTCTCCAGCCAGCGAAGCGCGTCGGCTCTCATTCCCTTAGATGCGTAGCTCACGCCGACAGCGCCGCGAAATGCGGCAAACGCATACTGATAAGCAGCCGAGTGACTGGCCAGCAGCGATTCAAACAGCACGGGCACTTCATGATTGTCGAGATCGGTCATGACGTTGATCGCGGAAAGGCAGACAATCACCTGCAATGCGTGAGCCGATGGCCCCGGCAGCCTGCTCACCAGCTCCTTCGCATGTTCATAGGCGTCGCGCGCACGGTCGAGATCTCCAAGGGCGGCGTAGCCGTAGCAAACGTGAGACCAGTCGTACACGGCGCGGCCGATTTGCCCTTGCCGTTCGCACGCGTCGGCTCGCTGTTCAAGCATGGGAATGGCGCGGCGGTACTCGCCGGCCCAACTCATCAGAAGCATGGGCTCGTCGCTGTAGGTTGAGGTCAGTATCTCTTCTCTCGAAGCTACCAAGAACGCGCCCGATCGCCTCTCGGGGAGCGACTTTATGAGAGAGGCCACCTCCATGACCTCTCGTGTAACGACGGGTACACCGAGACTTGCCGGGTCCTCGGCCAACTGTCGCTGCAGGTCCCACTCCATCAGTCTTGCCCACGTCACGTCCCGCTTCTTGCCGTTTAACTGCAAGCCCTTCGTGGCCAGCGTCCACGCTCCCGCCTGGTAGCCGGCATCAAATGTAATCGCCGCCAAGTCAGCCACGAATTCGGCCGCCGTGTCATCGCCCTCGGCGGCTGCGATGAGATCTGCGGCGTGACTCGCCGTCTGTAGCGCCGACTCAAGCTCAGTCGATAGAGTCTGCGCCACCGCGAGCCGTCCGAGTAGGCGTGCGAGGCGCGGATCGTCCTCTGGGAGCAAATCCAGCGCCATGTGCAGGAAGGTCGCGACGGACTCGTACGCGTACACTGCCTCGGCGCGGTCGGCCCCGGCAATTGCGTGGTCGACGCCTCGCTCCCCACCGGGAAGGCTGCGGCTCTGGTGAAAGTGGTAGGCAATTTCTGCGACATGCTCGCCCATACGGTCTTCGTAGAACGCTTCCAAAAACTCTGCGACGCTTCGATGCAGCCGGACCTGCCGCGATGAACTCAGCTCTGTGTAGAGCGTGTGGCGAACGAGCGCGTGTGTAAACGCATAGAGCTCAGGGCCGTTTCCTGCCTGAACGACCTGCGCTGCTAACGCCTGATCGAGCGCAGCCAGCGCCTGTTCGTCGCTGAGGTTGGCTGTCGCAGAGACAGCAGCGAATGGGAAATCACCTTCGAACGCGCACGCGACGTGGAGCAACGCGCGCGCGTCGTCCGACAGCCGCGAAAGCCTTTGCTGGACCGCCTCGCGGAGACCTGCGGGAAGCCCGGTTTCCGTGATGAGTAACGCGTTGCCCCTCCACTCACCATTCAGTTGGTAGAGCGCGCCGGCTTCCGCGAGATGCAGCAGCACTTCGCGGATGAAGAATGGGTTGCCGGCGGTCTCGCGACCGATCACGGAAACGAAGTCTTCCGGAAGCGCTTGTTCGGCCACCATCGAAATGAGATTGCCGGCTTCGTGGCGCTCGAGGCCGCCAAGCGAGACGATCGCTAGCACCGTTTCACCGCGCAACTGAGCGAGCGCGGGAGTGAGTGGATGCCCTTCCTCCAGCTCGACATCGCGGTAGCAGCCAATGAGCAGTAGCTGGTTCTGCTTGGCGAAGCGCGCGACGTGGCGGAGCATCGCGATGGTGCCCTTGTCGGCCCAGTGCAGGTCGTCCAGGACGAGGACGATCGGCGAGCGTTGTGACGCTGCTATGAGAAACTGCGACACGGCATCCAGCAAACGAAAGCGCTCTTCGTCTGGCTGGAGCGACACCGGCTCCTCGATGCCGGATAGCTTCTCGCGGAGCGCGGGAACCAGCCGCGCGAGAGGAGGGCCGCCGTACCCGAGGTCGGCGCGAAGCGCGCCGGCGTCAGCGTCGCGGGCGTACGTGGCGATCGCTTCCGCGAAGGGGCCATACGGGGGCGTCCAGTCGCCTTCGTAGCAGCGGCCCCAGAGGATGACTGCGCCTTCGCCGCTCGCGCGCTCGGCGAACTCCTCTGCGGTACGTGTCTTCCCGATACCCGGCTCGCCGGTGAGCATCACGATCCCGCCCCGCCCGGCGCGCGCCTCGTCCAGCTTTAGGTGCAAGAGCGCCGTCTCGCTCTCGCGGCCGACGAACGGCGTACGCGCCAGCGATGCGAGCGGGTTAGAGGGTGCAGAAGGGAGAGCCATGCCGAAACCTCAGCCTCCGCCACTGTCAGGGGCCAGGCGCGAGTGGCCGGAGTATACCGAATTAGGCATCGCCGCTTGCCGCCTCCCGCACAACTGTGCTATTACATTCGCGCCACTTGTTCCCCTTCGCTACGGCGAAGGGGGCGCGATGGGTCGCCTCGGGGCGATATTCAAACGATCATATGCATAAACAGAAAACGCGCGTTTTTACCAAACGAACTTTCAAAATGAATCTAGGGAAGCGCTACGATGGCCGTCCTCGATAGCTTCCATCCCGCCATCCGCACGTGGTTCCAGCGCCGCCCTCACCCCCGGCCCCTCTCCCGCAGGAGGGAGAGGGGAACTAGGAGGCGAACGGGCTCCTCTCTAAGGAGGGTAGACTGAGCAACGTGATGTCCGTTCTAGAGGCGTTTCATCCCGCGATTCAGGTCTGGTTTCAGCGGCGGTTCGCCGCGCCCACCGATGCGCAGGAGGGCGGGTGGCCGGAAATACTCGCCGGCCGCGATACGCTGATCGCCGCGCCGACTGGCTCCGGCAAGACGCTCGCGGCGTTTTTGGTCGCCATCGATAGGCTGCTGCGGCGCGCGGAGCAGGGGCCGCTCGCGGACGAGATCGATGTCCTCTACATCTCGCCGCTCAAGGCGCTGAGCAACGATATCCAGCGCAACCTGGAAGAACCGCTCGCGCAGATCTCCGAGATCGCGATGGAGCTGGGCTATCCTGCGCCCGCGATCCGCACGGCGGTGCGCACGGGCGACACGTCGCCTGCGGAGCGACAGGGGATCGTGCGGAAGCCGCCGCACGTTCTGATCACGACGCCGGAATCGCTCTACCTGATGTTGACGTCGGCGCGAGCGCGAGAGGTGCTGCGTACGACGAAGACGGTCATCGTCGACGAGATCCACGCCCTCGTACGCGATAAACGCGGCAGCCACCTCTCGTTGTCGCTGGCGCGGCTCGATCACATAGCGGCGGAGCGGCCGTCGCGCGTAGGGCTATCGGCGACGGTGAAGCCGATCGAGTATGCGGCGCGGTTTTTGGTGGGCGCCGCCCCAAGTCCCAGCCCCCCCAGGAACAAGGAACAAGGAACAAGGAACGAGGCCCCGCCCGGGACTGCCCCGGGGATCGCGGAAGGCGGAAGTAACGCTTCGTCGAGGGGCCAGATCCTTCGCTTCGCTCAGGATGACAGAGAAGACTTCGGAAGGACTCAGGATGACAAGAGGAACCCTGTGGTTGCGGGCGCTGGCGGCGGTCCTGGGAATGACTGCGTGATCGTCGATGCGGGGCACCAGCGCGACCTCGATCTCGCAATCGAGACGCCGCCGATCGATCTGGAGGCGGTGTGCTCGCACCAGCACTGGGGCGATATCTACGACAAGCTGGCGCAGCTTATCCGCGAGCACCAGACGACGCTGATCTTCGTCAACACGCGGCGGCTCGCGGAACGCGTCGCGCACAACCTGAGCGAGCGTATCGGCGAGGAGCACGTCGCATCGCACCACGGGAGCCTGTCGAAGGACCGGCGCCTGCTGCTCGAGCAGCGGCTGAAGGCCGGCGATATGAAGGCGCTCGTCGCGACGGCTTCGCTGGAGCTGGGCATCGATATCGGCGCGGTCGATCTGGTGTGCCAGCTCGAATCGCCGCGCAGCGTGGCGACGTTCCTGCAGCGCGTCGGCCGGTCGGGGCACGCGCTCGCTAAAACACCGAAGGGCCGGCTCTTTCCGACGACGCGCGACGAGCTGGTCGAGTGCGCGGCGCTGGTCCGCGCGGTGCGCGCGGGACGGCTCGATAGGCTGAACCCGCCCGTCGCGCCGCTCGACATCCTGGCGCAGCAGATCGTGGCGGAGTGCGCGTGCGAAGACTATCGCGAAGACGACCTGTTCGATCTCGTGCGGAGCGCTACGCCGTTCGCTGAGCTGTCGCGGCGTCACTTCGACGAGATCGTCGAGATGATGAGCGAGGGCATCCAGCTGGGCAACGGCCGTGCCGCGGCATACCTGCATCGAGACCGGATCAACAACATGCTGCGCGGGCGGCGCGGCGCGCGGCTGGCGGCGATCGAGGGCGGCGGCGCGATCCCGGAGGTGGCGGACTACCGCGTCGTGCTGGAGCCGGAGGGGACGTTCATCGGCACGCTGAACGAGGACTTCGCAATCGAGAGCATGGCGGGCGACATCTTCATGCTTGGCACGACCTCGTGGCGCATCCGCCGCATCGAGGCGGGGACGGTACGTGTCGAAGACGCGCACGGGCAGCCGCCCACGATCCCGTTCTGGCTGGGCGAGGCGCCGTCGCGGACGGTGGAGCTGTCGGAGGAGGTCTCGAACCTGAGGACGGCGATCATCGATGACCTGTCGAACGGGCACGACCCGGCGACGTGGCTCGTGCGCGAGATCGGGCTCTCGAAGCCGTCCGCCGAACAGATCGTCGCGTACGTGCGGACGGAGCACGAGGCGATCGGTGTCGTGCCGACGCAGCAGGACATCGTGCTCGAGCGCTTCTTCGACGACTCGGGCGGGATGCAGCTTGTCGTGCACGCGCCGTTCGGCGGCCGGATCAATCGCGCGTGGGGGATCGCTCTGCGCAAGAACTTCTGCCGCACGTTCGACTTCGAGCTGCAGGCGGCGGCAAGCGACGACGCGATCCTGCTCTCGATTGGGCCGCAGCATAGCTTCCCGCTGGAGGACATCTTCTCGTTGGTGCGCTCGGATACGCTGCTCGACACGCTGGAGCAGGCGCTGCTGCAGGTGCCGCTCTTCGGGGCGCGCTGGCGCTGGAACGCGACGCGATCGCTGGCGGTGGTGCGACAACGCGGCGGCAAGAAAGTGCCACCGCCGCTGCAGCGCATGCGCTCCGACGACTTGCTAGCGGCAGCGTTCCCGCAGCAGGTGGCGTGCCAGGACAACAACGCGGGACCGGTCGAGATCCCGGACCACCCGCTTGTGCGGCAGACGCTCCACGACTGCTTGCACGAGGCGATGGACATCGACGGGCTGTCGGAGCTGCTGGGGCGCATCGAGCGAGGCGAGGTGCGGCTCCACACGAAGGACACGACCGAGCCCTCGCCGTTCGCCTACGAGATCCTGAACTCGAAGCCGTACACGTTCCTCGATGACGCGCCGCTGGAGGAGCGGCGCGCGCGCGCCGTCACGCTGCGCCGCACGCTGCCGGAGAGCGCGCGCGACCTGGGGCAGCTCGATAAGCAGGCGATCGAGCGCGTGGTGGAGGAGACGTGGCCGCAAGCCCGCGACGCGGAGGAAGTGCACGATGCGCTGCTGAGCCTCATCGCCGTTCGCGCGGAAGACGTGTGGGCGTGGAAGGACTGGTTCGAAGAACTCGTGTCGAATAGGAGAGCGGCCGCGCTTGAGACCGACGACCAACAGCTCTGGTTCGCGGCCGAGAACCTCTCGATGGTGGAGGCGCTCTATCCGAACGCGAGCGTGACGCCGGAGCTTTCGTTGCCGTTGGGGCTGCTCTCCAGCGTGACGGAGGACGAAGCGCTCGTGGCACTCCTGCGCGGACACGTCGAGAGCCTGGGACCGGCGACCGTAACGGAGCTTTCGCAACGCACGCTGTTGCCGCCGGGACGCATCGCTTCGGGGCTGGCGCAGCTCGAAGGGCAGGGCGTCGTGCTGCGCGGCGACTTCCGCCGCGATGTAGAAGGTGAGGAGTTCTGCGACCGGCGGCTGCTCGCGCGCATCCATCGCTACACGATGGACCGGCTGCGGCAGGAGATCGAGCCGGTCTCCGCGCAGGACTTCCTGCGGTTCTTGCTGCGCTGGCAGCACGTTGCGCCAGGCACGCAGCTCGAGGGCAAGCGCGGGCTGCTCGAAGCGATCGCGCAGCTGGAGGGCTTCGAGGCGCCGGCGCTCGCGTGGGAACGCCACCTGCTGCCGGCGCGCGTCGCGGACTACAAGAGCGCCTGGTTGGATGAGCTGTGCCTCTCGGGCGACGTGTCGTGGGGGCGGCTGAGCCTGCGCAAACCATCGAACGGGAACGGAGCGGCGGCGGCGGCATCGAGCGCGACGCTGATCTCGCTCGCGCGGCGCGGCGACCTGTCGTGGCTGATGGCGGGCATTCGCAACGGCGAGACGCCGGAGGTGCCGGAGAAGGGCGCAGCGCACGAGATCCTGGAGCTGCTGCGGGCGCAGGGCGCGCTGTTCTACGACGACGTCATCGCGGGAGTGCGACGGCTGCCGACGGATGTCGAACGCGGGTTGTGGGAGCTGGTAGCGAGAGGCCTCGTGACGGCGGACGGCTTCCAGGCGCTGCGATCGTTGATGAGCCCGCTGCGCAAGAAGGCGCCCCGCCCGAGGCGGGAGGCGCCCGCACTGCGCTCGATGACGGCGGGCGTGCCGGCGGGACGCTGGTCGCCGCTGCCGGGGCCGCTCGGCGAATCGATGAGCGTGGAGCAGCTCGCGTCGCTGTGGGCGGAGCAGCTCTTGTTCCGCTACGGCGTGATCTTCCGCGACGTCATGGAGCGCGAGAGCTTCGTCGTGCCGTGGCGAGACGTGCTGCGCGCGCTGCGGAGCATGGAGGCGCGCGGGACGGTGCGCGGCGGGCGCTTCGTCGCGGGCATGTACGGCGAGCAGTTCGCGCGGCCGGAGGCTGTCGAATCGCTGCGGCGCGTGCGGCGCACCGCGAAGCAAGACGAATCGGTGCTAGTGAACGCCGTCGATCCGCTGAACTTCGCAGGCATCTTGACGCCGGGCGCGCGCGTGACATCGATGCACACGAACACGCTGTTGTACAAAGACGGCGTACCGGAGCTGGCGGGATAGTCGAAAGCTTAGGCTCGGAGTGACGCATGAGTCCGCTTTGGTCCACCGCAAAGCGGCATCCATTACGGATGCTGGTGATCGTAGTAGCTGTAAGTGTGGCTCTGACTGGACTCGTTCTTCTTAACGACATCGAAGGCGACACATACGCTGTCGACTTGACCAACAATACACAAGAGAGACTGCGTTTCCACGCATGCGGAGGCGGATGCGATGAGGAGCACCTCGTTACGTGGGTCGAGGCTGGAGACAAACGCTCGGCAAACGGCGCGCTTGGCGTCCTTAACTTGTGGCAGGTGCGCAATGAGGAGGGCGTAGTCATGGGTTGCTTCCGTTTGGATGTCGAGGAGCGTAGCCAAGTTCGCGATTTGTCCGTCAGCAGGGATTTGGAGCCGTGCTCTCTTAATGCCGATCTCAGGCGGAGCTAATACACGCTTGACGGCGCGGCTACGGCGGTGGTACGCTCGCTGCACAACTGAATAGCGCACCCCGACAGAATGCCCGTCGTCGCAAGGCGCGGGCAGCAGGGAAGCCGGTGTGAATCCGGCGCTGTCGCGCAACTGTGATCCTTCCGCGACCGGAAGGAGAGCCAGGAACCTGCCTCTGTCGTTAGTCCTTCCATTTGGAAGGACGGGTCCGAACACCTTCGCGCAAAAGGGGGTTCGCCATGGCAGAGATTACGTAACGAACGCCCCCGAACGCTGGGTTCGGGGGCGTCGTTGTCTTTCCGGCAAACACTTCGATCTGTGAAAGGACTGATCATGCTTAAGAAGCTGGTAGTACCAGCTCTCGCGCTTGCGATCGCGTTGCTGGCGATCGTCGCGAGCGCATCGCCGCAACCAAGGTTTGAGGCGGCGAGCGACGCGTTCGACTACATCAAAACGTTGCAGAGCAACGACGGCGGCTTCCCCGCGTTCGGGCCGGGATCGACGTCGGGCTCGACTATCGACGCGACGCTTGCGATTGCGGCGGTCGGCCGCGACGCGACGCTGGTGACCAAGAACGGCAACGGCCCGGACGATTACCTGGCGACACAGGCGTCGACGTACTCGGGCGACCCCGGCGCGGCGGCGAAGCTGTCGCTGGGCGTCTCGATCATGCAGCTCGACCCGTCGAACTTCGGGGGCGTGGACCTGCTGTCGGTGATGAACGCGAGCTACAACTCGGGCACCGGCAGCTACGGATTCGATCTCTTCGACGAGGCCTACTACATGCTGGCGCTCGTCGCGGCGGGGCAGCCGGTGCCGCCCGCGGCGACATCGTACGTGGCGTCGTTGCAGCAAGGCGACGGCGGCTGGGAGTTCGCGCCGACGTTCGGCTCGGACACGAACACGGCGGCGTTCGTGTTGCAAGCGCTGCTATCGGCGGGGACGTCCGCCGGCTCAGCGACGGTGCAGAACGGACTCGCGTATCTTGCGAGCGCGCAGAACAGCGACGGTGGCTTCGGTTTCTTGCCCGGCGAGCTGTCGGACCCGAACACGACTGCTGTGATCATCCAGGCGCTCGTCGCGGCGGGCGAGGACATCAGCGACAGCGGGCCCTGGGCGCCCGGCGGGAACAACCCGATGGAGGCGCTGCTGGCGTATCGGAACGCAGCGACGGGCGCGTTCCAGTACTTTGGCGACGACAGCGCGTTCGCGACGTACCAGGCCGTGCCGGCGCTCATGCTGGCGCCGTTTCCGACGGTCCCGATCCCGATGCAGGCGTCGCCCGGTGACTCGGACGGCGACGGCTGCTCGGACGCGCGCGAGAGCGGGACGAACCCGGAGGCAGGCGGCCGGCGCGACTACCTGCGGCCGTGGGATGTCTTCGATCCGAATGGCGACCAGACGATCGATCTATTCACCGACATATTTGATGTCGCGTTCGGGTTCGGTACGCAGACGGGTGATGCGACGTACAGCGTAGACATCGATCGTTCGCCGCCGCCGATGGCTGCGCAGGAGCCCGATCCGAACCGGAGAGAGCTCTGGGACGTCGGGCCGCCTGACGGCACAATCGATTTGTTCAATGACATCTTCGGTGTGGCATTCCAGTTCGGGATGGACTGCAGCGATTAGGAGCACTTCGTGAACGCAGGGAGCGAGGGACGTTCGACGGGAGCGCAGGGGCTGCATCCGGCAGCATGGCTGGCATGGCTGTCCGGCGGCTGCGCCGCGGTGTTCCTGACATCGAACCCGCTCTACCTCTCGTTGGGGTTCCTCGCTTCCTGCGGCGTGTATGTGAACGTGCGCGACTCGGTGAAGGGACGCGCGCTGACGCCGTTTGTCGTGATTGGGCTCGTGTTTGCGGCACTCAGCCTGCCGTTCAACGTGCTGACAGGCAGCGCCGGGTCGACGGTGCTCGCGACGGTTCCCGAACTGCGGTCGCCGGACTGGTTCGGCGGCGTGGTTCTCGGCGGCGACATTACGGCGGAAGCGATCGTGTCGGCGGCGAGCCGCGCGATCATGATCGCGACGCTGGTGCTGCTCGCGGCGTCCTTCAACGCGGCGATCGATCACTTCCGGCTCGTGCGGCTGGCGCCGCGCGCGCTCTCGCAGGTCGCGCTCACGCTCACGATCGCGATCCTCGTGGTGCCGGAGTCGATCGCGTACGCACGCGCCGTCGCCGAAGCGCAGCGCTTGCGCGGCCGCCGCGTTCGCGGCGCGCGCGCGGTCGCCGGACTGCTGTTGCCGACGCTGCAAGGCGCGCTGGAGCGATCGGTGCAGCGCGCGGAGTCGTTGGACGCGCGCGGCTTCGGCGGCGGCGGGGCACCGGAGGCGATGGCCACACTGTTTGGCGTGGCAGGACTGGGCCTGCTGGGGTGGGGCGGGTTCGCGCACTACTACTTTGGACCAGGGCTGATGCCGTCGATCGCGATGGGCGCGGGTGGGGCGACGGTTGTTGCGTCGCTCATGCGTGGCGGTTACAAAACGACCCGGCTGCGAAGCGATCCGTGGTCGACGTTCGATGTCGTCGTGGCGGCCTCGTCGATGGCGAGCGTTGCGCTCGTGTTGGCGCTGCGCGTCTCTGGCGCGGGCGACGTGGCATACCTGCCGTACCCGGACGTTGTGACGCCGGCGTTTCATCCGGCGGGCGCAGCGGCGTTCCTCCTGCTACTGACGCCGCTCTGCGCGGGCGCGCCGACGCGCGTCGTGGTGGAGACGCGCGGATGATTACCGTCGACGGCCTGAGCTTTTCGTACGCGAACGCCACGCGCGCCGTGCTCGACAACGTGTCGTTTAGCGTGGCGCCGGGTGAGCTCGTGCTGCTGATCGGGCCTTCGGGGGGTGGCAAGTCCACACTGCTGCGCTGTCTGAACGGCCTCGTGCCGCACTACCACGGCGGTACGTATGCGGGCCGCGTCGTGGTGAGCGGACGGACCGTGCGCGAGCACCAGCCGCGCGACCTGGCGCAGACGGTCGGCATGGTGTTCCAGGACCCCGAAAGCCAGATGGTGGCCGAGACCGTCGAGGACGAGATCGCGTTCGGCATGGAGAACATCGGCTTCGACCGCGACGCGATGCGTAGGCGCGTGGAAGAAACGCTCGATATGCTGCGCATCACATCGCTCCGGCGGCGGCGGTTGAGCACGCTTTCGGGTGGCGAGCTGCAGCGCGTCGCGATCGCGGCAGTGATGACGATGCAACCGCGAGCGCTGCTGCTCGATGAGCCGACGTCGCAGCTCGACCCGCAGGCGGCGGAAGAGCTACTCACTACCGTACAACGGTTGAACGACGACCTCGGCCTAACCGTGCTGATCGCGGAACACCGTCTCGAACGCGTCGTGCAGTACGCGGGCCGCGTGCTGTATCTGCAGGGCGACGGGTCGGTGCGCGCACTGGACGTGCGCGAGGCGATGACCACGCTGCCGCTCGCGCCACCAGTGGCGCGGCTCGGGCGTGCGCTCGGCTGGTCGCCGGTGCCGCTCTCGGTGCGCGAAGGACGCGCCTTCGCGGTGACGTTCGACGCGCCGGCCGCGCCCCAGAACGGCAACGGCACGCGCCCGGCAGGCGAAGCGACGATCGCTACGAAGGCGCTTCGCGTGTCGTATGACGGCACGGCGGTGCTGCGCGGCGTGACGTTCGAGGCGCGCGCGGGCGAGATCGCCGCGCTCATGGGGCGCAATGGGGCGGGCAAGACGACGCTCCTGCGCGCGCTGATTGGCCTCGTGCGCGCGGAGCGCGGTTCGATCGCGCTGCTTGGGCGAGACGTTGCGGGCGCAACGACGGAAGAGCTTGCGCGCGACGTGGCCTTCGTGCCGCAGGACGCCGCGAGCGTCCTCTATCACCGTACCGTCGCGGCGGAGATCGAGGACACGCTGTCGAGCACGGGGCGTGAGGGGCTATTGGACGATGCGCTGCGCGAATGGCGCCTCGACTTATTGCGAGACGCGCATCCCGGCGACCTGAGCGCCGGCGAACGGCAGCGGGCGGCGCTCGCGGCAATGCTGGTGGGTTGTCCGCGTGTGGTCCTTCTCGATGAACCGACGCGCGGCATGGACTATGAGACGAAAGAGCTGCTGGCCGGCAACCTGCGGCGCCGTTGCGCTGACGGGGCGACGGTCATCATCGCGAGCCACGACGTCGAGCTGGCAGGGCGTTGCGCCGATCGCGTGCTGCTACTTTCGGAGGGCGAGGTCGTCGTCGAGGGGCCGGCGCGGTCGGTGCTGACAGAGACGCTGACGTTCAGTACGCAGGTGAACAAGCTGCTCGGCGGCACCTTCCTCACGCCAGAGGACGTCATCGCCGCGCAGGAGGCGCAACGATGACGTCGATCGCGCGCTGGAGCCATCGCGTCGCGGCGATCACGTTGTGGGGGCTTGTCGTCCTGGTCGTGGCGTCGCTTATCGGCAGCGGCTCGACATCAGCGCAGGGCACGCACCACGCAGCGATTGTGATCGACTTCGGCGGCGGGCAGCTGACGTCGTCGTGCGTGCCGTTCGCGGAAGACGAGATCTCGGGTGCGGACCTGCTGCGTCGCTCCGGCGCGTCGGTCGTGTTCACGGGATTCGGCGGCGGCCTAGGCGCGGGCGTGTGCGAGATCGATGGGCAGGGCTGCAACGATCCCGGCGATTGCTTTTGCCAGTGCCGCGGCGCCGACTGCCACTACTGGTCGTACTGGACGCTACAGGATGGCGCGTGGCACTTCCAGAACGTCGGCGCAGGGCAACGCGATGTGCACGATGGCGATGCGGACGCGTGGGTTTGGGGAGACAGGCGCACGCCGCCCGACGCGGACCTTGGTTATGGCGATGTGTGTCCCGTTATTGTGCCGACGAACGCGCCGCTACCACGCCCGACCTCGAACCCCGGTGGGAACAGCAATCCTCAACCAACGATAGTTGACCCGGGCCCGGAACCGGTTGCGACACCCCCGGGCGGCTCAAACGCGGAAGTATCGACTCCCAGTGCCACGCCGCGCGCGACGGAGCAAGTGCGGCGCGCGACGGAGCAAGTGCGGCGCGCGACGACGCCCATCGCTCGCAACGACCGCTCAGATGCCGCGGGCGGCCCGGACGACGGCTCGGGCGGTGCGCCGGTGGGACTAATCGCGTTCGCGGCGATCGCAGGAGCGTTGGTCGTGGGCATCGGCGCGTTCGCGTTACGGCGGCGGATACATGGCTAGCGGCGTCCTCGCGCGGCCAGCCGAACGCGTCGGAATGCTCTCGCGATGGAGCGCAGCGTGGCTCTCGACGCTCACGCTGATCGCGATCTCCGGCGTCGGGATCGCGGCGTTTCTCTATCCGTTCCTGCTGGCTGACGTGCCGCAGCAAGGCGAGCTGGCCGCGCGCGCGGAGGACGCGCCGCTTATCTTCGGCGTTGTGCTCTCGATGGCGCTGCTGCTGTTCGTGTTGGAGCTGGGACGCGACGCCATGAACGCGAAGACGGCATCGATGCTCGCCGTGCTCATCGTTGCGGCGGCGGCGCTGCGTATCCCGACGCTGCCCGCGGGCGCGAATGCGTTCTACCTGCTGGTCATCGTTGGCGGCTACGTGTTCGGCGCGCGGCTGGGGTTCCTCATCGGCGCGGGCGCGATGTTCGTGTCGGCGTTCGCGGTTGGCGGGTTCGGGCCGTGGCTGCCGTTTCAGATCTACGCCGCAGGCTGGATCGGCCTGACGTCCGGCTGGCTGGGGGCGCTGGTGGAACGCCCGCTGCGCGGGCACCGGCGTATCGAGTTGGTGGCGCTGGCGTCGTTCGCGGCGTTGTGGGGGTTCCTCTTCGGCGCGATCATGAACTTGTGGTTCTGGCCGTTCGTCGCGCAGGGCGACTCGATCTCCTGGCAGCCGGGGCTGGGTCTGGGCGAGACGCTGCGGCACTACTGGTCGTTTTACATCCTCACGTCGGCAGGCTGGGATGCCTTCCGGGCGATCAGCAATGTTGTGCTTGTTGTCGCAGTGGGGCGGCCGGTGATCGATATGTTGACGCGCTATCGAGACCGCTTTCTCGTGACATATCGTTAGGCGTCGAGCTGCCGCGCGAGCGCGTCCGGGTCCGTGACGGGAAGCCGGCATGCGTAGTGCTCGCAAACGTACGCCGCCGGACGCCCGCCAATCATCCCACGCTCCTTGAGCAGCGGCGACACGCCGTCTTGCGCCGGCGACTCAGCGCCGGCGACGACTTTGTTCGGGCGGTAGCGCGTGAACGCGACGTCGAGCAGTGCGCGCGTCGCAGCATCGTCGCGCGGGCCGATGACAACGATCTCCTTCGGCGTCGAGAGATAGAAGTCGAGCGCGCAGAGCCAGTGTGCGAAGCCGGACGGCATGCGCCCCAAGTAGTCGCGCACGGAGCGGAGCGATGAGACGGCGTGGCGCTCGAGATCGACGTTGCCGGTGAAGACGGCGAGGCGGAGCAACGCGAGCGCGGCAGCCGAGCCGCCACAGGGCGTCGCGTTGTCGAAGATGTCGCGCGGGCGGACGACGAGTTCTTCGTGATCGCGGCCGGTGTCGAAGAAGACGCCGCGCGAATCGTCCCAGAAGAGATCGATCATGCCGTCCGCAAGGCGAGCGGCTTCGCTGAGCCAGCGCGGCTCGAAGGTCGCTTCGTAGAGCGTGAGCAGCGCGTCGATGAGGTAGGCGTAGTCCTCGAGGTAGGCGTTGAGCTTGGCGCGGCCGTCCTTCCACGTGCGCAGGAGCCGGTCGTCTTCGACGAGGGAGGAGAGCAGGAACTCCGCGTTGCGATGTGCGATGTCAACGTAGTGCGCGTTGTCGAGCACGGCGCCCGCCTCCGCAAAGGCGCGCAGCATGAGCGCGTTCCATGACGTGAGGACCTTGTCGTCGCGGGCGGGCGCGATGCGATGCGAGCGAGCCTCGAGCAGCCTGGCGCGCGCCGTCTCGATCTCCGCTTTGAGCTCATCGAGCGTGAGGCCGAGCTCCGCAGCGATTGCATCGTCGCCGCGCGGACGCCAGAGGATGCTTCGGCCCTCAAAGTTGCCGGCTTCGGTCACGCCGTAGTAGGTCCGTACGACGCGCGCGAGCTCGGGGCCGGCGGCTTCGTGGATCTCGGCGGGTGTCCAGACGAAGAACTTGCCTTCTTCGCCTTCGCTGTCGGCATCCTGCGCGGAGTAGAACCCACCGGCGGGATCGAGCATCTCGCGCTCGCTGTACGTCAGCGTCTCTTCGACGATGCGACGGTAGAGCGCGTTTCCGGTCGCCTGCCATGCGTGCAGGTAGAGCTGGACGAGCTGCGCGTTGTCGTAGAGCATCTTCTCGAAGTGGGGCACGAGCCAGAGCTGGTCCGTCGAGTAGCGGTGGAAACCGCCGCCGGCCTGGTCGTACATGCCGCCGCGGGCCATCTTCTGTAGCGTCAGCTCGACCATGCGCAGCGGCTCGGGATCGCCGGTGGCGTGCCAGTAGCGTAGGAGGAACTCGTACTGCATGGGCGACGGGAACTTTGGCGCGCTACCGAAACCGCCGTGCTCGTTGTCGAACGTCGACGCGAGCGTGCGGAACGCCTCGCCGAACATGTCGCGCGTGAGCGGTTCGTTGCTCGGTTGCGCCTCGGTTTGCTGCTTGAGATGCTCCGTGATGCGTCCCGTCGTTTCGAGCACTTCATGCCTGCGGTCGCGATAGGCCTCGGCCAGAGCCTCGAGCACGCGCGGGAAGGCGGGCATGCCGCCACGGTCCTCCGGCGGGAAGTAGGTGCCGGCGTAGAAGGGCTTGCCGTCCGGCGTGAGGAACATGGACATCGGCCAGCCGCCCTGGCCGGTCATCGCTTGCACGGCGCTCATGTAGATCGAGTCGACGTCGGGGCGCTCCTCGCGATCAACTTTGATGTTGACGAAGAGCTCGTTCATGAGCGCGGCGATCTCGTGGTTCTCGAAGGACTCGCGTTCCATGACGTGGCACCAGTGGCAGGAGGAGTAGCCGATGCTGAGAAAGATCGGCTTGTCTTCTTCGCGTGCGCGCTTGAGCGCTTCGTCGCCCCAGGGATACCAGTCGACGGGGTTGTCCTTGTGTTGCAGGAGGTAGGGGCTGGTCTCGTTGGCGAGTCGGTTGGGCATGGTGTGATCTCACGGTAGCATACGCCTGTGATGCTGAGAGATGAGGAACGCCGACGGACGCTCGAGCGGCTGAGGCCGGCGGTCGAACGGGCGAGGGCGTTTTCGGGGTGGGACTTTCCCGGCATGAAAGTGCCGCAACTCCTGGAGCCGGGGCCGCCGTGGGACTACGAGGCGCTGGTGCGCGAATACGGGCGGGGCGCCGAGAGCGCGCTTGACCTGGGGACGGGCGGCGGAGAGTTCGTGGCGAGTGTACGCGGCGATCTGCCGGCGCGTGTTGTGGCGACGGAGGAGTGGCACGTGAACGCGCCGATCGCGTACCGGCGGCTGCAGCCACTTGGCGCAGACCTCGTGTGGTGTCGCAGCCTGCACCTGCCGTTCCAAGGCGCGGCGTTCGACCTGGTGTTCGACCGGCATGAGGAGCTCGATCCGTCAGACGTTGCGCGGGTCTTGCGGCCGGGCGGCCGCGCTGTGACGCAACAGGTGGGGCCCAACAACTGGACCGAGCTGCAGCGCTACTTTGGAGACGCGACGTCCGGGAACCGGGGGAACTCGCGCCTTGCGGATTTTGGCGACATTCGTGGCGACTACACGCGCGGGTTCCAGTCGGCGGGACTGCACGTTGTGCGGAGCGAGCAGCACGACTACAAGGTGGCGTACGAAGGGCTGAGCGACATTGTGTTCATGCTGCTGATTACGCCGTGGGAGATCCCGGACTTCGATATCGAGCGCGACCTGGAGGCGCTGCTCGCGCTCGAGGCGGACTGTTCGACGGATGACGGGCTTGTGATGACGTGGAGCCGGTTCCTGATCGTGGCGCGGAAGCCGTGATTGAAGGAACTGGGAACGGTGCGCCTCGTCAGTGGTGGACTGAGGTCCCCTTCGCTTCGCTCGAGGGGCATGCTTCGCCTTGTCCTTCCGCCGCGGCGGAGGGACCGGCTCAGGATGACAGTGAAGCGCGTGGTAGAATCGAGGGCGAACGGAGGTAACGATGCGCATTGCGGTCGGGTGTGATCACGCGGGGTTCCCGCTCAAGGCGGCAGTTGTCGGGGAGCTAGAGCGCCTCGGGGACGACGTGATCGACCTCGGGACGAACAATACGGACGCCGTCGATTACCCGGACTACGCGCAGGCCGTTGCGGAGGCGGTTGTGGATGGCCGCGCCGAACGCGGCGTGCTGCTCTGCGGGAGCGGCGTGGGCGCGTCGGTAGCGGCGAACAAGGTCCCCGGTGTGCGCGCCGCCGTCTGCCACGATACGTTCTCGGCGCGGCAGGGCGTTGAGGACGACGATATGAACGTGCTCTGTCTGGGCGCGCGCGTGATCGGCGCGGAGCTCGCCCTCGATGTCGTGCGGGCGTGGGAACGCGCGCGGTTCTCGAACGAAGAGCGGCACGCGCGAAGGCTAAAGAAAGTAATGGCGCTGGAAGAGCGCTACCAGCGGCGTCCCTAGTGGGCCGAGCGACTCCGTCGTACAATGGGGGCGGTTTGGCGACCACAAAGCGCGCGCTGAAGAAGATCCTGGTTGTCGAGGACGAGCCGACGCTCGTTACGACTCTGCGATTCAACCTCGAGCGGGAGGGCTACGCGGTCGTATCGGCGAGCGACGGCGAAACCGGGTTGGCGCTGGCGCGTGAGGAAAAGCCCGACTTGATCATCCTCGACCTGATGCTGCCGCGACTGGACGGCTTCGAGTTTTGCCGCATCCTGCGCCGGGAGCAGGGGATGCCCGTGCTGATCCTGACGGCAAAGACGGAGGAAGTCGACAAAGTCGTCGGGCTCGAGCTGGGGGCGGACGATTATGTGACGAAGCCGTTCGGCATGCGCGAGCTGTTGGCGCGCGTGCGGGCGCTGCTGCGGCGTACGGAGAAGGCCGCGCAGGAGGAGATGGAATCGTTCACTGTGGGCGATCTGCGCGTTGAGCTGGCGCGACGGCAGGTCTTTCGTAACGGCGAGCCGCTGCCGCTCAAACCGAAGGAGTACGAGCTGCTCGTCCACTTCGCGCGCCACCGCGGGCGGGCCTACACGCGCGAGCAGCTCCTGAGCGAGATCTGGGGGTACGACTTCCTGGGCGACTCGCGTACCGTTGACGTGCACGTGCGCTGGCTACGCCAGAAGATCGAAGACGAGCCGAGCAAGCCGACCCGGCTGATTACGCTGCGGGGCACGGGCTACCGCTTCGAGGGCTGAGGCTGTGGCGCGGCGCGTCCTCGCCTGGCTCGCAATCACGCATATCGCGCTGTTTCCGGCTGCGCTCGTGGGCTTCGGCGCGGCGGGCGCGCTCGATGGCGCCGTCGTACTGGCGCTCGCCGCCGCGCTGGCGGCAGCGTTCGTTGTGAGTGGGGCGATTGGTCTCGCTGGCGCGATGGCGCTGAGACGGATCGAGTCCTCGGCGCAACGGGTCGCGTCGGGCGAACTGGCGCAGCGCGTCGAGGGGGGCGGCCTAGTGCCGGAGCTATCGGCGGCGTTCAACGAGCTCGTTGCGGCGCTCGGGGCCCGGCTGGAGGGGGCTGCGCAAGAGCGAAGCCGGCTCGAGAGCGTCCTGAACAGCAGCATCGATGCGGTGCTGGCGGTCGATCAGGAGGGTACGATCTCATACGCGAACGCTGCGGCGGAAGCGCTGTTCCAGAAGCCGCACGACGAGCTGGTCGGCACGGCCTTCGGATGGGTGGTGCCGGACGAGCAAGCGATCGCGGCGCTTCGCTCGAGCCGTGAGGACGGCAAGGCGCAGTCGCTGATCAGCGAGCGGCCGAACCACCAGTACCTGCAAGTCGTCACGACGCCGATCGCGGGGGGCGGCGAGTGGGCGGCGCTGGCGGTGTTCCACGACGTTTCTGACGTGAAGCGGACGGAGCAGGTGCGACGCGACTTCGTCGCGAACGTCTCCCACGAGCTGCGGACGCCGCTCGCGGCGATCAAGTCGCTGATCGAGACGCTAGAGGCGGGTGCGCTGGATGAGCCGGAGACGGCGAAGGACTTCCTCGCGCGCGCGAACCAGGAAGTCGACCGGCTGGTGCGGCTCGTCGAGGAGCTGCTGGAGCTGTCGAAGATCGAATCGGGAGACGTGCCGCTGGAGCGCGAGCCCGTCGCGCTGGCGGATGTCATCGACGGCGCCGTAGACCGGCTGCTGCCGCAGGCGCGCGCGAAGCATGTCGAGCTGTCGTACGAGGCGAACGACTTGCCCATCGTGCTCGGCGATCCGGACCGGCTCGAACGGGTGCTGGCGAACCTGCTGCTGAACGCATTGAAGTTCACGCCGGAGGGCGGTTCGATCCGCGTGCGCGCGATTGCTGAGGATGACTCGGTCGTGGTGTCGGTTGCGGATACGGGCGCGGGGATCGCGGCAGAGGACGTGTCGCGCGTGTTCGAACGCTTCTACAAGGTCGACCGCGCGCGCGGTAGCGGCGGGACGGGGCTGGGCCTGGCGATCGTGAAGCATATGGTCGAGGCGCACGGCGGGCGTGTAGCCGTCGTGAGCGAGGAAGGGCAGGGCGCCACGTTTACCTTCACGATTCCCATCGCGCCAACTTCCCTCTCGACATCTACTTAACCTGTTCTGATCTCGGGGGCAGCCGGGAATGTTTACTCCTCGTTCATTGCTGTTAACCGCGTGTTAACGGCGCGCCGTCTATCGTGAAGGCATGAACAAGTATAAGGAGGTAAGCAACGTGCGTCACCAACTACTTGGGGTGGGGTGGAGGCCTAGCAGAAGGCTGGGACTCGTAGCAGGCCTGCTGGCCCTCGGCGTAACGCTGGTCGTGGTCGCTGCGGGCTGCGGCGACGACAAGAAGGACGACAACGAGCAGCCGACGTCGGCTGCGACGCAGCCTGCCGACGATACGCCGTCGGGCGGCATCGACTACGGCTCGCTGAGCGGGCAGATACGTATCGACGGGTCGTCGACGGTGTTCCCGATCTCGGAGGCCGTGGCGGAGGAGTTCGCCTCCGTCGCATCGGACGTCCGGGTCAACGTGGCCTTCTCCGGCACGGGCGGGGGGTTCGAGCTCTTCTGCGCAGGCGACATCCCGATCAGCGACGCGTCGCGGCCGATCAAGGACGACGAGATCGCGGCCTGCGCGGAAAACGGCATCGATGACATCGTAGAGATCCAGGTCGCGATCGATGCGCTGACTGTGATGGTGAACCCGGCCAACGATTTCGTGACGTGCCTGACCGTTCAGCAGCTGCACGATTTGTTCAGAACGGGCGGCTACACGAACTGGAACCAGGTGGACGCATCCTATCCGGATGAGGCAATTGACTTCTACTTCCCGGGGACGGACTCGGGCACGTTTGACTACTTCGTCGAGGCGATCATCGAAGGAGTCGACGAAAACGCCACGCACCGGGGCGACGGCACGGCCTCGGAAGACGACAACGTGCTGGCGCTGGGGATTGAGAACGATGAGCACTCCATCGGGTACTTCGGATACGCGTACTACCAGGGCGGCGGAAGCGGGTTGAAGGCGGTGGAAATAGACGGAGGTGGTGGCTGCGTGGCGCCGTCCCTGGAGACCGCGCTTGATGGCAGCTACGTGCCTCTGAGCAGGCCGCTTTTCATCTACACCAGAGCGAGCTTGCTGCAGGAACGGCCCGAGGTCCTGGGCTTTGTGAACTTCTACCTCGAGAACGCGGAGGCGCTCGTTACGGACGTTGGATACGTGCCGATGCCGGAGGATCTCTTCGCGGAGCAAGTTGCCAAGATCGAGCCGTACCTGCCGTAGGCGGGGGCTGGCCTGGACGCCGCGGGCGGCGGAGATACCTCCCTCGCATCTCCGCCGCCCGCCCGTGTCCGGCGCCGGGCAATCGTTTACGGCCGTTAACACGGCGTTAACGTGCGGGCCGTAAGGTGAGAACGAGCGTAGTCGCAGGGAAGCGGTTAGCCCACAGGGACAGGCCTTGAGAACACGCCAGCCCTCTCGGTCACGAACCTTAGGTGCGCGAGCGCGACCGTGCTGACCCGGGCCGAGTTCGAGGACCCGAACCTGCTCGCACTGGCGCTCCGGCGCCGTCCGCTCCGGCGAAGCGGCGAGTTTGTCATTGTCGGGCTGCTTACGCTGTGCGCGGCCATCTCGCTTCTCACTACGGCCCTGATCACGTACGTCCTCGTCAGCGAAGCGGCCACCTTCTTCCAGGAAGTCTCCTTCCGCGAGTTCTTCCTCGACACGGAGTGGCAGCCGCTCTTTAAGCCGGTCTCCTTCGGGATCTGGGAGTTGGTCGCAGGCACGGCGAACGTCGTGTTCTGGTCGATGGTGATGGCGCTGCCGCTGGGGTTGGCGACGGCGATCTATCTCAGCGAGTACGCGGCGCCGCGAACGCGGAGGCTGCTGAAGCCGATGCTGGAGGCGCTGGCGGGCGTGCCGACGGTGGTGTTCGCCTACTTCGCGATTAACGTGATCACGTTGGAAGTGTTGATGCCAGCGCTGGAAACCGTCGGCGTGGACCTGCCCGTGTTCAACTCTTTTGCCGCAAGCCTGATGCTGGCCGTCATGATTCTACCGACGATCGCGTCTATATCGGAAGACGCGATGGCGAGCGTGCCGCGGGACCTGCGCGAGGCGGCGTATGGATTAGGCTCGACGCGGCTGGAGGTGGCGTGGCGCGTGGTCGTGCCCGCGGCGTTGTCGGGGATCGTCGCATCGGTCCTGCTGGCGATCGCGCGCGTGGTGGGAGAGACGATGATCGTCGCGATCGCTGCCGGGTCGACGCCAAATCTGACGCTCTCGCCGTTTGAGACGATCCAGACGATGACGGGCTTTATGCTGCAGGTGGGTCTGGGCGATGCCCGGCGAGGCACAACGGACTACCAGTCGCTGTTTGCTGTGGGCATGATGCTGTTCATGATCACGTTGTTGTTTAACGTCGCGGCGACCCTGCTCGTGCGGCGCTTCCGTGAGGAGTACGAGTAGTGGCAGCGGTCCGGGCGCACGTCTCGCTGCGGGCGACGGGAGCGGTCGCGCGGCGGCAGTTCGTCTCGCGCGTATCGCGGTACGTACTTCTTGCGGCAAGCCTGGTGGGCATCATCGTGCTTGCCTACTTAACCTACGACACGTTGAACACGGGCGCGTCGCGTTTGAGCTGGGACTTCCTGAACAGCTACCCATCGCGCTTCGCGGAACGGGCGGGACTGCGGTCATCGATCCTGGGGTCTGCATGGGTGATGGGGGTGACGGTGTTACTGGCGTTTCCCGTGGCGATCGGAACGGCGATCTGGATCGAAGAGTTCGCGCCGAAGAACTGGCTTGTGACGGCCGTCAAGCTCAACCTCGCGAACCTGGCGGGCGTGCCGAGCATCATCTACGGCATCCTCGGTCTCACCATCTTCGTGCGCTTTGCGGACCTGGGGCCGAGCATTATGGCCGGCGCGCTGACGCTGGCGTTGATGATCATTCCGATGACGGTGATCGCGGCTGAGGAGGCGATCAAGCAAGTGCCACAGAGCATCCGCGATGCATCGCTGGCTGTCGGGGCCACGCACTGGCAAACGGTGCGCAGCCATGTGCTGCCGGAGGCAATGCCCGGGATCATGACGGGCATCATTTTGGCGATCTCGCGGGCGGCGGGTGAGACGGCGGCGCTGATCATGATCGGTGCGTTCACGTTTATCGCCTTCGACAACACGAGCGTCAAGGATGACTTCACGACCGTCCCGATCCAGATCTACAACTGGACAATTCGTCCGTCGCAGCAGGGATTCCAGGTCAACGCGTCGGCCGCGATTATCGTACTGATGGGGGCGGTCCTGACGCTGAATCTGCTCGCGGCGCTGATCCGAGAGCGCTTCCGGCGGGAGTAGCCAATACGAAGATGGATCGTGAGGTGCCACCCGTGCCAGAATTGAAGGTAGCCGTCCCGAGCTCGATGCAGTCCGGAGAGGGAGGGGGCGCCATACCAGCTATGTTTGCAGCGACCCAGTACTTGGACGAAGAGGAGCGCATTCTCAAGCCGGCGGAGCCGGCGCTCTTCCGCCTGTCCAACGTGAACTTCTGGTACGGCCATAAGCGCGCGCTGGCCGATGTGGGTCTCGAGATCCCGGTGAACAAGGTGACCGCGCTGATCGGGCCGTCCGGCTGCGGGAAGAGCACACTCATACGCTGCCTGAATCGCATGAACGATTTGATCCCGGGCGTGCGCGTCGAGGGGCTCGTAGAGTACCGCGAGCAGGACATCTACGCTCCGAAGATCGACCCGGTCGAGGTGCGGCGGCGCATTGGGATGGTGTTCCAGAAGCCGAACCCGTTCCCGAAATCGATCTACGACAACGTCGCGTTCGGCGCGCGCGTCAACGGCTACAAGGGCAACATGAGGGAGCTGGTACAGCAGTCTCTGCGCCAGGCCGCGTTGCTGGATGAGGTGCAGGGTGACTTGCGCAAGTCCGGGCTGGCGCTCTCGGGCGGGCAGCAGCAGCGCTTGTGCATCGCGCGGGCGCTTGCAGTGCAGCCGGACGTGATCCTGATGGACGAGCCGTGTTCGGCGCTGGACCCGATTGCGACGCTGAAGATCGAAGACTTGATCCGCGAGCTGGTGAAGGAGTTCACCATCGTGATCGTGACGCATAACATGCAGCAGGCGGCGCGCGTTTCCGACTACACGGCGTTCATGCTGGCGGACGAGACAGGCGCCGGCAGCTTGATCGAGTACGGACACACGCAAGAGATCTTTACGAATCCGAAGGACAAGCGGACAGAGGACTACATCACGGGCCGGTTCGGATAGAGTAGACTAGAGGCACAATGACCCGAGTAGGATTTGACCGGCAGCTTTCCGAGATCCAGGAGGATATGCTCGTCCTCGCGGGAATGGTCGAAAGCGCGATCGAGCGCGGGATGCAGTCGCTGCGCGAGCGGAACTTAGAATTGGCAAAGCAGGTCATTGCTGACGACGTTAAGCTCAACGACAAGCGCCGCGATATTGAAGAGCACTGCCTGGAGCTGATCGCGATGCAGCAGCCGCTCGCGAGCGACCTGCGCACGATTGTGTCCGTTCTGCACATTACGGTCGATTTGGAGCGCATGGGTGACCACGCGGAAGGCATCGCGAAGGTAACGCTCATGATGGCAGACGAGGCGCCGCTCGAGCCGTACGTCGACATTCCGAAGATGGCGCAGCTCGCATCTCAGATGCTGGTGTCCAGCCTCGAAGCGTTCAAAGACCGCGATTCCGCGCGCGCGCGTGCGATCTGCGACATGGACGACGAGGTCGATACGCTCTATGACAGCGTGTATCGCAAGCTCATCGAGATCATGATCGAGCACCCCGAAACGATCGAGCGCGGGATCCACCTGACGTGGGTCGCCCACAACCTGGAGCGCATTGCCGACCGAGTGACGAACATCTGCGAACGCGTCGTGTACCTGGTCGAAGGGCACATTCTGGAGCTGAACGTCTCGAAGTACTAGCGCTCCGACTCTTCTACTTCCCGCAGCCTACGTTCGAGGTACGCGCGCTCGATATCATTCGTCGTGAGCGCGATGGCGCGTCGATAGGCGGCTGCGGCCTCGGCCCGGCGGCCGGCGCGACGAAAGAGATCGGCGCGCGCCGAGTGGTAGAGATGGTATCGATCGAGGGCCGCGGCGAGACCCGGCTCGTCGAGCAGGCGGAGGCCGTCTTCGGGCGACTGCGCCATCGCGACGGCGACGGCACGGTTGAGTGCGACGACAGGCGTCGGCCGGAGGCGGAGCAGCTCGCCGTAGAGGGCGGCTATCTGAGGCCAGTCGGTCTCCTCGGAGCGCGCGGCCCGGCAGTGGAGCGCGGCGATGGCAGCCTGTAGCTGGTACGGTCCGGCCCGGCGCATGCGCAGCGCGCGTTCGGCGAGCGCAGCACCGTCAGCGATCTGCTCTCGACGCCAGAGCGAGCGGTCTTGCTGCTCGAGCACGACAAGCGCGCCATCGGCGCTCATGCGCGCGTCGCGGCGCGCGTCGTGGAGGAGCATGAGGGCGAGCAGGCCGAGGGCTTCCGCCTCGTCCGGCATGAGCTCGGCGAGCATACGTGCGAGACGGATCGCCTCGGCGCAGAGCTCTCGGCGCACGAGCATATCGCCTGTGGTGGCGCTGTAGCCTTCGTTGAAGATGAGATAGAGCACGGCCAGGACGGCGTCGACGCGGTCGGGCAGGAGGTGCGCGGGCGGCACGCGATAGGGGATGCGGGCGTCGCGGATCTTGTGCTTTACGCGCACAAGGCGCTGCGCCATCGTCGTCTCTGAGACGAGGAATGCGCGCGCGATCTCCGGCGTCGTGAGACCGCCGAGCGTACGCAGCGTGAGCGCGACCTGTCCCTCGGGCGCAATGGCGGGGTGACAGCACGTGAAGATCAGGCGCAGGCGGTCGTCTACGAGCTCCGTCATGTCGTCCTGTACCTCACCCGGGTGAAAGGCGTCGCGAGCGGCATCGGCTTCGAGCTGGGCGCGCTTCTCGGCAAGGACGCGATCGCGGCGCAGGCGATCGATGGCTTTGTTGCGCGCTGTCGTAGTGATCCAGGCGGCCGGGTTGTCGGGCAGGCCATCGAGCGGCCAGCGGCCGAGTGCGACGGCGATGGCGTCCTGCATCGCCTCCTCTGCGAGATCGAAGTCGCCGCAGTAGCGGATGAGCGAGGCGAGAATGCGGCCTGACTCCTCGCGAAAGATGCGCTCGACTGCTTGTGCGGCGTCCACGCGGGCAGTCTAGCCCATCGGGCGGCGCTCGCCGGGAGTTGCGTAGTCCCAACCGGGCACGTCGTAGACCGGCCGGACTTCGACCGCGCCGTTCATCGAATCAGGGATCTTTGCCGCGTACTCCAGCGCCTCATCAAGGTCCTTGCAGTCGAGAATGTAGAATCCGCCGAGCACCTCCTTTGTCTCGGCGAAGGGGCCGTCCGTTGTGAGCGTCTGGCCGCTGCGGACGCGGACTGTCGTGGCGTTTTGCGTGTCGCCGATCGCCTCGGAGGTGACGTAGGCGTTTCGCTTGCGGGCTTCGTCCGCTACGGCGAAGTGGCGTTCCATGAGGTCCGGCGGGGGCGGAACGCTGGGATCGAAGTAGAGCAGGAACATGTAGAGCACGATGGCCTCCTTCTGATGCCGGCCCGCTCGTTGCGGGCTCTCCTAATGATGACGAATGGAGGAGGGTGAGATCGACGCTGATGCGCAGCAGACGCAGCAGTTGGCTTGTACGCTAGCCCGAACGCGAGGTCGCGGAAGCGGCATCCGTCCTTCTTGCCGGTCACGGCGGTCGCTTGCGTAGGCGGTCGACGTCCTTGAGCTGCTCCGTGACCTCGGGTAGTCCATCGAGGTCTTCGATGGCGTAGCGCGCCTTGCGACCCCAGTTCGGGTACTCGTGCGATGTGCCGGGAATGTTCTGCGGCGCCGTCTCACGCCAGAGGTCCTCGAGATTCACGAGGACGGTCGCCGCGTCGCCGGCGCTTAGCCCCGCGAGGGCGGCGCGCTGCACGGCAGCCGCGCTCCCGTCCGCGAACGAGCCCTGCCGGCGGAGCCGGGTCGTGTACGCACGCACGAAGGCATCGCGCAGTGCGCGCTCGCGCGCGGCCGCGACCGGCGGAAGCACGCCGAGCGTCTCGCGCTCATCGAGGTCCTGCTGCGTCCAGAACGCGCAAAACGATGGTAGGTCGTGCGTGCTGAGCGACGCGACGGTGTCGCGTGTGACAGGCGGAGGTCCGTCATCGACCGGCTCCAGCTCGAGGACGTAGCTGCGGCGGAACTTGTGCTTGCGCATCGCGGCGCGAACGGCGCGCGGCACGGTGCCGAGGTCCTCGCCGAGCAGCGTCGCGCGGTGGCGCTGCGATTCGAGACAGAAGATCGCGTAGAGTTCGTCCGCGGGATAGCGCAGGTAGACGCCCGCCGAGTTCGGCGCCGCCGTAGGGATGACGTACAGTCGATGCAGGCCCATCACGTGATCGATGCGCAGGCTGCCTGCGAACTCAAGATGGTGGCGCAGCGCCGCGATAAGGTAGCGATAGCCCTGCTCGCGCTGGGCGGCCGGATCGATCGGCTGCGAGCCCCAGTTTTGGCCCTCGGGCTGGAACGTATCCGGCGGCGCGCCAACGGTTGCGCCCTGGATGAAGAGGTTGCTCTCGCGCCAGACGTCGTAGCCGTCGCTGTGCGCGCCCAGCGGGAAGTCGAGATGGAACGTGACGCCTTGAGCGCGCGCGGCGCTTGCGGCGGAGCCGAGCTGCTCGTGCGCGATCCACTGTACGTAACGGTGATAGCGGTGCGCGTCTTCGTCGAAGTCCTCCGGACGGAGCGTGCCGCCGCGGGCGGGGAGGGGCCACTGGCTCCAGGGTGTCTTCATGCGCTCTCCGGCGGCGCGAAAGCTCGCGTAGTCATGGAGCGCGGGATGCGCGCCCGCGTAGCGCTCGAACGCGTCGCGTCGTTGCGCATTCATGTTCTCGATCGCATGGGCGAGCGGTTCGAGGACGCGCCGCTTGAGCCGCATGACGCTCCGGTAGTCGACGAGGGGACTCGCCCGCGCGCCGGACAGCTCATCTTGGAACTGCGGCGACGCGACGATCGCCCGCGCCTCGCCGGTACGCGACAGCTCTGGGACGCGCGCGACATCGATGAAGAGCTCGTTCCAGAAGAGGCGGCTGATGGGCTGGTACGGGCTCGGCTCGAACGGCTCGTCGAGAAACGCGGCGAGCAGCGGTAACGTGGCGATGGCTTCGCCGCCGCGCGCAGACGTGAACCCGGCCAGGCGTTCGAGGTCGGAGAAGTCGCCCGCGCCCCAGCTTTCGCGAGAGTGCAGCGCGTAGAGCGGAACGTGGAGGCCCCAGTCGCGCTGCTGCGGTCTTGTATGCGCGGTCTTCGGCGCAGCGATGACGAGCGCCTCGCTGGAGACGGAGCCGATCGTTACGACGAGACGGTGATAGCCGCGCGCCAGCTTCTCAGGTAGGGCGAGACGCTTCGAGAGGAAGTCTTGGCCTTCGAGAGTCTTTCGGGCTGTGGTGGGAAGGCCGGAGAGCGGTACCCGCCACGAGGCCGTCTCGCCGGACTCCGCGACGAGATCGCAGCTCGCGGATGCGCCTTCGAGCGCGGCCAGGACGCGGAGTTCCGTCGCGGCCGGCTGGCCCTCCCAGGCGACGATGACCGGCTCGAGCGGACGCCGCCACAGCGAAAGACGGCGTTCGCGGAGGGCGGAATCGATCGTGTTGGGCCCATCAATTGGGGCACCGAGCGCGCGCAACATGGCGAGGAGGCTGTCCTGGTGAGCCGGCGTCCGGCGGCCGTCGACATTGTAGTAGGCGGTCTGGATGCCGTACTGCAGCGCGAGGCGGCGCAGAGCGTCTCGGCCTGGCTCCAGGGTTGAGTGGGCGCGTCGCATTCGTGAGATGGCGTCATTATAGCCACGACGCCCTTCCGGCAAGCACGCACGTTCGGTAAGCTTGGTATCACCGTGTCCGAACCTGCTCGAAAGCACGACGAACAGCTCGACCTGCGCGCCGGCGCCCGGTTGATCGCGCGCGAGCTACGCCGGGAGTGGCACTCCCAGACAGCCGCGATAGTCGCCGCGGTCGTCTGGTCGGGCTGCCGCGTCGCCATTCCGCTGCTGACCGGACTCACGATTGACCGCGCTATTGACGTTTCGGGCGGCGCCGACACGGACAAGCTGCTCTGGTTCGCGCTGGCGATTGTGGCGGTGGCGGGGATACAGGGCGGCGCGGCGGCGATCCGGCGCTACTCCGCGATGCGTACGAGCTATCGCGTGGAGGCGGACTTGCGGAAGGCGCTCTACGACCGCGTTAACCGCCTCTCGTTCGACTACTACGACCGGACCGCGACAGGACAGCTGATGTCTCGGGGCAGCGCGGACCTGCACGAGATCCAAAACCTGGTCGTGATGATCCCGATCAACGGCGCGTTCCTCATGATGGCGCTCGGGTCGTTCGGCGTGCTGCTGTGGTTCCACGTGCCGCTGGCGCTCACCGCGATGGCGGTCTACCCGCTCGTCACGCTGATCACGATTCGCTTCTTCAACCGGCTCTTCCCTGCGACGGCGCGCGTGCAGCAAGGCCTGGGCGACATGACGGGTGTCGTCGAAGAGAACATCGCGGGCGCGCGGCTGGTGCGCTCGTTCGGGCGGGAGGACTACGAAATCAACAAGCTGCGCAAGGTGACGTCGCAGATCTACGACGACCAGATGGAAGTCACGCGCTTGCGCACGATCTATACGCCGCTGTTCACGTTCCTGCCCGCGGTTGGACAGCTCGTCGTGCTCGGGTATGGCGGCTGGCTCGTGCTGCAGGGCGACTTAACGGCAGGGCAGTTTGTTGCGTTCTTCCAGTTCCTGAACATGCTCGTCTGGCCGGTGCAGGGCCTCGGCGAGATCGTCGCGTCCGGACAGCGCGCAGCAACGTCGGCTGCGCGTGTCTGGAACGTCCTGCGGCAAGAGCCGACGATCCGCCAGGAGCCGCACGCGCGCTCGCTCCCGCCCGGCGGCGGTGACATCGAGTTCGAGCACGTGACGTTCGAGTACGAGAGCGGGCGGCCCGTGCTACGGGACTTCTCCCTAAACGTCCCGGCGGGCATGGCGATCGCGCTCGTCGGGCCAACCGGCTGCGGCAAATCGACTGTTGCGCGGCTGTTGCCGCGCTTCTACGACGTGACCGAGGGCACGATCAGGATCGATGGCGCCGACATCCGCGATCTAAAGCTGGCGGAGCTGCGGCAGAGCGTCGGGCTCGTGTTCGAGGACACGTTCCTGTTCTCGGACTCGATACGCAACAACATTGCGTATGGCAACCTCGACGCATCGGACGAGGAGATCGACGAGGCAGCGCTGCTGTCCCAGTCGATGGAGTTCATCGACAGGCTGCCGGACGGCTACGACACGGTGGTCGGCGAACAGGGCTTCTCGCTCTCCGGCGGCCAGCGGCAGCGTGTCGCGATCGCGCGGGCGGTGCTTATGCAGCCGCGCGTGCTGATCCTGGACGACGCGACATCGAGCGTCGATGCGCGCACCGAGGAGGAGATCCGCAACGCGCTCCGCCAGGTGATGGAAGGCCGCACGACGATCATCATTTCGCACCGGCTGTCGACGATCGCGCTGGCGGACGAAGTCGTGCTGATGGACCAGGGACAGCCCATCGATCGCGGCACACACGGCGAGCTGCTGCGGCGTAGCGCGCGTTACAACGAGGTCCTCGGCCAGGCAGGAGCAGCCGCGCGATGAGCACGGACAAGGCTATGCTGGACGGGATCGAACGCGCGACACCGCGAGTGCACAGCCTGCGGGGCGCGGCGAAAATGCTCGCGCTACGATGGCCATGGCTAGTTCTCGCGACGGTCTCGCTCTGTCTGCTGGCGCTCTCGAGCCTGCTGCGGCCGCTCGTCATCCAGCACGCGATCGACAATGGGCTGTTCGAGGACGATACGAGCGTCATCTGGCAGTCGTCGGCCATCTTCGTCGTGCTGGCGATTGGCGCGTACGTCTTCCAGGGACTGAGCACGTATCTTATTTCTTGGATCGGGCAGGCGTTCATCCGCGATCTGCGCGTGCGGCTGTTCACGCACCTCCAGCGCCTCTCGATGTCGTTCTACGACCGGGAGAACTCCGGGCGGTTGTTGGCGCGGATGAGCGCCGACACGATCGCCGTGACAGACCTGATCAGCAACGCGTTCCTGATGGTGACGCAATCGCTGCTGCTGCTGATCGGCACCGTGATCATCCTGGTGTTGCTGAGCTGGCAGCTCTCGCTCGTGGCGCTCGTAGTGCTGCCGCCGCTTCTGATCGCGACGGCGATCTTTCGTGTGTACTCGGAACACGCGTACGATGCCGTGCGCGACCGCATCGCGGACGTGCTGGTGCACATGCAGGAGTCGTTCGCAGGTATGCGAGTCGTGAAGGCGTTCGGGCGAGAGCGGCACAACATGGACCGCTTCGGTGAGATCAACGAGGCGAACTTCACGGCGAACCTGCGCACGGTGCGTATCTCGGCGATCTACATCCCGTTCATCGAGTTGCTGAGCGGCGTCGGGATCGGTCTCATCCTGTACTTCGGCGGGCGTGGCGTCTTGGGAGAGCAGGTCACGGTGGGGACGATCGCGGCGTTTGTCTTCTATCTGAACTTCATCTTCCAGCCGATCCAACAGCTCTCGCAGTTCTACGACCAGCTCATCGCGGGCACGGCGGCGCTGAACAAGATCTTCGCGCTGCTCGCGGTCGAGCCGGCGGTGCGGGAGCCACTGCGTCCTGCTTCCCTGCCCGCGGACGTGGACGGCCGCATCGAGTTCGAGCAGGTCACGTTCGGGTACGACGCGAGCAACCCGGTGCTCCACGACGTGAGCCTGACGATCCCGGCCGGCCAGCGCGTCGCGCTCGTCGGCGCGACAGGGGCCGGCAAGTCGACGATCGCGCGGCTCACGCTGCGCTTCTATGACCCAACGCGCGGCCGCGTGCTGCTCGACGGCGTGGACCTGCGCGAGCTGGGCTTCGCTGACCTGCGCCGGTCTATCGTGATGGTGCCGCAGGAGGGGTTCCTTTTCAGCGGCACGGTGCGGGACAACATCCGCTTCGGCAGGCCGGACGCGACCGACGACGAGGTGCGAGAGGCGTGCGAGCGCATCGGCATCGCCGACTTCGTCACGTCCTTGCCGGAGAGCTATGAGACGCTGGTGAGCTATCGCGGGTCGCGGCTATCGGCCGGAGAGAAGCAGCTCGTCTCGCTTGCGCGCGCGTTCCTCGCCGATCCGGCCGTGCTAATCCTGGACGAGGCGACATCGAGCCTCGATCCCGGCACGGAGGCGCTGGTCGAGCGTGCCGTGCAGACGTTGCTTTCGACGCGGACGAGCATGGTGGTCGCGCACCGTTTGAGCACGGCCGAGCACGCCGACCGAATCCTCCTCGTGGACGGCGGCCGCGTTGTGGAGGACGGACGGCACGATGCGCTGGTGGCGCAGGACGGCCTGTACGCGAAGCTCTACCGTCAGTGGGCGCTCAGCCTGGAGGCGAGCGAAGTTGCGTAGAGCCGCTCGGGATACCTCAACGGCGGCTCGTTCGCATAGGTAACGTCCGCTACCCCACGGCCGCAGGACAAGTTCGTAACGGCCCTGCCGCGCCTGAGCTCTCGACTGGCTGCGTTTCCGGCTGTTACGCCGGGTCGCCGTCGGCGTTATTTGATGGAAGGTTGGTGACCAACGGCAAGGGGGAGAAATGCTCAAGAAGACGAATGAACTCAATCCTGAAGACCTTTCCAGTCTCAAGAACCTGATCTCGACTGAGAAGGCCCGGCTACGCTGGCGCCTCGGCGTCACGGCGAGCGACGACACGTGGAGGCTCAATCGGGCGGAGGGCGCGCCGACCGGCAAGATCTACCACGTGTTTAGCGCCTGTCTAGGCGACTAGAGCGAACCTACCGCAGTACGTAGCGGCGAGGCCGCCGGCTTTGGAGCCGCGGCCTCGAACGTTGTCCAGCGCATAGCGGGCGTCGCGCGCTGCAGCTCGACGAGCCTCCTACGGGAGGTCGCCCGCGGGGCTATTGCAGCCGATAGCTCCAGCCCTCACGGCGAAGCTCCGCTTTCCGTAGCTGGTAATCCGGGAGCACTGTTGCCACCAATTGCCAGAACGCTTTGCTGTGGCCCGGCCGGCGCAGATGGCAGAGCTCATGGACGGCGATGTAGTCGATTACGGGGAGCGGCGCCATTACGAGGCACCAGTTGAACCGCAGCGTGCCGTCGTTGCCGCAGCTACCCCAGCGCGTCTTCTGGCTCTTGACGACCACTCGCTTCGGCTGAGCGCCGACCTGCGGCGCGAAGTACCTGACGCGCTCCAAAAGCGTGGCGCGGGCGCGCGACATGTACCAACGCTCCAAGGCGTCGCTGATGTGGCTGCGCCGCTCATCTCCAAAGAGGCCCGCCGGGACGCGAAGTTCGAGACGCTCTCCGGCCAGCCGGACGGCCGTCCGAGGAGCGTCGCTGGCGTCGACGACATCGACCAACAAGTGCCGGCCGAGGTACGGGAGGGACTCTCCCGTAGCGAATGATCTCTCAGGAAGGCGCCGCGCTCCGTTGCGGTGCTCCTCGAGCTGCTTGCGGATCCAAGCTCTCTTCCCGTGTAGAAACGCATCGATCTCAGCGCGCGTGGTCCGCATGGGGACAGCGACTGAGAGGAGGCCCGTCGCGTCAACGGAGACCTCCAGCGTCCGGCGGCGGCGCCGGCTGCGCCTGAGTCGATACGCGATCGTGCCGGGGCCGATCTCGAGAGTCGCGTCCTCGGCCTGCATGGCTGGGCTGGAGCTTCTTCGATTTAGGCGTTCGGGCCGCGCAGAGGGGCGCTGACCTCGTGCAAGTACTGGAAGATCTCCTTGTTGGACTGCAGCAGGCTGCTCTCACGGTAGGGGATGGCGCGGGCTGCGCAGAAGGACCGGACGATCTTTTGAGCTTCTCGCAACTTGTTCCTCGGAATGGTGGGGAACAGGTGGTGCTCGATCTGATAGTTGAGTCCGCCGTACAAGAAGTCCGTTACAGGATGGGCGCTGATGTCTCTACTGGTCAGCACCTGTCGGCGCACGAAGTCGAGCTGGCTCTCGCTGTCGAGCAGCGGCATCCCTTTGTGGTTGGGCGCGAAGACCATGCCCATATGCAGACCGAGGAGTGCCTGGTGGACTGCGATAAATGCGAGAGCGTGCCAGACGGGGAGCACGTAAAACAGCAGGCCGAAGTAGAGGACGAAGTGGAGCGCCATGAGCAGCGCTTCGGCTACCTGATTCTTCGCTTTGCCCTGCAGGAGATATTGGGCGCTGGCGCTTCGCACGCCGACCCCTTCCAACAGGAGGACGGGCATGAAGTAGAAGCTCTGGTATCCAACGATGCGCCGCAGTATGCCTCGTTTGCTTCGCGCCTGCTCCTCGGAGAATGCGAAGACGGGCAAGGCGGTATGCGGGTCGAGGTCGAGGTCGTTGGGGTTGACGTGGTGCTCGTTGTGGGTGTCGACCCACCAACTGCGACTGAAACCGAGCAGCAGGTTCGTCGCCAGGGCGAAGAGGTCATTGTTAGCGGTGCGATTGAAGATCTGCCTGTGACCGGCGTCATGGACGAGGAACCCGAGCTGCGTAAACGCGAACGCCAGGAATGCGGCGTTCAGCAATTGCAGCCAGAAGTTGTCGACGATGATCAGGAACGCCAGGCTCGCGCCAAGGAAGGCAAGCCTGATGACCGTGTTGGAGACGTAGTAGCCCAGCTGCTTGTCCAGCAGCCCCTGTTGCATGATGAGGCGCTTCAGGTCGCCGTAGTCGTTCTGTTGTGGGTCCGGCTGGGGGGAAGCGGGGCGGAGCACGCGCCTACTGCTGGGATCCAGCGTGTGTTGTTCTCGGCGCTTCGTGGGAGCGACGGCCTCCGCCGCACTGCTGGGTAGGGCGTTTTCGGTAACCGTGGGCGGCCTCCTGTCCGTTGCTGCGTCCCTGCTTGCTGGCATCAGTATATCAGGCGATCCGCGAACGTACTCTGCCGCCGGCCGATCCGGCGTAGCTCGTTTTCGTCCTGGCGATCGCGGAGGAGCGAACGTCCGTGGCGCTCCTCCCAGGCAGGCGCATTGTCAGGAAGACCGGCACGTCAGGCAGGCCGGGCGCGGATGTGGCCGGCATGCTCCGCTAGGTGCTCCACGGGCTTCTGAAACAGGGCGGCGATCGTCAGCGTCTCGCCCATCCGCGTGGCGGACAATCGCAGCGTTTCATCGTTGAACGATTCCAGCACTGCCAGGAGCTTTCGTACAGCGGAGTCAAAGTCGGCGAGCACCGACGCGGGGGTCGCCTTCCGCGATGCGACGCGAACCCGCCACTCGCCCATCTTGTAGAGGATCGGCCGCAGGAAGGCAGGCGGATTGAGCGCCTTTCCGTCCTTCGCCTTCGCTATCTCACCCGCGAGGAACGAAGTGCCCGACGCCAGGTGCCATGCGAGTTGCCCGCAGGTATACGCGGGAATCCCGCTCTTCGTCTTCCATCCGTCGTCACCAATCTCCCCCACAAGTGTCGCGAATTCGGGCGCCATCGCCTCGATCGCGCCGCGGATGACGATGCGGTCTGATGTCACTGTCGAGTCCATGCAGTCACTCCTTGCTATCCGTCTCTGCACCACGGCGTTCACGAGCAAGCGTAGCGCAACAGTGAATTCGTATCTGGAGCGGGAGACGAGACTCGAACCCTCGACCCTCTGCTTGGGAAGCGAAAGCTCGACAACGCCCTCCAAGCACCACAATCCGAATCTGACGATGACGCACCTGCGAGGGGAACCAGATGGTCGTCAGATCTGCAATCGACGCCAACATAGCACAACTGACGCCAATTGAGCGAAACTCACTGCTAACCCGGAGCTACATTCTCACCGGCCGTCGGACTACGACTAAGCCATCCGGAGATCGTGGTGCTCACCAGCCGCCGGGCACGTCTCACCGGTACTGGATCTCAAGCGGACGAGTGTACAGCGGATCTTCCCGCCTCATCAGGGCTTGCGCGACGAGGTAGACAAGTGTCTCAACGGCTGTCTCGCGCTGGTCGAATGTCACCACCACGATGGCCGGGTCCAAGTCGAGATGTCTCTCCACCGAGACAACTCCTTGGGTTCGGGAGATCGCATCGACCACAGGCGCGGCGCAGTAGGCATCATCGCAGCGCAGGCTCTTCGAACGGAACTCGATACGCCCTCCATCCAGCGTCTTCACTTCGAGCACGCGCTCTCGGCCGACGGTAGTGACGAAGCGTAGCGGGCCGGACCGATCGTCCGGCTGATCGGTTCCCCTGGTGGCAGACGCCAGGTATTCGCGAAGCGCCTCTTCGGTAAGCTGGCCGACGTAGACCGCGCGGATGATGCCCTCGCTATCGATGAAGACGCTCTGCGGCATGCCGCGGACGCCGTAGGCATCGGCGACGACGAGTGTCGGATCCATGCCGACGCGCAGGCTGGAGGCACCGAGCGAATCCAGAAAGCTGCGCGCCCTGCCTGAGTTCTCACCGACATTGACGGCGAGGACGCTCAGGCGCTCGGAGCCGAGATCGGCCTGCAAGTCCCTGAGATCGGGCAGCTCGGCGACGCAGCTCGAGCACCACGTCGACCAGAAGTTGACGATCGTTGGGGTGCCGCGCAGGTCGCTCAGGCGCACGGCCTCGCCATCAGGCGAATAGGCGAGGAAGTCGCGGGCCACCTGGCCTTTCCTTGTTCCAACCTCAACGCCTTCGGGGGCGGCCGTGTCCAGGAGGCTGGCTCGCGCGGTCGACGCCGTGTCATCACGTAAGGCGAGGAAATAGAGCGCGACGGCGGCCGCAGCGATGACCGGCAGGAGGAGCAGCGCGCGCTTCCAGTCGATGAGGGCGGTCAGCAGGCGGATCGCTAGCGCCCTCCGAAAATGCGAGCGAGGAGTCCGCCCCGGACCGGCGCTTCCTTATCGGCTGGCTCCTCAGGCGGTGGCGCATACCGATCGAGATGCGTGCGCAGCTTATCGTCGGGGATGTAGCCCTGCATCCGTGACGTCTGCTTGCCGTCGCGGAACAGGATCATGGTGGGGATGCTGCGCACACCGTAGCGGGCCGCGGTCGCCGGGCTGTAGTCGATGTTGAGCTTACCGAAGGTGATCCGCCCGTCGTAATGCTTGGCGGCCCGTTCGACCACCGGGGCGACCGCCTTGCACGGCCCGCACCAGTCGGCGTAGAAGTCGACGAAGAGCAGCGGCTCTTCCGTGAGCACCTCCTCGAAGATCTCGTCATCCAGCTCTTCCACCCAGCGGCTCATGCGCTTCCTCCTACGGTGTCCAGTTGCGCGTCTGGGGCTTGAACGCTGCCCAGGCGAACCAGAAGTGATCGCCGTGGATCACTGGCGCCAGTTGGGTACCTTCGAGGGGACCATCGACCGCCCGGCCCAGGATGTCCCACGTGCTGCCCGTCTCATCGTCAAGGATCTCCCCATCTTCCGCCCGGAACGTGAGCGTGCGGCCGTCCGTCTCAGGAAGGAAGACGCCGGAGGCGCCGACGTCGCGCGAGTCCGCAATCGACGACGCGTCCAGCGCGGAGGCCGTTCCCGGCTGGAACAAGACGACGATCGGCGTGCCGCCGACGGTGTCTTCGACGACCAGCCGTTCTTCGAGTGCGCTGAACGGATAGGCCACCGTCTCGCCGTCCAGCTCGACCGCGACGACCCGCTCGGCGGGCGGCAGCCTGCTGTCGGCCTCGCCCTCGAACAGGAACGGGTTGGTCGTCTCGTCGTAGCCGACGTACGGATTCGTCCCGTAGGCGCGCGCGAACCCGGTGTCGCGCGACAGCACCATCCCCGCTGGATGGGCGGCGCGGAAGTCGGCGAACGAGACGGTCGAGGCGGGCACGAAGTCAAGAACGGTGCCGGTCAGGGAGCCAACGATCGCCTCGCCGGTGAACTGCTGCCACCAGCTCTCCGTCTGCCGGTCGTACATGACGAGGTCGCTGTTGCGAAGCAGGCCGGACACGCCGAAATCGTAGACCGTGCCGGCCACATCGCGTTCGAACGCGATGGCCGAGTTGCAGAGCGGGCAGTAGGTCACGGTCAAGGGCATGTCGCCGACCGTGTCGTTGACGATCTCATGCCAGATGAGGATCTGGACGGGATAAGCGCGCGCCTCGCGATTGACCTCGACGACGATCACGGGCTCGCGGTCGTCTAGGAAGGAGGTGGCCTCTGCGATCGGTATAAACTGCGGCTCATCAATGGCGGGAATGCCATCCTTGCCCGGCCCGCCGGAGACCAGCTCGGACGGATCAACGGCATGCTTCGCAAAGTCCGTGTCGGGCCACGAACTTCCGAAGCGGTCGCGGAACTCCTCGGTCGCGTCTTCCGCCGTCGCCGGGCTGGCGTGCTCGTCACCGCGGGCTGCCTCGTCGATGGCGGTCGAGCCGCCGCAGGCCGCAGCGATGACCGCGCCGACAGCCACGAGGGCAGCCAGGTAGCTAGCTCGTCTCGCTTTCAACGAGTGTCCCCTCCTGTTGAGGGCGCGCCGTCGCATCGAGCGCCGCGCTCAGTTCAGCGGCGTCGGGGACGACGCCCTGCGAAAAGACACGCCCGTCGATCGTAACCACCGGCGCATGCCAGCCGCCTCGCCGGAGCGCCTCGACGGCGTGGCGTAGCCAGGGCTTGATCTCAACCTCGATGTCGTCGCGGTCAAGCTCAGCCACGACACGCCGCACCTGCCGGATCGTGAGGTCGCACTCCTCGCAAAGGCGGTGAGGGATGGAGAGCGGGCCGAGCTGGCGGCCCGTGATCGGATAGACGGTTACGGTTGGCATCGCTTAGTCCTCTACCATCAAGATACGGCCGTTCTACGGGCTTCGCATGTAGGCGAGATCACGAAGGAGCGGAATTCTGTTGCCCAGAACGCGCTTTCAAGACTCGGCAAGCGCTTTGAGGCCGGGCGCGTCCTTAATGCCGATGGAGAGCCGGTCGAGCTCGATCAGGCCGTCACGCCGGAACTCGTTGAGGATGCGCGTGACTGTCTCACGATACGACCCGACGGCGTCCGCCAGGTCCTGGTGCGACACGCCGTCGACTCGTCCGTCGGGGGCGCCTTCAGCGCGATGCAGGATCTCCGCCGCGAGCCTGGCCGGCACGCTCTTGAATGCCACGGTCTCGAGCCGGGTCTCCACCTCGCTCAGGCGGTTCGCCAGCAGCTCCAGGAAGCGCAGCGCGACCTGCGGTTTGTTGACGAGCAAGTGTTCGACGTCGGAGCGGCTCATGACGCAGAGCGTGCACTCCTCCGACGCCTCGGCGAACGTGTCGTGCATCCCCTGGCCGACGAGCGACATCTCACCGAAGACGGTGCCGGCGTCGACGCTGGCCAGCACGAGCTTCTTGCCGTCCGGATTGATCCGGAACAGGTTGACGCGGCCGTGCTTGAGCACGAATAGGACCTCCCCCGTCTCGCCCGGCGTGTAGAAGACCTTGCCCCGACGGCAGGTGGTCATCGCCGTCATCCGCTCGATCTCTGCCATGTCGCGCGGACCGAGGTCGCGGAAGATGTCGGTCTCCGAGAGGAGCGCCAGCTTGCCGGAGGCGCCAAGCGGCCTGGCTGTCGCCGGGGATTTCGATTGGCGTCGACGTGAGATGCCCCCTAGGATGCGCATAGGGACAGTCTACCTCCGCCCAGAGGCCGACTCGATCGCGCGACTCAAGTCGGCCCGCGTGGGATTCCCGAGCGAGACCACGTCGCCGTTCAGCACGAAGGTGGGCACGGCGAACACATCCGCGGGCGGCTCGTCTGATTCGGCTACGTCGATGATCGTTACGGCCATATCCGGGTACGCCTTGCCCGCTTCCTGGGCGATCTTGACGGCACGCTTACAGGAGGGACAGCCTGCCTCCACATATACGTCCAATCGCACTGCTTTGCTCCTCTTCACTCTAGATACCTCGGACGCGCCCGGATGTGATCTTGATCACCAAGGCGCGCCGCGTCTTAGGTTCCGACCGCCTGCTCACCGGCCGGCTCGATCTGTCCTGGCCCGTCGCCCGGAAACTCGAGCTGGTAGGTCCGGTAGAGCCAGGGGATCTTGATGATCCCGAGCAGGTTCAGACCCATGACGATCAGGAGCGCGCCGGCGACCTTCTCGATCGTCCCAAGGTTGTCCCGGACGATGTAGCCCACCGCTCCCACGGACGCGCCAAGCGCGACAAAGATCGCCGAGAAGCCCAGCACGAAGGCGACGGCGTGGCGGAACGTGTACCAGCGGGCGTTCCCGGCGGCCTCAGTGGAGACACCGGCCAAGTGCATCACGTAAGCGGGCACCATCGGCAGCACACAGGGAGAGAGGAAGGCGATCACGCCGGCGGCGAAGGCCGCAGCGAACCCGAAGACGCCCGTGACGCCGATGCCGGTCAGTCCGCCCTCCGCGGCCGTGACATTGTCGACGCCGCCGCCGAAGTACTGGTTGAAGATCGTGAACCGGTCGAAAAAGATGAGCGCACCGATGAAGATCACCAGCAGCCCGCCGAGCACCTCGAGGACGGGCATGACGGGCCGGATCTTGCGCATGCCCGTCATTACGCTGCCCAGCGCCAGGCCAGCGATCAGGAACGGCACGCCCAGCCCGAGCGACCACGCGCTCAACAGGAACGTCCCCTTCCACACCGTCGCGGACGACGCGGCCAGCGCCAAGATCGCGCCCAGGATCGGCCCGATGCAGGGCGTCCACCCCACCGCGAAGGCAGAGCCGATGCCGAACGACTTCCCGTAGCGCAGGAGGCCCGCCGCGGTGCCAACAGATGGCGGAGCGGCGGCGTTCATGATGCATTGCCCGGAGAGGCGGGCTCGGCGCCGGCCATCGCCACTTCGCGGATGTTGACCGACTGAATGAGGTCGCCTTGCTGCAGGCGCTCTGCGATCCCGATGCCGGCGGTCACGCGGCCGAAGGGCGTGTACCCATCGAACTGCTCGCTGTCCGCGAGCGCGATGAAGAACTGGCTGGCGTTCGCCATCCCGACGAACCCGGGCTCGAACTGCGCGGGACCTTCCTGCGGCAGATCGTAGCCCGGACCGCCGCGTCCCGTGCCGGTCGGGTCGCCCGTCTGCGCCGAGAAACCCGGGAAGACCGTCTGGAACGGCAGGCCGTCGTAGAAGCCGTCGCGGGCGAGGAAGACGAAGTTGTTCACCGTCTCGGGCGCGCGGTCGGCGAAGAGCTTGATCGCGATGTCGCCCTTCTCCGTCATCAGCGTTGCTACGTAGTCGCCTGCCGGATCGATGATGAGCGGGGGCGGCGCGTCGTATTGACGCACCTCCGGCGCATCGCGTTCCGGCGCGAGCGTCGTGATGGGATCATCATCCGGCTCGACGAAACCCTGGACGTTGGTGTGGCCCCCGCCAACCTGGTTGCCCGCGTAGAGCCCGCCGACAGCCAGGCTTCCCAGCATCAGCAGCGCTCCTCCGATGAAGAACAGGCGAACGTTTCCGAAGATGGAGAAGATCCCCCTCGGACGCACGTCGGCGGCGTTGGCGCTGCCAGGGTTGTACCGCCTTCGGCGGCGCTTCGTCTGCTGCTGTTTGGCCATGTTTTGACTCCTCTCCGGTCTTCTCACAGGCAGTCTCCACCTCGGCGAGGCGCTGCACCGTGATCGCAGTCACGTTCGCGGCCGGAAAGTTCTCGCGTCCCGCGTGATCGCGATCACATGCGCAGAGGCCTGCGGGGCATATCCTCTCCTCGTACGAGGGAGGAGGCTGATGGCGAAGAAAGACAAGCGCGTTCGGCGAGCGGACTCGCCGTGGCGCTGGTATCTCAAACAAAACCAGCGCTGGGTGCGGCGCCTGGGGGTCTTCGCGGCGCTTGCCGCGGTCGCTGTGGCGCTCTGGTTCATCGTCGACCCGCTCCAGGGACCACCTACCGCCGTTACCGAGAGTGGCGAGGAGGTCAGGGCAGGCGTCGTCGACACGCCGGGCGCAGCGGCGCGCATTGGCAGCACCGCCCCGAACTTTGTGCTGCCGGACTACGACCAGAAGGCGGTCTATCTCGATCAGTTCGAGGGCAAGGTCGTCTTCGTAAACTTTTGGGCGAGCTGGTGCACCTTCTGCGAACAGGAGATGCCGGACATCTTCCGCCTCGCCGAGCGCTTCCCGGACGACATTGTCGTCCTCGCCGTCAATCGCGGCGAATCGAAGGGAAGGGCCAAGGGCTGGTCGGACGGGCACGACTTCCCGGAGCTGCCGAACGTCCACTGGCTGCTCGACGAGCGGGAGGACGTCACCGACGAGTACCGTGTCAGCGGGATGCCCCAGAGCTTCTTTGTTGACGCGAACGGCACCGTCCACCGGGAGTTGCGCCGCGTCACCGATTACGATGAGATCCGCGGCACCCTTCAGGACATGCTCGAGCGCGTGGGCCCGCAAGCCATAGGTGGCTAGGGGCGGAACCCGCTGATGCCCTCGCGCCGCTGGCCGGGTTCGCCCCGAGTGTATGACTTCCTGAAGCGGATCAACGCCGCGTCGCTGCGGCGTAACTGGCGGGTCGATGGTGACGGCCTGGAACGCTTGGAACAGTTCCAGCGCGGCATCCTCGCCTTCAACCACGGGCATCTGGTGGACGGGACGGTTGTCATGCCGCTGGTGCACGAGCGCGTTCTCTTCATGTGCGACGCGCGCGCCGTCGATGCTCCTATCCTCGGCCACGTCCTTCGGGCGATGGGTGTGCTCCGGGTGGACGTCACCCGGCCCGACCCCCTCGCCGCCGTCGCGGCGGTGCGCGCCGCGTCCGCCGGTCACCTGTTGGGCGTGTTCCCGGAGGGGCGGGTCAGCGGGGCGCGCGGCCTCCTGCCGGCGCGCCTGGGCGTCGCCTACGTCGCGGCCAGATGGGAGCTACCGATCCTCCCCGTCGCGATATGGGGGCTGGAAGCGTTCGACCGGCCACTCGATGTGTATGTGAGGCGCGTCCGGCCCGTGATCAACGTGCGCGTCGGCGCGCCACACGTGGTCCGTGCGCTCGTGCGCGACCGCGAGGCTGTTCGCGTGGCCGCCGACGCCATCATGGTGCTCATCGCCGGCATGCTGCCCGTCCCGATGCGCGGGGTCTATCAAGACCGTTCCGATCATTACGAACGAGGCTGCCACGCCATCAACGCCGGCTGGGTGCGCCCGCTGGATGCGGCACCGTCCTGGGAAGCGCCGCCCTCGTGCCGTGGTAAAATACTCCCGAGCGTATGACTCAGCCATCTGGGCCGACCGACGAGCAGCTCCAGCGCCTCGGACTCACTAGGGAGCGTTGGGAGAAGATACAGACCGAGCTCCGCGAGCGCGAGGCGCGGGCGCCTGCGGTGGGTACGTCCGCGCCCGACTTCGAGCTGCCGCTGCTCGACGACCGCGCCCGAACGGTCCGCCTCTCCAGTTTCCGCGGCAAACGGTCTGTCGCGCTCATCTTCGGCTCCTATACCTGACCGCCCTTCCGCAAGCAGGCCGGGCGCCTGCAAGAGCTCCACCGCCAGTACGGCGACCGCGTCGAGTTCCTGGTCGTCTACATCCAGGAGGCGCACCCGACGGATGGCTGGCAACTCCAGATCAACGTCGATGAGGCTGTGGAGGTCGCCCAGCCCGTGTCCTTCGACGAGCGCGAGCACGTCGCGGGGGCGTGCGCGCTGCGCCTCGACCTGAAGATCCCAACCGTCATCGATGACATGGAGAACAGCACCGATCTGGCCTACTCGGCTCTGCCCGATCGGCTCTACCTGATCGGCGTGGACGGGACGATTGTGTACCGAAGCGGTCCCGGCCCGATGGGCTTCAGGCCGGACGAGTTGGAGGCGGCGATTGCCGACTACCTGGACAGCGGTTCGGGCTCGCGGGTGACGGACTCCGCGAAGGGGTGAATGTGGAGCGGGGCGTGGATCGTGCCCGCCCGAAAGGCCCCATTATCGTCGACATACGACGACAGCACATCCTCACCCAGACGTTCGCCTTCCTCGAGCAGGCGGTCGACCGCGGCCAGGTTACCTAGACTGACCGGAGATTCGACGCCGGGCTGGACCACCGTGATCCGGGCGCGCGACGCGAGGCGCTCGACGTCTCGTTCCACGCGCTCTCGCTGCACGATATCCAGCGTTTGGCTCCAGAGGCTAGGGATGTCGCTTGGCCGCGTGCCCTCGATGCACCGAGACAAATCGACAGCCAGGATCTCGCTCGCTCCGAGCTCGACGGCGGTATCGAGGTCCAAGTTGGCAAGCACACCGCCGTCGACGTAGAGGTCGCCGCCTATCTCCACCGGACAGAAGATTCCGGGAAGCGCGGTGGAGGCCAGCACGGCACGCGAGACGGGCCCATCGTGGAACACCGACTTACATCCTTGCGTCAAGTTGGTGGTCGTGATGTAGAGCGGGACCTTCGTCGCGGCGAAGTCGTCCTCGGGCGCATGGCGTTCGACGAGCTCCTGAAGGAGCCTGGAGTTCGCGAGGCAGAGCTGCCGTGACACTACCTGGTACGCCACGCGCGCGGGGTTGAAGAGAAAGAGCCGCTTGTTGCGCAGGCTCTTCCAGATCTCCGCGAGCTTTTCGGTGCCGTCCGCGTCCGGGAAGAAGGACAGAAACGCGCCGTTGAGCGCGCCGGCGCTGGTACCGATGATCATCGACGGTCGGTAGGACGTGCGAAACAGGGCGTGCAGGAACCCCGCCTGCAGCGCGCCAAGCGCGCCGCCACCGCTGAGGACGAGAGCGCGCGACCGGCGCGCCGGGGCGGGGTTCCCGGCAGGCCGGTCGTCGCGTGGGGAGGGCTCGAGATTCACAGCCGGGCTCGACATCGCCTACGCCAGGGCACCGTAGGTCACGCCGACGATCAGCCCGAACATGACGTGTAGCATGAAGAAACCCATGACGGTGAGCGGCGGGTAGTTCAGGCCGAAGAACCCCGGCGGGTCCAGTAGCTCTTCGTCCGGTGAGATCGAGCCGCCGCCTGCGAATGCGGGCACCAGCTTGGGATGCACCGGGCGCATGCGCGGGTGCATGAGCGGCATGACACCCAGCATGGTTCCCGCAATGGCGGCGTGCACAAGCCCGATGAGAGCGCCGGCTCCCGCGCCGGCGCCCGCCGACTCAATATCTAGCCCTGTGAGTACGCCTCCATGGATCAGGCCGAACGCGGCGCTCATCATCGCGTGGATCATGAAGCCGACGAGATACGCCGACGCGCCTGCGGGAACCACCATCGTGCCGACGATCTTCAAGAAGTCCATCTTCATCTGTCGTGGCAGCATCCAGATCATCGGGTAGAGCACGGCGACCATCGCCGCTCCACCGATCAGGCCGCCTAGGACTGCAGCTCCTGCGTTCATGTGTCCACCTCCGAGTGCTTTCTGATCCCAGCGTAGCGGTGCGGCTGAACGCTCACCGTGATCTGCATTACATGCTTCCTGTGGATCGCCATGTTCATCGCCCAGCATAGGCGAACCATTACACGGAGACGTTAGCGTTTCGTAAGATTCGTAATCTTCTCACCATCTCCGACCCGTATGCTGGGTCCAAATCCAACGAGTCACGGCAGTAAAGGAGGACCGCAATGGAGAAGACAATGTCACGTGCTGCAGTGCTGGCGATGCTTGGGGCGGCCCTGGCTGCGCTAGGCTTCCTGGCAGCGCCTGGCGCGCAGGCGCAGGAGGCCACGCAGACCTACAACGTCACGATCGAGAATCTCACCGATGGCCAGCCCTTTACGCCTCCGGTCGTGGTCGCCCACAGCGACGCCACCGACGTTTTTCAGACGGGCGAGGCGGCCTCATCGGAACTCACCCAGATCGCCGAGAACGGCAACAACGACCCGATGGTGGCGCTGCTGAGCGCCTCAAGTGACGTGGTCGATTACGCCACCGGGAGCGCCCCGATCAAGCCCGGCGAGTCGGCCACGCTGAGCATCGATGCCATGCCCGGTGACAAGCTGTCGGCGGTGTTCATGCTGATCTGCACGAATGACGGCTTCTCGGGCGTCGACTCGCTCGCGCTGCCCACCAGCGGCTCGCAGTCGGTCGACGGAAACGCCTATGACGCCGGCAGTGAGACGAACACCGAGGACTTCGTTGACATCGTTCCGCCCTGTCAGGCGCTTGTCGGCGTCATGTCGGACGATCCGGGCACCGGCGAAAGCAACCCGGCTCTGGCCGAGGGTGGCGTCATCTCGATGCACTCTGGGATTCAGGGCGGCACCGACCTGACGGTCGCCGACCACGGCTGGACCGATCCTGTAGCCCGCATTACGGTTGCGGTGCAGCCTGCGGGCGACCTGCCCAGCTCCGGCACCGGCCTTGGCGACGCGGGAACCAACTTCGGCTGGGTACTCTACGCCGCAGCCGCAGGCGCGCTCCTCCTCATCCTCGGCGGTGCGACCTTCGCCGCGAGCCGGCGAACGGTGAACTAGCCCACCAGGAAACGACGAGAGCCGGGTCATGTGTCCCGGCTCTCGTCGTATGGGCGAGGTGATCGGGGCCGATACAATGGCAGCGATGGCTGAGCAGAAGGTGCTGATCGTCGAGGACGAGCCGATGGTCGCCGAGGTGGTCGAACGCTACCTCCGCCGCGATGGCTATCAGGTGCAGACCGTCGCCAGCGGCCCGGCCGCGCTCGATGAGTTCTCACGCTTTCGCCCCGACCTCGTCGTCCTTGATCTAATGCTGCCCGGCTTGGACGGGCGCGAGGTCTGCCGGCGCATTCGCGCCCGCTCCCAGACGCCTGTGATCATGCTCACGGCGCGCAGCGATGAGGTCGACAAGCTCGTCGGCCTCGAGCTTGGCGCTGACGACTATGTCACGAAGCCCTTCAGCCCGCGCGAGTTGGCCGCTCGCGTGAAGGCCGTCCTGCGGCGCGCCGTCGACCGCCGATCTGAGCTCGATACCGAGGTGCTGCAGTTCGATCGGCTCCGCGTCGACGGCGCAGCGCGCTCGGTTGAGGACGAGCGCGGGCGCGTGCAGCTCACGGCACGCGAGTTCGACCTGCTGTATTACCTGGCCGGCCACGCCGGCCACGTGTTCACGCGCAACCAGCTCATGGACGCCGTCTGGGACTACGAGTTCGCTGGTGACGCCAGCACGGTGACCGTGCACGTGCGCCGCCTTCGCGCCAAGATCGAGGCCGATCCGTCACGGCCGCGCTATCTCAAGACCGTGTGGGGCATGGGATACAAGTTTGAACCGTAGTCTGACCGCCGCTCGGCCCGTCCTCCGGGCTGCGCCGCCGTGGCTGGGTGCGCTGCTGGCGCTCACGATCGCCGTCGGGCTCGGGCTCCTGCTCGTGCAGCTCATGATGTCGCCGCCGGCCAGCGACCAGCGCCAGCTCGCGACCTATCTCACCATCTCCGGTGCGGCGACGCTCGCTGGCGGCTGGCTCGCCCTCCGCCTAGCGGATCGCGTTGTTGGCCTGTCGATCCAGATGAAGTCGTTCCTCGGCGGTGTCCTCGGCGGCGGCGTCGCGCTGCTCAACGTCGTTATCGTTGCGCAGCTCATGTTCGTCTCGACCGCGCATGACCTGAGGCTGTTGTTCGCGCTGCTCAGCTTCAGCGCCGTCGTCATGATCTTCTTCAGCCTCTGGGTCGCCACGACCGTGGCCGGCCGCATCGAGCAGGTGGCGCGCGCGGTCCGCGCGCTGGCCTACGGCGCCTACGATGCGCGCGTGGACGTGGCCGGCGGCGACGAAGTCGCCCAGCTCGCGCGCGACGTCAATGTCTTGGCGACGCGTCTCCACGAGGCCGAGGAGCAGCGCCGCGCCCTCGATCGCGAGCGCAACGAGCTGACGGCCGCCATCTCCCACGACTTGCGCACGCCGCTCGCCAGTGTCCGCGCCATGGTCGAGGCCCTCGACGACCGCATCGTTGAGGATGAGACAGAGGTTGCGCGCTACTACGCCGCGATCCGGCGCGAGATCGAACACCTCAACCGCCTGATCGATGACCTCTTCGAGCTCGCCCAGCTCGACGCTGGAGCGCTGCGGCTCGAACGCAAGCCGGTCGCCCTCCAGGAGGTCGCGGCTGAGGTCGTCGACGCAATGCAGGCGCAAGCGCAGCGCAGAGGCGTGGCGCTGAGCTTCAGGATCGAAGGGCAAGAGCCGCCGGAGCTCTCGCTCGACGGCGCCCGCATCGAGCGCGTTGCCGCGAACCTCGTCCGCAACGGACTTGAGCATACGCACGAGGGTGGCCGCGTCGAGGTCTGCGTCTTCACCGAAGACGGCTTCGTTGCGTTGCGCGTTTCGGACGCGGGCGAAGGAATCGAGGCTGACGACCTGGCGCGCATCTGGCAGCGTTTCTATCGCGCCGAGAAGTCACGCGGCCGCGGCGCTGACGCGGCGGACGGCGCCGGCCTCGGCCTCGCCATCGTGCGCGGCTTCGTCGAGGCGCACGGTGGTACCGTCGAAGTCTCGTCCGCTGCCGGCTGCGGCGCCACGTTCACTGTGCGCCTGCCCCTGTTAGCCTGCGGGTGATACCGCAGCCCGGCGAAGGGGCTCACCGGCCTGCTAGCCACCGCGGCAGGCTGCTATCGCGTCCCAGGCTTCCTCGCGCCCGCCCCAGCCCGCGATCGTGACGAGCTTCTCTGGCTCCAGCGTCTTGTAGACCGCGACGTTTTCTTTTCTTTCGCCGGTGGTGATCTCGATCACCGAGGGGCCGCCGCGGACGCGCGTACCATGTAGGTACATACCCCCAGGGGGTATGTAGATGTCAGGACTGCGAGAAAGGAGCCCACGCCATGAAGTCCGTCACCATGGATCGAATCAACCAGCTTTCAGCCGAACGGTCGAGGTTGTACGCCCTGGCCACGAACGGCCAGCGCGGGGAGTCGGTCCGGCGCGTTCGTGAGGTGAGCCAGGAACTCGAGGTCCTCTGGGACCGCCGCCGCGGCGAGCTGGCCGGACATCGCGACGCAATCGAGCTGCTTGTCGACCGCGCGTACGAGCGCGTTTACGGCGCCGGTTTCGACGACGTCGTGATGCCGCCCCGCGTCGATGAGCCTGAGGAGGAGGTGTCCGTAGCCGCATAGCCCGAATCCATGCACGAGGCGCGGCCGCGGTCGCGCCGCAACAAGAAGCAACGAATCGAAAGGAGTGAACCAACATGGCAGTCAGCACAAGAAGCCTGAGCCTGACCCGGCCGAAAGACGCGCGAGAGCTGTACGCCAGCAACGCGGTGCAGCCCTATGTGGGCCTCGCCTTCGCGGCCACCGGCCTGATGGCGCTGGTCGTGTTCTTCATCATCAGCGCCGTCGTCGCCGGCTGGGTTTCCGACCAAGATCCGACGCAGCTCGCTCGGATCACCACCTATGAATCATGGCTCTTCCCCGTCTCCGTCGCCGCCATCGCGCTCGCCAAGGTCGGCATCGCCGTCGTCCTATTCGGCGTCGTGCGGCGGCTGTGGGTCCGGGTGGAGGGCATCAAAGAGTCGCTGCCCGCGCTGATCCAGCGCGGCAGCGGATCGTAAAGAAAGGAGAGAACAATGACCATGGCTCTTCCATCGATACACACAAAGTACGGAGACGTCACCGTCACCAGAGCAGGAGGCCGGCAGACCATCATCCACACGGTGGCGAACTGGATGTGGCTGCCCATGATCCTGATGGGCATCATGGCGGTGGGCACATCGGTCGGCCTCGGCATCGCCCAGGCCAAGGTCGCGTCCGATCTCGGCGACCAGTTCATCGCCGTGCGGCAGGCGAACTTCGAGGCGCTGAAGCCGCTCACGGCCGGCTTCCTCTTCCTCGGAGAGGCCTTCTTGCTCTCCGGCATCTCGTTCTTGCTGGCAACCATCCTCGGTGCCCTGCGCTGGGGCGGCGGCGAGGTGCAGGAGTCGGTCGGCGCGCCGGTGAAGACGCTGAAGATGCCCTGGTCGGCCTGGGCGTTTGTCGGCCTGATGATGACCGGACTGGTCCTTGAGCTCGTAGCCTTCGGCACGCTGGCATTCGTCGCCGCCCAGGGCCACGCGGCCTGGATCGGGGCGACCGGCGTCACCGAGCCCGGTAACGTCGCGGCGCTGAACCGGGCCGCAACGTATGCAGCGTGGGCAAACCCGCTGCGTGAGGCCGCGCTGGGCGTGCTCCTTACGGGCATCGTCTTCGCGCTGTACACCATCTCCAACGTCCTGGGCTTTCAGTTCTCGCGCATCCGCGAGCTGATCCTGGGGCGGGAGGAAGGAGCTTCTTAATGACAACCGGAAACCTGGTACTCAACCAACCAACGTTGCGCTATGTCGAGACGGAGAAGCCTCTCGGGCGCAACCTGGCCCAAACGCTGGGCCACTACCTCTGGGGCCCGATGGCGTTGATGGGGCTGATGTTCGTAGGGACGGCCTTCGCGCTGGCAATCGCCCGCGCGCAACTCTCCGTCGACCTATCGGAGGAGTTCACGCCCCTGCGCAGGGCGAACTTCGAGACGCTGGGCCAGCTCATCCCGGGCTTCATGTTCCTGGGCTTCGCGTTCATCTTCTCCGGCATTAGCTTCGCCATCGCGCGCATCCTCGGTGTCTTCCGAACAGGAGGCGGCGACGTGCAGGAAGCGGCCGGCGGAGGGATCAAGACGCCGGTCATGCCGGTCACCGCCTGGATCTTCCTGGGCGGGATGATGATGGGGATGATGGTGCTCGTCTTCACGTTCGCCGGCCACGTCTATGCGGCGGTCCAGGCGCACGACGCGTGGATTAACGCGACGGGCCCGAGTGGCGCCGACGCTGCGTCCCTCGGTCGCGCCGAGACGTGGGCCACCTGGCTGGAAGGGCTGCAGCGGGTCGGCGTGGGTCTCTACCTCGCCTCCATCGCCGTCGTCTTCAGCACCATCGTTAACGTGATCCGCTTCCAGACGCTGCGGATCAAGGAGCTCGCTGAGGAGGTGCGTACCGCCGCGTAGCAAGCAGTCCCGGGGAGCCCCCGTCCTCCCCGTCTGCCGCCCGGAGCGGCAGGGCAGCCTCCACAGGCCCGCTCTGCCGCTCCCGAGGCTGCCAACCAGCAGTAGACCAGAGAGGAGAACACGTATGGATGCCAAGATTGCAATCGTGCTGCAAGCAGGCTCGGACGGCCATGAGGGGCTGGCCCGGGCGTTCCACAGTCTCGTCTACGCGAAAGAGTTGAGGGAGCATGGCGCGGACGTACGCCTCATCTTCGATGGGGCCGGCACCGAGTGGCTCGCTCAATTTCACCGGTCCGACTCGGAGCAGGTTCGGGGCCTCGGCCTCCTGTTCGAGCAGCTCAAGGGCCAGGGCGTGGTCTACGAAGTGTGCGACTACTGCGCCGGCGCCTTCGGGGTCAAGGAAGACTTGAAGGCCCAGAATGAGCCGCTGGTCGCGGAGTACATGGACCACCCTAGCATCGCGGGCCTGGTGAACGATGGCTACCAAATCTGGATCTTGTAGTGAGCCGGCGCCATGGTACGGTTCTGATGCTTGTCACACTCCTGTCTCTTGGTGATCAATCTTACACTTCGGCTGAGCGGCAGCCCTTAAACTAGCGGTAGATACCCCACTGAACCGGACGAGGTCAAGAGAAGGAGGCCGCGCAATGGCCGACATCAAAGTGTACGGCGCCCCGTGGTGCCCTGACTGCCGCCGGTCGAAGCAGTTCCTGGGTGAAATGCGCATCCCCTACGAGTGGGTCGACATCGACCAGGACGAGGCCGCGCGCGATGTCGTGCGGGAGAAGAACAGCGGCAAGCAGATCATCCCGACGATCGTCTTTGCGGACGGTTCCTTCCTCGTCGAGCCGAGCAACGATGAGCTGGCCAGAAAGCTGGGCGTCCAGCTCCGAGCGGAGCGGACGTACTACGACCTGATCATCGTCGGCGGCGGTCCGGCCGGGCTGACGTCGGCGATCTACGGGGCGAGGGAGGGCATCGAAACACTGGTCATCGAGAAGAGTGCGCTAGGCGGCCAGGCCGGCGTCACGGAGCGCATTGACAACTACCCGGGCTTTCCGGAGGGCGTCGGCGGCGCCGAGCTCGCCGGCCTGATCGTCCAGCAGGCGCGCCGCTACGGCGTCGAGCTGCTCTCGGCCGTGGATGTGGCCTCGATATCCAGCATGAACGGCAACGTCATCGTGGCGACGAAGACCGGCGACGAGTACTGCGCGCGGGCTGCCATTGTCGCCACGGGTGCGAGCTACCGCCGGCTGGGCGTGCCTGGCGAGAGCGACCTGATCGGCGCGGGCATCCATTTCTGCGCGACGTGCGATGGCCCCTTCTACAAAGGCTCGAAGGAGCTCATGGTGATCGGGGGCGGGAACTCGGGTGTCGAGGAGGCCTTCTTCCTCTCGAAGTTCACCGACAAGATCACGATCCTCGAGTACATGCCGGAGCTCAAGGCGAGCGCCCTGTTGCAGGAGAAGGCCCGTTCCGACCCGAAGTTCCAGATCCTGACGAACACGGAGGTCACAGGGTTCGCGGCCAAGGACGGCAAGCTCGCAGCTGTCGTGGCGAAGGACCGCGCTACGGGCAAAGAGTTGGAGTTTCGGCCGGCGGCTGCGTTCGTCTTCATCGGCCTCTCGCCCAACACGGGCTTTCTCAAGGGTTCGGTGGAACTCGACAAGTGGGGCTTCGTCAAGACCGACGAGACGTTCGAGACAAGCCTGCCGGGCGTCTTCGCCGCGGGCGACGTGCGCGCCGGCAGCACGAAGCAGCTCGCCAGCGCGACGGGCGAGGGCGTAACGGCATTGCTCATGGCCCGCCAGTTCCTGCAGAAGGCCGGGGACGTGCCGGCGAGGCTGGCGTCATAAAAGGGCATGACGCATGACTCCAACCGTGCACACGCTTCCCTCATTTGCTGCGAGCGATGTGCCCGCCGTTACCCGCGCCCAGATGCGCGAGGTCGACCGCGTGATGATCCACGAGCTGGGCATCAGCCTCGTCCAGATGATGGAGAACGCCGGCCTGCAGTTGGCAGATCTTGTGAGGCGCCTCCTTGCCTCGACATTGACGGGACGGCGGGTCGCCGTCCTCGCGGGGCGTGGCAACAATGGTGGAGGCGGTCTGGCCGCCGCGCGGCGCCTCGATGCGTGGGGAGCTCGCGTCAGCGTGGTGATCGCCGACGCTCCAGAGCGGTTCCAAGACGTACCGGCCATGCAGCTCGACATCCTCCGGCGGATGAACGTCCCGGTCTCTCAGTTCGACGGCACCCTGCCGGCGCACGATGTACTCGTCGATGCGCTGATCGGCTACGGGCTGGAGGAGGCGCCTCGCGGGGCAACGCGGGACCTCATCGCCGCAGCGAACGAATCGGCGGCGCCCACGATCAGCCTCGACGCGCCCTCGGGTGTGGACGTCGATACTGGCGAGGCACCGGGCGAGGCGATCCGCGCGCAGGCCACACTCACGCTCGCGCTCCCCAAGATCGGACTGCTCGAGTCTGGTGCGCGTCCGCTCGTCGGCGAGCTGTACGTGGCAGACATCGGCGTGCCGCCGAGCGTCTACGCGGGTCTCGGTCTGGATCCGCCGCCATTGTTCGCGGACGGCCAGCTCGTGCGGCTAATACGCTAATGGACCTTCACGTCACGGCAACGTGCCACCATTGCGGCTCCGAGGTACCCAGCGGCACTCCTGCCTGCCCGGACTGTGGCGCGGAACAGCAAGAGCGTTCAGACATACGACGGCTGCCCCATGAAGTCGTGCTGAGCTTTGTCCACCATGCGGAGGAGTTTCTCGCCGCCGGGCCGGTCAAGCAGGCCGTTCTCGCCTTCGCCGGCGGTTCGTTCATTGCGTTCGGCGCGCTGCTCTCGGTGTTCCTCACGATGGGGATCGAACAGGAGGGACTGTCGAGGCTGCTACTCGGCGTGGGCTTCAGCGCCGGCTTCATCCTGGTGATCCTCTCGGGCTCGGCGCTCTTCACCGAGGTCAACGTCATCCTGCCGGAGCTCTTCCTCCGCCGTCCCGGGGATCTCCGCATGGGCTGGTGGCGGTTCTGGGTCATCGCCTACGCGGGGAACGCGGCGGGCGCGCTGTTCGTGGGCGCGCTTGTGACGGCAGCCGCGGTGCTGGACGGCAACAGTTCCGAGCGCCTTGCAGAGCTCATCGCCGAGAAGCTCCGCTATCGCGACTTGGGCGTGAGCGGCTGGTTCTCGGTGCTCGTCTCAGGCATCCTGGGCAACTGGCTCGTCGGCATGGCGGCCTTCCTCGCGACCGCCGCGCGCACGATCTCGGGCAAGATCCTCGGCATCATCTTTCCCATCGTGGCGTTCGTCGCGATCGGTCTCCAGCACTCGCCGGCCAACATGGGGTACTTTGCCATCGGGCTGATCCATGGTGACGTGGGCGCCGGCTGGGGCGAAGCGATCTGGTGGAACATCGTGCCGGCATCGATTGGTAACCTGATCGGCGGAGCGATCCTGGTTGCGCTGCTCTTCTGGTACACCTATGGCCAGAGCCCGGAGCAGCGTCACGCGCTCCGTCGCGTAGACGAAGTCGCGCAGGTTCGCGCCGGGGGCCAGGCGCGCGCGGCAGGAGGCCCGCGACTGCAAGGAAGGCAGCCATGACGACCACCACCCAACTCGACCAGCTCTGCGTCAACACCATACGCACGCTTGCGATGGACGCCGTGCAGAAGGCGAACTCCGGCCACCCCGGCACGCCGATGGGAGCGGCGCCGATGGCGTATGCCTTGTGGGCCCGCTTCCTCCGCCACAACCCGGCGAACCCGCACTGGCCCGACCGCGACCGCTTCGTGCTCTCGCCCGGGCACGCATCGATGCTGTTGTACTCGCTGCTGCACCTGACCGGCTACGACCTGTCGATGGACGAGATCAAGCGCTTTCGCCAGTGGGGGAGCAAGACCCCGGGGCATCCCGAGCGCGGGCTCACCCCGGGTGTTGAGGTGACGACCGGACCGCTCGGGCAGGGGTTCGCGATGGGCGTCGGGCTGGCGATCGCCGAGCAGTTCCTTGCCGGACACTTCAACCGTCCCGGCTACACGATCGTCGATCACTACACCTACGGTATCGTCAGCGACGGCGACATGATGGAGGGGATCTCGTCGGAGGCGGCGTCCTATGCGGGCACCATCGGGCTCGGGAAGCTGATCTACCTCTACGACGACAACGAGATCTCGATCGAGGGCAGCACGGACCTCGCCTTCAAGGAGCAGGTCGACGGGCGCTTCCGCGCGTACGGCTGGCACGTGCGGCACGGCGACGGAAACGATGTCGAGGCCGTGACCGAGGCGATTGAGTCGGCCAGAGCGGAACGAACGCGGCCGTCACTGATCATCGCCAAGACCCGCATCGGGTTCGGCAGCCCGCACAAAGAGGGCTCGGCCGAGGCGCACGGCGCACCGCTGGGGGAAGAGGAGATTCGACTGACGAAGCGCGCCCTAGGCTGGCCGGAGGACAAGCAGTTCTACGTCCCGGACGAGGCACTTTCGGAGTTCAGAAAGGCCGTCGACCGGGGACGAGCGTGGGAGGAGGAATGGAACGCCCGCTTCGTGCGTTACAGTGAGGCATACCCGCAAGAGGCGAAGCTGTGGCGCACGGTCACAGCGGGCGAGCTGCCGGTGGGCTGGGACGCCGCCCTGCCAACCTTTGCTGCCGACGACGGCGCTATGGCGACGCGCAAGGCATCGGGCAAGGTGCTCAACGCTCTGATCCAAGGCCTTCCCACGCTCGTCGGCGGGTCGGCTGACCTCGCGCCGTCGACGAGCACCTACATCGAAGGTCACGGCGACCTCGGGCTGGACGAGTGGTGCGGCCATAACATGCACTTCGGCGTGCGCGAGCACGCGATGGGCGCCATCGTCAACGGCATGGCGCTGCACGGCGGCGTCACTCCCTACGGCGGCACGTTCCTGACGTTCTCGGATTACATGCGCGGCGCCCTCCGGCTGGCGGCCCTGCAGGACGCGCACAGCATCTTCATCTTCACCCACGACAGCATCGGCCTCGGCGAGGACGGCCCGACCCACCAGCCGATCGAGCATCTGGCGTCGCTCCGGGCGATGCCGAACATGACCGTCCTCCGGCCGGCCGACGCGAACGAGACGGCGGCGTGCTGGCGGCTGGCGATCGAGCGCCCGGGGCCGTCGGCGCTGGTGCTGACGCGCCAGGACGTCCCCATCCTGGCGGAGCCCGACCGTGTCGTCGACGGCGCTCGTCGGGGGGCCTACGTCGTGAAAGACTCCGACGTCCAGCCGGAGCTCATCCTCCTCGCCACCGGTTCCGAGGTCGCGCTTGCGCTCGAGGCGCAGGCGCTGCTGAGCGGGCGCGCCGTCGACGCTCGCGTCGTGAGCATGCCGAGCTGGGAGGTGTTCGAGGAGCAGGGCGCATCCTACAAGGAGTCGGTGCTGCCATCACAGGTCATCGCCCGGCTGGCGGTTGAGGCCGGGGCGACCTTCGGTTGGGAGCGGTACGTTGGACGCGAGGGGGAGGTCGTCGGGATCGACCGGTTCGGGGCGTCGGCGCCCGCCGAGGTCTTGTTCAAGGAGTTCGGATTCACGGCGGAGCACGTCGCCGAGCGCGCGACGCGGCTGCTCCGGCGCACCGAAGCACAGAGCGGAGCGACGACATGACCCATCCCATCGAGAAACTGCGCGACGCGGGACAGAGCGTCTGGCTCGACTACATCCGCCGCGGCCTGATCGTCTCGGGCGACTTTGAGCGTATGGTCCGGGATGGCTGGATCACCGGCGTCACCTCCAACCCGACGATCTTCCGCAAGGCGATCACGGGGTCGGACGACTATAGCGATGCGCTCAAGGCGATTGCCGGACGCGGGCCTTGCAGCCCGTATGAGGCGTTCGTCGAGATCGCCGGCGAGGACCTCCGCATGGCCGCCGACGTGCTGCGGCCCGTCTACGACAGGACCGAGGGGGCGGACGGGTTCGTTTCCTTCGAGGTGCAAGAGGGCTCGGGAGACCAGATGGTCGACGAGGCCAGGCGGTTGTTCGCCGCCGTCGGACGCCCGAACGTCATGATTAAGGTGCCAGGTATGCTGGACGCTGCGAGCGCCGTCGAGGAGCTGATCGCCAATGGCATCAACATCAACATCACGTTGCTCTTCGACGTGGCAGTCTACGAGCAGGTGGCGAGTGCGTACATCGCCGGGCTGGAGAAGCGCGTCGAACGACATGAGCCTGTCGACCGCGTGGCGAGTGTCGCGTCTTTCTTCGTCTCGCGCGTCGACAGCAAGGTGGACGCGCAGCTGGTGGAGGGCTCGCCTCTGCGCGGACGGGTGGCCATCGCCAACGCGCGGATGGCGTACAAGCGCTTTGAGGAGATCTTCGCCGGAGAGCGCTGGCAGCGGCTGGCGGAGCGGGGAGCCCAAGTCCAGCGGCCGCTCTGGGCTTCGACCGGGACCAAGGACCCGGCGTACTCCGATGTGCTCTACGTGGAAGAACTGATCGCGCCGCACACCGTCAACACCGTGCCGGAGAACACCCTGCGGGCGTTTCTCGAACACGGTCGAGTGAGCCCCAGCATTGAGGAGGGGATGGCGGAGGCCGAGCGGATCCTCGCCGAAGCCACGCGGTCCGGCATCGAGCTGGACAGGATCACCGAAGAGTTGCTGGTGGAAGGGCTCGCGTCGTTCGGCAAGGACTTCCACGACCTGCTCGAGGAGATCGGCAACGCGCTCGAGACGCCGCGCGGCCCGTGGCATACGGCCATGCTAGACGCGCTCTCACCGAGCGTCGACGGACGGCTCTCGCAGCTCAGAGACAACGACGTCACGCGTCGCATCTGGGCGCGTGACCATACCGTTTGGCGCGCGGAGCCGAAGGAGATCGCGGACCGGCTCGGCTGGCTCGATGTCGTCGACCAGATGTTGGAGGAGACGGACGCGCTGCGCGCGTTCGCGGGCGGGCTTCGGGACGAGGGTTTCACGACGGCCGTGCTTCTGGGCATGGGCGGATCGAGCCTCGCGCCCGAGGTGCTACACGCCACGTTCGGCGCGCACGACGGCCTCGATCTGAAGGTGCTGGATACCACCGATCCGGCCGGCATCCGCGCCGTCGAGGACGCGATCGATCTCGGCAGCACACTGTTCATCGTGGCCAGCAAGTCAGGCACGACCATCGAGACGCTGTCGCATCTCGCCTACTTCTGGGAGCGGCTGCCGCAGGGCGACCACTTCATCGCGATCACAGACCCCGATTCGCCCCTGGACGCGCTCGCTCGCGAACACGGCTTCCGCAAGATCTACCGTAACCCGCCGGACATCGGCGGCCGCTACTCAGCGCTGTCCTACTTCGGGCTTGTCCCGGCGGCGTTGATCGGCGTCGATGTCCCGGCGTTGCTGGACCGCGCCCACGAGATGCTCCACGCGTGCCACTACTGCGTTCCTATTGATAAGCATCCCGGGGCCTGGCTCGGCGCCGTGCTCGGGGAAGCAGCGCTCGCCGGCCGCGACAAGCTGACGCTGGTCCTGCCGGACGAGATCGCAACGTTCGGCACGTGGGTCGAGCAGCTGATCGCGGAATCGACGGGCAAAGAGGACAGAGGCATCGTTCCAGTGGAGGGCGAGCCGCTTGGACAGCCGGACGTCTACGGGGATGACCGGCTCTTCGTCGCCATCGGCGATCACGACGGGCTCCCGGCGCTCGAGGACGCCGGTCACCCGGTCGTGCGCCTGCCCTACCGGGACCGGCTCCAGGTGGGCGGCGAGTTCTTCCGCTGGGAGTTCGCCACCGCGGTAGCCGGCCACGTGCTGGGCATCCACCCCTTCGACCAGCCCAACGTGCAGGAGGCGAAGGACGCAACCGCGCGTATCCTGGCGGACGGAGAAACGGATCTCCCCGAACTCGGCGATCTCGGGTCGCTGCTAGCGCAGGTGCGCTCAGGAGACTACATCGCGATCCATGCGTACACGCCACGCACGGCTGCGATCGAGGCGACGCTGCAACACGCGCGGCTTGCGTTACGCGACCGCTATCGCGTGGCGACGACTGTCGGGTACGGCCCGCGCTTCCTCCATTCGACGGGACAGCTTCACAAGGGCGGCCCTAACACGGGTGTCTTCATTCAAATCGTGGGCGATGACTCAGGCGATCTGCAGGTGCCGGGCAAACCGTTCACGTTCGGCAGGCTCAAGCGTGCGCAGGCGCTGGGTGACTACCGCTCGCTGGAGGAGCGCGGCCGACGAGTGGCGCGCGTGACCTTGGAACAGCTACAGGAGGTGGCGAGATGAAGATCGGGCTTGTCGGTCTGGGACGCATGGGCGCCGGAATGGCGGAACGCTGGCGGCGGGCCGGACACGAGGTGGTCGGCTACGACCGTAACCCGGAGGTGCGCGACGTAAGCTCGCTCGCGGAGCTCGTCGGCCGGCTCGAGCCGCCGCGCTTCGTCTGGGTAATGGTCCCGTCCGGCGATCCGACGGAGCAGACGCTGCGCGAGCTGGCCGGGGAAGTCGAAAGCGGCGACATCATCGTCGACGGCGGCAACAGCTACTACAAGGACTCCGTCCGTCACGCCTCCGAGCTCGGCGAGAAGGGAATCCGCGTCCTCGACATCGGGGTCTCCGGCGGCATCTGGGGGCTCGAAGTCGGGTTCTGCCTGATGGCCGGCGGCCCCCGAGACGCCTACGACGAGATCGAGCCGGCGCTTGCCGCGCTGGCGCCTGCGGGCGGCTACGCGCGCGCCGGCCCGTCGGGCGCGGGGCACTTTACGAAAATGGTGCATAACGGGATCGAGTACGCGATGCTGCAGGCGTACGCCGAGGGGTTCGACCTGCTGCAGGCCGCGTCCGAGTTCCAGCTCGATCTCCATCAGCTCGCCTCGCTCTGGAACCACGGCAGCGTGGTCCGGTCATGGCTGCTCGAGCTCGCCGAGCGCGCGTTCGAGAAGGACCCGAGGCTCGAAGGCCTGGAGGGATACGTCGAGGACTCGGGCGAGGGACGCTGGACCGTGCTCGACGCGGTCGAGCGCGGCGTCGCGGCGGACGGCATCGCGCATTCGCTCTTCGCCCGGTTCACGTCACGAGACGAGAACGCGTTCGCGATGCGCGTCATCGCCGCGCTCCGCAACGAATTCGGCGGCCACGCTGTGAAGACAACATGAGCCTCCATCCACCGCCTGATCAGGACATCGTCATCATCGGCGGCACCGGCGATCTCGCTCGCCGCAAGCTCCTGCCGGCGCTCTACAACCTCTGCCGTGCGGGCCTGCTCCCGGCTCGCGGCCCGATCGTCGGCTTCGCCCGGCGTGAGCTCTCCGACGGCCAGTTCCGCGCTCTCGCGCGGGGAGCGATCGAGGAGCACGCTCCGACAGACTTTGGGGAAATGGACTGGCTGGCGTTCGCGTCACGGCTCCAATTCGTCTGCGCCGAGCCCGAAGGCTACGCGGGGCTGGCGGGCCACCTCAGGCAGCCATCGCGGCTGATCTACGTGGCGACGCCGCCCTCCACCTTCCCCGAGATCGTCCGCGAGCTGGGCGAGCATGGCCTGGCGGAGGGCGCGCGCATCGTCATCGAGAAACCGTTCGGCAGGGACCTCGAGTCGGCTCGGGCCCTCGACCGCGCGCTGCACAGCGTGTTCGACGAGTCACAGGTCTTTCGCATCGACCACTATCTGGGGAAGGAGACCGTGCAGAACATCCTGGTGTTCCGCTTCGGCAACGCTGCGTTCGAGCGGATCTGGAACCGCGATGCGATCGAGCACGTGCAGATCACGGTCGCCGAGTCGATCGGCATCGAGGGTCGGGGCGCCTTCTACGAGGAGACCGGCGCGCTGCGGGACATCATCCAGAACCACGCGCTCCAGGTGCTCGCGCTGCTCGCGATGGAGCCGCCATCGGCGTTCGAGGCGGAAGCGATCCGGGACGAGAAGGCGAAGCTCTTTCACGTCATTAACCCCGTCGATCCCGCGCGCGTCGTGCGGGGCCAGTACATCGCGGGCACGATCGACGGTCGGAGCGTGCCGGCCTACCGCGACGAGGACGGCACAGCCGACGATTCGACGACGGAGACCTTCGCTGCGCTCGAGCTGTGCATCGACAACTGGCGTTGGGCCGGCGTGCCGTTCTACCTGCGCGCAGGCAAGCGCTTGCCGACGCGCTGCGTCGAGATCCAGATCGCGTTCAAGGACGTGCCCGTGTGCTTCTTCCGCGGGACGGACGTGGGCGAGGTCCCGGCGAATCACCTGACGATCCGCGTCCAGCCCGAGGAATCGATCACGTTCACGTTTCTGGCGAAGGTGCCGGGGCCCGAGGTGGCCGTGCAGCCCGTACAGATGCAGTTCTCTTACGGCGATTCGTTCATGGTCCAGCCGCCCGAGGCGTACGAACGGCTCCTGCACGACGCGATGGACGGCGACGCGATGCTCTTCGCGCGCCGCGACGGCGTGGAGCGCGCGTGGGCCGTCGTCGAGCCGGCCCTTCAGTCGCCCGCTCCGCTCTGTCTCTATCCTGCCGGGACGTGGGGGCCGCGCGAGGCGGACGAATTGATCGCGCCCAGGACGTGGCACCTGCGATGAACCGGGAGCTGTGTGTGGTCGACGATCTTGCCCGAGAGGGAGCGGCGCTGTTCCTCGCCGTGCGCCCGCGCACTGTCGCGCTGGCCGGCGGCGCGACCCCGCGCCGCCTCTACGAGCGCCTGGCGCAACTCGACCACCCGTGGGGCGAGACGGACGTCTGCTTCGGGGATGAGCGCTGCGTTCCGCCGGACCACCCGGACTCGAACTTCCGGATGGCCCATGAGGCGCTCTTCTCGCGCGTGCGCGCGCGCGTGCATCGGATGCACGGCGAGACGTGTGATCCGGCGCGGTACGAAGAGGAGCTTGCAAGCATCTTTGATTCGGACCCGCCGCGGTTTGACCTTGTCTTCCTCGGCCTCGGTGCGGACGGCCATACCGCCTCGCTCTTTCCCGGTGACCCCGCTCTCGACGAGCGCGAGCGTTGGGTCGTGCGGGTCGAGCGCGAAGACCACGCCCGCCTCACCGTGACGCTGCCCGTCCTCTCGGCGGCAAAGACCGCCGTGTTCCTGGTGTCGGGCGAGGCGAAGCGTGAAGCGCTCCGGCTGCTGATGGCGTGCGCCGACATCCCGGCGGCACGGGTCGCCGCCGATCGAGTCATCGTGCTGGCCGATCGCGCCGCGGCGGGAGGCGTGAGCTGATGGCCAGCGGCATGATCGCCGTCGACCTGGGCGGGACGCGCATGCGCGTGGCGGCGTTCGATGCATCCGGCAAGCTCGTCCACAAGCAGGTGGTGCCAACGCCACGGAGTGATCCCGGTGCGCTGTCGCGGCTGATGCGCGAGGTCGCCGGCGCGAGCGGACTCGCCGTGGCGGGGGCCGTGGTCGGCGTGCCCGGCCCCGTGAACTATGCCGCCGGCACGGTCGTCCGGCTACCAAACCTTCCCGACTGGCAGGAAGCGATCTCGGCCCAAGGCCTCTCACAGGCACTCAACGCGCCCGTGCAGCTCGCCAACGACGCGGACCTGGCGGCGCTTGGCGAGCACCGCTTCGGCGCGGGGCGTGGCGCGTCCGACATGCTGTATGTCACCTCGAGCACGGGAGTGGGTGCCGGCGTGATCCTCAACCACCGGCTGCTGCGGGTCCGCTTCTCCCTCGCGGAGGCCGGCCACATGATCATCGAGCGCTCGACTGGGGGCACGGTGGAGGGCCTCGGTTCTGGCACGGCTCTCGAGCGGATCACCGGGCGCAAGGGCGCGGACGTGACCAACCGCGCGCAGGCCGGCGACGGGGCCGCGCTCCGCGCCTTCCATGATGTTGCCGGCGCGTTTGCCGTCGGCGTGTACAACCTTGTGCACTGCTTCATGCCGGAGCGCGTCGTCATTGGAGGCGGCGTCTCGCAGGCCGGCGACCTGCTTCTCGATCCCATTCGCGAGCGGCTCCGCGCCTGCGGAGACGGGTGCTCCGCCTCCGCGTGCGACGTCGTCGTCGCGGCGGGAGGCGACGACGTCGGGTTGCTCGGCGCGTTCGCGCTCTGGCAGGACTCGACCGACACGAAATGAGGACTAGGATGAGAGGGTATCGCCATGGAAAACCAGCGTAAGGCTCCCGCACTCGTATTCGACCTCGACGGCACGCTCGTCGACAGCGTCTACCAGCACGTGCTGGCCTGGCAGCAGGCGCTCCAGGAGGAAGGCATCGAGCTCTCGGTCTGGCGCATCCACCGCAAGATCGGGATGAGCGGGGGACTCTTCGCCCAGGCGCTGCTGCGTGAGACGCAACGTGATCTGTCGCCGGACGTGCTAGCGCGCCTGCCCGACGCACACGTCCGCGCCTACGCCGAGCGCGCCGAACAGGTGCGCCCGCTCCCGGGCGCGCGGCAGCTCCTCGAGCAGCTGACGGCGCTGCGCGTGCCCTGGGCGATCGCGACCAGCGGCCGCATCGCGGGGGCCGGTCCAACACTGGAGCGGTTGCCGATCCCGGAAGGCACGCCGGTGATCACGCGCGACGATGTCCCGAACGCAAAGCCCGCGCCCGACCTCTTCCTGGAGGCGCTGCGCCGGCTCGGCGTGGCGGCGAACGACGCATTCGTCGTCGGGGACAGCGTTTGGGATATGCTCGCGGCCCGGCGGGCGGGAACGCTTGGGATCGGTCTGCTCTCCGGCGGCTACGGGCAGGAGGAGCTGGAGAAATCCGGCGCGTACCGCGTGTACGAGGACCCGGCCGACCTCCTCAACCACCTGGACGAGATCGGCATCCGACATGCAGACGTTTGATCTCATCGTCATCGGCTCGGGATCGGGGCTCGAAGTGTCGAGCGACGCTGCGAACCGTGGCCAGTCCGTGGCGGTCATCGAGTCGGGTCTGTTCGGCGGCACGTGTCTGAACCGCGGGTGCATCCCGTCGAAGATGCTCATCCACAGCGCGGACGTGGCCGAAACGATCAGACGGGCCGGGCTGTTCGGCATCGACGCGGAGCTGCGGGCGATCGACTGGAAGTTCATTATCGATCGGGCCGCCAACGAGGTGGACGGCGACGCCCGGTCGATCGAGCAGGGGAACCGGGAGCACCCGAACATCACCGTCTTCAAGGGCACGGGCCGGTTCGTCGCCCACAAGAGGCTGGAGGTCGACGGCGAGCAGCTCACCGCCGAGACGGTCGTGATCGCGGCCGGTACCAGGCCTCGCGTACCGGACATCGACGGCATCGATGCGGTCACTTACCTCACCTCGGACGAGGCGCTCCGGCTGCCGTCGCAGCCGCGCCGCCTTGCCATCGTGGGCGGCGGCTACATCGCCGCTGAGCTGGCCCACTTCTACGGCGCGCTCGGCACGGAAGTGACGATCGTCTATCGCGGCCCCAGGCTGCTGCGGGCGGAAGACGACGACATCGGCGCGAAGTTCACCGAGGTGTATCAGCGCCGCTTCGACCTTCGCCTCAATACGGACGTCAGCTCGGTGCGCCGCGCGCATGAGTCGATCGCCGTGCAGCTTAGTCACCGCGACGGAAGCGGAAGCGGAACGATCGAAGCAGACGCCTTGCTGTTGGCCACCGGGCGCGTCCCTAACTCCGACGAGCTCGCCGTCGAGCGCACCGGCGTCCGCGTGGACGAGCAAGGCTTCATCGAGGCGGACGAGTACCTGGAAACGAACGTCCCCGGCATCTGGACGCTGGGCGACATCGCCGGTCGCTTCCAGCTCAAGCACAGCGCGAACCTCGAGGCCGCCTACGTCGGCTACAACATCCAGCATCCGGCGGACAAGGCTGCGGTCGACTACCACGCGATGCCGCACGCGATCTTTGCGTCGCCGCAGGTGGGAGCCGTCGGCCTGACCGAAGGCGAGGCGAGAGCGCGCGGGCTGCCGTACGCCGTGGGAGTCTACGAATATGCGAACACGGCGTACGGGTCCTCGATCGAGGACAAAGACGGCTTCGTGAAAGTCCTGGTGGACCCGGAATCGGAGGAGATTCTCGGCTGCCACATTCTGGGAACGGACGCGTCCACCCTGATCCAGGAGGTCGCGAACGCGATGCGCATCCGGGCGACGGCGCGGGCCATCACGCAGTCGATCTACGTCCATCCCGCACTGCCGGAAGTCGTGCAGCGCGCCTTCGGCGCAGTCGAGTACCCACCCGACGCTCACTCCGAGGAGGCCGGGTAGGGGGCGTGGAGACGTATCCTCAGATCGCAGACTACGCGCTGATCAGCGATATGCATTCGTGCGCGCTGGTATCCCGCGCCGGGTCGATCGACTGGGCCTGCTTTCCGCGCTTCGACTGTCCGGCCGTCTTCGCCCGCATCCTGGACTGGAGCAAGGGCGGCTACTTCCAGCTCGCACCCGTGGGCGTACGGTCAGTCAAGCGACGGTACGTCCCGGAAACGAACATCCTCGAGACGACGTTTACCGCCGACGGCGGGGTCGCGGAACTCACGGACTTCATGCCCGTCCATCCGCACGACCATCCGGAGCGATCGACGGAGACAGGCACCCGACAGCAGATCGTGCGGCGGCTGACGTGCACGAGCGGCTCGGTGCGTTTCCGGCTGACGTGCAGCCCGCGCTTCGACTACGGAACTGTGGTCCCTCACGTGCAGGTGCTTGACGCCCACACCGGCTTCGCTCACGGCGGCGGGGACGCGATCTCGATCTATGCCTCAGCGCCGCTCGAGGAACGTGACGATGCATTCGTCGCTGAGGGGCTCCTGCGCGAGGGCGAGATGGTGTGCACGGCGGTCACCTATCAACAAGCCTTCGAACACAAGAGCGAAGTGCTCGACATCGAGGAACTGCAGCGGCGGCTTCGGGAGACGACCGAGTACTGGAAGGACTGGTCCGCGCGTTGCACGTACGAGGGGCCCTATCGAGAGGAGGTGCTGCGCTCTGCTTTGACGCTGAAGGGCCTGACCTATGCGCCCTCGGGCGCCCTGCTGGCGGCCGCGACGACCTCGCTGCCGGAGGTGATCGGCGGCGAGCGCAACTGGGACTACCGGTTCACCTGGATCCGCGACGCGACGTTCGCGCTCTATGCGCTGTTCATCCTCGGCTACCGGGACGAGGCGCACGCGTTCAAGCACTGGCTGGAGTGGAGCACGCTCGGCCGAGCACGCGACTTGCAGCTCATGTATGGTCTCGGCGGCGAGCGGCGCCTCACCGAGATCGAACTGACCGACCTGGAGGGATACCGCCAGTCGCAGCCCGTGCGCGTCGGCAACGGTGCCCACTCGCAGTTCCAGCTCGACATCTACGGCGAGCTGCTGGACTCGGCGCACCTGTACCGCAAGTTCGGTGGGAAAGTGGACGCGGAGTATTGGGAGTACCTCTGCCACGTCGTCGAGTTCGTGCTCGAGCGCTGGCGAGAGCCGGACGACGGGATCTGGGAGACGCGTGGTGGGCAGCAGCACTTCGTCTATTCGAAGGCGATGTGTTGGGTGGCGCTAGACCGCGCGATCAAAGCGGCCCGGGCGCTCGATCTGCCGGCCGATCTCGACCGCTGGCGGCGCGCGCGCGCCGAGATCAAGGACGACGTCCTCGCGCGCGGATATGACGCGGACATCGGCGCGTTCGTCCAGTCCTACGGCAGCAAGAACCTGGACGCGAGCAACCTGATGCTGCCGCTCGTCGGCTTCATCCGGGCCGATGATCCCAGAATGGCAGGCACGATCGAGGCGACGGAACGTCACCTCACGTCGCCGCAGGGGCTCGTGTACCGCTACCGCGGCTTCGACGACGGGCTGGAGGGCGAAGAAGGCGTTTTCACGATGTGTTCGTTCTGGCTGGTCGACAATCTGATCCTCCAGCATCGCGCCCCGGAAGCGCAGAAGCTGTTCGACCGGCTCAGGGGCTATGCGAACGACGTGGGGTTGCTCAGCGAGGAGATTCACCCGGAGACCGGGGAGCTGCTGGGCAACTTCCCTCAGGCGTTCACGCACCTTGGGCTGATCAACGCGGCGGTCCAACTCCGGAAGGCGGACGCGCGTCGGCTGGCGAGCGAGACATAGGGACGACAGACCTCTCCCCGACGCGGTCGCACCTGGTTGCGGACCGTCGACGGACCAGCAGGACCATGCCCGCCGCTATGAACAAACCAGCCACGAGCGCGCCGGCGACGGCCAGCCCGGGCTGAGACAATACGGCTCCCAGCGCCGCCAGCGCACCAGTGCCGATGCCGGCCGCGGCGAGCAACACAAGCAGGCATGGCAAGCAAGCGAGCGCGACTCCTCCACTGGCGATCCACGAAGATCGCATCACGGGCTCTTCGTTCCAATTCGCATCATGAAGCTCCAAGTACACCCGTGAACCGGAGGCCCCAGAGCGCGGCCGAGAGCACCGTCGACAGCGCGAGCACAACCAGCGACCGCACAGGCCAGACGCCGCTCGCTCCGTGGCGGAGCTGCAGCCACCACGCCCTCAGCAGGAAGGCTCCGCCGATCACGCCGACTGGGATCGTCACGACCTGCAGGGTTGGCGCGAGCGCGGCTCCGACTCCGACGGCCCCAACGAGGCCGAGCAACCCAGGGATCACTCAGCACCAGGGCAATGGCAGAAAGCCGCTCACCGGCGCCAGCAAGCGCTCGAACGCCCAGAAGCGGCTCATGGTTCCTCCTTACTACTCGATGCAGCAGCTCATTACGCTGATGTCGCGTACGAAGGCCTGCGCGGCGAGCTTCAGCCCTTCGCTCATCGTCGGGAAGACGTGCACCGTATCGATGATGTCGTCGACGGTCAGACCGAACTTCACTGCCAGAACGGCCTCGTGGATCAAGTCCGCCGCGTCGGGCGCCACCATGTGCACGCCGATGATCTTGCTCGTCTCGGGATGGATCACCATCTTGATCAGGCCTCGCGTCTCCTTGATCGCCTTCGCCTTTGGGATGCGTGACACCTCCACCGTCCGGCAGGCGCAGGCTTGATAGCGCTGCATCTCTTCTTCCTCGGTCAGGCCCACCGTGGCGACCTGGGGGTTGGTGAAGACCGCGGCGGGGATCGCGTCGTAGTCGATCGTCTTGACGGCGTTCTCGAAGGCGTTGGACGCCGCCACCATTCCCTCCCTCGCGGCCAGGGTCTCGAGGAACATGCGCCCGACGACGTCGCCGGCGGCGTAGATGCCAGGCGCCGACGTCTCCATGAACTCGTTCGCGTCGATGAAGCCGCGCTCGTTCGTCCTCACGCCTGCTGCTTCCAGCCCCATGTCGTCGGAGTTGGGCACGACGCCGGTGGCGAGGAGGAGCTGGTCGGCCTGGAAGACGCGCTTCTCACCCATCACGTCGGCCTCGACGAAGCGCGTCTCGCCTTCCTGCCAGACGCGCTCGATATTGCAGGCACAGCGGATTTCCATCCCTTCGGCCTCGAGGACGCGCTGCAGCTCGTCGGCCACCTCGGGCTCGATACGTGGCAGGATCTGCGGGATTTTCTCCAGGAGCGTGACCTTCGTGCCGAAGTGGAGGAACATCTGCCCGAGCTCGAGCCCGATCGGGCCGGCGCCGATGACGATCATCGACTCGGGCAGCTCCTCAAGCTCCATCGCCTCGCGGTTCGTGATGTACTGGACGCCGTCGATGCCGGGGAACGGCGGGATGGAAGGCCGCGAGCCGGTAGCGATCAAGAACTTCTCGGCCATGAGCCGCCGGCCGTTGACCTCGACCTCCGTCGGCGAGACGAAGCGCGCGCGCCCTTCGATGTAGTCGACGCCCTGGAGGCTGCCGAGCACGTCCTTGTAGTTCGACTCGCGCAGCGCGCCGACGAGACGTCGCTTCTCCTCGATGGCCGCCCTGAAGTCGAACGACGGCCGATGGCCGTTCTTGAGGGCGTCGAACGTGGGATGTTGTGGGTAATAGAACTGGTCACCCACAGCCAACAGGTGCTTGCTCGGTACGCAGCCGACGTTGACGCAGGTGCCGCCCAGCGGCAGCCCGTCGTTTATCATGGCGGTCGTCAGACCGAGTTCCGCGGCCTTGGTAGCCGCTGCGAACGCCGCGGCGCCGCCGCCGATAATAATGAAATCGTAGTCTGCCATGACAACCTCCCGGGCCCTTGTCACGGAGGGCCTCTATATGCAACGATAGACCTTGGAGCTACTCTAAGGTCAAGCCCCAGGAGGGACGCCCATGAATATCAAAGACGCGGCCGCCGCCGCCGGCCTGACGCCGGACACTATCCGCTTCTACGAACGGAAGCGAGTGCTGCCCGCGCCTCCCCGGTCGCCCAACGGATACCGCCACTACACGGACGAGCACGTCCGAACGCTGCGTCTCGCCAAGGGGCTCAGGGAGCTGGGGCTGCCGTTGGGCGATGTGTCGCCGATCCTGCTAGTCGCGCACGACGGGACCTGTCGCGAGGTCCGAGAGAGCATGACGGGGACGTTCGCGCGAGCGCTGCGCGACTTGAATGCCAGGATCGACGAGCTAGAACAGACGCGTGACCACCTCAGCGGTCTTTTGCGAGGGCTCCAGAACATGCGGCCGAGAGACGTCGCCATTCCCGGCGTTCGGGCCTGCCCTTGCGTACGGATGGTGGCGGCCACTGAGGGAAGCGGCCGGCGACCTCGTCGTGGCTGACTCTATTCGAAGTTGGCTGCTCGCCGTCACGTGGGCCGCGTGACGCTCGTGTGGCTGGGCGTGCTGGCGCGCATCTGCCTCCGCGAAAAGGCCGTCCGAACGGCGGCTATCGAGGCAAGCGTTCGTATCTGGAGCGGGAGAAGGGACTCGAACCCTCGACCCTCTGCTTGGGAAGCAGATGCTCTACCAACTGAGCTACTCCCGCTCGTGAAGCACTCGATTGCCATTGAACCATCGCGTTGCGTCGCGCGTCAATCGGCGCTCGTTTCGAAATGCGTCTTTCGGTCAGCGCTCCTCCGGCAGGAAGTGGCGAAAGAGCGGCTCGACCAGGTCGGGTCCCTGGCGGATGGTGTGGCCGCCATCGACGCCGATGCACTGGCCCGTGACCCACGACGCCTCATCGCTGAGCAGGAACGCGACGAGGCCTGCGACGTCGTCCGGCTCGCCGAGGCGCGAGATGGGCATGCGCCGCTTGTACTCGTCGACGACGCCCTGGTTCGACCAGAGCGGCTGCGCGAGCGCGGTCTTCACGAGCCCCGGCATGACCGCGTTGACGCGGATGGCGAACTCGCCCAGGTCGTCGGCGGCGCAGCGCGTGAGCATGTTCACGCCTGCCTTCGACGCGCAGTAGGAGGTCATCTGGCGGTGCGTGAGCGCGCCGGCGATCGAGCTGATGTTGACGATGCTGCCGCCGCCGGCGTTCTTCATCTCGCGTGACTCGGCGCGGATCGAACGAAAGACGCCGGTGAGATTCGTATCGATGACGGCGGCAAACTGATCGGCCGTGCTGTTCAGCACATGTCCGACGCCGCCGATGCCCGCCGCGTTCACGGCGAGGTGCAGCGCGCCAAAACGCTCGACGGCCGCGCCGACGGCTGCATCGACCGAGTCCTGGTCCGTGACGTCGCAGCGCACGCCGAGCGCGTTCGCGCCGAGCTCGCGCGCTGCGGTCTCGACCACATCGAGCCGGCGGCCGCCGAGCACGACGCTGCCGCCGCCCTCGACGATGGCCCGCGCGCAGGCCAGCCCGATGCCCGTGCCGCCGCCCGTGACGAAACCTACTTTGTCCTGAAAGTCAGCCATCGCGGCACCTCCTGAATTGACGCTGCGAAGATAGCACGCGATGATACACTCTCGGGGAGTTTGCTCGCAGGGGAGGGGGATGGCCGTACAGGAGCGAAGGCCAGCGTGGCGAAACTGGGCGGGCACGCAGCAGTGCGCCCCGGTTAGCATCGAGCGGCCGCGGAGGGAAGAAGAGCTGTGCCGCATCGTGCGCGAGGCGTCGGCAGCCGGACGGCACGTCAAGGCCGTGGGCGCGGGCCATTCCTTCACAGGCATCGCGCTGACCGATGGCGTGTTGCTCAAGCTCGACCGGTATGACGATGTCCTGGCCGCTGACCCGGCTTCGGGACGCGTGACCGTGCAGTCGGGTATCTCGATACAAAAGCTGAACGAGGCGCTCGACGCGCGCGGCCTCGCCATGCCGAACCTGGGCGATATCGCCTACCAGAGCATCGCGGGCGCGATCGCAACGGCGACGCACGGCACGGGCGCGCGCATCGGTGGCATCGCGACGCAGGTGGTAGGGATGCGCTTGATCGCGGGCGACGGCTCGGTGCTCGAGTGCTCCGCCGAATGTGAGCCGGAGGTCTTTCACGCTGCGCGCGTCGGACTGGGCGCGCTCGGCCTGGTTTCGACCGTCACGCTGCAGTGCGTGCCGGCGTTCCACCTCCACGCTGTCGAGGCGCCGGCGCGTGTCGATGATCTGCTCGCGGACCTCGACGAGCACGTGGAGACGAACGACCACTTCGAGTTCTTCTGGGTGCCGCACACCGGCTGGGCGCTGGCGAAGTGGAACAACCGCACGGATGATCCGCCGGCGCCGCGCTCGCGCGTGCAGCAGTGGCGCGACGACATCCTGCTCGCGAACGTGGCGTTCGGCGCGCTCTGCCGCGTTGGACGGCTCGTGCCGCGGCTGATCCCTCGATTCGCGCGTATCGTGGCGGGGCAGAGTCGCGTCGAGTACGTCGACAAGAGCTATCGCGTGTTCGCGTCGCCGCGCATGGTGCGCTTCCACGAGATGGAGTACGCGATCCCGCGGCCGGCGTGCGCAGAGGCGCTGAACCGCGTGCGCGACTTCGTCGAGCGGAGCGGGCTGCGCATTAGCTTCCCTGTCGAAGTGCGCTTCACGGCGGGCGATGACATTCCGCTGAGCACCGCCTCCGGGCGCGACACGTGCTACATCGCGGTGCACACGTACCAGGGCATGGCGTACCAGCAGTACTTCGAGGCTGTCGAGGACATCATGGACGACTACGGCGGCCGGCCGCACTGGGGCAAGCTGCACTTTCAGACGGCGGAGACGCTTGCGTCGCGCTATCCCGAGTGGTCGGCGTTCCAGCAGGTGCGCAAGCGACTCGATCCCGGCGGACGTTTTTCCAATGCGTACCTCGAACGGGTGGTAGGCCCATGACGCAGGGCGGCGATCAGCCCTTCGAGCCGCGGCGGCGCGCGCTCTGGCCCGTAGCGCTCCCTCCGGAAGTGGCGCCACCTCCTCCCCCCGGGCAACGCCCCGAACCTCAGCCGGAGCCTCCTCGGGGGCCGCCTGAGGAGCCACCGCCGGATAGACCTTCGCGACCTCCCGCGGAGCCCCTTTCGGCCGGGCCGTTTGGCACGCTGTCGCGCGGCGCGCTCATCGCGATCGGGCTGTTCATTCTGCTCAACGCGACCCTGCTCGGCCTCTATCTGTGGAGCCAAGGCGGGCAGCACTATCAGGTGCGCATCGAGGTGCGCGGCGATCAGTTCGCTGCGTACCTGGACGGACGGCTCCAGGTCGACGGTATGTTCCAGTCGCCTGAGGAAGGCGGCATCGCCATTACGCTTGTGGATACGGAAGCGCTGCCCAGCCTTCCGACGCCGCGCGGCCTCGATCGCGTGCGCGTGACGGACCTTACGACCGGCGCAGTGTTGTTCGAGGACGATTTCTCTGACGCGCCAAGCCCTGAGTGGGTCGTATTGGGTGACTTCTCTGTCGACCAAGGTGTCCTGAGCTCCAACGGCACGGGGATACTGCAGCTGACGAACAGGCCCTGGCGCGATTACGCCGTCGATGCGTACTTCGCAAACGCCGGCGGAGGCGTCATCGCCGTGCGTAGCGACGCTCAGGGCAATCGTGTCGATTACTCGTTCCGCCCATTCCGGCACTTTGACAACGGGTTCGGCGTGGTGCGGGAAGGCAGTACGATGTCGGGCAAGGCCGGCGTGGCGCCCGAGTTGGGGCGCAGCGAGACGGTAAAGGGCATCGCGTATATGTTTCTGCATCCGTACCCGCTCATGCTGCTGCTTCTAGCGATCGGCTTCGCCGGCGTGCTCGTGTTGCAACTGCTGCTGTCGTTCGTCACGTTACCGCGCTTCCCGGCGCCGCCGCGCGACCTGCCGTGGGCACTGATGGCGCTGCTGGCCGCAGCGGCGTTCGGCGTGACGCTGTACCTCAACTACTCGTTCGGCTCGCACGTCCCACACGTGCCGGACGAGGTGGCGTATCTCTATCAGGCGAAGATCTTCGCTTCCGGCCGGTTGACGGGGCCGGCGCCGCCAGTCGACGAGGTGTTCAACTTCTTCTATCCTTCGTTCTTCCTCATATCCGACGGCCACTGGTCGAGCATCTACACGTTTGGGAACTCCGCCGTGCTTGCCCCGGGAGTGTTGGTGGGCGCGCCATGGCTCATCCCACCGTTGCTCGGTGCGGGCACGGTCGCGTTCAGCTTCGCGATTGGACGAAAGCTGTATGGTGCACGCGTCGGGCTGCTTGCTGCGGCGCTGCTGGCGTCGTCGCCGTTTTTCTTGATGTCCGCGGCGAGTTTCATGAGCCACAACACGACGGCGTTCTTTCTGCTAGCGTCGCTCTTTTTCGTCATCATCTCGGACCGGAGGCCGGTCCTGTATGGGCTCGTCGCCGGGCTGTCTTTCGGGATGATGTTCAACACGCGTCCGCTCGAATCTGCAGCGCTTATCCCTGCGTTCGGGGTGTTGCTGCTGGCGCGTGCCATTCCGCAAGACGGACGAGAGAACGGCGCGCGCGCGCTGGCGGGATTCGTGGCCGGCGGGCTTATCATGCTCGCGGCGTACGTCGGCTACAACGTTTCGACGTCAGGCGAGCTGTTTAAGAGCAACCTCCAGCAGCAGAACGACTACTTGTTCGGGCTGGGGGGCGAGCACAGCATTCGTCTCGCGATCCAAAACGAACACCTACAGACGGTGTTCCTACTGCTCGTGCTTCACGGATGGCCGGTGTTCATCGGGCTGGGGTTCGTGCTGCTGCCGCTGATCCTGGCATCGAAGAACCCCTGGGACTGGTTCCTGATTGCCTGCGTGCTCCTGATCATGGCCTCCTATCTGACCTTCCAGGCCACAGGGATCATGCACGGCCCGCGCTACTGGTACCCAGCCGCGCCGCTGATGATGCTCCTCACCGCGCGTGGGGCCGACCGAGCTGCTCAGCTCTTATCAGACGCCGCTGCGTATGTGCGCCAGCGGCGGGTTCCTGAAGGAGACGCCCCGCGCTGGAGCGGCATCGCGGTTGTCTACCCGGTCGTCATCGCGCTGATCGCGGTGAGCGTGAACGGCTGGTTGCTGGGCCACGAACGGTGGTGGGCGGACGAGTTCGTCCCTGCACGTGCCGTGGACCTGAAGGGGTTTAACGGCGTCGACGACCGGCTGGTGACGCTGCTGGATGAGTCGGACCTCTCGAACGCTATCGTGCTGGTCGAGAACTGCGCTGGGTGGCAGTGCTACGGTCCCCTGTTCTGGCGCAATACCGTTACGTTCGACGGCGACGTTGTGATCGCGCGCGATCTCCCGCAGTACCTGGGGCCGCTGCTCGACGCCTATCCGGGGCGGCGTGTCTACGTGATGAGCTATGGCAAGGGCACGATCGCACCGTACGGCACAGAGCTGGCCGTGCCCGGCGTGCCGATCTCGCAAGACGATCAGAGCAGAGCGCCGCTGGCGAAGGACGTGCCGCATCCGACCGCCGCGCCCACGCCGACGCCGAATGTCGTCGACGTCGGCTCGCGAGACCAGCAGCGCAAGGACGCCCTCGCTGCCGTCGCCGAGGCGCTCGCGACGTATCGAGATCGTCACGGCACGTACCCGGTGTCGAGGGGATTGCAGAGCCTTTGTCGTTACCAGGACCTGGACGCCGGCTGCAAGCTCCTGGAGGTCCTCGATCCGCTGCCGCGCGACCCGGTGAATAGCGGCGACTACTACTACGAATCGGATGGCACATCGTTCGTGATCTATGCGATCCTCGAAGAGGTGCCCGGCGACCGCGGTCCGTGCCCGGACAGGCCGGCCATCAGGCCAGACGATCTGCCGCGTCTTTACTGCGTGGGGAATCCCTAATTACTGATAAATGATGACCGACGGCGTCGGCTCGAGCGCGAGGACCTCCTGCGCCGACATTAGGTCGGGGTCGTGCAGGAGGAAGAGCTTGATGGCGCCGTGAGTGGCGTAGGGGCGATTGGCGTACTGCTCGTACTTGACGCGCTTTATCGCGGCCGGACCGAAGCCGTCCATATCGATGATGAGGTCGACGTTGGGATAGCGCACGATCGCGTTGCCGTCCAGGACCATGCTATCGAGGAACTGGTGCACCATCAACAGCTTGGGCGGCAGATTCTCGCGCTCGACGAGGCCCGCGAGCGCCTCCTGGGCGTAGTTGATATCGAGGCCGTGCAGGCTTCCCAAGTCCGTGCCCGGCACCTCGCCTGCGGCGACGGCGAACTCGGGATCGAGCGCGAGGTGGACGAGCGGATTGCGCAGGTAAGGGAGCACCTTCTGCATCTCGGTCTCGACTGAGCTCCTGCCGATCTGCAGGTCGAGGAACAGCAGCATGTCGTGCTCTTCAGCGATGCGCACGTACTCTTCCACTTCGTCCTCGTCCACGTATTGCAGATACAGGCCGTCATCCGCTTCGTGGTACTGCGCGACGGCGTACACGAGATGCAGCGCGGGCACGACGCCCATCGAGCCGTTGAGGCGGTCGTACTCTTGCGCGCGCTGCTCCAGCAGCTCCGCGATTGTCTCGGGATCGGCGGAGCCGAGGATCCCCATGTCGGCGGTGTAGGGGTTGCCGTAGTAGCTCACGATCTGCTTGTCGGCGAGGATCGATTGTGCGGGCGGCGTCAGATGCAGCTCGGGAAAGCGCCGGGCGATGTTCGTCGACAGCACGGGCTGGATCAGAGCGCCGGGCGATGGCGCCTGTGTCGCCGGCAACTCTATCGAGCGGGGTACGGTCGTCTCGGCGTGGACGCGCGCAGGCGCAGCGGCGCCGTCGAACGCGGCGGGCGCGACTGCGCCCAGAGCGACAAGCGCTCCCAAGGCGCACACGATGAGGGACATGAAGCGTCGTTCGGCGCTCAAGGACTGTAGTGACACAAGGACTCCTGTCCGTTTAGGGGCGAACGGATCGTAACCGAACGAGGTCTTACTGTCGAGGCCCTGGGCGAGAATTAAGCGCGGCGCACACGCGAGTTGTCCCCGCGCCTCAGGAATGCTCCGGTCACAAGCAGTGCGACGCTGCCGGCAACGAAGATGATGCCGTTTCGGATTGGGGCCCAGGCCAGCTCCTGCGCCAGCTCGAGGTACTCCTTGCTGAGCATGTCGTCGGCGCCATCCGCGGCGAATCGGAGGGCGAAACGCAAGGCGATAGCGAGAACGAGGAACGGCGCTGCCGCGATGAGCACCGTGAGGCCGAGAGCGAGTACGCGTCCGTATCCCTTTGAAGCTACGACGAGCGCGAACGCAAGGATTGCCGCGGCGATCGCGAGAGCGACCGTGACATAACTCATGATGCGATGCGGTGTCGGGCGGAGCAACTGCATGCCGTTGCGAATAGCCCCCTCCCTAGAGACGAACGAAGTCTCGGAGTCGCGGTCTCCGCGCATGACGGAGACGCCGTCGTTATGGATGGTATCGGCGGCCCTGGCGAGCACGAGCGTTCGGAAGTGTTGCCTGTCAGAGTTGAGGAGTTCCTCTCGCGTGATCGATAGCGGGATGGGGAAGTCGGGCAGATCGGTGGTGTCTTCCCGGCTCAGCTCCGCCTGCGCCCGCAGGCCGTCGTAGTGGCTGTCCAGATAGGCATCGATCTCCGTCAGGATCGCAACGCTATGCTCCAGGCCACGGTGGGCGGGCCCGTCCGACGTGATGTTGGCTAAGGAGAGCACACAGAGCAGTACGAGAACATCGAGGACGAGGAGGACGCCGGAGGCCCACTTGATGCGCGTCCGCCAGGTCTTCAGCCGTTCGATCGGTTCGGACCCGGACGGACGCCTCGCGGGACGGTAGGAGGGCGGCGGCACTGCGGCGAGGGGCGCCTCGTCGCTCACGGTTCGTTGAGGTAGACGACGTGCGTACCGGCGAGGCGGTCGTGCAGGGCGCGCCGGTCCGAATCGAGCAAGAGCGCCAGCAGCGCGGCAACCGGCGCGGCGATGCAGACCAGCACGAGCATGAGCGTAACGGCCAGCACAGCCTGGCTCAGCGTCAGCGACACGAGCATGAAGGACATGATTGCCCAGACCGGAAGCAGAAGCGGGTGGAACAGCAGCGGATGCAATCCGAACCAGCGTAGCAAGTGACGCCCCAGTGTCAGCGGCCTGTCCGAGACAGCCCGTATGCCAACGACATACATGCCCGTCGATTGTCCGCGCCAGCGCATGATGGCGAGATTGAACAGTGACCACGAGAGGAGCGTGCCCCCGACGAAGACGGAGACCCAGGCGTAGTAGGCCCAGTCGGGCGGGTCGCCTTCGCCGAAATCGCTGGTGAAGAGCAGGATTGAGCTGCTGATGACGAAGAAGACGAGGATGAAGGCGACCAGAACGACGGAATCGATGACGTAGGCGGAGATACGCGCGTTCATCCGCGCGACAGGCCGGGTGGGTGCCGTCGCTGGCGCCGCGGCGGGCTGCTCCGCTAGGGCTTCATTGCCGGTGGAGAGCATGCGCGCGATTATACCAAGCCATCCGCGTTGGTGCCTCCGGCCGACGGTTGCTAGCGTGAGGGGAGAGACCCAGTCGCCGTGAACCAACGCGTTATCGACCGCTACCTTCATTGGGCCGCCGCCCTCTCGGTCATAGTGATTTGCCTGGCGGGCAGCATCTCCGTCGCTCTGGCGGTCAGGCTGCCGGCCGGGGACGAGTTCAACGCGCTGGATTGGCAGCTACGGAATGCTCCCGGCAAGTGGCTGTACCTTGGAGGGCGGCTCGTCCACGGCCGGCTCTCTCAGGACGAAGAGAACGCACGCCTCGGGCGCTATATCGTGCTGACTGCGCGCATCGGGCAGCTCGAGCGCGACGAAGCGTCGCAGCCCGAGATCGACCGGCTGCGCGACGAGCGCGACAGGTTGGAGAACGACGTCGAGGCTGTCCTTGAGGGCAGGCTCACGACGCTGCTCGAGGAGCAGGGCCTCGAGTCGTCGCTGCCGCTCTTTCCAGAGGCGCGCTTCGTGTTCCCGCCGGTCGATGTCGAGTTGGACGATACGCCGAACGTCCTCGTCGTCTCGCCGCGCGACCGCATCGAGCTGACCGAGCAGCGCTCGCTACGCGCCGATCTAGGACCGAACGGCGCGAGCGAGATCGAATCGAAGATCGAGGCCGGCGGCACGCGCTCCGCCCTCGTCGACGGGCTCGCGGGCGTGGCGCTCTATCCGAGCGTCGTTGCGCCGCGAGGCAGCTACCAAGCGCTCGCCGAGACGACGGCCCATGAGTGGGTGCATCAGCACTTGTCGTTCAAACCGCTCGGAGTGAGGTACTTCTCGAGCCTCGAGCTGCGCACGCTGAACGAGACCGTCGCGGACATCGTCGGGCAGGAGCTAGGCGCGCAGCTTGTCGAGCGCTACCCGCTCGCTGAGCCGTACGCGTCGGAGCTCGCTGCGCTGACGCGGGACGCGTCGCCGGTCGATGTGGGGGCGGCGCTGCGACAGCTCCGCAAAGACGTCGACGTGCTTCTCGCGCAGGGACAGATCGATCGCGCGGAGGCGCTGATGGAGCAACGACGTCAGGAGCTGGCCAATCAGGGCGCCTACTTCCGGCGGATCAACCAGGCGTTTTTCGCCTTCCGGAACCTCTACGCGAACGACCCGGCGTCGACCGATCCGATCGGGCGTAAGCTGAGCACGCTGCGCGAGCGCGAGGGGTCGACAGGCGCGTTTCTGCGCGCAGCAGCGAAGCTGACCAGCGCGGCCGCGCTTGACAAGCTGCTGGGCACTACGGCTGCAGGTGGTAGGGAACGTCGATGAGAATCGTATTGGGCCTGTAGCGCAGGGCCTTCTTGAGCCGTACCGCCGTCTGGTTGTGCAGCAGGCCCTCCCAGAAGTGCGCCGGCACGAACTCCGGTAAGACGACCGTGATGAACGCGTCCGGATCGATCTTGTCGATGGCGTCGATATACGTCAGCATTGGCGCGAGGAACGAGCGGTAGGGCGACTCGATGATCACAATTGGCGTGTCGGCGACGTTGGCGTCCCAGCGGCTGCGCAATTCCTCCGCCTCCTCAATGTCGTCGGTGACGTGCACGGCGGTGACGTTGTCTGAGATGCTGTGCGCGAAGTCGATCGTGCGCAGGACTGCCTGATTGAGGTCGTCCACCGGCACCAGGACGACGCGCCCGCGCTGGCGCTCAGCGGGTGCCGTGCGCTCAGGTGCGGATGGCGTCTGGTCCACTTCGAGCTGGATCTGCACGCGCTGGTAGTGGTGGTGGATGCGCGAAAAGAAGAAGCTGAGCAGCGCGATGGCTCCGATTGTGATCCAGGCGCCGTCGATGAGCTTTGTCGAGATGATGATGATCGTGACGACGGCCGTCGCAACCGCACCGACGGCGTTCACGGCCAGACTGAGCCGTGTGCTGGCGTTGCGCTGCTCGCCGAGCCAATGACGCACCATACCCGTCTGCGACAGCGTAAAGCCTGCAAAGACGCCGACCGCATAGAGGGGGATCAGGCGGTGGGTATCCGCCTGGAACGCTACGAGCAGCCCCATCGAAGCGAGGCCGAGGAAGATGATGCCGTTCGAGAACGCGAGCCGGTCGCCGCGAAACGCGAACTGCCGCGGCAGGAAGCGATCGCGTGCCATCACCGAGCCGAGCGACGGCAGACCGGCGAAGCTCGTATTCGCCGCGAGCAGCAGGATTAGCGTCGTTCCGATCTGGACGGCGTAGAAAAGGACGTTTCTGCCGAAGACGCCTTCGCCGACCTGGGCCACGATCGTCTGCGTCTCTGATGGCGTCGCGCCGACCTGGTGGGCGAGGATCGTCAGCCCAACGAAGAAGAACGTGAGGATCGCGGCCATCCACGCGAGCGTGATGTTTGCGTTGCGAGCTTCAGGCGGCTTGAACGACGGCACGCCGTTCGAGACGGCCTCGATGCCCGTTAGCGCGGCCGCGCCAGACGAGAACGCCCGGAGGATCAGGAACAATCCGAGCGCTTGCGTGCCCGGCTCGATTGCGTGGTCGGGCGCCGCCGCCGTGATGTCGCTTCCAAGCGCGAGGCGCACGAAGCCGGTGATGATGAGTGCTGTGATGCTGAGAATGAAGAAGTAGGCGGGTATGGCGAAGTACGTGCCGGACTCGCGGGCGCCGCGCAGGTTGGCCAGCGTCAGTACGGCGACGGCCCCCACCGCGATTTCGATGCGCCAGTCCTGGAGCTCCGGCACGGCCGAGACGATCGCGGCGACGCCGGCGGCGGTGCTCACCGCGACCGTCAGGATGTAGTCGACGACCAGAGACGCGCCTGCGAGTAGCGCCGGTGTCGTTCCTAAGTTTGCTTTCGCCACGGCGTACGAGCCGCCGCCGTTCGGGTAGCCGCGGATCACCTGGCTGTACGAGACCGCAACGACGACGACGAGCACGGCGATCGCTATCGAGATAGGGATCGACCAGTTGAAGAACACTGGTCCGGCGAGCAGCAGAACGAGCAGGATTTCCTCGGTCGCGTAGGCGCTGGAGGAGAGCATGTCGGATGAGTAGACGGCGAGCGCTTTGAGCTTGCTCAGCCGCTCCTCGAGCAGCTGCGACGTTGCGAGCGGCGCGCCGACGACGATGCGCTTGAAGTTGAGCCAGACGCCCTCGAGACGGGTGCGCGGGCGGAGCGCGATTGCTGTCGCGCGGTACTCACCCTCTTCCAGGCGCTCGAAGGCGCGCTCGCTGCGCCGCTGGACGCGCACGTAGCGGGAGCCGGGCTTCGCGCCTCGGCGGATCTCTCGAAGCTCTAGGTCGGGTGTGAGGGGGGCGGAACGCCCTTCTGCAGGCGGGCGCCCGCTATCGGCTCCGCCTTCATTGGGGTCACCAGGCTGCTGCTCGTCGTCAGTTGTGTTCATCAGATAAGGCCGCAATTGGCCTGCCTGATTATGGCGTACTTTGCGCTCAAGTTCACTAGGGAAACGGAGCTGCCTGGGGAGGGATTCGGCTGGAGGGTGTCTTTACTGGCCCGGAGGGCCGCGGCCGTTGCCACGATCACGGCCGCCCGCCTCGCCAGCCGGCGTTGGCTCCGTATCGTCGAGGCTCTCGGGGGCGAGCACTACCACGTCAATACGCGTCGAGATCTCTCCCGCGCCCGTAGCCACCACGGTCAATCGGAGCGTGTAGATACCCGGCGTCAGGTCGCTCGTGTCCCAGACGCCCAGCGTTCCGTCATCGACGGGCTGGCCGGTCTGGTTGATGAGCTCCCAGTCCTCGGAGCCGGAAGGCTGGTACTCGAGGCGGAAGAACTGGAAGTCCTCCGCGTTGGCGCTTCCTCTGACGAATACCAGGCCGTCTACGGGGGCCGCGTTGGCAGGAGACGTGATGGCGACGGGGATGGACTGGTCAGCGTTCGGGTCGTCATCGGGCGTGCCGGGCCGGCGGCCAAGGGCGGACACCCATTCCTGCGCCTGCTCGCGTGCCCATTCCGACAAGCCTTCCGGGATGCGCAGCGTCCGCGCGACGGCGACGAACTGCTGAGGCGTGTCGTCGTCCGCCGGCTTGCCGGTGCGCGTGTCGACGCGTCCGGTTGTCCACCAGTCATCGTCGCGCTGGGGAAACGACGCGGTGGCGAACCAGTCCTCGGGCGTCGTCTTGCCGCAGCCCGGCGTGGTCTTGAGGCCGGAAGGCATGCAGACGCTGCCGCGCACGAGGCCCTCGGGCCGGGAGAACTGCTCCACCGCGAGGTTTTCGTGGAACGCGATGGCGAACTCGCGCACAGTGCGCCAGGAGACGCTCGTACTGCTAATGTTCGTCATGGGCGTGTTATCGGCGTTGCCGAACCAGGAGCCGACGACGAGCTGCGGGGTGTAGCCGAACGCCCACGTATCGCCGATGAGGCCGATTGTGTCGTACGGCTCGCTCGTCCCCGTCTTGATCGCGAGTGGGCGGCCGGGAATCGAGAGCGCGCCGCACCCACCAAACGTGATGCTCTGCGCGCAGCCGTCCGAGAGGATGTCGTTGATCATGAAGGCGTTCTCTGCGGGGGCGACGCGAACTTCCTGGGCCGGCACCTCTTGCGCGGGCTGCCCATCGACGAGGGGGTAGAGCACCTTGCCGTCGCGGTCTTCGACGCGCAGGATCGTGACGGGATCGAGCTCGCGGCTGCCCGGCAATTCGTCTTGTGCTGTTCGCGGGACGCCCTTGAGCAGACCGAGGTTCGGGAACACCGTATAGCCGTAGACCATGTCGAGCAGTTTGACGTCGACGCCGCCGACGGTGAGCGACGGGCCGTACTGCGTGGGATCACGTAGGCTCGTGATCCCCATCTTGCGCGCCTGGTCGATGACTGGCGACACACCGGTGTACAGGATCGTCTTGATCGCAGGAATGTTCAACGAGTTGCCGAGTGCGTTGCGGGCGGTGATCGGCCCCTGGTAGCCGGTGCCCGGGTTGCGGGGTGGGTTGGCGCCGTCCCACCACTTGCTGTTGATCGGTGTGTCGAGGATCATCGTGCCGGGGCCCCAGCCTAGATTCATGAAGGCGGTGAGGTACGTAAACGGCTTCAGCGTCGATCCGGGGGAGTTGAGCGCGACAGCCATGTCGTTCTTGCCGGTGATGTCCTCGTTAAAGTAGTCGCGGCTGCCGACGTAGGCCAGGACCTGCGCCGTCTTTGGGTCCATAGCGACGACGGCGCCGTTGTGGCCACCGGAGGCTTCGAACTGCGAGATCTGGTCCTCGAGAATGGTCTCCGCCTTGTGCTGCAGGTCGATGTCCAGCGTCGTGTACACGACGAGCCCGTCGTTGGTCACCGAACCGGCGCCAAACATTTCCTCCAGCTCTGGCTTGACGAGAGAGAAGACGAAGTGCGGCGCTTCTATCGGGTAGTCCTGCTTGACAATCTCCAACGGTGTCGTGGCAGCAAGCCAGGTCTGGTCCGCGGTGATATAACCCTCCTCGTGCATGCGCACGAGGACGCGGTTGCGCTGGGCGACGGTGGCCTCGGGTTCGTTGACGGGATCGAAGCACGTCGGGCATTGGGGTATGCCGGCGAGCAATGCGGCCTCCGGTAGCGTGAGGTCGATCGCATCCTTGCCGAAATAGCCCTGACTGGCTGCCTGCGCGCCGTAGTAGATGCTGCCGTAGGAGATCTGGTTGAGATACCACTCCATGATCTGTTTCTTGTCGTACTTGCGCGTCAGCTCCAACGCGTATACGGTTTCACGGACCTTGCGGTCAATCGAGCGCTTGGTGCGCTCTTCGGGCGTGAAGTAGACGTTCTTCACGAGCTGCTGCGTGATGGAGCTGCCGCCGCGCCCTTCCAGGACGCCGGGCGAGCCGCCGAAGGGCCAGAAGTTGTCGAACGCCGCGGCTGTCAGGCCCTTGTAGTTGATGCCGGGGTTGTCCTTGAAGCTCGTATCTTCCCACGAGATCGTCGCCGCAACGAGCGCGAGGTTCATGCGATCGATGCTCACAGGCTGACGGAGGCCCTCGCCGTTGTCGAGGAACTCGAAGAGCTCCCGGCCGTTGCGGTCGTAGACGCGCGCGCCGCCGCGGGGGAGCTGCGCGATCGCTTCGTCTGGGGGGATCAGATCGCTGGCGTAGCTCCGGTACACGCCGTAGCCGACGCCCGCCATGACGCCCGAGCCGATCACGATCAGGCCGAACAGGACGATCAGCGCCGTCATCCAGCGCGACATGCCGCGGTTGCCGGCGTTGCGTTTGCGGCGCCGGTAGGCCAGGTAACGATACGTCCCGCCGTTTGAAGCCATGATTATGTCCTCTGAAGTATGACGAAGTGGGACAGCCCAAGCCAGCGCGCCGGGGTCGCCTCCAGGCGGTAGAAGACGGCGCGCAGCAAGCCGCCAATGCGCTTCCGCCGCGCTGCGATATTATCGAAGCCGGGGTAGACGCAGGTGTTCACGATGACGCGCGCGGGGAGCCCGGTTACGAGGCGTCGCATCTGGTCCCGCGTGTAGGAGCGCGCGTGGGGCACCAGCCGGTCGCGCAGGGGGTCCGGCAGGTAATTGACGAGCGGGATGTTGCCGAAGACGTAGCGCTTGCCGAGGTACACGCCGTGCGTCTCGAAGGGGTAGAGACGGTTCGGCGCGTAGACGATCACGTGGCCGCCGGGCCTCACGATGCGGCATGCCTCACGCAGCGTCTGCTTGTCGTCGCGGACGTGCTCGATGACTTCGTTCAGCAGCACGGCGTCGAGCGAAGCGTCCGCGAACGGGAGCTGTTCGCTCACGGCGATAGCGAGGCTGCCGGTGTCGCGGCCCTCGCGCACGCGCCCGGCGTCGATGTCGATGCCGTAGGCGCGGGCGGCGATCTTCCGGAGCTTGCGCACGTACGTGCCGATGCCGCAACCGATGTCGAGAACGGCAGTGCCCTCCAGGGGGACATAGCGACGGATGAGATTGAGCCGCCGGTCCTGCCCCGCCCGCCAGACGAAGCTGGGGTTCCCTAGTGCGACCTGCTCCTTGCTCAGAGCTGCGGGGGCTTCTGTCATCATTGAGGCTTCCGGCCCGTACTCGATAGGGTAGCAAGGCCGGATCGCGAGAAGGAAGGGAAGATTCCGGCCGCGGTGGAACTGTACCGCTTTGTCCAGCAGCCGGCGCGTCCGTATCTAGGGGGCGCCCCAGTTCGAACCTACGTCAGGGAATCGTCCTCTGCTACACTCGAACGACCATGAGTCTGACACGAGAAGAAGTGCTGCACATCGCCCACCTGGCGCGCGTCGGGCTGAGCGACGAGGACGTCGCGAAGTTCCAGGTACAGCTCTCGGAGATCCTGACGCACTTCGATCTGCTTGGGCAGGTCGATACCGAAGGCGTCGAGCCGACGGCGTATCCGCTGGCGCTCGAGAGCGTGATGCGCGATGACGAGGTGCGGCCTTCGCTCCCGAGGGACGAGGTGCTCGCCAACGCCCCAGTGGTGGAAGAGGGCGCGTTCCGCGTGCGGGCGGTGCTGGAAGAATGAGCGCCGAGCTCTACCGGCTAACCGCCCACGAGGCGCACGGCCTCCTCTCGAAGCGAGAGATCACCTCGCGCGAGCTGACGCAGGCGGTCATCGACCGCATCCGCGCTGTGGACGAGAGCGTACGCGCCTATCTCACTGTCGCGGACGAGGAGGCGCTGCGAGCGGCTGACGACGCCGACCGGCGCATCGCAAGCGGGGAGGGCGGGCCGCTCACGGGCGTGCCTATCGCGATTAAAGACAACATGTGCACGGAGGGCTTGCGCACGACGTGCGGCTCGCGCATGCTCGAGACGTTCGTACCGCCGTACGACGCGCACGTTGTCGAGCGATTGCGCGAGGCCGGCGCCGTGATTGTCGGGAAGACGAACATGGACGAGTTCGCGATGGGCTCCTCGGTGGAGCACTCCGCGTTCTATCCGACGCACAACCCCTGGTCGCTCGATTGCGTGCCGGGCGGGTCGTCGGGCGGATCGGCGGCGGCCGTTGCCGCGGACGAGACGGTGCTCGCGCTCGGCTCCGATACGGGCGGCAGCGTGCGACAGCCTGCGTCGCTCTGTGGCGTCGTCGGCATGAAGCCGACGTACGGCCGCGTCAGCCGCTACGGGCTCGTCGCGTTCGGCAGCTCGCTCGATCAGATCGGGCCGCTGACGAAGGACGTGCGCGACTGCGCGCTGCTGATGAACGCCATCTGCGGCCACGACGCGCGCGATGCCACCTCGGCGCCCGTCGAGACGCCGGACTTCACCGAGGCGCTCTCGGGCGGCGTGCGTGGCCTCCGCGTCGGCATCGCGAACGAGTACCTGCCGGACGACATCGAACCGTCCGTGCGCGCCGTCGCGGAGGCGGCGATCGCGCAGCTGGAGTCGCTCGGCGCGACGATCGTGCGGGACGTGTCGCTGCCGAGCACGCGCTACGCGCTCGCGTGCTACTACATCATCGCGCCGAGCGAGGCGTCGGCGAACCTTGCCCGCTACGACGGCGTGAAGTACGGCTATTCGTACCAGGACGGGGCGGGCATGTGGGACAACATGGAGAAGACGCGCCAGTACGGCTTCGGCGACGAGGTGAAGCGGCGCATCATGCTGGGCACCTACGCGCTCTCGACCGGCTACTACGACGCGTACTACCTCAAGGCGCTGAAGGTGCGCACGCTCATCCGCCAGGAGTTCGACGCGGCATTCGAGCGCTGCGACGTGATCTTCGGCCTGGTCTCGCCGACACCGGCGTTCCGGTTGGGCGAGAAGGTGGACGACCCGTACTCGATGTACCTGAACGACGTTTTTACGCTGCCAATCAACATCGCGGGCGTGCCCGGCGTGTCGGTCCCGGCAGGCTTCGTCGATGGCCTGCCGGTAGGCATCCAGCTCATCGGCCGCCCGTTCGACGAGCTGTCGCTCCTACGCGCGGCCTACGCCTACGAGCAATCGACGGACTGGCATACGCAGCGGCCGGAGCTGTGACTGATCCCATCCCGCCGGGGGAGCTGACGGGGCTCGAGGCGTTCCGGCTCCGTGTCGAGGCGCAGGCCGGCCAGCGCTACCCGGAGAGGCCGGTCCGGGTCGAGCTGGACGGCCAGCGTATCGAGGTCGCCAGCGTGGATAGCGAGTGGCGCGAGGAGGACCGGCTCGGATTTCGCATTAAGCTGCGGGACGGTAAGCGGATGCTGTTGTATTATGTCCCAAGTGAAGATCTCTGGTCCGGAGTAGTCCTAACATGAATGCCGGCGAGAACCCGACCCATCGAGGCGCAATTTCCCAGCACGTTCAGGCCCTGCCTGCCTCCGGCATCCGCAAGTTCTTCGACGTCCTCGCCACGATGGACGATGTCATCTCGCTCGGCGTGGGCGAGCCGGACTTCGTCACGCCGGGCCACATCCGAGAAGCCGGAGTGCGATCGATCGAGGATGGCGTCACGCACTACACGTCCAACTACGGTCTGATCGAGCTGCGCCAGGCGATCGCGCACCACATCCACCGCCTCTACGGCGTCGAGTACGACCCGGCGACGGAGATTATCGTCACGACCGGCGTGAGCGAGGCGATGAACCTCGCGACGCAGGCGATCCTCGATCGCGGCGACGAGGTGCTCTCGCCCGATCCGGCGTACGTGGCGTATCTGCCGGCGGTGCAGTTGGCCGGCGGGGTCTTCGTGCCGGTGCCGACGTCGCCGAAGAACGGCTTCAAAATGCGCGCCAGCGACCTCGAGGAGCGGATCACACCGCGGACGAAGGCGATCTTGATCGGCTACCCATCGAATCCGACCGGCGCCGTCATGGACCGCGAGGACCTCCTGGCCGTCGCGGACGTCTGCGAGCGCCACAACCTGTTCGTCATCGCGGACGAGATTTACGACCGTCTCGTCTACGGCATCGATCACACCTGTTTCGCGTCGCTGCCTGGCATGCGCGACCGGACGCTGCTGATGGGCGGCTTCTCGAAGGCGTACGCGATGACCGGCTGGCGTCTCGCCTACACGTGTGCGCGCGTCGACGCGACCGAGGCGATGATGCGCGTGCACCAGTACATCATGATGTCCGCGCCGACGGTGGCGCAATATGCCGCGCTTGAGGCGCTGCGGAACGGCGAGGAAGACGTGCGCGGCATGGTCAGCGAGTATGACCGCCGGCGCAAGCTCATGGTGCGCGAGCTCAACGCGATGGGTCTGACCTGCTTCGAGCCGCGCGGCGCGTTCTACTGCTTCCCATCCGTTAGCGTCACCGGCCTCTCGGACGAGGCGTTCTCGGAAGGGCTGCTGATGGAGGAGAAGGTTGCTGTGGTGCCCGGCTCCGCGTTCGGGCAGTTCGGCGTGGGGCATGTGCGCGTGTGCTACACCGCGCCTATGGACGTCCTCGAGGAGGCGCTGCGCCGCATCCGGCGCTTCGTCGACTCGCATCGATCTCCGACCAAGTAATCACGCTTCGTGAACCAACCCTCGGACGGAGAAGACCTCGACCTCGAGATCGCCATCCAAGGCGTCGCGGGCCACGAGCGCGACGACGGCGTCATCGAGGTCTCGATTAACACCTCGCGCGGCGAGATCCTCGGCCTGCTCCATCCCTGCGAGGCGGAGCCGGGCGCGGTCGTCTTCGTCGGCGGCGCGCTGGGCGGACTCGATGGCCCGGCGGCGGGCATCTATGCGCGGCTAGCGTCTTCACTGTCCGATCCCGCGGTCGAAGGTGGGCTGACAGGACTGCGGCTCAACTATCGCCAACCCGGCGAGTTCCAAGAGTGCGTCCTCGATGTGCTGGCGGGCTGCTCGTTCCTGAAGGGGATCGGCGCGCGTCGCGTCGCGCTCGTCGGGCACAGCTTCGGCGCGGCGGTCGTGATCAAGGCGGGCGAGCTGTCGGATGTCGTTTGCGGAGTCGCGGCGCTGTCGCCGCAGATCTACGGCACGCGTACCGTCGAGCGCCTGGTGCCGAAGCCGCTGCTGCTCGTGCACGGCACGGCGGACGGGATCCTCGATAGCGCCGCGAGCAGGGACATCTACGAACGCGCGCAAGAGCCGAAGAGTCTCGTGTTGTACGATGGCGCGGACCACACGCTCGTCTCACACGGAGACGAGCTCGACGAGCTGTTGCGCGGCTGGCTACTCGATGTGGCGGGAGGGCGCAACGATGTTTGAGGGCTTCGAACGCAAGCAGATCGACACGTCGGGCGCGACGATCAATCTCGTCGCGGGCGGCGACGGGCCACCGCTCTTGTTGCTGCACGGCTATCCGGAGACGCACGTCATGTGGCATCGCGTCGCGCCGGAGCTGGCGCGCGAGTACCGCGTTGTCGCGATGGACCTGCGCGGCTACGGCAACAGCTCGAAGCCCGAAGGCGGCCCGGACCACGCGGCGTACTCGAAGCGCGCGATGGCGCAGGACGGCATCGACGTAATGCGCGCGCTCGGGTACGACCGCTTCGCCGTTGTGGGACACGACCGCGGCGCGCGCGTCGCGTACCGGATGGCACTCGACCATCCGGACGCAGTAACGAAATTGGCCGTGCTCGATATCTTGCCGACGTACGAGGTCTATCGTACGGTTAACCGGCTCATCGCGACCGCGTATTACCACTGGTTCATGCTGATCCAGCCGTTCGATTTGCCGGAGCGGCTGATCGGCGCCGATCCTGAATACTTCTTTCGGACGTCGCTCCATCGCTGGAGCGGCAGCGGCATCGATGGGTTCGACGAGGAGGCGGTTGCGGAGTACGTGCGCTGCTTCAGCGATCCGGCGGCGATCCACGCCTCGTGCGAGGACTACCGCGCGGGCGCGTCGGTGGATTACGCGTTAGACGAAGCGGACTTCGGCAAGCGGAAGATCACGTGCCCGACGCTCGTGATGTACGGGCGCTTCATCGCGCGGCTAGACCCGCTCGCAGTGTGGCAGCAGTGGGCGGACGACGTTGCGGTGCGCGAGCTATCGTGCGGGCACTTCTTGCCCGAGGAGGCGCCGGAGGAGACGCTCTCGGCGCTGCGCGAGTTCCTGGAGAGCTAGTCCTCCGGCGTGGGCGTGAGTTCGACGCCTGCTTCGTCCGGGTAGCGGAGGTAGGTCCCGGATGCCCACCCGTAGTCCTCAAGCTGCCACCACTCGTTGTTGTCGGCCACGGTCGGTCCGCTAATCACCGTCACGGCGGTCCCGTCGTCGAGGCAGCCGAGCTCGCTTCCCTGCAGCCCGGCCCGGTCTCGCAGGCGCAGACACTGCGGATCCGTGCCTGCGACGATGAGCGTCGCGCCGACCTCGATTGGCCAGGGGACGCCGGGGGGAGGAGGCTCGTTCGGGTTGCGCTCCTCCAGGTGCTCGATCGCCCACGTGTCGCCGGCGGGCTTGAGGACGATGAGGCGCGTGTACTCGCTGAACGTCGGGCCGAGCTGGTACGCGCGTAAGCCGTTGCGTTCGGCAACGAACTTCGCGCATTGCTTGGCGATGTCGTCGGGGCGCTTTGCTTCGTCGCAGTCGGGGACGAAACCCACGGTGAGGCGCCGCTCGACGTAGAGGCGTAGCACTTCCTCGGGCGCCGTCGCGGGCGCGAGTCCCGTGGCGGTTGAGTCTGCCGTATCACCGCTGTCGCCGCCGCACGCGATCGCGAAGGCGCACGTCGCGGCCAGCAGCGCCATCGAGAGAGCGAAGAGGGCCGTTCGCGCGCCGGCGTTCATACGACCGGCTCGTTCGCGTAACGCGCTGCCGACCTCAGGAAGTCGGCATGCACATCGATGCCGCCGGCGATGGCCGTCTGCGAACGGACCGTGATCGCACCGCCCGCGTCGTCTGTGATCAGTCCGCCCGCTTCGCGCACGAGGAGTATGCCGGCGGCGATGTCCCACGGCAAGAGGTAGCGATGCACGAAGAGGTCGAACCGTCCCGCGGCCGCGTACGCGAGGCCGAGCGCTGCGCTTCCGGAGATGCGGATCGCCTGCATGCCGGGGAAGAGGTGGTAGATCAGCCGGAGCTGTTGCTTGCCGGGCTCGTCGTCGTATCCGAGATCGAGCCCGAGGATGGACGCGAGCACAGTCGATTTGTCTGACGCGCGAATGGGCGTCTCGTTCACGAACGCGCCGCCACCACGAACGGCATGGAACGTCTCGTTGTGGATCGGATCGTGCGTCACGGCAACGAGGGGCTCGCCGTCGAGGCAGAGCGCGACGTTGATACACCAGAAGGGCAGGCCGCTCGCGAAGTTCTTCGTACCATCGATCGGATCGACGATCCAGACGTAGCCATCGGTGCTCGTGTCGGCCGCCGTTTCTTCGGAGAGCACGCCGAGCGTTGGGAACTCGGCGGCCAGCTCGTCCTGGATGTAGCGCTCGACGGCCAGGTCGGTTTCCGTCAGGAGGTTGCCGCGTCCCTTAACGATGATCTCCATTGGCTGGTGGAACGCGGCGGCCGCGCGACGTCCCGCCTCCTCCGCCAGGGCGCGCGCGACATCAAGCGCGGGGCGTCCCGAACGGGCGGCGGGAATCTCTATGGCTTCTCTCATTGCGTTGAGCGTAGCGCACGCGGAAGCGCTGTGGTTACCTGGGCGTCACGATCTCGATCTCGCCGCTGCCCCATTGCTTCGCCTCGCCAGAGGGGCCGAGCGCGAGGGCGACGTCGTCGGGCAGGCCGAGGCCGGTGTGCTGAGGATGGGCGGCGATGGCGTCGCGCAGGCGAGCGGAGCGCTCCGGCGAATGGTGCGGGGAGACGATCGTGTCGGGTATCCACCCCCAGCCCGCGAAGGCGATGACATTCGGATCGAGGGGCACGCCCCAGTCCGCGAGCGCGATCGCGCCTGCGCTCGCTCCGGCAATGACAGCGCCCGCCTCGTGGGCCTGCGCGAGTGCTTCGAGCGCGAGGGACCCGGTGATGATGTCGAGGAGCTGTCGCGTGTCGCCGCCCCCGATGTAGATGAGCGAGGCGTGCGAGAGAAGAGCCGCGTTCGCCGGATCGCGCGCAGCCGCTGCGTCCTCGATCGGGACGACGTAACCCTCGGGCGCACCGAGACGTTTGTAGTGCGCAAGGAACGACGTGCCGTACGCGGGCTCGCAACCGGCGGCCGGTAGGAACGCGATCGGCCCGTTGCGGCGTATTGCGGCGACGGCGGCGCGATCGATCGGCTCGGTCGTCGCCCAGTGGCCGCTCGCGCCGCCGATCAGCACGAGCCAGCCGGCGCCGTGAGGCCGCGTGAGGGTTGGTATCTCCATCGATGTTGAGGCAAGCGCGCTACATGCGATCGGGCGCAGACATGCCCATGAGGTCGAGCGTTGTTGCCAGCACCGACTGCACAGCGGCGACGAGCTTGAGCCGCGCCTTCGATAGCGGCACGTTCTCCTCGTCGACGACGCGGCACTTTTCGTAGAAGTCGTGGAACGTTGTCGCGAGCTCTTGTGCGTAGTAAGGCAAGTGATGCGGCTCCAGCGTCAGCGCGATCGACTCGACCAGCTCCGGGAGCGTGAGCATCTTGCGTACGAGCGTCAACTCGACCGGGTGCGTAAGGAGCGCGGTGTCGCCGCCCTCGATGTCGCCCAGACGCTCCTGCGCGGTGCGCAGGATGCCCGCGACGCGCGCGTGTGCGTACTGGATGTAGTAGACGGGGTTTTCCGAGCTCTGCTGCTTCGCCAGCTCGAGGTCGAAATCGATCGGTACGTCTGCGGAGCGCGAGAGGAAGAAGTAGAGACAGGCGTCTTTGCCGACTTCGTCCATTACCTCACGCAGCGTGATGATGTCGCCGCTGCGCTTCGAGAGCTTGAGGACCTCATCGCCGCGCCGCAACGAGACGAGCTGGCCGATGACGATCGTCAGCCGCTCGGGATCGATGCCCATCGCCTCGATGGCGAGCTGGAGGGGCCGGACGTGGCCCTGGTGGTCGGCGCCCCAGATGTCGACCACGCGGTCGAAGTTGCGCACGAGGAACTTGTCGTAGTGGTAGCCAATGTCCGTCGCGAGATAAGTCGGTGCGCCGCTGGAGCGGACGAGCACCTCATCCTTGTCCGCGCCGAGCTGGCTCGTCGCGAACCAGACCGCGCCCTCGCGCTCGGTAATGAGGCCCTTCTCACGCAGGAGCGACATGACTTTGTCGTAGTACCCGGCTTCGAAGACGGTTTGCTCGCGGTACCAGTGGTCGAAGTGCACGCCGAGGTCGGCAAGATCGCGACGGACCCAATCCATCACCTCTTCCATGCCCGAGCGCCAGAGCTCCTCAGGCGGCGGCTCGCCTTCGGGCCGGAGCAGCGAATCGCCGAAGCGTTCCCTGGCCTGCTCCGCCAGCTCGATCATGTAGGTGCCGACGTATCCGTCCTCCGGCACGGGAACGTCGCGGCCGAAGAGCTGCTGGTAGCGCGCGTACAGTGTGCGGGCGAAGGTATCGACTTGCGCGCCGGCGTCGTTGAAGTAGTACTCGGCCTCGGCGTCGTAGCCCGCCGCAGCGAGGACGCGCGTGAGCGCGCCGCCCATCGCGGCCCAGCGGCCGTTGCCTGCGTGGAGCGGACCTGTCGGGTTGGCGCTCACGAATTCGACCTGGACCTTCTGCCCGCGACCGACAGGCACGCGCGCGAACTCGGGCCCGGCGGCCAGGATCGCGTCGACCTGGCGCGCGAGCCACGCCTCGCTCAGGTGGAAGTTGACGAAGCCGGGCGGCGCTACTTCGATGCGCTCGATGGCCTCGTTAGGCGGCGCGTGGCTGGCGAGCACCTCGCCCAGCTTGATCGGGTTCTCGCGCGCCGCGCGGGCGAGGCGCAGCGGCAGGCTCGTCGCGTAGTCGCCGTGTTCGGGACGCTGGGGACGCTCGATGACGATCTCGGGTAGCGCAACGGAGGGGAGGGCGCCAGAGCGCTGCGCGGCGGCGACGGCCTCCTCCACGATGCGGGCGATCTCGTGCTTGATGACGATCATTGATGCCTCAGGGGCGCCGGAAGGGGAACTGGCCCGTTCGGGCCAGCTCCAACAGCTCGTCGACGGCGCGGCGGGCGTACTCGATCACGTCAGGAGCATAGCCCATGCGCCCGCTGTTTTCCAGGAACTCATCCTCATCGAGCACCTGCGCCTCGCCGTTCGACCCAACGCTTACGTCGAGATCGAGGTCGATGTAGCGGACGGTCTCGCCGTCGAAGAGAGCGGGCGTGGTGACGTTGCAGTACCAGTGATCGAGCCCGCCGCCGCGCGGCCGGTCGCAGCGCATGACGTTGTACCAGCGTTCGGACCAGAAATGGTTGCGCGTGTCCCAAGGCGTGACCCAGTTGCCCTTCCAGTTGCCCAGCTCCTGGCCGGCGAAGTTGGTCGTGATCAAGAGTGGAGCCTGCTCGAGCACGAGGAAGGAGTCGAACTCCCAGTGCGCGGAGCCGTCGTACTTGGTCGAGACGACATGGATCCGGCGGCCGGTCGGTGGTGCTGTCATCGTAACCCCGGTGCGTGAAGCTGCGAGACCGTGTCGCTGCGCTGCAGGAAGTTGTACCACTTGCCATCGAGCTCGATGGCGCGGAGCGTGTAGAGCTGCGGCAGGCGCGGGTCCGACATGATCGCCGTCTTGGCGGGTAGCGTGGTCCCTCCCGCCGCGAGGCGCCAGAAGTCGTCGCTGCTGTACGGTGCGTTCTGGCCGTCGCCTGTGACGATGATCTCCGGCCGGACGACCTCGAGGACGTAATCGACGTTAAAGCGCTCGTGTCCGGCGATGCCCAAGCCGAAGTCCTCGATCTTCGTATGTGCGATCGTTTCGTCGTTGAGCCCAAGCAGATCGAGCGTGTCGCGGTCGCTATGGTACGCAACCGAGCCGACCGCCCAGGCCGCGATTGTGTAATCCGCCGGCGTATATTCGCTGAACCACGTGCCGATCGTCTCGCGTTGCGCTTGCGCGGCGCGGTCCTTAGGTATGTACGGGTTGTTCGAGCCGCGCAAAAGGAGAAGAGCGGCGATGGCGGCGACGGCTCCCGCCGCGACCGCGCGCTGCGCCGTCTCGAGCGAGAGGCGTGCTAGGGCCGCCGCGAAGCCAGAGAGGCCCGCGAGATAGAGCAGCGGCAGCACCGGCACGATGAACCGCCCGTGTCCGAACGCGTCGCCGCCCTCGGGGATGACCGTTAGGAAGAGCGCAGCCGACAGCGCGGCGATGTATGCGCCGTCACGACGCAAGCGCGGCGCAAGAAGCAGCAGCGCCGCGATGCCGGCGTACATCGGCAGGACCTGGTAGCTGAGCGTCCCCGCTTCGAGATAGTCGGCGCCGCGCTGGATGATCGCGGTGCTGGCTTCGACCTTCGCGTAGTACGTGTTCGGGAAGAGGTAGCCGTAATAGCTGTAGCGCCAGAGGAAGTAGGCGCCGAACAGAGCGCCGAACACTGCCGCCCACGCCGCTACGCGAAGCAGCGTTCGCCGCCGCGTCGATGCGTCCTGCACACCATCGAGCATGAACGCGCCCGTCACGACCGCGGCGACGATGACCTCGGGGCGCGACATGGCGACTGCCGTGAACGCGACCGCAGACCATGGTACGAGGCTATTCGATCGCCGCTCCCGCATATATACGAGTGCGCCTGCCGTGAGCGTGAACATAAACAGCGGCGTCTCCATGCCCGAAAAGCCCCAGAATGCGACGCCATCGACGAGCGCGATCGCCAGAAGCGTAGCGGCCGGCACGAGGGGGCTATCGATGCCGCTGCCGGGCTGACCGCGCGACCAGAGACGCCAGATCGCGATGACGGCGAGCATCGTGCCGAGCGCCGTGACGTAATCGAGCAGGCGCGCGGCGTCCTCGATGTCCATGCCTAGCTTGTGGAGCGCGGCGAGCAGGACCATCCAGAGGAAACTCGAGTAGCCCTCGACGTGGCCGGTGCTGTTCCAGTCCGGCCCGAGGCCGTCCGCCAGGTGTTTCGAGTAGCGAAACGTGATGAACGCGTCGTCGACGGGGAAGTGATTGAAATAGCCCGGCCCGTGGAACACGAGCAGCCCGAACGCCCCGAGCAGCGCCACGGCGGCGGCAGCATTGCGCCGTTGCGACGACAGCGCGTACGCCGCGGCCATGGTGGCGGCAGCGATGACGCAGCTCAGCAGCACGAAGAGCGGAAACGGCATCGCTAGTGCACTTCGCCGGTGACCAGCTCGAAGAGGCGCGCGGCCTCCCGGGCGAGCGCGGCGTGCTCGGGCTTCGCGAGGCCGGGATCGTCTTCCAGGATGCGCGCGGCCTCCGAGCGGGCGAGCTCGATCAGGCGCGTGTCGAGGAGGCTGGCGATGCGGAAGTCAGGCAGGCCGGACTGACGCGTGCCGAAGAACTCGCCGGGACCGCGCATGTTTAGGTCGGCCTCCGCGAGCTTGAAGCCGTCCGTCGTCGACTCCATGAGCCGCAGGCGCTGCTGCGCTTCCATCGACGGGCTCTCGGAGAGCAGCAGGCAGTACGACTGTTCGGCGCCGCGCCCGACGCGGCCGCGGAACTGGTGGAGCTGCGCCAGCCCGAAGCGGTCCGCGCCCTCGATCAGCATGACGGAGGCGTTCGGCACGTCGATCCCCACCTCGACGACGGCGGTCGAGACGAGGATATCGGCCTCGCCCGCGCGGAAGCGCTGCATCGCGGCGTCCTTCTCCTTCGCGTTCATGCGCCCGTGGACGAGGTCGAGGCGTAGCTCCGGGAAGACTTCTGTGCTCAGGCTTTCGTACTCCTGCACTGCGGCCTTCGATTGCAGCGTTTCCGATTCCTCGACGAGCGGGCAGACGACAAACGCCTGCCTCCCGGTCCGCACCTGCGCGCGCAGGAACTCGTATGCGTCTTGCCGGTGCTCGGGCGGCCACCACTTCGTCTCGATGGGCTTGCGGCCGGGCGGCATCTCGTCGATGACGGACACGTCGAGGTCGCCGTAGAGCGTGAGGTAGAGCGAGCGCGGGATCGGCGTCGCCGTCATGACGAGCATGTGCGCGGCGCGACCGGCCTTGCTGCGCAGCTCGGCACGCTGCATGACGCCGAAGCGGTGCTGCTCGTCCACGATCGCGAAGCCGAGGTTGTCGAATGAGACGCCCTTCTGGATCAGCGCGTGCGTGCCGACCGCGATGTCGATCTCGCCCGACTCGATGCGCTCGTAGAGCTGTGACTTGTGGCTCGCACGCAGGCTGCCCGTGAGCAACGCGATGTGCAGCGGCCTATCGAGGTACTGGGGCGTCGCTTCCGCTACGGGCCCGTCGGTCGTGTCCGCGCCAAACAGCGCGCAGAGCGTGCGGTAGTGCTGCTCGGCGAGGATCTCCGTCGGCGCCATCATGGCTCCCTGATGCCCCGACACGACGGCAGCGAGCAGGCCGCACGCTGCCACGACGGTCTTGCCGCTACCGACGTCGCCCTGGAGCAGGCGGCTCATCGGCATGTCTTGCGCTAAGTCATCGCGTAGTTGCCCGAGCGCTTTGTGCTGCGCGTTCGTTAGCTTGTAGGGCAGCGTCGCGAGGAAGCTGTCGAGGACGTCCTGTTCGATCGCGATGCCGTCAGCGCTGCCGGGCTTGCGCCAGGCTGCGCGTCGCTGCAACACCGAGATCTGGAGCGGAAGCATCTCGTCCAGCGCGAGACGGCGGCGCGCGCGCGCGATGGAGTCCTGGTCGTCGGGGTAGTGCGCCTGCCGGACGGCCTGCTGCACGTCCATCAGGTCAAGGCGTCCTCGCAGCTCTTCCGGCAGCGGGTCGACGAGCAACCCGGCGTACAGCTCGAGCGCCTGGCGCGTAGTGCGGCGCAGCGTGCGTCCGGTCAGGCCCGCCGTACCCGGGTACACCGGCACGAGCCGCCCGGTGTGCGTGAGCTCCTCGCCGGTCTCCCAGAGCTCCCACTCCGGGTTCTCGAGTGTCGGCCGCCCTTTGTAGATGCTGACCTTGCCCGAAAGGACGATGTCAGCGTTCGTCTTGAGCTGTTTGGCCAGCCACGGCTGGCGGAACCAGACGACACGCATCATGCCCGACTCGTCGCCGACGTCGGCTTCCGTGCCCTTGATGCGCCCGAGCTGACCTTCGTGGGCGTCCCAGACACGCACACGCACCGTCGCGTCCTCGCCGGCCTTCAGGTCCGCGACGGGCCGCAGGTTTGCGAAGTCGTTGTAGCGGCGCGGGAAGAGATAGACCAGATCGCGCACGGTGCGCACGCCCAGGTTCTCGAAGCGCGCGGCGAGGCCTTCCTTGACGCCTCTGAGCACCGTCACCGGCGCCTCGATGCCTGTTGGAACGTCTGGTCTGACAACGCGAGGCGTCGTTGGCGCGGAGCGACGCGCCGGGGTGCCGGCCGCGCCGAGAGCGCCGCTGATCCAGCGAGCGCGGGCGGCGGCCGAAAGGCTTCCGTAGCCGCCGGGAGGCAGCGAGCTGACGGCGTCGCGCAGCGACGCCGGAACGCCTTCCGACTTCATAAGATTGCGCAGAAACGCATCAAGGCCGCCCGCGACGGCTTTATTCTCGAACGTGAGCTTGCGCTCCAGCTCGAGCACCTTGCGCGCCAGCACGGTGGCGTCTTGCTGGCGAACACGCGCTGGCCGTCCAGCGCTCACGATGACGCCTCCTTATCGGGCGGCGGTTGAGCGAGCACAACGGCGAGGCCGATGATTCCCGGGCCTCCGTGCACGCCGATCACGGGCCCCATCGTTCCGAGATAGACCGGGACGTTTGGGTGGCGTTTCTTCACTTCGCCCACGAGGTAGTCGGCATCAGCAGGCGTAGTCGACTGCATGACGACCGCTTCCTGGACCTCCGGATCGCCTTCGAAGCAGGTGTCCAGCAGCGCTTCGAGCGCTTTCTTGCGCGTACGAACGCGTGCCAGGGGAAACGTCTCGCCGTTTCGAATGGTTACGATCGGCTTGAGGCGTAGCAGGCCACCGACGAACGCCTGCGCGCGACCGATGCGGCCACCGCGGCGCAGGAACTCCAGCGTATCGAGCGCCACGGCGAGGCGCTCGCGTCGCAGGACGGAACGCGCGGCGGCGGCGCACTCGTCCAGGTCGGCGCCATCGCGCGCGGCGCGCGCCGCCGCGATCACGGCGAGGCCCATCGGCATCGAGACCGTGCCGGAGTCGATGATATCAATGCTGCAGCGGCCGACGAGCTCGCGCGCGGCCAGCCGCGCCGTCTCGACCGTGCCCGAGAAGCGCGCCGACAGGTGGATGGAAACGATGCGCTCGGTGTGCTGCGCCAGCTCCTCGTAGACCGTGCGGAACTCGCCGACGGACGGCTGTGACGTCTGTGGCAGCTCGGTCGCGGTTGCGAGCTTGCGGAAGAACTCTTCGGTGGTGAGATCGATACCGTCGCGGAAGCTCTCGTTGCCGAAGATGACCTGGAGCGGCACGACGGTGATCAGCAGGTCGCGCGCCATGTCGGGAGGCAGGTCGGCCGTGCTGTCGGTGACGATGCGCACGGGCCGCGCGGGCGCCTCCGCCTCCTTCGGGCGGCGCGGGACCAGATCGCGGATCTTTCGGAACAGGGTCATTCCAGAGAGAGGATATACGGATAGTGAGGCTGGCCGCCTCGTACGAGCTGTAGCTCGAGCTCGGCGAACTGCGAGCGTAGCTCCGCGGCGAGCGACTGCGCGTCCGCGTCTCGGACATCCGCGCCTGCGTAGAGCGTGAGCAGGCTCGTGTCCGGCGTCCGCATCAGATCGATGCACTCGCGTACCGCGGATGGCACGTCAGGCGCGACGACGCGCAACGAGCCGTCGATGATACCGATCGCCTGGCCCTCCTCGATGCGGCGACCCTCCATCGTCGTCGCGCGAACGGCGCGCGTTACTTCTGCGGACCGCACGGACGTCAGCGCGCGCTCCATCGCTGCGACGTTCGCCTCGAACGGGACGTCCGAGGTGAGCGCGAGGACAGCGGCGACGCCCTGCGGGATCGACCGCGAAGGAATCACGGCGACACGCTTCGCTGAGCGCTCGGCCGCCTGCTGCGCCGCCGCGATGATGTTCTTGTTGTTCGGCAACACAGCGACCTCGCCCTCGGGGCACGCCTCGATTGCCGCGAGGACCTCGCCGGCGCTGGGGTTCATCGTCTGTCCGCCCTGCACGAGGTGCGTTACGCCCACGCTACGAAACGCCGCCTCGATGCCGGGGCCGGCAGCGACCGCGACGACGCCGAGCGTGGAGGCGACGGACGTGGCAGGCATCTCGGCTTCGACGAAGCGCTGGATCTGCGCCTCCATGTTATCGACCTTGACGCGCGAGAGGTCTCCTAAGCTACGGCCGTACGCGAGTGCGTCGTCGGGGACCGTCGTGTGGAGATGTACCCGCAGCAGATCGTGGTCGCCGACGACGAGCAGCGATGTACCGAGTATGGCGAGGTGCGTCCGCGCGTCGGCCGCAGCCTCACGGCTGCCCGACACGACGAACTCCGTGCAGTAGCCGGTCTCGCCTTCGTGCGCCTCGTGGAACGTAGCCGCCTCGTTGCGCCACTCCGCTTGCACCGCGACGTCGGGCGCGAGGTCGACGTCGAGCGGTTCGCCCCGCATCGACCGCAGCATGCCCTCCAAGATGACGGCGAGACCCAACCCGCCGGCATCGACGACGCCGGCCTCCTTGAGGACGGGCAGCAACTCCGGCGTCCGCTCGACGGAGGCCTTCGCCGCCTCGACAGCGCGCGCGAGCGTCTCGTCCGCCGCGGCGGGCGTATCGCGCGCGACGGCGTCGGCAGCGTCACGGATCACGGTGAGGATCGTGCCTTCCCTGGGCTCTGAGAGCGCCTTCTGCGCTTCACGCGCTCCGGCTACCAGCGCCGCCGCGATTGCGGGGCCGTCGGCTTCGTTCCGTCCGGCAAGCGCGCTCGCAATGCCGCGCAGAACCTGCGAGAGGATCACACCGGAGTTGCCGCGTGCGCCCATCAGCGCGCCGCGGGCCAGCGCCTCCGCGACAGCTCCCGCGCCGCCCTCGGGTGCGCTCGCCATCTCATCGACGGCGGCGCGAAACGTGAGATGCATGTTGGTGCCGGTGTCGCCGTCGGGCACGGGAAAGACGTTAATGGCGTTCAGGACGCCGGCGTGTCGTTGGAGGAGGGCGCTGGCGTCGTTGCAGGCGAGACGCAGGAGAGCGCCATCCAGCGCGGCGATGGCACGCCCCCCGGACGGCACCCGTCCCGCCGTTGGCCGTGGGGCGTCATCCGCTGGTTTCGGCATCGGTATTGCGCAGGTTGCTTCTGCTCCGGAGCCCTGGTAGGATGCGGTATCGCAATTCTAGCCTGCCCCGTTCGAGCGGGGCAAGCTGACGTAACGAGGACAAGCATGCCAGCGGTCTGCGACATTTGTAGCAAGGGAACCAAGTTCGGCCGGAACATCCGTCATAAGAGCACGGGTCGCTGGCAGCGTAAGGCCTCGCGCACGCCGCGCCTCTTCAAGCCAAACCTCCAGCGCCTCACCATTCTTCGCAACGGCAAGTCGATGCGCATGCGGCTCTGCACGCGCTGCGCGCGCACAACGCTCAAGCAAGCAAGCTAAGCCTGGCTCTGGTCGAGATGTTGCGGGCGCACGAAGGTGCGCCCCTGCTACGCGCTTGCGATCGCGTGGCGCAGGGCGCGCATGTTGTCCGCCACTGACGCCTCGTCGTTGAAGACGACGGAACCCGCGACGAGTACGCTTGCGCCGGCGCGAACGCAGGCACCCGCGTTCGCCACCTTCACGCCGCCATCGAGCTCGATATCGGGCGAGACGTTGCGCTCCGCGAGAATGGCGCGGAGCTGCTCGATCTTGGGTAGCGTCTCGGGGATGAGCTGCTGGCCGCCCCAGCCTGGGTTCACGCCCATCACGACGATCTGGTCAGCCTCGCCGAGGACGTGTTCGATCGCGGATAGGGGAGTCTGCGGGCTGATGCAGACCCCGGCGCGCTTATCGAGCAACTTGATCTGCTCGAGGACCTGCCGCACATTGGGGCACGCTTCGATGTGGACGCTGAGGATGTCGCTGCCCGCGCTGGCGAACGACTCGATGTGGCGCTCCGGCTGCTCGATCATGAGATGCACGTCGAGCGGCAGCGATGTGATCTTGCGTATCGCCTCGATCATGAGCTGACCGAATGTGATCGGCGGGACGAAGTGCCCGTCCATCACGTCGAGATGGAGGAGATCGGCGCCCGCCGCCCCAACCGCTCGCACCTCGTCCTCGAGGCGGGCGATATCGGCGGTCAGGAACGACGGCGCGATCTTTACCTTCGGCATAACTAGCCCTAGGGCGCGGACTCTGGCTCGAGCACGAGGAGCGGGGCGCCGGCATTCATCGCTATCGCCTGGCCTGGGGTGGGGCCAGCCGTCGCTTCCAATGCCGGAGCGCCGCGCCGACGCGGCGGGGCGATGTGCCGCCGACAGCGTCGCGCGCACGCAGGGCGGAGGCGAGATCGACCTTCGCGTCCTTGAGCAGCGGCGAGAAGCGCGCGTACTCCGCCGGCGAGAGCTGCGCGAACGTCCTGCCTTCCTTCTCCGCGTACTGCACGAGTCGCCCGACGATGCCGTGCGCCTCGCGAAAGGGAAGTCCTTTGCGCACGAGATGGTCGGCGAGGTCCGTCGCGAGCGCGTAGTTCGCTGTCGCGGCGCGACGCATGCGCGCGCCGTCGAACTCGAGCTGCGGCGTCATCGCGGCGAACACCTCCAGCGTCTCGAGGAGCGTGTCCTCCGCCTCGAAGAAGGCGCGCTTGTCTTCCTGGAGGTCGCGGTTGTAGGCGAGCGGCAGCGCCTTCAGCACTGTCAGCAGCGAGACGAGCGCACCGTGCACGCGTCCCGTGCGCGCGCGAGCGAGCTCCGCGACATCCGGGTTGCGCTTCTGTGGCATGATGCTCGATCCTGTCGCGAAGGCGTCCGACAGACGTAGGTAGCCGAACTCAGCGCTCGACCAGAGTACGATCTCTTCGGCGAGACGCGAGAGGTGGGTCATGCAGATGGATGCGCTCGCAATGAACTCGACGGCGAAGTCGCGGTCGGAGACGGCATCGATGCTGTTGCCGGCGATGCGCGAAAAGCCCAGCTCGCTAGCGACCGACTCGCGGTCGATAGGGTAGGGGACGCCGGCGAGCGCGCCGCTGCCGAGCACGAGCACATCCGCTCCGTGGCGCGCGCCTCCGAAGCGCTCGATATCGCGTTCGAGCTGCTCGACGTAGGCGAGCAGGTGGTGTGCGAGCAGGACAGGCTGCGCGCGCTGAAGGTGCGTGTAGCCAGGCATGACGACGCGCCGGTTCGTTGCGGCGAGGTCGACGAGGGCGCGCTGGAGCGATTGGGCGGCATCGATGGCGCGGTCGCACGCACGCATGGCGTAGAGGCGCAGGTCCGTTGCGACCTGGTCGTTGCGCGAGCGCGCTGTGTGCAGCCGGCCTGCCGCGTCGCCAATGTTCTCACCCAGGCGTGCCTCGATGTTGCTGTGGACGTCCTCGAGCTCGTCGCGCCAGGGGAAGCGGCCGGTCTCGATTTCGCGCTCGATGTCTTTCAGGCCGCGCACGATCGACTGCGCGTCCTTCGACGGGATGATACGCTGACGCCCCAGCATGCGCGCGTGGGCGATCGATGCGGCAATCTCCTCACGCCAGAGGCGGCGATCAACGGTGAGCGCGAGCGTGTACCGTTCGGCCAGCGGGTCGGTCGATTGCGAGAATCGGCTTCCCCACGTCTTCGCGGGCCGCTTCGAGGCCTGCTTGCGGGGGCGCTTGGCGGCGGCCATGGCGTCAGGCGCCGGGTTGGAAAATGGGCAGTCCGGGGATCTCGCCCAGCTCGTCGACCACGAAGTCGGGCTTGATGCCGTCCGCCTCTTCACGCACTTTGCGCGGGCGGCGCCAGATGGCCGTCATGCCGAGCGCTTGCGCGCCGGCTACGTCGGCCTTGAGCGAGTCGCCGACCATGACGGCGTGTTCCGCCGGCACGTCGATGATCTCGAGCGCGTGCTCGAAGAGGCGCGGGTGCGGCTTCATGTAGCCGACTTCGCAGGAGACGGACAGCGCGTCGAAGAGGCCGGTCAGTCCGTGGCCGTCGACCTCCTGGAGGAACTGCGGCCCGCCGAACACGCGGTTCGTGACGCAGGCGACTCGATAGCCGCGCTCGCGAAGCGCGACGAGCGTATCGATGGCGTCGTCGAACAGGCGACGGCCGAAGAAGCCGCCTTCGAGGTTCCACGTATGCCAGAGCTGCTCGGCTTGGTCGCGCGTCAGACTCAGCCCGTGCCGCGCCGCGACGTCGGCGACGATGCCTGTGAAGTCGGGGCTCACGTAATCGCTCACGTAGGCGAGGTTGTCGGCCTCGGTAACGGCGAGGCGGATATCGCGGCCGAGGAAGCGGTGCTCGTCCCGCGGGTCGTGCCCCAGCGCGCGTAACATGCCCAAGATCCGGCTCACCGTTTCGTGGCGCACCTGGTCGATGGGCGGCGGCTCCGGGATGTGCCAGAGCGTGTTCCCGAGGTCGAAGAGGACGGCTTGCACAGGCATGGCTCCCCTATGCTAGCGGACGCGCGCGCGGGGGCGCTAGCGACGTGCCTACCGCCTAGTACCGGTCGGCGTTCTGGTCCTCGTGGGGCGTCAGGCTCTCCTGCGGCAGCGCCGGGCTGGAGCTTGCGGGAAGCAGATCGAGCGTGAAGAGCTCCCAGAGATCGTGGATCATGTAGTCGGCTTCCGGCTCCGGGTCCACTTCGTGCCGCCCGTTCAGCTTCCAGACGGTGGTCATGCCCAGCGCCTTGGCGCCGCGAATGTCGACATCGAGGATGTCTCCGACGAAGACGGCGTCGGACGCAGCGACGCCGAGTTGGGCGAGCGCGCGCTCGAACGGCTCCGGGCGCGGCTTGGGCCGCATCAGGTCGGAGGACGTGACGATGACGGGCAGCAGATCTTCGCCGATGCCTAAATTTGCGAGGCTGACGCGCATCTGGCCGGACTTCGCCCAGCTGTTCGAGACGAGCGCCATCGGTATGGCCGCCGCGCGCAGCCTGGCGAGCGTATCGAGTGTGTCGGGATACACCTGCGCGCCCCAGCTTGCTAGGCCCGTATCGCTTGCTTGCCAGAGCGCTTCGGCCTGGCTGGCGGACAGCTCGACGCCGTGGGAGGCGAGCGCGCCCTGCGTGATGAACGCACCGTCAACCTCCAGCTCGCGCGCGCGTCGCACCGGCTGGGCGACTTCGACCGCGCGGTAGATCTCGGTGAGCAATCCGGCGAGATCGACAGACAGCCGGACGTTCCACTCGTCCAGCAGCGGCTGAACGCGACGGGCGCAGATGGGGAAGAGCACGCTCGGATCGGGCTGGTGCGCCTGGAAGATGAGCGTATCGCCGAGGTCGAAGAGGACGGCGCGGACGGTCATAGCGCTTCGATCGTAGCGAATCGAAGGCGTGAGCGCGCGCAGGCGGCCCGTATTCGGCGTGTGCTAGACTGCCCAGCAGAACGGCCTCGAACGCGGACAGCAATGGACAACGACTTCTTCCTCGATTACGACGAGATCATCAAGACGGTCAGCACGGCCGAGGTCGTTACCTTTCGGTTCGTCATCGTCAACCAACGCCTCCTTGTCGATAGCCGCTCCTCTGAGATCGACCCGCCGCTCGTGAAGGTCGTCCCCCGGGCGACGAGCATCGAGGAGCGCTTCCGCAGCCTCAAGCAGCTCCGGCCTCGCTTTCGCCTGCCCGAGAAGATCAGCGCGATCTGGTGGCCGAAGATGGTCGACACGATGGTCGAACGGGGCGTCTGGGATGCGATCGTGCAGCGCATCGTCGAGTCGGGGTTCTCCGAGGCGGCGAAGGAGTGCGAGACGGTTCTCGCCGAGCTACGCGAGATGGAGCGGCAGGAAGTCCGCAACGCCATCGCAGGCGAGGGCTACCAGGCGCTCTGGGAGCCGTAGCTCTCGCAGATGCAGCGACAGCGCTTCCAGCAGCTCGTGCTCCAGGCCCTGGACGAGCTTCCGTTCCGATATCGAGACTGGCTGGACAACGTCGATGTCATCATCGAACGGCGGCCGACGCGGCGGCACCTCCGGACGGCCGGCCTTGGCCGCGGCGAGGTCCTCTTCGGCCTCTACGAGGGCATCCCCCTCACGGAGCGAGGCAGTGGCTATAGCATGGTCCTGCCGGACAAAATCACCATCTTCCAGGAGCCTCTGGAGATAGAGTTTCCCGATGATGCTGAGCTTATCGAGGAGGTGCGGCGGACCGTTCTCCACGAGCTGGCCCACTACTTCGGAATGTCTGATGAGGAGCTCGAAGGGCTGGGGCTAGACTAGGGCCGCCAGAAATCCACCGAACGGCCGATAATCTCTATGACTGCACGTATCCAACGTGACGCCCGAGGAGAGGAAGGCCATACCCGTGCTAAAGCGACCGAGAGAAGCGGTCCTTGGCCTCGTTGCCTACGCCCATGGGCGGCTGTGTACAGAACGAGGTCAGACCCTCGCCGAATACGGCCTCATAGTGACGCTCATCGCCGTGGCCGTCACTCTTTCAGCGATGATGGTCTTTCGAGACGCGCTGGCAGCGGCATTTGACTCCGCAGGAAGCTGTCTGGACGGCTCTTGCATCTGAGGCTCCTACCCGCGCCCGATCACACGGCCGGCCTGTGAATTCGCAGGCCGGCCTTCTGTTACGACCGGCACGCCATTCACGAGCACGTGGCTGATGCCTTCCGGATATTGGCGCGGCTCCTCGAACGTTGCTTTATCGGCGACGGTGTCGGGGTTGAGCACAACGAGGTCGGCCCAGTAGCCTTCGCGCACTTCCCCGCGCTCCGCCAGCTGGAACTTGCCTGCGGGCAGCGACGTCATGCGACGCACGCCCTCCTCGAGTGAGAGGATGCCCTCTTCACGCACATAGCGACCGAGCACACGCGGAAACGTGCCGTAGAGGCGTGGATGCGGTTTTCCCGTCGGCGAGGGGATGCCGTCGGAGCCGATCATGCAAACGTTGTGCTCGAGGACGCGGCGGACGTCGCCTTCGTCCATCACGAACATCACGGCGACAGGCGAGTTCTCCTCTTCGCGCAGCAGGCGGTCGATCGCCTCCTCGACAGGTAGGTCCATCATCGAGGCGATCTCGTCCAGGCGCTTGCCTTCGTATTGGTGCTGGTACTTCACGGAAGCGACCATGACGTCGTGCGGCTCCATGCGCTCCGTGAGCCGGCCGCGACGTGCTATCGCGACGAGTGCTGTGCTGGCGGCCGTGTACGGGTAGGCGTCCGTTGTCACGTCGACGCCGCGTTCGCGCGCCGCATCGATTACAGGTATCGATTCCTTGGTGAGGCCGTAGTTCTCGTGGCCGCTGGCCTTGTGGTGCGAGATCTGCACGGCCACGCCGGCCTCCTCGCCAATGCGGATCGCCTCCTGCACCGCGCCGACGAGACCGGCGCCTTCGTCGCGGACGTGGCTGACGTAGATGCCGTTGTACGGCGCAACCACCTTCGCGAGCTCGATCAGCTCGCCGGTCTCCGCGAAGGCGCCCGGTGCGTAGATGAGGCCCGTCGACAGTCCGACGGCGCCCGCGGCCATGCCTTCGTCGACGTACTCCTTCATCGAAGCGAGCTCGTCCGGCGTGGGCGGGCGGCGCTCCCAGCCCATCGCAGCGACGCGGAGCGCGCCGTGGGGGATGAGGAACGCTGCGTTCACTGAGGGTTTGGCGGCGCGCACGACGTCGTAGAACTCGGAGAGCGAACGCCACGTGAACTCATCGACCGGGCCGAGGATGCCGCTTACGCCGCGCGCGTAGAACTGCTGCATGCGTTCGTTTGCGGGCGCGGCGCCGGCGCCGCAATTGCCGCAGACGACCGTGGTCACGCCCTGCGCCGCCTTGAAGTCCAGGCCGGGTGTATTGATCAGCGCGATGTCGTCGTGGGAGTGGACATCGATGAAGCCCGGCGTCACGACGAGGCCCGTCGCGCCGATCGTCAGCTTCGCCTCGCCGTCGACGGCGCCTACCGCGGCGATGCGGCCGCCGGAAATGGCGACGTCGGCCTCGACCGCGGGCGCTCCCGTACCGTCGATGACGCGGCCCCCACGAATGACGATGTCGTACATGGCGGCGGAAGCGTAGCGCACGGCCAAAAGGGCGGCAAGAGACACGAAGCCGGCGCCGCGCTACAATATGCAGCATGACGCGCTATAGGCGTGGCCCGCTCTTGGTCCTGCCAGCGCTTGCCGTTGCGATAGCGCTGCTGCTTGCGTCGTGCGGCGGCGGTGGCGGCAACGACAACGGAGGTACGGACACGCCCGGCACGCCCGGCGGGACGGCCACGATCACCGTCTGGCACTCGATGCCTAGTATCGCCGAGAGTACGCTCCAGGCGATGGTCGACGAATTCAACGGATCGCAGACGCAGTATCGCGTTGAGCTGGTCTACCAGGGCGGCTATACCGAGTCCTTAAACAAGCTGATCAGCTCAATTGACTCGGGCAACATCCCGGACATCATTCAGCTCAGTGACGTGGCGACGCAGATCATGGTCGACAGCGAGGAAGTCACGCCCGTGCAGCGCTTCATCGATGACGAGGACTACGACCTCTCCGATTTCGAGCCGAAGGCGATCGACTACTACACGATCGATGGCGACCTGTACGCGATGCCGTTCAACCTGTCGGGGCCGGTGCTCTACTACGACAGGCAGGCGTTTACGGACGCGGGGCTCGATCCCGACCGGCCGCCGCGCACGCTCGATGAGATGCGCGACGCTGCGCAGAAGCTCGTCGATCGGCCGAACGCGCAGCCGGAGGGAAGCGGGCTTGCAATTGAGCCGAGCCCGTGGTTTTTCGAGAACATGCTGGCGAAGTCCGGCGCGCTCTACGTTAACAACGACAACGGCCGGAGCGGCCGCGCGGACGAGGCGCTGTTCGCCGGGCCGGAAGGTCAGGAGATCATCGAGTGGTGGGCGGGCATGGTGCACGATGGTCTCGCCTATGACGCGAACGACTCGACGGACGCGATGCTAAGGCTGGCGTCTGGAAACGCCTCGATGGCAATTGCCTCGACGGCGGCGTTGCGGGGCGCGATCGCCGGCATCACGCTTTTGGAGCGAGACCCATCGCAGTACGACGTCGCGCCGCTACCCGGCCCCGAAGGCAACGGTGGCATCGCGCTGGGCGGCGCCGCGTTCTGGGTGTTGGAGCGCTCGTCCGAGCAGGAGCAGCAGGGTGCGTGGGAGCTGCTCAAGTTCCTCTCCAGCCCGGAGCAGCAGGCGCGCTGGCACGCGGACACCGGCTACTTCCCGAGCCGCGTCTCTGCGCTCGATCAGCCGGCCGCCGTGAAGGCGCGCCAGGATTTCCCGCAGTTCAACATCGCTTTGCAGCAGCTCCACGACTCGCCGGAGACACCGGCTACGGCGGGCGCGCTGGTCGGGCCGTTCAACGAAGTGCGGGATATCCTCAAGCAGGCGCTCGAATCAGTGCTCGCCGGCGCGGGCGACCCCGCCGCGGCGCTGCAGCAGGCGGCGGACCAGGCGTCGCAGATCATGCAGGACTATAACCGCACCGCCCCGTAGCTAGTTGACCGCCTAGCTAAGCGGTCGCTAGAATGCCCGCAGACGCTACTTCCCCGCCACGAACAGAAGGGGGTTCTGAGATGGAAGATGTCGTTCTCGTTAGCGGCTGCCGGACAGCCATCGGGCGCATGGGGGGCGGCTTCTCCAACGTCTCCGCTTCGGACCTGGGCGCCATCGTCCTGCGCGAGGCGGTGCAGCGCGCCGGGATCAAGCCGGAGCAAGTCAATCAGGTGATCCTGGGCTGCGTCGGGCAGGTGATGGAAGACGCATACATCGCCCGGCACGCTGCGGTGAAGGCGGACCTGCCCATCGGTATTCCGGCCTACACGGTGAACCGCATCTGCGGCAGCGGCCTGGAGGCGATTAACACGGCCGCGCGCTGGATCCAGACGGGCGACGCCGACATCATCGTCGCGGGCGGCGCCGAGAACATGACGATGATGCCGTACTACGTGCGCAATGCGCGCTACGGCTATCGCATCGGCAACGGGACGCTGGAGGATGGGATCCAGCACCTGCTGAGCGACCCGTTCAGCAAGGCGCACATGGGCATGACCGCCGAGAACCTGGCCGAGAAGTATGAGGTCTCCCGCGAGACGCAGGACGAGTTCGCGCTGCGCAGCCAGCAGCGCGCCGCGGCCGCGATCAAGGCAGGCAAGTTCAAGGACGAGATCGTCCCGGTCGAGGTCAAGGCGGGTAAGGAGACCAAGGTCATCGATACCGACGAGCATGTGCGCGAGGACACGACGATGGAGTCGTTGTCGAAATTGCGCCCGGCGTTCAAGGAAGGCGGCATGGTGACCGCGGGCAACGCGAGCGGCATTAACGACGGCGCCGCCGCCGTGGTCGTGATGAGCGCAGCGAAGGCAAACGAGCTCGGTCTCAAGCCGCGCCTCCGCATGGTCGCGCGCGCCGAGGCGGGCGTGGAGCCATCGCTAATGGGAAGCGGCCCGATCCCGGCCGTGCAGAACGTGCTGCGCAAGGCGGGCATGGACATCGACCAGATGGACGTCATCGAATTGAACGAGGCGTTTGCATCGGTCGCGGCGGCTTGTAGCGCGGTGCTCGGCCTCGATGAGGAGAAGACGAACCCGAACGGCGGCGCGATTGCGCTCGGGCACCCGATCGGCGCGTCGGGCGCGATCCTCACCGTGAAGCTCATGTACGAGCTCGAGCGGCGGAACGCGCGCTACGGGCTAGTGAGCCTTTGTATCGGCGGCGGCCAGGGCATCGCGACGATCTTCGAGCGCGTGTAGCGCGGACGTCCCATCGATACGCATGGAGCCGGGCCAAGAAGCCCGGCTCCTTTGTTTTGTGTGGCGTGGCGAGGGGCGGACACACGGGTCCGCACCTACAAGGATGACGGAGAGTTACCAGCGAAGCAGATGTCGCGACAGGTTCGCCGTGATGTCCGGCGGGAGGTCGTCGATGAGGCCGGCTACGTACTGAAGAATGAGCTGGGCATCGATCGCGTTGACGCGATCGTTCTGGTTGACGTCGGCGCTCGGCAGGTTGGGTAGTTCATCGATCAGGTCGGCGCTGTACTGAAGGACCAGCGCCGCATCGACGGCGTCGATCTGGAAGTCATCGTTCACGTCCCCGAGCGGCTTAGCAGGCGTCGGCGAGGCTGTTTGCGTAGGCGTGCGCGATGCCGTAGGTGTGGGCGTGCGGGTGGGCGTGCTCGTCGGCGTTCCCGTATTCGTCGGCGTGGGGGTGATAGTTGGGGTGGGGGTGATAGTTGGCGTGGGGGTTCTGGTCGGCGTGCTGGTACGGGTCGGCGTTGCCGTGGGCGGCGTGCCCGTGACGGTAGCGGTTGCCGTCGCTGTGTCGGTCGGCGTGTTGGTTGAGGTTGGGGTATTGGTTGGTGTGTTCGTAGATGTGGGCGTATTCGTACTGGTGGGCGTGTCGGTGATGGTTGGGGTGTTGGTGATGGTGGGCGTGTCGGTGATAGTTGGAGTATCAGTGATCGTCGGTGTCGGGGTGCCGGCCTCGCCCGCGATGCCACCTGTAGGCGCGTCGCTGCTTGCAGTCCACGGGCTACCCGCGATGACGTAGCCGACGACGACGAAGATGAGCGGGGCAGCGGCGACCAGCGCGACAGCGAGCCGGACCCGGGCGTCCATGCCAATCCTCCGGCAAAATCGTACACCCGCCTAAGCAAGTTGTCAACTCTGCTCCTCGACCCCGTGCTAGCGAGCCGCTAGAATAGGGACACTCTCGCTTACCAAGGATGGCAAACGATATGCCGACCGCGCTTGTAACGGGCATTACTGGACAAGACGGCTCCTATCTCGCGGAGCACCTGCTGTCGTTGGGCTACGAGGTCTGGGGCCTCGTGCGCGGGCAGGCGAACCCCAAGCGGCTGCTTGTCGAGTCGCTGCTGCCGGACGTGAAGGTCATCGAAGGCGACCTGCTCGATCAGGCGTCGCTGATCAACGCCGTGCAGCGAGCGCAGCCGGACGAGGTCTACAACCTGGGCGCGATCAGCTTTGTCGCGCTTTCGTGGAACCAGGCGGAGCTGACGGCCGAGACGACTGGCCTTGGCGTGCTCCGGATGCTCGAGGCGATCCGGCTCGTGAGCGGCGCGACGCCGTCGCGCAGCGAAAGCGGACGCGGGATCAAGTTCTACCAGGCATCGAGCAGCGAGATGTTCGGCAAGGTGCGCGAGTCGCCGCAGAATGAAAACACGACGTTTTATCCGCGCAGCCCTTACGGCGTCGCGAAGGTGTACGGGCACTACATCACGGTGAACTTCCGCGAGAGCTACAACATCTTCGCCTGCAGCGGCATCTTGTTTAACCACGAGTCGCCGCGGCGCGGCCCGGAGTTCGTCACGCGCAAGCTCAGTCTCGGCGCGGCGCGCATCAAGCTCGGCAAGCAAAAGCAGCTTGCGATGGGCAACCTCGACTCGAAGCGCGACTGGGGCTATGCGCCCGATTTTGTGCGCGCGATGCACCTGATGCTGCAGCAGCCCGAGCCGGACACATACGTCCTCGGCACCGGCGAGACGCACTCGGGACGCGAGTTCGCGGAGCTGGCGTTCAAGCACGTCGGGCTTGACTGCGATGACTACATCACGATGGACAAGCAGTTCCTGCGTCCCGCGGAGGTCGACTACTTGCTGGCGGACGCGACGAAGGCGCGAGAGAAGCTCGGCTGGACGCCGTCCGTGACGTTCGAGGAGCTTGTGCGGATCATGGTCGAGTCGGACCTACAGGCCGAGACGAAGGCGAGCTAGCAAGTCGACGCGCGATAGGCTGGCGGCTGTCCTACAATGGGAGCGAAGGATCGCCCCGGCTGTTGTCGGGGCGTCGCACGCTAGAGGAGGTGTGACCGTGCCCACGGAAGTGCTCTCGGGGCTGTATCAGCTCAAGGTGCCGATTCCGGACAATCCGCTCGGCTGGGTGCTGCCGTACCTGATCCCCGGCGACGACGGCTACACGCTCGTCGATTGCGGGTGGAACACGGAGGAAGCGTTCGCGGCGCTCGAGCGCGAGCTGAACGATCTGAGCCTGACGTTTGACGACATCAAGCGCCTGCTCGTCACGCACGTCCACCCGGACCATTACGGCCTGGCCGGGCGGATCAAGGAAGTCTGCGGCGCGCAGGTGATCATCCACCAGCGCGAACGTGACTTCATCCGCAGCCGCTATCGCAACCCCGGGCAGCTCCTGGAGCGCGTTGCGGTCTGGCTGAGCGAAAACGGCGTACCGAAGGTAGAAGTCGAGGACTTGCAGCACTCATCGATGCCGGCGCGAAGCTGGGTCGTGCCTGTCGAGCCGGACGCGGTGCTCTGGGGCGGCGAGACGATCGATTTTGGCATGTACAAATTCGAGGTGTACTGGACGCCCGGGCATTCGCCGGGGCACATCTGCTTTTACGAGCGCGCGCAGCGCGCGATCCTGACGGGAGACCACGTGCTGCCAACGATCACCCCGAATGTGGGCCTGCACCCGCAGCAGCAGGGCAACCCGCTAGGCGATTACCTTGCGTCGCTGCAACGTCTCGAGCCGCTGGAAGTCGACGATGTCTTTCCTGCGCACGAGCACTCGTTCAAGGACCTGCAGGGCCGCCTTGTGAGCATCGTCGAGCACCACCACGAGCGGCTCGATGAGATGCTCGCGGTCGTGCGGGAGAGGGAGCGCGCGACGGCGTATGATGTCGCGTCGACCATCGAGTGGACGATTGGCGGTTTTGAGAAGTTCAACTCTTGGACGCGCCGCGCGGCAATCAGCGAGACGCTGGCGCACCTGGAGTACGCGGTCTACGAAGGCCGCCTGCGCCAGGTGCGCGAAGGCAACGTCCAGAAGTACGAGCTGATTACGGAAGGCGCGGACTAACCCGCGCGCGTGAGGCCAACGATCGATGATCCCTGGCTGCCGGGCAGGCTGCCGAGGTAGCGATCGATCGCGTTGGCGGCGCGGCGGCCGTCCGCGAGCGCCGTAACGACGAGATCGGCGCCGTTCACGGCGTCTCCACCCGCGAAGACGCCCGGGCGCGTCGTCTGGAACGTCTCGGGGTCCACCTTCACCAGGGCACGGTCCGTCGAGATGCCGCTCGATAGGCGCGCAACCTCTTCGTCACCCCCGTAGCCGATCGCGACGACGATGATGTCCGCTTCGACAACGAACTCCTCGCCGGTAGGGACGGGCCGGCGGCGTCCGCTCTCGTCGGGCTCGCCGAGCGCCATGCGCGCGAAGTAACCGCGCGCGACCTTGCCTTCGTCGCCCGCCTCAAACTTGATGGGCGCGGCAAGATACTCGAATCGGACGCCCTCTTCCAGCGCGTGCTTGCGCTCTTCGATGCGGCCGAGCTGCTCCGTCTCGGTGCGACGGTACGCACAGGTGACCTCCTTTGCGCCGAGACGCACGGCGGTGCGCACGCAGTCCATCGACGTGTCGCCGCCGCCGACGACGAGGACCTTGTCGACAGGAGGGAGCGGTTCGCGCATGAACTCGGGGAGGAGATCGGAGGCGAGGTTGCCGCGCACGAGGTACTCGGTCGCCATGATCACGCCGGGCAGATCGACGCCGTCGACTTCGAGACGGTTGCCCTGGCTGGCGCCGTGGCCGAGGAACACCGCGCTATAGCCCTGCTCGAAGAGCTGGTCGATCGTGATATCGCGGCCTACGAACGTGTTGCCGACGAACTTGATGCCCATCTTCCAAAGATGCGCCAGGTACTCCTGGAGGATCTCCTTCTGCATCTTGAAGTTTGGGATACCGTAGAGAAGGACGCCGCCCGGTTCCTTCCAGGAGTCGAACAGCGTGACCTGGTGGCCCTTTTTCGCCAGCTCCTCCGCGACGGCGAGGCCTGCGGGCCCCGCCCCAACGACGGCGACTCGATGGCCCGTGGGCGGCAGCGGTTCGGGCGCGGGCCAGCCCTCCGTTTGGCGCTGGGTGTCGGTCACGAACGCTTCGAGCTTGCCGATCGCAACGGGCGGCTGCGGCTCGAGTCCGTCCGGGCGGATCGCGTAGGCCACCACGCAGTCGCCCTCGCAGAGGCGCTCCTGCGGACAGAGGCGCCCGCACATCTCCGGCAGGTTGCTCGTCTCGCGGAAGACGTTCGCCGCGCCGATGACGTCGCCGCGTTCGAGGAGGATCAGCGAGCCGGGGATGTCGTTGCCTACGGGGCAGGCTGTCTGGCAGGGAGCGTCGGGACAATGGATGCAGCGCGTCGCCTCGAGCTGCGCGGTCTCCAGATCGAAGCCGACGAAGGTCTCTTTCCAGTTGGTGATGCGGACCTGAGGGGCCTGCTTGGGGATAGGCTGCCCTTCGATGCGCAACCGCCGATGGGTATCGTTGTCCATCACATCAGCCCTCGCCAGCCGGCGGGTTGCCCCCGCCGTAGCGGGTGCTCAAGTGTAGCCTCTTGCGAACAGGTTAGCAAACGAACGAGCGAGCTTATTGGGCGGCAGAGGCGGCCGGCGGAAGCTGCGCGCCCAGCACGTCGACGATGTTAACCTCTGAGCCGAGCTGCGCCTCCAGTCCTCCGAGGAGGCCCATGACACGGCCGATGTAGAGGAACTCGCCGGGGACGCGGACGACAGGGTTTTCACGAAGGATCTGCATCATGCGGCCCTGGAACTCCATGAGGAGTTTCTTGTCGTTGTTGAACTCATCGTTGCGCTCGAGGCGGGTAAGGAGCGCCTCGCCGAGCGCGTCGAAGACGGCGTCGTCGTGGCGCTTGGTGCGAAAGCCAAGCTCGCGAAAGGCTGCTGCCAGGCCGGCCTTGTCTCTACCAAGGAGCGCCGTGATGAGCTTGACGAAGCCCTGGAGGAACGCCGGGTCGAGCTGCTTGGCGAGGCCGAAGTCCACGATGACGAGCTTGGGGCCGGGCTGAATGAAGAGGTTCCCCGGATGCGGATCCGCGTGGAAGAAGCCGTGCGTAAAGATCTGGCGTATGTAGCTCTCGGTGAGGAGCTTGGCGACGGCCTGGCGCTCGATGCCGGCAGCGTCGAGCGCGGCCATGTCGGTGATCTTGATCCCCTCGATGAACTCCATCGTGAGGACGCGACGCGTCGTGTAGTCCCAGTAGATCTTCGGGACGACGATGTCGGCCTGGCCCGCGAAGTTGCGCGCGGTGGCCTCGGCGTTGCGCCCTTCGTTGATGAAGTCCAGCTCGAATGGGATGTTGGTCGTGAGCTCATCGACGATGGACATCACGTCGAAGTCGCGGAGGACGCGCGTGCCGATCTGCCCTAAGATGCGCATGTTCTGGAGGTCGACGTTGACGATCTCTTCGATGTCGGGGTACTGCACCTTCACCGCGACGTCGCGCCCGTCGTGGAGGCGTCCCCGGTGGACCTGCGCGAGCGAGGCGGAGGCAATGGGCGTCTCGCCCAGCTCGGCGAAGACTTCGGGAATAGGCCGGCGCAGCTCTCGCTCGATCGCTTCGCGGATGACGGGGTAGGGCTTGGGTGGGACGGCATCGTGCAGCTGCGAGAGGACCTCGATGTACTCGTCGGGGAAGAGGTCCGCCCGCGCGCCGATGAGCTGTCCGACCTTGATGAGCAGGCCGCGTAGGTCCGTCGCCGTCTTGAGGATCTTCTCTGCGCTCTGGCGGTGGTACTCGGACAGGCGGCGCCGCGCTTCCTCGTTAACAAGGGCGCGGTCGCGCCACGAGCGCCAGCGGTAGCCGGCATAAATGCCAGCCGCGAGGCGGCCGACACGGCTGGAACGTCGAGCGCGCTGGAGCGGATTCATGATATTGGCATTGTAGCTATGCGCGAATCCAGCGTCGAAGGAACGATGGCGGGCTTGCAAGGCGGGCAGGGGGCGTCTAGAATACGCAGGCGCCGCCGGTGAATGCCTTAAGGCGGCAGGAGGTCGATCGATGGGCTACGAGGAAACGCTCAAGAACGTCCCGCTCTTCTCCGGACTGGCTAAGTCCGACCTTGCGCGTCTCGCGAAGGTCGTTGTGCCTCGCAGATACGGGAAGGGGGAGGAGATCGTCAAGGAAGGCGAGCAGGCGGTTGCCTTCTACGTCATCGTCAAGGGCAAGGTTGATATCAAGAAGGGCGAGGAGACGATCAACTCGCTGGGCGCAGGCGACCCGTTCGGCGAGATGGCGCTCCTGGATGGGCACCCACGCGCCACGAGCGTCATCGCTTCAGAAGACGGGACAGAGTGCCTTGTCATGACGCGTTGGGACTTCACGGCGGAGTTGAACACAGACCCCTCGATCGCGCTGGCGATGTTGCCGGTGCTGAGCAAGCGCATTCGTCAGCTCGAAGCGGACATCCACTAGCGCGCGACGAGCCAGACGCGTTCGCGGCCAGTCGGGACTAGATCAGCAGCGCGACAGGTTTTTCCAGCAGACCCTGGATCTCGTTAAGGAACCGCGCGCCCTGCGCGCCGTCGGTGACGCGGTGATCGGCCGAGAGGGCGGCCTTCATCACCTGCGCGACGACGATCTCGCCATCGCGCGCGACGGGTTTCGGCTGGACGGCGCCGACACCGAGGATGGCAGTTTGTGGCGGCTGGATAATCGCGACGAGCGTCTCGACGCCGTACGGTCCGAGGTTGCTGATCGTAAACGTTCCGCCGCTGTACTCGTCTGCCTTGAGCGCGCCCGACTTCGCCCGTTCGACGAGGTCCTTGCCGGCGCGCGCGACGTCGAGGAGGCTCTTGTTCGCGCAATCGAGGATCGCCGGCGCGATCAGGCCGTCGTCGAGCGCGATCGCGATGCAGACGTTGATCTGCGTGTGCTGGCGCACTTCGTCCTCGACGAACCAGGAGTTGAAGATCGGGTGACGTTGTAACGCAATCGCGCTCGCTTTTACGATCAGGTCGTTCACGCTGACACGAACGTCCTGGCCGGAGGTCTCGTTAAGCTCTTTCCGCGTTCGCTCCGCCTCCGTCATATCGATGTCGACCGTGATGTAGTAGTGAGGCGCCTCGCGCTTGCTCAGCGCCATGCGTCTCGCGATGGTCTGGCGCATCTTACTCCTCGCGACGGTGGTGACGGGGCCAGGTGCGGCCGCGTGCGCCTCCGCCTTCGGCGGAGCGCCGCCTGTGGCGGCGGCCTCGACGTCGCGCCGGACGATCCGGCCGTCGGGGCCACTACCGCGGATCTTCGTGAGATCGACGCCGCGTTCCTCCGCGAGCTTCCGCGCGACGGGCGAGGCGCGCACGCGGCCATCGACTCGAGGTGGCGCGGGCGCTTGTTGTCGGGTGGGGGGTGCTTTCGCCGGGGGCGTGGCGGCCGCCGGAGGCTTCTCCCTTGCTTCGGCAGGCGGTGCCCCTGCCGAGGCCTTAGTCTTCGCGGGCTCGCCTTTGGAAGCCTCGGTTGAGGAACCGTACTTCGAGATGTCGTCCTCGGGTGCGGCGATAACGGCGATGATGGTGCCGACCGGCACCGTATCTCCTTCGTTCGCGAGGGCCTTGCGGAATGTGCCGGAGTCGAAGGCCTCGATTTCAACGTTGGCCTTGTCGGTCTCGATCTCGGCGATGATCTCCCCGCGCTCGACGGCGTCGCCCTCGTGCTTCATCCAGCGCACAACGGTGCCTTCCTCCATGTCGGCGCCCATCTGCGGCATGACGACCTCGGAGATCATCGCTAGATCAGTCCTCGAACGACGGCGACGATATCGGATGGTTGCGGCAGGGCGGCCTGCTCGAGCTGCTTCGCGTAGGGCATCGGCACGTCCGCGCCGCACACGCGCGCGACGGGCGCGTCGAGCTCGTCGAACGCCTGCTCCATGATCAGCGTCGCGATCTCGCCCGCGAAGCCGCCGAACCTCCAGTCGTCCTCGACGACGACGGCGCGGTGTGTCTTGCGCACGGACGCAACGATCGTATCGATATCGAGGGGGCGCAGCGTGCGCAAGTTGAGCACCTCGGCCTCGATGCCGTCTTGGGCGAGCTGCTCCGCCGCCAGCACGCACTGGTACACGCTGCCGGAGTAGCCGATCAGGGTGACGTCCTTGCCTTTGCGATGGACCTCTGCCTGGCCGAACGGGAGGTCGAACGCCTCGTCCGGGACCTCGCCCTTGCGCGCGTACAGCGCCGTGTGCTCGATGAAGATGACGGGGTTGTCGTCGCGAAAGGCCGTCTTGAGCAGCCCGCGCGCGTCGTACGGCGTGTAAGGCACCGCGACCTTGATGCCGGGGATGTGCGCGTACCAGCCCTCAAGGCTGTGCGAGTGCTGGCTCGAAAGCTGGCTGCCGGCGCCGCTTGCCATGCGGATCACCATCGGTACGTGGATCTGACCGCCCGACATGTAGCAGAGCTTCGACGCGTTGTTCACGATCTGGTCGAACGCGAGCAGGCTGAAGTTGATCGTCATCAGCTCGACCATCGGCCGCAGTCCGCCCATTGCGGCGCCGATTCCGCACCCCACGATGACCGACTCGGAGATCGGCGTGTCGATGACGCGCTCCGGACCGAACTCTTTCTGAAAGCCCTTCGTGACGGCGTAAGAGCCGCCATACGCGCCGATGTCCTCGCCCATCAGGAAGACGCGCTCGTTTGCGAGCAGCTCCTCTCGCAGCGACATACGCAGCGCCTCGCGGAACGTCAGCTCAGGCATCGTGGCTGTCGCCTTGCCAGTACACGTGATCGTAGAGGGACTCGACCTGCGGGTCCGGACTCTCCTCCGCGAAACGTACGGCTTCGTTCACCACGTCTTCGATCTCCGACTGCAACTGCGCGACGGCCGGCTCATCGATGACTCCCTGCGTTTCGAGCTGGCTTCGGAACTGCGTGATCGGATCGAGACGCCTCCATTCTTCGAGCTCGCCTTTGTCGCGGTAGAGCTCCGGATCGGCCATCGAGTGGCCGCGGAAGCGATAGGTGATCGCCTCGAGGAAATACGGGCCGTAGCCGGCGCGCAGGTGGTCCGCTGCGCGCTGCGTCGCGTCGTACATCTCGAGGACGTTCATGCCGTCGATCTGCTCCGCCGGAATCGCATACGCCTGTGCGCGCTTGTACACCTCGATCACGGCGGAGACGTAGCGGATGTCTGTCCCCATGCCGAAGAAGTTGTTCTCACAAAGGAAGATGATGGGTAGCTTCCAGACCGACGCGAGGTTGAGCGCCTCGTGGAACTCGCCTTCGTTCACGGCGCCGTCGCCGAAGACACAAAGGACGATGCGTCCATTACGCAACCGCATGTTCGCGAGCGCGAGCCCGCACGCGAGCGGCAGATGGCCTGCCACGATGGCGTAGCCGCCCATGAAGCTGCGCGAGGTGTCGAACAGGTGCATCGAACCGCCCCGTCCCAGGCTGACGCCTGTCGCCTTGCCGAACAGCTCGGCCATAATGCGTCCGGGCTCGACGCCGCGCGCCAGCGCGTGTCCGTGGTCGCGGTAGTGCGTCAGAATGTGGTCATCGTCGTTGAGAGCCGCGATAGCGCCGACCCCTACCGCTTCCTCACCGGTATAGAGGTGCAGGAAGCCGGCGATCTTTCGCTTGGCGTACATCTCCGCCGCCTTCTCTTCGAAGCGACGGATTAGGAGCATCTGCCGGAGCAACTCGATGCGCTGCTCTTTGCTCAGCTCTTCGACCTTAGGCTTGTCCGCGATTTGCGTCATGTCTTGGCAAGTCCCCGTAGCGAGTGGCCCTTAGACCCGCGCGCACTGGGTGGGGTCTAAAGACCCCACCCTACGGCTTCTGGCGAACAAGTGAGTGTTCATCTCTGTTGTTCCGTGGCTATTCCGCCCAAAAGTGGATCGCCTCGCCGTCGACGGCGAGCGCGGCCTCCTTCACGACCTCCGACAGCGTCGGGTGCGCGTGCACGGTCCAGCCCAGCTCTCGCGGCGTCGTCTCCAGCACGCTCCCGAGCGCCGCTTCCGCGAGCAGCTCCGTCGCGTCCTGGCCGATGATGTGGTAACCGACGATCTCATTTGTCTTCGCGTCCACGACGAGCTTGGCGAGACCGTCGGTGCGCTCCATCGCGATCGCTTTGCCGTTGCCGCGGTAGGGGAACGTTCCGATCTTCACCTCGATACCGCGTTCGCGCGCTTGCACCTCCGTCAGGCCGAGGCTCGCGACCTGCGGCTGGCAGTACGTGCAGCGCGGCACCTTCTCGTAGACGAGGGGCGGCGTGTCGTTCCCAGCGATGTGCTCGATGGCGGCGACGCCCATCGCGGATGCGACGTGCGCGAGCGGTAGCTTGCCCGTCACGTCGCCGATCGCGTAGACGTTAGCGACGTTCGTACGCATCTGGTCATCGATCTGTACGTAGCCGCGATCGAGGGCGACGCCGGCCTGCTCGAGGCCGAGGCCGTCGGTGTTCGCGGCCATGCCGACACCAACGAGCACCTTGTCCGCGCTCAGCTCTTCGTCCCTGCCTCCTGCGCTGATCGACACCGTCGCGCTGCCGTTCGAGACGTTCACACCGGCGACCTTCGCTCCGGTCCGGAACGCGATGCCCTGTTGTTTGAACGCGCGCTCGAGCTGGCGGCTGATCTGCTCGTCTTCCAGCGGAACGAGGTGGTCGAGCAGCTCGACGATCGTCACCTCCGCGCCGTACGCGCGATAGAAGTACGCGAACTCGACGCCGACGGGCCCGCCGCCGACGATGACGACCGACTGCGGCGTCTCGCGCAGCTCGAGCGCCTCGCGGCTCGTGAGCACCGTCGTGCCGTCGATTTCAAGGCCGGGCAGCGAGCGCGCGTGGGCGCCTGTCGCGATGATGATGTGCTCCGCCTCGACGATCTCGCCGGACGGCTCGACAGCGATCTCCGTCGCGCTCTTGAGGCGCGCGCGGCCATCGATCACTGGGACCTTGTTCTTCTTCAGCAGGAACTCGACACCTTTGACCATGCGGTCGACAACTTTGCGGCTGCGGTCGATGGCCTTGCCTATGTCGATGTGCAGCGCGTCGTACGTGATGCCGAAGTCCTCGGAGTCGCGGAAGAGATGCACGAGCTCAGCGTTCCAGAGGAGCGCCTTGCTCGGGATGCAGCCCCAATTCAGGCACACGCCACCGACACGGTCCTGCTCGACCACGGCCGCCTTCAGCCCGAGCTGCGCAGCGCGGATCGCGGCGACGTAGCCGCCCGGCCCGCCGCCGATGATCGCCACGTCGTACTTCGCCATTACGAACCGCCTCGCACGGCGTTCGCGATGCCGGCCTGTTTGTGCGCGCGATAGGAACTGCGCACGAGCGGTCCCGCCTCGACGTTGCGGAAGCCCAGCTCGCGCCCGCGCTCTACGAAAGGCTCGAACTCTTCGGGACGCCAGTAGCGCACCACGGGCAGGTGCTGCGCTGTCGGGCGCAGGTACTGGCCGATGGTGAGCAAATCGACGCGAGAGCCGCGCAAGTCCGCCATCACGTCGAAGACCTCTTCCTGCGTCTCGCCAAGCCCGACCATCAGGCCTGACTTCGTGAGCTGCGACGGGTCGATCTCTTTGGCGTGGCGCAGCAGCTCCAGCGAGCGCTCGTAGCGCGCCTTGGGCCGAACACGAGCATAGAGCCGCGGCACGGTCTCGATGTTGTGGTTGAGGACGAACGGCTGCGCGCGCACGACGGCTTCGAGCGCGTCCCAGTTGCCCATCAGGTCCGGGATCAGCACCTCGACGCGGCAGTCCGGCCGGTCGCGGCGGATCGTGTTGATGCAGGCGGCGAAGATCGCCGCGCCGCCGTCGGGTTCGTCATCGCGGTTCACCGACGTGATGACGACGTAATCGAGGTCGAGGGTGCTCACCGCGCGCGCGACGCGTTGCGGCTCCAGCCAGTCGAACCCGGTATCAGGACGGCCCGTCTTTACGTTGCAGAAGCCGCACGCGCGGGTGCAAACGTCGCCCAGGATCATGAACGTCGCGGTGCCGGAGTCGAAGCACTCGCCGATGTTCGGGCAGCGAGCCTCTTCGCAGACGGTGTGCAGCTCGTTCTCGCGCAGGAGCGATTTGATCGTTTGAAACCGGTCGCCCGCGGGGAAGCGTACCTTTAGCCACGGGGGCTTCGGTTCGCGGCCCTGCGTCGTCGTACGTTCCGTGAGCGGGATGACGGTCGAGTCCATAGCTAACGGGCCGCGCTCAGCGTCCGCTCGCGCGCCGAGACGGTGCGGCCGCCATCGATGACGTCGATCTCGAAGACGCCCGTGAACGCGTCGACGACGGCGTCGGTCACCGCGTCCATCGACGGCGCCGTGCCCAGCACGCGCGCCATCGACGTCACTGAGATGTCGGGCATGCCACACGGGACGATGTGCGAGAAGTAATCGAGGTCTATATTCACGTTCAGCGCGAAGCCGTGGCTCGTAACGCCGCGCGAGACGTGCACGCCGATCGAAGCGATCTTCTCGTTGTCGAGCCAGACGCCGGGGCGTCCCGGCCGCCGCTCGGCATCGATGTCAAAGCGAGACAGCGCTTCGATCAGCGTCGCTTCGAGCGCGCGCACGTACCAGAGCGGCCCCTGGCCCCAGTCGTTGAGGTTGATAATCGGGTAGCCTACAAGCTGGCCCGGGCCGTGGAACGTGACGTCGCCGCCGCGGTCGATGCGCACGACCTTCGTGCCGAGCCGCGCCAGCGCGTCTTCATCGAGCAGGACGTGCTCGCTCTTGCCGCGCGCTCCAAGCGTGTACGTCGGCGGGTGTTCGAGGAGGAGCAGGTGCGGCTCACCGCCGTTGCGCAAGGCGTCGCCGAGCCGTCGCTGCTCGGCCAACGCGGCCTCGAACTCGACCAGGCCGAGGCGCTGCGCGATACAGCGGGCGGGGGAGGGCATCGGCGCGCTCCTGGAATGTATTGCCGTGGCGACCTGAAGGTCGCCGCTACGATTGATCTTAGCATAACGCCTACGGGAGACCCGCTAGGCATTCCCCCTACAAATGCCGTGGCGGCCTACAGGCCGACGCTACGGGCCGACGAGGATGGTGTCGACGACCTTGGGAGTGCTCGCGATCGTGCGGTGGACTGGGCAGCGGCCGGCGATCTCCAGCAAGCGCTGCGTCTGCTCGTCATCGAGCGCGCCGCGGATGGAGATCTGCCGCTCGATGACCTCGACGCGCGTCGCTTCGCCGTCGACGGCTGCGTTTGAGTCTTCGGCGTGGACGCGGTCGTGAGTGAGCTGGACGGAGATGTCCTCCACGGGCCACTCCTTGCGGCGCGCGTACATGAGGAGCGTCATGGCGGTGCAGGCGCCGAGCGCCCAGAGGAGCAGCTCGTACGGGCTGGGGCCAAGGTTGTCGCCCCCGTCCGCCTCCGGTTCATCCGCGACGAACGAGTGAGGTGAGGCGGTGAGCAACAGCCCGAGGTTGTAGTCCGGCAGGTACTGGACGTTGACGGTCTTCTTCGCCATGGTGAGGCCTCCTTGATTTGTGTCGGAGGCAATCGTAGCACGAGGGCCGGCCGGGGGCGGCAGATCGGTGCTACTCTGGGCAAGGCTATGATCCGCGCGGTCGTCTTCGACATCGACGGGACGCTCCAGGACTGGGAGACGATGATCGACCGCGCGCTCGAGGCGCTGGCGCCTGACGTGCCGCCGGCGCACCGCGACGGGCTGGCGCAGCGTCTGCGCGCGACGCTGGAGGAGCAGGCGTTCGTCCGGCGCGAGGGCATCGTGGTGGAGCGGAACCACTGGCTCCTGCTGGCGGACCCGGTGCCCTTGTGGCGCGCGGCCTTGCCGGGCGCAGATGCCGGTGTCGTCGAGGGCGTGGCGAACAGGTGCCGGGCGCTGCTGCGGGCGGCGCCGTACCCGGACGCGCAGCCGGCGCTGAAGTCGCTGCAGGGCCGGTACGCGATCGGCGCGCTGAGCAATAGCCCGTACGCGGACAGGTGGCTCGCGGATCTGGGACTGCGCGAGCACTTTGCGACGGTGGTCGCGACGGAGGAGGGCTGGCGCAAGCCGCACCCGGAAGGCTTCCAGCGGGTCTGCGAAGAGCTGCGCGTGAATGCTGGCGAGGCGGTCTACGTCGGCGACGGGCTGGTGAACGACGTCGAGGGCGCGCTCAGCGCCGGGCTGGCATCGGTGTGGATAGACAGGTACGACGAGCGCCATCCGCTGCCTAAGGGCGCGCACCGTATCGCGTCGCTCGTCGAATTGGAGGCGTTGCTAGCGGAGTTTGTTCGCTAGCGCTTGCGTTCTTGGGCCTTGCGCACGGCTTCGCGCAGGCGTTGCTCGATCGGCGTAAACGGGTTCGCCGCCTTGGCGAGCGAGCGGAGCTGCTCGAACTTCTCGCTGCCCGTCGCGCGCTCCTGCGCCCACTCCCTAGCGAATGTGCCGTCGCGCAGCTCTGCGAGGACCTTCTGTAGGTGCGCGCGCGCCGGCTCGCGATCGAACGCGATGCTGCGGGTCATGCCGCCGTACTGGCTCGTGCGCGAGTGGAGGCGTGACTGCTCGGCGAAGCCAAGCTCGGCCATCGCCTCGAACGTATGCGACATCTCACCGGAGAGGTAGAGTTCGAGGATCAGCGCCTCCGGCGACAGCCCGGCCTCGATGCCGACGGCGAGCGTCTGGAAGACGAGGCTGCCGAGGATCGCGCCGAAGCCCTGTTCCATCAGCAGATCGATCACCGTCTCGTCGTCCGCCGACAGCTCGATCGCGCCCAGGCGCAGCGAGCCGATGCCAGCCGCGAGCGCGAGAACAGTGTCCCACGCCCGGCCGCTCGCGTCCTGCTCGACCGAAACGTAGCTGTAGAAGCCTTCGCCCCGCTCGAACAGCTCGCGCACCTTCTGGCCGATCATGCGCGGTGCGAGCAAAACGACGTCGACATCCGGCCGGATCTCGATCTCCTTGTAGGTCAGGTTGTAGCCGGAGGCGACGACCAGCGTGTCGCTCGCGCTGAGGTGTGGCGCGATCTGGGCGCGGAAGATCTCCGGCAGGTCCTCGTCCGGGACGAGCAGGAACAGCACATTGGCGCGCTTTGCTGCGTCCACGACAGAGAGGAGCTCGAAGCCGTCCGATTGCGCGTCGTCCCACGTGCTGTCGCGCTGCGTTGCGACGACGATCGTGTTTGATGGGAGACTATCGCGCAGGTTGAGGGCCTGGGCGCGGCCCTGGTTGCCGTAGCCGGCGAAGGCAATCGTGCGACCGTCGAGGGCGTGCAGGTCGGCGTCGGCTTCTCCGAAGATGCGCAGCGGCGGAGCGCCTTCCGTCATTCGTCCAGCATGATCTGTACTTTGTTGTGGCCGTTCCGCCGCAGGCAGCGATGCGAACCCTTCTCGATCGGGCCGCCGCAGAGGACGCAGATCGGCCGCCCGCCCGCGATGGTCTGCTCGGCGCGCTCGGCGAACGTGCGGCACTGGTGTCGCGTCACGTTGCACGAAAAGCTGGGCGAAGCGTTCTCGTCGTCTTCGATCGTGTAGGCGAAGATCGCGACCAACCTGTCTGACTCGTTGTAGCCGATGCCGAGGCGTCCGATCTTGAACTCGACGCCCGGCGGCTCAGGAAAGCCCTCGAGCTCGACGGCGTCGTCCTCGTCATCGATGACGTTGGTCTGCTCCAGGAGCTGGCGAATGGCGAGCGTGAGCGCGGCGAGCTGTTCTTTCTCGAGCCAGAGGGAGGCGGAATCGCCACCGCTGCGGACGCGGAGGCGGAAGGTGCGCTTCCCGGGCTCCCCGATCGCTTCCGGCTCCAGCAGCTCAGCCCGGCCGAAGTCCCACATACCTTCGCCTATTGTACGACGCGGGCGCGAAAACGCGCCAACGCGCTATGCGCCGGCCTTCGCGCGCACGTCGTTCGCGAGCGTGTCCATCATCTCCGTCGCGCGGTCGAGGTCGAGCGTGAACACCTCGATCACGGCGTGCGAGACGCCGATTTCCTTGTAGCTCTGCAGGATCTCAATCGACTGTTGGAGGTCCTTCAGTGGCAACCGCGTCCGGACCGAGAGCGCCACGCTCGCTGGGTCGCGTCCCGCCTCTTCGGCGTGCCGGCGCACCTCCGCGAAGTCGGCCGCGACCTGCGCCGCCGGCAGGCCGATCGCGTGCCAGGCGTCGGCGAGCCGTCCTGCGCGCCTGAGCGCGGGCGCGCTGTGCCCGCCGACCCAGATCGGCGGGTGCGGCTTCTGGAGCGGCTTCGGGGAGAAGCCGACGTCTTCGATCGACCAGAACTTGCCGTGGAATGACGGGTTCTCTTCTGTCCAGAGCGCCTTGTACAGGCGGATGTATTCGCTCGTGCGCGCGCCACGCTGTTCGAACGGTACACCGAGCATCTCGAACTCTTCGGCCATCCAACCCGCGCCGACGCCGAGGATCAGCCGCCCGCCGGAGAGCACGTCCAACGTCACGAGCTGTTTCGGCGTGACGATGGGGTTGCGCATCGGTATGACAAGCACCGTCGTGCCGAGCTTGGGGCGCTGCGTCACGCCCGCGACGAAGAGCAGCGCCGCGATCGGCTCGAGAAACGGCGTCTCGGGTGGCACCGGGAAGCCGCCGTCGCGGCTGTACGGGTAGCGTGCGTCGAGCTTGCGCGGTATCACGACGTGGTCGCTGACCCAGAGCGAATCGAAACCGCGCTCCTCGGCCGCGCGCGCGAACGCCGTTACGCCATCGCGATTGGCCAGCGGGCCGATCTGGGGCAGGTGCACTCCAAGTTCCATAGTCGGGCTCCTTCGTGGGGATCGGCGGCATGATACTGGACGCTGGCCTTAGGAGACAAAGCGTCTATGATAAAAGGCCGGAGGCCCGAGGTGGGCACCCCGTCCACCTCGGGACGAAGCCTATGACGAACGACACGAAACCAGAGCTTTCGCCCGACGACGTCTACCGTCGCTGCGATCCCGATTCGCTCGGTTTCGAGACGACGGCGACTGTCCCGCCCAGCGACGGGACGGTGGGGCAGGACCGCGCCGTTGCTTCGCTCGAGTTCGGCCTCGGGATCGACGCCGACGGCTACAACCTCTTCGTTACCGGTCCGATCGGTGTCGGCCGCACGTCGACGTTGCGCGCGATCGTGACGAGGCTCGCCGCCGCGAAGGCCGCACCGCCCTCGTGGTGCTACGTCTACGACTTCCGCGACACGCGGCAGCCGTCGGTGCTGAGCATGCCTGCCGGCCGCGCCGAGGCGTTCGCGCACGACATCGACGCGTTCGTGGTAGCGGCGCGGCGCGAGATCCCACGCGTGTTCGAGAGCGATGTGTACACGCAGCGCCGCGAAGAGACCGGCAAGGAGTTTCAGCAGCAGCGCGATGTGCTCTTCAACGACGTCGAGCAGGAGGCCCGCAAACGCGGTTTCACGATCAGCGTGAGTCCGATGGGCATCACGACGATCCCCGTGAAGGACGACGGCCAGCCGATGAGCCGCGAAGAGTTTATAGCGCTGCCAGAGGAGCGCCGAACGGAGCTCCAGAAGCAGGGCGAAGAGCTGGAATCGATCATTTCCCAGGCGATGGTGCAGGCGCGGCCGATCGAAAAGGAGGCGCGAGCCGCAATCGAACAGCTCGATAAGGCGATCGCGATGTTTGCGATCACGCCGCTGCTCAACGAGCTGCGCGAGGATTACATGGACATCGCGAAGGCGATGACGTTCATCGATCATGTCCAAGAAGATGTCGTGGCGAACCTGGCGATGTTCCGCGCCGAGGAGGCGCCGGCGAACGTAGCGTCCGTGCTGCGACCGTCGGCGGACGAATTCTTCGTGCGCTACAAAGTGAACGTTATCGTTTCTCGCAGCGAGGACGAGCACGGCGCGCCAGTCGTGTTCGAGGACAACCCGACGTACACCAACCTCTTCGGCCGTGTCGATTACCGGTCGCAGCTCGGTGCAGTCACGACGGACCACTCGATGATCAAAGCGGGGGCCGTGCATCGCGCGAACGGCGGCTATCTCGTGCTCCAGACGATGGACGTGCTCCGCGCCCCGTTTGTCTGGGAGACGCTGAAGCGCACGATCCGCTGCGGAGAGGCGCGCATCGAAAACCTTGGCGAACAGCTCTACGCGATTCCCGTCGCCACGCTGGCACCCCAGCCGATCCCGCTGAACCTCAAGGTCGTGATGGTCGGTAGCCCTTCGATCTTCTATCTGCTCAACCAGGCTGAGCCGGACTTCCGTAAGCTCTTCCGCGTCAAGGCTGACTTTAGTGTCGATATGGACCGCACGGACGAGTCCATAAAGCTCTATGCCGGCTTCATTAGCCGCCGCATTCGTGACGAGGGCCTCCGGCCATTCGATAAGACGGCCGTCGCGCGCGTGATCGAGCACGGCTCGCGCCTGGTCGGTCACCAGGGCAAGCTCTCGACGCGCTTCATCGATATCGCCGATCTGCTAACGGAGGCGGACTACTGGGCGGGCGAGGCAGGCAGCGATGTCGTGCGTCGCGAGCACGTCCAGCAGGCGATCGAGGAGAAGACTTACCGCTTGAATCTCATCGAGGAGCGCGTACACGAAATGATCGAGGACGGCACGATCCTGATCGACGCGTCGGACGGCGTCGTAGGGCAGGTGAACGGTCTCTCAGTCCTGTCGCTCGGCGAGTACGCCTTCGGCCGCCCGACGCGGCTTACCGCCAGCGTGTCGCCCGGCCGCGGGCAGGTCGTCAGCATCGAGCGCGAGATCCAACTTTCGGGGAAGGTACACAACAAAGGCTTTGCGATCCTGAGCGGCTACCTGCTCGGGAAGTACGCGCAGCAACGGCCGCTCGCGCTCGGCGCGACGATCGTCTTCGAGCAGACCTACGACGAGATCGACGGCGACAGCGCCTCTGCGGCCGAGCTGTACGTGCTGCTCTCGGCACTCGGCGACGTTCCGATCAAGCAGGGCATCGCCGTCACGGGATCGATGAACCAGCGCGGTGAAATCCAGGCGATCGGCAGCGTCAACGAGAAGGTCGAAGGGTTCTACTCGGTCAGTAAGGCCAAGGGGCTGACGGGCGAGCAAGGCGTCATCATCCCGCGGACGAACGTCAAGCACCTGATGTTGCGCCCGGAAATCGTCGACGCGATCCGTGACGGCCGTTTTCACATCTGGCCGATCGACCACGTGGAGCAAGGCATCGAGATACTAACGGGCGTCCCGGCGGGTGAGCCTGGCCCGCGCGGTCGCTACGCAGCGGACACCATAAACCGTCGTGTCACCGACAAGCTCACGCAGTTCGCGCGCCGCATGGCGGCGGTAGGAAGGCAGGCGCGGCGTCCGAGCCAAGACGGGCCATTGGTACCCGCGATACCACCCGAGGAAGAGACCAGGGCATGAAGACGCGTTTGGAGATATCCGCGGGCGGCGTGATCTATCGAGGGCAGCCGGGAGCTACGGAAGTCTGCCTTATCTCGACGCAGGACGGGAAGGCGTGGCAGCTCCCCAAGGGGATCATCGAGCCGGGCGAGGAGCCCGAGGTCGCCGCGCAGCGTGAGGTCCAGGAGGAGACGGGCCTGCTGGGTGAGCTCGTCAAGCCGCTCGACAAGATCGAGTACTGGTACGTCTGGAACGAAGACGCAGGACCCGTGCGCGTACACAAGTACGTCGACTTTTTCCTGTTTCGCTATGTCTCCGGCTTCACGGATGATCACGATGACGAGGTCGACGAGGCGCGCTGGTACCCGCTCGAAGAGGCCGACAAGACGCTCTCGTTCGACGGTGAGCGTCGCGTGATGCGACTGGCCGCCAAGGAAATCGAGGCGGAGTCGTAGTCTACAGCCGCCGCACGCGCGCGGAGCCGAGACCGAGGTAGCCCGCCAGGACAAAGCCCGTGAGCGCGAAGGCCGCGATCGCCTGTTGCACGCCGAAACGGTCGGCTGTCGAGCCCAGCGCCAGGCTGCCGAATGGCGTGAGGCCGTTCGCCATCGTGTAGAAGGCTAAGACGCGGCCGCGAAACTCATCCGCGAGATGGAGCTGGAGCAGCGTCTGGTTCAGCGTCACCATCATCGACCAGCCGATGCCCGCACCTATCAGCACAACGAACGACAGCGCGAACCACATCGATGCCGCGAACACGGCGACGAGCCCCATGTATACCAGCGCCGAGATGCCCATGAGGCGCCCCTTGTACTTCGAGTTCGTCATGCTCGCCACGATCAGCCCGCCCGGGATCGATCCGATGCCCACGGCGGAGATCAGCACGCCATAGCCCGTCGAGCCGACGTTGAGGACGTCGCTAGCGACGATCGGGATGAGCGCGACGTAGGGATAGATCAGCAGCGTCGGTACTGTGTTGAGGAGCACGAGGCGCCGGATGGTCGAGTCGGCGCGTATGTAGCGCGCGCCGTCTACGAGACCTTGCCAGACGGGGATGCGCACCGGCTTCGCGAGCGTTATCGGCCGGAGCGCGAGCGTTGCAAGCGTCGCGAGCAAGAAGAACCCCGCCTGCGCGTAGTACGACTGCTGGATGCCCACGGTGCCGATGATGATGCCGCTGATCGTCGGCGCGGCGATGCGGGACACGTTTGCCATGACGGAGTTCAAAGCGATCGCGTTGTTGAGGTACTCGCTGCCCACGACGTCGTAGACCAGGACCTGCCGCGCCGGGAAGTTGATCGAGTTGGCGAGGCCGGAGAAACCTGCCGCGAGGTAGAGCTGCCAGATCGCGATGTTGCCCGTCGACACGAGCAGGCCGATCGCCAGGGCGACGACCCCGGGCGAGACCTGTGTGATTGCTGCGAGCTGACGTCTATCGAGCCGCTCGGTGAGTACGCCGGCGAATGGCGAGACAATCAGGGACGTCACGCCTCGGATGAACTCGAGTAGTCCTAGCTGGAATGCCGAATGCGTCAGCTCCCAGGTCAGCCAGCTGCGGGCGACCTGCTCCATCCAGGATGCCGCTTGCGAGGCCGCCGTCCCTGCGAGCAGCAGGCGGAACTGTGGCAACGCCAGCGAGGTGAATGTCCCGCTCTTGGCGATGCGCGCGGCCAGTGAGCCGCGCGCGGGTGGCGTCGCGTCCGGCGTGTCCATGTGTCAGCGTATGGTCCTCGCGAAGGAAGGAGCCTTCCCTGCCGTACTGGAAGGCATCGGTCAGGCGTTGCGGCTATTGTAGCCGCTGCGATTGCTTGGCGCTCGCGTATCGCACGAGCCGCGCGCGGCTACGACGCCGGCGCGTTTTCGACGGCTTGCTTGAGGTTCGAGAGCCCTTCTACAAGCATCAGCTCGTAGTTCACTTCTGCGCGGCCGAGCGTGATCATGCGGAAGAGAACGTAGCGTAGCCCTTCGGGCTCCATTGTCGCGACGACCTCTGTGTGGTCCTCGTGCGGGATGAGGCGGTAGGTGATGCGCGCACGCACGCCGGACTGGAGGTCGACCCAGAGTGAGAGCAGTTCGTTGGGCACGCTGCGCTCGATCTCGTACGAGGTGTCATCCTCGATGTCGAGCTCGCCGGTGAGCGCGCTCCAGATCGCGGCGGGCTCGGCGTGGATCGCGAACGCCTTTTCGACTGGCACGCGATCAGTATAGCCGGAGTGCGATCGTTACGTATGAGGCTGATCGATGCCGTCGCAACACCCGCGACGGCGCAGCGCGCGGGTGAGCTCTTCGAACCCCTGGCGGATCTCGTCGCGGTCTTGCTCCACAGCGCGGACCTGCTTGCGCAGGCTCTCGATGACTCGCTCGTGCTGCTCGCAGAGCACCGGGAGCTTGCGTGTGGTTCGCTTGGCCTGAGGTTTGTGGACGGTCATTGTCGCCTCTGGGGCCTGGCTGGCCCTCTGCTATGATAGTCGGCAGTTTGCCTGCCGACGCGTCGTGACAGGGCATCCACCGTTCGGGAGACACGAGGAGGGACCCGTGAAGGCTGCCACTACGATCGCTGAACTCGCCGAGACCGCGCTTGCCATCTTCGGCGACCCGGACCGCGACTACGACTACCTTGCTCTGCTGAAGAGCTACGTCGAGGTGCCGGGTGGCATCGAGATCCTGGCGGAGACGTACGAAGGCAGCGAAGCGAACGTTCGCTATCAGTTCGTTACAGCCGATGTGGTGCGTATCCAGTACGTCCCGTCGCGCGCGCCCGAGACGACGCCCATGCTCGATGGGCCGCTTCCGGCGGCGCCGGACGTCTCGGTCGCCGAAGAAGACGGCGCGATCGAAATCAGCAGCGCCTCACTGCGGCTGCGCGTCGAGCGCCAGCCGCTACGATGGCTCCTGATCGACGGCGACGGACGCGTGGTCGCGGCGCAGGAGGTGCACGATGGCATGCTCGACAGATACGTCTCGTTCCCGGGTGGCTGGTCGCACCTCAACGGCGTCCAGGCGCTGCACGAGTCGCTCTCGCTGCGCGCGGACGAACAGCTCTACGGGCTGGGCGAGTCGTTCGCGCAACTCAACCGCCGCGGCTCGCGCGTGACGCACTGGTCGCGCGATACGTACGGCACGAACACGACGCCGCTTACCTACATGGCGGTCCCGTTCTGGCTGAGCACGCGCGGCTACGGCGTTCTCGTCAACCATACGTCGCGCGCCGTGTACGAGATGGGTGCGCCATCGCAATTGACGTGCTCGTTCCGCGTCGAGGACCCCTACCTCGATTACTTCGTCATCCACGGCCCCGGCATGCGAGACGTGCTCGAACGGTACTGGGGGCTGACAGGGCAAGGGAAGGTGCCGCCGCTCTGGTCGTTCGGCGTATGGATGTCGCGCTGCATGTACCGCGACGCCGAGCAGGTGCGCGACGTTGTCGAGCGGCTGCGGGCGCTCGACATCCCGCTCGATGTCGTCAACATCGACCCGCGCTGGCTGGCGGGCCGCAAGCATCACGAGCGCGATGCCTGCGACTTCGTCTGGGACGAGCGCGCGTTCGGGACGCCGGAGGAGTTCCTCGGCTGGCTGGACGAGCAGCACGTGCGGCTCTGCCTCTGGGAGAACTCTTACGTCTGGCGCGACACGGAGATGTACCAGGAAGGGTTCGAACGCGGATACTTCGCCACGGACGAGAACGGCGAGCCCATCGCTACGCTGGACAACGAGCGCGAGGCCGTCGTCGTTGATTTCACAAACCCCGACGCGGCGCGTTGGTGGCAGGACAAGCACAGGCCCTACCTGCGCGCCGGCGTCTCGGCCTTCAAGACCGATTACGGCGAGGGCGTCCCCGCGAATGCGCGCTTCGCGAACGGCACGACGGGCATCGAGACGCACAACGTCTATCCACTGCTCTATAATCGCGCGGTCTTTGAGGTGATCGAGGAGGAGCGCGGCGAGGCGATCGTCTTCGGCCGGTCGGGCTATGCGGGCTCTCAACGTTACCCGCTCAACTGGGTCGGCGATACGCAGTGCACCTGGGACGCCATGGCGGCCGCCCTCCGCGCGGGGCTCAGTCTGAGCCTCTCCGGCATCCCATTTTGGAGTCACGACATCGGAGGCTTCTGGAACAACGTGAACCTTGCCCAAGGCCCCGATCCCGAGCTCTACATTCGATGGGCGCAGTGGGGTCTGCTCTCCTCTCATTCGCGGTTCCACGGCGTTCGGGGACGGGAGCCCTGGTGGTTCGGCGAAGATGCAATCGAAACGGTAAGGCGCTATGCGCGAATACGATACCGCCTGCTTCCCTACCTCTGGTCTTCAGCTAACCAAAGCGTAGAGCGCTCGCTGCCGCTCGTGCGGCCGATGGTGCTCGAGTTCCCGGACGATCCCAGCTGCCAGCACATCGATAGCCAGTACATGCTCGGGCCGTCACTGCTGGTCGCACCCGTCTTTGAGCCGGGCGGGCGCGTACGCGTCTATCTGCCTGCAGGCCGCTGGTATGACTTCTGGTCGGAGGAGACGGTCGAGGGGCCGTGCTGGCGAGAGATGACGATGCCGCTCGATAAGCTGCCCGTCTACATCCGGGACGACACGCTGCTGCCGTTCGCGCCTGAGATGACGTACGTGGGCGAGCGCGTCTGGGACCCGCTCGAGGTGGCCGTGCGCGTCTCCACGGAGGCGTCGCTGCGCGTGCGAGGAGAAGGCGTCGAGCTGGCGATCGAGGCGCGCCGCGAAAGTGACGGCCTAGCTCTCGAGCTGGAGGGAAGGGCGTCGCTCAAGCTGCGCTTCCTGGCCCCAGACGTGCGAGAAGCCGGGGTCTCCGGCGAGGCCGAGGACGTGCGTCAGGAGCGAGAGGACGGCTCGATGACGCTGAGCTTGCGGCTCGACGGCAGCGCGCGCGTCGCACTCCGCTAGCGAATAGGGGGTTCCCTTACCTGCTGAACGTTCAGCGGGCCTGGAGGTGGGTCGAAACACAGGTAACGGCCCGGCGTGAGCTGTGCGACAGACCATCAGGGGAGTGCACTGGAGGCCGCCTCTCGCCGGGTGACGAAGAACACGGCGGGTACGTCAGGAGGAATAGCGAATGCCGTCTACCAATCACGATCAGATCGTGGGCATCATGGGCATGGGCGTTGTCGGCGATGCCGTGCAGCACTTTTTCGAGCGCCAGGGCCGTAACCTGCGCGTCTACGATCCGGACCGCGGGCTAGGCACGACGGATTCGATCAACGAAGCCGACATCGTGTTCCTCTGCGTGCCGACGCCGTTCATGCCCGAAAAAGGCTTCGATGACAGCGCGCTTGAGAACGCGGTCAGCCTGCTGAGCGGCCCCAAGATCGTCGTCATTACGTCTACGGTGCTGCCCGGCACGACCGAGGCCTATCAATGTCGCTACTCGCAGCACTGCTTCCTGTTCAACCCCGAGTTCCTGCGCGAGTCGTACGCGCGGACCGACTTCATGCGGCCGGACCGCCAGATCCTCGGCTATACCGCGCAGAGCCGCCACCTTGTCGAGTCGATCATGAACATGCTGCCGGCGGCCCCCTACACGCGCTCCATGGGCTCGCGCGAAGCGGAGCTGAGCACGTACATGACGAACGCGTTCCTCGCACTGAAGGTGACCTTCGCGAACGAGATCTACGATCTCGCGTCGGCGATCGACGCCGACTATGACCTCGTGCGCGAGGCTGTTGCCGCAGACCTGCGCATCGGCTCCTCGCACCTCGATGTGCTCGAGGGCGGATATCGCGGCTACGGCGGCAAGCGCCTGCCGAAGGACACGAAGGCGCTACTCGAGCTGGGCGACCGCATCGGCGTGCCGATGCGCCTGCTGCGCACCGCGGACCGGATCAACGCATCGCTGCTGCCGCCGGGCGACGACGCGGCGCCGCTCTATATCGTCCCACCGTTCCTGAACATCACTGAGGAGACTGACGACGGAGAGGTCGCCGCGTAGGACTAGTGACGGCGAGGCGAACGCCTCTACTGCGCAGAGGAGGGCAGGTAACTTCCAGGTTGGGGGCTGGTCCTAGAGTGAATGTCCTCGCTACCAGCATGCGCTGCTCGATCGACGCCTAGAGGCGCGCCCTAGTCCACAAGTCCATAAGCGAGGCCTCTGCTAGAATGGCCGAGCTTGAACGAGACCGCGCGCTTGGATGAAGCAGAGCTCCTCGAACGGTGCCGGGACGGCGATCTCGACGCGTTTAACTCGCTCGTTGCGCTCCACCAGGACCAGGTCTACAACCTTTGCCTGCGCATGCTCGCCTCTCCCGCAGCCGCTGAGGACGCCGCGCAGGAGGCGTTCATCTCCGCCTTCCGCAAGATCGCAAGCATGCGCGGCCCAAGCGCCCGCTCGTGGCTGCTGCGCATCGCGGCGAATACCTGTATCGATGAGCTGCGCCGGCGCAAGCGCCGCCCGCAGGTCTCGCTCGATGTGCCGGTGGCCAGCGAGGAGGGTGAGCGCTCGCTCGACGTGCCGGACGGTTCGGCGGGCCCGGAGCAACTGGCCCTGCGCGGCGAAGTCCGGGAGGCGCTCCAGGCGGAACTATCGCTGCTGCCGGCCGACCAGCGCCTGGCCATCATCCTCTGCGACGTCGAGGGCCTGAGCTATGAAGAGGTCGCCTCGACGATGGGGGGGTCGCTCGGGACGGTGAAGTCGCGTATCAGCCGGGGTCGAGCCCGGCTTCGAGAGGCGCTTCGGGGAAGGCCGGAACTCTTCGGCGACCTGGTTCGTCATACGAAGGAAGGAAACTAGAGGGAGAAATCGTGTTCTGGGAAAGGAAGCATCAGGTCAGTGAAGCCCAGCTCAGTGCCTACATCGACGGCAGCATTGAACAGGTAGAGCACACGCACGTCGAGGCGCACGTCGGGTCGTGCGCGAGCTGTCGCGCGACCGTCGATGAGTTGCGCCTCGTCCGGCGCGCGTTGCGCGAGCTGCCACGCGCGGTCGCGCCGCGATCGTTCGCCCTGCGCCAGAGCGACGTCGCGCCCGCGCCACCGAGCGTTGCGCGCGGCATGACCGCCGCGATGCCCGCGCTCACGGGGGTAACGATGGCCGCGTTCCTGACGTTCGGCGTGCTTATCGGTATGGATATGAACGACCCGGGCGGCAACTCGGCGGACGGAAGATCTAGCGCGCTACAGCCGGCGCCGCAGGCGGCGGAAGGCGCAACGATGGACCGCTCGGCGACGGAGTACGACGCGGCTGACGCAACCCAAATCCCGGATGGCTACGCTGGGGATGTGGCCGCCGGTAGTGAGACCATGCTGAATGCCCTGCGTCTGACCGCGACTGCCGGCGCGCTCAGCATCGGTACGCCGTTCAGTACGCCAACTCCCGCCTCGGCCGCCCTCTCGGACGGCGGCGGCAGCATGGCGATCCGCGTCGGCGAGATCGCGGCCGCGTCGGTCGGGCTTGTCGCGGGCGGGTCGCTCGCGGCGGCGTGGTGGCGGCGCAAGACGTAGGCGACCGGCGGCAGCTCCGTGCTACACTCAGGCGCTCGCCAAACGGCGGGCGCCTTTTCGGTCCTGCACGGAGGTAGCGATGCCGCAAGATCCTTCCTACCAGCACATCCTGTACGAACGGCGCGGCCGCATCGCGCTGGTCACGCTAAACCGGCCAGACAAGCTAAACGCGTGGACCGGGCTGATGGAGAACGAGTTCATCGATGCGGTCAACCGCACGGCCGCGGACGCCACGCTAGCGGTCCTCGTTGTCACCGGTGCAGGACGCGGGTTCTGCGCGGGCGCCGACATCTCGGGCTGGTCGCAAGACCTCACGTCCGGTGGTGGGCAGCCGCGCGTCGTTTCGCCGCTCGAGGCGCGTGACGGCAGCCCGGAGGTGCCAATCGCGCTCAGCCGCGGCAAGCCTGCGATCGCGGCGATTAACGGCCCATCGATCGGCATCGGCCTGACGATGCCGATGGCCTGCGATATTCGCATCGCTTCGGACAAGGCGACGTTCTCGGCGCGCTTCGTGAAGGTCGGCCTGACGCCGGAGTGTGGCAGCACGCGCTACCTCCCGCTCGTCGCCGGCCTGCCGAATGCGCTCTTCCTCGCGCTGACCGGGCGCATCATCGATGCGAACGAAGCGAAGGAGCGCGGCCTCGTCGGCCGCGTCGTCGCGCACGATGCGCTGATGGACGAAGCGATGTCGCTGGCGCAGGAGATCGCGGCGAACCCGACGAACGCGGTCTGGGGCGCCAAGCGCATGATGCACGAGAACGCGAACGAGTCGGACTTGCGCCGCGTTACGTCGCAAGAAGTGCACATGATCCGCGAAATGCGCCGTTTGCCCGATCACGCCGAGGCGGTGCAGGCGTTCATGGAAAAGCGCCCGCCCAAGTTCCAGTAGGAGGCACGACGATGACGCAGCAGACTATCGACGGGACGACCACAGCCACGATCGACGTGATCGATCGCTTCAACGACGTATTCAACCAGCACGACGTGCCCGCGATCATGGCGCTCATGACGGATGACGTGATCTTCGAGAACACGTCGCCGCAGCCGGACGGCGAGCGCTACCAGGGCCAGGAAGCCGTTCGCGGCTTCTGGGAGCGCCTCTTCGCCGGCTCGCCGAACGCGCACTTCGCGTCGGAAGACATGTTCGCGGGCGGCGACCGCTGCACGGTGCGCTGGCGCTACACGTGGAAAGACAAGGACGGCAACGAAGGCCATGTGCGCGGCGTCGACGTCTTTCGTGTGCGCGACGGCAAAGTTGCCGAGAAGCTCTCGTACGTGAAGGGCTAGCCGTGCAGCGCTGGGGTTTTACTTACCCGCTCGACGCGGTCCCGATCGCCGCGCACCGGGAAGTACTGCAGCAGGCCGAATCGCTCGGCTACACCGATGCGTGGACGGCGGAGGTCGACCAGCTCGACGGATTTGTGCCGATCGCGCCAGCCGCGCTCTGGACGGAGCGCATGCGCTTCGGCACCGCGATCGCAAACGTGTTCATTCGCGGGCCCGCGCTGCTTGCGCAGCAGGCGGCGGCGGTCGCAGAGGTCGCGCCGGGACGGTTCGTGCTCGGCGTGGGCGCCAGCTCACCGGCGATCATCGAGAACTGGAACGGCATGGAGATGCGCCGGCCGCTCGAGCGCGTGCGCGAGACCGTCGCGTTCCTGCGACAAGTCTTCGCGGGCGAACGCGCCGCGAACGAGACGCTCGGCGTGCGCGGCTTTCGCCTGGGGCGGCGCTTCGCCGATCCGCCGCCGATCTTCATCGCGGCGCTGCGCAAGAAGATGCTCGAGCTGGCCGGCAGCGAGGGCGACGGTGTGATCATCAACTGGCTCGGCCCGGATGACGTGCCGAAGGTCGTCTCGGTTGCGAGGGAGGCGGCGACGCGGGCCGGCCGCGGTGCGGACGCGTTCGAGGTGGTCTGCCGCATCTTCGTCATCCCGACCGATAACGACGCGATCGTTCAGGCAGTTGCGCGCCGGGCCATTGCAGGCTACATGACGACGCCGGTCTACAGCGGGTTCCAGCGCTGGCTTGGCCGCGGCGAGGCGCTTGCGCCGATGCAGGAGGCCTGGGCCGCGGGCGACCGCCAGCAGGCAACGGCGCTCGTGCCGGAGCAGGTCATCGAAGACCTCTTCGTCACCGGCGACCGCAACGCCTGCCTCGACAAGATCGAGTCGTACGTGAAGAACGGCGTGACGGTACCGGTGCTGTCGTTCCTGCCCGCGGTGCTCGACTTCAAGGAGCTGGGCAAGCGCAACATGGAGCTGATCAAAGAGCTCGCGCCGCGCTAGGCGTCCTCTCCCAACCAACCCGGGTTGGTTACCAGCAGCTTGTCGCGCACGGTGGCGCGCACGTGATCGATCACGCCGCGGTCAGTGGCGGTCTCCCGGATGCGACGGCACAGCTCTTCGTTGCGCTGCGCCAGCGCCTCTCGTAGCGCCGGCCGCGTCCCAGGGCGCTGTGCGACGCCCAGCAGCGCGTCGAGGCCCTCCCACTCGCGGTCGAGCGCCGCCTCCTCGCGCTCCAGCTCGCGCCGCACGGTGCGGATAACGTTCGCTGCGACGCGCGCGTGGAAGCCGCGCGCGCCTTCGACGTGCGGGACGATCTGCTCGTCGAGGAAGCGCTCGACGGCGACGAGGAGCTCATCTTGGGTGGGGCGGTCCTGCATTACGCCCCGCCCCAGGCGTGATTGGCGCGTATGATCGTCCCACCCGCCCGCCCAGGAAGGTTGTTGCAGACTGCGGGGACACCCCCCAATCCCCCCGGCAGAGGGGCCCGGCCCCTCTGCACTCCTGGGCACGAAGGTTTGACGGGTGATCCAGCAGCTTCGTGCATTGCTTAGGCCTCCATCAACTGCAGCAGCTCCCACTCCGTCTCGGCGACGCGACGGCCGATCGCCGCCAGCTCGACGCTGGTGCTGTTGCCATCGAGGTACGTCTTCGCCTGCGAGATGCAGATGATGCCCCAGCGCAGGTTGCCGAACAGCTCCCAGAAGCGTACGTGCTCGGCGTCGACCGGGAAGCCGCCCGCCGCTTCGTACGCCCGCCAGAACTCCTCGCGCGTGCCGATGCCGCCGACGGGCTTGTCGTCGCTGCCGAAGCGCCACGAACGGACGCAGATCCAGCCGAGGTCCTCCATCGGATCGCCGGCGTGCGCCAGCTCCCAGTCGATCACGGCGTGGACGCCATCGGGGCCGAAGATGATGTTCCCGATGCGGTAGTCGCCGTGGACCAGCGTCCGGCGCGCAGCCGGGGGCAGGTGCTCCTTCAGCCAGCGAAACGCCAGCTCGAACGCCGGGTGCGGGTCGGGCGTAATCGCGCGGTAGACCTGCTCGAAGCGTGAAACCTCCGTCTCGGCTGGATTCGCATCGAGGGGCAGTGAGGGCAGCAGATCGAGGCCAGGGCTATCCAAAGCGATCGTGTGCACCTTCGCCAGGATCGCGCCGAGCTGGGAGGTCATGTTCCGGCGGGCGTTCGCGTATTCGCCGTCCCGAAGGAGCTTGCGCGCGATTGTCTCGCCTTCGATGCGCTCCATGACGAAGAACGGAGCATCGAGGCTGTCGTCGCCCACGGCGTGCATGTTCGGCACAGGTACGCCCGCCGCGTACGCCGCCTCGAGCACACGGTACTCCGTCTCGCGCGCCATCAGCCCGACGCTGGCGCGCGGGTCGCGGCGCAGCACGAGCGGGTAGGTGTCGATCGAGTTGTCGTCATCCTCGACGGTGGCGTCGAACGCCCACGTCTGGCGCGACGCGCCGCCGGTCAGCAGACGCAGGTTCTCGATGCGGACGGAGCGCGCGTTGTGCGAGCGCTTGAGGAAGTCCGCGAGGCGCTCGCTGAGCTCCGCCTGGTCCAAGCTACTGGACTTGGTCGAGGTACTCCGAGATGCCGTAGCAGACGTGGCCATCGCAACGGTACTCGGTCATCCCTTCGCCGATGTGCGTGATCATACCCGCGCGACGGTTGCGCAGCGGAATGAACGATTTCACCGTGCCCTCGAGCACGAGCTGGTCGCCGTCGTGCGTGGCGACGCGCGCCGTCATGCGCTTGTGGAACGGCGTCTCGGGCAGGAACTCGGAGTCGATGTCGACGCTCGTGATGCGCTGGATCTTCTCGCCGCGGATGACGATGCCGTTCTGGTTGCGCACGCCGTCCGTCGGCGTCACTTCGGAGACCGTCATGGAGAAGTCCGGCCCGAACGCGCAGGTGAGCCATCGATAGGACTGGATTGCCTGCCAGTAGCGCGGCCCCCACGAGTGGTCGCGCAGCCCGCTGCCGTCGATCTCTATGCGCTCGCCGTTGATGTCGATCCAGCCCTTGGTGCTCATGTGCTGCTCGTAGTGCGCCTTGGCGAACTCCTTGCCGGGCTCCTCGCGCCGGTTGGCGCCCGCGGTGCCGTAGATGGGGCCCATGGCGTCGTGCTTGATGTCCAGCTTCACTCTCGCTTTCGGGTTCTCGCGGAACGCCTTCGAGGGGTCGGCCATCTGCGTCGGGTCCTTGAGCACGACAGCCTCGCCGTTGAACGTCGAGCGGTGCCGCACAAGCGGCTCCTCGACCTCGAAGCGCATACCGCCGGCGTCCATCGCGTCGTTGTGCTCGATGCGGGGCCGGAGGTAGTTGAAGGCTACTTCGCCGCTCGGGAGGTAGAGGCAGAGCGTGACCTCCGCGTGGCCCTCGTTCGCGCGGTTGCCAACGCGTACGAACCCGCCCGCGCCCGCCTTCGGGTCGAAGAAGTTGTAGTACATACTCTCGTTGAAGTTCTCTTCCGGCCCGAGCGGGTGCGTGTAATCGTCCTGGGCCTGGACGTCGCCGTAGACCGCTACCATGGTGCCTCCTCATGCGCGTGTCAGGGCGCGCGCCAGCAGAGTATAGCACCAGCGAGCTTGGTTGGGCGTCGTTCCGCCATATGATAGGCTTACGCCGAGTTATGTCTCACTCCTTCGGTCTGCGCCGGACCTGGTTCTGGCTGCTCGGCGCCGGGCCGCTTATGCTCCTGCTTTCGATGCTTCCCCAGTATCTCGCGATCGATCACTGGGAGGAGTACTACCGCCACATGATCAGGCACGAAATCGAAGAGCCCGAAGAGGGGCCTGAGCACACGAGCCACGAGCAGCATTGCCACTACGGCTCCGCTGCTTGCTCCGACCAGCCCGCGCCTATCAACGGCCGTGTGCTACCGGCCGCGGTGGAGTTGAGCGAGCCGAGCCTGCCGGACGTTGCTTACGCCGAGCTGTCTCTCTCACGTCTCGAGGACGTCTTCCTGGCGCCCGCGAGCGAACCTCCCCGGCTGCAGATGAAGCGCCACGCACGAAACCACGTGACTGTATAGGGAGGTTTCGGATGAAACAGCGAATTCTGTTGCTTGCCGGCATCGCGCTCTTGCTCCTTGGGGGGGCGATGGCGGCTTGCACGTCCAGCGATACAGATGATCTCGAAAAGAGGCTCGACGCGGTCGAGGCGCAGCTTGCCAGCGGAAGCGGCGACCCGGATGTTCCGGCGCTCGTATCCGCGGTATCCATCCTGGGTACTGCCGGGCTGCACGGCATCGATGAAGATGCCAACGAGAACGACACCGTCTCGGCCGGCGCGTCCGGGCCGGTGCAGCGTGCCCTACTCGCGGTCGCGGCGACGACGTGGCCGGCAGACATGCAGGCCGACGCGGACGCGCTCGAGGCGACGTTGCTCGAGCTGCTGGAGGCGCTCGGGAGCGCCGACCCGGCCGTTGTTGGGCCGGTGGCGGCCGAGGCGCATGAGCTGCAGCATGACTTCGAGCACAACGCCTCGAACTACATCGCAGAGCAGGCCGGCGTGGCCCTTCCAGAAGAGGAAGAGGCCGGCGACACCACGCCTGCGGCCGATGAGACGCCAGCCGCCGACGAGACGGCTGACCATTAGGACTGATGCGTTGGGGGGGG
>JBBDXS010000019.1:184020-471983 GCA_040902195.1 Dehalococcoidia bacterium
CCCCTTGCCGGCGCCCCAACCGTCTTGCTAGGAGGAGACGTGATGAGAGGAACGATTCCATGGTTGGGGGTAGTCACGATCGCGGCGTTTGCCGCGCTAGCGATTCCTGCGTCCGTCTCCGGCCACGCCGACTACGAGAGCTCGACACCGGCCCGCGATGAGGTCGTACAAACCGCGCCGCCACAGGTAGACGTCTTCTTCACGCAGGAGGTCTTCCGCCAGGAGGGCGCCAATTACGTCCGCGTGTTCAACGACTCCGGTGACCAGGTCAGCGAGGGCGACGGCGTCATCGATGACGATGACCGGACGCACATCTCGACAGACTTGCCGGCGGACATGCCTGCGGGCCGGTACATCGTCCAGTGGCAGACGCTTTCAGATACCGATGGTGACGACGACACTGGAGCGTTTTGCTTCTACGTCCAGACCGAGCCGACGCAGCCGCAACGAGACGAATGCGCCGCGTTCGCCGGGGAAGAGGGCGAGACGCCCGCCGCCACTGGCGGCGCGACCGAAGCCGCGCCTACAACCGAGGCGACCGTGCCTGCCATAGAGCCAACCTCGACTCCAGTCGTGTCGACGGGCAGTGACGACGATAGCGGCGTATCGAGCGCTGTGATCATTGCCGGCATTATCGTCGGCGGAGTGGTCATCCTTGCAATCGTCGGGGGCGCATTCATCCTGCTTCGCCGGACGCTCGAGTAGCGAATGACGATCGTGCGGTCGAAATGGCCGCTGCTCTGCGCCGGCGCAATCGTGCTGGCGCTGATGCTCGCGCTTTCCGGCGCGAAGCCTGCCTCCGCGCACGCCGTTCTGGAGCGGTCGGTGCCGCTGCAGAACCAGGAGCTCGCCGAGTCGCCCGAGATCATCGAGACGTGGTACAGCGAGCCGCTCGAGCGGGCGCTCACGACGCTGCGCGTGCTCGACAGCCAGGGCAGCGAGATGCCCGTGAGCGGCACGATGTTCTCGGACAGCGATCCGAACTACGCAGCCGCCGCGCCGGCGCAGCCGCTGCCGCCGGGCATCTACACCGTCGCATACGAGAACGTCTCCACGGTCGATGGCCACCAGTGGGCCGGTACGTTCAGCTTTATCGTCCTCAACGCCGACGGCTCCGTGCCGTCCGGCACGGCTTTCCAGCTTGACGTTGGCGGTCAAGCAGGCTTCCTGCCCGGCATCGGCGATAGCACGCTGCACTGGCTCGGCCTGCTCGCCGCGGTGGCTCTTTGCGGGGCAGCGATCTTCTACGTGTTCGTCTCGCGCCCCGCTGCCAATTTCCTGAGGGACGAAGAGCAACGTCGTGTGCAAGACGCAGCGATGGCGCTCGCAGCGGACATCTTCGTGATGGCCGTGCCGGTGATGCTCTTTGCTCTGTTCGGGCAGATCTTTCTGTTAGCCGACCGCCTGGGCGGTATCGAACAGCTCGACAACATCCTGTTCGATACGAGGACGGGGGAGCTCTGGATCTCGCGTATCGGACTGAGCGTAGCGCTCGCGCTGCTGTTCGTTCCCGCGCTGATGAGCCAGACGTATCGCGTGGGAAGCCGCACGGGCCTTGTCGTGGCCGTTGCGCTGGTCGGCACACTCGGGCTGCTGATGACATACTCGCTCGGTAGCCACGCTGGAGCTGCGAGTGGCGGGCAGTTCTGGGCTGCCGCCTCGGACTTCGTCCATTTCGTCGCGACGGCCGCCTGGATCGGCGCGCTGCTGCAACTGCCGCTCGTCTTCTGGTGGAGCCGGAACCGTCTCGATCCGTCGCGGCGGCTGCTCTACCTGGCAAACGTCCTCGATAGGTTCTCGTGGCTTGCGGCCGTCAGCGTCGTGTTGCTGATCGGGACGGGTGTGTTCAACGGCTTCGTCCAGCTCCCCACGCTCGAGTCGTTTTGGGAGACGACGTACGGCCGCGTGCTGATCGTGAAGATGGCGCTGATCTTGCCGATGCTTGGCGTCGCGGGAATCAACGCGCTGTTCTTGAAGCCGGCGCTCGTCGACGCGATCGATCAGCTACATCAGGACGAAGATGGCACGCAGCCTCCGGAAGAGCAGCGCGCACGCTTCGCACGGAGGCTCGAGCGCGTGCAGCGCGCCTTGCCGTGGACAACAGTTGCCGAGTTCGCGCTGGGCGCCGCGGTGCTGATCAGCGTCAGCGTTCTGGCGCAAAGCACGACTGCTGGCGGCGAGCTGCGCCAGAACGCAGGCAAGCCCTCCGGCGAGTACGTGGTGGCCGGGCGGCTGGATGACGTCAACGCCGATCTACTGATCAAGCCCTTCGGTCTCGGCGTGAGCACCTTCACGGTTACGTTGACGCCTGTTTCACCCGCGACGGACGTTGGCGAGGTCACGGGCGTCCGTCTGCTTGCGACCTACGACAACCCGAATGCGCCGCCCAGCGCAGGACGCTCGGGCACGGTGCAAGAGCTAGAACCTACCGATCAGCCCAACGTCTGGTCCGCGGGCGCTGCGCTGCTGACGCAGCCCGGCAACTGGCGCGTCGAAGTCCGCGTGCAGCGCCGCGAGAAGGATGATGTGCGCATCGTCGTAAACGTCCCGGAAGTCGGGGGCATCCTCGCGCAACAGGACGAGCCCAAGGACCTGTTCGATCTGCCGTTCACGTTCGTGAACTGGAACATCGTCGCCGGCGGCGCGATGATCGCGATGGGGCTCGGCACGTTCCTTATCTGGCGCAACCGGCCGTCGTCGTGGTCGTTCGGTACGGCGAACGCCGTCGGCGCCGCGAGCCTCTTCGGTCTCCTTGCCGGTGTGGTGCTCATCGTCGGCGTGGATGTACACCGTCCTGTCGATACGACCAACGCGAGTCCTATAGAGCCGACCTTGGAATCGCTGGCGCGCGGCCGGCAGCTTTTCGAGAAGAACTGCATGCAGTGCCACGGCCCGGCCGGCGAAGGAGACGGGCCCGCGGCTGCCGGCCTGCCGATCGACGTGCCGGCGTACGGCGAACACGTCCCGTACCACAACGACTACACGCTGTTCAACTGGATCACAAACGGCATCGAGCGCGATGGCGTGCTTAACATGCCTTCCTGGGGCGATGTGCTGACGGAAGACGAACGCTGGACGCTCGTGACATTCCTGCGTCAGACGTGGGGGTCGGGGAACTTCAGGCCGGTGCTTCCCGAGGATCTCCAGACGCGCTCTTTAGGTACAGCGGCGGCGCCGTCCAAAACGCCCACGCCTGCCGCGGCGCGAACGCCGACGCCGTAGCTACGCTCGCGCGTGCACGCGCTGCTGCCGGACGCGTCGGGCGGCGTCGATCACGGGCCGCGGAAGTAGCGTCTTCGCGCCGTCAACGAGTGCCCCGTAGGTCTCGCGTTCGCGCGCGAGGGAAGGTTCCTGGCCGAGCGCGCGCCCGATGTAGCGCAAGAACGGGCCCCGCCGCCGTGTGTTCGCGGCGAGCCACGCGAGGCTGCGGTCGTTACAGGCGCGCGCATAGCGCTCGAGATCGTCGAGGCCCGAGAGCGGCCCGTTCGTGAACAGCGCGTCGAGCACACGGGCGTGAGACGCTGCCATCACCTCGACGGTAAAGCCCGCGGTCAAGCTCGCGTCGTGGATGCGCCGCAACGCGAGCGGCCGCGCCACGTACGCGACGTCGTAGGCCGTCGCAACGCGCGTCCACATCTCCCAGTCCTCGCCCGGCACGAAGTCCTGTCGAAAGCCACCGAGCTGCTCGAATGCGACGCGGCGGATCATCACGCTGCTGCACACGATGTGGTTGCCGCGCAGCAAGGCGCGTACGGCCCGCTCCGACGGCTGGATATCGATACGAGCGCTGGTGCGCTGGCCGCGATAGCCTATCGCGCGTCCCGCGGAGTCGATCTCCTGCGCGCTGCCGTGCACGAGCCCTACCGTCGGGTGCTCATCGAGCACGCGCGCCTGCGTTTCGGTTGCACCGGGACACAATCCATCGTCCGAAGCGACGAGCGAGATGTACTCGCCTGCTGCGAGCAGCAGCCCGGCGTTAAGCGCCGACGCCACGCCGCCGTTCTCCTGTCGATGACAGCGAACGCGCGGCCCGTACTGCTGCGTGATGTCGCCCGTGCGATCTGTCGAGCCGTCATCGACAACGATGACCTCCAGCTCTACGCCGCGTTGCGCCAGGATGCTATCGAGGCAGGCAGCAAGAAATCGTTCGGCGTTGTACGCCGGAACGACGACGCTGACCTTGGGCGCGCGGTCCATCATGCGAAGCTCCTGTACAGCGCGGCGCTCGCGCGTTGGAGTGCCCACGCCGGCGCATAGCGCACGCTTAGACCAAGCAGCCGCCGCTTGACGTTCGTGCTGCCGGGGAGCGGCGCGCTCGCGGCGTACGATGGGTAGTAGAAGTAGTGCAACGGCCGCTCGATGCTGCCCCAGAGCAGCTTGAAACGCCGCAGCCCCTCTGCGTCCGCGTCGCAGCGGCCGAGATCGAGCCAGGCGTAGCCGCGCTCGATCCCCAACTCGATCGCGCGGCGCAACAACAGGTTGTTCGGCCGCATCTCCAGGTACGCCGGGTCCGACGCATTGAACTTGTAGACCAGCGTGTCCTTGAAGCCCAGCAGCACGTCAGCCGCGATTGCCTTCCCGTCGTGTTCAGCGAGAAGGATGCAGCCGGGGCCCTCTGCGATGTGCTGCCGGTGGATGTTCTCGATGAACGACCAGGGCTGCGGGATCAGGCCGTGCTTCTTCTTGCGTGTGAGCGAGTGCAGCTCGTAGAAGGCGCGCATGTCATCGAGTGATGTCGACTCGCGAACGGTCACGCCGGCGCGCTCCGATTTGCGTATCGCCCGTCGCGCCGATGGGTGCCAGCGCGTCTCGAGCTCATCGATCGTGCCATCGAGCGCGATGACGTGGTGGTAGAATGCTTCGCCCTTTTGGAACCCTTGCGCCTCGAGATCGATCTGCGCGCCGCCGCGTAGCTCGATCGCGGGCGAGCCGCGTTCAGCGATCAGCTGCTTCGTCGCCGCAAGCAGCGCGACGCGCGATCCTGCGCCCAGCAGGGGCGGGGAGAGGTCGCTGAACGGCAGCCCGACGAGCCGCCCGCCGCCGACTTCGAAGAGCGGAATGCCCGCGTTGATGTGCCCGTTATTCCGCGCGACGACGTAGCGCGGCGTGAACCGGTACGTCTCGCTCAAGACGCGCGCCCAGCCGCTGGTGTGGAACACCGTCGCCTGCGGCGTGCGTTCAAGGAACTCGTCCCACGCCGTCTCGCGCGTCGGATCTATCGTCTCGATGTGCATCAGACCTCGAGCGGCCGCCGCAAGAAGTCGAGCAGCGTCATCGAGTCGACATCGCCCGTAAGCGAGATCGCGGCGCGCGTCCCACGCGGCCAGCGCCAGACGCGCACGATGGGCGCGCGGCTCTCATCGATGACGCGCAGGACCTCGCGCTTGTCGGTCTGCTTGAACTCCTGCCAGCCGTCGAGCACGATCGCGCAGTCGTCGACGACGCCGCGGCGCACGACGTAGCCCTCGTCTTCCAGGAAGCGCTCGAGCGCGGCGGAGGCGTTGTTCGTAATGCCGATGATCGGAAGCTTCTCGCATGCGAGCGAAAGCTCACCGGTGTCCATGATGCTGTCGCGTCCGTACCACGGCCGGACGCCGTAGCCCTCGACTCCTCGCGTTACGACCGTGATGTCGCGGTCGTACGGCGCCGCGATGCGTGCGTGACCGTCGTCGAGGCGCTGGATGTGCAGGCGGTTCTTTGCGCGGCGGCGCCACCACTGCGCGATCTGTGACATCGAAGCAATCCAGACGGGCGGGTCCTGCGCGCGCGCCTCCTCAAGCACGCCTTCGAGCGCTTTGCGGCAGAGGCGGAAGCGCTCGTGATGCAGGATGATGACCTGCATCTCGCCCAGCTCGTAGACGCGACGGAAGACGTCCAGCCAGACTTCCTTGCGCTGGTGGCGCGGCAAACGCAGGCGATCGACGAGCGCCTCGTCGTCCGGCAGCGACGCTGGCAGATCGAGGATGTCGTGCACATGCGACGGCAGGGCCGGCACGTTCGCGGCGTCATCGCTGCGGTACAAGCGCAGCCCGTTGCGATACGCCTCGACCGCGGTCGAGGGCGTGAATCGCGGCACGACATCCCACGCGATGGTGCGGTTGCTGCTGTACTCCAGCCCCAGGTCCTTCGCTACGCGGATGCTGTCGCGGTTCCACCGCACGTAGGGGTGCCGGATGCCGGACACCGGGATGCCCAGCGCCCGGAACATCGCGAGCCCTTGCTCGATGTGTTCGTGCTGTTCGTCGTAGCCAAGGAGGCTGTAATCGGTGTGGACGTAGCCGTGGATCGCCAGCTCCGCCCCTCGATTCGCGACGCGCATAAAGATGCGCGGATAGCGTTCGAGCAGGTTCGCTGTCACGGCGAGCGTTGGCGTGCCGCCGTAGCGCGCGGCCGTATCGATGTAGCCGTTTAGTGCGCGCTCCATGCGGCCCGCGGAGATCCCGAAGCGGACGGCGATCTTCGGCAGGCGCTGCGCGCTGTTCATGATGCCGCGTGATTCCATCAGATAGGCGATGAGATTCATGCTACCTCCTCAGTTGGGCGGGGAGAGCGCTCTCGCACGAGCAGCTCGTCGTGCAGGCCCACGTATATCCGGCGCGCGTGTTCCCATCGATACGCCTCGAACGTTCGGAGAGCGTTCGAGGCGAGCCGCTGCGCTTTCGATTGGTCCGTGTACAGCTCGATGACGTGGCGCGCGAGGTCGCGCGCGTCGCCGGGCCAGTAGTACGAGACGGCATCGCTGGAGAAGACGCCGCTCAGCGAAGGGCTCGCGGCGGCAACGACAGGCTTGCCCATCGCGACGTACTCAAAGAGCTTGTTCGGCAGCAGCCACGGGACCGCCGCCGGCACGACGCACACGTCAGCGCGCGCGATCTCCGCGGGCACGTGCTCGATTGGGACCCAGCCGGGGAAGCGCACGCGGTCCGACACGCCGAGGCGCATGGCGAGCTGCGTCAGCTCGTCGCGATACTCGCCCTCGCCGAGGACGGTCACCTCCACGGTCGGGATCTCTTCGAGCATGTGGGGTAGCGCCGCCAACAGCGTCTCGATGCCGTAGCGGCGCAGGATCGAACCGTGCGTGAACACGCGGAAGACGCCGTTGCGCGCGACGGCTTGGACGCTGCGACGCGCGTTGAACAGCCGCTCCTCGGGCACGTTGAGCACGACGGTGGGCTCGCGTCGCGGCCGGCTGCGCTGCTCGATGATGTCCCCGTCGTACGGGCTGACGACGACGGTGCGGTCGGCGAAGCCGGTCGCGCGCGCCTCCAGCCAGCGCAGTATGGCGATCAGACGGTGCTGTTCAGGCAGGCCCCACTCGTCCGCCGCCTGTTCGGGCGTCAGCTCGAACATGTAGAGGACGACCTTCGAGCCGGCGAGCCTTGCCGGTAGCGCGGCAAATACCAGGACGTCCGGGATGTTGTACACCTCGACGATGTCGTAGCGCTGTCGAAGCGAGCGGGCCGTCAGCACGGCGAACGCCATCGAGAAGAACGCGCCGTACTCGAACGCGTAGCGGAGCTTGCTGCCGCGCCGGTGCGTTAGCGGCAGCCGGCGCACGGTACCGCCCCGGTATGGCTCGCTCGCGGCTTCGCCGGGTGCGCGCAAGCAGATGACATCGACCGTATAGCCGGCGTCGACGAGCGCATCGACGTTCTTGCGGACGTGCGCCTCTTCGGGAAAGTAGCTCTGGCGAACGATGCAAACGCGCTTGCTCACGATGGCGTGCCCTTCGCCACGATCGCCGCTTGCGCGCGTCGGCTCGCAGCGATCGTCTGCTCGTACACCGCCATAACGCGGCGGCTGATCATGTCCAGCCCGAGGTAGCCCACGGCGTTCCGCCCCTCGGTGCGCGAACCGCGTTCGAGCGCTAGGGAGAGCTTCCAGGCGATCTCGGTCGGGTTCTGGCGCGTGATGTAGCAGCCCTGCGTCCGCCCAATCACCTCCGCCACGTCGCCGGCCGCCGTCGAGACGACAGGCAGGTTACACGCCATCGCTTCCTTCACCACCATCGGCGAGCCTTCTGCGTCGGACGTGAGCACGAGCGCGTCGCAGGCGTTCATGTACGCCGGCACGACCTGGTGCGGCTTGTTTGAGAGCAGCACGAGCTCGACCTCGGGCTGGACGGACTGCAGCCGGTCCATGGCCTGCTGCACGAGCTCGAAGCGTTTTTCCGGCCGCGTGTGCTCGCCCGCCCAGAGCACCAGCTTCTTGTCGAGTGGCAGTCCGAGCTCGCGCCGGCACTCCTCCATTGGCCGAGGTTGGAAGCGCTCCATATCGACGCCGCAGGGGATCACGTGCGCGCCCTCCGCGCCCAGCTTGGCCTTCATCTCCCGGGACACGACGATCACGGACTCGAACGAACCGGTCAGCGCGCGCGAGACCCACGCCTGCCACGTCATGAACACCTCGGGTCCGTGGTGCGTGAGCACGACTGGCACGCGCCGCTGGGCGCGCGCGACGACTCCCGCGAGAATGTAGTGCGCGTGAACGAGGTCGTACTCGCGCTTGTCAAGTTGCTTCCACAGCCGTGTGAAGGCGCGTAGGTAGTTGAGCTTGCTCGCCTTGCCGTTCATGAACAGCACGTCGATTTCCACACCCAGGGCGCGGAGCGAGTCGACTTGGTCGCGCACGAAGATGCCGAAGTGCGGCCGGTCCTCCGTGGGGTACATGTTCGTCACGAGCAGCACGTTCATGGCCGTCCCTCCTGCGCCGGGGCGAACAGTTCATCGATCTCGTTGAGCTGGCGCGGGTTGGAGAGCAGTAGCCCATTCAGCCATGTTCCGGACTCCGCGAAGTAGGCGCGCAGCACCTCGAGAACGATGTGGTCGTTCTCGAGCCCGAACGCGCGGTTGGCGTTACGCACGCGCAGCCCGTTGCGTCCCGCCGCCGCGAGATAGGCGTGCCGCCGCAATGAGGCCCCGTCCGCGTCCGCACCGTCAGCGCTGCGTGCGGTCGCCTCGCTCGGGGCGATGTCGAGCAAGTACGCGAGGCGCGGCCTGAGTGCGAGCGTCTCGATCAGCCCGACGAGCCATCGCGCCAGCCTGTCCGACTCGTGCAGGCGCGAACGCAGCTCCACGACGGCGTCCGTCGCGTAGCGGTCGCACACGACGACCGTCCCGAACAGCATCGGCAGGCGCACGCGCAACGTGTAGACCAGCGTGAGATCGATGACGTTCGTGGCTGCCCAGGCGAGCCGCGCGAGCTTGCGCAGCGGCCCTGCTTTGCGCGGAGCGGAGCGCTCAGCATTCGACGCGCCTCCTCTCCGCCAACTGAATAGCTTCGTGATCGCGCTGAGCGTGCGATAGGGCGAAGAGCAGCCCGGCCGCGTCCAGACGACGCGATGCGTGACGTCGCACGTCGTGAGCGCGTCGCTCAGCGCGCGCACGTGCGACGTCTTGCCGGAGCCATCGAGGCCGCTCAGCGTCACGAGCATGCTGCGCTGCGGATTGACGTGCGACTTCTGCTTGATCCCCCAGAGGAGCGTGCGGCGCATGCTGGAGAACCTTCGTCGCGCGGTCTCGTGCTGGTCGTTCAGCAGCTTGCGGTAGTAGAGGACCTTGCTGAACGCGAACGACACGCGGAAAGGCAGCTCGACGGGCCGGCGTTGGGTGAGCCGCCGGTAGTGGCTGCGCACGAACGGCCAGCGATGTAGTTGCGTCTCCCATCGATGCACCAGGTGGTCTGGCGCGCTGCTGCGACCGAAGTACTCGCGTTCGATGTGCGCGCACGTCGCGAGCGCGAAGAACAGGCCATCGAGCCAGCCGCGGCGCTCCGCTACGCCCTCGATGTACGCCCAGTCGATGTCGCTGTGAAACCAGTAGCGGCGCAGGCGCTCCAGATCGAAGAGCGAGAAGCGCTTGTTTTCGAAGAAGGCGTGCGCTGCGTTGATCAGGATCACGTCCTCGCGCGAGGGCACCGTGACCGTCGGGTCGTCCTCCGCGCAGCGGGCTCGATGCCAGATCTTCTCCTCGTGGAACTCGGCGTCCCAGCCGACCCAGGCGTGCAGGTGGATCGCCGAGACCGAAACGCCGCCGCGGAACTTTCGGAACAGGATCTTACGTTCCTCATCGGTGTTCGCCAGCCAGGCGTAGCCGAGCTGTTCCAGGATCCAGACGGCTTTCGGCCAGTGTTCGCGCCGCACCAGCACGTCGAGGTTGTCGCTCGTGTAGGGGAACGGCGGGTAGAAGCCGCCCGACTTGATCGCGATCGACTCGATGCCCTCGCGTGCCCAGGCGTTGCGTACCAGCACGAACTCGTGCCGCTGGCTCTCGCACTCTTCGATGTCCGCCTCGACGGCCTGCGCCCAGGCGACGGACTCGATCCGGCCGCGCAGCGCGATGAGCGGGTACTTGTTGCGCCGGAAGAAATCGATAAGTGACGCCGTCTGCTCCTCCGGCAGCCCGGCCAGCGTGCGCCCCGACATGAGCGCGGCAACGTCCGAGGCCTCGGTACGGTCGTTGCGCACGACGGCGTAGGCGTTCATCGTAGCGTGACCTCCAGCAGCGCCTTCGCTGCGTTCGACCAGGAGTACGGCGCGACCATCCTTCGCGTCTCTGAAGGGAGCATCCACTCCCGCGCAGCCACGCTCTCGATAAGTCGTTCCTCGTTCGAAACGAAACGCAGGCCGGGGCCTTCGTGAAACAGATCGGGCAGGCCGCCGAAACGGGTGCTTACGACCGGCAGGTTGCAGGCCATCGCCTCCAGCACCGAAAGCGGCATTTCGATGGCGTCGTTCGCGGATCGCACGGGGAAGACGTAGCAGTCCGAGGCGCGGTAGATGTCCTCGATCGACGGGACGAAGTCCGTGATGACGGTCACGCCTTCGCTTGCCAGCCGCCGCACAAGCGCCCTGTCCATCCCCGCGCTGCTGCCCGCGACAAAGACCGGCTGTACGCCGCGAAGGCGAGCCAACGTTTCCACGTTGCGGCCGGGCTTCGCGTGGCCGACGTGCAGCGCGAGAAATGCGTCGCGGGGCAGTCCGTACTGGTCGCGCAAAGCGAGCTTCTCGTCCGGCGTGGCAGGTTGGAAGCGCTCCAGGTCGACGGCCGGCGGCAGCACTGCGACGCGACAGCCGAGCTGGCGGGCGTAGAGGCGCAGCCGCTCGCTCTGTGTCAGCACGACGTCAGGCTGAAACATGGCGAGGACCTTGCGGCCGGGCAGCGTGTGGCGGCGCGGCTGGAGCAGCACGAGCGCGGTTGTGGCGGAGGGCGCGTAGCCCTTCAGGACCCACGCGCGCATAAACGCGAACACCGTCATCGACGCCGCCGGCACGTAGCAGATCACGTCCGGCGCGAACGCCTCGATCTGGTCGCGCAACGCGTGCAGCAAGAACGTGCGGCTCTGCGGCAGGCAGATCACGCCATTGCTGCTGAAGCCCCCGCCCACTGACAGCCCGCGCACTTTGCAGTGCTCCTGCAACGCGTACGTCAGCGAGTAGGCGAACTTGCGCGTGCCCTCATCGAGCGGGCCGCCCATCTCCTCCGAAACCAGGCAGACGCGCGCGCCTACGTTCGTCATCGCTTCACCGACTCCGCTTTCTTCCGCGCAGCAACCGACTCCTTTGTCGCGGCGAAGGCCTCGCGGCGAGCCCAGAGCCGCGTGTAGAGGGATTCGTACGCCTGCACCATGCGCTCGATCGTGAAACGCCCCTCGAAACGCCGTTGGCCCGCGCGGCCCATCGATACGGCGCGTGCCGGGTTCGCGAGCAGCTCTGCCATTGCCCGGGCGAGGAGTCCGGCATCGCGGGCCGGAACGATGAGGCCCGTCTCGCGATCGACGACGAGCTCGCTATTGCCGCCCACGTCCGTCGCGACGACCGGCTTGCCTATCGCCATCTCCTCGAGCAGCGCATTCGAGCAGCCCTCGTGGTCGCACGAGGAGAGCACGGCGACATCAAACGTCGCGATATAGGGCGCCACGCCCGAGATGTTGCCTGTGAACCGGATGCAGCTCTCCAGCCCGAGAGCGTCCGCGCGCCGCTCCAGCGTCTTACGCAGCGGGCCATCGCCCACGATGACGAAGTGAGCGTTCGGGACCGCTTCGCGTACGAGCGATGCGGCGCGCAGGAACGTCTCGTGGTCCTTTGCCCGTTGCAAGCTCGCGACGATGCCTGCGACGGGCGCGTCTTCCGGGATGTCCAGCCGCGTGCGAACGGCGCGCACGTCCTCGGCGCGCACCGCTGTTCTCGATAGGCTGATGCCGTTGTAGATGACCCGGATCGCCTCGGGCCGGATGCCGCGCGCCATCAGGTACCTCCGCCCGGCCTCGCTGTTCGGGACGGCGGCGTCGGCGTAGCGCGTCAGCTGGTCCTCGATGAAGCGATAGGCGGCGTTGCCGAGGCCGGGATGCTCGCGCAGGCCGCAGCGTTCGGTCACGATCCGTACCGGCGTGCGCGCGAGGAGCGCGGCCGACAGGCCGAAGAACGTCGATGGCGTTAGGAACGGTTGAATGACGTCGACGCGCTCGTCGCGCAGCTGTCGCGCCAGCGTGCGTATCGTGCCGAAGTCGAGCTTGCCTCGCCGGTTGAGCGAGACGGGCTGTACGCCGCTGCCGCGCAGCTCCTCCTCGAGCGGCTGGCCGCCGTAGAGCGTCGCGACGATCGGCCGGAAGCGCGCGCGGTCGAGTCCACGCGCCAGCTCGACGACCTGTCGCTCGGCCCCGCCGACGCGCAGGTCGTTTACCAGCAGCAGCACGGTGAGACGTTCCATTACCACGCCTGCTCCAGCTCCGGCTGCGGGTCTTTCGAGGCGAGCGTCATCAGCGCGACCGAGAGGCCGGCCAGGATCCATAGCGTCAGGACGCTATCGAAGAAGTTGTGGAAGAACGAGTTGATCCCCAGCGCAATGAGCGCACCCAAAGACCCGAGCGCGATGCCGCGCAGGAGCGGATCGGATAGCCGTTTGAACGCGTCTCTAAAGTTGCTTAGCGTGCACCACATCATCAGCAGATAGATCGCCAGCGCGAGCGTGCCGAACGAAAGCCAGATATTCAGGTAGTCATTGTGTGGCTCGAATCGTCCCAGCGCGTCACCTGCGTTCTGTTGTCGCAGCAGCGTACGGTCGACGCGGCTCGCGTACTCCGGTGAAATCTCGAGGAACTTGTCGTGCCCAACACCCAGGAGCGGGTTCTCCTTGGCGATATCCAGGCCGACGTTCCAGAGGACGGGGCGCGTCGCCGCGCTGTCGTCGTTCGACGGGCCGAGCGTGTAGCGGCTCCCCGTGTGTTCGGAGTAGGCCCAGAACGCGACGCCCACCACCAGCACGAGGACCAGGACGTCCTTCCGCATCCTCGGCGACAGCAGAAACGCCATCGCGACGAGCGCGGGCATCGCGCCGACGATCCACGAGCGCGTTTGCGTGAAGTAGAGCGCGCCGAACATGAGGACGGCGCTGATGCCGATGTGCCAGCGCCATTTCTCCGGCACGGCCTTCGTGAGCAGGACGCCCACAAGCGGCAGCACGAGCAGCAGCAGGTCGTTCGTGAGGTAGATCGGGTTCTCGGCCAGGCCGAGCGCGCGGCCCCCCCACGCCTCGACGCCCGTATCGAAGACGTCATTCGGCACCGTCGCGATGATCGGTGCGCCCCGGAAGGCGTAGTGCTGCATCAGCGCGACGACCGTCGACGCCATGCCGATGAGCAGCACCACGATCCCGATGCGCATGACGTCGTCGCGGCTCTTCAGCACGACCGGTATGATGAGAAACGCGATGAAGCCCGTGAGCGTGTAGCGGAAATACTGCGCCAAGTAGCTCGCGTTCGACGATACCGCGTTCGCGAGCGTCATGAGGCCGAGAAGGAGTCCCGCGATGAGCACCATCGAGCGGCCGCGCTGGCCGAACTCCGCCTTCGGCAGCCGCGGTAGAACGATCAGCGCCGACACGAGCGCGATGAAGAGTCGCGTGCTGATGTGCAACCCGCCGAGATTGAGGAAGTAGTTGCGCACCGTGAGTTCGGAGAGCATGAGCGCACCTAGCACCCAGATCGGCTGGCGTACAGCGCACACGAGGAACAGCAACTCCATCGCGACGATGATCCGGTCGATCGACTCCGGGTCGGTACCCATGAAGGGCAGCGCCAGCAGGGGCAGAAACGGCAGCCTTGGCAGCGGGAACGGCTGCGGCTGCGCGACCGCCGGCAGCGCCATTGTCGCGGCCGTCATGCGTACTCTCCGGCGCGCTCAGGCTCCGGCACGCCAGCGGGCTTCGCGGCGAGCAAGAACAACCAGTCGCGGTCAGTCCACAGGTACGTACCGTCGAAGCCGGCCAAGGCGGCATACGCGCGCACTTCAGCCTCGGTGAAATAGCGACGGCGTGCGGCCTGCAGCAGCTCGCTCTCCAGCGCGTACTCATAGAACTCCGAGCCGAGCGCTTCGACCTCGAGGTTGAGGAACTGGAGATAGGCCCGGCCGCCCGGCCGCAGCACGCGCATCAGCTCCGCGAAGTAGCGCATCACGTCCTCGCGTTCGACGTGCTGCAACACCTGTAATGAGTACGCAAAGTCGAAGTAATCGTCAGGCAAAACACGAAGGTCGCGCCCGCTCACACGCGATAGCTGCGCGTTTGGAACGTCGCGCAGCCGCGCGCGCGCGCGGCCCAGCATGCGACTCGAGACGTCCACGCCGTACAACTCAGCGCAGCGAGGCGCCAGGTACAGCATCACGCGCCCGATGCCGCAGCCGAGATCGAGGACGCGCGAGTCCTGGGCGACGAATCGGCCGAGTTGCTGCGCGTCGTGTCGCCCCGACTCCTCGAACTGCTCGTCTGACTTCGTGCCGGCCATCCACCAGCGCGCGTTGTCCTTTCCCATCGCCGCCAAGTCCCACATCCGCCCGTACGATGACGTCAGCGGCCAGAGCAGCGCTCGGGCGAACGAGCTCTGGCGTAGCTTGGTACGGATGCGTCGCATAGCGTCCCTCTAGTCCGCGATGACCGGCTGCGGCCTGCCGAGGAACGTCCGCGCCGTCTGCAGCGAAAACTCGAAATCGCTCCGGTTGAACAGCAGCACGTTCGCCAGCGAGCGGCCGGTCACGCGCATGAAGATGATCAGGATCACGATCGCGTTCACGGCGTAGGCGGCGAACGACGCGATCGCCGCCCCCTCGATGCCCAGCCGCGGGATCAGCAGCACGCACAGCCCGATCGTGATCGGGATCGATGCGACGCCGCCGATCAGCGTCGATTCCGGCATGCCGCGTCCCGCCAGCGCGCTGCTCAAAACCTTGTGGATCGTGTAGAAGATGCCTGTCGGCGCCAGGATGTAGAACGCCGTTAAGCCGGGCAGGAACTCGCTGCCGTACAGCGTGCCGATCAGGAAGTGGCCCGTCGCAAGGAGCGCGAGTACGCCGAAGACGATGATGACCAGCGCGCGACGGCACGTCACCGCGGCGATCTCCGCGTTCGCGCCGGCGTCCATCGCCGAGACCTTAGGGAAGAAGAGCGCGCCTAACGCGAACGGGATCTGCCAGAGCAGCTCCGCCATGCCGAAGGCGACGGCGTAGTACCCAAGCTGCGTGCCGCCCAGCATGCCGGCGATGAGAAAGACGTCGAGCCGGTGGTTCGCCGCCTGGAGCATGAAGCCCAGATTGCCCCGAGCACCGTAGGAGAGCTGCTGCTTGAGGAGCCGAAAGCGCGGCCGGGGGGTCAGGCTGGCTCGTTTGCTCATCAGCACTACCGCGATAAGAGCGGTCAGCGCGATCGCGATGAGCCAGCTTGAAAGCACACCCGTCACGCTCAGCCCGAACAGAGCAATTCCGCCCATGATCAGCACGGCGCGCAAGAGCGGCTCCGCGAACTCAATCAGGTTGTAGCTCAGAACGCTGCCGGTCATGACGACCTGGTCTTTCGCCATCGCGGTGAGTTGAATGAGCACGCCGCCCAGCGCGAAGACCAGGACATCGCTCAGCTTCATCTCCTCGAACGCACCCGGCCAGAGCACGAGGAACAGGAGAGCACCGCCCGTCCAGAGTGTTCCGAAGACGAGCAGCCAGGCGAGGCTGTTTGACGTGACGTCCTGGACTGTCGTGCGACGCTGTCCGACGAAGTAGACGCCGGCCTTCGAGATGCCTACTTCCGACAACGCGGCGTATGTCAGCGCGATCGTCGTGACCAGGCTGTAGGCGCCTCGGTCATGCGCACCCAGCGCTCGCGCCATCACGATGCCCGTGATCGCGACGAGTGCGTAAGAAATGACGCGCACGACGAGCGTGAAGGCCGTGCCCGTGCTCAGGTTTAGGTCGCGCGCGGGCCCGTCCTTCAGCGTGTCGAGGAGCGAACGCCAGCGTGACATGTCTACTATTCCGCGCCCGCGGGCGTCGGATCGTGTTCGATGGCCGCGTTCGACGCGAGCGCGCGCGCCCGCCTCTCAACTTCGGCCGAACGTTCGATCAACTTGCGCAAGCGCTTGTCGCCTGCCGGACCGGCTGCGGTCAGCGGCTCGGTGGCCTCCGCCTGTCGCTTTGCCCGCAGTTTGTCGAACATGTTCGCGGCCGCCCAGCCGGCAACCAGGCCCGCTACGCCGCCCAAGATCGCCAGGTCGCGCGTCGCGATCGACTCGGCCTGCGTTTCCACGGTCTGCGTCGGGTTGAGGAGCGTGAGCGGGTCGCCGTACTGGTGGCTTGCCCGTACGTGTCCGGCGCGCGCCGTGACATTCGCCAGCTCTTGCTGTGCGGTTGTCAGTTCGACATCAGCGGCGACAAGGGCAGGATCGCCGAGCACTTTCGAGACGCCGGTCAAGAGGTCACGCATCTCGTTCAGCAGTCCGCCGCTGGTTGAGAGCAGCGCTGTGTTGCCTGCGAGACGCTCGACCTCGGGCCGGCTTGAGAACGCCGCGCCGGCGTTGCTGATCGCCTTGGTGAGCAGGTCTGTGCGCTTCTTCGAGAGGTCCTGCAGGCTGGCGACAAGCTGGTCGTGCTGTTGGTCCAGGTTCACGACCAGGTTCCACACGACGCGCTTCTCCTCTTCCGCGGCGTAGGAGATCATCGCGTTCGCCGCTGCCGTAACGAGCGCGTCGGTCGTCTTGGCAGACGATGCGGAGCCGTGGATCTCGATCCGGAACAGCTGCGGCGTCGCCTTCACGACGAGCCCGTTCTCGATCGCGGATACAGGCATGTTGATATGCTGCGCGCGCAGCTCCTTCTGCACCGCGTCAGTGAACTGCGGCGTCGTCGCATATGCAGCAATGGCCGTTGTGTATTCTGCGACGATGGCGTCCTCGGTGGCGGCAGTACCCTCGACGATGCGCGTCGGCGAGACGTAGTGCGCCACGCTTACCGTCGCGCTCGCGTCGTACGCGGAGGCCGAACCCAGGACGTAGGGCAGGCCGTTGATCGAGATCGCCGCTCCGGCGATACCGAAGATGGCAATGAGCCAGAACCAACGGCGCAGAATGTGCCAGTACTGTTCGGGAATCATGACGAACCTGCCTTTACGTGTTGCCTGCCCTTCCGGCGTGAACGCTGGAAGAAATCACGGATGGATTGACATACGTAGCTGACCTGATCGCCGGTCAGCTCCGGGTACATGGGTAACGAGAGGACCTGCTTGGCCGCGGACTCCGCGTGTGGGAACGAGCCCTGCCGGTAGCCGAGGTGCGCGCACGCTTCTTGCAGGTGCAGCGGCACGGGATAGTGGACGCCTGTCTCGATACCGCGCTCGCTTAGCCAGTCGCGCAGAGCGTCGCGTCGCGGCGTTTCGATGACGAACAAGTGGTAGACGTGACGCGCCTCGGGCCGCTCTGTAGGCAGCTTGATGTCCGTCATGTCGCCCAGGCGCTGTGCGTACTCCGTCGCCCACGTGCGCCGCCGCGTGTTCGCCTCCTCCAGTCGCGGCAGCTTGACGCGCAGGATCGCCGCCTGGATCTCGTCGAGGCGCGAGTTTATGCCAAGCATTGCGTGGTGATAGCGGTCCTTCGAGCCGTGGTTGCGCAGCATCTGTACCTTGGTGGCCAGGGCGCGGTCGTTCGTCACGACGATGCCCGCCTCGCCGTACGCGCCGAGGTTCTTCGCGTAGTAGAAGCTGAACGCGGCGATGTCGCCCAGCGTGCCCGTGCGGCGGCCGTCGTACTCGGCGCCGTGCGCCTGGCACGCGTCCTCGATGACGCGCAGGCCACGCTCGCGGCAGATGCGCAGGATCGGCGCCATATCGGCCGGCTGGCCGTAGAGGTGCACCGGAACGACGGCCTTCGTCCGAGTCGTGATCGCCGCCTCGAGCCGCGCCGGGTCCATCGTGTGTGTCGCAGGATCGATGTCCACAAAGACCGGTCGCGCGCCCGCGAGGGCGATCGCGCCCGCGGTTGCGACGAACGTGTTCGGTACGGTGATGACTTCGTCGCCGGGTCCGATGTCGCAGGCGCGCAGCGCGATGTACAGCGCGTCCGTCCCCGAACCGACGCCGACGGCGTACTTGGCCTGGCAGAACTGCGCGAACTCTGTCTCCAAGCGGAACGTGTTCTCGCCCAGGAAGAGCTGCATGCCATCCAGGACTTGCTCAATCTGCGCGAGGACCTGGTCCTTGATCGGCGCGAACTGCGCCTGGAGGTCAACAAGCTTGATGGTGGTCATTGACTGGGCTCCCGCGGGAAGACCGGCGCGGGCGCGCCCTCGAATCGGAACTGCGTCAGGGGCGTGGGCTGCTGGTAGAGCAACCGCTGCGCCGTCTCCAGAATGCGAACGACGCGCAAGCCCGTCCAGCCGTCGGAACGCGGCGGCACTCCGGAGCGAATCGAGTTGAGGAAGTCTGCGCACTCGGTCTTGAGCGGCTCGCGCTGGCCAAGCAGGGGAATCGTGATGTCGCCGTCGAGGTACTGCGGCACCCGGCGGCTCTGCGCGCCGTTCGTCGAGACGAGCCGGATCGATTTGTCGAAGACGCGAATCTGCTCGCCCTGCGCCACGTCGTCGTAGACGACGGTACGTTCTTCTCCGACGAACGTCAGCCGGCGCACCTTGGTCGGCTCCATCCAGCTCACGTACACGTGCGCGGACGGCCCGCCCGCGAAGTCCAGATCGAGGTGGCCTACTTCGCAGAGGCCGGGGTTGAGGAATGCAGCGCCGTGCGCGCTTAGCACGATGGGCTCTTGCTGCAGCACGTACATCAGGATCGAGAGGTCGTGCGGGGCCAGGTCCCAGAGCGCGTCTACGTCAGGCTGTAGCAGCCCGAAATTCAGTCGCGCCGCGTGGATGTAGCGTAGCGCGCCGAGCCGCCCCAGCTCGACCGTCTGCCGCAGATACTCGACCGCGGGATGGTACATATACGTGTGCCCAACTGCGATCGTTAGCCCGCGCCGTTCTGCCGCTGTGATCAATTCGAGGGCGTCGGCGCTCGAGGTCGTGAACGGCTTCTCGACGAGCACGTGCTTATCGCGCTCGAGAGCGCGCATCGCGAGCCCCACGTGCGTCTGCGCCGGCGTCGCGATGACGACGGCGTCGATGCCGGACGAGAGGAACTGCTCGTAGTCTCCTGTGACGATCGGCGGAAGGAAGCCTCTCGGCTGGCGGCCGACGTTCTCGAGCGACGGCTCGCACAGCGCGGTCAGCTCGACATCGGGAAGCTCGTTGAACACGCGAAGGTGCTTGCTTCCCCAGTAGCCGCAGCCGGCCAGGCCGACTCGTATCGTGTTCTTCCCCATCCCCGTCTCCTAGAACACTCCGCGTTCTCGAACGATGGCGGGGATCGTCATCGCTATGAGCTTGATGTCGTTCCAGACGGAGCACGACTGCGCGTACTCCACGTCAAGACGCATCATGTCGTCGAAGGTCTCCTGGTCCTTTCGCTTGACCTGCCAGAGGCCCGTAATGCCCGGCAGCACCTCGAAACGGCGTCGGTGCCAGGTCTTGTAGTAGGGCAGCTCGTACTCAAGCGCCGGGCGTGGCCCGACAACGCTCATCTCACCGCGCAGGGTGTTGAAGAGCTGCGGCAGCTCATCCAGGCTCCAGGCGCGTAGGACCTTCCCGACGCGTGTGATGCGCGGGTCTTCGAGCGACTTGAATGCAAGCTTGCCGTCGGATGTTTCGGTGCGGATGCCGTTGGCCGTGCGGTGCACAGACTCGCGGTGGAGGCGGTCGTCCGCGCCGTCGTACATCGTACGGAACTTGATCATCGTGAACAGCCGCTCGCCGCGCCCAATGCGGCGCTGCTTGAAGAGAGCCGGGCCCGGCGAATCGAGCTTGATCAGCAGCGCGATCAGGAGCAGCAGGGGCGACAGCGCGGCGAGCGCAATCGCCGCGCAGACCACATCGAGTGCTCGCTTGCACGCGTAATTCATCGTCTGACTCAAGGGCGGGGGGCCGCGCTCCGCTGCGGCGTGCAGCGGCCCATCAGGACTGGAAACGTGGCCTAACCGCATGTGTCGCTACCCTACGCTTGCCTCAAAAAAAAGAGGTCATGCCATTCGGCGTGACCTCCATGCCTCTAACGATTCCTAAACCTTGGAGGGGTCCATTCGTATCGCTCTCGGGTTGGCCAGTGGTGAGGCTAAGGTCTGGAGTTGGTTTGAAATTCTGTAACGTAACGAGGCGAGGCGGGTTGTATTAGGAAGCGGTGGTGTAGGTAGGGGGATTCGAGAAACGGCGCCGGGCCGTCCTCCCCGCTCTTAGAAAGGCACACAGTGCCGACGAACGCCCTGGTCCTAGTCATCGAGAGCGACCCCGCGGAGCTCGCGCGGACAGCGCTGGCCATCGAGGCCGCTGGCTACGACACGCTCTCCGCCGAGGACGGCCTGACCGGCCTCCGGGAGTTCTTCAACTCGCATCCCGATATCGTGATCCTCAGCCTCGGCGTGACCGACCTGTCCGGCTGGGACGTCGTTGAGCGGGTCCGCAGCCTCTCGAGCGCGCCCATCATCGTCACGTCTTCGGAAGCCACGGTAAGCGTGCTCCAGCACGGGTTCGATCTCCAGGTCGACGCCTTCGTCATGAAGCCTTACGATGTCGAGGACCTGGTCGCCCGTCTCGATGCCGTCCGCGCGCGCAAGCTCGGTGACAGCGGCAATCGAGGCTGGCTCTACCAGCACAACGGCCTATCGATCAACTGGCGTAGCTGCGAGGTCTATGTCCACGACCAGCCTGTCGCGCTCACCAGCACGGAGTTCAAGCTGCTCACGTATCTCGTGCAGCGCCGCGGCTGGGTGCTTTCCCACGACCAGATCCTGAGTGAAGTCTGGGGGCCCGAGTATAAGGGCGAGAAGGACCGGGTAAAGCTCTACGTCTGGTACCTCCGCCAGAAGATCGAGGACAACGCGAGCCGCCCGCGGATGATCCTCACCAAGCGCGGCCTCGGCTATACATTCGTCGACTAAGGAACGTTGCGGGTCGTTGCGTGCTGTCGTGTGCAGGCAAGCGCCGCCGGGACCTGCGCGACGCTGTTAACGAGGACGTCGGGCTCGAGCCTGCGCAGATAGGTCTCGTCCCGCACGCCGTTCGTGACACAGACCGAACGTAGACCTAACGCCCGTGCCGCCTCGATATCGGCCTCTGAGTCTCCGACGACCACGTCCTCGCGCTTGAACGTCGCGCCGTAGTTCCGTAACAGCTCAATCTTGGAGTCCGCTCCGCGTGCGTCCGCCCGGCAGAGCACCGCCGCGAACCGCTCGCCCAAACTGAGGCGCTCGATCTGCTCAGCGAGCGCGTGCGCGTCGCGGCGCAGCGTGACGAGCACGAGGTCGTAGCGCCCGTCTAGCTCGTCGAGGGCATCGCGGGCGCCGGACATCAGCGTGTCGATGCGCAGATAGTCCGGACGCTCGACGCGTGCCAGCCAGCCTTGGAGGAAGCGCGCGCGTGTCTCGTTGTCAGCCTTGCCCAGGAGCTGCGCGCTCGCTGCGCCGTGCCGCCGCGCGCACCAGTACTCCGCCTCCAGAAGCGGCGTCAGCTCCAGCTCGCCGAGCGTGTTCGCGTATGCGGCGTAATGACGCCGCCGTACGTCGATCAGCGTACCGTCGAGGTCGAAGTAGATTGTCGCCATGGCAGCTAGACCGCCGCCGGCTGGAACAACCGTGTTCGCCGCCGCGCCAGCGCGCCGTCTATCGATTCGAGCGTTGCCACATCGGTGAGTACGGCATCTTTGTCCATGCCGCGGATCCAGGCCAGCCCCGCCGGCAGCGGGTTGCGCCTCTGCGCGATTGGCGGCGGCGTCTCTCCGTAGGCGAGGCGCACCATGATGTAGGGCATGTTCAGTCCGGCCATCGTGAAGAAGAGATGGGTGGTGAAGAAGCGGCCAATGTTGATCTCGGTCGGGTTCGGCACGCCGTCCTGGTCGTATGTCAGGTCGACGGAGAAGATCCCGTGCGGCTTCGGATCGACGGCGTGGACCGCGCGCTCCGCGATGCCGTCCACCACAGCGTCGGTGACAGTGACACCGCCGCCGGTGATGCCCGTTACGCCGGACGGCGAGCGGTCGGCGAACTCCCAGTAGAGGCGTCGGCGCCCCTGCGCGACGACAAGCTCGCCTTCGTGCCAGATCGATTGCCATGTTACAGAGTCCGGCCCGAGGTACTGCGCAGCGGTAAAGCTGCCCCAGCCCCCGCTGAACTCCAGCCACGCCATCGCCTGCCCGAGGTCGCTGGTGTGGAACGCGCCGCGGCCGGCCGCGCCCCTGATCGCGCGCAGCCAGACGTCTCCCCAGTCCGACAGGGCCCGCTCGAGGTCGTCTTGGGTGCGGAGCAGACGCGTCTCGGGCACGCGCAGGCCCGCGCGACGCCAGTGGCGGTACGTGGCGAACTTGTTCTGGCACTCGCGCACTGTGCGGGCGCTCGGCCAGTATGTGCGCGCTCCCAGCTCGTCGCGCCGCTCCGAAAGCACCTCAATCTCGACATCGGGCTGCGCGAGGATCAGCTCCGCGCCGGTCTCCGCGATAAGGTCCTGGAGCACGGGGACGTAATCGGCATCGTGTGCGCGCGGCACGAGGTGGCGCTCGTCCGTTTCGGCGCGCGTCAGGTAGTACTTATTTGAGTCGGCGCCGATGAGGTGGAACGGTTCATCGGCCATGCGCAGCGATCGCGTGAAATTGAGCGAGGCGGCGCCGCCCGCGCCCGTGATCAAGATGCGCTTCATCGTATCAACGCTTCCGCTCGCGCCGGTGCTCTCGATTCGCGGAACACGGGCATCACCTCATTCGCGAAGAGCTTCATCGCGTTCCGTACGTGTTGGTCGGGCATGCCCCCGTAGGCGAACCAGCAGATCAGCGTTTCGGCGCCGGCGTCGGCTAGCTTCTGAATCTTCTCGATGCAGTCGTCCGGCGTGCCGTAGACGTCGAACGCCGACAGGTCCTCCCAGGTCATGTCCTGCCAGTCCCTCGCGCTGGAGCCGGTAATCGCGCGGCGGATGGGCCGCAGCTTGCGTCGCACCTGCGAGATCGGCGTCGGCGGCGTACTGCCGGGCTTGAGCGCCATCACCTTTCGATGACGCCACATGGCATACGGCGCCGGAGTCTCCAGCGCCAACTTTCGTGTCGGCGCCACGAAGATCTTCTGCGCAACCGGCGATGCGGCGAACGATGCCGCGATCTCGCGCTTGGACCGCCCGGCGTTTTCTGCCGCGACGCGGTACTGCTCGTATCGAGATGAGACGATATCGGGCGTGAGAAAGTCGACGCCCTGGATGATCGGTAACCCTCGTTCCGCCGCGAGCGCGATCGTGTCCGGCGAGCCTGAGCTGGCGATGTAGACAGGTGGGTGCGGCTGCTGGAGCGGCTTCGGATGGAGGCTGGCATCTCGTATCTGCCACCAGCGGCCATCGTAGTCGACACCATCTTCCGTCCACAGGCGCGTGACGATATCCAGGTTCTCGCGGAAGCGGTCGCGCCGCTCCTCCAGATCGATGCCGAAGTTTGCAAATTCGTAGCCGGAGTAGCCGCGCCCGAAGCCGACGTCGAGCCTGCCGCCGCTCAAGATATCGACCAGCGCGCAGCGCTCCGCGATCTCGATGGGGTGATGGAGCGGTAGAATCGAAACCGCCAGCCCGATGCGAACACGGCTCGTGCGGGCGGCGACGTGGGCAGCGTACGTCAGCGGGTCGTTGACGACGCAGTAGTCGGTGAAGTGATGTTCGGCAAGCCAGACGGAATCGTAGCCGAGTTCCTCGGCATACTCGATCTGGCCCAATTCCCACTTCAGGGCCTGGGCGGGGGAGATATCAGGCGCCTGCGAGAGGAAGAACACTCCAAAACGCATGGCAGGTTTGCTCCTCCGTTCTCAGGGGAGAACGTCGCTCTCGCCTCCGCGTAGCACACTAAGGTTTGAGATGCGTTGGTGAACGGTTGGGATTTCGTCGACGGCCTTCGGAACGGACGATCGCGCTCGAACCTACGTAAGGGGAGGGGCGCTACTGCGTTGTAGCGATACGATGGTGTCTGGTCGTAAGGGTCGTGCGAGATGGATTCGCGCCGCGGCGGGTCTTGCCGCATTGTCATGCCTGTTCCTCTCGGCGTGCGCGATTGGCGACCAGAGGCTGCCTCCGACGCCTGTGTCGGTGCCCGCGGGCGGCCAGCAGTTCGAGAGCATCAACGGCGCCATCGCCGCCGCCAAGCCAGGCGCCACGATCCGCCTTCACGCCGGCGTCTATCGCGAGCAGGTCACCATTACGAAGTCGATCACGCTAAAGGCGGCCGGCGACGGCCCGGTCTGGATCGATGCCGGCTGCGATCATCCGAATGCTCTTCTCATCAAGGCCGATAGCGTCTCGATTCGAGGCATCGGCGTGCGGAAAGCACAGGAGGCGACGATCCGGCTCGAGGCGGCCGACAACATCACACTGGACAACCTCACGGTCCAGGACTGGAACTGCACGAACGAGGAAGACCAGTTTCGCGCAGGCGTGGCGTCCTGGTTCGGCGGACGCAAGCTCATCGTGCGCAACTCGCGCTTCGAGCGGCGCGTCGATCTGGGCGGGCCGGACGCGGGCTACGGCAATGCGGTCTGGGTAAAGAACAGCTCGCCTATTGGCGGCGGCGGCCATCTCATTGAGAGAAACACGGTCGTCGGCGGCTTCGACGGCATCGGCGGCGAGACGGAGAGTGTGCCCTGGGGCGGCTTCAAGAGCGACACGATCATTCAGAACAATACCGTCACGGATTGTTCGGACGACGGGATCCAGGTCGAAGGCGGGACGACGCGCGTGGTGGTTCGCGGTAACACCGTCCGGGGCTGCCTCATTGGCATCGCGTTTGCGCCGGCGCTCACGGGCCCGCTCACGATCACGCGCAACGTGATCATCGATCCCGTCTCGCACCGAGACCAAGGCCCGGCGATGCTCAAGGTCGGCGCCGGCTCGATTGGGGAGGTGCTCGTCTACCACAACAGCTTCTTTGGCGGCGATGGCGATGCGGACGGCCTGAAGCAAACCAATCGCGGTCTCACGAACATCCGCTTCCGTAACAACGCCATCTACGCGGGCCGCTACGTGTTCGAAACGGACGAAGGTCTGGGCGCGATGGACATCGACTATGATGCCATCGCGACGTCTGATTTCAACCGCTTCGCCGTTTGGAGCGGAGCTCAACTTGCTGACTTCGGGGCGCTCCTGAACGTCACGGGCCAAGAGCAGAACGGCATGACGACACACGACTTCGTGTGGGACGATCAGCTTCGTTTGCTGGCCGGGAGCCCGCTCATCGATCGTGGGACGCTCATTCCAGGGATCAACGACGACTACGGCGGCTCGGCGCCGGACATCGGCGCGTTTGAGTTCCCTTCTCCCAGACGATAGACAACAAGCAGCACACGTATTTGCGTACACGCAGACGTGTTCGCCCATGGCCGCGCACACGCATGTTGTTGTCGCGCCCGCCTAGGCGCGGCCGCGATAGCGTTTCGGCCAATCATGCGTCTCGCACTAGGCCCGACGCGCATGGTCTCGATCGGCGTACGGCGCGAGAATGTCGGTATACAACAGCGGCTGCGTCGAATGGATGACGGAGCCACTCCGAAGGAGGTGCAGTCATGGAAGACCAACCGACACAAGCCTACCGCGTGATGATCGTTGACGCGAACGAGCTCCTGCGCCGGGGCATTCGCGACGTCCTCTCGCGGGACCGGCGCTACAGGTTTACCGTTGTGGCTGACGTCGCCCGCACCGAGGATGCGCTGGACGCGTTTCGGGCGCTCGATCCGGATGTCACGTTCCTCGCGCTGCCGCCCGCTTCGCTGGGGGGAACGGGCGCCGGCACCTGGTGCCTGCATGAGATTGTGCGCTTGTATCCGACAGCGCGCGTCATCGGCCTGCTGGATCGCGGAGACCTCTCTCAGATGCTGGCCGCCATCCAGGCCGGAGCGCGCGGCGTCCTGCTGCGCGATGCCCCGGCGTCGGCGCTGCGCGAAGCTGCTCGCGACGTCATCGAGGGCGGCGCCGCACTCGACTTGCGGCTAGCGGACACGCTCTTCGATTACCTTGCCACCGCTAACGAAGCAGGCTGGCGTCCGGACGCCGTCGGCCTCGACCCGGCCGCGATGGCAGGTCTCAGTCCCCGGGAGCGGGAGGTGTTACGCGCGCTGGCGCAGGGCTCTCGGAACAAGGAGATAGCGGCCCAGTTGGGCGTCAGCGTTGGGACAGTGAAAACGCACTTGCGGCACATCTTCCGGAAGCTGAAGGTGGCAGACCGAACGAGCGCCGTGTTGGTCGCGCTGCACGCGCGCGAGGCGCAGGCCGCGTGACGCTATGCGGCGTGAGCGCGCTCTGGGATGGCAAGCGAGGCGGACGTGCGGGCTGCTTGGACGAGCGTCGCGGCGTCCTTACCGTCGACGCCGTACGTCGCTACGCCGGCCTTGACGTCCGTGAGCGCGGGTTCGCTGAGGTGGCCCGGAAGCTCCTCGGCGATAGCGTGTCGCAAGCGCTCCTGGAGCGCCTTGCGCCGCTTTTGGTCGACACCGATGGCGAGCACAGCCAGCTCGCTGTCGCTCAGCAGCGCGACGAGGTCCGTTGTGTGCGTCAGCCGCTCGACGGTCTCGGCAACCTTCTGCAGCGCGATCTTCGGCAGCGTTGGGGATGAGCCGGCGCCCGTCTTGCCAAGGCGGACCTGGAAGACGATTAGGGAGAAGACATAGTTCAGGCGCTCAGCGCGGCTCGCTTCGAGCGCGAGCCTGTCGTTGAGGTAGGAGCGGTTGTGCAGCCCGGTCTCCTCGTCGTACACCGTGCCGAGCACCATCAGCGCCTCGCGATCGCGCCGCGCCAGCTCGCGCAGGACGAGCGAGAGGAAGCCGACGCCCGTGACGCCCGCGAGCAAATACACCGTGAACGCGAACTGCGGCGTGTAGTCGCTCGCGTCCAGTCCGCTTGGGAACCAGGGGATGAGCCAGACAAGCAACACGCCGCCCGCAACGACGAACGCGATCATCGAAAGCCTGCTGAGTCGCGACCAGCGCGCGTAACGCCGGTACGTGAACGTCGCCCGGCTGGGCCGCTCCTGCGCGTTCGTACGGGGCTTCTGCTCGGTAGTGTCGATGGGCGATGCTTCAGTCATTCCGCCTCCTGGGCTCTACAGGAACTTTCGGCCGCCAGTAGGCGAACCTGTATCTGTCAGAAGGCTGGTAGATTCAGCGGCGAGAAGAATTAGGGGTTGACGCCGCCGTCTAGTAAGGCTTCGAGGTCGTGCTTCGCGTCCAGCATGCCCGCCCACAGGTCACCCACCTTGTCGAGCCGTGCGGGGGCGGTGAGCATCGTGAAGTCGGTCGGATAAACGGAGCCGACCTCGTCCCAACGGAGCGGCATCGAGACCGCGCCGGACGGGTGTGGGCGCGGCGAGTAGACGGACGCGAGCGTCTTCCCTCGCGAGTTCTGGTTGTGGTCGAAGAACACCTTGCCCCGGCGCTTGTCGACCGACCACTCCATGGTGATCTCCCGCGGGTGTTGGCGCAGCAGGTGGTGGCCCATCGTCTCGGCGGCCGCGCGCACGGCGCCGTAGTCCAGCCGGCGCAAAATCGGCACGTAGATGTGCAGCCCGGTGCGCCCTGTTGTCTTCACAAACGATGAGAGCGACAGCGAATCGAGCGCGTCCTTGAGCCACAGCGCCACGTCGCACGTTTTCGCGAAGGCCTTCTTGTTCAGCGCCGGTTCGTCGCCCTTCGCTTCCTCGCCGGAGTAGATGTACGGGTCGAGGTCGAAGACGACGAAGTCGGGATAGTTGAGCAGCGAGCTCTCCATGTTCTCGATCGAGCCCGAGAACGTCGTCCCCAGGTGAGAGCCGTCCGGCTCCGGGTTGACGCGCGAGTACCAAGTGTGCAGCTCCAGGTCAGCGAGCTGACCGAGCCAGAGCAGGGTAGGGAGGTTGTTGCAGATCAAGTACTCGCCGTCGCCCTCATTGTGCGACGAATACAGCAGCGCCGTGTCGACGAACTCCGGGACCTCGCCCTCCCAGTGCTTCTGATAAAAGTGCGGCTTCTCGATCCCGTTCGGATAGCGGGTGAGCGTGAGCGGACGGTCGCGTAGGTGCGGCAGCAAGTACGGCGACACGCGCGTGAAGTAGACGAGCAGGTCGCGCTTCGTCAACGGGTGCCGTCTGCCGTATTTCGGCCAGAGCTCTTTGTTCAGATTACTGACCGCGATCTTGTGCCCCTCTACCTGCAACGACAGCTTGTCCTGCTTCCCGCGCAGTTGCTCCAGCACCGACGCGACCTCGTCGTCCAGCGCGGGCGCTCGCGGCATCTCGCTGCGCTCCAAGTCCTCGGGTGCGGGTGCCACTTCCGCACGGTGGACCTCCGAGGGCGATTTGTCTTCCCGCACGCCGAGGAAAACGGGCGCGCGCAGGTGCCCGTCGTTCGTCCACTGCGCGAACTTCACCTCGATCACGAGCTGGGGCTCGACCCAGGCCGGTGGCGGCTTCAGAGGCACGCCGTTTGCGAAGGGCGACGTCTTGCGCTTCATGCCGTCGAGCTGCGTGCGCAGCTTTTCGAGCAGCCGGTCGTCGAAGCCACTGCCGACGTTCCCGCAGTAGATCAGCCCTCCTCCGTCGTTGTACTGGCCGATCAGCAGCGCGCCGAACGTATCGCTCCGTCCGCCCTGCCCCGCGCTATAGCCGCCGACGACGAACTCGTCGCTGGTGGTGCCTTTGATCTTCAGCCAAGCCCGGGAGCGGCGTCCCGCCTCGTACGTGCTGTCGCGACGCTTCGCCACGACGCCCTCCAGCCCGTGTTCGAGCGCCGCGTCGTACGCGACGACGCCGTCCTCGTCAAACGCATCGAGCAGATGGATGCGCTCCGACGGGAAGAGCGCGCGCTCGAGCTGCGCCTTGCGGTGCGTAAGGGGCGCCCGCTGCATGTCGAAGCCGTCCAGGTGCAGCAGATCGAAGACGTAGTAGTAGACCGGAATGTTCGCCTCTGCGCGCTGGATGTCGCTGTCGCGCGTGAGGTTGAGACGGCCCTGGATCACTTGGAACGACGGTCGGCCCTCCTCATCGAGCGCCACGATCTCCCCATCGAGCGCCATCTCGTGAGCGGGCTGCCTCTCGAGCGCCTTGACGATCGATGGGTACTGCCGCGTCGCGTCGAGGCCACGCCGCGAGAGGAGCGTGACCGCGCCGTCGCGGACCAGCGCGATTGCGCGTACGCCGTCCAGCTTCGGCTCGAAGACCCAGTCGGGGCTCGAGAACGCTTTTGCCGTCAGCGTCGACAGCATCGGCGCGATCGATTTCGGCAGCGGCGCTGCCTTCGCGCCCGGCACGTCCTCGATGTGCACCACGTCGGCGGCGCGACTGCGGTCCGGCAGCAGTCCAGACTTCAGGTCCTCGATCGATAGGCCGGAGACGACCGAGCGGTCTTCCTCCAGGATGTCGCGCTCGGGGTCCTCCGTCCCGTCCTTGTGCTTGATCAGCAGCCACTCGTTGTCGTTCTCGGTGCGCTCCATCTTCACGAGCGTCCACGAGCCCTTGAGCTTGCGGCCGCGCATCGTGACCGAGAGCTTGCCGTCCTTTAGCCCCTGGCGCATCTGCGCCTCGGCCGCCGTGCGATCGCCGAACGAATGACCGCCTTCGTCCGGCGCGTACGTCCCGTTGTCCCACACGATGACCTGTCCAGCGCCGTAGCGCCCCTTCGGGATCACGCCCTCGAACGAGGCGTAGTCCATCGGGTGGTCCTCGACCATGACGGCGAGATGCTTCTCTTGCGGATCGAGCGAGGGGCCCTTGGGGACAGACCAGGACTTGAGGACGCCATCGACCTCCAGCCGGAAGTCATAGTGCAGGCGCGAGGCGTCGTGCTTCTGGATGACGAACGTCAGCGGCCCCTTGCCGCCGCGCTTCGTCGAGGGAGGCGGCTCAGGCGTCTGCTCGAAGTCGCGCTTCTTGTCGTACTCTTCGAGCGGCTTCTTAGGGGAACGTGGCGATGCGTTGGCGCGGGGCATTGCGCCGCGACGTTATCCCGCGGCGGCCTTGCGGCGGCGCGTCGTGCTCGACTGGCCGTTGCTCGCAGCGCGCCGCGATCGTGTCGGGGCCTTCTGCTGCTTCTTCGCCGTCTCGACGCTCTTTTTGAGCGCCGACATGAGGTCGACGATTTTGCCGCGCGGCGCCGCCGGCGCTTCGACGATCTCCGCGCCCTGCAGCTTCGCCTCGATGACCTGCATCAGCGCCTCGCGGTAGTCGTCGTGGTACTCCTCCGGCTGGAACTCCTCCAGCATGAGGTCGACCAGCGACGACGCCATGTCTTCTTCCTTGCTGGAGACCTTCACGTCGGGAAGGTCGAGACCTTTCTGGACGCGGATCTCGTCCGGGAAGTAGAGCGTTTCGAGCATGAGCGTGCCATCGTAGGCGCGCAGCGCGCAGAGGCGCTCTTTGTTGCGGATCGCGATCTTGGCTACCGCCGTGAGGCCGCGCTTGGTCAGGACGCGCATCAGCAAGACGAACGGCTTTAACCCCTTCTCGTCCGGCTCTAGGTAGTAGCCCTTTTCGTAGAAGATCGGGTCGATGTCGTCCATCTTCACGAAGCCGGCTAGGTCAATGGTGTGCTTGCTGGGGAGCGGCAGGTTCTCGAAGTCCTCTTCCGAAAGGACAACGTACTCGTCCTTCGCGTATTCGTAGCCGCGCTGGATATCGTCGTAGGCCACCTCGCGCTCGTGCACGGGGCACCAGCGGAGCTGCTTGATCCGGCTGCCGCAGTCCTTATGGAGCTGGTTGAACGAGATGTCTTTGCTCTCGGTAGCCGTGTAGAGCTTCACCGGGATGCTCACCATCCCGAAGCTGATGACACCGTTCCAGATCGACCTCGGCATGCCCTGCCATCCTTTCCGTTCGGGAACCCTTCAGGGACAGCCTTCACTCCGCTTGGAGGCCTGCACCGGCCCTCCCCAGGCCGCGGGGGTAAGGGAAAGGTTACCGATTATGCGATTACCGGTCAACAGAATGGTCGGCGGTGAGCGCGCCGCCTACAGCACAGGCGCAAGGGGCTCGCGCAAGCACTCCTCCGGCGGTACATCTGGCCTGGGCGCCACGAAGACGGGGAAGCGCAGCACGCCGGCTGGCGTCCACGCGCTGAAACGGACGTGGCAGGCCAGCTCAGGCTGGCACCAGTAGAAGAAGCGCTGGACTGCGGGCGGCGCGCCAAAGGGCGCGCGCTCGGTATGGAGGGGCGTGAGCATCTCGAGAAGCTGACGAGCCTCCTTGTCGCTGCAGCCGATACTGACCTCCCCTACGAAGTGAAGCTGGCCTCGATCGTATGCTCCGAGCAGGATCGTCGAGATCAGGTCCTTCTTGCGGAGCCCGCCTCCGAACGTATAGCCGCCGATCACGAAGTCATCGCTCTGGGCGGCCCGGATTTCCTGCCAGCTAATCGAACGCTCGCCGGGCAGGTAGTGGCTGTGCTTGTCCTTCGCGACGACGCCCTCAAGGCGATAGCTCGCAGCGGCTTCGAAAAAGGCTATGCCTTCCTCACGCACGAAGTCGGCTGCCTGAATGTAGCGATTCGGCCCGATCCGCTCGTGGAGCAGGTTGCGCCGCTCGTAGAGCGGACGCTTCAGCAGCCACGAGCGGTCCAGCTCCAGAAGGTCGAAGACCTGGTAGGTCACGGTCGAGCGCGGCGGCCGGCGGACCGCATCGTTGTCGGGCTGGAGGAGGCGGCCCCGCAGCAGCTCGACGTCCGGTAGCGCTTCGGCGCCCCACGCGATGATCTCGCCGTCGATGACGGCGTGCTTCGCGGTGACGCAGCGCGCGAGCGACTGCAGCTCGGGATAGTGAGCCGTAAGATCGCGCAGGTTGCGTCCGTGCAGGCGCACGTCGTCGCCGTCGATGACGGCGATCGCGCGCACACCGCCCCACTTCACTTCGTAGATGTGGTCGGGCGAGTCGAACGGCTCATCGATGACGACGGGGAGCATCGGACGCAGCTCGTGGGGAGCAGGCTTCGCCTGCGTGGGCGGACGGTTGCTGCGTGCGGGCGACCTTCTGGTCATAACGCGTCCATGCGAGGACACGTAGAGCGTATGTCCGTCTGGTGCTGGCGTCAAGCGCCCTTCACACCGAGCAGCTTCTGCAGCCTCGCCGCGTTTACCACGCCCTGGTCTTCAAGCTTCGTGTTGAACATAAGAAAGACGTCGTCGGCCTCCGCGGCGAGCTGGCCGATGCGCGGCAGCCACTCCGATAGCTCGTCGTCCGTGTAGAGCCAGTTCAGCTTTTCTTGGGTCGATGCTGTCTTGTCGTCCCATCGTTCGGCGTTGCGCCCGCGAAAGCGCACCGACGCAACGGGCGCTGTTACGGCAACGATCGGCGGAAAGCTTGTCTTGAGCTCCTGCGGCTCATCGACGCAGACGAAGCCGCACTTCAACTCGCGCAGGAGATCGAACGTCGATGCCGCGCTCTCATCGTCGGAGACCCAGAGAGCGTTCCGGAACTCGACGATGACCGGGTCGTCCGCCAGACGCTCGCGCGCGTGTGCGATGAACTCGCGATTCGCCTTCGACGGCACGAACCACGGCGGGAAGTCGAGCAACACCGCGCCCAGCTTGTCCTCGTCGCGGAGCGGCTGCAGCGCGCGGCGGAAGATCTGCCACAGCTCCTCGCTGACCTCTGGGGGGATGTCCTTGTAGTAGACGCGCGCCTTCTTTTGGACGTCCGGCGGCAGCGATTCGTGGAAGCTCTTGGGGATGGAGGAGAAGCGCGTCGGGTGCTGGCTGAACAGCGCGAACACCTTGACGTTGAATCGAAAGCCCTCGGGCACCGCGCTGCCCCAACGCTCCATGTTTTTGTGCGACGGCATCGCGTAGTACGTGCTGTCGATCTCGGCCGTGCTGTACCGCTCGCCGTAGAAGGCGAGGCGTTCGGGCGTGTCCTTGAGCTCGGGCGGGTAGAAGCGCCCGCAATTGACGAGCGACTTTTCAGCCCACGATGACGTGCCGATGAAGAAGCGCGCTGCCATGGCCAGAAGGGAAGCGCGCTTTGCATGCGCTGTCAACTGTGCAGCGGCGCAGCCAGCGTTCGTTCCATAATGCGTATGTGCAACGCCGAACATACGCGAGAAAAAGAGCGGGTTCGCCTTTCGGGACCGGCGGTCGAGTGAGTGTGGCGGCTGTGCCAAGCGTCGCGACGGAACCTGGTAGGTTTGACAATTCTTTGCGTCAGCGCTAGCCTTATAGCAAGAAATCGAATATGGCCGAGTCCCGAAAGGGAACGGGGGAACCACCCGAATTTGGGGTGCATCCTTCCGGAGCGGAAGGAAGGGCAGTTCTTTCAGCCCTAACCCGACAGCTAACCCCGTAGGCCACTGGAAGAAGAGGTGATCGTGAGCACCATCGGGTCGGCGTAGCCGCGTCGGCCCCTTTGTCATCTTGCAGATGACGTTCCGCGGCTGTTCGCTGGCGAAGGCGGCAGTTCGCTCAACAATCGAAATCTAAACGACTAATGCGGTTCCCGGCCGGGAGGCAGCTTCGAGTCTGTATGGCAGCGCTTTGGGCTCATGAGAACCAGGAGGCTTAGGTGTCAGGACGAACGAACGACCGCGCTTCCGAGAACGCTTCCGCGAATCAGAAGCTGAGCGGCCCGCAATCCAGCCGCAGGCTGATCTTGGTCAGCAACCGCGGCCCTGTCGAGCATCGCACGAACGAGCGCGGCGACATAGAGCAAGTCTGTGCCAGCGGCGGCGTTGCGGCTGCGCTTAGCGCGCTCGCCCCGGGCCGGCCGATCACGTGGATAGCCGCCGCCACAGGCGCGCTCGATCGCGTGCTGGCGACGCAAGGGGAGCTACTTCCTCTCGATGACGGAAAGTACGTTCGCCTGATCGCTCCGCCGCGGGAGGTCTACGATCTCTTCTACGGCACATTCAGCAATCCGGTCCTCTGGTTTGTCCAACACGCGATGTACGATCGTTTGGAGATGGACGACGTTGATGCCGTCGCTGTCGACGCGTGGCAGCGCGGTTATTTGCCGGTGAACCAGATCTTCGCTGAGACCGTGATCGATGAGCTGGAGCGAAGCGGAAGCCGCGGGCGCGTCATGTTGCACGATTATCACCTGTACGCCGCGCCGCTCTTCATCCGGAACCGCCGGCCCGACGCTGTGCTCCAGCACTTCGTGCACATTCCCTGGCCCCAGCCCGACGCATGGCGCGTCCTACGAACGCCCATCGTCCAGTCCATTTGCGAAGGCCTCCTCGCAAACGACAGCGTGGCGTTCCAGACACAAGCCTTCGCGCGCAATTTCATCGATACGTGCCGCGCGTACCTCACGGATTGTGAGGCGACGGCGGATCGGATCACGCACGCCGGCCGCTCGACGCGCGTCTGGGCGAATCCTGTGTCCGTTGACATCTGGGACCTGCGCCGTCAGCTCGCGTTGCCTGAGGCAGAAGCATATCGCTCCAAGCTCGCCGCACCGCCGGAGATGCGCACGATCGTCCGCGTCGACCGGCTCGATCCGAGCAAGAACGTAGCGACAGGCTTCCGTGCCTTCGGCCGGCTGCTCGAATCGCACCCGGAGTGGGTGGGCAAGGTGCGCTTCCTGTCGTTCCTCGTGCCGTCGCGCACCGGCGTCGCGGAGTATCGCCGGTACAAGGACGAAGTCTTCGCCGCTGCCGGGGAAGTAAACGCACGTTTTGCCACGCCGGATTGGCAGCCGGTCGCCATCTATTACGAACACAACCGCCTCCAAGCGCTCGTCGCCATGAGTCTCTACGACGTGCTGCTTGTCAATCCTCTCATCGATGGCATGAATCTGGTCTCCAAGGAAGGCCCGGCCGTGAACGCCAGGAACGGCGCCCTCGTGCTGTCCGAGACAACCGGTGCGTTCGAGGAGCTGCGTGCGGGAGCGATCCCGGTGCTGCCGCACGATATCGCCGGCACCGCCGCCGCGCTCGATCGCGCACTCAGGCTTCCGGCGGAGGAGCGGCGCGAGTGCACGCGACTGCTGCGTGAGGCTATCGTGCGCCACGATCTGCGTCGCTGGTTCCGTCTGCTGCTCGAGGACCTCGACGCCATGTCGGAAGATGAGCCGCAAGCGAGCGGCCCCGCTCGCGAGGCGCTGCGCACGGGCTAGGCCCAACCTCCGGCATCTCCAGGGCTGCGGGCGATGGACGTCTGCAGCCCTTCTTCGTGCCCAAAGTTATCGCTCCGTTAACGAGCGTCAATCTTGCCTTAACGTCGCCTGTGTACCTTGGAACTGTGAGGAGCCTCGTCGACCGTACGTCACGCAGAGGGTCCGCGGTCGATCCACGACACAGCATCGGGCTGAGCGCCGGAACACGAGCGGGTATTGTCTGGGGAACGCAGGACCGTCACCTCGTTGCTAACCTCCGTTCTGGCGCTCTGCCGGATGCTGCGGACTCATCGTTGATTGGCGCTCGACCTTGGGCGCGCCTCCTCAACCGCTTCGGCCGGGCGATGGAATGGCTGGCCCGCTACCCCCTCTACAGCATCGATGGTGAGATGCCACTTCCCGTCCGGCCGCACGACGAGCACGTAGTGGAGCGTTAGATCCACATCCCGTATAGTCTGCACAGTGCCGTGAGGGCAGGCAGATATACGTTAGATGGCGCTCGATCTCCTTAAGGCCGCAATTCTCGGCATCGTGCAAGGGCTGACCGAGTTCCTGCCGGTGTCGTCCACCGGACACCTCATTCTCGTCGAGAAGCTGTTGCGCGTCGATCAGGACCGCTACGGTCTCTCGTTCGATGCGGCATTGCACCTCGGCACGCTGGCGGCGCTACTTGTCTACTTCGGTCGTTCGTGGCTGGAGCTCATTGCCGGCTGGTTTCGCACGATCGCCCAACGGTCGCTCGCCGACCCCGACGGGCGTATCGCATGGCTCATCATCCTCGGGACGATCCCGGCCGCTGCGATCGGTTTCGTGTTCGAAAGCCAGGTTGAGCACGCGTTTCGGAAGCCGGCGCTGGTCGGCGCGATGCTCATCGCCTTTAGCGCCGTGTTCTTCCTCGCCGAGGCAGCGGGCCGCCGAACGCGCAGCCGCGCCGGCCTGACCCCCGTCGATGCGCTCCTTATTGGGGGCGCGCAAGCGATCGCGCTCGTGCCCGGCGTCTCGCGATCCGGCGCGACGATCAGCATGGGCCTCTTTCGTAATTTCGAACGCGTTGAGGCGGCATCGTTCGCGTTCCTGCTCTCTGCGCCGATTATTGCCGGCGCGGGGCTGAAGAAAGCCTATGACGTTGTCGGTGAGTTTCGCGATGGCACGTTGGGTGGCGCGGACGCGGCGTTCTTCGCCGTAGGCGCCGCGTGCGCCGCCATCGTCGGCTATATCAGCATTGCGTTCCTGTTGCGCTTCCTCTCGACGAACAGCCTGCGGCCGTTCGCCTACTACCGTATCGCTTTGGGCGTGGGCGTGCTCGCGGTTGTTGGTGGGCAGGCGCTGTTCTAGCGAAAGCGGACGGTCAGCGTCTTCGTTGCATCGAGCGTGAACGCGAAGCGGAGTACGCGCCCGTTTCGCTTCGGCGCTATCGACTCGCCATCGAGCGTCGCGCCGGCGAGTCGATAGGCCGCAGGCGCGTGTACGAAGACCGCACCGTCCTTCTTCGCGACCGGAGTGAGCGCCACACGCAGCGTCTTGCGTCGCGCGTCGTACGAGACGCGTTCGATCTCGCGGCCGCCCATCGATACGTGGAACGTCGTTGCGATGAGCTGCGGGCGGGCGACCGCGCGTCGCAGCGCGAGCAGCCGTGCGCCGTGCGACGGCATGTCCTGTAAGTTGACGTGTTGCTCGCGCACGCCGTAGTGGCGCTCCTCCCATAGCTCGAAGACGTGCCAGCGGCCGCGCGGCAGCGGCACGCGCATCGATTGCCGCCGTCCTGTCCAGTTGAATGCGCCGAGGAGCCGCCACGAACCGAACGGCCGCGAGAGATCGACCTCCATCCGCGCCGGCATCGATACGTCCATCAGGTCCGGTACGACGGGCGCGTCGCCGATCGGCGGCAGCAGAAGCGAGACGATGTCGAGCCGCTTCGCTGAGAGTGTCGTGACGTTGTCGCTGAGCAGCACCATGCCGCCGGACAGGCCGATCGCCGTCGCCAGCGATTGTACTTCGGGCAGCGTGAGCTTCGTGCGGTCCTCGCGTACGAGCAGGCAGTCGGGGTCGTTGGCCCACAGGCGCCCGTGCATCCAGGAGCGCGTGAACACGTTGCGCAGCGCATTCTCCATGCTCGGTTCGCCGCCTGCGCGCGGTCGTCCGGGGCGTTTCGGCGGCAGCGGGCGGTTGAATCGCCACCACGGTGCGACGTCCGGGCCGATGCGCTGTCCGTCGACGATGCCGGCCGATGCCCCCATCAGCGCGCCGCAGCCAAGCACGAACCGCTTGCCAACCGACGCGCGGATCGCGCGCAAGCCGCGTCGATACGCTTCGATGCGGGACGCTGACGCGTCGCACCGCCGTCCCGCGAGCGCGCCGCCGTAGAGGAAATCGATCTTCACGTAGTCGTACGTCCAGTCACGCGTCACTGTGCGGAACAGGTCGCGCAGCCACGCCTCGGCGTCGGGATGCGTGCAATCGAGTCCGTAGCAATCCGAACCCCAGTTATGCAGCGCGAGGGCCGGCCCGCCCTGCTCGCTGTGGACCATCCAGTCGGGATGCTCGGCGTAGAGCTGTGACGTTTTGCTGGCGATGAACGGCGCGAGCCAGAGGCCGGGTTTGAATCCGGCATCGCGGATCGCTTCCGCAAGTGAGCGCATGCCGTTCGGGAACTTCTCGTTGGTCGTCGTCCAGTCGCCGATGTCCGCCTGGTAGCCGTCATCGATCTGCACGTAGTCGAATGGTAAGCGGTCGCGCAGCCCGCGCAGCCGGTCAAGGTTCGCGAGGATGTCGGCTTCCGTAACGTTCGTGAAGTAGTAGTACCAGGAGCACCAGCCTGTCGGGACCTCGCGCGGCACGCGAGCGCCCATCTCGCGGCCGAGCGCGCCGGCATAGCGCGCGAGCGCGGCCGGTACGTCGTCAGTCAGCTCAATGAGCAATCGCTCCGACCACAACGTCTCGCCGGGCGCGACCGTCGCGCCGTCCGCGAACGCGACGGCATCGAGCGCCTGGCGGGACGCGTCGACCCGCACCTGTGTCCACTGTCGATGCGCCGTTACGAAGCCGAGGACGGCGGAGCGGCCTGTGACGGGATCGCTGATCGCGGTGAACTCCTCCGACGCGAACGCCCCGCGGCCGTCCGGCACGTCGGCGGGCGCGTGCACGGGCGGCCGCACGTCGATGTCGCGTTGCGCGCCCGCAAGCGAAAGCGTCGGCGTCCACGACTGCCAGCCGTGCCGTAAGAAGCGCAATTGCGCCGGCGGCGACTCGAACGCGAGCGAATGCGTCGTGAGCGGCACGAACCGTCGAATGCGCCGCGCCGTACGGCCCGTGTTCTCCACGCCGACGCGCAACAGCACGAACGGCTGCTCGTCGTATGCGCACACGTCGAGATGTAGTCGCGCGCCCTCGATTGCGTCCGTCGCCAGAAAGACGCGAGTGCCGCGGCCGTGTGCGTCATCGACAAGCCTCGGACGGTCCTCCGCCCTCCAACCAGACGCAGCGGACGAGACCGTAGCGCCGCCCTCGAACTCCACCAGCGCCGTCGCTTTCGCGATCGGACGCCAGCGGCCCCACGAAACGTCTGCCGCGCCGTCGCGGAGCGACACGCGCACGCGCGTGCGGCCGGCCGCGACCGTGACCTCGTCCGAAGAAAGATCGACCTCTGCGCGCACGCTAGGTACTCGCTCTGTGCATACGCAGGCCGTCCGCGGCGCGGCAGACGACCATGCGCGCCTCGTGCTTCGTCTGCATCGCGTACCGTTCGACGACGTCAGCGCGAAACGAGGCGAGCGCTTCGCTGCGCACGAGATTCACCGTGCAGCCGCCGAAGCCCGCGCCCGTCAGCCGCGCCCCGAACACGCCGGCCGCACCTTGCGCCAGCGCGACCAGGCAGTCCAGCTCCGGAGCGCTCACCTCGAAGTCGTCGCGCAGGCTGGCGTGCGAAGCATTCATCATCGCGCCGAACGACTCGAGGTCGCCGCCGCGCAGCGCCTCTACCGCCGACACGACGCGCCGCTGCTCGCTTGCGACGTGTCGCGCGCGGCGCAGCAGCGTCTCGGGCAGCGCCGGGCCGTGCTGAGCGAGATCGTCCAGCGTGACATCGCACAGCGATGTGAGATCGCGGCCTGGCTGGGCGTCTCGGAGCGCGTCGAGCGCCTCGCCGCATTCCTCCCGCCGCGCGTTGTACGCAGAGTCCTCGAGCTGCCGGCGCACGCCCGAATCGACCACCACGATCGCAACGCCCTGATCCTCGAGCCGGAGCGGAACGGGTTCGTGCGCGAGCGAGCGGCAGTCGATCAGCAGCGCGTGGTCGCGGACGCCGAACGTTGCGGCGAGCTGGTCCATGACGCCGCAGTGCACGCCGACGAAGTCGTTCTCCGCGCGCTGCGCGAGCAGGGCGACGCGCAGGTCGTCGAGTTCGAGACGCCATGCGGCCCGCAGCGCGCCCAGCGTCGCGACTGCGAGCGCCGCGGAGGATGATAGCCCGGCGCCGATCGGTACGTTGCCTGCGATCGTGAGATCGACGCCCGGCGTAGCGAAGCCCTCGCCGCGCAGCACGTCCAGCACGCCTCGAACGTAGTTGCTCCACGAACGCGTGTCGTCGCGCGCGATCGGCGCGTCCAGCGCCAGCGAGGACTCCTCGTCGTAGTCGAGGGAGTAGCAGCGCGCGAGCGCATCGTCGCGCGCCGCGTACGCGACGAGCACGGAGCGGTCGATTGCCATCGGCAGGACGAGGCCGCCATTGTAATCGAGGTGCTCGCCGATCAGGTTGACGCGTCCGGGCGCCTCCGCAACGCCGTCCGCCGTGCGGCCGAACCGCCTGCGGAACGCATCGCTTACCTTCGCAACGCGCCGCTCGATGGCCTCATCCTCCATCGCGCTACGTCCGCGGAGCGACAGAGCGCAGACGGCGCGCTGTGTCCTCAGCCTTCGCGTCGAGGATGTACGTGCCTGCGCCCGTCTCGCAGCCGGCGAGGAACTTCAGCTTGTCGGGTGTGCGGTGCGGCGGCGTGAACTCGATGTGGAAGTGACAGCCGGGATGGCGGCCGCCGTCTGTAGGACGCTGGTGCATGACCATGATGTAGGGAAGGGGGAAGTCCCACAGGCCGTCGTACTTCTGCGTGATGATCTTCATCACCCGGGCCAGCCCTTCGCGCTCCGCCGCCGTCAGCTCCAGCAGGGACGGCCTGTGCGCCTTGCTAGCAACGTGTACTTCGTACGGAAAGCGCGCGTAATGCGGCACGAACGCCACGAACGTCTCGTTCTGCGCGACGATGCGCTGCTTGTCGCGCAGCTCCGCCGCGACGATGTCGCAGTGCAGGCAACGGCCGTGCTCGCGCCGGTAGCGACGGGCCACCGCCAGCTCGCGCGCGGGCTCCGGCGGAAGGTACGAGAAGCCGTAGATCTGGCCGTGCGGGTGTGTCAGCGTTACGCCGATCTCCTTCCCGCGGTTCTCGAAGATCAGCACGTACGCGATCTCGCGCCGGGCCGCCAGATCGCGATAGCGGTCCGTCCACACCTCGACGAGGCGCGTGATGTGCTCGACCGGCAGTTGCGCCAGCGTCGTATCGTGCGCCGAAGTGTAGAGCGTGACCTCGCAGGTGCCGAGCGCGCGTGACGTCTCGAACGGCCGCCGCGTCTTCGATGGCGCAGGCGGGTCGCTACGTAGACTCGGAAAGCGGTTCTCGAACACGGCGATCTCGTAGTCGCGCGACGGCACCTCCGTCGGCGACTTCGCGTTGCGCGTTGGGCAGAGCGGGCAGTAGCGCGCGGGCGGCAAGAACGTCCGCCCTTGCCGTTCCGGTGCGACGATGACCCATTCGTCCAGCACGGGATGGCGGCGCAGCTCGAGTCCCTCCGACTCCAGCTTGTGCGCTCTCGATGGCTGTGCAACCTCCGGAAGCGGGCGGTCCCAGGCGTAGTACCAGAGGTGGCGGCCGTCAGGCTTGGTGACGCGGGCTTTGCGTAGGGGCATCGCTGCCAGTCTAGGCATGCCCCCGGCGGGCGGCAAGACTAGGTCGCGGCCGCCTCCGCGCTCACGTCGTCGCCGTAGGTCGCCGCCTTCGCGCTCGCGCCCGCGTGGTGCTCGACGGCGTAACGCAGGTCCGAAACGAACTCGTCCACTACGAGGTGATGTCGTGGACTCGCCATCAGGTGTAGCGCCCGGGGGGAGTCCTGCCGGTCGAAGAACCAGCCGCGCTCGTTCAGGATGTCGCCGATTGCGAAGATATCGTGCTCGCGCGAGCCGGCCGCGACGACCGTCATGTCGGGTTCACCCCAGATGTGGATGCCGTCGATCGATTCGATCCCCTGCTTCAGCCGTCGCGTCGCGTCGACAGTCTGCTCGGCGAGGCGGAGGTAGCCGTCCTCGCCGAGGAACTGCATCACCGCCCACGCCGCGCCGATCGGCGCGGCTGGCTTCGTGCCCTGGAACGCCTGCGTGCCGTAGATGCCGCCGGGCCAGTCGCTGAACTGGAAGACCTGGTAACGCAAGTTCGTCTTCGGCTTGTGCAGTACGACCGACGCCCCTTTGACGCCGTAGCCGTACTTGTGCACGTCCGCAGAGATCGAGGTGACGCCGGGCACGCGAAAGTCCCACGGCGGCATCTCATGCCCGAGCCGTTCGAGGAACGGCAGCATCAGTCCGCCCAAACACGCGTCGACATGGAACGGAATGCCCGCGTCCAGCGCGACGGCCGCCAGCTCCGGGATCGGGTCGATCATGCCGAAGGGGAAGGCAGGCGCGCTGCCCACGATCAGCACCGTGTTCTCCGTCACGAGGCCGTCGATCGCGCTCGCGTGCGTGCGCAGGTCGTCGCCGAACGGCATCTGGACGAACTCAACGTCGAGCAGGTGCGCTGCCTTGGCGAACGCCGGGTGCGCCGTCTTTGGCACGACAAGCCGGCCCTTCTCGATGCCGCGTTCCGCACGCGCCTTATCGCGCGCCGTCGCGACCGCCATGAAGATCGACTCCGTCCCACCCGATGTCATCGAGCCGCTCGTCTCCTCGTCGCCGTGCAGCAAGTCAGCCACGATCGCGACGACGTCGCGCTGCATCTCCTTCAGGCTCGGGAAGGCGAAGGGGTTGAGCGCGTTTTCGAGCAGGACATGGCCGGCCGCGGCCTGAAGCATCCCGTCGACCTCGGGGCCGGCGTTATAGATCAGGGACCAGGTGCGCGCGTTGTGGTAATCGGCGTCATGCACCTCCATGGCGCGGAGCCGCGCCATGACCTCTTCGACCGACGATCCGTGTTCGGGCAGGCGGCGCACGGTGTCCTCCGGGGCGGCAGTATAGCACGCCCCGCGTCGCGGCTTGCCGTCTTCCTATCCGGGAACGTATGACTGCGCAACGGACGGCGCGGGCGGCTCTACCCGCTACTGCTTCGCGACGGCGCAAACGGCTCGGATGGCTTACAAGAACATCGGCCTGTTGAACGACACCTTCGGTGTCGCATTTACGTGCGGTTTGAAATCGTCGTCGCCGGGGTATCTGATGGTTTAGGACCGCGGGCCGCAGCTTGCACCCAACGCCTGGAATCTGAGCCCGGCTGACGGCCAATCGACCTCTTCAGCGATTTCTTCGGAGTGGCCTTCCAGTTCGGGCACCACCCCAATGAGGACCCCCGCGGCTCTGAGCTAGCTGGTAGATGCAGGGAGAGCCTAAACAGGCCGATATTCCCTCTAGGCGTTGATTGGAGGGCTGCGTGCCTCACAGGAGCACCGGCAAACGGGCCTGGCTCTCGACTGGAACTCGCTCAGTTGTTGCGTGGACGGTCGTGGCTGGAGCTGCGGCATTCCTGAAGCAACGCCTTGATCGCGAGGCTGTACATCGGGATGGTGAGGGAGACATCGACCGTCTCTATCGCGACAGCCTGAACGAAAATGCTCAGCTCGAGAAGGCGCTAGAGCGCGAGCGAGAGCTCGCCCGGCGCGATCCGCTCACCGGCTGCCTAAACCACGCCGTCGTCCTAGAAGAATTACGACGAGCTCTGGGCCAAGAGGGCGTCCTGGCGCTGTCCGTTGCGTTGGTAGACGTCGATGGGCTGAAGGCGACCAACGATCTCTATGGACACCAGGTTGGCGATGCGGCGCTGATCAGCGTTGCGAACGCGCTCCAGCAGGGCGGCGCGATCGTTGGGCGCTATGGCGGCGACGAGTTCGTCGTCGTGCTGCCGGGCGTCGATCGCGATCAGGCCGAACGTTATCGCGAGCTTGTCCAGGGTCTGCTCGCCGCTGCGCAGCTCACGTCGCCAGACGGACCTGTCGATGTGCCCGTCATTGCGAGTATGGGTCTTGCCACGTACCCGGAAGAAGGCCACGCTGCAGAAGAGCTGCTCAAGCTCGCAGACAACGCGATGTACGCAGAGCGGCGCCGTCCTGCTCCCGGCCGCGTCGCCGCGCTACGATTCGATAGCGAGCGCGTCGCGAAGCTCCTCGGAGACATCGTGCCGCTTCTTACGTCGAAGGGCACGCGCGAAGAGAAGCTGGAGACGCTTGCGCAGCACCTCTCCGTTGGCACCGGCTACGACGCCGTGAACATCGAGGTCGCAGGCATCCGCTCGGGACAAGCGGCCGAGTGGGAGAACACGTTTGCCCGCGCTCCGCGTGAGGTGCTCGATGCGTGGCAGGAAGAACAGCATCGCGAAGCGGAGCACCCGCTGAGCACGTTCCTTGAGGAAACGCGACAGCCGCACTTTGTCGCGGACGTCACGACGGAAGAGCGACTCACGGATAACGAACGACAGATCCTGATGGCGTCCGGCATCAAGTCGGCCCTCGTCGTCCCCATGATCTGGCAGGACCAGTTCGTGGGTATGCTTTCAGTCGTCAGCAAGACACACGGTACCTTCGGCGCGTGGGACGCACAGTTCCTGACCGCGGTCACGATGCACGTGACGGCTATCGTCTTCATGACCGATCTCGTCGAAGACCTTCAGGAAGCGTCCAAGTATCTCTCGGAGGCGCACGCCGAGACCGTCCTCATGCTCGCCGCCGCCGCCGAGGCCTACGACGACGGTACCGGCTCGCACCTCATGCGCGTGCGGACGATTACGGAGGCGCTGGCGAAGGAGCTGGGCTACAGCGATCACGACATCTGGCGCCTCGGCCTTGCCGCCGTGCTGCACGACGTGGGTAAGATCCGGGTACCGATCGCTGTCCTCACCAGCCCGCAGGGACTCACACAGGCCGAATGGGGCGAGATGCGCCGGCACACCGTGTGGGGCGCGGAGCTCCTGCGCGGACGGCGCGGGTTCGAGCTCGCATCGCAGGTTGCGCACTGCCATCACGAGCGCTGGGACGGGAAGGGCTACCCCGACGGCCTCGCCGGCGACGAGATCCCGGAAGCAGCCGCCATCGTCTCTGTCGCCGACAGCTTCGACGCGATGACGAGCGACCGGCCGTATCGAGTCTCGCGCCCGGCCGCCGAGGCGCTCGCCGAGATCAACGCCTGCTCGGGCGTGCAGTTCAATCCGCACGTCGTCGCAGCGCTCAACAGGCTCGCCGAGCGAGGCGCGCTACCTGAGCACGAGCATCATGAGGAGGCGGCGGCCGCCTAGTCGGGCTTCACTGAGCCGGCGTCCACAGCTCCGACCTCGACGGCGTCAGCGGCACCGATCGGTTCGGCTGGTCGCCCGCCGTCTGCCTGCAGGAACGCTGGTACGCGTTCTGTTGCTCGCCGGCGCTCGAAGCTCGCTCGGATGCGAGCACGCCGCTGTTCAAGATCGCGGCCGGCTTCGCGCCGAATGCGGTTGGCCAGCCAGCTCCGCGCAAATGGCAGGAGTCGAAGCGGGCGGGGCAGGGGATTAGCCAAGCCCATGAGCACGCCGTAGTTCGCACTCGCCGGGTCCTCGTAGTACTCGGGAACCGCGCGCAAGATATGGGCGCCGGGCACCGCCATGTAGCCGCGAACGTTGGAGCAGACGTAGTCGGCCGCTTCGTCATCGGGAAGCTGCACCTCACCGCGTTCAGCGCGTATCGCCTGCACATGCTGGAAGTACTCGCCGTCTGGCAGGGGAGCGAGGCCGTTCTCAGCCCGCTCCTCGTTTAGCCGGTAGCCTCGGATCTCCCGGAGCATGACGTACTCCTCCGCCGAAAACATGCGCTTCCCCTCCGCGCGCCGGCGCTCGTTAAATGAGACGTAGCCGTTCATGCGGCTTCCGCCGATCATCCGGTTCTTGTTCCACTCAACGAGCGACGCGAGGATCTCGCCAAACATCGTGACTGTTGCGCCTTCTGTCACCGATGTCAGGTTGACGCCGACGATCACGTCGCCGTCAGGGTCCGCGTTCGCGATCGTGCCGTTCGCCGTGACTTCGTCCCACGAGCGCACGTCTCCGATCTGCTGGTCGCGTAGCACGGAGATCGTGGACCAAGCGACGACCTTCTCTCGCACCCGCTGGCCGTCCATCTCCGTGACGTGGACGCAGGCGATCTGTCCCTGTGGAAACGCTGCGAGGCGCGAGTAGAACTGTTCGGCGGTGACGGCCTGTTCCTTCCACTTGATCTGCTCGATCTCCAGAATGCGGTCGAGGTCGCTGTCTCGCACGCGGCGTGTCTCGTAGTACGAGCGCTTCTCTGTCGCCGCGGCCGCCTCGGGTCGCACCATGATCACTTCCATGAATCCCCAGACCACCATCGTGATCACGATGTCGAACAACGCCGAGCCGCGTAGCCCCAAAGGCGCGCCGCCGGCGCTGGCGATGAGCGCGTAGCAAAGCGGCACGAGCGCAGCAATGCGGTTGATGCGTCCCAGCGCGATGGCTTTCGTCGTGCGCAGGCGCAGGTCGAGGATCGGGAGGTCCCACGCGCCGATTGCGATCTGGCGCACACCGGACAGCACGTTGCCGCGGCGCACCGCCTGCCAGCCCTTCGCGATCGCATCCGGCCAGATGCCGGCGTCCTCGCGGAAGATCCACACTCCCGTCGCGGCAACGATGATCTCGGAGCCGACGACGAGCGCGATGAACACGGGTACGTTGACGCCGTAGGGCGCCCACTTGCTCGCGCCCATAACCGCCTCGGCCACCAAATAGCCGACGACCACCAGGTACGCCAGGATGCTGAGAACGAACGCCCTGTTCAGCCACCGCCGGACCGTTGGCGCGTCCGGCATAATGCCGCGGGCGAATCCGATGTGCTCCATCACTACAGATTCCAATCGTTGGCGGGGCTAGTAGAATGGCGGAGCTAGATCGCCTTATTTGTCCGCATCCACCTCGTACGGACCGTCAACCAGCCTATACACGATCATGTACACCTGAGCGTTTCAGTTGTCAAGTTATCGTACGTTTACAGTTTTGTTAGAAATAGTCAGTCCGCGAGCGCCGGTTGCTCCTGCAAGGAAATCACGTGTATCTGCTGATCGGCCCACACGAGAAGCGACGGCAGGAGCAGGAGCGTTGTGAGCAGCGCAATGCCGACGTCCATCGCGGTCACGATGCCGAAGCTCTCGAGAAGCGGGAAGCCCGAAAACGCGAGGACGCCGAAGCCGCCGACCATTGTCAGCCCGGACGCCATAATCGCCCGCCCGATGCGTTGGTTCGTATCATCGATCGCCTCGCGTGGCGTGCGGCCGCGTCCTCGTTCTTCGAGATAGCGCCCCATTAACAGCACCGAAAACTCGACGCTGATCGCGATCACGAGCGGCCCCGATAGCGCCGTGAGCGGGTTGATCTCGATGTTGAACAGATAGATGAATGTCGACGCCGCGCTGACCGCGATCACAACCGGGAAGAGAACCAGTAGCGTCCTTGCCAGACTTCGGTACACGATCAGAAACCAGGCGAACTTCACCGCGAGCGCCAGGTAGACCATGAGCGACCGGTTCGCGCTCAGGGCGTTCACCGTCTCGATCCCGATCACAGCCAGTCCGGCAGGCCGAACGCGAACGCCGGCCGGTGCGTCTAAGTCCGCTGCGATCTGGTCCGTCAGCCGCTCGCGCTCCTTTAGCGACACGTCGCCGATCGCGAAAATGATGTTCGCATGCTTACGGTCCTCGCTTACGAACGATCCCTTGAGCGATTCCGGCATCGTCGGGAGCACCGCGTTCGCATCCGACTGCACCGGCGTCGCGCGCACGACCGAGTTCAGCGCCGACGCGATGCTGCCTGAGGTGACGATGTCGTGCGGATGGTTGTCGATCGCGCGTTGCTGGAAGCCGGCCATCCAAGCGAGCATCTCGTCGCTCGTCACGTCGTCCGCATCGACGAGCAGGTTCAGCTCGGCCGATGAGCCGGCGGCGTCGCGGATCGTGAAGAGGTCCTGCAGGATAGGGCTGTCCTGCGGCACCCAGCGCTCCGGGTCGGTCTGCACGGTCACCCGGTGGTCGACCCAGAAGCCGGCTCCGATCAGCAGCAGACCAATCAAGATCCCTGGCAGCACGCGCGCATCGGCAGGGGAGGCGACTGTGCGCACCACGCGCTCGATCGGCAGGCGGCTCTTGCCAGAAGCGAAGCGCTCGGTAACGCCGCGATCACGGCAGTACAGCACGCTGCCCATGAACACGATTGATGCGATCAGGATCAGCACCGAGCCGACCGACAGCATCGAACCGAAGTCCTGCACCATCGGCACTGCGGAGATCTGCAGCACCATGAAGCCACTGCTCGCCGCAATGACGGCGATCGTCAGCGGCGGCCCCAGGTGGGTCAACGTCTCGCTCAGAGCGGCATGTGCGTTCCCTGAGCGTTCGATCTCCTCTTCGTAGCGGCTGTGCACCTGGATCGCGAAGTCAACGCCGAGGCCGATCAGGACGGGCAGGGCGGAGATCGTCACCATCGTAAGCGGGATGCCCAGGTAGCCGATCAATCCGAACGCCCACACAGTGCTCATCAGCACGGCGCCCAGCGATAGTAGGCGCCACCGTGCGCGGAACATGACCGCGAGGACGATGGTCATCACACCCACCGCCAGCGCGCCCATCACGAGCACGCTGCCGCGCATCGTTTCGTTGATCTCCGACAGCAGTACGGCAGGGCCCGAAGGCGTCACGGTGACGTTCTCGAAGTTACGCGAGTGGACGATGTCGACGACGTCCTGCGCCGCTGCCGACTGGTCGTCGAGCGAGAGGTTGCCGTTCAGCCGCACGACCATCAGCGCCGTCTTCTTGTTCATGAGGACGCCCTTCAGCTCCGGGCGGACGTCGCCGTGCTCGTCGAACAGCACAAAGTCTACGAACTTCGGGTTGTCCAACGACAGCTCGCCCGCCTCCGCCAGCCGTCCTCCGTCGATGGCGTTGCGCTCGTTGATCGGGTCTGACGCGGCGTCAGCCGCTGCTGCGGCAGCGGCCTCTTGCTCCGCCGGCGTTGCTCCCGCGGCTGCGGCCTCCGCGCGCGCTTCCGCCGCGGCTTGCTCGCGCACCCGCTCGATCACCCCACCGACGAGGCTCGCCGCGGTCGGGATCGAGTCGCGGAAGTACGACGCTACCAGGAGAGGGCTGATGATCGCGTGGTACTTGCCCGTCGCTCCCAGCTCGCGGTCGAGCGCGGCCATCTCCTCCATGTTGTGCGCGCTGAACAGATCGCGGATGTCGTTCGCCTGGAAGAGGACGAGCATCGGTTCGCCACCGAAAAGGCGCTGGTACTCCAAGTTGTCCTTGTAGATCTGCGTGTTGGGCGAAATGAGCGTGTCCTGGCTCGTCTTGAACTCGAGCCGCGTGATTCCGAAGCCGAGGGCAATTGTCACGACGCCGGAGATCGCGAGTAGCCAGACATACCGGCGCGCGATCAGCGTTGCGCAGCCCGCGAAGAGCGCCTGCACCATCCCCACCCTCCGACGGTTAACCGGACGCTGCCGTATGCAGCGCCCCCGCAGCTTCCCCGAAGCCTCTCACTAGCTCTGACATCACGTCATCGACCGAGCGGACGCGGTTCATGCTGCCGACGATCTGGCCCACCGGCGACGTTACCAGCTCGCGCGCGCCTTCGCTCTCATCCGCGAAGCGATGCATGCGGCTCATTGCATCCGCGTTCAGAAGGAACTGTAGCGGCATGGGCAGCGCGCCCGGCGACTCGACGCCGTCCCAGGCGTCCGTCCAGGGCGTGCGCAGCAGCCGGGCCGTCTTGCCGGTCATCGCCCGGCTGCGGACGGTGTCGCTGGAACCCGCGTGCAGGAGTTTCTCGATCACGGCGGGAGGCGTGTCGCTCTCTTCTGTCGTCAGCCAGATCGATCCCGTCCACGCCGCCTCCGCTCCCAGCGCGAGCGCGGCCGCGACCTGCCGCCCTTCACCGATGCCGCCTGCCGCCGCGACCGGAACTGGATGCACCGCGTCGACAACTTGTGGGACGAGCACCATCGTGCTCACCGCGCCGGTGTGGCCGCCCGCCTCCGTCCCGACGGCCACGATCATGTCGCAGCCCGCCTCGACGTGGCGTTTCGCGTGTTCCGGCGTGCCGGCCAGCGCCGCGACGAGCGCGCCCCGTCGATGCGCTTCCTCGACCGTCGCGCGCGGCGGCGGGCCGAGCGCGCTCGCGAGCAGCTTGATCGGGTGCGCGAACGCGATCTCGGCCTGGCGCGTCGCGTTCTCGAGCGTCCAGCCCAGCAGCCCTTCCGTCGCCGATTCGCCCTCCGGCAAGGCCGGGACGTTGTAGCGCCGAAGAACGTCCTGCACCCACTGTCGGTGGCCCTCCGGGATCATCGCTTCGAGATCGATCTTCTCCGCGCCGGCCGCCTTCTCGACCGCGGGCACGACGATATCGACGCCGTAGGGCTTGCCATCGATGTGCTCGTCAATCCAGGCCAGCTCATTCTCGAGCTCGTCGGCGGAGTAGCCGACGGCGCCGAATACGCCCAGCCCGCCGCACCTGCTCACAGCGGCGACGACGTCGCGGCTGTGGCTGAACGCGAAGATCGGGTACTCGATGCTAAACAGTTCGCAGACACGGGTTCGCATATTCGATCTCACCTCAGGCTGGAGTGATGCGCATCGGGATGTGCTTGACGCCGTTGATGAAGTTCGAGCGCAGCCGCGCAACGGGACCAGTCAGCTCGAACGAGGCGATGCTCTTCAGCAGCTCCTCGAAGATCAGGTTGATCTCCAGCCGGGCCAGGCTGTAGCCCAGGCAGAAGTGCGCGCCGCCGCCGCCGAACGTGATGTGCGGGTTCGGATTGCGCCGCACATCGAAGCGGTTGCTGTCCGGAAACACCTCTTCGTCGCGGTTGCCAGAGATGTACCACAACGTAACGGGATCGCCCGCAGCAAGTTGCTGTCCGCGCAGCTCGATGTCTTGCGTCAGCGTCCGCCGGAAGTACATTACGGGCGTCACCCAGCGCAGCATCTCTTCGACCGTCGTCGGCAGTAGCGATGGGTCCCTCTGCACGTCCGAGAGCTGGTCGCCATGCTCGATCAGCGCCAGCATGCCGCCCGAGATGAGATTGCGCGTCGTCTCGTTGCCCGCAACGGCGAGCAACAAAAAGAAGACGTTGAACTCGATCGGCGTAAGCTTCTCGCCGTCGATCTCGGCCTCCATCAGCACGCTCACGAGATCATCTTGCGGCACGTCGCGACGCACCTGCGCGAGCTTGTCGGCGTACGCGAACATATTGATCGCGGCCTGTTGCGCGTCGTCTTGCGTCAGGCCGTACTCGGGGTCTTCCACGCCGACCATGCGGTTGCTCCACTCGAAGATCGAGTGCCTGTCTTCCTGCGGGATGCCAATCATCTCGGCGATGACGCGCAGCGGCAGCTCGGCCGCGACCTCCGTCACGAAGTCGAACTCGCGCTTCTCCAGGGCGTCGCGCACGATCGATTGCGCGATGCCGCGCACGTGCTGCTCCATCTGCCGGATCATCTTCGGCGTGAACCCCATGTTCACCAGCGTCCGAAGCTTCGTGTGCTGGGGCGGGTCCATGTTCAGCATCATCAGCTCGTAGCCGCCCTGGTTGATGTCGTCGCCGAGGATCACGCCCTTCGCGGACGAGAAGATGTCCGAGTGCTGGGAGGCATACACGATGTCGGCGTGCTTCGTGAGCACCCAGAACGGGCGGCCCCGCTCGGACTCTTGGCGGTAGACCGGCGCCTCCCGCCGCAGCCGCGCGAACGCCTCGTGCGGTACGCCGCCGACGAACGTGTCCGGGCTATCGAGTCGCGGGTTTGTGATCGTAGCGCTGGTCATCGTGTCCCTCCTAGTACGAGCGTGGCAGGCCCAGGTCCTGCTCCGCAACGAAGTTCAGGATCATCTCGCGGCTCACCGGCGCCGTCTTCAGGATGCGCGCGCCGTTCCAGAGCTGGATCAGCCCGTACTCGTCCGAGAAGCCGTTGCCGCCGTGCACCTCGATCGCGACGTCGGCCGCCCGGATCGCCAGGTCGGCCGCGAGGAACTTCGCCATGTTCGCCAGGCTCCCTACCTGCGCCGGATCGAGTCCCTGATCGTAGGCCCAGGCCGCCTTGTACGTCATCAGCTTCGCGGCTTCGAGGTTGATCTTCACCTCAGCCATCGGGTGCGCGATGCCCTGGTACGTGCCGATCGGTTTGTCGCCGAAGACGACGCGCTGCTTCGAGTACTCGACAGCCTTCGCGAGCGCTTGCTGCGCCATCCCCGTGCAGATGGCGCCCGTAAGGATGCGCTCCGGGTTGAGCGAGTTGAACATGACGAACGCGCCCTGGTCCTCCTCGCCCACGAGGTTGCACGCCGGCACTTCGACGTCATCGAAGAAGAGCTGGAACTGCTTGTGCCCGTCGCTCGCCGGGATCGGGATCGGCTGCATCGAGATGCCCTTCGACTTCGTGTCGACGAGGAACAGCGATATGCCGAAGACTTTCGGCTTGCCTTGCTCCTTCAGCTCCTCGACCGACGTCGTCCGCGCGACGAGGAGCATGTAGTCGGACTGGTCGACGCCGGTAATGAAGACTTTCTGTCCGTTGATCCGGTACGAGTCGCCGTTGCGCTTCGCGGACGTCTCGAGCCGGAACGTGTTCGTCCCGGCGTTCGGCTCCGTTACGGCGAAACAGAGCACCGTGGAGCCATCGACGACCGACGGCAGGATGCGGCGCTTCACGTCCTCCGACGCGTGCTTCACGAGGCACGCGCTGTCCATCGCCGTCACGAGCAGCAACCCGGGCGAGAACCCCTGCGCGACAATCTCCTCGAAGCCGTACGCGAGCGGGAGCAGCCCCGCGCCTGTGCCGCCGTACTCCGGGGGGACGAGGCAGCCCATCAGCCCCACGTCCGCGAAGTCCTTCCACAGCTCTTCCGGGAAGACCCCCTCGGTGTTCATGATGCGCCGGATCTCTTGCCGTCTCGGCACGTATTTCTGCAGCATCGAACGCACGCTGTCGCGGATGAGACGTTCTTCTTCGGGCGGCGTGAAATCGAGTGACATCGCTATCGTCCTTTGAACTGCGGCGTCCGCTTCTCTTTGAAGGCTCTCGGCCCTTCACGCGCGTCCTCCGTCGCGTAGACCTCCATGCCGATCCGGAACTCGATCTCGAGCGCCTGCTCTTCGGGCAACGCCTCGGTCTCCTGTACCGACTGCTTTACTTTCCCGACGGCGACCGGCCCGTTGGCGGCGATGCGCGCGGCGACCTCGCGCGCCACCGCTAGCGTTTCGCCGTCCGGCACGACGCGACCGATCAGGCCAATTCGGAGCGCCTCGTGCGCGGGGTAGTGGTCGCCAGTGAGAAGCATCTCCATCGCCTTGGTGTAGGAGATCTGACGCCTCAACCGCACGGTTGAGCCGCCCTGCGGGAACAGGCCCCAGCGCACCTCGGAGATGCCGAAGGTCGCACTCTCTCCGGCGATCCGGATGTCGGTCGTGAGCAGGACCTCGCTGCCGCCCGCGATACACGGGCCCTCGATCGCCGCGATGAGCGGCTTCGAGAGCCGGTAGCCGCGCAGCAGCCCCTGGAAGATCACGTTCGGGTCAGCGCGACAGCGCGCCTCGAACTCGTCCTCCGCCGGCACGTTCTTCATCATCCGCGTGACGAGCTGATCGAGGTCGGCGCCCGCGCAGAACGTCCCCTCCGCGCCCGTGAGGATCACGACACGCACGGCGTCGTCTTCGTTCGCCATCGTCCAGGCGTCCGCCATGCGACAGAGCATCTCGGGATTGAGCGCGTTTCTCGCGTACGGGCGGTTCATCGTCAGCGTGAGCACCGCGCCGTCGCGGTCGATGAGCAGGGCAGGGGCCTTCATCTCGGTTGCCATCGTTACGCTGTCTCTCCTACCGCTTGCTCGGCGCTCAGCGCCTGCTCTTTCGCCCAGCGATAGTCCGCTTTACCGCTCGGCTGCCGCATCATCTCGTCGACGACGCACAGCAGTCGAGGGACCTTGTAGCCCGCGATGTGTTGTCGCGCGTGCGCATCGACGTCCTCGAGCGTGAGCGCCTGCCCGTCGCGCAGTTGCACAACAGCCGCGACCCGCTCGCCCCAGCGCTCGTCCGGCAAGCCGACGACGACGGCGTCGAACACGGCGGGGTGCTTTCTCAGCGCCGCCTCGACTTCTTCCGGGAAGACCTTCTCGCCGCCACTGTTGATGCACTGCGAGCCGCGGCCCAGCAGCGTGATCGCGCCGTCCGCCTCGATTATTGCCATGTCGCCGGGGATCACCCAGCGCGTCCCGTCGATGTCGAGGAACGTCTTCGCCGTCTTCTCAGGGTCCTTGTAGTAGCCGAGCGGAATGTGCCCTCGACGCGCCAGCATGCCGGCGATTCCCGAGCCGGGCGCGATCGGCCGGTGGTGTTCGTCCAGTACCGCCGTGTGATCGTGTCCTTGGAAGCGCGGCCCCTGCGCTCCCGGGTCGCGCTCGACGCCGTGGCCCTGATTACCGCCCTCGCTGCCGCCAAACGTATCGAGCAGGATCGTGTTCGGCAGCTTGGCGCGCAGTTGCTCCTTCACGGCGTCCGAGAACGTCGCGCCGCCGGAGCCGATCACCATCAGCGACGACGTGTCGTAGCTTTCGTCGAGCGCTTCCGCCAGCGGCCGCCCGATCGCGTCGCCGACGATCGAGAGCGCCTGCACCTTCTCGTCCTCCACAAGACGCCACACCTGCGCGGGATCAAATCGTTTTCCCGGCGCGAGGATCGTCTTGCCGCCCGCGTAGAGGAAGATCATTGCTGCCCACTGCGCGGCGCCGTGCATCAGCGGCGCGACCGGGAACGACGTCACGTCCGCGCTGCTCTTCGCGTTCTCGGCGACTTGCTCCGGCCGCTCCGGCGGCGCGCCGTACGGGTTGCCGCCCGAGAGCGCTGCGAAGAACAAGTCCTCGTGGCGCCACATCACGCCCTTGGGCATGCCGGTCGTGCCGCCCGTGTACAGGATATAGAGGTCGTCCGCCGATCGCGGCGGGAAATCGCGTGTCGATGGCGACGCCGCGATCGCTTCCTCGTAGTCGCTCGATCCGATCGTGGAGCAGTCGGCGTCGCTGCCGTCCTCGACGGCGAGGAACGTACGCAGCTTCGGTAAGTCGCTGGCGATCGCGGCGATGCGCGGCGCGAACTCCCGGTGGTGGATGACGCCGGCGAGGTCCGCGTTGTCGAACAGGTAGCGCAGCTCTTCTTCGACGTAGCGATAGTTGATGTTGATCGGCACCGCGCGGATCTTGTACGCCGCCAGCGATGCCTCCATGTACTCTGAGCCGTTATACAGGTAGAGACCGATGTGGTCTCCCTTGCCGAGCCCTTGCGCGCGCAGCCAGTGCGCGAGGCGCGTCGCGCGCTCGTCGAGCTGCGCGAACGTCAGGCGGCGGTTGCCGCACACGATCGCCTCGCGCTCCGGCACGGCGTCCGCGACGTCTTCGAACAGGTCGGCCAGGTTGAACTCCATGCCCGCCTCCTACGGCTTCTCGCTCCCGACGATCCACATCGAGAAGAACTGTGACCCGCCCCCGTACGCGTGCCCGAGCGCCTTGCGCGCGCCGTCGATCTGGTGCTCGCCCGCGAGGCCGCGCACTTGCAACGCCGCCTCGGCGAAACGGAGCATCCCGGACGCGCCGATCGGGTTCGATGACAGCACGCCGCCCGACGCGTTTACCGGCAGCTCGCCGTCGAGCGCCGTCGCGCCGCCGAGTGTCATCTTCCAGCCTTCGCCTTCTTCCGCGAAGCCGAGGTTCTCGAGCCACATCGGCTCGAACCAGCTAAACGGCACGTAGATCTCCGCCGCGTCGATCTCCCCGCGCGGGTTCTCGATGCCGGCTTCCGCATAGACGGCGGCGGCGCACTCGCGTCCGGCGCGCGGGCTCACTTCGTCGCGCCCGGGGAACATGATCGGCTCGCTGCGCATCGCGGTCGCGTGTACCCACGCCGGCGCCTTCGCTGCGCGGTCGCCGCCCGCTTCGTTCGTGAGCACCATCGCGCAGGCGCCGTCGGATGAGGGACACGTTTCGTGGAATCGAACGGGCTCCCACAACATCGGCGACTCCGCGATCGTGTCGTAGGTCAGCGACTCGTCGCGGATGTGCGCGTAGGGGTTCTTCAACGCGTTCTGCCGGTCCTTCAGCGCGACGCGTATGCCAACGTCGTCCGGCGCGTTCGACCGCTCGATGTACGCGCGGATGTGCGGCGCGAAGTATCCGCCCGCGCCCGCGACGACGGGCGGCTGGAACGGGATCTTCGGCGTAAGCGCCCACATCGCATTGCTCTCCGACTGTTTCTCGAACGCGACGGTTAGCACGCGCTCGTGGATGCCGCCTTGTATCAGGCTCGACGCGGCGATCGCCGTCGAACCGCCGACGCTGCCCGCCGTGTGCACACGCATCATCGGTTTGCCGCTCGCCCCCAGCGCGTCGGCGAGGTAGAGCTCGGGCATCATCACGCCCTCGAACAGGTCGGGCGCCTTGCCGATCACGACAGCGTCGATGTCGCCCCACGACATGTCCGCGTCCTCGAGCGCGCGCGACGCCGCCTCGCGCACAAGTCCGGCGATCGAAACGTCGTCGCGCCGCGAGGCGTGCTTTGTCTGTCCGATGCCCACCACGGCGCAGCGCTCCGCCATCACGCCGCCTCCATCACGCAGACGAGGTTCTGTTGCAGGCACGGCCCCGCGCTCGCGTGGGCCAGCGCGCGCTTCGCCTCGCCGCTCATGATGCGCGAGGCCGCCTCACCGATGCGGATCAGCCCGGTGACCATCACGGGATCGGCCGCCAGCGCGCCGCCCGATGGGTTGATCGCCACGCCCGCGCCGAGGCCCATCGCTTCGCGCAAGATCAGCTCCTGGTGTGTGTACGACGCGTGCAGCTCCGCGACATCGATCGGTCCGTTGCCCGCTCCGACGTGGCGCGCCGCCAGCGCCGCTGATGTCGAGCGCGCTAGGTCGCGCAAGCCAAGCCCCTGCGGCTCGATGCGGTGGTCGATGCCCCGGATCCACGCCGGCCGCTCGCATATCTCGCGTGCGAGATTGCCCGCCGCCAGCACGACCGCGGCCGCCCCGTCTGAGACGGGTGGGCAGTCGTGCTCGCGCAAGGGCGAGGCGACGTACGGTAGGGTGAGCAGCTCGTCGATTGTCGCGTCGCGCCGGCCGCGCGCGGCCACGGCGGCCATATCGCGCTCGGTGTAGTCCGAGCCCTCCAGCAGCGCGCGCGCCTGGAGCGCGGCGATCGCGTGCGTGTCCGGCCACAACGGCGCGACGTAGTAGGGATCGAGCTGGAGCGTCAGCACGTCGCGGATGCTGCCGAGCGAAGACTTGCCGAACGCGTAGACCAGCGCGGAATCGATCTCGTCGTGCTGCATCCGCACCCACGCCTCGTAGAGCGCCCACGCACCGTCCTGCTCCACGTGCGACTCCTGCTTCGGCGGCCACAGCCCGACGGCGTCCAGCGCCGTCACGAAGGCGAACGGCTGCCCGGCCAGATAGTCGCACGAGCCGGACATCACGAAGCCGATCTCTTGGATCGACAACCCCGCGCGGTCGAGCGCCTCGCGAACGACCGGGGCGAGCATCTCCACCTCGTTCCGTTCGGCGTCAGGAGAGAAGCTCGGCGCCTGCGCGAACGCGACAACGGCGACTTCACGCATGGTCGCCCCCGACGGGCCGGAAATAGCGCACGCTCTCCATCGACGGCCGCCGCTCGTTTTCCCAGACCGGCTCAACGCGCAGACCCGTGCGCACTTCGTTGGCGGAGATCTCCTGCACGAGGTGGAACAGCGCGACATCCGCGCCGTCCAGCATGATCGACGCGCAGGCGTAGGGCGGCTCGACCTGCTGGCCGGCGAACGGCACGTTCACGATGCAGAACATCGTGACGGTGCCCTGCGGTCCAACGTCGACCTCCTCGTCCGTCGCGATGCCGCAGATCGCGCACGAGCCACGCCCCGGCACATAGACGCCCTGACACTTTCCGCACCGCTGCCCGACAAAGCGCCGCTCCATCAGCCCGCGCAAAAATCGCGATTGCGCCCGGCCTGCGCTGAACGTGTACTCCAGTCGTACCGGCGAGACCACACCCAGGACCGGATCGCTCACGACTCCTCCTCCGGCTCGAAGCACTCGAGGTCGCTTAGGTCGCCCTTGCGCTCGGCTCGCCAGCGAGCCCGCACGCGCATGCCGGTCGCCATCCGTGACTCGTCGCTGGCATCGACGGCCTGCAGCATCGCGGTGTCCGCGCCGTCGAGCTTGATCAGCGCCCAGGCAAACGGCCTGTCCAGCGGCTGGTGCGGCCGAGGCTCGCTCGCCCACGTCCACGTCGTCACGACGCCGCTCTGACCCACCTCGACGAGCTCGTCCAGCCCGTCGCCCGTGTCCGGGTCGTATTCCAGCGGCGGCACGATCACCCGGCCGGCGTTCGTCTTGATGCCGAGCAGCTTGCCGGCGCGCAGCCCTGCGAGAAAACGCCCGACGACCGGCCCGACGCTGCGTGTGTACGCGTACTCGAGGACGTGCGGCGCCGTCAGCGCGGCCTCGGCGGCGACGGGCGTTTCGCTCACGCTTCGTTCTCTTTGCTGAACAGCAATCGCTGCGCGTTTGCGTAGAGGAACTTGTCGAGCACGCCCTCGCGCAGATCGAGTGCCTCCGCCTCCGGCACGCACCGCTCGAACGACAGTACCGGGTGGTCCGACGCGAACAGGATCTTGTCCTGCCCGCGCGTGTTCATGAAGTGGATCAGCTCGGGCGGGAAGTATTTCGGCGCATACGCCGAAGTCTGCAGATAAAGGTTGCGGTACTTGATCATCAGCCGTATCGCGACGTCCCACCACGGGTCCGCTCCGTGCGCCATCACGATCTTCAGCTCTGGGAAGAAGTAACAGACCTCATCAAGGTGCATCGGGTCCTGCATCTTGCCAGGCACGGGCGGCCCCGGCAGCCCGGTGTTGATCGCGATCGGCAGGTCCATCTCGATGCATTTCGCGTAGATCGGGTAGTATGCGCGGTCGTCCGGCGGCAGGCCCACCATGAACGGCACGGCACGCGCCAGCACGACCGGATGCTCGCGTACCAGCCGCTCGAGCGCGCGCACAGCTTTCATGCCCTGCTTCGGCTCGACCTGCACGCTCAGCGCGAAGCGCTCCGGGTGCTTCTCCGGAAACGACAGCACGTGCGGCGAGGGCGCGTCCGCCGTCGTCGTGAGGACCGCCTTCTCCATGCCGACGCGGTCCATCGCCTCGATCAGCTCCGGGATCTCGATGTTGCGAAACGTCTCGCTCGCGCGCTTGAAGTAGTCTTCAGCGACGCGCACCAGCCAGTCGGGCGGCGTCGACTCGCCCATATTCACGTTGACGAAGGTATCGATGCAGCGTGGCATGGCTATGCGTCCTGCGGCGGATCGATGTAGAACTGCCTGCACCAGCGCCGGAAGATGCCGATTGGACCATCGCCGTCGCAGAGCATCGGGCGCTCGACCATCTGCTTATGCTCCCAGATCGGGATGTCCTGCCCGAGCTGCCGCTCGATCTCCGCAATGAACGCCTTGCTCACGTTCTCCGTCAGCGATTCGTTGCCGACCTTCTTCGCCATGAACGAGAAGCGCACATCGACGTACTCGCCGTCGATCGGCGTCACGGACGAGACGAGCAGCGTCTCGACGATGCCGGTGAACCGCACCAGCCCGAAGCCGAAGCCGTGCGAATCGGAAGCGATCTGCCCCTCGATCTCGCCCTGCGGCGTCGAGTACTGAACCGGCGATCGCACGCGCAAGATGTGCCCGTCGATCTCCGCGCGCGTTGCCGGCATCTCCGGCGTGCCGTGGACGTACTTGAAATGCGCTGCATCGACCGCGTTCTCCGCCATCTCCTGGTTGTGCGTGCGTATCCTCCAGCGCCCGCGGTGGTACGGTGTCCAGTTGTCGGAGCCATACTCAGGCACGACGGGCAGTTCGTAACGCGGCGGGTCGCCATGCATGTGGTGATGCACCATGATCAGGCCGTTGATCTCGTTCACCGGCCATGCGCCCAGCTTCGCAAGCGGCGGGATTTTGGTCGCGTAGGGCACTTCGACGCACGTCCCCTCGCCGTCGAAACGCCAGGCGTGGAACGGACAGCGGATCGTTGATCCTTCGATCGTGCCGCCGTACCCGAGATGCGCGCCGAGGTGCGGGCAGAACGCGTCCAGGACGCGCGCGGTGCCGTCGTCGCCGCGAAACATCACGAGCTGCCGCCCGAAGTACTGCAGCGGTACCACGTCGCCCTGCGTTAGCTCGTCGCTGTAGGCAACTTGGAACCAGCCGTTGGGGTAGGGCGGTACCGGGAATCGATAGTCCGGCGTCACTTCCGCGCCGTTCGTTGTCGGCTCCGCAAGTTGCGTCATGGCGTACCTCCCTCTGCGCCCTCAGTGCCGGCGCCAAGCCGGAAGTCCTCCAAGGGGCCGAACTGGCGAAAGATCTGATCGACAAGGTAATCGCGCCGCTGGATCAGCGCGTCGATCGTGAACGGGTCCGAGTGGCGCAGCCGCTCCAGCAGCGGCCGGTGGCAGAAGTAGCCGATGAGCTGCACGTGGATGTCGTGGATGAAGAGCGCCGGATCGAGGCGCCGGATCAGGCCTGCATCCATCGCCCGCGTGAGCGTTTCGACGGCCGGCACGTAGATCGGCTCGACGAAGCGGCTCAGGTACGCCTCGGGATCGGTCGACTCCAGCAGCTCCCGCTCGAGGAGGCGCGCCAGCGCAATGTGCTCGACGAAGAACGCCTGGATCTGATCGAGCAGGTACGCGACACGCTCCTTCGAGAACTCACCGCCCAGGAACTCGCGCATGACCTCGGAGATGCGGCCGAGCGCCTCGTCCAGGACGGCCTCGTGCAGCGCCTCCTTGCTCGGGAAGTGGTAGAGCAGGGTCGTCTTGTGCGTCTTCGCCGCGTCCGCGATGTCCTGGACCGTCACGCCCGAGAAGCCCCGCTCCGCGAACAGGAGCGTCCCGGCATCGATCACGGCGCGCCGCCTATCAGCGCGCGTCACCGACCGGCGGGTATGAGTAGGTTTTGCTACCATTTAGTCGGATATTGCTCCCAACTGGACGATTTGTCAAACGGGCCTAACGGCGTTGGCAGACGTTGAGCGCCAAGTAGGGCCATTCTCGGTGAAATGCCGCAAGACCTGCGACACGGGAGATTAGCGTTCTGGAGCTAGCGGGAGCCATTCGACCCCGAAGGCCAGGCCTCGCCCCGGAGGCCAGGCCTTCAGGCTGGCGGAGCTCACGCAGGGATGGAAGACTAGGAGGTCCCGGTCTGTAGCGTTACGCCATGGCCCGAAGGCCAGGCTTTTCATAGAGTCGCCTCAGGCGACAGCCTGGCGGAGCCCGCCTCAAGCGACAGCATGGCGCTGGCGCAGGTCTCGCGCGTTCTTACGCCCCGCGCAGCGTCTCGAGCAGCTCCCGCACGAGCCTCTCGTCGCTCCGCATTCCCGGCGCCAGCCCGAGGAACAGCGTCGACGCGATGCCGCCCCAGCGCTCTTTGAGCTGCGGGCCGACTTCGTCATAGGTCCCGATCACCGCGAATTCGGCAAGCATCTCGTCCGTGATGAGGCGGCCCATCTCGCCCCACTTTCCCTCTATCGAGTAGGCGTGGAGCGTCTGCCCGGCCTCCGTCCAGCCGTGATGGTCCAGCACCGCGTGGTACGTCCGCGTTGATGCGTAGAACGCGATGTGCTGCCGTACGCCCGGCTTCGCCGCCTCGACTTCGTCACGCGTCTCGCCGGTGATCACGAACGGCGTCGCGACGAGATCGACGTCGCTCGCGAGGCGGCCGGTCTTCTGCGCGCCCGCCTCGATGGCTGGCCGCAGCACATCGGCCGTGTACTTCGCTGTGACGAGCGGATGGACGCGGACGCCTTCGCAGATTTCGCCCGCCAGTTTCGCCATGTAGGGGTTCAGCGCCGAGATGTAGATCGGCACGTTCGGATGCTCGATCGGCCCCGGGTTGAAGAACGGCGTCATGAGCGTGTAGGTGTAATACTTGCCCTGGAAGCTGGGCCGCGTGCCGTTTTGGAACGAGTCGAAGATCGCGCGCAGGCATTCGACGTACTCGCGCATGCGCGGCCCCGCCGGTCCCGACCACGGCGTCGAGTAGCGCCGCTCGTTGTGGCCCTTTACCTGCGTGCCGATGCCCAGCTCGAACCGCCCGTTCGACCAGCGCTGCAGGTCCCACGCGATCTGCGCCGTCACCATCGGGCTGCGCGGGAACGCGATCGCCACGTTCGTACCGAGGTGGAGGCGCTGCGTATGCTCCGCCGCGATCATGAGCGGCAGGAACGGGTCGTGCCCCGTCTCCGGTGTGCTCGCTGCGTCGAACCCCAGCGCCTCAATCTCACGCGCCGCCTCCGCGATCCCGTCGAGCGGGTTCGTCAGCGCCGCGCCCCCCGGCCCTGCCCCCGCGCCCGCCAGTATCGTCTCTACGCGCATATGCGTCCTCCCGAAGTCATGGAGTTGGATTGGATTGGATTGGAGAGGGGAGAGTTGGTCGGGGCGACTGGACTCGAACCAGCGACCTCCTGACCCCCAGTCAGGTGCCCTACCAAGCTGGGCCACGCCCCGGACCTTGGCTCCAGGGTATCCGCGCGCCGTGCTGTCCGTCAAACGATGCCGCCAGCTCTCATCACACGCTCGCGCTAGCGAATAGCCGCCAGCCACGCCGTCGCCAGGACCGCCGTCGCCATGCCGATCAGGCCGAAGCCGATCTGGTGCGCCGCCTGCCCCGGACGCACGACGTGCGCGCCGATGGCGCCCCCAAGCAGCGCCGCCGCTAGCGCGGCACCGGTTGCGAAGGGTCGCCAGTCGTAGTCCAGGCGGAATCCGAGGGCTACCGCGAGCACCAGCGCGAGCGCGAAGCTGCCCCAGGCGAGCCGCCGCGTCGCGTCCGCGCCGATCGTGTGGGCAAGCCCGCGGACCCCGGCCCTCCTGTCGGCCGCGATGTCCGGAAGGGTGTTGGAGAGGTGAACAGCCAGGCCCGCCAGGGGTGCGAACGGGATCAGCCACCAGAGTTCGCTTGAGAACCGGTCAAGCGACACCCAGACCCAAAAGGGCAGCGCCGGCAACGCGATCATGAAGGGGACCGGGCTCAAGATGCTTCGCTTAAGACGGACGTTGTACGCCAGTCCCGCGGCCAGCCCAATGGCTCCAACGGCCAGCGATAACGGGCCGAACGTGGCGGCGAGCACGCCTGCTACCAGCGCCGCACCGCCGGCGAGCAGCAGCGCCGTCCTCGGCTCGAGCAGCCCCTGAACGATCGGCTTGTACGGCTTCGTTTCGGCGTCCAGATCTCGGTCGCAGTAGTCGTTCGAGGCGCCGATGGCCGCCTGCGCGCAGAACATTGCGCCTGCGAGGCGGACGAGCGTCGAGCCCGCGGGGATGCCCTCATTGGCGATGGTTGCCAGGCCTATCGTCGCGGCAACGTTCAGCGCGACCGGGAAGGGGTGGATTACGCGTGCCGCCCGGATAACGCGGCCGAGAGATCGTTCGGCGCCTCGTCCCTCCATCACGTGTCCATCATGATCGGTCAGCTGTCCTGGATCGGGCTAACAATAGCGGTAACCGCACCGCCGCCGTCGAACGCAGATGTGTAAAGGTGGAGGCGAGCTGGGGTGTCCGCCCGGCTGGCCGCTAGCCGAGCACGCGGCCGAGAACGACGATCAGTACGCCGGCCGCCGTTACGAGCGTAAACTCCCCGGCGATGCGCCGGTCCAGGTCACCCGTTAAGTGGTGCTGCACGAGGCCGGTCGAGAGGTAGAAGCCAAGTAGGAGCACAATTGCCGAGAGGAACTCCTCGAGGGGGATGAAGTAAAGCGCCCAGCGCGCTTCCGCCACGACAAGTCCGATCACGCCCGCGAACACGAGCGCGCGGTAGGCGTCCGCCTCAGCCTCGCGGAACAGCTCGATGGCGAGCAGCATGCTGAACAGTCCGGTCGCAAACGCCGCAGGCAGCAGGTCGACGTCGAACTCGAAGACAACAGCGTAGAACCCGAACGCCGCGACGTACGTGAGGACGTGCAGCGCCAGCCGCCCGAACGCGAACGAAGGCCCGTGGCTTACCGACGCGTACTCGCCGTAGAGCGCCCCGGCGAACAGGACCGACGCGCCCAGCACTGCGGGTACCGTCTGGTAGCCGTCGACGACCTCCTCCAGGAAGAGGCCGCTCGCCAGCGCGAAGAGCACCGGGATGAACAGGAAGGGCGCCGTATCGGCCAGGCCGCGCAGCTCGACGCGCGGGTGCGTGCGCAGGATGCCGTCGGTGCCGAGGCCAACGAGCGCGACCATCGCGAGCAGGATCCAGGGCTGCGTCGGCTCCACCGCCAGGTACAGCGCGAGACCAATGCCGTAGACGGCCGCCAGCAGCGGGATCGGCGCAGAGCGCGGCAGCCCGCTCAGGTCGAACGTCGCGTAGTCATCGTGCGGCCAGCTCGTGCGGTCGAGCGTCGTCTGTGCCATGAGTGCATCTTGAGGGTCTTTGAGCTTACATAAGCCCAGCCACCAAGCTTCGGCCATTCTAGGCGGCAGGGCCCTCTCGGTCAAACGAAGAGGCTGGCTGCGAGTCGCGAGCGAGTTCCACGCCCGGTCGTTTGGGCTTCGCTTAGGTATTTACGGAAGCTAAGGAGGCCTCTTGCGCCAGTTTCGTCATCACACGTTCGAGCGCGTCCTGCCAACCCTCGCCCAGCGCGCCGAGGTCGAGCCGGGCCTGCGACGCTCCTGCCTTCAGGCCGGGTATACGTGCGCCAGCGAACACCTCGCGCGGCACGAGGCCGTCCTCGATGCGAACGACGAGCTCGTCGCCTTCCCGCTGTACGGCTGAGGCGTTCGCCTTCTTCGCCAGCGCCCGGATGCGGACGACGAACAGGAGGTTGCGCGCCGGCGCCGGGGCCGGCCCGAAGCGGTCGTCCAGCTCCTGCGCGACCGACTCCGCTTCTTCCGGCGACTCGACTTCGGCCATGCGCTGGTAGAGCGCCAGGCGCACGTTCAGGTCGCCGACATACGCCGACGGGAGGTGCGCCGAGAACGGCAGGTCGATCGTCAGCGAGGGCTGCTGCGTCTTCGGCACGGGCGGGGTGCGCCCCTCGCGTAGCGCCTTCAGCCGCTCGACGGCGTCGGAGAGCAAACGCACGTACAGGTCGAAGCCGACAGCGCCGATGTGCCCGCTCTGCTCCGCCCCGAGCAGGTTGCCGGCGCCCCGGATTTCCAGGTCGCGCAGCGCGATCTGGAAGCCAGACCCCAGTTCCGTCGCCTGGAAGATCGCCTGGAGCCGCTTCTGCGCCTGCTCCGAAAGCGATCGGTACTTGTCGAACAGCAGGTACGCGTATGCGCGCGCCGCGCCGCGCCCGACGCGCCCGCGTAGCTGATAGAGCTGCGCCAGCCCGAGCCGGTCCGCGCGGTCGATGATGATCGTGTTCACGTTCGGGATGTCCAGCCCGGACTCGATGATCGTCGTGCATACCAGGACGTCGACCCGTCCGTCTACGAAATCGACCATCACGCGTTCGAGCTGCTCCTCCGGCTGCTGTCCGTGCCCGATGCTGATCGCCGCTTCCGGCACGAGGTCGCTCAGCTTGCGCGCTACGGCCTCGATGTCCTGCACGCGGTTATGCACGAAGTAGACCTGCCCGCCGCGCTCCAGCTCGCGCACGATCGCGTCGCGCACCAGCTTGTCGTCCGACTCCGAGACGTAGGTCTTGATCGGCAGGCGCTGCTCGGGTGGCGTCTCCATCGTCGACATGTCCCGGATACCCGTCAGCGACATGTGCAGCGTTCGCGGGATCGGCGTCGCCGAGAGCGTCAGCACGTCGACCTCGCGGCGCATCTGCTTCAGCCGCTCCTTGTGCGCCACGCCGAAGCGCTGCTCCTCATCGATGATCGCGAGGCCCAGGTTTTTGATCGCGACGTCCTTCTGCAGCAGACGGTGCGTGCCGATCACGATGTCGACCGAGCCGTCCTTCAGCCCCTCGATCGTCTCGCGCTGCTCCTTGTCCGACCGGAAGCGCGACAGCATGTCGACCCGCGCCGGAAATCCCGACAGCCGCTCGCGGAACGTGTTGTAGTGTTGCTGCGCCAGCACCGTCGTCGGCACAAGCATCGCCACCTGGCGGCCGTCCGTGATCGCCTTGAACGCCGCGCGCACAGCGACCTCCGTCTTGCCGTAGCCGACATCGCCGCAAACGACGCGGTCCATCGGGCGGTCGTGCTCCATATCGGCCTTCACGGCGCACACCGCCGCGAGCTGGTCCGGCGTCTCCACATAGGGGAACGACGCCTCCAGCTCCTGCTGCCACGGCGAGTCCTGCGGAAACGCGTGCCCTTCGATGAGCTGGCGTGACGCGTACAGCTCGAGCAGCTCCTTCGCGAGGTCGGCGACGGCGCGGCGTACGCGTGCCTTGGCGCGTGTCCACTCCTGGCTGCCCAGCCGCGTCAGGTGCGGCGTCGCGTCGCCCGGCCCGACGTAGCGGCTCACACGGTCGACCTGCTCCGCCGGCACGAAGAGCTTGTCTCCCTGCGCGTACCGCAGGTCGAGGTACTCGTGCTCGATTTCGTCGACGCGCCGCCGGATCAGTCCCGCGAACCGCGCGATGCCGTGCTCCGTGTGCACGACGTAGTCGCCCGGCGAGAGGTCTGCGAGGAACGCCTCGCGCCCTGCCCCCGCCCGTCGCGGCAGCCGGCGGCGTTGCTTCACGAAGCCGAAGACCTCGGCGTCCGTCAACAGCGTCAGCGGCGGCTGCGATGTCGTCAGACGCCAGCCCTGCGGCAGCGAGCCATGTACCAGGACGATCGCGCCCGCCTCCGGCATCGATGGTGTCTCTGCCAGCGACGCCGGGACGCCTTGCTCTGCGAACACCTCCGCCAGCCGCTCCGCTTGCTGCGACACGATGACGATCGCGCGGCCGCGGGCCGTCGCTTCTGCGCCGTCCGAGACCAGGTTGCGCAGCCGCCCGCCATACGCATCGGGCGGCGCGAACGGCAGCCGCGCGCCCGTCCCCGAAGGCGTCTCGACCGCGACGCCGTCCTCACGCGTGTCTACGGCCCAGCGCGAGAAGTGGACCCTCCGCGCGACGCCGTCAAGCGCGGCGCGCACGTCGCTCTCGGAAAAATGCGGCGAAGGCAGCCCTTCCGGCAGCTCGCCGCGCGATTGTAGGTCGATGCGCGCCTCCGCGCTCTGCGTGTCGTGCTCCTCGAGCGCCTTCGCCACGTCCGCCGGCTCATCGATGAGGAGCAGCGCGCCGGCAGGTACGTGGTCGAGCAAAGACCCCGACGCGAGCAGCGGTACGTAGAAGCCTTCCTCTGCGAACGCCGCGTCCTCCTCCAGCTTTACGAGCTCTTCCTCGAACCGCTCGCGTCCCTCCGGCGACAGCGTCGACAGGTCGATGCGTTGCGCCAGCTCTCGCGCGGCGCTCGCCATGTCGAGCACCTCGCGCGCGGGCCCAAGCGTCACTGCGTCGACCAGGCCGCCCGATCGCTGCGTCGCGACATCGAACCGGCGCATGCTCTCGATGCGGTCGCCGGCGAACTCGATGCGCAGCGGCGCGTCACCTGTCGACGGCAACACGTCGATGATCCCGCCGCGCCGCGCCGCCTCGCCCGGCTCCGCGACGACAGGCGCGGTTCGATAGCCCAGCCGCAGCAGGGACATCAGCAGCGCGTCGGGCGTCATCTGCGCGCCGACCGCGAGATCGACCATCGCATCTTCGTCGCGCGCCAGGGTGCGTTGCGCCAGCGCCGCCGCCGGCGCGACCATGATGCAGGGCTGCCTGCTGTGCAGCGTCTCGAGCGCGCGCAGCCTGTCCATGACGGCATCGATATCGGTCGCGAGCCGCTCGTAGGGGAGGGCATCGCGCTCCGGGAACGGAAGGACGGGTAGGGTGTCGCCCAGCCAGAGCTGCAACTCCTCGATCAGCGCCAGCGCGCGCGGGGGTTTCGGCACGACAACGATCACCGGCGCTCGCCCGACATCTGCCAGCCCGGCAATCAGCGCGCCCTTCGCCGCGTCCGTAATGCCCAGCACGACGGGCTCGCGCGCACCGAGGCGGCCGCTCAGCGCGCGCAGTCCGCAGGCATCCTCGATGGCCGCTAGTAGATTTCGTAAGTCACTCATGTTCGGTACACGCGAAAACGGGCTGGCCGCTCAGCGACCACCCCTCACACATCTATTGTACCGCAGCGCCTATCTACGTGTTGTAGCGCCCCATCGCGACCGCGATGCCGTCCGTCACCGCACACTCGATCGCCTCCATTGCGCGCTCGACGGCGGCGTCTAGCAGCGCGCGTTCGTCCGGCGGTGGGTCGGAAAGCACGTAGTTCGCCACGTGCTCGGGGTCCCACGACGGCTCGCCGTTCACGACCGGCCTGCCGATACCGATGCGCAGCCGCGCGAACTCGTCCGTCCCCGTCGCGTCGATGATCGACTTCAACCCCTTGTAGCCGCCCGAGCCGCCGCGCGCGCGCAGCCGTACCTTCCCCACCGGCAGATCGAGCTCGTCATACACCACCAGCAGCTCCCGCGCGTCGTCCAGCCCGAGGCGCTTGATCAGGTTCCAGATGACATCGCCGCTCTTGTTGACGAACGTGCGTGGCTTCGCCAGCGCCACCTCGTGCCCGCCGATGCGTCCCTTGCCTAGCGCTGCCTGTCCACTGACCGACAGCTCGATACCGTGCCGTTTCGCGAGGCGGTTGATCGTCCAGAAGCCGACGTTGTGCCGGTTGCCCGCGTACTCGCTGCTGGGGTTTCCTAGCCCGGCGATTAGCCGGATGCGATACTCGCGCGGCTCCTCGTCTGCGAACTTCTCCTTGCGCCCGAAGAAGCGTCGCAGCAACCCGCCACTCACGTCGATTCGTTGGCGAGACGTACCTCGCCCTGTGAGGTTGCCCGCTCCGTTAGCAGCGTGCGCATCGTTTCCACCGCGGCATCGACGTCGTCCGGGCGCACGACCGGATGCGCGCGCGCGAACGCATCGATCAGGTGTACCGCGTCGGTTGTGATCGATACCGGCTGCTCGAGTAGGTCCTGCACGAACGCGATCAGCTCGTCGTCCAGCACGCGTACCAGCCCCGCCTGGTCGGACGCTTGCACGATCTGGAGGAACTGCTCGATGCGCTCGCCACCGCGCGCCAGGATGCGCCGGATCGTCTCGGTCGCCAGCCGCGCCTGCTGCCGTTCGAGCGCGCGCCGTAGCCGCCGCACGACGTCCTGCGCCTGCTCTCGCGGCGTCTCGTCGTCCAGCGCGACGTTGCAGTCGGCACAGCGAGGCGTGTGGTGGAGGAACTCGCGGAGGTCCGCGCGCGTGCACGGCGCGATCTCGCGGCCAAGCGACGCGTACTCTCGCAGCGCCGCAACGCCGGCCGGCCTGCCCAGGCCACGGAGCACATTCAGCCGCTCCAGCGCGACAGCAAACGGCTTCGCGTCGTCGATCGCGCGCTGCAGCTGCGCCGTCGCCCGCACGTACGAAGCGTGGTGCTCCACGTAGGCGCGCGCGTATGCCGCCCGGAACGACTCGAACGCCGCGCGCATCCCGCCCAGGCTATGCGGCTCCGATAACAGCGCCACGAACGACAGCCGCTCGCGCGTCGAGGCGTGGTCGACGATCAGCTCGTGCTGCTGCGTCCCCGGCTGCGCGCCGGCAAGATACGCGCGCAGGCTGGCAAGCTCTCGCGCCCCTTCGGCGTGCTCGATGACGCAGCGGGCCAGCGCGGCGTCTTCTGCCAGCGAGCCGGGCGTTTCGACAATGTTCGGTTCCGCGCCGTCCGCGATCGCACGTAGCCGCTCGATCGCGGACGCGGCGTACGCCGGTGTGCTGTCGATTTCCTTAAGCAGCCGTCGCAACCGCACACGCAGCGCGTCGGGCCTCGCCAGCTTCGATGACTCGTTGGGGAACGAGAGCACCGCGTCGAGCGCGCGCCAGGAGCGGTCCGCTGTACGCCCATCGATCAGCAGCGCGCGCGCCAGCGATTCGAGATCGGCCTTGCCGTTGCTGGCGAACACTTCGCGAGCCGTAAGGGTCAACGGATGGGCCGTCAGCACCACACCGACGGCGTAGGAGTCGAGCGCTCGGCGTGGCAGCCGTATCGGCGGCGGGTCGCCGTTCGTTGCGTACGCGACGCGGCTCTCGCCGATCGCCGGGCCCAAACGCGTCGGCTCGGCCGGGGCGCAGAGCGCTAGTCCGGGCGTGCGAATCCGCGTGCCGTTGTTCAGCGGCCGTTCAGAGAGGACGATGGTGAAGGCGGCGTCCGGGCTGGTCGCAACGTCGTCCCGCCACGCGGGCACGATGACCACCTCGCCCCGGCGCGAAACGCCTTCGTCATCCTGGACGGCGAAGGGCAGGCGTCGCTCGGCCACGCAGCGATGATAGCACAGGTGTCGAGGTGGTAAGCCTAGCTTGCCGCCACGCCTGCGCTGGCCTGTGCGCGCTCGACGATGTCCGGCAGTACGTCCAGCAGCCTATCGATGTCGTCCGCCGATGTCGCCGGGCTCACGGTGAACCGCAGCGTGCCGGCCGCGCGGTTGAGCGGCACGTCCATCGCCAGCAGCACGTGTGAAGGCTCCAGCGTCTCTTCGTTGCACGCCGAGCCCGCGCTCGCGGCGAAGCCCGCCTCATCGAGCAGGCGCAGGAGGATGCGCGCATCGGCTCCCGCAAAGCTCACGTTAACGTTGTTCGGCACGCGGCGCTCGCGGTCGCCGTTCAGCGTCGCGCCGGGTACGCGCGCCGTGATGCCGTCGAGCAGCCGGTCGCGGGTCGCTCGACACGTTGCGCTGTACGCCTCTCGATTCGCCTGCGCCAGCTCGAACGCGCGCGCCGTCCCCACGATGCCCGCGACGTTCTCGGTGCCCGCGCGGCGCTGTCGCTCCTGCCCGCCGCCCGACTGCTGCGCCAGAAACGGCGTGCCCCGTCGTAAATAGAGGATGCCGGCGCCCTTCGGCCCGCCGAATTTGTGCGACGAGAGGCTGAGCGCGTCGACCCCCAGCGCGTCTACATTCAGATCGAACGCGTTCGCTCCCTGCACGGCGTCCGTGTGCAACGGTACCTCACGCCCGATCGATTTCGCCCGCTCGCGCACGGCCCGCGCGATGTCGGCTACTGGCTGTACGATGCCGGTCTCGTTGTTCGCCAGCATCACGCTGACCAGCACTGTCCGCTCGTGTACTGCCCGCGCCGCCTCCTCCGGATCGACGAGGCCATCCCGGCTCACGCGCAGGTACGTCACTTCGAAGCCGAACTTCTCCAGATACTGGCAGCTATGCAGCACCGCGTGGTGCTCGATCGACGACGTGACGATGTGGTTGCCGACGCGCGCAAGCTGTTGTGCGAACGCTACGCCCTTGATCGCCGCGTTGATCGATTCGGTGCCGCCGCTCGTAAAGATGATCTCCTGCGGCCGGGCGCCCAGTAGTCGTGCGACGGTCTCGCGTGCCGCATCGACGGCGTCACGGGCCGTTCGCGCCGGCGCATACGTCGCGGACGGGTTGCCGAAGCTTTCGTCCAGATAGGGCGTCATCGCGTCGCGCACCTCCGCCCGGAGAGGCGTCGTCGCCGCGTAGTCGAGATAGATGGAGTCGTTCACAGCAGTTGCGCTGTATCGAGTACAGCGCCCTGATCGTACCCCCAGCAGGTCTGTCGCGTCAAACGTCTTCGCGCTAGCAGAAGCCTTCCGGATCGAATCGGCAGTAGAGCATGTCGATGAACTCCTGCAGCCTGTCCAGATCGAGCTCGGTCGCGGGCATCAGGTCGCGTCGGCCCCAGACGGTGATCGCGACGGTCTCCATAGCCATGTTGGGGTAGGGGGCCAGCACCAGCGTAACGTCGTCGTTCAGGTTTTCCGTCGCAAACGTCTCCAGCTGGTCGATGACGTCTTCGTCCGCCGTGTTGTACCAGACGATCACCCCGGCGTGCTCCATATTGTGCACAAGCGTCTCGGCCGGCCAGGGCTCGCGGTAGATGCCCCACGGTGCCGGGCCGCACAAGGGCGGTGATGATGAGGGGTCCTGGCCGCACGCCGCGCTTCCCCAGTGCGGCCCGCCCGCCGGCGGCAGTCCCTGCGGCGAGTAGTCCATCGCGTAAGTAACGTGCGCTGAGGTGCCGGGACGTGTGCCGTACGCTCCGCCGTAGATTGCGGCCAGGTCGACGTATTCCCCGGGCAACGATGCGTCGTCATCCGCTTCCGCCGTCTGTTCGGGCGAGAGGCGGTCCACTGTCGTTGGCTGTGCGGTCGGCGTCGTTTCGGTGCTTTCGCCGCCACCACCTCCGAGTGCAGTCACGACCACAGTGGCGGCGAGCGCCACAGCCAGCACGACGATGGCGACGAGCATCGCCCCAATCAGGCGTCTAGTCGAAGACGATGACACTCCGTGCCACTTCGCCGTTCTTCATCGCTGCGAAGGCGTCGTTGATGCCTTCGAGCGGGTAAGTGCGCGACACGAGCTCGTCCAGCTTCAGCTTGCCGGCCATGTACAGGTCCAGGATGCGCGGCATGTCGTAGCGCGGCCTAGTCGAGCCGTAGACGCAGCCTCGCAACACCTTCTCAGCCAGGAACGCCGGGGCGCTGATCGCCGCCTCGGAGCCGACCGGCGCCATCCCCACCACGATAGCCTCGCCGCCGCGGCGGACCATGTTGAACGCCTGCGTGATCGCCGCCGGCAGGCCGATCACCTCGAACGCGTAGTCCGCGCCGGCGCCGCCCGTCAGTTCCTGCACCTTCGCGACCGGGTCTTCTTTCGACGCGTCGACGAAATGCGTCGCGCCGAACTCGCGCGCCATCTCGAGTTTGTTCGTGTTCACATCGATTGCGATGATCTTCTCCGCGCCCGCGAGCGCGCAGCCCTGGATCACGTTCAGCCCGACGCCGCCCGCGCCGATCACGGCGCAGCTTGCGCCCGGTTCCACCTTCGCGGTGTTGATCGCCGCGCCGACGCCTGTCATTACGCTACAACCGACGAGCGCGGCCACGTTCATCGGCACGTCCTCGCGGATCTTCACGACGCCGCCCTGCGGCACGACCATGTACTCAGCAAACGACGACATCGACAAGAACGGCGCGACGGCCCGGTCGCCGATCTTCAGCGTTGGGGTGCTCGCGCGTCCTTCGCCACAGAGGTTCGGCCGGCCCGTTGTGCAGTAGCGGCACACGCCGCAGAACGGCGTGAACAGCATCACGACGTGGTCGCCCGGCTTTACGTACGTCACGCCGTCGCCGACCTTCTCGACGATGCCCGAGGCCTCGTGCCCGAGGATCGCCGGCGTCGGGATGGGCCACGACCCCTCGATGAAGTGGAGGTCACTGTGACATACGCCGCTCGCGCTTGTCTTGACCAGGACAAGTCCCGGCCCCGGGTTCTTGTCGATGCCGACGTCCTCGATAACAAGCGGCTTCTTCGCTTCGCGTAGGACTGCTGCCTTCATGGGGCTCCTTTCGTGTCGGTACGATGGCGCCCGCTGCGGGGCGCGGACTGCATTGTACACATTGCGCCTGATCTATAGGGGCGCACGCCTGTGCGCCCCCGAGGTCAGTCGCCGCATGCCGCACCGTTCATGGTGCGGGGGTGTTATCAATAGGCAGCACACGTGACCGACAGCACCGGCGGTAGCGTGCCGGGCAGGCGCTGCCAGCTTTCTCCGCGGTCGGCGCTGGCGTAGACCTCGCCGTTGCTCGTGCCGACGTAGACGCCCTCCGGATCGAGACCGTCCGTGTCGAGTCCTTCTCGATACACGCTCTGGTAGTCGTGCGGGCCCGGCAGGCCGTTCGTCAGCGGCTCCCACGTCTTCGCGCCGTCTTGCGTTCGGTACACCGTGAACTGGCCGAGGGATACGCGGAAGTTGTCCTGGCCGTAGTCCAGCGGGACCACGTAGACCGCGTCCGGCTGGCGGCGCGTGACGGCGATGGGGAAGCCGTGGAATGAGGGGAGGCCCTCCGTGACGTCCTGCCAGTTAGCGCCGCTGTCGTCGGAGCGGAAGACGCCCCAGTGCGCCTGACCCCAGATGCGCTCGGGGTTCTTCGTGTCCACCCGCATCTTGTGCATCTCGTTGAGCCCGGCCGGGTCCTTGTCCCACGGCCCGCGGTCGATTGACGGGTCCATGCCCTCGACCATGAACTGTTGGACCAGCTTCTTCGCCTCTGGATTCGTCGCGACCGCGTTGTGCGAGAAGAGATCCCAGCTTGCTCCGCCGTCCTTCGACTCGTACGAACCCCCTGCGCCGACGCATAGGAAGACGTGCTTCGCATCGCGCGGGTCGACCTGGACCGAATGGATGCAGGAGTCACCACCGCCCGTGCCCGACCAGTACTTGCGATAGGGGTGCCGGTTCATCGACTCTACCGGTGTCCACGACTGGCCCCAGTCCTCGCTGCGGAAGAGGCCGGCGGGCTGCGTTCCGGCGTACACGACACCCGGCTCGCTCTCGTGCCCCGGCGCGACGTTCCAGATGTTGCCTATCGCGCCCGGCGGGGTGTTCTGCCACTCGCCGGGCGCGCCGGGCGGTGGCACGGAAGGGCTCTTCATGTCGGGCGGGAACTTGAGCCCCTCGCTGCGATAGTCCCACGTCTTGCCCAGGTCCGTGCTCTTTGCAACCGAGGGGCCCCACGCCCAGTGGTTTGCGGCCGCATAGAACCTCGGTGGATCGCTCCGCAGGTCGGCCGCCATGTGGAAGAACGACCAGCCGGGCAGGATCGGCTCGGAGACCTCCCACTTCTGTCGCTTCCCGTCCGAGGAATAGATAAACGCGCCCTTCTTTGTACCCACCAGCAATCGTGTTTCGCTCATGCGGCCTTCCTTTCGCTAGGACGACGAATTTCCCGCCTTGAGTTCGACAGCCTTAGTCCAACCCTTCGACCGATCGCCAGTATCTTATCGCACGGCTCAGCGCCACTGCCGCGCGCTCGAACGAATGGAACGCCGGGATCCCGCGCTCGATGACCTTCGTACGCGCATGGAAGGTCACGTCTTCGACGTGGCCCGGGTGCAGGATCGTGAGGAACGGCTTGTCCGAGCGCTCTTTGTGCGCCGTTAGCAGGTCGAGCATGCGGTCCAGGCTCAATGGGTCAGCCTGCCACTGCCGCGCCATGAAGCCCGACGCGAGCTCCATCGCGATCGCGTCGACGTGCTTGTCCTCATTTAGGATCGTCAGCAGCCGCTCGAGCGCGCCCTGCTGCCCGCCGAAGCCGATCGTCCCGCCCATGTCGAGTGGATTGCGGTAGCTCCCGCCGATGATGTTGAAAAAGCTCGCGAGCGTCTCGTAGCTCGATTCCGTCAGCAGCGGCACGTCCAGTCCCGCGCGCACGAACGCGTCCGTGATCACGACGGACTGCCCGCCCGTCATCGCCATCAGCCCCATCCCGCGGCCCGTGCCGGGCTTGCAGTAGAGCAGCGCCTTCAGCACGTCGATCGTGTCGTCGACGGTGTCCGTAGCGATCGCGCCGCACTGCCGCACGACGGCGTCCCACACGTGCTGCGACGTCGCCAGCGCCGCCGTGTGCGATGCCGTCGCGCGCGCGCCCGCCTCCGTCACGCCGCCTTTCCAGACCACGACGGGCTTCTCGTCCGCCGCGCGCTTGAGCGCCTCGAACAGCCGCCGGCCGTCCTTTGTCCCTTCGATATACATCGCGATGACCTTTGTGTCGCGGTCCGCAGCGAGGTAGTCGAGATAGTCCGGTGCATCCAGCACCTCGGCATTGCCCATACTGATCGCTGTGCTGATCCGCACGCCCTGCGCCGCGCCGACCTGGCTGAAGTTGATCGCGTGCGTGCCCGATTGCGAGATGAAACCGACCGGCCCGCCTTCGCCTGCCGGCTGCTCAGCAGACTGGCGCACGCCCAGGCCGGGGTTGTACACGCCCATGCAGTTCGGTCCGATCAGCGCGAGTCCGGCCTCGCGCGCGATGCGTCCGATCTCGTGTTGGAGGCGTACGCCCTCATCTTCGCCCGTCTCGGCGAACCCCGAAGTGAACAGCGCGACGCCGCCCACACCTTTCGCTGCGCAGTCCGCGATGATCCGCGGCGCGATCGTCCGCGGTACTGCGCACATCACGTAATCGATATCGTCCGGAATGTCCGCCAGCGATGCGAAGTTGGGTACGCCCAACTCTTCGATGCCCGGGATCTCATTCGGGTCGACCTGGACGGAGTACACCTTCCCCTGGAAGGTGCTCATGTTGCGTAGCCAGAGGTACGCGTTCGCCCGCTTGTCGCCTACGACGGCGACCGTGCGCGGACGCAACGCGCGGGCGAGGCCGTCTCGTGGCTCCGGCACGATAGCGTCCGCTAGCGCGCCGGCGTCTTCGCCTGCGCTTTGCGCTTGTCTTTCGCCTTGCGTTCCTTCACGCGGCGTTTGTTCAGTGCGACTTTCCTCGATTTGTTCATGGCACGTCCTTTAGTGTGATGCGCGCGTCGACAGCGATGGCGCCGTCTGGGTAGGCGAACACCGGGTTCAGGTCGAGCTCGTCGAGCTCGGGATGCGCTTGCGCGAAGCTCGAGAGCTTGAGCAAGATGTCTTGCAGCGCGTCGAGGTCCGCCGGCTCCTGTCCTCGATACCCTTCCAGCAGCGGGAAGCCCTGGAGCTCGCGTATCATCTGCGATGCGTCTCGTTTCGTGATCGGCACGACGCGGAACGCGACGTCCTTCAGCACCTCGACAAGCACGCCGCCCAATCCGAACATCAACACCGGGCCAAACTGCGCGTCGGTCGTCATACCGGCAATTACCTCTACGCCTGGCTTGGCCATGCGTTGCACGGAGACGCCATCGATCGCTGCGTTCGGCTCGGCGCGCTTCGCCGCCGCGACGATATCGTCGTACGCGCTCGACACGCCGTCTGCCGATGTGAGCCCGAGCTTTACGCCGCCGGCGTCGCTTTTGTGCGTAATCTGCGGCGATACGATTTTGAGCGCGACCGGATAGCCCAGCTCGCCCGCGATCGAGACCGCCTCGTCCTTGGTCTTCGCGAGCCGCGTCTCGACCACAGGAATGCCCGCTTCTCTGAGGAGCTGCTTCGCCTCGACCTCATTGAGAAGCGTCCGTCCCTGCGCCCGGGCCTGCTCGATCACCGCAGCAGTCATACGATGACGTATCTTACGCAAGCCCGCGTAACGCGTCAAACGGCGCTCCCTCTTGCAATCCTCTCGACGCTCGCTATACTAAGAGCTACGAGCGGAAGTGGCTCAGTGGTAGAGCACCTCCTTGCCAAGGAGGGGGTCGCGAGTTCGAATCTCGTCTTCCGCTCCACAACGCACATTAGGCGCACGGCTCGAATCTAGAATTGCCCCGTTCCGGTTCGCAGGTTCGAGTTCTGCCGAGGATACCAGACACGTGACAACACCACGGCGCCCCGTAGATGCGGGGCGCCGTGGCATATCGAGGACGTTTGTTGGCGGTCAAACCTAGCGCGCAACGAACCCGCCATCGACCGGGATCACGGCGCCTGTGATGAATGACGAGCGGTCGGACGCGAGGAAGAGCGCAAGCTGCGCTACCTCCTTCGGCGTGCCGAAGCGTCCCACAGGCTCCAGCGCCTCCATTTGCGCAACTGCTGCGGGATCGTCGTGCGTGAACCGGCCGACCATAGGCGTGTCGATCACGCCCGGACAGAGGCAGTTCACGCGGACGCCCTGCTCGGCGTACTCCAGCGCTGCGGTTCGGGTGAGTTGGACGACTCCACCCTTGGAGGCGCAGTACGCCGGGATGCCCGGGAAGCCAACGAGCCCGGCGACAGAGGCGTTGTTGATCACCGAGCCGCCGCCGCCGCGCAGCATCGCGTCGATGCCGAACTTCAGGCCAAGGAACACGCTCTTCAGGTTGCAATCGATGACGCGCTGCCAGTTGTCAACTGTCGCTTGCGCCGTCGGCGCCTGCTCACCCTCAATGCCGGCGTTGTTGAAGAGCACGTCCAACCGCCCGTACTGGCTCAGCGCCAGATGGATCATCGCTTCAACATCGCCCTCGCGTGACACGTCGGCGTGGACGTAGGCGCAGGTCGAACCCGTTCGCGCCAACTCGTCCGCAAGCTGCTGCCCCGCCTCGTCCTGGACGTCCGCCGCGATGACGACCGCACCCTCCGAGGCAAAGAGTTCAACGCTCGCCCGGCCGATACCGGACGCCGCCCCCGTGACAATGGCGACTTTGTTCTCTAGCTCGCCCATCACTGTCTCTCCCTTTTCTGCATCGCTGGCTGCGCGGATATTTCGCGGTTTCTATCTTCTCGTAATGCTCGTCCGTCTGGCACGGCCAAGAGGCCCCTAGCTGCGAGCCATTCGGCACATATGCAGCGTCGTCCTTCCGATGTGAACGGCAAAAAGTCCTATACTGCTTTAGTGACTCAGGAAGGGCAGTCGGAGCATCCGCCAGAAGACGGCAGGCCAGAGCGCAGAGCTCGCGAGCTCTTGAACCTGCGGGCGGAGAACGAACGCCTGCGAACGCGCCTCATTTTGCTGAGCCGGCTCGGCCAGCAGATCGCCTCGTCACTCGACCTGACAACTGTGTTTCAGCAGGTCGTCGACAGCGCTTGCGAGCTGACGAGTGCTCGCTACGGCGCGCTTGGCATCTTCGATCGGCACGGACAGATCGAACAGTTCATTACGCATGGCCTGACGGACGAAGAACAGGACCGCATCGGCAGGCTGCCGGAGGGGCTCGGGGTCCTGGGCTGGCTCCGAGATCTTCAGGAGCCGCTTCGCTTGGGCGACCTGACGAAGCACCCGCGTTCCGCCGGCTTTCCCTCGAACCACCCAGCAATGAAGACGTTTCTGGGTGCGCCCATCCGGCATGGCGCAGTGTCTCTCGGCAACCTCTATCTGACCGAGAAGGCTGAAGAACAGGACTTCACGCCGGAAGACGAGAACCTGCTCGTCCTGTTTGCGGCGCAGGCGGCAATGGCGATCCGTAACGCGCAACTACACCGCCAAGTGCAGGACCTAGCCATACTGGAGGAGCGCGACCGGATCGGCATGGACCTACATGACGGCGTGATCCAGTCGCTCTACGCGACAGGGCTGAAGCTCGAAAGCGTATTGGACGACATGGCGAAGAACCCGCAGGAGGTCGCGTCCGAAGTTGGGCGCGCAATCGATCAGCTCAACCAGGTCATTGGCGACATCAGGAGCTACATCTTTCACCTCCGCCCCACCGCTCTCTCAGAGACCGACCTTGCCGGGGCGGTGGGTGGGCTGCTGCGTGAGCTCAAGGTCAACACGTTGATAGACGTTGAAATGCTGGAGGCGCCTGGTGCTTGTCGTGGGCTGGACCAGGAGCTTGCCGGAGGGTTGTTCCTGGTCGCCAAGGAGGCAATCGCGAACGCTCAGAAGCACGCAAAAGCGAAGCGCGTGTCCGCTTCACTCGAGCGGTACAACGGCACCCTCAAGATGATCATTGCGGACGACGGCTCAGGATTCGATCCAGCCCTACCGAGCAGCGGCCTAGGCCTGCATAATGTCCGCGAGCGCATCGAGCGGCTTGGCGGAACGTTGTCGTTGGAGTCCAGTCCCCGGGATGGGACGCGCATCGTCGTAGAGGTCCCAGTCGCGGCTGGAAACTGATGGTTGAGCAGGCGCGTGTGCTTCTCGTAGACGACCATGACGTCGTTCGCGAAGGCCTGCGCGCGCTGCTGCGTAGGCGCGATGAGTTGGTCGTGGTCGGCGAGGCGGACTCCGTCGCCTCCGCCATCGAGGCCGCGCGCGCCAGCCAGCCGGACGTCGTCGTTATGGACGTCCGCCTCCCTGATGGTACCGGCGTTCAGGCGTGCCGGGCGATCAGGGCCGAGCGGCCGGATACGAAGGTCATCATGCTCACGTCATACGCAGACGATGAGGCCGTCTTGGCATCGATCATGGCCGGCGCGAGCGGCTATCTCCTCAAGCAGACGCGCGGTCAGGACCTGCTCGACGCCATCGGGCGGGTCCTGCGCGGCGAGTCTCTCCTCGACCCCGTCGTGACGAGCCGGGTGCTCGAACGCGTGCGCAGTGCCGGACAAGGGAAACCTGACGAGCTCTCGCTCCTGTCGGAGCAAGAGCGCAAGATCCTCGACCTGATCGCAGAGGGCAAGACGAATAAGGAGATAGCGGAAGATGTCTTCCTCAGCGACAAGACGGTCAAGAACTACGTTAGTAGCATCCTGAGCAAGCTCGACCTGCGGCGTCGCTCCGAAGCCGCCGCGTTCATAGCCCGGCGTCAGACGCCTCCCCCGCAAGACTAGACCTCCTCGCAGGGGCCATTCGGCCCCCCGGAAACGGGATTTTCGGTTCTGGGGTCGTTGCCTCGGTCGTCGTACCTTGGCTACGGAGGGTACGATGTCTGAAACGGTGCCGCTTCCGGCAATCCGGGTCTTGCTCGTCGATGAAGATAGCAAGACGCGCGCAGCCATCGCAGACCGGATCGGACGAATGGAAGGTATGGAGCTTGCGGGGGCGGCCGGGGACGTGCAAGGCGTACGCGATCTCCTTCACAGCGCGCAGACGGACGTCATCCTCCTCGACCTACACCAGTACGACGGGCAGGACGGCGGCGTCTGTCGCAGCATCCGGGCGCTGACGGATCTGCCGGTTATCGTCCTCGCCTCGTTCATGACAGTAGAGCGCTGGCAGGAGGCAAGCGCCGCCGGCGCGACAGCGTATGTCCTCAAGAACATCGATACCGAGCAGCTTAGCCGCGAGATCAAAGAGCTCACGGCGAAGGCTGGACGCGGCAGCGGAGGAGGAGAAGAATGATCAAGCGAATTCTCGTTCCACTCGATGGGTCAGCGCTCGCGGAGCGTGTACTGGATGAGGCGAGGCCTCTTGCGCAGAGCCTTGGCAGCACTCTTGTCCTTATCCGCGTCGTGCCGGCGCAGGAGGACGCGGTACTGTACGTGCCCCAGCTTGTCGATGAGCTCCGAGAAGCCCACGTTCGAGCAGCGGAGGAGTATCTCACGACGATCGCAGCGCACATCGCCACAGATCAGCTGCCGACCGAGACGTACGTCTGTGTCGGCGCTGTCGCCCCCACGCTGGCCGACAAGGCAACGGAACTCCATTGCGACCTGATTGCGCTCACCTCACACGGGATGGGTGGCCTTGGCGCGGCCGTGTTCGGCAGCATTGCGCTGAAGTTGTTGCACAGCGCGCCGTGTCCCGTTCTCGTCATTCGTTCAACGGCGGGACAGCTCGAGGGCGAAGAGGAAGCGGAAGAGAGTGCGGCCGACCAAGCACTCCTGCGAGAGCTATCGAGTACGCCGGCCGCGCGATAGGGAGCTTCAACCATGGATACGCCAACGATTCTCGTACCGCTGGATGGCTCGGAACTGGCCGAGGCAGCCCTTGACGTCGCTGAAGCGTTCGCAAAGGCCATCGGCGCTCGCATACTGCTCTTCGCCGCGTTCGAAGACGTGGCCCAGGGGCCGCTCGCGGAGAACTCACGGGCTGCGGAGTACCAACAGCGCGGGATCGACGAGCTCCGTGCTTACATTGCGAAGATGGCGAGTGAGCTTGGCCGCGACGGCATCCACGTCGACACAAAGGTTGTCCACGGTGCAGCGTCGGATGAGATTCTCCGCGTCATCGGAGACGAGGACCCGAGCTTCGTCGTTCTGACGACGCATGGGCGTTCCGGTATCAGTCGTTGGCGCTACGGGAGCGTCGCGTCCAGGCTGGTCCACGAATCGTCGGCCGCCACCGTCGTCGTCGGGCCTAACGCCCGTCATCCCAGAGGCGCGCACGCAAAACCTGTTCGCCACATCCTCGTCCCGCTCGATGGCTCCGCCCAGGCCGAGGTCGCGCTGGGGCCGGCAACGGAACTAGCCAAGGCGTTCGGCGCCGAGCTGGTTCTTGCGCAGGTCGTCCAATGGCCCGGAAGCGCGTATATCGCCGGCGCTCCAGAGCTCGACTTCGCTCAGATAGAGATTGAGCTCACCGAAGCGGCGGCCGAACATCTTCGCATGGTGCGCGACCGCCTCGCCGGCCGTGTCGCCGGCCGGACCGTTAGAACGTTCGTGCAACGCGGCCCGGCGGTGGACGCGTTGACCTCGCTCGTGGACGGGGAGGGCATCGACCTCGTCGTGATGACCTCTCACTGTCGTACCGGTTTCGCTCGCGCCGTCCTCGGTAGCGTCGCCGACCGGATGCTGCAATGCAACGTGCCGGTGGTTCTCATCCGGCCGGAAGGCGCCGTTCCGACGGTGCACCGGCCTCGTGGGCGCTACTGCCACAACTGCGGCCGCTCGTCACCGTACGCGAACGTGCTGGAAGACGACGTCTGCCTGCGCTGCGGGCAGCACCTGCACACGTGCGGGAACTGCGCGTACTTTGACGGCGTAGCTTGCATCATGCAGCGTCCGGAAGCTCATAGCCTGCTGCCCGGCAGCGACTGCCCGTACTTCCAGTTTCGCGAGAGCGAAGCGCCGCCTGTGCATTCGGCCATCGCTGCTAAACGCGACGACCGCTAGTGCGCCCCAGCGATAGCCGTCTCCTCCAGGTACTTGGTGTACTGGCACATTGCGGCCAAGGCCTGCACCGCTCGCTCCGGGTAAGCGTAGACTGGAACGCGCGCTTCGTCGAGGAGCTTGCGGCCACGGTCGACCGCTTCGCCGCCCATGAACACGGCGATGAGCGGCTTCGCAAATTCCCGCGCAAGGTATGAGATCACACGCGCGGTGCGTTCCGGCTCCGTCACTCGTTGCGGGGTAAGGAGCACGAGGAGGGAATCAACCGTGTCGTCCGCGGCGAGCGCCTCCAGGGCCAACTGGTAGCGGTCCGCGCCAGCGTCTCCAAGCAGATCGACAGGGTTGGTTGTCGCCGCTGCCGCCGGAAGCCGCTCCTTGAGGGCAAGCATCGTATCGCGGGATAGCGGCGCAAGCTTGAGACCAACCCGCTCGATGGCATCCGACGCCATGACCGCAGGACCGCCCGCGTTCGTCACGACACCGACCCGCGGTCCTCTCGGCAATGTGGAGAACGAGAAGCAGAGCGTGTAATCGAACAGCTCCGCCATCGTCGCCGCGCGAACGATCCCGGCCTGCCGGAAGGCCCCGTCGACGATTGCGTCGGAGCTCGCGAGCGCGCCCGTGTGCGAGCTAGCCGCTCGTGCGCCGCCGCCCGTCGTGCCGACCTTGATCAAGATGACCGGCTTCGATGCGGTCACGCGTCTCGCTACATCCATGAAGCGTCTGCCGTCCGTTATGCCCTCGAGATAGCCGATGATGATCTTCGTCTGCGGGTCGTCGCCAAGGTAGTCGAGACAGTCGACGTCATTGAGGTCCGCCATGTTGCCTAGTGAGACGAACTTCGCGAAGCCGAGATCGATCGAGCGCGCCCAGTCAAGGATCGCCGTTGCCACGGCGCCGGACTGCGAGAGCATACTCACATCGAACTGGAGCGGCGTCGTCTCAGCGAAGGTAGCGTTCATCCCGATCGCCGCATTGATGATCCCGACGGAGTTCGGCCCGATAAGCCGCATGCCGTACCGCCGCGCGCACTCCACGAGCTCTCGCTCGACAGCAGCCCCCTCCGGTCCGGTTTCGCGGAAGCCTGCCGTTATCACAACCGCAGCGCGGACGCCCTTCCGGCCGCATTCGTCCAGCGCCGAGAGCACGGCCGCTGCCGGAACGGCAAGAATCGCTAAGTCGGGGACTTCATCGATATCTAGGACGCTGGCGTAGGAGTGCAAGCCGAGAACTCGCTCAATGTTCGGATTCACGGCGTACAGACAGCCCTGGTAGCGTGCTCGCTGGAGGTTGTCGAGCACCACGTACCCGATCTTTTGCGGGCTGCGCGATGCGCCGATCACGGCGATGCTTCGCGGATTGAAGAATCGATTGAGATCAATCACGACGTACGGCCACGGTTGTCAGCGGCAGTGGTGGCCATGTGGAGCGTAGCACACGAGCCGTCGGCTGGCTGTCAGTAGCGAAGCACGGCGGCGATGCAGGCCTCTTCGAGGAGCGCGGCCTCGGCGTCTTGGTGGACGGTCTCGATGAGCGCGCCGGTTTGCAGCGCTCGTTCGATGGCCCATTCAGCGAGATCGGCCACCGGCTCAAGCGTCTGGCCACACACAGGGCACTCGCCCAGGGTTTCGATAGCGGCAAAGTCGCCGGCGGGGCATGCGCTGCCCTTGATGTTGCGCTGTGTCGCTACAACCAGTTTATGGACCCGCCCCTCACCCAGCGCCTGCAGCGTGTCGTCCCAGCCGACAGTCCCCAGCGCTCCGGAACGAGCCGCGTCAAGAACGTCGGAAACGATCTGGCGCTCGGCTTCGCTTTCGGCGGCGGCTTCGACCTCTTCGACGCGCTCGACAATCTGCTCGTCGGAGAGGAACTCTTCTGCCGCGAACGTACCGGCCACGCGCGTCCGCAGACCCCGAGGTAGCACGGAGAGGAAGGCTGCGCGCGCCTCGTCCGGGCCCCCGACAATCAACCGATCGAATGAACGACGCTTAGCCTCAACCTGCAACTGCTTGGCGGCGCGCACGAGGTGACTGTGGAGGTGGGCATCGCGGTGCCGCGAGTAGCCGGGCTGGGCCCACCCGCCCCTCTTGCTGCGGCCAGGGTACTTGTCAACGACGTCTACCGCGTGCTCGACTCGCCCCAGGTACACGTGCAGCAGACGGGCGTGGTCTTTATCGACAAGAGCGACGGCGTACCGCTCGTAGTCGTCTAGAATGGCTGCGAGCGGCGCAAGGACCGGCCGCTCGGCAAAACGGGCGAGCGGCTGGACCGGTACCTGCAACTGAAACAGGTCCCACAACCCGCGCGGCTGGCAAGAAAAGAGCGCAACACCGCGGCCGGCCAGCTCGAAGTCATCGCGGAGGAATTCGATCACGCGGCGTCGCTCGTCGTCCACGCGGCCCTGGAGAAGGCCGCGCGCAGTGCCGCCGAGCGTATGGAGGACGTTCGTGGCTACACCGTGAATATCGCGCCGCTCGCCTCCCGACGTCTCGAAGGAAAGGTACACAGAGAGCACCCCGTGCGGACTGCGAAAGCGCCCCAACCGGCGCAGGTCCCCTTCGGTTGGCGCTCGGAGCTGGTTGATTGTTGCCCGGTTTCGTGTTGGCATAGTCATGGGCCCTTCTGTGAATGATGGCCGGCGACGGCGAGGAACGCATCGAGGTACTGCTTGACGTCATGCGCGACGTCGTCCAACGACAGCACGCCGATGACTCGGCCGCCGCTGATCGTGACCGGCATACGCCGCGCGCCGGCATTCCTCATCATCTCCACAGCCTTCTCCAGATCGACACCGCCATACACCGTCGTCGGGTGGAGCTCCATGCATGCACCGACGGGGCGCTTGGCGGGATCGCCACCGAGCGCCATACAGCGCACGACGAGATCGCGATCCGTGATCACCCCCTCAATGATGCGGCCCTCTTTCGTCGCGACAAGCATCCCAACGTGGTGGTCGCGCATGAGCTGGGCCGCGCGTTGGCAACTATCGACGGCTGACACTTCGACAAGGGCGAAGTTCATCACGTCGTTGACCTTCATGCCGGTCCCTCCATTCGTTTAGGCGGTGGCAAGTTGGGCCACCTTCGGCTCGGCCACGCGCGTGTAATCTGCGAACGCCAAGCTAATGGTGTCCGTATGCGTACCGGCCTGAAATCGGATCGTCTCGCCTGCTGCCAGTCCGGAGTCGATATACAACGGAATGTCATACAGTTTGCCGATCGGTGGCATCGCGCCGACGTCACAGTCGGGGAAGCGGGCAGCGAACTCCTCCTCTGTCGCCAGACGGACATCCGTCGCTCCAAGCAGCGCCTTCAGGTTCGTGAGGTTGACGTGCTCAGGCGCGGGCAGCGCTAGCATGATGAGCTTGCCGTCCCCCAGCACCATCACGACCTTCGCGAACTGTTTCCCGGACACATGCTCGCTCGCAGCAACCTCCTGAGCGGTGAACACTTCCGGATGATGCTGCACCTGAAACGGCACGTGCTGCTCGCGCAGGTATTGCTCAAGCCTCACTTTGCAGTCCATGGCCATCCTCCTCTGACTCCAGCCTAACGGGCTACGGACGGGCCGATGAGTGTCAAACAGCCCGTTCCTGGCGGGCTGTTTGGCCTGTAGGACGCAAGACGGGGGCTACTGGTGGGCTGAGCCGAGAATGCGCGCCTTGGAGGTCTCCGCGGTCCTACTTGTAGTCGATCAGTCCTACCAACGAGCGGGACGCGTGCAGTCGTTGAATCGCCTCAGACAGGAGCTGTCGCAGACTGATCACCTGGACTGGTAGGCCGGTCTCTGCAGGCGATTTGACGCTGTCGGTAACGATGACGTGCTTCACAGGCAACGAGCGCAGTCGCTCAACAGCCTGGCCGGCAAACAGCCCGTGTGTGGCTGCGACGATCAACTCTGTGCTTGAACCAGCGTCCAGAACGGCCCGGTATGCCGCCTCAATGGTCCCGCCGGTGCTAATCATGTCATCCACGATGACCGGAGAGCGCCCGCGTACTTCCCCGCTGACGCGGGAGACCCGGACTTCCGCGCCGGAAATACGGGTCTTGTGCACAACAGCCATCGGAACGCCCAAGGCGTCCGCAAATCGTTCGGCAAGGTGGGCTGCACCGAGGTCCGGTGCGACGATGACGCTTGTCTCACCGCACAGAGGGCGGGCACTCTCGATCAGCGACTGGACAGCACTGAGGTGGGCGACGGGGATGCTGGTGAGAGCCTCGATGGCCGGCGTGTGAACGTCGACAGCGACTATCTGCTCGATGCCGCTTGCCTGGATGAGATCGGCTGCAAGCCGGGCGGCGATCGCCTCCCGTCCGCGCGCGCGTCGATCCTGTCGCGCATAGCCGAAATACGGGATGACCGCGGTGGTGCGCCCCGCCCCGGCGCGGCGGCAGGCATCGGCAAGCAAGAGCAGTTCCACTAGATGCTGATCCGGCGGCGGGCTTGTCGCCTGAATGATGAAGACGTCGCGGCCGCGAACGGAGTCAACGAGTTCGACCTGAAGCTCTCCGTCAGGGAATCGCTCCACTCGGCGATTCGTCAGATCAATCGCAATGTCCGTCGCGACATGTTGGGCGAGCTCCAGGCTCGCCGTGCCAGCTATCAGCGAGAGTTCCACCGGCTAGCGCCTTCCGAGCCCTGCATTCCAATCCCCGATGGCGAACGGGCCGCGACCGTGCGCTCCCTGTGTCAATGGCTAGCCCGCGCTCGAACGGGCCGCCGCATGTGCGCGTCCGTCAAGATCTGCTGTACTTCTGCGTCCTCGGTCTGTCCGAATTGCTCGTAATAGTAGCCAACGGCCAAGAACGGCTCGGGTTGGTATAGGCACACAACATCGTCGACCTCGTCGCCAAGAGCTGAGCAGGCCTCTGTGGATCCGACTGGTACAGCAACCACGATCTTCAAGGGACCTCCGGCCCGAACCGAGCGCACTGACGCTCGCATCGTCGCGCCGGTCGCAAGTCCATCGTCTGCGATAATCACAACGCGTCCGGAGAACACTCCCGCCGGCCGGCCCTTGCGGAACTGTGTCTCGCGACGACGGGCCTCTTCTCGTTGCTCCGCGGTCTCCTCCTCCAGATATCTTTTGCTCACCGCGAGCTCGCGGATGACGTTCTCGTTGAGGAACCGTCCGCCGTTCGCGGTCACGGCCCCGATCGCCAGCTCCGGGTAGCCTGGAGCGCCAAGCTTGCGGGCGACGACGACATCGAGGTCAGCGTCCAGCCGCTTGGCGATCTCGTCCGCGACTGGTACGCCTCCTCGCGGAATACCCAGCACAATAACGTCCTGACCGCCGTACGCCTCAACGAGGCGCTCACCCAACTGCCGGCCGGCGTCGCGCCGGTCGCGAAAGTGCGGGCCATAGTCCGGCGCCCGCCGCGCGACCGGTGCCACCGGCTCCCCCCAAGGCGGATCTTCCTTCAGCCCAAGCTTCACGAGGAACCATTCGACCGTCCGATCGAGGGCTTGCTCCAGCGTCCCCGGCTCTTCGAAGAGGTGCCCGGCTCCCTCGACGATCGAAGTCGTCGCGAAGGAACATTGAGCGGCTCCATCGCGGATCTCGGAGAGCAGCGGGTCGGCGGAGCCAACGAGGACGAGCGACGGGACATCGAGCGCCTTCCAGCTGTCGGAGCTGAGCGGAGGCGCTCGCAACACCATCGTGGCCGGGCGAACGCGCCCGCGCCGAACAGCCTCGGTGGCCACGACGGCGCCGAAGCTCGAGCCGGCGATGGCGAGCCGCGCGGGGTCGAGCTGCGGATGCGCCAGGGCCCACTGGAAAACGGCCACAAGATCGTCGAGGAACGCCTCCTGGCCGCGCGGATCGTCAGAGGACTCGCCGTGGCCGCTGAGATCGAAGAGAATCGCCGCGATACCGGCGTCGAGCAGGTGCGCTGCAATTACGCTGTTGCGTGGCGACGCCTTACTGCTTCCTAGCCCGTGGACAAAGATTACGCCCGGCACGCGGCCTGCAGTGGCCGGGGCCAGTAGACGTGCCGAGAGACGGGCGCCGTTTCGCGTGATAGTAACGTCCTTACATGTACCAACCATTTGCTTCCTCCACATGCTGCTTCACCTCGCGTCACTTCCGAAGGCTGGTGGCCTGTCCGAGGAAACGCTCCCAAGAAGTGGCGAGCCAGGTTTCGGTGGTAGCATGCCCAAGCGATCGCACGAGTAAGGCCACCTTGTTCGCGGAATCGCTATCGGGCGCCTCGTAGATATCGAGGTAGTCATAGGGACCAAGCAGGGCGTAGTTCGCTAGCCACTTGACGTTCGGGCATTGTTCCTTGATGCGGCTTTCCACCTCACGGTTCAGCGTTTCAACAGCGTCAGGACGGTTCAGCGCTTCAGGCGACAGGCGTGTGAGAAGGACATACGTTGGCATTGGTAGACTCCTTCATTACGCAGCGCGCGTTCGTTTGGTAGCGCTGCCTCTCCGTGTCGTCGTTAGCCGTCTCGGTAAGCTGATGGCCGCACTGGATACGATCCACGGCCCGTAGGAACGAGGGCTCGCGGTACAAGAGTGGGCCACGGCGCGACCGCCGGGGAGGGCGGACTTCCGACCGCTCTGGTGACTCCGCCTGGTGGGCTTTCGCCGTCCTTAGGCTCTGCCTCCGGGGAGGTCTTCCGTCCGTCCTCCACATACAACCCTACGACGAATGCCAGCTCGTGCTGAGTGCCGTATAGCCCTTCTTGGTCGAGCCGATCGTCCTAACCATCCGCGATGTTGGATGCGATATACGACTCGTATGCGGCGCGTTGCAGGAAGGGCCTGTTGACCTGCGAAACGGGGGCCGGATGCGGGTATGCTTCCGCGTCTCCGATCGCCTTTACTTACGTCGCGAGGTACCTGCGATTGTAAGGGACGTTCCGACCACAGCAGCGCCGAGCGTACAGAACACCAACGACCTCGTCGGCGCGGCGGCGGACGGCGTGTATGGCGTCCTCGGTACCTCTCCTGCGGGTCTGAGCAGCGAGGAGGCGCGGAACCGGCTGCTCCAGCATGGGCCGAACGAGTTGCCGCGCCCGCGACCCGCAAATCCAGCACGGCTGCTCTTTGAGCAGGTCAGCCACACGCTCGCGCTGCTGCTCTGGGCCGGGGCTGGACTTGCTTTCCTTGCGGGCCTGCCGCAGTTGGGTTGGGCGATCCTTGCCATCGTGGTCATCAACGCCGCATTTAGCTTCTGGCAGGAATACAGGGCAAGCCGGCTCATCGAGACATTGAACCGGCGCCTGCCCGCGGTCGTTCGCGTTCGACGTGACGGCGTGGAGCATCGCGTACACACAGACGACCTGGTGCCGGGCGACTTGCTCATCGTCCGCCGAGGAGATCGCGTTCCAGCGGATGCCCGGCTCGTCCGCGCCGTAGACCTTCGCCTCGACTACAGCAGCCTCACGGGAGAATCGGAGCCGGTCGAGCGTGAAGCGCCGTCCGCGCCGCCCGCGCCCCTTGCCGATGCGCCCAATTGCGTTCTTGCCGGAACGACGGTCGTCGATGGAAGCGGCGAGGCCGTGGTGTTTGCGACGGGTAAGAGCACCGCTTTCGGCCAGGTGGCCGGGCTGACTGAGCGCGTCTACCTGGAGCCGAGCCCGCTCCAGCGCGAGCTCGCGCGCACTGCCCGCGCGATCGCCGCGGTTGCGGTGATCACCGGGCTCTTTTTCTTTCTGGCGGGAGATGCGACCGGCCGTCTCACTGCCAGAGAAAGCTTCATCTTTGGCGTAGGCATCCTCGTCGCGATCGTTCCCGAAGGGCTTCTTCCAACCGTGACGCTTGCGCTCGCGCTGACGGTGCAACGGATGGGACACCACAACGCGATCGTGAAGCGGCTTTCTTCGGCGGAGGCTTTGGGTTGCACGACGGTCATCTGCACCGACAAGACGGGCACGATCACAATGAACGAGATGACAGCCCGCCAGGTCTGGGCCGGCGAAGCCCACTATGGTATCAGCGGACAAGGATATGGATTGGGTGGCAAGCTGCGAGAGGCGGACGACAGCGGCAGGGACGAGGTCGCGTCGCTAGAACTACTGCTGCGCTGCGCCGTCCTCTGCAACAACGGCATTCCTCCGCGCTCGGACACTCGCGTCGCTGAGCTGGGCGACCCGCTGGATGAAGCGCTGCTCGTTCTGGCGATCAAGGGAGGTCTGGATCCGGACGCGATTCGCCGCCAGTGGCGTCGACTTCGGGAGTACCCTTTTCACGCCGAGCGTCGCAGTATGGCCACGCTGCATGAGCGTGACGGCGAGTTGAAGGTCTTTGCCAAAGGCGGGCCGCTGGAGATACTCGAGCGGTGTACGGGCGAACTGCGAGCCGGCACTCCGCGCGTCCTCGACGACGCGAGACGGATAGAACTGCAACGGCGCGTCGAAGACATGTCGGATCGCGGACTGCGCGTCCTCGGCTTCGCCTATCGCGACGCACGGGACGAGAACGATGTGAAGGACATCGATCGAGTAGAGAGGGACCTGGTCTTCCTGGGACTGGTCGGTCTCGATAATCCGCTCCGGTCCGAAGTCCCGGAGGCTGTCGAGCGCTGCCACAGCGCGGGCATCCAGGTCGTGATGCTCACAGGTGACTACGCGCACACGGCGCTCGCGGTGGCGCGCGAAGCTCGCATTGCGTCTAGCGCCGATGACGCGGTAACGGGAGCAGAACTCGATGCACTAAGCGACGATGCGCTCGGGAAACTGCTGGCGGACCGGCAACCCACCGTCTTCGCTCGCGTCACACCGGAACACAAGCTCCGGCTGGTCGAAGCGTATCAGCGTCTGGGGCACATCGTGGCGGTCACGGGAGATGGCGTGAACGACGCGCCCGCGCTCAAGGCAGCCGAAGTGGGCATCGCGATGGGGCGTACCGGAACGGACGTCGCGCGCGAAGCGGCAGACATGGTGCTCATGGACGACAACTTTGCCACGATCGTCCGCGCCGTCGAAGAAGGACGAACGGTGTTCGCCAACATCAAGAAGTTTCTGACCTATGTCTTAACCAGCAACGTCGCGGAGGCCGCCCCCTTTGTTCTCTTTGTACTTGTCGGCGTGCCGTTGCCGCTGACGATCTTGCAAGTGCTGCTTGTCGACGTGGGAACGGACATGTTCCCGGCGATCGCGCTGGGGATCGATCCGCCCGATCCCGGCGTGATGCAGCGACCACCCCGCGCTAGGAACGAGCGCATCGTTTCGGCCGGCTTGCTGCTGAGGGCGCTGGGCTTCCTCGGGATGCTAGCCGCAGCGCTTAGCCTGGCCGCCTATTTCTACGTCCAGTGGGACATGACGGGACACGTTTTCCACGGCCTCGCCGATGAGGGCGCGCAGTACCGCGCAGCAACGACCGTCACGATGGCGGCTATCGTCGCTTGCCAGGTAGCCAATGCGTTCGCGTGCCGGAGCGAACACGGTTCGGCGCTGGGCCGCGAGATGCTGGCGAATCGCGCCCTCCTAATCGGTATCGCGGCGGAGATCTTACTGCTGACTGCGCTGATCGGCCTGCCGCCTCTGCGTCACATCTTCGATCTGGAGCCAATCGACCGCACGTACTGGCCGGTGCTGGCCTCGTTTCCGATCGTCTTTCTGGCGGTGGAGGAGGTCCGGAAATCCATTGTGCGAGCGATGTCGCGAAGTGCTGGGGCGAAAGCGTGAGGGTTCCCGCACACCAATCTTCGGAGGACAAGCGGCCCGCTGGCCCGCGCCGCTCGCGCTCAGACGCATCGCTTCGTGACAGGGCAAACCCCGCCTGGCACGCCGGACCGTCCTCGGTTGTCTGCGAAAAGCTGGGGGTAGACCCCGGCGAAGGTTTGTCTGAACACGAGGCGCAGCGCCGGCTTCAGCAATGGGGTCCCAACCGGCTGCCGGAAGAGCGGGGTCCCGGCTGGCTGGATTTGCTGCGGCGGCAGTTCGCACAGTTCCTCATCGCCGTCTTGGTCGTCGCTGCGGCCCTCGCCCTCGCGCTCGGGGAACGGCTTGACGCCGCAGCTATTCTCGGCATCATCGTCATCAACGCGGCGCTCGGCTTTGCTCAGGAGTACCGGGCCGAGCGAGCGCTGGCGTCGCTCCGCTCGCTGTCGGCGCCGACGGCTACCGTGCTGCGTAGCGGCGCCTTCGCCGTCTCGCCGGCGGCACAGGTGGCGCCGGGGGACATCCTCCGCTTGGAGGCTGGCGACATCGTTCCTGCGGATGCGCGGCTTCTTGAGGTCGCGGCGCTTCGGCTGAACGAGGCGCTCCTGACGGGCGAGTCCATCCCCGTCGACAAGAGCGTTTCGCCGGTTCCTGCCGAGGCGGACCTGGCCGAACGAACCTCCATGGTCTACCAGGGTGGTCTCGTCGTCAACGGTCGCGCGCTGGCCGTCGTCGTTGCAACCGGCGAACGGACGGAGATGGGCGGCATCGCTGCCTCACTGCAAGGCCAGGCGCCGCGCAGCACTCCGCTCCAGCGGCGCTTGGCGGAGATGGGCCGCTGGCTGGTGTACGGTGCGGGCGGTCTTTGTGCCCTTGTCTTCATCGTCGGACTCTTGCGCGGCATTGACGTCAGCGAGATGGTCCTCACGTCAGCGAGCCTCGCCGTGGCGGCCATTCCAGAGGGCCTCCCCGCGGCCACGACGATCGTGCTCGCGCTGGCCGTCCAGCGCATGGTGCGCCGGAATGCGATTGTTCGGCGGCTCGCCGCGGTGGAAGCGCTCGGCTCGGTCACAGTGATCTGCGTCGACAAGACCGGGACGCTCACCGAGAACCGGATGAATGCTCAGGAGCTCTGGATCGAGGGCCATCCCGTGGTATTGGTCGAAGGCGGAAGCAGCTTAAGTGGCCGGAGCGACACGCTCACCCGCCTGCTGATCGCCGGCGTGCTGTGCAACGACGCGAGCCCGCAGGATGGCGCGGGCCTTGTCCGGGCGGTCGGCGATCCCACCGAGGGCGCTCTGCTCGATCTCGCCAGGCGGTTTGGCATGGACGCGAAGGAGGTGCGCGCAAAGGCCCCCCGGCTGCATGAGCTGCCGTTTGACGCCGAGCGCAGCCGCATGGCGGTAGTCTCCCAGACGACGAGCGGCGTCATGGCGTTTACGAAGGGAGCTCCGGAGGTTATCCTTCCGCTGGCGGCGGCCGTGCTGTTGGACGGCCGAGAGCGCGAGATCGACGACCCTGCTCGCGAAGACCTCCTGCAGGCAGCCAGGAGTATGGCCGGCAGGGGCATGCGCGTCCTCGCGTTTGCCCAGCGCCTCCTGCGGTCTGGGAACGATGAAGCGATCGAGGAGCAGCTCGTCCTGCTCGGGCTCGTGGGCCTCGCCGATCCTCTGCGCCCCGACGCCAAGGCTTCGATCGCGCGCGCGCGCGCCGCTGGCATCCGGACCGTCATGCTGACGGGCGACCATCCCAGCACGGCCCGCGCTGTGGCGAGACAGCTCGACTTGCCTGCCGGCGAGGTCGTCCTCGGGCGGCAAGTCGAGGAGCTCACGGACACCGAGCTCGACAGAGCGGTCGCACAGGCGAACGTCTTCGCCCGGGTCTCGAGCAGACACAAGCTTAGGCTGATCGAGTCGCTCCGTCGGCTCGGCCACATCATCGCCATGACCGGCGACGGCGTGAACGATGCTCCCGCGCTGCGCGCCGCGGACGTCGGCGTCGCCATGGGGCAGGGCGGGACGGACATCGCCCGCGACGCCTCGGATATCGTCCTCGTCGACAACAGCCTTCACTCCATCGTGGCCGCGATCGAGGACGGACGGACCATCTACGACAACATCCGGAAGTTCGTCCACTATCTCGTCACCTGCAACCTGGCGGAGCTGGCGGTCGTCTTCTTAGTCCTGACCGTCGACGGAACGACTCCGCTCTTGCCCCTGCAGATCCTCTGGGTCAACCTCCTGACCGACAGCTTCCCGGCGCTCGCGCTTGGCCTCGATCCCTCGGAACCGGGCGTCATGCAGCGGCCGCCCCGCTCGCCAGCGGCGGGGATCCTCGGCGTCCGGTCGCTTCTTCCCGTCATCGGCATCGGCGCACTGGTCGCCACGCCTGCCCTGATCGCGTATACGTGGGGGCGGACCGCCGGAGACGTGGAGCTGGCAAGGCAGTTCACGTTCGCCACGCTGATCGGCGCCCACCTCGCTGCCACGTTCAACTTCCGCAGCCCAACGCGGCCGGTCTTCCAGCTTGCGAACAACGGCTGGGTGATCGGCGCCGTCGCTCTGTCGATTGCTCTGCTGTTCGCCGTGATCTACGTGCCCTGGTTGCAGCGTCCGTTTCGTACGGAACCTTTTTCCGTGCAGGAATGGCTCGCAATTGGCGGCCTGTCGCTGGTCCCACTTGTCGTCGTAGAGGCGCTGAAGCTACTGAGGTTGGCGCCGAAGGAGTGAGCGTTCCTCTTTAGGAGCGCTGCTGGCGTTACACTAAGCCATGTTGAACGCCAGGGTTCGCCACCGTCTTCGCGAATTGACGACCGAACTGTGGAGCCTACCCGGCCCCGGCGTCATTACCGGCGCTGCCGACGACGATCCCTCCGGCATCGCTACGTACTCGCTGGCGGGTGCGCAGACAGGGTATAGCCTGCTCTGGGCCAGCCTCTTCACGCTGCCGCTGAACGCGGCGGTGCAGAATATGTGCGCCCGAATCGGCCTCGTCACAGGGAGCGGGCTGGCCGCCGTCCTGCGGCGGCACTACTCGCGCCGGCTGCTGCTCTTCATGGTGGTACTGCTCTTCGTTGCGAACACCATCAACATGGGTGCCAACCTCGCTGCGGTCGCCTCAGGCATCGAGCTGCTGACAGGGATGCGGCAGGCGGCGATTGTCGTGCCGGTCGGCGTCGCGATAGCAGCGACGGAGATCGTGGTCCCTTACCGGGTCTATGCGAAGTACCTGAAAGTGCTGACGCTGGTGCTGTTCGCCTATGTCATCGATGCGTTCGTCGCCGGGCCGGACTGGGGAAGGGCGCTGCGCTACACGTTCCAGCCGGTCGTACGGTTTAATGCCGCGTATATCACCACCATCGTCGCCGTGCTGGGCACAACGATCTCACCGTACCTCTTTTTCTGGCAGACGTCCGAGGAGGTCGAGGAGCTTCACCAGCATCATGAGGAGACAGGCACCGAGCCTGAGCTCCGACGTGCCGTGTTCGATACCGACCTCGGCATGATCATCGCCCACGTCGTCTTCTACTTCATCGTGCTCACGACCGCGGCGACGCTCTTTCCGGCAGGGATTCACGAGATCAGCACGGCGCGAGAGGCGGCGGAAGTGCTGCGGCCGCTGGCAGGCGACCAGGCGACGCGGCTCTTCGCCATCGGGTTCATCGGTACGGGGCTACTGTCGATCCCGATCCTGTCCGGCTCCGCGGCTTATGCCATCGCCGAGGTGTTCGACTGGCGCGAGGGGTTGGAGAACAAGCCGTCGGAGGCGCCGCAGTTCTATCTGGCGATTGCGCTCGCGACAGCGGTCGGCCTGGCGATCGCGCTATCGGGTGTAGGGGCGGTGCGGGCGCTCTTCATCGCTGCGGTGGTGAACGGCGTGATCGCCCCGGGACTGATCGCGGCGATCACGGTTATCAGCGCAGACGAGCGGGTCCTGGGGAAGCATCGCAGCGGCCGGCTTTCGGTCCTGCTCGGCGCGCTCACGGCGGGGCTGATGGCGTTGGCGGCACTCGGGATGCTGGCCGCGTTCCTCGTCGGCTAGAAGTTCGAGACGGAGGTAAACTGAGTCGGCTTCGTCTTCCGCTCCACGTCGCATCTCCACACACGGCCGAAGCCGTGCGTTCGCCTTTCCGCCCATCGAGTGTTACAATCCCGCCCGCCAACTCCGATTCTAGCCGCGAGGTAATTTTTCATGGTCGATTTTGCCCTGACGCCCGAGATCAAAGAGCTCCGCAAGAAGGTCAAGACCTTCATGGAGGAGTACGTCTACCCGAACGAGCACATCTTCGAGGAGGGCGGCGACGACGCGGCCGCCCTCATGAAGGACCTCCAGTCTCGCACCAAAGCCGACGGCATGTGGGCCATGTTCATCGGCCCCGAGGCCGGCGGCACCGGCCGCGGCTTTCTGCCCTACGCCTACGTCAACGAGATCCTCGGCCGCAGTCCGTACGCGCCCCGCGCGTTCGGTTGCGCCGCGCCCGACACCGGTAACGCCGAGATCCTGCACATGTTCGGCACGGCCGAGCAGAAGGACCGCTGGCTCAAGCCGCTCGTCGCCGGCGACATCCGTTCGTGTTTCTCGATGACCGAGCCGGAGGTCTCCGGCGCCGATCCGACCGGCCTCCAGACCCGCGCCGTTCGCGACGGCGATGAGTGGGTGATCAGCGGACACAAGTGGTTCACCTCCGGCGCCATCGGCGCGACGTTTGCGATCGTCATGGCCGTAAGCGACCCCGATGCGGAGGCGCACCGCCGCATGTCGCAGATCATTGTGCCGCTCGATACGCCCGGCGTGAACGTCATCCGTGCGGTGCCCGTCATGGGCGAGACCGCCGGTTCGCACTGCGAGATCCGCTACGAAGACGTCCGCGTTGCCGTCACCAACGTTCTTGGTGAGCCGGGCGATGGCTTCCGCATCGCGCAGAAGCGGCTCGGCCCCGGGCGCATTCACCACTGCATGCGCTGGCTTGGCCAGATGCAGCGCGCCTTCGAGCTGATGTGTCAACGCGCACTCTCGCGCCAGGCCTTCGGCAGCTCGCTCGCCGAGAAGCAGACGGTGCAGAACTGGATCGCCGACTCCGCCGCCGAAATCCAGGCTGCGCGCCTCATGACGCAGTGGGCCGCCGCCAAGATCGATCAGGGCGACGAGGCGCGCGTTGAGATCTCGCTCATCAAGTTCTGGGGTGCGAAGATTCTCCACGACGTCATCGACCGCGCGATCCAGGTCCACGGCGCCCTCGGCGTCTCCGGCGACACGCCCCTCGAGTCGATGTACCGCAACGCGCGCGCCGCCCGCATCTACGACGGCCCGGACGAGGTGCACCGCATGGTCGTCGCGCGGCGCATCCTGCGCAAGTTCAAGGACGGCGGCGTCTGGGACTTCGAGTAGTGCTTGCCGCCAACATCTGTAGGGGCGTAGCTTTAGCTGCGCCCTGGCGAGCACGGCTCGCCGCCCGTAGGGGCGCATGGCCATGCGCCCTGGCCGTCCATGCCTAACCCGAAGGTGGTGATGGACTTCACGGCGATAGACGTTGAGACTGCCAATGCGGACTTGGCTAGTATCTGCCAAGTCGGCGTCGTTACCTTCAAGGACTCGAAGCCATCGCACACCTTCCAGACACTCGTCGATCCTGAGGACGAGTTTAACCCCGTCAACGTTTCGATTCACGGCATCGACGAGTCCAGTGTCGGCGGTAGCGGCACCTTCCCTGTGGCGATGGAGTCGCTTAGACCCCTCCTCAACGGACGGATCGTCGTGTCCCATACCGCGTTCGACCGGCTCGCTATGAATCGCGCGACTGAAAGGTACCAGATCCCAGCAATTGAGTGCCGGTGGCTTGATACTGCCCGGGTCGTTCGGCGCACTTGGCCTCAATTTGCGAAGTCAGGTTATGGCCTCGCCGATATGGCCCGGTGGTGCGGCATCACCTTCATCCATCACAGAGCAGATGAGGATGCCCGGGTGGCGGGTATGATCCTTGCACGCGCCATGGCGGAAACGGGGCGATCCGTCGAAGACTGGTTAGTTCGAATCTCTTCGGAGCGCAACGCGCCTTCTCCGATCAAGCTGACAGGGAATCCAGAAGGCCCCTTTGCTGGTGAAGTTATCGTTTTTACTGGTGCCCTTACCATCCCCCGTCGCGAGGCGGCTGACCTTGCAGCATCAATTGGGTGCAATGTAGAGACATCCGTCACGAAGAATACCACACTCCTCGTGGTCGGAGACCAAGACATCCGTCGCTTAGCTGGGCACCAGCTAAGCTCCAAACACCGCAAAGCGGAATCTTTGATTCTCTCCGGGCAGCCACTCCGGATTCTCGGCGAGGCTGACTTCATCAGAATTGTAGACATTGACTAAACGCTTGCGAACCCGTCCGCCTCTACGAGGTAAGATGGCGAGATGCATGAGCTGGGGTGGTGCTTCGATTAGCAGGAAGGACGTTCGATGACAACTGACGGAACAGGCATGAGATCCGTGCTCATCACGGGCGCCTCGACAGGTATCGGCGAGGCGTGCGCGCTCCGGCTCGACAAGGCCGGCTGGCGTGTCTACGCCGGCGTTCGCAAGGAGGCCGACGGCCAGCGTCTGAAGCAGGGGGCGTCGGACCGCCTCACGCCGATCACGCTCGACGTTACTAACCAGCAGCAGATCGATGCCGCCGTGCAGACCGTCGCCGCCGCCGTCGGCGAAGGCGGCCTCCATGGTCTCGTCAACAACGCGGGCATCAGCATCAACGGTCCGCTCGAGTTCCTCACGCCGGATGACATCCGCAAGCAGCTCGAGGTCAACGTCGTCGGCCAGGTCGCGATGGTGCAGGCGTTCTTGCCGCTCATCCGCAAGGCGCACGGACGCATCGTCAACATCGGTTCGATCGCCGGTAAGATGGCGACGCCGTTTCTGGGCCCGTACACGGCGTCAAAGCACGCCATGGAGGCGATCAGCGACTCGCTCCGGCAGGAGTTGCGCCCGTGGGGCCTCCACGTCGCGCTGATCGAGCCGGGCAGCATTAAGACGGAGATCTGGCAGAAGGGTATCCGTGAGGCCGACGACTTTCAGCGGAACGCGCCCGAAGAGGCGACGCGCCTCTACGGCAAGGCGTTCAACGCGCTGAAGGACGCGGCGACCAAGTTCGAGGACGCCGGTATCCCGGCCGACCGCGTCGCGCGCTCTGTGGAGCACGCACTCACGTCCGGCCGCCCGCGCACGCGCTACATCGTTGGCTTCGACGCGACGGTCCAGCGCATCATCAAGAGCGTCGTTCCGGACCGCCTTCGCGACCGGCTCGTAGCGTCGCAGCTCAAGCTGCCTACGAAAGCGGAGTAGGCGGCTAGGGAAGCGCTCGTGCTCGATACCGACTTCATCGTCGAGAACCCCGACGTCGTCCGGCGCGCCATCGAGGCCAAGGGCGTCGATCTCGATCTCGACAGCTTGCTGGCGCTGTACGGCGAGGTGAAGACGCTTCTCGTCCAGGTCGAGGACGTCCGCCGCGAACGCAACATCGTCTCGAAGGCGACCGGCAAGGCGTCGCCCGAGCAGCGTCCTGCGCTCATCGAACGCGGACGCGCGCTCGGTGACCAGCTCAAGGAGACGGAGCCACGCCTGCGCGAGCTACAGGAGGAGCTCCAGACGCTCCTGCTCAAGGTCCCCAACATCCCCGGTCCCGGCGAACCTGTCGGCCGCGATGAGGAATCCAACGTCGAGCTGCGCCGCTGGGGCGAGGCGCCGGAGTTCTCGTTCACGCCGCGCGACCATATCGAGCTGCTGGAGCTGAACGATTGGGCGGAGCTGGGGCGCATCGGGCAGGTGGCCGGCTCGCGCAGCTACGCCTTGCGCGGCGATCTCGCCCTCGTCGAGATGGCGGTCTGGCGCTTCGCGATCGATGTTATCCGGCAGCGGGGCTTTACGCTCATCGGCCTGCCGTCGCTCGCTCGCGAGGCGGCCTTTCTCGGGACAGGGCACTTCCCCTCAGGACAAGAAGACGTCTACCGCGTCGAGGACGACCTCTATCTCTCCGGAACGGCGGAGGTGGGGCTGAACTACCTTCATCACGGCGAGATCCTGCCGGAGGCCGCGCTGCCGCGGCAGTACGCAGGCTTCTCGGCCTGCTTTCGGCGCGAGGCCGGCGCCGCCGGCCGCGACGTGCGCGGCCTCCTGCGCGTCCACCAGTTCTACAAAATCGAGCAGTACGTTGCGTGCGTCGCCGACAAGGAGGAGTCGCATCGCTGGTTTGAGACGCTCCTCGGCAACGCGGAGGCAGTGCTGCAGGCGCTCGAGCTGCCGTACCGGATCGTACGCACGTGCACGGGCGAGATGGGCGCGGGCAAGGTGCGCATGTGGGACATCGAGTGCTGGATCCCGAGCCAGCAGGTCTACCGCGAGACGCACTCGAACTCGGAGTTCCACGACTGGCAGGCGCGCCGGACGGATGTACGCTATCGAGGTGAGGACGGCAAGGTGCGCCACGTGTACACGCTGAACAATACGGTCATCGCGACGCCGCGTATCCTCGTGCCACTGCTCGAAGTACACCAGCAGCCCAATGGCACCGTGCGCGTCCCGGCAGCGCTTCGGCCGTACATCGGAGGCATCGAGACGCTGGGGACCCCTCGCGCCGGCTAGTGCCCGCGGCGGAGCAGCCAGCGGCGATCGATCGCGTCGCCGTGGCCCGACCAGCGCTCAAACTCTACGACCAGTAACGATTCGCCCTCGCGCCAGAGCGCCGCAAGCCAGTCGCGAATGTCGCTCGGCTCCGCGTCCGTGTAGACAGCGAAGGTGCCGGCGTGCAGATGACGCACGTTGTGCGGCGCGACGTGTTCGAGCAAGGCGGCCTCGATCACGTCCCGGAGCGAGCGGGCCGGCGACGAGGCGCTCACGCACTTCAGCGTGCCCGGCCCGATGTCCTCCACGCTACGCTAGGTAGCGGCGGAACCAGCCAACGCACTTCGTCCAGGCGTCGTTCGCCGCGTCCTCTCGATAGGCAGGGCGGCCTGCGCCCATGAAGCCGTGGCCGGCGCCGGAGTAGCTGTAAAACTCGTGTGAGATATTGAGACTGGTCAACTTCTCGTCGATCTCCGCGACGTCGGCGGGGTTGGGGTTGCCGTCTTCCTCACCGAAGAGGCCGAGGACCGGGCAAGAAATCCGGCCGCTCATTTCAAACGGCGCCGGGCCGTTGCCCCAGGGCCGCTTGATGTTGCCGCCGTAAAACACCACGCTGGCCCGGAGCTCCTGGTTCTGCGCCGCCATCAGATAGCTGACGCGTCCGCCCATGCAGAACCCCGTGATGCCGACCGAGTCAGCGCGAGCCTCAGGGAGCGTCTTCGCGTGCGCGATCGCGGCGTTGACGTCCTTCACGACGTTGTCGTCGCGCAGGCGTCCCATGCGCGTGAGCGGGTCGTCGCTGCTGTTCGGGTCTTCGCGATGGTAGAGGTCCGGCGCGATCCCGACGAAGCCCGCTTCTGCGATGCGGTCGGTCATCGACTGCACGAAGTCGTCGACTCCGCCGGCGTGCTGTATTACGACGACGGCGGGGGAGGGCCCTTGTCCTGTCGGCAGCGTCACGTAGCAGCGCATCGCCCCATCGACGTCCACGGTGTCCCAGCGTCCTGCCATCTTCGCCTCCTATCGTCGCTCGAATGCGTAGTCGATACCGCCGCGTACCGTCACGCGCAGGATGGCGCCCGCGCGCGAGTCGTCCCGAACGAGCTGCAGCACGCCCTCGGCGATCTGCTCGGGCTTCAGGACGCCGCCGACCTCCGCCGTCATTGCGCCAAATGCGGCCTCGATCGCGGCGGGCTCGCCCTGGCGCACCATCGGCGTGTCGGTGAACGAGGGGCAGACCGCGTTCACTCGGATGCCTTCGCCCGCCAGGTAGGCGAGCGAGCGGGAGAACTGGACCACACCGGCCTTCGTTGCCGCGTAGACGGGGTTCGCCGCCATCGGAACGAGGCCGCCCATCGACGCGGTGTTGACGATCACGCCGCCTCCGCCTTGCTTGCGCATGTGCTGCACCTCGAGCTGCGTTGCCCCGATGACGGCCTGCAGGTTCACCGCGACGGTCCGCTGCCACTGCTCCGCTGTCATCGAGAAGAAGTCGCCGCGCTCGGAGACGCCGGCGTTGTTGTGCACGATATCGACGCGACCAAACTCGCGCGTCGCGAAAGCGAGCAGCGCCTGCACATCGTCGAGCGATGTGACGTCCGTGCGAAGGAAGCGCGCGTCGCCGCCCGAGGACTCGATGTCCTTGACGGCCTGCGCTCCGAGCTCCGCTTGTAGATCGGCGAGGACGACGCGCGCGCCGTTCGCGGAGAGCAGCTTCGCCGTGGCGAATCCGATGCCGGACGCGCCGCCGGAGATAATCGCGACTCTGCCGCTCGGGTCCATTAGGCCTCCTTTACTTCCGTGCGCTGCGCGTCGACGAGCTGGGAGAGGGCATCGGGGATAGGGTCCGGTCGAAAGCGTCGCAGGATACGGGTGGTGTACATCGCCTGGAACAGGCCGAACGGTTGGTCGTTGGTCACAGAAGGCTCCACGGGTCGAGGCGGCCCGCGCCATCATAGCGGACGGCTGTATGCCTCGCTAGCGCGCCGATGTTGTGCGCAGACCGCCCGTGTTATAGTGATATCTGCAGAGGCCGCCTTGTGGCTGCCTGTGCCTAACGGCCCCGTGGTGTAGCGGCCTAACACGCCGCCCTGTCAAGGCGGAGATCGGCAGTTCGAATCTGCTCGGGGTCGCCATCGGACCATAGAGGAGCCGCCTCACAGCTCGTGGGGCGGCTCCTTGTACCTGGGCATCAGGCTATCCCTTAGACGGCGTACCCGGCCGATACTATCTGTAGCTATGACTCAGCTACGATTGGCAGCGGCCTGGGTGGGGAAGAGCATCTTCTTCCCCACCCGCCATATCCGCTGGAAGATTATCGCGCCGTACGTTGTGCTGACCGCCGTGATCGCGGCGGCCGGCACGTTCATGGCCACGCGCCTCGTCACGGGCTCCCTGCAGGAACGCTTCGAGAACCAGTTGGCTGAGGCCGGGCGCGTGACGTCCGACTCCGTCGTGCGGCGCGAGCGACAACACCTCGAGGTTGTCCGCGGCATTTCGTTTACCGATGGCGTCGCGGGGGCGGCAGAGAACGGCGATGGCGACAAGTTGAACAGTCTGGTTCTGCCGCTGGCCGCCAACAGCCAGACAGAGCTTGTCGAGGTCCTCGATGTGCGTGGCGAGCGCGTGTACGGAGCGCATCTCGCCAATAGCGAGGCCCTCCAGTACGAACCGATCGCGGACGACGCGGACCGGTCGACTTGGCCCGCGGTCCAGCGCGTCGTCGCGCAGGACCAGGACAGCCTCGGCGACAAGTATGCGCAGATCGTCCAGACGGAGTACGGGTATGCGCTCTACACGGCCGGGCCGATCTACGATGGTGAAACGTTCGCGGGCGTCGTGCTCATCGGAAGCCTGCTGCAATCGTTCCTGCCGGTCGCGAAGACGGAAGCGCTCGCCGACATCACGTTTTACGACTTCGAAGGCGCGCCGCTCGCCTCGACGTTCGTCACGCCGGAGAGCAAAGACGAAGGCAACCTCACGCCCCACGCTTCGGTCGCCGCCGACTTCGATCAGCCGGGCGCCATTCGCGAGAGCAAGACGCTGTTCGGCCGCGACTTCGACCTCCTGTATGGACCGGTGGTGATCCGCAATCAGGCCGTCGGGATGTATTCCGTCGCGTTGCCGTCGTCGTTCATTCTGAGCGCCGGCAGCTCGACGCGCTGGCAGCTCGGCGCGCTGTTCGCGCTCACGATGAGCATCGTGCTGGCAGCGGGCTGGCTGCTGGCGCGCAGCCTGACGAGGCCGCTCCTACGCCTTGTCCAGGCCGCGCGAGCCGTCACGGCGGGCGACCTCACGGCTCGCTCCGGTGTCCACACATCGGACGAGGTGGGGGTGCTCGCGAACTCCTTCGACTTGATGACGGAGCGCCTCCAGCGCCAGCACCTCGCCACCATCCGGGCGCTGACGTCCGCGATCGACGCGCGCGATCCGTATACCGCCGGCCACTCCTCGCGCGTGGGACAGCTCGCGGTGTTGATCGGCGAAGACATGGACCTTGCCGTGGCGACACTCCAGCACCTCGAGATCGGTGGCTACCTGCACGACATCGGCAAGATCGGCGTGCGCGACTCCATCCTCCTCAAGCCGGGCCGGCTGACGCCCGAGGAGCGTGAGATGATCGAGCGCCACCCGCACGTCGGCCTCGACATCCTGAAGCCGGTGCATCTCGCCCCGGAAGTGATCGCCTTCGTAGGAGGCCACCACGAAAAACTCGACGGCAGCGGCTATCCGCGCGGCAAGCGCGCCACCGAGCTAACCGTCATCCCACGCATCGCTGCGATCGCCGACATCTACGATGCTCTTACCACCGACCGTCCGTATCGTGACGCGATGACGGTCGATGAGTCCGTCGCGATCATGCGGCGCGAAGCTGAGGATGGCAAACTCGATCGCAGCATCCTCGTACGTTTCGAGCGCCTCATCCCGGACTGGGAGCGCCTCCGCCGTACAGACCCCGCATTGAAGGGATTCAGGCTACCGGACGACCCGCTCGCGCAGGTGGCCTGACGTGCCCGCCGCACCCACTGCCAGTACACAGGATCCCCAAACGGGGGAGCGCTCACGTTCCGCGTTGCGGACGCTGGCTACCGTTCTGCTCGCCTTCGTCGGAAACCGTCGAGCGCATCGATGTCGTCCACTTCCCGGCCGAACCGCCGGCCAGCGCGCCAGGGGACAGCCCGGCGACGTCGTCGACGGCCACGCCGCGCTCTCCTGAGACCGAGACGCCCAGCGAGCCGGCCGCATCGCTGCCGGAAATAGCCCCGACGCGTGTGCCTACGGATCCGCCACCTACGAGTACCGCTGCGCCTCGGCCCACGAGCACGCCGACGCCTGTGCCGCCGAACACGCCGACTCCTGTGCTGGCGAACACGCCGACGCGCGCGCCGACGAACACGCCGCGGCCCACAGCGACCAGCACTACGGTCCCAACGCGTACGCCGACGCCTGTGCGCACGCCAACGCCTGTGCTCACGCCGACGCCCATCATGCCTGCGACACCGCTGCCGACCGCCGTCCCAACAGCGGTACCGACGGTGCTTCGGACGGTGCTACCGACCGACGTGCCGGCGACGGAGACGCTGGGACCTAACGTCACACCGACGGATACTCCGCTCATCCGGCCAACGGAGACGCCTACCGTTAGCGCCACGGAAACGCCGCTGCCTACGGCTACGCCAACTGCGGTTTCGACGGCCGTCGCCACGGTTGTTCCAACACCGCTGCCTACCGCCGTGAACACCGCGTCGCCGACGCCGGGCACACCAACGCCAACGAAGACCCCCACGCCGACCAGTACGCCAACGCCAACGAGCGCGCCAACAGAGACGCCTACGCCAACCGAGACGCCGCTGCCGCCCGTGAAGGTCTACATACAGCCCGCAGACCAGACCACCGTCGGCCCGTCCGTCTCAGTAGACGTCATGATCGAGGACGCGATCAATCTCGGCGGCTACAACATCGACATACGTTGGGACGAGGAGGTCCTGAGCTCCGTCAGCATCACGAACGGTTCGTTCTTGGGCTCGACGGGACGCACCGTGACCTGCCAGCCGCCCGATGTCGATCCAGACAGGATCCGGTTCGAGTGCATAACCAGCGGCCCGGAGACCGGCCCTGCCGGCGTCGGCGTTCTAGCGACGATCGTGTTTGCAACGGTCGATCCCGGCCAGTCGGAGATGGAAGTCCACGATGCCGAGATAACGCGCGTCAGCGGCGAGATGGTAAAGGCTGCTACGGAGAGTGGCAGCGTCACTGTGAAGCAGCCGACACCGACCTCAACGCCCACTCCCGCCCAGGTCATCGTTACGCTTCCGGCAGCCCAAGACACCCGCGTCATCGAAAACAATCCCGACTCAAACTTCGGAACCGGCCCGCACCTCAACGTCGACCCCGACTCGAGCGGGGTACAGCGCTCGTTCATGTTGTTTGACCTGTCCTCGATACCGGCCGGGGCGACAATCGAAGATGCGAGCCTGACGCTGTGTTATGCGATCCCGCCGCTGCTCGCCGCCATCGGCCGCCAGCACGACGTAATCGCCGTCACGGCGAGCTGGGCGGAGGCGGACGTAACGTGGAACACCCAGCCTGGCGTCGCGGCGGGCGCGACGGACTCGATTAACGTGCCGCTGCTCGGCGGCTGCGTCACCTTCAACGTCACTGGCGATGTGCAGAGTTGGATCGACGGCGCCAGCAACTTCGGTTGGCGGATCGCTGATGGGAACGAGGGAGGATCTTCGGCCGCGGCGATTTATGCCAGCGGGGACAACGGTGGTAGCGTTAACGAGCCGCTACTCAGCGTCCAGTACGTTGCGCCATAGAGAAACGGCCCTCGTGTGGAAGGCCGCTTGGCTGCCATCGCTGGTCGCGCGGCTAGCGGACGGCGCTGGGGGCGGTGTGGATGAACGCGCTTACGTGGCTCAGCAGGTCGCGGATCGAGAGGACCCGCGTCGGACCGTCCTTCGCGACGACGCCAATGTGGCGGAAGCCGCCGATCGACATCTTGTGCAGTGCAACGGCGAGCGTGTCGTCCTCATCGAGTAGGACCGGGTCCGGCGTCATGAGCGCGCCGACCGTCAGGGCGTTCAGGTCGACTTTCTCGCCAGCGGCCTTGAGGAGCACATCGCGCTCGGTCATGATGCCGGCGAGGTGGTTGTCTTCGTAGACCAGCACGCAGCCCGTTTCGTAGCGCTGCATGATGTGGATAGCAAACGCGACGGGATCGCGAGGCGAGACGGAGCGTGACTCCTTCAGCTCCAGGTCGCCCACGCGGTCGTTCAGCAGATGGTAGGTGAACTCGTCCTCCGCGGCGGGCAGATCGAGGTTGTGCAGGTCGCGGCCGCAGCTCTCGCAGAAGTCGGCGCCCTGGATGTTGTCGGTCATGCAGTCGGGACAGATCATGAGAAGCCTCGCGCTATCTGAACGTTCTGCTGCTTATTCTACCGTCCAAGTGTCGCCTTCGCTGAAGAGAGCCTCAACGTCGCCTTCGCCACGGCCGGCGATGGCGTCCTGGATCTGCTGCTCCATGAGCACGTCGTAGGTGGGCCGCTCGATGGCGCGCATCACGCCGAGAGGCACCGGGAACTCAGGGTGCTCCATCTGAGCGAGTATGAACGCCGTAGTCGGCTCAGCCAGCTTCTCGTTGTGGACGAGTAGGTCCGCCTCACTGACGCCGTTCCCCAAATCGACAACCTCGGGCCGCGTCCCGTTCAGCTTAACGCCCTTGTCGCGCTCTTTGCCGAATACGAGCGGCTTGCCGTCCTCCAGGATCACGGTCCGGTCCGGCCGGACGGCCTTATCGGCGAACTCCATGAAGGCGCCGTCGTTGAAGACGTTACAGTTCTGGAACACCTCTACGAACGAGGTGCCCTTGTGCTGCGCCGCCCGCTCCAGCGTCGCGACGAGGTGGTGCGTGTCGATGTCGAGCGAACGCGCGACGAACGTTGCGCCGGCGCCGAGAGCGAACATGATCGGGCTGACCGGGTAGTCGATCGTGCCGAGCGGGGAGCTCTTCGTTACCTTGCCCTGCTCGGACGTCGGCGAGTACTGACCCTTCGTCAGGCCGTAGATGCGGTTGTTGAACAGCACGATGACGACATCCACATTCCGGCGGATGATGTGCAGCATGTGGTTCCCGCCGATGCTCAGGCCGTCGCCGTCACCGGTAATCACCCATACTTGCAAGTCCGGCCGCGAGGCTTTCAGCCCTGTCGCGATGGCCGGCGCGCGTCCGTGGATGCTGTGGAAGCCATACGTGTTCATGTAGTAGGGCAGGCGGCTATTGCAGCCGATGCCCGAGATGAACACGATCTTCTCGCGCGGGATACCGAGCTCCGGCATCAGCTTCTGCGTCTGCGCCAGGATCGAATAATCCCCACAGCCGGGGCACCAACGGACCTCTTGGTCTGTGACGAAGTCCTTGCGCGATAGTGCTATTGGTTCACTTGTCATCCGACACCCACCTTCTGGCGCACGAGTTCGTTGATCTTCTCTTCGATTTCTGCGACGTGGAACGGACGGCCCGTGATACGGTTGTAGCTGATGGCATCGACCAGGTAGCGCGCGCGAATGAGCATTGCGAGCTGACCGAGGTTGAGCTCCGGGATCAGCACCTTCTTGTAGCGCGAGAGCACGTCGCCGAGGTTCTCTGGGAACGGGTTGAGATAGCGCAGGTGCGCCATCGAGACCGACTTGCCAGCGGCGCGCGCGCGCTGCACGGCGGTGATCACCGCGCCATACGTGCTGCCCCAGCTCAGGACGAGCAGCTCCCCCTCGTCGTCGCCGATGACCTCGAGGTGCGGGATGTCCCGCGCGATGCGGGCGACCTTCTCAGCGCGGTAGTGGACCATCTTCTCGTGGTTCGCAGCGTCGTAACTCACGTTGCCCGTGATGTCGGACTTCTCAAGGCCGCCGATTCGGTGCTCGAGGTCCGGCGTGCCGGGAACAGCCCATGGCCGCGCGAGCGTTTGCTCGTCGCGCGCGTACGGCTGGAACGTCTTCGGGTCGGTGGCGAACTGTACCTCGATGCGCGGCAGGTCGGCGAGCGATGGGATGCGCCATGGCTCAGAGCCTGAGCCCAGGTAGCCGTCCGAGAGAAACACGACGGGCAGCATGTGGCGCAGCGCGATGCGGAACGCTTCGATCGCCATGTAGAAGCACTCGCCCGGCGTCGCCGGCGCCACGACCGCGACCGGCGATTCGCCGCTACGCCCGAACATCACCTGGAGCAAGTCGGCCTGCTCGGTCTTCGTCGGCATGCCGGTGCTGGGCCCCGAGCGCTGGATGTTCGCGATGACGAGCGGCAGCTCGACCATGACGGCGAGTCCGATCGCCTCGCTCTTCAACGCAAGACCGGGACCACTGGTCCCGGTAAGTGCGAGTGAACCGCCGAACGACGCGCCAATCGCGGCGCCGACCGCAGCGATCTCATCTTCAGCCTGGAACGTCTTTACGCCGTGGTGCTTCAGGCGTGACAGCTCTTGCAAAATGTCGCTCGCAGGCGTGATGGGATAGCTGCCGTAGAAGAGCGGGAGACCGGCGAGCTTCGATGCCGTCACGAAGCCGATAGCCGTCGCTTCGTTGCCCGTGATGTTGCGGTAGCGTCCGGGCGAGAGGTGAGCGCGCGGCACGCGGTAGTGAACGGGGAACAGCTCCGCCGTGTCGCCGAAGTTGTAGCCCGCCTTGAGCGTCGTCGCATTCGCTTTCGCGACGACGGGGTTTTTTGAGAACTTGTCGTCGATCCAGCGCAGCGTCGGCTCGAGCGGGCGCTCGTAGAGCCAGAACATGATGCCCAGCGCGAAGAAGTTTTTGCACCGGTCGATCTGCTGTACCGAGAGACCGCTGTCGCGCAGTGCCCGCTCGTTCATCGTCGAGATCTGCACCTCGATGACGCGGTAGCCGGCGAGGCCGCCGTCGGTGAGCGGGTTCGTTTCATAGGTCGCCTTCTTGAGGTTCGCCTCACTGAACTCGTCCGAGTTCACGATCAGCGTGCCGCCCTTCGGCAAGTCGGGCAGATTCGTCTTGAGCGCAGCCGGATTCATCGCGATCAGCACGTCGGGCCTATCGCCCGGCGTGTAGATGTCGTAGCTCGAGAAGCTGACCTGAAACGAGCTCACGCCGGGAAGCGACCCGGCAGGCGCGCGGATCTCGGCGGGGAAGTCGGGGAGGGTGCTGACGTCGTTGCCGAAAACGGCAGAGGTGTTCGTAAACTGAAGGCCGGCGAGCTGCATTCCGTCGCCGGAGTCTCCAGCGAAACGGATGGTTACGCGGTCAAGCTCTTCGACATTTCCATTCTCACGATTCGCCATGCCTCAAGCTCCCTCCGGCGTTTCGAGTTTCTGGTCCGACCGCGGCGGCAGGTTTAGTACGTGCTCCGGAAACGATTCCGCAAGGTGGTGGATAATGTCTCGCACCTGACAGAGACCGACCGCCTCGCCGCTGTTCGGGTCAACGATCGGCACGTTGCGGAACCCCTCGCTGTTCATGAGCGCAATCGCCTCGCCGATGGTATCGTCGGCGGTGAGGGTGCGCGGGTTCGGCGTCATATGCTTGTCGACGGGCTCGCTGTAGTCCACGTCTCGCGCGACGATTTTCATCAGCACATCGCGCTCCGTCATGATCCCCACGGGTCGCTTTTTGTCGCACACGATGACCGCCCCGGCCTGCCGCCGCTGGACGGTATCGATGACGTTACGGACGCTTGTGCCGCTGGCGACGCAGAGAGGGGACGCGAGCTTTAGCGAGACGATCTTGTCAGCCAGCAAGGCGATGGACCACCAGCCCTTCAGTGGATGCGGCCAGAGAGAGCCCATGTGCCGGAGGTAGGCGTCGAGCCTGCGCTCGCGCGCCGGTAGACCTCTTCACAACGGAGCCCGAGAGCGCGTTCTGCGCCTCCCAGGGCCGCCGTTTTATGTTCGACACCTTGATTCAAGTATAACAGCGGCCCGAAGCTAAGCACCAGCAGGGAGACCCCTCATGCGCCGCGTCAGTTTCCTGCAGGGGTTGGTCGGGGAGGGCAGATTTGAACTGCCGGCCTCTTGGTCCCAAACCAAGCGCTCTAACCTGGCTGAGCTACACCCCGATGCCAATGACGGTATCGACGCCACTGTGTCGCCGTCAAGCGCGCGCCGCCCCGATTAGCTCGCGCACGTCCTCGATGTCGTGTTCGCGCAGGTACGCCTCGATGCCCATCAGCACGTCCATCGGTGCGGCCGGGTTAGCGAACGTCGCCGTCCCCACCTGGACCGCCGTCGCGCCCGCGAGCAGGAACTCGATGGCGTCCGCGCCCGTCGAGCAGCCGCCGCAGCCCACGATCGGCACGTCGATCGCCGAGGCGACCTGGTAGACCATCCGCAGCGCGACGGGCTTGATCGCCGGGCCGGAGAGGCCCGCGAACGTGCTCGAGATGGTCGGGCGGCGGCTCCCCGTATCGATGGCCATCGCCTGGAGTGTGTTGATGAGGCAGAGCGCGTCTGCGCCTGCGTCCACGACAGCCCGGGCGACTGCGACGATGTCCGTTACGTTCGGGGTGAGTTTGACAATAACGGGAAGCGTCGTATGCGAAACGACGGCCTCGGTTACCGCCGCGGCCGCCTCGGCGTCCTGGCCGAACTCCATGCCGCCGCGCTGTGCGTTCGGGCTCGAAATGTTCACCTCGATGCCAGCCACGCCATCGACGCCGTCGAGGCGTCCGGCGAGCCGCCCGTACTCCTCGATCGTGGCGCCGAGGATGCTGACGACGACCGGCACCCGCCATCGTGCCCAGCGCGGCGTCATGTCCTTCAAGACGGCATCGACGCCGGGGTTCTGCAGGCCGATCGCGTTGAGCATGCCGGCAGGCGTCTCGGCGGTGCGAGTCTGTGCGTTGCCGGCGCGCGGTCGCAGCGTCACCGTCTTCGTAACGACGGCCCCGAGCGTCTGGATATCGAAGGCGTGGCCCTTGTCGAGACCGAAGCTGAACGTGCCCGATGCCGTCATCACCGGGTTCGCCATTGTGAGGCTTCCCTTGCGGCCGGGCAGCTCGACCTGTAGGTTCACGCTCCCGCCATTATAAGAGCCGCGCGCGTTCGGGTCGAACCTCGGACATAACGAGAGGCTCCCGCTCGGGAGCCTCTCGGCAGGGGGCGTGTGGCCACGGTCGCTTAGTTCTTTCTGTTATCGGAATCGGAGCGCCGGATCTCGGTCGGCCTGGCCACGCCGCGGCGATTCGACCAGCGTCCTAACGACGCGCTGGATGAGTTCCAGAGCGAGCTCTCGGCCGCGTTCGGGAAGCGCCGATTCAAGCCACAGCGCTTGCAAAAGCCCCGGCTGGTCTTGCCGTGGGGCGTCTCGATGATCCAGTGGTGGCGGCAAGCTTTGCGCTGACGCCTTTCCGTAAGCGCGACTCCTTCGCTCTTCATGGCCAAATCTCCTCTCCATTTAGCCAAGACGCTCCAATCTCGACATTTGTTCCCGGAAGTTAGCCTAGCACGAGAAGTTTTCTAGTGTCAAGGTTTGCACGATAAAAGTACGTGAATATGACTAAACCTCTTGCTCCCGGGCTGGCCCGAAGCTATACTGAGGGCAATCACCGGCTTATGAGTAACACAAAAGCGGAGATCCTCGCCCTCCTCAAGCGCAATGGCGCTCACACCGTCGGCCAGTTGGCCGAGGCCGTCCATCTCGCTCCCGTGACCATTCGCCAGCACCTGACGCGCCTTGAGGCCGACGGCCTCGTGCTGGCAGGGCAGCGTTCAAACGGAAACGGGCGGCCTCACTACGAGTTCCGCTTGAGCGCCAAGGCCCACGCTGCCGCCTTCCCGGGCCGCTCCGACCGCCTGGTCGAGCTGCTCGTGCGGGAGATCGGCTACCTCGACGGCGCTGCGCTCGCAGGTCTGTCGGCGGCAGACCGCACGGCGATGGTCGTCCAGCGCGTCGCCGGCCGCCTTGCCGACGAATACGCGCCTCTCTTGGAAGGCTGGCCCCTCCAGGAGCGCGTTTCGTTTGCCACCGAGGTCATGCACGCCGACGGCGGTTTCGCGGAGTGGGAGCAGACCGACCGCGGGTATGAGATCCGCGACTTCAATTGCTTGTTCCACCGGCTCCTCGGCGACGCCCCCGGCGGCGATAGCTGCAACTGGCACAGCACGTTTCTGAGCCGCATGCTGGGCGCGGACGTATCGGTGGGCCGCTGCCCGGACGCCTCGCCGCAGTGCTGCCGCTACGTCGTCGCTGTGCCGCTGGAAGCGGCCGCAACTCGATAGCTATGGCATCAGAAAACGATGTTCTCGAAACCCTGCGGCAGGTCCAGGACCCGGACCTGCACCGCGATATCGTCTCGCTTGGCTTCGTACAGGATGTGAACGTGAGCGATGGGCGCGTCAGCGTCCGTATCGTCCTCACCACACCGGCCTGTCCGGTACGCGAAGAGATGAAATCGCAGGCGGAGACGCTCCTGCTCAGTCTGCCCGGCGTGCGCGAGGTGGACGTGACGATGGACGCCGAGGTGCGTTCGAGCCAGCCGGTCGGGCAAGGTAAGCCGGTCGAGGGTGTGCGCAACATCATCGCCATCGCGAGCAACAAGGGCGGCGTCGGCAAGTCGACGCTGTCGGTGAACCTCGCTGTCGCGCTCGCCAGGAAGGGCGCGAAGGTCGGCCTCCTCGACGCCGACGTGACCGGGCCGAACATACCGATCATGATGGGCCTCAAGGCCGGCTTCATGGCCGAGGAGGACCGCGGCCTGCACATTGTCGAAAAGTACGGCGTCCAGCTCGTTTCGCTCGGCTTCGTGCTACCGAAGCTCTCGCCCGTCGTTTGGCGCGGCCCGATGGTCGGCACTGCCGTTCGACAGCTCTTACACGACCTCAAGTGGGGCGAGCTCGACTATCTCCTGATCGACCTGCCGCCTGGCACCAGCGACGCCTCGATGAGCATGGCGCAGGAGGCGCCGATCTCGGGCGTCGTTATTGTGAGCACGCCGGCGGATGTGGCGTGGGAGGACGCGACGAAGGCGGTCGCCATGTTCGACAAGCTCAACGTGCCGGTCTTCGGCGTCGTGGAAAACATGAGCTACTTCATCTGCCCGCACTGCGGGGACCGTACCGAGATCTTCGGCCATGGAGGCGGTCAGCGCGCGGCGGAGGAGCTTGGGCTCGAGTTCCTTGGCGAGATCCCGCTCGATATGAAGACGCGCGAGGGCGCCGACAACGGCGTTCCCATCGTCGAGTCGGATCCGGACTCACCTCAAGCGCAGGCCTTTGTCCGCGTCGCCGAGCACGTAGCCGCCCGATGTAGTACGCTTCAATTCAGTATGGCCGGTGTAGAATAGTCCCGTGACCTTACGCTTCTTCGGTCGGAAGGGCGCAAAGGCTCGCACTGCGAGTGAGGAGTCTGTTACGGATACTTCCAAGGATAAGCCAGACAGCGAGCCCGCGCGTCGCACAGTGCGCCGCACGGCGAAGCCGCCCGAAGCGAGCGCGTCCAGCGCGCCGGCGCCTGACGCGGCCACGAACGGTGGGACCAAGACGACCCGCGGCCGCCGCGGCCGCCGCGGAGGCGTCGGCCGTAAGAAGAAGACGTCCGTCGAGGCTGCGCCGCAAGAACAGCCGGCAAGCGTCGAGCCCGCACGCGGCCGCGCGCCCTCACGTCCGAAGCCGGCGACGACGGCCAACGGCGTTCTCGACGGAGACGCCCGCACGCTTGCCGAGCTGATGCAGCGTCAGCTCGAAGCTCTGAAGAGCGTGCAAGGCTCGCTCTCGTCCATCGAGAACCGCCTCGTTGGCGGCGGCGTAGGTGTAGGGGCCGGCACTGATCGTCCTCGTCTCGGCATCTTCGTTGATGTCCCGAACGTGATGTACGCCGCAGAACGGCAAAAGGTAAAGCTCGATTACGGAAAGCTGCTCGAGTTCTTGACGCGCGGTCGTGAGCTTGTGCGCGCGAGCGCGTACTCTCCGATTAGCGACGAGACCGGGGAGCGTTTCGACGCGCAACGCTTCGTGCAGCCGTTTGCCAACCTCGGTTACCGGCTGGTCACCAAGCCTCACAAACGCTACGCCGACGGCTCGATGAAGGCCAACTTCGACGTCGAGCTCGCCCTGGACGTCATGGTGATGTCCGACCGCCTCGATATCGTCAGTCTCGTTTCAGGCGACGGCGACTTCCGCCGCCTGGTAGAGCTGGTCGCCGGCAAGGGTGTCCGCGTCGAAGTTGTCGCCTTTAGTCAGAGCACCGCGCAAGAGCTGCGTGGCGCTGCCGACCAGTACATCGATCTGAACGACCACATCGCAACGCTCAAGGCGTAGGCATGGCGGCGACGCCTTCGGTGCTCATCGCCGAAGACTTCCCGGAATTTCGCCAGCGCATCCTCTCTCTGCTTCAGCCGCTCGACCTGGCCTGCATCCCCGTCGCGAACGGCCGGCTCGCCATCGAAGTGCTGCGCGACCTGTCGCAGGACCTCCACCTGCTGATCACTGACATGGACATGCCCGTGCATACCGGCTGGGAGGTCATCGAGGCGGCGAGGACGCATCGGGGGACGGACCTGCCTATCATCATGCAGACAGGCGAAGCAAAGTATACCTACGTACGCCGCCGCGCCGAGGAGTTCGGCATCGTCCTTCTCGACAAGCAGGAGATAGGCGAGCGCCTGGGCACTGAAGTGCGCAGCGCACTTGGCCTAGCTTAGGGGTTCCTCCGCCTCGAGCCGCCTTTGCGCAAGCGCCGCATACTCCTCGACGGACTCGATGAGCGCCCAGCGGCGCTCGTGGCGCTGCGCCGCGACGGCCAGCGTGCCTGCGCCGCCGAACGGGTCGAGGATGAGCTCGCCGCTCCCGGACGCAATCAGGACGAGCCGCTCGACCAACGCGAGCGGCTTCTGCGACGGATGCGCGCCGTTTACGCGCTCCTTCTTCGAGGTAACGGGAAACTCCCAGACGTTGCGCAGTTGGCGGCCGTTGTTCATCTCTTTCGCCTTCCAGTAGTTGAACGTCCAGCCCTTCGCGCGCTTCGGTGTCTCGTTCACGGCCCAGACGATCTGCTCGGTGCTTTCGGTCAGCATGCGCGCCGTGATGTTCGGCTGCGCGTTCGGCTTGAACCAGACGATCGAGTTCAGGATCCGCCGGTCGAGCAGGTGCCCGAGCACGAAGCCGAGCAGGTAGATGTTGTGGAACGTGCCGAAGACGAGGATGTTCCCGTTCGGTTTGACGACGCGGCAGACCTCGCGCAGCCAGTCGACCGTGAAGCGAAAGTACTCGTCCTCGCCGAACGAGTCCCACGCCTCCTCCATCGTGATGTGCGACGAGAACGCCCAGCCGAGCCCCTTCTTGCTCCGCCGTCCGCGCCCCGAGGCGATGTTGAACGGCGGGTCCGCGATGCAATGGTCGACCGAGGCGTCCGGCCACGAGCGCATGATCTCCAGGCAGTCGCCGGTGTAGATGCGGTCGGGCGTCGGATTGGGCACGGTGTTAGGCTCCCAGGTAGTCCAGCGCAAGCGCCAGACAGCGCTCGAGCGGCTGCGTCGTGTCGATGCGCAGGTACGCGCCAGACGGAGCATGGGTTTGCCACTCGGGCGGGACGGGCATGTCGGGCTGGCTGCGCAGCCGGGGGCGCTCCTTCAGCCGCCGGCTCAGCTCCGTGACATCCGCGCAGATGCACTCGATGAAGTAGTAGGGCACCTCGCGCGCCTCCGCGATCGCCGCGCCTCGCGCCGGGATCGTGTCGTAGAACGAAGGGCTGTCGAGCACAACGGCCATGTCCTGTCCGAGCAGGTGGCCGGCCAGCGCGAAGAGGCCCTCGTACGCGATCGCGCCGGCGCGCTCGCCGTCCTGTACGCCGGCATCGAGCGCAGCCGTCTTCAGCACGTCCTTATCGATCACGACGGCGCCGCTGCGCTCCCCGATCAGGCGCGCCAGGGCGCTCTTGCCGGAGCCCGGCGCGCCCGCCATCTGAAGCAAAAACACGCTCATCCGAACACGTCCCGCAGCTCGAAATTTGGGCCGTCCTTGCACACGAGGCGCATCCCGCGGCGCGTTTCGACGGCGCAACCGTAACAGATGCCCGTGCCGCAGCCCATCCGCTCCTCCATCAGCACCTGCACGGAGCGGCGCAGGCGCAGCGGCCGCATCGCGTCGGCCATCCCGCGGAACATGGCGTTCGGCCCGCACGCGAACGCCTGGTCGCACCACTCGAGGTGCTCGACGAACGCCTCCGTCGCGAGGCCTTGCTTGCCCAACGAACCGTCCTCCGTCATCACGACGACTTCGACCTCCGGCTGAAGGAGCGCCGCGGGAAAGATCTGCTCCTTCGTTCGGCCGCCGAGCACAAGCGTAATGCTCTTGCCCTGTTCGATCGCTTCGTCGGCGAGCCAGACGAGCGGCGCCACGCCGATGCCGCCCGCGACGAACAGGAGCTGCCGCGAGCTGGCGCCGACGCTATAGCCGTGCCCGAGCGGCCCCCAGCAGTAGACGAGGTCGCCCTCCTTTCGTGACGCCAGCCACGCCGTGCCGCGCCCGACAACGTCGTACAGGATCGACCACTCTTGACCGTGCTCGCCGGGGCGGAAACGATGGATGCTCATCGCGCGTGGGAGGAGCGGGTCGTCGGGAAGGGCGATAGCGGCGGGCGGCGTCTCGCCGAGCGCGGGCGCGTCGACGCACCGCAGCATCACGAACTGGCCCGGCTGCGACTCGCGCACGGCGTCCGACGGAGCGAACCACATCACGTACGTCGTGCCGTAAAGGCGTTCGTTCTGGACCACGCGCGCGAACGATGTATTCATCGCCGTCGGTACTCTGCGAGCGGCTGTACGGAGTAAGACTGCACGCCGGCAAGCAGCGCCTCGGCGGCGGCGCGCGCGGTATCGAGGCTGGTAAAGCAGGGGATGCGGCGCTCTGCCGCCGCGCGGCGGATGTGGAAGCCGTCTCGCAACGTGCCGGTCAGGCGGCCTTCCGGGATGTTGATCACGCCATCGACGGTGTGATCGCGGATCACGTCGACGACGTTCGGGTGCCCTTCGTTCAGACGCTTCGTCACCTCCTCGACCGGCAACCCGATCCGCTCCAGCATGCCCGCCGTTCCCTCTGTGGCATAGAGACGGAAGCCCCCCTGCGCGAGCAGCCGGATGATCGGGACGGCCTCGTCCTTGTACCGGTCCGCGATGCTCAGCAGGATGCCGCCTCCTGCGGGCAGCGCCAGCTCCGCCGACAAGATCGCCTTCGCCAGCGCCGCCGGGAAGGTGTAATCGACGCCCATCACTTCGCCCGTCGACTTCATCTCGGGCCCAAGGTACGTGTCGACGCCGATCAGCTTCGACATCGAAAATGCCGGCGCCTTCACGGCGACGAGCGGCTGCGCCGGCCACAGGCCTCCGTCGTAGCCCTGCGCGCCAAGCGAGCGGCCCAGCATGACGTTCGCGGCCAGCCGCACGAGCGGCACGCCGGTGACCTTCGAGATGAACGGGACCGTGCGGCTGGAGCGCGGGTTCACCTCCAGGACAAACACATCGCCGCGCACGATGACGTACTGAATGTTCATCAGCCCGTGCACCTGTAGCGCGACGCCGATGCGCTGCGTGTAGTCGACGACGACGTCGACCTCGGCCTGCGTGAGGTTGATCGGCGGGTACACGGCCATCGAGTCGCCCGAGTGCACGCCCGCGCGCTCGATGTGCTCCATGATGCCGGGGATCAGCACCTGCGTGCCGTCGCAGACGGCGTCTACCTCCACCTCGCGGCCCTCGAAGTACTTATCGATCAGGATCGGCCTGCCGGGGCCGGCGACCTCCGCGGCAGCCGCGACGTAATGGGTCAGCTCTTCCTCGTTCTGCACGATCTCCATCGCGCGTCCGCCCAGGACGTAGCTCGGCCGCACGAGGACGGGGTACTCGATCGCGTTAGCCGTGTTGATCGCCTCCTCGAGGTTGGTGATCGCGGCGCCGGGCGGCTGTGGCACGCCGAGGCGCGCGAGGAACTCCTCGAATCGTCCGCGGTCCTCCGCAACATCGATCGCGTCCGCGCTCGAGCCGATGATCGGCATACCGGCGCTGTGCAGCGGCGCCGCCAGGTTAATCGCTGTTTGTCCACCGAACTGCACGATCGATGGCGGCGCGCTGCCGTTCGCGATATGCGCCGTCTCGCCCGGCGCGACCATCGGCCGTTCCGTCACGCCGGCCTCGTTCTCGAGGATGTCCCGCACCGATTCCTCATCGAGCGGTTCGAAGTAGAGCCGGTCCGACGTGTCGAAGTCGGTCGAGACGGTCTCGGGATTGGAGTTCGCGATGAGCGCGCGATAGCCGGCCTCTTGCAGCGCCCACGCGGCGTGCACGGAGCAGTAATCGAATTCGATCCCCTGACCGATGCGGATCGGCCCGGAGCCGATGACGAGCGCCTTGTCGCCCTCGAGCGGCTCGGCTTCGTTCTCGTCCTCGTACGTGCTGTAGAAGTACGGCGTCGCGGCGTCGAACTCCGCCGCGCAGGTATCGACCATCTTGTACGCCGGCCGGATCCCCCACTCGAGGCGGCGCAGTCGCACGCGCTCCGGCAGCTCCCCGGCGAGCGCGCCGATCTGCTCGTCAGAGAAGCCGAGACGTTTCGCCTGGCGCATCAGGTCGGGCGAGAGCGCCTCGCTTAGCAGCGTTCGTTCCATCGCGACGATGTTGCCGAGCTTGTGCAGGAACCATGGGTCGATGCCGGTCTTGCGCGAGATCTCCATCGGCTCGACTTCGCGGCGCAGCGCGGCCATGAGCCGCCAGAGGCGATCGTCGGTGGCGGGTAGGGGACCCTCGAAGAAATCGACCCCCTGCCAGGCCGGGTCTTCCCAGAGCAGCGACCTGCCCCCCTGTTCGAGCGAACGCACCGCCTTCTGGATCGCCGCCTCAAACGACCGGTCGATCGCCATCACCTCGCCCGTCGCCTTCATCTGCGTGCCCAGCGTGCGGTCACCCAGCGGAAACTTGTCGAACGGCCAGCGTGGGATCTTCGCGACGACGTAGTCGAGCGCGGGCTCAAACGCGGCGGTCGTCCTCTGCGTCACGGCGTTCGGAATCTCATCGAGGCGCTTGCCGACCGCGATCTTGCTCGCGACGCGCGCGATTGGATAGCCGGTTGCCTTCGACGCGAGCGCGGAGCTGCGCGACACGCGCGGGTTCACCTCGATCACGTAGTACGGCGGATTGTCTTCGTCGCTCGGCGTCGACCAGTCCGCGATCTCGTGCCGCGGCGCGAGCGCGAACTGCACGTTGCAGCCGCCTTCGATGCCCAGCGCGCTGATGATGCGCAGGCTCGCCGAGCGGAGCATCTGGTACTCCTTGTCCGAGAGCGTCTGGCTCGGCGCGACAACGATGCTGTCGCCCGTATGCACGCCCATCGGATCGAGGTTCTCCATGTTGCAGATCGTGATGCACGTGCCCGCGGAGTCGCGCATCACTTCGTACTCGATCTCCTTCCAGCCGAGGAGCGACCGTTCGAGCAGCACCTGGCCAATCGGGCTGGCGGCGATGCCCCCCGCCGTGATCCGCTCGAGCTCCTCCATTGTCGATGCGATGCCGCCGCCGGTGCCGCCGAGCGTATACGCCGGCCGCACGACAAGTGGCAGGCCCATGCGCGCGACGACCTCGCGCGCTTCCTCTAGCGATGTGACGGTCGCGCTGTCGGGCGCCGGCTCACCGATCGAGCGCAGCAGGTCGGCGAAGAGCTGGCGGTCCTCCGCCGTCCGGATCGTTTCCAGAGGCGTGCCGAGCATGCGGACGCCGTACTTCTCCAGCACGCCCGCATCCGCCAGCGCGACGGCGAGATTCAGCCCCGTCTGGCCACCGAGCGTCGGTAGCAGCCCGTCCGGCCGCTCGCGTTCGATGATGCGCGAGACGACCTCGACAGTGAGCGGCTCGATGTAGACAACGTCCGCGATGCCTTCGTCCGTCATGATCGTCGCCGGGTTCGAGTTGACGAGGACGGAGATCACGCCTTCCTCGCGCATCGCCTTGCAGGCCTGCGTGCCGGCGTAGTCGAACTCCGCGGCCTGCCCGATGATGATTGGTCCGGAGCCGATGATGAGGACCTTCGAAGGTTTGGTCATCGCTTCGTTGCGGTGATCCTGCGGCGCGGCCTATCGCGTATCGTCGGCATCGAGCGGTCCAGGCCGAGGAACCAGCCCGGGATGCTGAACCCGACAAGGAAGGTGATGACAAGCGGCACGATCAGCTCGATGGCGAGCGGCCAGTCTGTGAACTTGACGATGATCGACATGGTCCCCAGCCCGCACGCGGCGATGATCAGCGCCGTTACATAGCCCATCCACTCCGTGATCCAGTCCGAGGCGCGCGGCCAGAAGACGTACACGATGAGAACGAAGATCAGCGTCGAGACGCCGGCCGCGCCCCACGAGCCGAGCCAGACGTAGACCGCGCGGTCGTAGTTGCCGTCCACCGCAAGGCCGATGCCGCCCACCACGCCGACGATCATCAGTACGGGGATCGCTTCGAGCGTCATGCCCGCGATGCACAGCAGGCCGTACGCCAGGCGCCCCAGAACGTCGATCTTGCCGATCACGTAGCGGCGGTCCTTCGTTCCTTACTCACGTTCTTCGTAGAGCGGCAACTCGAAGACGGCTTCCGGGTTGGTGATGGGCACGAGCGCGCCGATGCTCGAAAGGAAGCTCAGCGCAGTGTCGTTCATCTTCGGGAGCCGCCCCCGGATGCGCTTGTAGCCCTTGTCGCGCGCAAAGCCCAGCGCGTACTCCGCCAGCGCCGTACCGATGCCCTGCCGCCGGTACTCCGGCAGCAGCCACACGCCGACGACGGCGGTGTCCGGCTCGTACGTGTCGTAGTCGATCGCGCTGAAGCCGAGCGGCTTGCCGTTGAGCAGGCAGAGGAAGATGCCGCCTTCGCCGCCCTGTCGCGTCAGCCACGTGCGCACCTGGTCGGACGACATCGGTCCTTCGAAGCCCACAGGGTTCGGCTCCTTCAGCACGGCTTCGATGATCGACGAGACGGCGTCGGCATCGTGGATCGTGGCCTGTCGATATGTCGGCTCGGTCATGCGCGCTGTGCCTCCACTAGCTCCAGGAAGCGCTCGAACAGGTAGCGGTCGTCGTGTGGGCCCGGCGACGCCTCCGAATGGTACTGGATCGTAAACACCGGCAGCTCCCGATGGCGCAGCCCTTCGCACGTGCCGTCGTTCAGGTGCGCGTGGCTAACGTCGACGTTCGACGCCAACCCGTCGGGATCGACGGCGTAGCCGTGGTTCTGCGCCGTGATCGTCACCCGCCCGCTCTCGATGTGCTTGACCGGGTGGTTCGCGCCGCGGTGCCCAAACTTCAGCTTGAACGTCTTCGCGCCCCACGTCCGCGCGAGCACCTGGTGGCCCAGACAGATGCCGAAGATCGGCACGCGCCCCACGATGCCGCTCGCGGTCTCGGCGGCGTAGTCGAGCAGCGCCGGGTCGCCGGGGCCCGGCGACAGCACGATGCCGTCCGGCTTCAGATCGAGGATGTCCTGCGCGCTCGTCGTGCAGGGCACGGCCGTCACGCGACAACCCAGCGAGCGCAAGATGCGCATGATGTTGTGCTTCACGCCCAGGTCGTAGACGACAACGTGTCGCTGTCTGCCTGAGGCGGACTCCGGGTCAGGCCAGCGGAACGGCGCGGCAGCCGTCACCTCGCGCGCGAAGTCCGTGCCGTCGTAGCGAGGCAGCTCGCGCAGCCGCGCCAGCGCCTCCTCCGGCTCGCGGCGCGTGATCGTGCCCATCATCACGCCCGCGACGCGCAGCCGCCGCGTCAGCGCCCGCGTATCGATGCCCTCGATGCCGGGGATGCCCGCCGAGGTGAGGTAGCCGTCCAGCGTGCCGGTGCTGCGGAAGTGCGACGGCACGTCGCACGCCTCGCGCACGACGAAGCCGCGCACCTGCACGCGCCCCGACTCCGTATCGAGGTCGTTCACGCCGTAGTTGCCCTGGAGCGGGAACGTCATCGAGAGAATCTGCCCCGCGAACGACGGGTCGGTGAGCGCCTCCTGGTAGCCGGTCATCGCCGTCGTAAACACGACCTCCCCATGCGCCTCCGCGTCCGCGCCAAATGCGCGCCCGGTAAACACAGAGCCGTCCTCGAGGACGAGATGGGCGCGAGTGATCATACGCTGGGGCCTTCTGGCGGGGCGAACAACTGAAAGTCCACCCGGTAGCACAGTAGATCTATGTTCGGTGCAACCATCAGCGCATAACGAAGACGCTCGTCCAAGTCAGGCGCCACGATGAGCCCGTGTACCTTTTGGTTCGGGCTTGTCAAATTGGACTGAACCCAGCCCATGTAACGTTGACATTGCCCAAGGACTCTATCGCTGCTTCGTCCCTTCTTTAGTTCTATCACCACAAGATCACCTGATGCGGTGTCCTGGCAAAGGAAGTCGATATTGCCAGTGCCAGTCGCGAATTGCCGACCGCTTCGTCCATCAGCGCCTTCGTACAGCTTGAGAGGCCGGCCAAAGCCGATCCGGCCCCAGTTTTTGGCCATGAACTCTTCGAGGTGCAACTCGAGCGGAAACTCTAGGGCTTCTTCGGCCGTCTCTTCTGAGTCCTCAGGGTCTACTTCGTCGTCCTCGCTTCCGATAGGTCTCCCGCGTTCGTCAAAGAGTCCATCGTTGTCAGGATCGTATGACCTGTACTGTCCACGCCCCATCTTGAAGAGAACGTCCTTGGGTAGTGAAGGCATGTACTTCTTCGTGCCGTCGTTGGCCGAAAAGGCGCGGAGGTGTTGGCGGATGGTTCTGTCAGTCACTCGGGGATAGCGCTGCTGGAACCACTGCAGCACCTCATCCGTTGTGAATGGATTACCCAGTTCTCCCGTAGCATCCAGGAGAAGTTGCCATGCGGGTCGGTCATATAGTGGCACTTCTATGCTCCCACCTTCTCCGCCGCCCACACGACGCGTCCGCCGTAGATAGTCGCGGCGATCTTGCCCCGCAGTGTCCTGCCCGCGAGCGGCGTGTTCTTCCCTTTCGACGCGAAGCGCTCCGGCTCTACCGTCCACTTCGCGTCCGGGTCGAGCAGCACGACGTCGCCCGGCGCGCCTTCGGCCAGCGAGCCAAGGCCCGGCACGGAACGTTCGAGGCCTAGCGCGCCCCCCGGCCCCGCCGTCAGCCGCTCGATCAGCGTCGGCAAATCGAGCGCGCCCGCCTCCACGAGCGTCATGCACAGCCCGAACGCCGTCTCGAGGCCGCTGATGCCGAACGCCGCTGCGTCGAACTCGACCGCCTTCTCGTACGAGGCGTGCGGCGCGTGGTCCGTCGCGATGCAGTCGATGACGCCGGCGCGCAGCGCCGCGACGCACGCCGCAACGTCCTCGCGCGAACGCAGCGGCGGGTTCACTTTCGCGCTCGTGTCGTAGGCTAGCGTGTCGATGCCGTCGGTGCCGTTCGCACCGTTGGCCGCAAACGCGATGGCGTCGTGCGTCAGCGTCAGGTGGTGCGGAGTTACCTCTGCCGTGACGGGCAGGCCGCGTTCCTTTGCGGCGCGGATCAGATCGACGGCGGCGCGCGTCGAGACGTGCGCGATGTGCAGCGGCGCACCCGTCTGCGCCGCGATCGCGATGTCGCGCGCGACGAACGTTTCCTCCGCGGCGGCAGGCTGGCCACGCAACCCCAGCCGCGTCGAGATCCAGCCCTCGTGCATGACGCCGCCCGCCGCGATCTCCGGGTCCTCGCAGTGGTCGATGATAGCAAGGCCGCTGATGCGCGCGTACTCCAGCGCATGGCGCAAGAGCTTCCCGTCCGTGACAGGCGCGCCGTCGTCGCTGAACGCTACGCAGCCGCCCTCCGCCAGCTCGGCTAGCTCCGCCAGCTCGCGGCCGGCGCGGCCCCGTGTCACGCAACCGATCGGCAGCACGCGCACCGCGCCGCTCGTCTCGGCCGTGCGGCGCACGTACTCGACCGTCGCCAGCGTATCGATGGGCGGCTCGGTGTTCGGCATGCAGCAGACCGTCGTGAAGCCGCCGCGCGCCGCCGCCTGTGTGCCCGTCGCGATCGTCTCCTTATATTCGAGGCCCGGATCGCGCAGGTGCGTGTGGATATCAACGAACCCCGGCGCTACGATCAGCCCCGACGCGTCGATCACCTCTGCGCCCTCCGCGCCCAGATCCGCGCCGATCGCGGCGATACGCCCGTCGCGGATCAGCACGTCGTCCTGCAGGTCGACGCCGCGGCCCGGGTCGAGCACGCGTCCGTTGCGGATCAGCAGGTCTGGCATGCTCATGTCTCCGTGGGTCAGGCTTCAGCCTGACCGTAAGCTGGTTTCATTTGGCATCGCCTTTCCTAGCGGCTCCGCCTCGTAGGGACAGACCTTCAGGTCTGTCCGGCCCCCGCGATGAACATTGCTCCGCAGAGTCCGGCCCGTTTCAGCCTGACCGTAAGCTGGTTTCATTTGGCATCGCCTTTCCTAGTGGCTCCGCCTTGTAGGGGCAGACCTTCAGTGCCTGCCCTCGAGCGAAGCGAAGGGTCTGTCCGGCCCCCGCGATGAACATTGCTCTTCACAGTCGGACACGCTAGAGCCTGGTCCTTACGAACCTCTCTCCATACTTCCGCGTAGCAGCAGGTACAGCACGGCCATGCGCACCGCGACGCCGTTCGTGACCTGCTCCTCGATCAGCGAGCGCGCGCCGTGCGCGACGTCCGCGGAGATCTCGACGCCTTCGTTCATCGGCCCGGGATGCATGACGACCGCGCCGGGCTTGGCGCGCGCCATCCTGTCCCCGCTTACCTGGTACAGCCGCGCGTACTCCCGCAGGCTCGGCAGCAGTCCGCCCTGCATGCGCTCGCGCTGGAGCCGCAGCGCCATCACGACGTCCGCGCCTTCGATCGCGCGGTCGAGGTCGTGCTCGACGCGCACCGGCGGAAAGCATGCCCTGAGCGCAGTCGAAGAGTCCCACTCCTCCGCGCCGTCTCGCGGGACGCCGTCGAGACCGGCGGGTAGCAGCGTCGGCGGCCCGCACACAACAACCTCCGCGCCAAGAGCGGTCAGCCCCCACAGGTTCGAGCGCGCGACGCGGCTGTGCGCGATGTCGCCCACGATGACGATCTTGCGCCCGCGGATGTCGCCCAGCCGCGAGCGGATCGAGTACGCGTCGAGCAGCGCCTGCGTCGGATGCGCGTGCATGCCGTCGCCGGCGTTCACGACGCGGAAGTCTGCGTGTCGCGAGGCCAGGTAAGGCGCGCCCGAGCTGGGATGCCGCATCACGAGCACGTCCGCGCCGATCGCCTGGATCGTTTGCACCGTGTCAATGAGCGACTCGCCCTTCTGCACGCTGCTGCCGGAGGCCGAGATGTTGATCACGTCCGCGCCGAGCACCTTGCCCGCCAGCTCGAACGAGGCGCGCGTGCGCGTGCTGTCCTCGTAGAACAGCGTCACCACTGTCGTGCCGCGCAGGGTCGGCGCCCGTGGCACGTCCCGCGCGAGGACTTCCTTCATCGCGTCCGCCGTGTCCAGCACGAGCTCAAGCTCTGCCGCCGAGAAGTCATCCAGGTCGAGCAGGTGGCGTCGCCGCCATGTTCGCTCCGGCAGCTCATCGCCCTGTCCCTTGCGTTCCTCGACCGCGACGCGCGATCTGCCGCCGCTCGTCCGCGCGCGGGCGGTGCCAGGTCCGTTTCGTGCCATGGCTAGTCCCTCCGTTCCGTGACGAGCACCTGGTCGATGCCGTCCGTCTCCTCCAGGTGCACAAGCACGTCGTTCTGGCGAGACGTTGGGATGTTCTTGCCGACGTAGTCAGCGCGGATCGGCAGCTCCCGGTGGCCGCGGTCGACCAGCACGGCAAGCTGGATGCACTGCGGGCGGCCGTAGTCGATCAACGCGTCGAGCGCGGCGCGAATGCTCCGGCCCGTGTACAGCACGTCGTCGACCAGGACGACGCGCTTGTTTGCGATGTCGTGCGGCAGTTCGCTCGGCTTGATCTCCACTTTTGTGCCGCGCGAGGGTAGGTCGTCCCGGTACAGGCCGATATCGAGAGCGCCGACCGGCACGTCCGCGCTCTCGAACTCCTGAATCGCCCCGGCGATGCGACGCGCCAGCGGCACGCCGCGCGTCTGCATCCCGACCAGGATCAGGTCCTGGCAGCCCCGGTTCTGCTCCACGATCTCATGGGCGACGCGGACAATGGCCCGCCGCACGTCATCGGGCGACATGACCACGCTGTCAGGCATAACAAGACCCCCTGTCCGGACTAAAGGGACAGGAGGCCACATCAGGCCATGTTGGCGTAAAGGTCGGGCGGTAGAGCCCCACGTTCTGCCCCTTCCCGGCCTCACCGGACCGGATTAAAGGTGCTCGCTTCGAGACACACTATAGCACTGCGATACGCACCCGCGCAACAGTTGTTACACACGCGTCGCATCGCGTTTGCTACTCGATATATACTGCGGGTGCCACCAAGGAGGGGTAGGCCAGTGCACGGCCGCGATTTGCTTACCATCGCCGATCTCAGCGCCGGCGAGGTTGACACCGTTATCGAGACCGCCGGGCGCCTCAAGCGCGACGGCGTCCCGCGCGCCCTCGAGGGGCAGGCGATCGCGCTGCTGTTCGAGAAGCCGTCGCTGCGGACGCGCGTCAGCTTCGATGTGGCGATGCAGCAGCTCGGCGGCCACGCTGTGTACCTCGGTCAGAACGAGGTCGGCCTCGGCCAGCGCGAGCCCGTCGCCGACATTGCACGCGTGCTGAGCCGTTATGTGCAGGGCATCGTCGCGCGAACGTACGCGCAACAGACGCTCATCGATCTCGCCGAGTTTGCGTCGGTCCCGGTGATTAACGCGCTCTCTGACGACGAGCATCCCTGCCAGGCGCTCGCCGATCTGCTGACCGTGCACGAGCAGAAGGGCGGCGTGCGCGGCGTGCGCATCGCGTTTATCGGCGACGGGAACAACGTCGCCGCCTCCCTCGCTGAGGCGAGCGGCCTTGCTGGGGCGCACTTCGCGATGGCATCGCCGCCCGGGTACCGGCTACGGGAAGACGTTCAGATCCGCGCCGAGGAGTCGGCGCGCGAGAACGGAGGATCGTTTCGCCTCGTGGCGTCGCCGGAAGAAGCCGTCGCGGACGCGGACGTCGTGTACACCGATGTGTGGACGAGCATGGGCCAGGAGCACAGCAACGCGCAACGTCTGCAGGCGTTCAAGGCGTACCAGGTCACGCCGCAACTGATGGCACAGGCCCGGCCCGACGCCATCTTCATGCACGATCTGCCCGCGCATCGCGGCGAGGAGACTGTCGACGAAGTTATCGAAGGGCCGCAATCGGTCGTCTTCGAACAGGCTGAGAACAGGCTGCACGCCCAGCGAGCGGTGCTGCTGCTGCTCTTGGGTGGGGCAGGTGAGTAGCGTCAATGGATGAATTTCGCACGTCCGTCCAGGACGTTTTCGACCGGCTCGGCCCGACAGACGGCCTGGATATCTTCGTCATTGCGGTGCTCATTTACGCGGTGTTCCTTTTTTTTCGTGGCACCGCAGCTATCGCGCTACTCCGCGGCGCCGCGATGCTCTTGCTGGGCGCGGTCATCCTTGCCCAGGTCCTTAATCTGGAAGTCCTCGACTTCCTCATCCGCAACTCGCTGTTTGCGATCATCATCGCCATCCCCATCGTCTTCCAGCCCGAGATCCGCCGCGCGCTCGAGCGGGTAGGGCGCACGGGCATCGGCGTCTGGGCCAAGCCGGGCCACGACGTTCTCGTCGATACAGTCACGCTCACAGCGATGGAGCTGTCCAAGTTGCGTCACGGCGCGCTCATCGTCTTCGAGCGCGAGACCGGCCTCCAGCGCTTCGTCGAGACCGGCGTGCCCGTCGACGCGACGCCGTCGGTTGAGCTCCTCGAGGGCATCTTCTATCCCAACTCGCCGTTGCACGACGGCGCCGTCATCGTCCGCGAGAACCGCATCGTCGCGGCGGCCTGCATGCTTCCGTCTTCTGAGACCCGGCTGCCCGGCGAGATGGGGATGCGTCATCTCGCTGCACTGGGCATCACGGAAGAGACGGACGCCATCTCCCTCGTCGTGTCGGAGGAGACGGGCACCGTTGCTCTTGTGGCTGACGGTCGCATCTACGCTCGACTCGATGAGCCACGGCTGCGCAACCTCCTCGCCCGGCTCCTCGTGCCGGCGACTCGAAACGGATCGAGCGACGAGCGATGATCGAATGGGCGCAAAACGCCGTACGGAGCGCCGGGAATCTCATGCTCGCGGTTGCCGGTTCCATGCGCGAGAACTGGGGCGTCGGCCTCCTCTCCATCGTGCTCGCCGGTGCGCTCTGGGTCTTCGTCACAGACAAGGCGAACCCGGAAGTCACACGCACGGTCTCCAGCAGTATCACGGTGGAGGCCGTCAACGTTCCGACCGGCCAGGCGGTTGCGTCGATCACGCCCTCGACGGTGCGCGTGCGCGTGCGTGCGCCGGAAGACGTCGTCAACGACCTTGGGCCGGAAGACTTCACGGCTACGGTCGATCTCTCGGACGTTGCTACGCAGGAAGCCACCGTGCAGGTGCAGGTCGAGACGGGTAAAGCGCGCGTCGAGATCGCGGAGATCACGCCGGCGCAGGTCAGCGTGGAGTTGGAGAACGTGACGTCCCGGACATTGCGCGTCGAGACGAACCTCGTTGGCGCACCGCCGCCCGGGTTCCAGGCAGGGAACGTCACCATCCAGCCAGAAGAAGCGGTTGTCCGCGGCCCGCAGAGCCTCGTTGAGAAGGTGGCGTCGGTGCAGGCGGACGTGAACCTCACGGGCCTCCGTACGAACTTCCAGCAAACGTTGATCCTACAAGCGCGCGGCGCCGGCGGCGATCCGATTCAAGGCGTCAGCATCGAGCCCGAAAGCGCCGTCGTCGCGATCGAGATCGTTCAGCTCGAGTTCAGCCGGGTCTTCGTCGTGCAGCCGAACATCACAGGTTCGCCCGCTCCTGGCTTCATCGTGACCGGCATCGAAGTAATCCCGTCGTTCGTGGCCGTCTCGGGCCCGACAGAGGTGTTTCAAGCGCTCGATCCCGTCGCGGGCGTGGAGACGGAGGAGATTACGATCGCCGGTGCGAGCGCCGACGTAGTGCGGCCGGTCGCGCTTCGATTGCCGGCAGGCGCGCGCGTTGAGCAGGCCGGCGTCACCGTCCGGGTGATCATCGAGCCGATCTCGTCGAATACGCCGTCGGAGTCGCCGTGAAGCCCTCGAAGGCAGCCGTCTCTGAGCATGACCGCGGGCCCCACGCCACCACGGCCGTGGTCGCGCTCGTTGGCAGGCCGAACGTGGGCAAGTCCGCGCTGTTCAACCGCATGGTCGGCCATCGGCAAGCGATCGTTGAGGACCTCGCGGGCACCACGCGCGACCGGCTCTACGGCGAAGTCACCTGGCGCGACGATCGGTTTAGCCTCGTCGATACAGGCGGGCTCGATACGTCGGGCGGGAGCTACCCGGACCTGATCCGCGCGCAAATCCAGGTCGCCGTCGAAGAGGCGTCCGTACTGCTCTTCGTCGTCGATGCGAAAGACGGTGTTGTCGCCGCGGACGAGGACGTAGCGGACATCTTGCGGCGCTCCGGCAAGCCGGTCTTCCTCCTCGCAAACAAAGTTGACAACGAGTCGCGCCGCGAGTCCATGGTCCAGTTCTACGAGCTCGCTCTCGGCGAGCCGATCGCCGTCAGTGCGCAGCATGGCATCGGCATATCCGACGTGCTCGACCGCGTTATCGCGTCGCTGCCGCCCGCGCCGGATCAGGAGACTGACATCGAGACGACGCGCATCGCCATCATCGGCCGCCCCAACGTCGGCAAGTCGATGCTGCTCAACGCGGTCCTAGGCGAGGAGCGCGTCATCGTTTCGAGCGAGCCCGGCACGACACGCGACGCCATCGACAGCGAATTCGAGTTCAAGGGTCGCCGCCTCGTGCTCGTCGATACCGCCGGTCTGCGCCGTGCGGGCAAAATGGAGGTCGGGTTGGAGCATCACGCGGCGATGCGCGCCCGCCACGCGCTCGATCGCGCCGACGTTGCGCTTTGCCTGTTCGACGCGAGCGAGGGGTTGACGGCGCAGGACGGGCACATTATCGGGTTCGCGCTGAAGGCCAAGACAGGCGTGATCGCCGTCGCGAACAAGTGGGACCTGCTGGACGCCGTAGACCCGCGCGATTTCGAGCGCGAGGAGGTGCGCCGCAAGCTGCGCTTCGCGCCCTGGGTCTCCTTTCGCGTCACGTCGGCGAAGGAGCGCGCCGGCATCGCTCCCGTGCTGGAGGAGGCGCTGCGGATCCACGTCGAGCGCCAGAAGCGCATCGAGACCGGCCGCCTCAACTCGATTCTGCAGCGCGCGATCGCCGCGAACCCGCCGTCGATCGGCCGCCGGAAGCAACTCAAGCTGCTCTACGTCACGCAGCCCGAGATCATGCCGCCAACGTTCGTCTTCTTCGTCAACGACGCCTCGCTCGTGCACTTTAGTTATCGGCGTTACCTGGAGAACACGATCCGCAGCAACTTCGGATTCGAGGGCGTCGCGCTCAAGCTGGCGTTCAGAAGCCGCAAGGAGCGCTAGCGATGTGGTTCGTCGTTTGCGGCGTCATCGGCTACCTCATCGGCTCGCTCCCGATCGGGCTGATCGTGGGGCGTGTCGCACGCGGCATCGATATCCGGGAGTACGGCAGCGGCAAGATCGGTGTCACGAACGTCGTCCGCACCGCCGGCATCCGCTGGGGCGTCGTCGCCCTCCTCGCCGATATCGCGAAGGGCGTCGCGCCGGTGCTCATCGCGCGGCTCGTTTCGGACGACCCCTACGTGCAGGCGACGGCCGGCCTCTGCGCCGCGGTCGGCCACGACTTCCCCATCTTCGCGGGCTTCCACGGCGGGCGAGGCGTCGCGACGTCGTACGGCGCGGCGCTGGCGATGAGCCCCATATCGGCTGCGATCGTGCTGCCGCTCGGTATCGCCGTCCTCGCCCGTTCGAGGACCATGTCGCTCATGTCTGTCACCATGGCGCCCGTTCTCGCCATCGTTTCGATCACGTTCGCTGCGCTCGGCTGGCACTCGTGGGCCGCCGCGACGTACGCCGTGATCGCGGCGGCGCTCGTCGTCGTGTTCCATCGCGAGAACATCCAACGCCTGATCGCCGGCACGGAGCCGAAGTTTGGGCAGGGGGGCGACCGTCGCGCCACCGCCGCGAGCGACAGTCCGCCTTAGCTGCCCGGTTTGACGCCGCCGATCGGGCCTTCCTACACTCAATACACACCCCTGTACCTCACACTCGGAGGCGCCTTGAGTCTTGAAACCCTGCTCACAGAGCTGGCCGACCCTGCCGCGGAACCGGCGTCGTCGGAGCTCGTCCACCTCTCGGACCTTGGTCCGGAGCAGGTTGCGACGTTCCTGGAGCGCTGGAGCGAGATGGCGCTGCGCAAGCGCCGCTGGCTCCTGGACGAGCTGGTCCGTCTCGCCGAAGACAACGTCGAGCTGAGCTTCGACGCCGTCTTTCTCGCCGCGCTCGATGATCGCGATCCAGACGTCCGGCGCGAGGCCATCCGCGGGTTGTGGGAGTACGAAGGACGCGATCTCATCCGCGCGCTCATCGCCCTGCTCGAAAACGACCCGGATGCCGCCGTGCGCGCCGAGGCAGCAATCGCTCTTGGTCGCTTCGTCTTGCAAGCGGAGCTCGATATGCTGCGAGCAAGCGACGCGGAGCGCATCGAACAAGCGCTCCACCGCGCCGTCGACAACGAGTCTGAGATGTCCGAGGTCCGCGCCCGCGCTCTCGAGGCGCTCGGCGCGCGAAGTGAGGGCTGGGTCCGCGATCTGGTCCAGGACGCCTACGACTCCGGCGATCGCCGCCTCCGCCTGAGCGCCGTCCACGCGATGGGCCGCAGCGCCGATGGCGCGTGGCTGCCCTCCGTGTACGAAGAGCTCGAAAGCGACGACGCCGAAATGCGCTTCGAGGCCGCCGGCGCTGCCGGCGCGATTGCTGACGAGGGCGCCGCTTCGCACGTGCTGCCTCTCTTGCTAGACGAGGACGCCGAGGTGCAGCTCGCGGCAATCGCCGCCCTCGGGCAGATCGGCGGTCCAGAGGCCCGCGCGGCGCTCCGGGAATTGTTCGCCGAAAAAAACGAACGCACACACGACGCCGTCGAGGCAGCATTAGCCGACTTAGAGTTCGCCGAGGACCCGCTCGGGTTCACCGTACGAGAATGACCGCCGACGGGGGAGCAGGCGCGAAGGATGGCCAAGCCGTCTCGGCCGGAGGCGTCGTCTACCGGCGCGGGCCTCGGGGCATCGAGATCGTCCTCTGCGGACGCGAGCGCGAAGGTCTCTGGGCACTCCCGAAAGGGACGCCGCAGCACGGCGAAACGTTGGAGCACACGGCAGTGCGCGAGGTCCGCGAAGAGACGGGCCTCGCTGTCATCATCGAGCGTCCAGTCGGGTCGATCCAGTACGCGTTTACAAAGCCCGACGGCACACATGTCGATAAACGAGTGGAGCACTTTCTTATGGCGCCGGAGGGCGGTAGCCTGGATGGGCACGATGCGGAGTTCGATATCGTGCGCTGGGTGCCTGTCGAGGAAGCGCTCCACTTGATGCGATACCCGAACGAGAAAGATATAGTGCGGCGGGCGTTACGTTTACTGTCAGAGCGAGAGGAAGCATGACGACACTGGCCCACGGCGAGGTTGCGCGCGGCGCGAAGGTTGCGCTTCGAGAGAAGCGTCTCGGCGATGCGTGGAACGACTTCCGTTGGCGTAGCCAGCCCGAGCTCAGCCGCTTCGACGCCGCACGCCCGCTCTCGATCAACTACAACGAGTATCTCGCGCTCTTCCGCGAGGAGATCCTCTATCCCAGCGCGTACCGTCGCAGCCTTGCTATCGAGGACGAGCATGGCCGCCACATCGGCAACGTGATGTACTACAACATCGATACGCTGCGGCAGGAAGCCGAGTTGGGGATCACGATCGGCGAGACGGACTACTGGGGCAAGGGCTACGGCACCGAGGCCACTCGGTTGCTCGTCGAGCACCTGCTCGGCAAAATTGGCCTTCAGCGCGTCTATCTCAAGACGCTCGAGTGGAACACGCGCGCGCGACGCTCCTTCGAAAAGGCCGGCTTCGTGTACGCCGGCCAGGTAGAGCGCGGCGGCAACGTCTTCGCGCTGATGGAGATCCGCCGCGAGTGGCTCACACCTCCCGGGCGCACGACGACCTCGTAGGGACAGACCTTGAGGTCTGTCCGGCCCTTACTCACAACCGCCGTCCGAACCCCTAGCACTGTCGGGCCGCCTCGCGGGCGCCTGGCGGGGCCCCGAGCTAAGACATCAAGCTGGGCCTACGCCCTCGGCTTGATGATGGCCGTAGCTAAAGCATCAAGCCGGGCGCCTAGCCCGGCTTGATGTTCTGGTTCAAGTGGAACAGGTTCTGCGGGTCGTACTTGGCCTTGATCTTGGCCAGCCGGCCGTAGTTACCCTTGTAGTTGTCCTCAATGCGCCCCTGGTCGTCCGCGTCCATGAAATTGACGTAACCTCCCACCTCCGAATGAGGCTCCAGCGCCTTGTAGTAGTCTCGCACCCAACCGATGTTCTTCTCGTTGTCCGCGGTGTCCGGCCACACGCCGGCGATCACCGTCGCGAACTTCGCGTCTCGGTAGGCGAATGCCGTCGCGTTCGGAGAGACGCGGCTACTGGCGCCGTTGATTGGATAGATGTGCATCGCGCAGTTCATCGTTGGGATCTTCGGGCCGAACTCCAGGTGCGCCTCGATCGCCCCGTCCGTCAGCTCTGTCGCGAACGAGCCCTTCCAATAATTCTGCAAGCCCGAAGGCAGCAGCTCGTCGAAGAGGGCGTTGATCGCCGGGTACGGCATCGGCGCGATCATCTCGCCGATGGTCGGCGCTACGTTGCGGATCGGCTCCATCGCTTGTTCGCCCTTGTCGAGCGGGCCCGCCCAGCACGCCACGATCGCGCAGTGTGTCTTGCCGTGCGCCTCTTCCGGCAGGAAGGGCAGCGGCGGTGCGATCAGGAATGCTGGATACGCCCCCATTTCTTCAGGCGCCGTCTCGATGTACTCACGATAGAATTCGAGCACGTCGCGGGCCCGGTCCAGGGGGAACACGAAGATGCCCGCCAGGATGTCCTTGATCGGGTGCAGCCGGTATTCGAACGACGTCACGATGCCGAAGTTGCCGCCGCCGCCGCGCAGCGCCCAGAACAGGTCCTCGTTCTCCTTCTCGCTCGCTACAAGGAACTGCCCGTCCGCGGTCACGACATCGACCGACAGCAGGTTGTCGAGTGCTAGCCCACAGCCGCGCGTGAGATAGCCGATCCCGCCGCCAAGCGTCAGCCCCGCGATGCCCGTCGTCGACACGATGCCGCCGGTGGTGGCCAGACCGAACGCATGCGTGGCGTGGTTGAAGTCACCCCAGGTGCAGCCGCCTTCGGCCCGGACGGTCCGCGCGCGGGGGTCCACGCGGATGCCCTTCATCGGCGACAGGTCGATGACGACGCCGCCGTCGTTTGTGCCGAATCCCGGAGCGCTATGCGATCCGCCCCGCACAGACAGGTCGCCTCCGGCTTCGCGTGCGTAATTCACGGCGGCGATCACGTCCCCGGCGTCGACGCAGCTGACGATCACGGCCGGCTTTCGGTCGTGCATCCCGTTGTAGACCTTGCGAGCCTCGTCGTACTGCTCGTGCCCCGGCGTAATGATGGAACCTCGCACCGTCGCTTCGAGCGCTTCTGTGGATGTCGCGGTGACCATGTTGTGCCTCCTTGGCTAAGAACGGGCCCCCTTGACTGGGCCGAGAGCGATAGTACCGCCAGCTCGCGCGCGTGGCAACTGCCTTCTGTGAGCTAGTTCACTCAGTTCGTCGCGCCAGGCGTCCCGCAACTTCCAGGTCGGGCGGCGGCGGCGCGGGGTTCGGCAGCCCGTACATCAGCCGCGTCGGCACCAGGTCGCGCAGCTCCGCGACGTCCCACATGCCCTGCTTCGTGATCGTGCGCATCGGCGCCTCTTCGTGCAGGAGCGAGACCGTCCCGCCCGCGACGGCGAAGATCTTCCCGTTGACGTTCCACGCCTCGTCTGTGCACAGGTACGCGACCATCGGCGCGATGTACTCCGGTCCGCGCATCGAGGCGAGCAGCGACTGCCGGGGCGGCGCCCCCGCCCCCTGGATGCCCGCTCGCGCGCGCAGCTCACGGCTCGATTCCGGCACCGACTGCGTCATGCGCGTCGCCGCGCCGGGCGAGATAGCGTTGCACGTCACGCCGTACCGCCCGAGGTCCTTCGCGACCACGCGCGTAAAGCCCGCGACTCCGGCCTTCGCCGCGCCGTAGTTCGCCTGCCCGGGGTTGCCCGTGAGTCCTGACCCGGACGAGAAGTTGACGATCCGCCCGTACCGTTGTTGGCGGAAGATGACGGAGGCGGGCTTCGTGGTGCAGTAGTGGCCCTTGAGGTGCACCGCGATCACGGCGTCCCACTCTTCCTCCGACATGTTGAAGATCATCCGGTCGCGCAGGATGCCCGCCACGTTCACGAGAATGTCGAGCCGCCCGAACGCGTCCAGCGCCGTCTGGATCATGTGCTCGCCGCCGTCGACCGTCGCGACGGTGTCGAAGTTGGGGACCGCCTTGCCGCCCGCCGCCTGGATCTCGTCCGCGACGTCCTTCGCCGGCCCTTCGCTCGGCTGCGTCCCTTCGACTGAGACGCCGTAGTCGTTCACGACGACGCTCGCGCCCTCGGAGGCGAGCAGCAGCGCCACCTCGCGCCCGATGCCGCGTCCGGCGCCCGTTACGATTGCTACGCGTTCCTTCAGTCGATCAGTCATGCCGTCTCTAGGGCCTCTTGTACGCCGGTTGGTAAAGTCGCACAGGCCCGCCGCCCGGCAGCTCGAACGTCGTCACGCGGCCCCAGTCCTCTTCGACGATCGCCGAGAACTCCGCGCCGCGCGCCGACGCGTCCTTCATCGTCGCGTCGAGGTCGTCGCAGTAGAGCGTCACTTCATGAAACACGCGGTCCGACGGGTGACAACCGACTTCGCCCTCAGGGAAGTCGAAGATCAGCCAGCCCTCTCCTTCTTCATGAAACGGTATGCCCAGCTTGTCGCGCAGAAACGAGCGCGCCGCATCGGGCTCGGTCGTGTGGAACAGCGCGTGGACTCCCTTGATCATGATGCTCCTTTATTTCGCCGCGGCCTGCGCTGGCCGTCCCGGTATCTCGAGGTCCGGCGGCGGCGGCGACGGGTTGGGCACGTCCGCGAGCAAGTCGTGCGGGACGGCATCGATCAACTCGTCGACCGTCCACAGGCCGGGCTTCCAGATCGTGCGTCTGGCCGTCGGGTGGTTGAGTACCGACACGCTGCCGCCCGCGACGGCGAAGACGTAGCCGTTGATGTTCCAGGCGTCGTCGCTCGCGAGGTAGGCGACCATCGGCGCGACCATCTCCGGGTTGCGAATGGGCGGTGGCGGCGGCGGCGGCGCGTCCTCATCTTGATCGCTCGCTCGAGGCCGTAGCTGACGCGCTCGATCGGGCACGGTGGCCGTCATGCGGGTCGCAGCCCCCGGCGAGATCGCGTTGCACGTGACGCCGTAGCGTCCCAGGTCGCGCGCCAGGACGCGCGTGAAGCCCGCGATGCCCGACTTCGCCGCGCCGTAGTTCGCCTGTCCCGGCAGCCCGATCAGCCCCGATACCGACGAGAAGTTGATGATCCGTCCGGAGCGCTGCTGCCGGAAGATGATCGATGCCGGCTTGGACACGCAGAAGTGTCCCCTCAGGTGCACCGCAATGACGGCGTCCCACTCTTCCTCCGACATGTTGAAGATCATCCGGTCGCGCAGGATGCCGGCGTTGTTCACGATGACGTCGAGCCGCCCGAACGCATCGAGCGCCGTCTGGATGATCTTCTCGCCGCCCTCGACGGTCGTGACAGACTCGTAGCAGGGGGCCGCCTCGCCGCCGGCGTCCCGGATCTCAGCGACGACCTGATCGGCCGGGCCATTGTCCGTGCCCGTGCCATCGACGCTCACGCCGGGGTCGACGACGACGACCTTCGCGCCCTCTTTCGCGAACAGCAGCGCCATCCCGCGCCCGATGCCGCGGCCCGAGCCCGTAATGACCGCTACCTTCCCGTCGAGCGCGCCCATCAGCTTTTCCACAGGCTATCTGCCGAGAGGGTGTACTTCGCGTAGTTGTACTCATCAAGCAACTTTGTGAAAGGCTCCCGGCAAGCACTCTCCTCGATAGCCTGCACGGCCTCTTTACGATCGAGACCTTTTTCTACCATGCAGGTTCCAATCGCTTCGCTCGCTTCAGCCTGCAAACGAGGCAAAAAGGTAAAGGCGTAGTCCTTGCCGGAAGGCCGCGGTGCTGTTGCGTCTCGGTAGATGCCGTAGCCAGCGGAGATTGCTGCATCCCACATCACGAGCGAATTTGGCGCCCAAATGTGGAGTATCTTGGCCGCACCCGTTGATTCGTAGCGCCTTTCGCCAGACTGTGCGACCTTGTCAAAGGCGTCTTGGATCGCGCCGAGGTGGCTGTCCTTTAGGTCGACAAAATGAATAGTGCGTAACTCACAAAGCATGGAGTAGAGGCTCTCGAAAACCAATTGCACCTGCGGCGGCGTTAAAGGGGTGTGCGTAGACCATTGATTCAGAAACGTGATTAGTTTCTTGCAATTCTCAAGCTCAGGCTTTGGACTCTGCCACGCAGTCCGCTCCGCTTCGCGGTAGCTCCAATAGAACCGATCACGAGCTTCCAATGTCCGGTAGAGCCGCGATGCCTCTACCAGCTTTCTCCAGTGCACGTCTACCCCCGCGACGGCAGCGTCACGACCGCGACGCCCGGACTGGTCTTCGATCCGTCCGGCTTCTCCGTCCAGATGTCCAGCTCGACGAAGTTGTTCGCGCCCTCGGCGTACTTCTTCGTCACGACGCCGCGACAAAGGATGTCCTGGTTCGGCTCATCCATGCCCCGGTACTGGCAACCGAACTTCTTCACGCTACCCGCGTCGCCCGCCCAGTCGTGCAGGAGCTGGCCGAGGAACGCGTGCTTGAGCGCGCCGTGGACGATCAGGCCCTTCAGGCCCGTCGATTTCGCGAAGTCGATATCGTAGTGGATCTGGTAGAAGTCGCCCGAGCCGGCAGCCCACATCACGAGCTGCTGCGTCGAGCAGTTCTTCTTCAGCGACGGGATCTCTTCGCCCTCGTTGACGTCCTCGAAGTAGACCTGGTCAGCCATGTCCGCTGTCTCCTAGCGTTTCGATTAATCCCTGATTCCTGGTTCCTTGTTCCCGATTCCTCGTCTTAGTACTGGATCACCGTGCCGCGCTCGACCGCGACGACCTTGCCGTCCTGATTCGTGTACGTCGTCTCGCGGCTTGTAATCAGCATCGGCCCCATGCTACCGGAACGCTCGTTGAAGCCCGTCACCTTGTTGCGCGCGGTGAGCACATCGCCGGCGCAGACGGTGTCGTAGTACTCAGTCTCCGTACCGCCGTTGAGCACGCGCTTGTATGGGATGCTGAAGCCCATGCCGGGGCGGCCCTGTGCGCCGCCCGCTGCTGGCGTGAACGCTCTCGTGCCGAGGAAGCCCGGTGGCGCGACGACGCTGCGGTAGCCCTGCTTCTTCGCGTAGGCCTCGTCGTAGAAGATCGGGTCCGTGTGTCCTACCGCGCGCGCGAACATCCGGCAGCCCGTCTTGTCGACCTCCAGCGTCGACGGCTCGCCTTCCTTGCCGATGGCAGCGCGCATTTCGTCCGTGATCACGGACTCCTGCTGCTGAGTCATCCGTACCTCCTCATGCGGGGGAGCTCTCGTGGACTCCCTGACGTTTGCGTAAGAGTCCGCTTTGGCGAAGCTGAGGATACAACGGCCGCACGGAACCTGTCAACGAGGGCGGCGTGAGCGTGACGGAGCGAGCATGCGGCCGGCCCACGTGCCTTCGGTGGGCCCGACGTGTCGAAGGAGCCACTCGCGCCGGGAAGTTCGTTTTCCCGACTTTGGGCCTCGCCAGCCAGCTTCGGCTCAGACTCAGAGTTAGGAAGTTCGTTTGGTAGAAACGACGGTTTATTGTCTACGCTCATGCTCGGTTGCCTCCTTGCAGACTGGTCGGAAGCATAGGCGCGCCAGCATTATGTCGCGGAGGCTAGCACGCGTGTGCTGGCGGTGTCAAGGGACGGTGGGCTAGCCAGGGCTCAAGGCCCTGACCTGGCTAGGATTTCTTTGCAAAATACCACGATGGCTTGTGACCCGAGACTTTGCCGCCCTTTGGCGTGAAAGAGAACCCTAGGGGCGCGAGAGCTGCCTTATGATCGGAGCCCCCTATCACCCAGAGCGTACCGCCGACTGGCCGCCTGTCTATCACCTCTAGGCCGTGCTGACGGGCGTATTCGATTGCTTGGCGAGTGCTGGTCTCAGAGGCGGCCGGCGCCGCGCCACGAGCGCGGACCTGTGGTGTGGATCTGCGTGCGGCACGCAGCAATTTAGCAGCGTATGGCTCTTGGTGCGCTGGCGGGCTGTCCGGCTTGGGAGACTCTTCCCTCGTGGCGGGGATAGTCGGAATATCAACCTGTTCGGCGGGATGGCTCTCCTGTGCTGAAGAAGGACTCCGATCGGCAACCGGGGACAGAATGCTGTCGGCCTCAACGATTTCGTGGCGGGCTAGGATCTGTGAAATTGCTGCGTCGATGCGCGACCAAATGTCAGATCCAGTCCGCTGGTAGCCAAACTGCCTGGCAACCTCAACGATCACGGCCTCTCTGCTTCCGCTGAACATGGCTGGAAGTACGACCTTCACCCCGGCTTGTAGTTCGGGCAAAGATATGTGTTCGACCGCGCGCGGCATGCTGCTAGCGCTGGGACGTCTCGGTTCAATGTCTGCACCAGTGATCGCCAAGAAGGATCGCTCAGCGTCACCCGATTCCGTAGGAATCCACGCCACGTGGTCGCGCGAGACCGCGTCACTTATGGCCTCCTCGACCCGATTCCTTACTATGTGTCCAGCGCGTCCCAGACCGTACCGATCTCTGAGTCTCGCCACGACAACGTCAACGTGTACTGGTCCTTCCTGCTCGACAACTCGCCGAATCAGGCGAGTGAGCACTGGAGTTACTTCATATTGGACCTCCGCTCCAACGGCGATTGCATCCAGCTCCGCCTCTACGTACGGCCGGAATAGCTCTGGCGGCTCCGGAGTGTCAACTGGCTTGATCGGCTCAACGGTTGGAGAGCGCTCCCCGCCGTTGGGAGAGTCTCCTTTCTGGTCTGCATCGTCTACGGCCTGTTCGGTGCGCGGTGGCTGCGCTGGCGGTACCTTGCTGATTCTCGCGGCCGCCCGTGCCCGTGTAATTGCCTTGTCGATGTCCTCGAGTTCAGCTTCGAGGTTTCGAATCCAAGAAGTGGACCAGACCCGGTGGATCCTCCAGCCGAGTCCCTCCAGAACAGACTGCCGGAGCCAGTCGCGGTCCCTCGCTGCGGGTGCGCTGTGGTAGGTTGCGCCGTCGCACTCGATTCCCAGGTCGTACCTCGTTCCGTCCTCAGAGAGGATCCCCAAGTCGATTCGATAACCTGACACGCCAATCTGGCGGCTGACCCGATAGCCCCGCCGAATGAGGGCTGCCTCGACAGCCGCTTCGAAGGGCGACTCAACCTCCGCTGCTGGATCAAGCGTCACTTCAGCTTCGATTGACCGCACAGGATCTGCAACGTACTCGAGGAAGCGCCGAAGGAGTCTGGCGCCATCGCTCTCGGCGTCGATAGCGGTTGGATGCAAGGAATGAACCACTGTCATGCTCTTTCGTGCGCGAGTGATCGCTACGTTGAGTCGCCGTCGGCCTCCCTCGGCATTGATCGGCCCAAACCTGTTTGGAGTTGCGCCTGATCCAACGGTGGGTCCGTACCCGATACTTAGGATGATGTGGTCCCGTTCATCACCCTGAACGGTCTCAAGGTTCTTCACAAAGACTGGTTCGCGACCCGAGGCAAAGCGCTCTTCAACGTCGCTCTCAAGCAATCTTCTATTGTCGATCATCTGTTGAATGCAATCTGACTGCGTTCGGCTGAGTGCCACAATGCCTACGCTTTCGTCAAGCGGGCAAGTCCGAAGCAGGTGGAAGAGCACATCAACTGTTCTTTCGGCCTCACCTTTGTTGGTCCTGGAGCTCGGGTCGTACCTGGCGTCGGGCAAGTAAGTGTCAACAATGCCAAGCCCGCTCTCTTGTACAGCGGGCGAGGGGAACACAAGCATGGGGCGATCCTTGTAGATCCAGTGATTTGAGAACCTGATTAGGCTCTCGTGACGGCTTCGGTAGTGCACTCCAAGATACGCTTCGCCGACCTGAGCACCCTTTGCTGCAGCGAGTATGCTCGGGACGCCTTTGAAATAGTCTCCGTCCTCCTCATCCTCCGCATAGTCGTCGGTATCACCTGCGCGGGCGCGGCGAAAGAAGTTGGTGGGCGGGAGCTGGTTTTCGTCGCCGACGACTATCGTCTGGTTGCCTCGGTCGATTGCTGGAACTGCGTCTTCAGGGAAGACCTGCGAAGCCTCGTCGAAGACGACGACGTCGAACGAGATTGATTCTAGGGCAGAGCTATCTCTCGAGAGAAACTTGCTCACAGCGAGCGGACTCATCAAGAACACGGGCTTTAGCGCCTGAACGAGGTGAGGAATGCTCTCCACGAGTCTTCGAACGGAGAGCTGGCCTCTCTTGCGGGAGAGCTGGCGCTGAAGCGTGGCGTATTCTCCTCCACGCAGCCCGGCGATCTCACGGCTTGGATACTGAGCGAAGCAGACATCTCGGACGCGTTGCGCGGCTGCGTTAGGCAATGACTGATCGAGCTTCGTAAACTCGGACCTCACGTGGTCGAATTCTCGAGATGAAAACGTTGAAAGCGCTGGCTCGTTCGCGTAGATGGTATCCAGCCAAGAGCCGATGACTCGGCGCTGGACAACCTTGGGTACGAGTGCCGATTGGTCCGTGACTTGCCGAATCTGGGAAGCGACATCGGTTTGCAGAATTCGGTTCAGCTCTTCGATGGTAGCTCGGTATGTTAGCCACGCCGAGCTTGTCTCCGCGTTTTCCTGTAGATCCCGTGCCCAAGTCGCAATGTGACCTAGGTCCGACTCCAGCCAGTTGCTCCACCAGGTCAAGTGAAGGTCGAACCTTTCGCCAAGAGAGTCGATTTGGGTAGCCACGTCTTGAGTGCGTTCGCGTAGCCGAGCAGCCAATGTCGTGTATTCTGTCAGGTCTCTGGAAGGTGCAACGTGTCGGTAGAACGCCTCAGGAACATTAGCGCCAAATCGGTTGAGGAGGTCGCCGATCCAATTCAGGTCAGCTTTCACGTTGTTCCAGTCGGTTGCGAGACCCTCGTAGCTGGGACCAAAAGAGGAGAATTCGTCAGCCAGCCCTGCCGTGCGCTCCTCGATTTCCAATACATGAAGACCTGCCGCGAGCGAGCTGGACAGTTCGTCGAATTCTGCGGGCAATTTGACGCCAGAGCGCCTAGTGGCGGTGAGGACTTGCTGAATCGTCGACAACGGCCCGAGTGATTTCGTCGCAAGGTTTTGCAATGTGCTCAGGGCGAGGTCATCGGGCAGGGAACCTTTGCGGCCAAGGCTGTTGAGATTCTGGCTTAGGCTCTCTCTTTGACGTTCGCAAACGTCTATCGCGGGAGGTAACCAATTCGGGGCGTCGGCGTCAGTCAAAAGATCTTGACTAGCGCGGCCCGGAAGCCGCCACGTTCGCATGACCTCTGCAGCCCGACGTATGTCCTCGTCTATTGAAGTCCAGTCGGTGGCCCTCCCGGCGAATCGGTGGCCAAACGCAGACTGAAGGCGCGCAGCGTGGTCCTCCCACTCAGTTCGAAGGTCTCGAACGCGGAGTGCAAGTTCGATGACCTCGATAGCTTCGTCGACGGAAAGATTGCCAGGAGTCCGTAGTTGGGTCCGCAGCGAGCGTTGATCGCGTCTGAAATTGAACCTAAGTCGCCCCATAAGCCCCTGATATTCGACGCGATACCTCCCTTGCATGTCTTCGTCAACAACGCTGAGGATTCCTTCCGAACACTTCTCAAAGAGTGTCCGCTCGGAGACTGCCAGTGCGTCGAGAAGGTCCCGAGCTGCGTTTAGCGCCGCACGCGCACGAGCGGTTCCTACCGGCTCGAGCCACTCGGGAGGAACCGGAGCGAGAGCCGAGACCTCTCGTGCACCAGCTATCGCAGCGGTGATCTGCCCCATCGATTCAATTGGCTCGTCGACAAGGGCATTAGTTAGTAAGCGCAAGCACCGCTGCAAATCACCTGCACTGGTGGCCACTGCTGTGGCCACCTCGACGAGATCTTGCTTCGGAAAGAATACTGCCTTCCTCCACGCCGAGCGGTACGCTTCATCGAGCACAGAAATTTGCTCTTTAGATAGTTGTGCTTGCGGCGCGGTTGTCCTGAAGTCGACTTCTCTCCAAGATTCGCCGAACATGGTGGCAAGCGTTTGACTCAGCTGCTCATACTCTTCCTGCGTGCGCGACTGGCTCTCGGCGAGAGCCTGAAGTTTGGCTAAGCTGGCACGCCTAAGCCATTCGCTTGGAACCGAATGAGCTTGCGAGAGCTGATCAAGGATGCCTATCATGCGCTCTCCTTCTTTGGCTGAGAGCGCAAACTCTAACCCGAGCCAGGATGAGGAACGTTCCATCTCCGCGCCGAGAGCGGAGACCGCATCCAGTAGAGTATCCATGTCGTGGCGGATTAGATCGCTAAGACCGAGGGAGGGGACGGTATCCTTGAGAGGGATCCAACGACTTGTAGTGTGATCCTCAAATTCTCTTGGTCTGCGGGCTATCTTTTCGGAAACCGCCAAGACCTCTGCGGCAGCTTCTTCGTCGGCGACATCGCTAGGAATGACAAACTGAACATCAGGAATGTCTTGGAGTTCTGCGAACTCTCCTTGCAGTTGATACACAGACTTGTTGAGCGGACTACGGCGCTCATGCAGTGCCCTTACGAGGCTGTTTAGCCGTTCACGGCGTGAAAGCAGAGCTGTAAGGGAGTTGGGTGGCGTTGTGAGAGTCTCCCGTGCATCCATTAGGGATTCGCGAAGTTGTTCGTAGACTGACGCCTTCTTGCCACGCTCGCTGTGCATGTCTAGGCAGAAGATTCCAAGACCCCTTTCGACCAGGCGCCGCTTAACCACGTCAAGCGCGGCGGTCTTTTCGCTTACGAAGAGTACTCGCTTGCCGTCAGCCAGGGCTGTTGCGATGGTGTTTGCGATAGTCTGGCTCTTGCCCGTCCCAGGCGGCCCGTGGATGATCAGGTCAGCGCCCGATCTGGCTTGCTCGATGGCCATTAGTTGGGTCGCATCCGCGGGAAGGATGGCCTGCTGCTGCTTTAGATCCAGCAGGTCGTCGAGGCGACCTCCTGATAGTTCTCGTTGACTCGGAAACTGTAAGGAAGGGTCTTGCGCGTCGGGATCTCCGCCACCGGCTAGCTGTCTGATTAGTGGGTGCGAGACACCTTCGTTGCGCATTCGCTCGAGATCTTTGACCATCGGCATCTTGGAATACGCGAACGTCGAAAGGTACATGTCGTCTGTTACGCGCCAGTCGTGCCGCTTGGAGATCGCCGAACGTATCAACCGGAGATACTCAGACGGAGCCATGTCAGAGTACTCCGGTAGGGTGACTCCGTGCTTTGCTTGCGCGACGTAAAGCAGTGTGGCGTTCGATTCTGCGTCGTCGCTCTCGCGTTCTAGTTCGAAAGGATCCCGCAAAGATGGTTGAATGAGATTGCACGGAATGAGAATCAGCGGGGAGCGCGCGGCCTCGCCTTCCTCATCAACCCATTCCAATATGCCCATCGCGAGGAAAAGAACATTGAGACCCTGTTCTTCTTCCCATTCCCTGTCTGTGCGTTGAAGTAATCTAAGGCGCCTTTGAAGGTCTGTAGCGTCGAGGTTGGTATGTATGTCGCCTGGGACTACGCGATCGGTGGATCCTGCCTCCTGCGGCTCCTCAAGGTTCAACATCGCCGATCTCTTGCTTATGGGCTCAACGAAGTCGAATTGAGGGCGGCGAGGCGACAGGAGTCGCTCTGCAAAAGTGTCCGGATCGGCATCGACTATGGGAATGGCCCGCCGGCCAGGCTTGAAGTAGAGAAGGTTGTTCCTGCGGTCGAGTTGAAGCAGCCGCTCCTGCCACTCCTTTAGGACATCAGGGATGGACCGCTTGCCTTGTCCGCCGTTTCCGCTCACCGGGTACCCCCGCGCAATGTTAGCAAATTGTCGAGCGGGCTTTGACCGGACAACTCGTCGCCCCACGAAGTTGTCTTAGGTGTCCGGACACCTGCTACGAAGTCGACATTGTACAGTGGAGGCGCGATTTCCCCATCTTGTTGGTCGCCCGCCAAATACAAGGGGCCGCCTGCTGCCCTACAGACACTCCGGGAGCTCGTTGATAAGGCCGGCGTCGTATTGGAGCACGATCGTCGCATCGGTGCTTTGGATCTGCCCGTTGCCGTCCGCGTCCCACATGTGAAGAAGGATGTTTCCAGGGTTGTAGAGATCTGCGACGAGCTGAAGGATCCGGGCGGCGTCGATGACGTTCACGACGCCGTCCTTGTTCGTGTCGGCACAGCCCTTCTGGGCCAAAGCCGGCGCGCTGGTGACCAACAGCGCCGCGCTGACCGTTAGGCCTAGGATCAGTCCCTTCATGAAAGCGCTCCATTGTTCCTGGTCGATAGTGGAAGAACAGGGCACGATTCTGAAGTCTGCGTCAGGGCTAGTCTAGCACGGTCTCGCGACGACCACGTGATTGAGGTCGCCGTCCCTACGCGCCGCTGCAGCCGCGCTGAAATGCTATGCTGGGCCGTCTCGACTCGACACGCCCGAAAGCCGGTGTAATGCGCGTACAATCGAGCTGGCTGCCGTGATGCCCTTCCCTGCGTTTGTTGGGGGGAGTCTGGGCATCGGCGTCGCAACGCTTCTTGCGGCCTCCATGCTACGGCGCAACAGCACGCTCTCCGTCCTCGCAGCGTTTGCCGGGACGATGGCCCTGCTGCTCTTTAGCGGCCTGGGCTACCTCAACCTCGTCGTCGACGACTCCTACATCAGTTTTCGCTACGCGCAGCACCTCGCCGACGGTCAGGGCCCTAACTGGAACAGCACCGGGCACGTGGAAGGGTATACGAACTTCCTCTGGGTGCTCATTCTCGCCGGCTTTGCCAAGGCCGGGATTAGTCTCGTCGTCGCCTCGCGCGTTCTGGATTTCCTGGCGGTCATGGGAGCGCTGTTCGCGACGTATCTGATCTGGCGACTCTGGGCCGATGAGGACGAGGAAGGAACGCTCAGCAACCCCGTCCTCGTCGCCGTGGTGTTCGTACTCCTCGGCCTGGCGGGCGGCGTGCCGTTTTACGCCTTCGCCGGCCTAGAGACGCCCGTCTTTATGGCGCTGATTACCACAAGCGCCTACCTGTACTTCCTCGAGCGACGCGGCCGAAGCCGCCCCTGGTCAGCGGTGACGCTCGCGGCAGCGGCCATGACGCGGCCGGAAGGGGTTTTGGTTGCAGCCGTTACGGGTGTGTTCCAGTTGTACAGGCTGAGGGCGGGAGCGGAGCCAAAGGTCGTGCGCCACGTCTTGGTTTGGGCCGCAGTACTTGGTGCGCTGTATGGCTCCTACTTCATCTGGCGCTACACGTACTACGATTATCTGTTACCCAACACCTTCTACGCGAAGGTGAGCGCCAACTCCTCGGGGTACAGCCAGGGGCTCGACTATCTTCGTGCCATTGGAAATCAGTACCTCCTGTTGCCGATGTTCATTGCGGCGGCCTTGCTCCTCGCGTACGACAAGCTCCGCGCTGACGTCGCGTACGTGATCGCACTCTGCGGCTCGCTCATGGCGGCCACCGCTCTCGAAGGCGGCGATTTCATGCCCTTCGGGCGGTTTGTCGTCCCAATCCTGCCGCTACTCTATTTGGCCGGTGTCTCCGGTTTTGCGGTCGTTCTCAAGCGCGCAGTTGCGCGACGAAATCAGGCGTTCTTCCTGGCGTCTGGCGCGCTGGCCTTAACCGCCTTAGCGCTCGTCCAGGGTTCCACCCAGGGGCTACTGCCTCAAGAACGCCTGGGCTACCGGGAGCACCGCGCGATTGCGGACTGGATCCGCGAGTACACTCCCTCGGACATTACCGTCGGCGTCTTTCCCGCAGGCGTGCTCGGCTACTACAGCGAGCGTGACGTCTTGGACATGCTCGGCATCAACGACACGACAATAGCCCACACGAAGGTCGCGGACTTCGGCGCCGGCGTCGTCGGGCACGAAAAGTACAACCTGGATTACATCCTGGATGACGCGCGCCCTGAGGTGCTGGTTGTCTTGGAAGGGCAGCTAGGTCCGACGACGAAGGAGGACATTCAGAACGCGGTTGAGCATACCCTCCTTGAGCCGAGAGATGCGCTCCTCGCTGATGCGCGCCTCTGGGCGAACTATCAGCTCCAATCGCTTGTCCTCGACGAGCTATGGCTTAACGTATTTTTCCGCAATGACTTTGTCTCGCAAGTCCATGGCGCAGGCCTCATTGATCCTCAGAACCTTCTCGCTAACCCCGGCACCAGTACCGATGGCTGGAAGGCTTTTCAGAGCACCCTCCAGCCCTCAGCCGAAGGCCTCATCGTTACCTCCGATCAGGCCGCTTATGGTCCGTATCAGAGCACAGCCGCGATCAACGCCAGCCCGGGCCAGACCTACGTCGCTGTGGTCTGGGTCAAAGGAACATCCGCGTCCGCCGGCGACCTTATTTCGCTCAGTCTACGCGAAAACGGCCAGCACGGAAGTGACAGCGAGAGCAACGGGTTCTTCCAACTTTCCACCATCTGGCAGCCGCTCTGGGTCGCCCGGACTGTAGGATCAACCGACGTGCGTTCCTTCAGTATGCACGTCCTCAAACTCGGCGACAGCGCCAAACCTGACACCCTGACCATCCGTGATGCGCAGGTGCACCGCATACAAGACTGACTCGGCGCAGCGCCGTCCACCGTAGGGACGGCTCGCGAGCCGTAGGGGCGGACCCATGTGTCCGCCCCTCGTGAGGAGGCCTTTCAGGCCGCCCGCAACGTCGCGCCTATCCGAGGTGCTACTCTCTGCCCACACGCGGACGGGCTCATTCGCCAGCCATTGGATGGCGAACAAAGAACTCGGCGACGCCTCGGGCAACCGGCTCTGGTCGCTGCATGTGCAGCAGATGGCCGACGCCCTCAATCGTGCAGTCCTCGACCTGCGGGAACCAGGAGTGGAGCAATTGGTGGCCATCAATAAACCACGGGTCGTTCTCCACGCCCAACACCGAGAGTACCGGTTGTGAGATGGACACTGCTTGCACGGCCCCAAACTGCCATGCGTTGAGGGCCGGCAGATAGCTGGCGAAGAAATTATCGACGTTGTTCATCGCCTCGGCCACGCCGCCGGGGACGTGCTGGTCGATTGCTTTCCGGCAGGTCTCCCAGTCGAGGTTGCATACCACGCTCAGGAACCCCGCCATCGCCCGATCGCGATCACCCGAGCTGTAAGCCGCCAGAGCAGGCCCAGCCTTCTCGAAGAAGGCCCCAGCGCTCGGCACGCCCACCAGCGGCGGCTCCAGAAGGGCCAGCGTGTGAACGATGTCGGGACGGTCGACCGCCAGTTGGAGGGCTATGGCTGCCCCGGTTGAGTGACCGGCGACATGCGCGCGACGGACACCGAGATGGCCGAGCAGCTCAGCGGCATCGGCCGCATGCTCCGCAAAGCTCACCGGCGCAGGGCCATTGGTGCTGCGGGCTATTGGCCGCTGGCGGTACCTGATCAAGCGGTAGCCCTTGGCCAGCGCCGTTTCTGAAAAGAACGGCAAGAAGCTGTCCGCGATGGGACCCGTACTGATCAGTAGGACAGGTTCGCCTGATCCCTTTACCTCGTACTCCAACTCCATTCCGTTGACGTTCGCCTTCTCCATAGCTCTACCTCCATCTGAGATTCGTATTTGGCCTCCGCAGCTCATGGCCGCCGGTGTCCGGTCGAACTCTGGCTGTCCAATTACTAATGCGTGATGAAGCCCGTTACACTGGTAACTTCTACGGTTACAATTGCGGCCAGAGGTGCTGTGAGCCACAACTCGGCGACCTTCGTACCGATGAGCGATGAATCGTCTGCTGAGACCCTTCTTGGACGGGCACGTGATGCCGTGTCACGGGGGGAGTGGCAGCAGGCTTACGACTTGCTCATCGAGACTGACGCGCGATCGCCTCTGAGTACGCCGGACCTCGCCCTTCTCGCGGACATGGCGTACGCCGCGGGTCACCTCGATGTGACGATCGCGACGTGGGAACGGGCATACGGGCAGAGCGTGCGAGTGGGTGATCGTCTTGCGGCAGCAGGCGCGGCCGTCCGGGTCGCCATGCACCTGCTCTTCGACACTGCTCTCATGGCCCCGGTGCGTGGCTGGACGAAGCGGGTTGAGCAGCTCCTAGAGGGCCTCGACGAGACACCGGTTCATGCTTGGTTGGCGGTGGTTCGGAACTACGAGCGGCTGCTTTCGGGCGACTTCGAAGAAGCCCGGAAGTGGGCCCGCCGAGCGATCGAAACGGGCACGAATTGTGCTCCCGCCGCAGCCGCCATCGGTCGTGTAGCCGAGGCCCGCAGCCTTATCCTCGAAGGCAATGTCTCGCAGGGACTGGGGCTGCTCAACGAAGCAGCTCTGGCAGCGGTCTCCGGTGAGCTCGATCCCATCTCCACCGGGATGGTCTATTGCGAAGTCGTGTGTGCGCTGCAAGCGCTCGCGCAATACGACTTGGCCGAGGAGTGGACTGAAGCGATGGAGCGCTGGCGACAGGGGCAGCCCGTGGGGAGTATCCACGGACGCTGCCGAGTTCACCGGGCCGAGATCCTCCGGCTGCGAGGGTCGTGCATGGAAGCGGAGAAGGAAGCGCTCTTGGCCTGCGAGGAGCTGCGCCCGTACTTGCGTCGGGAGTTCGGGTGGCCGCTGACCGAGCTCGGCCGCATCCGCCTTAGAAGAGGAGACATCCAGGGCGCAGAGGTGGCGTTTCTCGGGGCGCACGAGGCCGCGTGGGACCCACAGCCAGGCCTTGCCCTGGTGCATCTGGCCCAAGGTGACGTGGGGCTGGCGGCAGCATCCATCCGAGATGCTCTCGCGCGCCCCGGGAATGTGCCCTCGAAGGAGGTGCCACCGAATACTGAGCTGCGCCGGGCGCCCCTCCTCGAGGCGCAGGTCGAGATCGAGGTCGCGGCAGGAAATCTCGATTCGGCCCGAGCGGCGGCAGAGCAGCTCTCGCGTATAGGGGCGTTGTTTGAGAGCAAGGCGCTCGCTGCGAGCGCAACCCTAGCCCGGGGAAGAGTACGGCTGGCCGAAGGCGATGCGGCCGGCGCCCGCTTGGAATTCGCAGCGGCCGCGCATCTCTGGAACGAGGTCGGCGCACCCTACGAGACGGCACTCGCTCGCATGGGGCTCGGGGATGCCTACCGCGCCGAGGGAAACCAGGCTCTAGCGCTACTGGAGTTCCGAGCCGCACGATCAGTCTTCGAGCAGATCGGAGCCAAACTTGAGGAGGCGCGAGCGGCGCTGGCTTGCGGCGAGGGGCGAGGAGATGACGTAGGAGAGCTCAGAGTACAGGTGCCGCCGGCTCCATCTGGCGCCGACTGGCACGTCGACCAGGAAAACGTCTTTCGGCGAGAGGGCGACTACTGGTCGGTCGTGTTCGAGGGGCATACCGTACGCCTGCGCGATCTGAAGGGCCTGCACTACCTGGCCCGGCTCCTCGCCGATCCGGGAAGGGAGTTCCACGCTCTGGACCTAATGGCTGCTGAGAGAGACAGAGCCGGGAACTTTAGCCGCATCGCGGAGACGGGCCTGTCATTCACGAGAGAGATGGATGCCGGCGCTTTGCTCGATGGGCCGGCTAAGGAGGCTTACCGAAGACGTCTTGCTGAGATTGAAGAGGACATCGAAGAGGCGCGGGCTATGGGGGATCCGGAACGGGCCGCACAGGCGGATACCGAGCGTGACTTCATCGTGCGCGAGCTGTCCCGTGCGTTCGGGTTGGGTGGTCGTGATCGACGCGCGGGTTCCGCGTCGGAACGAGCTAGAGTGAGCGTGACCCGAGCCGTCCGCCAAGCCATGGCACGAATCCGTCAGCACAACTCACCGTTAGGGGAGCACCTCGACCGAGCCATCCGCACCGGCACCTACTGCGCTTACCTGCCCGACCCGCGGGCTCCCTGCAATTGGAAAGCCTGACGAGCCCGCTCGCTCTTCATGGCTGCGCAGGGCGGGCCATTAGAAGGCGACTGCCTCTAAAGTGCCCGGCCAGTTCGCCAAGGGTTGTAACCGCAAACCTCAAAACGACGCGTGAGGCGCCGGATGGGAACGCACACTATGGGGGGATCGTGATAGTGCCACCAACCCCTTCGCCCTATCCACCCTCCGTCCCACAAGCGACAGCGAAGGGCTCTGCCGCGTGCTACCGCCAGCCCACCTAGTGGTGGCAGGACGGAGACGGCTGGTTGACAATCTCTAGCGAACGTCCTATACGTTCTGCGTGCGCGCAGATGTCGTGATCTTAGGTGCAGGCTTTGGTGGCCTTGAGCTATCGGCGCGCCTTTCATCCGCCTTCGCCGGCGACATCAGCGTCATCCTCATCGATAAGAACGAGTCGTTCGTGTTCGGCTTCTCCAAGTTCGATCTCATGTTCGGGCGCGAAAGTTTGGAAGGTGTTCAGTCTCACTACCGCGACATCGTTAACCCGGGTGTTCAATTCCGCCACGAGCTCGTTGTTTCTATCGACCCGGTCGCGCGCCGCGTCGTAACCGACGCAAGTACATACGACGCCGACGTCCTGGTCATCGCGCTCGGGGCGGAGTACGACTTCAGCGTTCCACCAGGGTTCGCGGACGGCGGCTACGAGTTCTATTCCATCGCTGGCGCTCTCAGGGTCCGCGATGTGCTGCCATCCCTAACATCGGGGAACGTGATCATCGGCGTGCTGGGCGAGCCGTTCAAATGTCCGCCGGCGCCCTGTGAAGCGGCGATGCTGTTGGATGCGTGGCTCGAGGCGCGTGGCGTCCGATCGAACATCGAGATGAGCGTCGTGTCGCCGTGGGGCATACCGATACCGGCGTCCCAGGCAGCATCGAAGGCTATCCTCGATCGTTTCGCTGAGCGAAACATCGCGCTTGTACCCGATCAGGTTGTGACGGCGCTTGACCCGGCGAACAAGGTCGCCTTGCTCCAAGATGGACGCAGCCTCCCGTACGATCTCTTTCTTGGCATACCGGTCCATCGCGTTCCCGCCGTCGTCGAAGCGTCCGGCCTCGCCGTCGACGGCTGGATCCCTGTCGAGAAGACAAACCTCGCCACGCGTTTCCCGGATGTCTATGCTATCGGCGACGTGACGAGCGCGCCCGTGCCCAAGGCGGGCATCTTCGCCGAGAGCGCGGGCCGCGCCGTCGCGGAGCATCTCATCGTGCGTCGGCGACAGGCGGGCGCGGCCAAGCCGTACGACGGCGCGGGGTCCTGCTTCATCGAGTTCGGCGACCACAAGGTCGGGCGCGTCGACGCCGACTTCCTCACCGGCCCATCGGTCGTCGCGCCGTTCACAGAAGCGTCGCTACAGGGAGCCGAGGAGAAGAAAGAGTTCGCTTCAACCAGGCGCCTGCGCTGGTTTGGCCACCAGGCGCCCAACGTCTGACCGCTCCCACCTAGCGGTGACGACGACCTACCTCCGCCCTTTCTCTCTTGTCATCCGAGGGGCGAGAGCGTGAAGGGGCGGGGAGCCCGAGGGACCTGACCGCCCTCTCGCCCGCCTCCACCCGGCGAGATAGGGTAGGGCTGGCTCCGAGCCTCCCGCACCTAGCGCGCCGTCGCGTTGCTCGCTGCTTGCTCCGCCGGCGCTTCCGGCAAGCGTCCACGCAGGTCCGACGGCTTGAACGGGCCCGGCTCCGCGATCAGCCGTCGCGCCGCATCGAGCTGGCGCAGCATGCGCCACAGCAGCACGCCCCGGACCCGGCCATCTTCCAGGTAGTAGACAACGCCCCGTTTGTAAGGCTCCTCGATCCAGTCGGCGATGGTCTCGTGCCGGGCATCGAGATCTCCCACAGCCTGGTAGGCGAGGTCGAACAGGTTCGTGTAGAAGTACGGCAGGTGGTGGTATGGTTCGCCGGCGCCAGCCATGCTCTTACCGGCCGCCTGCCCCATCATCATGGCGTTGTCCTCGTGCTCTACCTGGATACGGCGGCCGAGCGCCGGGTTCGTGAACGCCGCGACGTCACCCGCGGCGAACACGTCCTCGTGCGACGTGCGCAACAATTCGTCGACGACGATGCCATGCTCGACTTCGATGCCCGCCTCCTCGGCCAGTTCAGTGTTCGGGATGAGCCCAAGGCCTGCGATGACGCCGTCGACCAGGAGTTCGCGCTCCTGGTCCTGGGCGGGGTCGTGAGCACGCGTGCTCACGAGAAACTCGGCTCCGCGCTGCTTGACTCCGACAACCAATGTGTCGGTGAGCACCCCCACACTCTTCTCCCGGAAGTAGTTGGTGATGTGGTCTGACAGATCACGCGGGTACACCAGGGCGCCTATGCCCGCCTCTGGGAAGATCATCGTTACTTGCTTGTCATTCATGGCGAGAGCGGCCGCGATCTCGGACCCGATGAACCCACCCCCGATCACGGCGAAGCGCTGACCTTGCTCTGTCTGGTCTCGCAGATGACGATAGTCTGCTAGCGTGCGGAAGTAGTTGACACCTTCGGCGTCGAACGGGAGGCGTCGCGGCCGGCCCCCTGTCGCAAGCAAGAGCTTCTCATATCCAAACTCGTCTCCATCTGTGGCGACGGCGCGCTTCTCGTCAAGGTTGAGCGTCTGGATTGTCTTGCCGGTATGTATGTCTGCCTGCTCGCTCGTGCGATAGCCGATGCGATCGAGCGGAATGCCCTTCCAGAGCCCCTTCGAGAGCGGAGGCCGTCTGTAGGGTGGGTCCTCCTCACTGCTGAGCACTCCGATTGATCCGTCGGCGTCGATCTCCCGGATACCCGCGACGGCTGCGTCAGCGGTCATACCGCCGCCGATGATCAGGTACTTGTAATCCGGCATAACTTCCTGTTCCTCGTCGCACATTGGCCAGGCCGTCCGATACGCCGCATGGTATTGCGTGGGTGACGGCTAGGCAAACAGAGCTGGCCCCCAGCGTCGTGCCACCAGCCCCTTCGCGCATTCGACGACGCCACCTACCATCGTTCCCGTGGATCTGGAATCGTCCGCCCTCGAGCGAAGTGAAGGGTCGCACCGTCATCGCCCTGCGCCTCCCCTCTCCCTCCGGGAGAGGGGTCGGGGGTGAGGGAAGCTCGCGCAGGCGTGGTCCAGATCACAGAGCAAATTAGTCGTTAAATCGACACGCGCGGATTCAAAAGGGGCCCGAAAGTTTTGTTTTTGCGCACAAATTCGCCGATTGGACGTGCAAGCCCCAGCCAGGAGAAAGGAGAAGAAAGAAGCTGCGTTACCTACTTCGCAGCGACGGATGCCAGATCGACGGGGCGGAAGCGCCCCGCCCGCAGCTCCTCGATCAGGTCCTCAACGCTCTCGATGCGCCGCTCGAACTCCGTCGCGCACTGTCCGATGTCGACGCGCGCGTGCGCGTCGGAGCCCGCAGAGCCGTGCATCTCCATCATCGTCGCCAGCCGCTGCGAGAACTCGTTCTCGCGATCGGTGCCACGTCCGTTGATCACCTCAAGCGCGGCGCAGTACTGGTACGCCGGGTTCCGGCTCGCGCGCCGCAACGCCTCGTCGTAATCAAGCTCGCTCTCGATGTACCAGGGCATCTGCCGCCGGTACGGATGCGCTGCGACCATCGCGCCGTGCGCCTGCTCGATGTAGTGCGCCAGCTCGTGCGAGCGGTGCATGCCGTACACGTACGTTTCGAGCCCGTAGCAGAGGATATGCCCGTCGTCCGTATTGATCTCGATGGCCGGCAGCACGACGTAGTTGTGCTTCTTCGCCAGCGCGGCGACGTCGTCCGGCTTCCAGAAGAAGTCGTGTTCGGAGAGGCAGATGCCGTCTAGCCCCGCCGCGCGGGAGCGCTCGATGAGGTCGTCCGGCGTCAGGTAAGAATCCCAGGAGAGCGGCTTGGTGTGCGTGTGCAGGTCAATGATCATAGGCGAGCGTCCTGCATGGTACCTAGCGACGCGGGTTGCCGCCATACGCTAAGCTGCGTCGCGGATAGGAGGGGATCACGATGCGAATCGGCATCTTCGCAGACACGTCAGGCACGATAGACGACATCGTCGGAAGGGCGCAGGAAGCCGAACGGGACGGGTTTCAGAGCTTCTGGGTCTCGCACATCTTCGGCCCGGACGCGCTGACAGCGCTCGCGGTCATCGGCCAGAAGACAAGCCGGATCGAGTTGGGCACATCGGTCGTGCCCGTGTACGGGCGCCACCCCCACGCGTTCGCGCAGCAGGCGCTCACGACGCAGGCCGCGAGCGGCGGCCGGCTGACGCTCGGCATCGGCCTGTCGCACCAGGTCGTCGTCGAAAACATGTGGGGCCTATCGTACGAGAAGCCCGCCGTGCACATGCGCGAGTACCTCTCGGTGCTCATCCCGCTCCTGCATGGAGAGCCCGTGAGCTACAGCGGCGAGATCTTTCGCGTGAACGCCGGCCTCCAGATCCCCGTCACGAAGCCGCCGGGGCTGGTCCTCGCTGCGCTTGCGCCCGCGATGTTGCGCATGGCGGGCGAACGAGCCGATGGCACGGTGACGTGGATGACCGGCATCAAGGCGATCGAGACGCATATCGCGCCGCGCCTCAACGCCGCCGCCGAGGCCGCGGGCCGCCCGAGGGGGCGCATCTGTGTCGGCCTGCCGATCGCCGTCACGGACGATCCGACAGGCGCGCGCGAACGGGCGGCACAGATGTTCCAGATGTACGGACAACTCCCGAACTACCAGCGTGTGCTGGCGAAGGCGGGCGTCAAGAGCCCGGGCGACGTCGCGATCGTCGGAAGCGAAGCCGAGGTGGAGGAGCAACTGCGCGCGCTCGCAAAAGCCGGCGCGACCGACTTCCTCGCGGTGCACTTCCCGGCGGACCCGGACGCGATCGAGCGCACGAGCGCGCTACTGAAGCGTCTGGTCGGCTCGATCTAGCGGATCGCGCAGCAGGCGCTCCGCTTCGTCGCAGACCGAGCGCAGCACGTCGGCGGCGGGACGGATGGCATCGATCGCGCGCGCGCCCGTGCCCATGTACACGGCCGCGATGTCCGTGTCGTGCCGTTGCTCCGCCTCCGCGAACGCCGGCGCAAGCTCCTCGAGGTGGTTGCGCAGCTCGTCCTCGCGTCCGTGCCACTCCTGCGCGAATCGATTGCGATAGACTCGTCCCGCGATGCCCGGCGGCCACGGCAGCCCGGCGACGATGTCGAAGACCTCGGTGTACACCGTGTCGAACCCGTCGCTCTCCACGATGCGCTGCTTGTAGGAGTCCGGCACCTCGATGGCCTCCGGCGTCGCGATGAACGCTGTCCCCATCGATGCGCCATCCGCGCCGGACGCGAGCGCTGCCGCGAGCGTGCGGCCATCGCTGATGCCGCCGGCAGCAGCGATGGGCATGTGCGGGAACTGCTCGCGCGCGGCGAAGAGGAGCGGGAGCAGCTCCTCGGTGCCGGTGTGTCCGCCCGCCTCGTTGCCCTGCACGATCAGCGCGTCGGCGCCGGACTCGACGGCCTGCCGCGCCAGCTCGATCGCCTGTACCTGGCAGACCACCTTCGCGCCGGCGCTCTTTGCCAGACCGACGGCCGCTCCCGGCTCGCCGAACGAGAAGATGATCACCGGCACGCGTTCGCTCAGCGCCAGCTCGAAGTGTTGCGCGAAGACAGGAATGAACGCCGTGATGAACCCCATGCCGAACGCGCGGTCCGTCTGCGACCGGATCTGGCGGATCTGCTCGCGCACCCAGTCTGGCCCGGCCGGGTTGATCCCGCCGAACGTCCCGAGGCCGCCCGCCCTCGATACCGCGGCCGCCAGCGTGCCGCCGCTGTGCATCGCCATCGGCGCGGAGATGACGGGGTAGCGCAGATCGAACAGCTCGGTAATGCGCGTGCGTAGCATCACAACTTCAAGGCCGAAGGAATTCCTGTAAAGACCTTGCCGCGTATTGATAGGCTGGAGACAAGCAGGCGATCTGGATGTGTATGGTGTTTCGTAGGTCATAAAGGACGTCCAAGTCCTCATCCGCAAGTGCCAGACACATGATAAAGTCAGCCCAGTTCGGAATCACTGAGGTGGACCAGCTGTCATGCCACGCTGTAACGGGATAGCGATTTTCTAGAGCGGCTACTGCATCGACTAAGACGATGTTGGGTAACATCTTGTAACCTCGCCCTTCTGTCGCAAAATCGGCGAATTGCGTATCAAGCCACGCGAAATGCGTGCGACTCTCTGGAGCCTCATCGCCTAAGACTGCCAGAAGAGCATCGGCTACCTTATTCTTAACCTGGTCGGTGAGAACGTTCTGGTTATCCCGTTGGACGAGCCAAGATAGATATGCGAGGACTGGCGCGGCAAAGGCTTCTATCAACTGCATAGCCGATTTGTCGGATGCTTTCGTCCATAATGGCTGTAAAGCTGGCGCTTGCACAGAAGCCAGGGCCGCTTGATGGCCGCCCAACAGCGACGCTTCCATTAGCGCGCCGCAAACAGACGGTGCCTCTGCGATGGGGAAGGGGTCTTGTCGGCAAAATGCCTCAAAGCGATCGTACATTGTTGAGTACGCTGCTTCAAAGACGGTGTCCGTCTCGGACTTGAACAAAGGCATGGTGCTGCCTCCACGCAAGAGTACAGTCGTTGGGCGAGCTACTCGATCCCCAGGATCAGCGTGCCGGTCGTGGAGAGCGAGCCGCCGGTGCCGTTCACGAGCGCCGTCTTCGCGTTCGCAACCTGGCGCTCGCCGCATTCGCCGCGGAGCTGGCGGACGGCCTCGATGATCAGGAACATGCCGTACATGCCCGGGTGCGTGTACGAGAGGCCGCCGCCGTTCGTGTTCATCGGAAAGTCGCCGCCCGGCGCGCTGCGCTGGTTCGCCAAGAACGGCCCGCCCTCGCCCTTCTTGCAGAATCCCAGCTCCTCGATCGTCACGAGCGCGGTGTACGTAAACGAGTCGTACACCTCAACGACGTCGATGTCCTTGGGCGTCAGCCCGGCCATCTCGAACGCCCGCTTGCCGGAGTAGCGCGCGGGCGTCTGCGTCAGGTCCGGGTTGTTCACCATCGATGTGTGCGTCGTCGCTTCGCCGGAGCCGAGCACATACACGGGCTTCTTCGCCAGCTCGCGCGCGCGTTCTGCGCTGACGATGACGCAGGCGCCTCCGGCGTCGGTGACGAGGCAGCAGTCGTTCAGATGGAACGGATAAGCGATCCAGCGCGAGCTGAGCACGTCATCGATCGTGAGCGGCTCGCGCATGAACGCCTTCGGGTTGAGCTGCGCCCACTTGCGCGTCGCGACGGCGATCTCGGCGAGCTGCTCGTGCGTCGTGCCGTATTCGTGCATGTGGCGCATGCAGGCGAGCGAGTAAATGCTGGGCGGGCCGCCGATGCCGTAGACGAACTCGAACTGGGCAGCGGCCATCTCGGGGTCGAAGAAGCGCCCTGGCCCGCCCCCGCGTGACGCTCCGCCCCGTCGCGCCGAGTAGCCCATCTCGCCGTGCGTGATCAGCGCGACGTTTGCGAGGCCGGCGTTGATCGCGGCGGCAGCGTGCTGCACCTGGATCACGAACGATGAGCCGCCGACCGACGTGCCGTCCATGTAGTTCGGCTGGATGTTCAGGTACTCGCAGATCTGCATCACCGACGGCCCCGCCGTCGAGACGAAGTCGACCTCCGACTTGTCGATACCCGCGTCGCGCAGCGCGTTGCGCGCACCCTCGGCGTGGAGCTGCATCGCCGTCTTGCCTTCGCAGATGCCGATCTCGTCCGACTCGTCGACGCCCACGATTGCAATCTTCTTGGAGAGACTCATCCGATTAGCTCCCGGCCGGCTTGAACACCGGCAGGCTGATCTCGTCGGTGAGGTCGAGGAAGTCCACTTCGACCGGCATGTCGCAGCGGATCTTCTCCGGGTCCGGCTCGATGCCGACGAGGTTCGTCATGAGGCGCGGCCCCTCCTCGAGCTGCACGATGGCCGTGACGTACGGCGGTGTGAAGCCCGGCGCCTGGGGCCGGTATTGGATCGAGTATGTATAGAGCGTGCCCCGGCCGCTCGCCCGCTTCCACTGGACGTCGAAGCCGAAGCAGCGGGGGCAGAAGGCCCGCGGATAGAAGAAATGCTGCTGGCAGCTTGGGCAGTAGGGCAGCCAGAGCTCATGACGCTTCGTCCCGTCCCAGTAGCGCTGGGTCTCGGGTGTCGGATGAGGCACGGGCCGCTGAGGCGTGGTGGTCATCGAGCTTCTCCAATGGGCATAACGAAGGCGCGCCGGCGCCGGACGCACCGAGGCGCATACTATAACGTGAACGTAAGGTGCGTCAAGCGAGGGAGGACCGGACGTCACGCTCTCGGACATCGCCCGGGACATCGGCGTGAAGGAGCGGGCGGTCTACGCCATCGTCCGGGAGCTCGTCCTCGAAGGCTTCATCGTGAAGGAGAAGTCCGGCCGGCGGAATCGCTACTACGTGAACATCGAGGAGGCTCTTGACTTCCAGCCGCTGCCAAATACGACGATCCGCCAGCAGATCTTGGGACTCGCCATGACGATGGGCATGCGTCTGCCAGAGGACGTACAGAGCGCGCTCGTCCAGTCCCGCTAGCCTCGGCCTGCCTTCCACCCGTTTGCGTTCCTTGAGCAATCTCGCTGTGCTATACTCGCCGCGACGTAAGAGACGAATTTCACAAGCGGGAGGCTCTCGATGGTCGAGCAGTTCGGGCGGGCCGGGTTCCTCCTGCTGTTCGCCCTGGCCTTTCCGCTGATTCCCATCCTGGCGTCCTTCGCCCTCGGCGTGCTGAAAATCCGCCCGAAGCGCCCCGATCCGATCAAGCTCGATACCTACGAATGCGGCGTGGAGACCGAGGGCGACGCGCTCGGGCAGTTCAACGTCCGCTACTACATTTACGCACTCGTGTTCGTCATCTTCGACGTCGAGGTCGTCTTCTTGTATCCGTGGGCAGTCGCGTTCCAGAAGCTTGGCCTCTTCGCTTTCGTCGAGGCGGTGCTCTTCGTGGGGATCCTGCTGATCGGTTACGTCTACGCCTGGCGTCGCAAGGCGCTGGAGTGGTTGCCGTGACGGCCGCGACCGCGTTCCTCAGCGGGCATCAGGTCGCCGAGCGCATCACCGCGTCGCTCCCGGGAGCCGTCGTCGAAGCGACCGAAGGCTGGGTGGTCGTCGCGGCGGAGCGGCTGGTCGAGACGTGCCGCCTGCTGCACGACGACGCGGAGTTGGACGCTCGTTTCCTTGCGCTTATCAGCGGTGTCGACCGTTACGACTACTTCGAGGTCGTCTACCAGCTTTCATCCCTCGCGAAGAACCAGCGGTTCGCGCTGAAGGTGTACATCGAGGAGCACGAGGAGCCCGAGATCCCGTCCGTGTCCTCGATCTGGCTGGGCGCGCATCTGCAGGAGCGCGAGATCTACGACCTGATGGGCATCCGCTTTTCGGGCCATCCCGATCTCAAGCGCCTCTTTCTCTGGGAGGGGTTCCCCGGCTTTCCGCTGCGGAAAGACTTCATGACGCTGCCCGAAGGCTTCAAGCCCGGCCTACAGCGCTTCCCTAAGGAGGACCCTGAGAGTTGGGGAGGGGAGGCGCGTGTCCCTTAAGACCGAGCCGCTCGTCGTCAACATTGGGCCGCAGCACCCGTCAACGCACGGCGTGTTCCGCCTGCGCGTGACGCTCGATGGTGAGCGCATCATCGACGCAGAGATGATCGTCGGCTACCTCCACCGCAGCATCGAGAAGCTGGCAGAGGAGCGGACGTGGACGCAGAACATCCCGTTCACCGATCGCATGGACTACCTCGCGGCGATGACGGGCAACCTCGCGTATTGCTCGGCGGTCGAGAAGCTGGCCGGCATCGAAGTGCCGGAGCGCGCGCAGTACCTCCGGGTGATATTCGCCGAGCTGCAGCGTATCGCCAGCCACGCGATGGCGAACGGCACGTTCATCAACGACTGCGGCGCCTGGCAGACGCCGCTCATGCACATGTTCCGCGAACGCGAGAAGATTCTCGACTTGTTCGAGATGACCTGCGGCGCGCGCCTGACGCTGAACTACATGCGCATCGGCGGCGTAGCGTTCGATATCCCAGACGAGTTCATGCCGGCGCTCGAGGAGCTCATGGACGAGCTGCCCGACCGCATCGCCGAGTACGAAGATCTTCTGCTCGACAACGAGATCCTGCTCATGCGCGGCCGCGACGTGGGTGTCCTGCCCGCCGAGATGGCGATCAACGCTTCGATCAGCGGGCCGATGCTGCGTGGCTCCGGCGTCGCGTGGGATATCCGCAAGGCGGACCCCTACGCCGTCTACGACCGCTTCGAGTTCGACATCCCGGTCGGCCATAACGGCGACTCGTTCGACCGCTTTCTCGTGCGCATGGAAGAAGTGCGACAGAGTGTGCGCATCATCCGCCAGGCGATGGGGCAGCTCCCTCCCGGCCCCTTCTGCGCCACCGTGCCGTTGAATGTGCGCCCGCCGGCGGGCGAGGTGTACTCGCGCATCGAGTCGCCCAAGGGCGAGCTCGGCTACTATCTCGTCTCTGACGGCGGCCCGACACCGTATCGCTACAAGGTCCGTCCGCCGTCGCTCATAAATCTGTCGGCGCTCAAGCAGATGATGATCGGGACGAGCATCTCCGACGCCGTGGTGACGCTGGGCAGCATCGATATCAACGTAGGGGAGATCGACCGCTAGTGCTCGCCTCCTGGTACGACTTCCGGGACTTCGGTAACGCCGTCGGACGCCTTGTCGAGGCGCTGCGCGACGCCGGCGCGTCCGACCACATCATCTATCCGGTCACGGCGCTCATTGGCTGCCTGGGTGTGCTGGTGTTCGTCGGCGGCGCGACGCTGATCAACATCTGGCTGGAGCGGCGCGTCATCGGCCGCATGCAGTCGCGTCTCGGCCCAAACCGCTACGGACCATTTGGGCTGCTTCAGCCCGTCGCCGATGCGATCAAGCTCATCCAGAAGGAAGCGCTGACGCCCCGCGCCGCTGACGCCATCGTGTTTACGATCGCGCCAGTCGTGATTTTCGTACCGGCGATCCTTGCCTTCGCGGTGTTCCCGTGGGGCAAAGAGATGGTCCTCGCGGACCTCAACGTGGGCGTCCTGTACCTGCTCGCCCTCGGCTCGACGTCGGCGATTATCGTGTTTATGGCCGGCTACGCCTCGAACAACAAGTATGCGCTGCTTGGCTCGATGCGCGTCGTCGCGATGCTGATCAGCTACGAGGTGCCGAGCGTGCTCGCCATCCTCGGCGTGACCACGTTCGCCGGCTCGATGAGCCTGCGTGACATTGTGGAGTTTCAACGTACGCACTGGGTGTTCCTGCTCTTCCTCCAGCCGCTCGCGTTGCTGATCTTCCTGATCGGCTCGACCGTCGAACTGAACCGGTCACCCTCAGACATCGCGGAGGCCGAGTCGGAGATCATCGCCGGCTACCACATCGAGTACTCAGGCATGAAGTTCGGCATGTTCTACGCCGTCGAGCTGGTGAACTCGCTTGGCGTCTCTGGGATCATCGCAGCGCTGTTCCTTGGTGGCTGGTGGACCTTCGGTCTGGAGAAGTTCGTGCCGGGCTGGATGCTCTTCATCGGCAAGATGTACGCCGTGTACTTCCTCTTCATCTGGTTCCGCGGCACGCTCCCTCGATTCCGCATCGACCAGCTCATGGCGTTTGCCTGGAAGTTCCTGCTGCCTCTCGCGATCGTGAACTTCTTCGCCGCCGCGCTCGAGGTGCTGATCTGGCGCGAATACGAGATCAGCGCGGGCATCGTCCTGCCGATCTTTGCTGTCGTCAACTTCGCGCTCGCGGGCGCGCTCATCGCGGGCTGGGGGCGCGTGATGTTCCAACAGTTCCAGCGCTTCCCGCGCCGCGCCCGCCTCGTCTCGGGCATCGAGGTGCCGGAGCTACCATATCCGGCCGCGCCGCACCCGGCGACGGAACCGGTGGCGTAGGGGAGGGCGGTCTGGAAGGCACCGGCATCGTAATCGGCTTCTGGGCGCTGGCCGGCCTCACCATCGGCTCGGCCGCGATGATTATCGTCACGCGCAACCTGCTCCACGCGGTGCTGCTGCTCATCCTCAGCTTCGTCGGGATCGCAGGCGTGTTCATCACGCTGTCCGCCGACTTCGTGGCCGTCGTGCAGGTGCTCGTCTACGCCGGCGCGATCGCGGTCCTCATGATCTTCGCTGTCATGCTCACGCCGGCGTCCGGCCGAAGGAACGAAGGGAACATACTGCAGCTCCCGGCCCTCGTTCTGAGCGCCCTCCTGATCGCGGGCGTGTCGTATATCGTCGTCCAAACGGACTGGCGCGAAGCCGCCCGCGGCCCGTTCCAAACGACTGCCGCCGACATCGGCGATGCGCTGGTGCAGCCGTTCGCCCTCCCGTTCGAGATCGCCTCGGTGCTGCTGGTCGTTGCGCTGATCGGCGCGATCGTGCTGGTACGAGAGGACTGATGTACGCGCCACTTCTTCAGGCCAGGGTGACGCTCGAGCAAGTACTGATTGTGGGCGCTGTCCTGTTCGCGATCGGGATGTACGTGGCGCTCTCGAAGCGCAACGCCGTCGCGGTGCTGATGGGCATCGAGCTGATGCTGAACGCCGTGAACCTCACGTTCCTGGCGTTCGCGCGCTTCGTCGAGTCGTCGCGGCCGCTCGATGGCCACGTCTTCGTCATCTTCGTTATCACCGTCGCGGCCGCCGAGGCCGCCGTCGCGCTGGCGCTCGCGGTGACGGTGTACCGCTATCGCAGCACGATCGATCTCGACAAGATCAATCTCTTGCGCTGGTAACGCTGCGATGTGGACGAAGTTTCTGGACGTCAAGAACGGTTACACGGCGGAGATCTGGCAGGAGTTCTTCCAGCACGAAGGACTGCGCATCCTCATCCGGCCGCCGCTGGAGAGCGACACGCCGATGACCGAGCCGCGCGAGATCTGGGTGCCCGATAGCAAGACGCACGTCGCGGCCGAGCTGATGAGGAAGATTTAGTGCTGCTGCCTGAGATCCCCGAAGGCGTCGTCTGGTCGATCCTGCTGCTGCCGATAGGCGCGCTGGCGACGAACGTGCTCTGGACGCGCCCGAATCCGCGCTGGAGCGGCTACGTCACGATCCTCGCGATCGCGATCTCTTTCGCCTTCTCGCTCTGGGCGCTCGACAGCATCATCGAGAGCGATGGCAGGCCGCTCGCGTTCCGCACGCACGAGTGGTTGACCATCGATGCGCCCGTCGGCCGCGATCTCGTCGTGAACCTCGGCGTCCGCGTCGATGGGCTGACGGCGATCATGCTCGTCGTCGTGACGTCGGTGTCGTTGCTCGTGCAGATCTACTCGCAATCGTACATGGCCGGCGATGGCGGCTACTCGCGTTACTACGCGTACATGTCGCTCTTCACCGCCTCGATGCTGGGTCTCATCCTGGTCGATAGCATTCTGCTCATCTTTGTGTTCTGGGAGCTGGTCGGCGTCTGCTCGTACCTGCTGATCGGCTTCTGGTTCCACAAGCCGGCCGCCGCCCGCGCCGCGGTGAAAGCGTTCCTCGTCACGCGATTGGGCGATCTCGGCTTCTTGCTCGCGATCATCCTGATCTGGACGAAGACGGGCACGTTCAATATCGCCGAGCTCCAAGAGATGGCCGTCGCGGGTGCGATCAGCGTGAACGTGCTGACGGTGTTCTGCCTCGGCGTGTTCGCCGGCGCGGCCGGCAAGTCGGCGCAATTTCCCCTGCATGTCTGGCTGCCGGACGCCATGGAAGGCCCGACGCCTGTCTCGGCGCTCATCCACGCCGCTACGATGGTCGCCGCCGGCGTGTATCTCGTCGCGCGGCTCTTCCCGATCTTCGAAGCCGCCGATAACGCGCGCCTCGTCGTCGCCTGCATCGGCGCGACGACCGCGTTGATGGCGGCGCTGCTCGCGGTCGTGGTGACTGACATCAAGCGCGTGCTTGCGTACTCGACGATCAGTCAGCTCGGCTATATGATGCTGGCGCTGGGTGTCGGCGGCTACGTTGCTGCGATCTTCCATTTGTTCACGCACGCCTTCTTCAAGGCGTCGCTGTTCCTCGGCTCGGGGAGCGTGAACCACGCAACAAACACGTTCGACATGCGAAAGATGGGAGGCCTGCGGCGCGTGATGCCGGTCACGTACCTGACGTTTTTGATCAGCTCGCTGAGTCTCGCCGGGCTGTTCCCCTTCGCAGGGTTCTGGAGCAAGGACGAGATCCTCGGCGACACGTGGGCCGGGTCGCACCAGGTCTTCTTCTGGGTCGCGCTCGCTGTCGTGTTCCTCACCGCCTTCTACATGTTCCGGGCGATCTTCATGACATTCGAGGGCGAGTACCAGGGCGGCGAGGAGCCGGAGGAGCACAGTCACGGCAGCGACCCGTCGCACCCGCACGAGTCGCCCGCGTTCATGATCGGGCCCCTCATCGTGCTCGCTGTGCCGGCCGCGCTGATCGGCCTCGCCAACATCGACGATGGATTCTCGCATCTGCTAAAGGGCGCGTTGCCGCTCGAGGTGGCGGTCGAGCACGAGGACCTCAAATTCAACTGGGGTATCGCGTTTGGGTCGACCGCCGTCGCGTTGGCCGGCATGACGGCTGCGTGGCTCTTCTACGGCGCGCGCGTGCTCTCGGCCGACAACGCGCGCAGGATGTTCCGTCCGGTCCACTACGTGCTCGAGCGCAAGTACTTCCTGGATGACCTGTACGAAGGCGTCATTCTCGAGGGCGTCGTCAACCGCGGCATCGTGCCCGCGCTGGCGTTCATCGACACGTACGTCATCGATGGCATCGCGAACGGCGTCGGCTTCGGCGCGAAGGTTGGCTCGGTAGGCCTGCGCATGTTGCAGACGGGGCAAGTGCAGGTCTACGGCGCGATCGGCTTCATCGGCCTCGCGCTCGTTGCCGGGCTGACGTTGTGGCTGAATCCGCTGTGATGAGGAACAAGGAACGAGGAGCGAGGACCCAGGGATTGATCGGGACGTTCTCTATGAGGCCGGCTGTAGGGGAGATGTCTAGGTGCTGACGTTCCTCGTTTTCTTTCCGATCTTCGGCGCGATCGTTATCGCGACGCTGCCGCGCGAGCAGGAGCGGCAGGCGAAGCTCATGGCGCTCGCGACGACCCTGGCGGTGCTCATCGTCTCGCTCGTCGCGCTCGGGATGTTCGATCGCAGCGACGCGGGCCTGCAGCTCGTCGAGCGCCATCGTTGGATCGGCGCGGGGGACGCCGGCTTCGAGATCCAGTACCTCCTCGGCATCGACGGCCTCGGCCTGACGATGGTGCTGCTGACGGCGTTCCTCTTCGTCGTCGCGACGCTCATCTCGTGGAACATCGACCTGCGGCCGAAGGAGTACTTCGCCTTCCTGCTCGCACTCGAGACGGCCGTGATAGGCGTCTTCACGGCGCAGGACCTGATCTTGTTCTTCCTCTTCTGGGAGCTCGAGCTCATCCCGATGTACTTCCTGATCTCGATCTGGGGGAGCGGGCGCAAAGAGTACTCCGCGATGAAGTTCCTGTTGTTCACGATGTCGGGGAGCGCGCTCATGCTCGTCGGCTTCCTCGTGCTCGCGTTCTCCGCCGAGCCATCGACGTTCGATATGCAGGTCTTGCGCGAGGCAAACGTGACGAGCGCGCTGCTGCCGCTGCCGGCGATCTTCTTTCTCATCTTCGCCGGGTTCGCCGTCAAGCTGCCCGTCGCGCCGCTGCATACGTGGCTGCCCGACGCTCACACCGACGCGCCGACAGCCGTCAGCGTGATCCTCGCGGGAGTCCTGCTGAAGATGGGGGGCTACGGCATGCTGCGCCTCGTCGCGATGATGCCCGACACGGCGCAGGACTACGCGGTCTGGATGGCGTCGCTCGCTGCGGCCAGCATCCTCTATGGTGCGTTCGTGACGCTGCGACAGAAAGACCTCAAGCGTCTCATTGCGTACTCCAGCGTCAGCCATATGGGCTACGTGCTGCTCGGCATCGCAGCGCTGGGGCAAGTCGGCATGACGGGGGCCGCGCTGCAGATGTTCAGCCACGGCATGATCACGGGCCTGCTCTTCGTGATGGTCGGGCTGATTTACGATCGCGCGCACACGCGCAACATCGATGAGCTGTCGGGCCTCGCGCACGTCACGCCGATCATCGCTACCGGCTTCGTGATCGCGGGTCTCGCGTCGCTAGGCCTGCCGGCGATGTCCGGCTTCGCTGCGGAGATTACCGTCTTTCTGGGTACGGCCGGGCGCTTCCCGGCGCCGACGATCCTTGGCGTGATCGGCATCTTGCTGAGCGCCGGCTACATCCTCTGGACGCTGCGACGCGTCGTCTTTGGCCCGCCGGACCCGCGCTGGGCGCACCTCAGTGACGCGACGTCGTGGTGGGAGCAGGTTCCTGTCGCCGCGATGCTCGCCGTGATCATCGCCGTCGGCATCTATCCGGCGCGTGTGGTCGACATCCTGGAGCAGGGCATCCTGCCGATTGCGAACAGGCTGACGTAACGAACGATGCTGCACGATCTCGACAAAGTCGGCCCGGAACTCATCGTGATGGTGACTGCTGCATGCCTGCTGTTCGCCGGGCTACTGACGAGCGAACGCCACCACCGCTGGCTGCCGTTCGGCGCGCTCGCGGGGCTGGGCGCGTCGTGCATCTGGGCCGGCGTGCTGATGGCGCGTAATCAAGAAGGCGTGGCGTTCTCCGGGACGTACTCGCTCGACAACTTCAGCATCTTCTTCAAGTTCCTGTTCATCGGCATCGCCGCACTCGTCATCCTTGCGTCCGCCGACTACGTGCGACAGCTCCGCTACCAGGGCGAGTTCTGGGCGCTGCTCCTCATCGCCACGACGGGCATGATGTTCCTGGCCGGGTCGCGCGATCTTATCCTGATCTTCATCGCGCTCGAGCTCACGAGCATCTCGCAGTACATCCTCGCCGGCTTCCTGCGCGACGACCGCTCGAGCGAAGCGGCGCTGAAGTACATCCTCCTCGGCGCGATCGCGACGGCGGTCATTCTGTACGGCATGGCGTTTTTGTTCGGCATCGCCGGCACGACGAAGCTGGTGTCGCCCGACGGCGGCGCGAGCATCGCTTCGCTCGTCGCCGAAGGCGACAGCGGCACGCGCGGCGCGCTCATCGCGGCGATCGTGCTGCTCGCTGCCGGGTTGAGCTTCAAGGCGGCGCTTGTGCCGTTCCAGATGTGGGTGCCGGACGTCTATCAGGCTTCGGCAACGCCCGTGGCGGCGTTTCTCTCCGTCGGCAGCAAAGCAGCCGCGTTCGCGGTCGTGCTGCGCATCTTCTACGAGGGGTTTGGCCCGCATAGCTTCGTCGGCAGCGACTGGGGAAACATCTTCGCGGGGATCGCGGCGGTCTCCATGACCGCGGGCAACCTCTTCGCGCTGACGCAGACCAATATCAAGAGATTGCTCGGCTACAGCTCGATCGCGCAGGCGGGCAACTTCGCGATCGGCGTCGCTGCCGTCGCCGCGTCGAACGGCGACGTGTCGATCGGCGCGAGCGGCGTCGCGCTGTTCGCCGCGACGTACGCCTTCACAAACCTCGGCGCGTTTTTCGCCATCATCGCGATCTCGCAGAAGACGCAGTCGGACGAGATCGCCGACTACGCGGGCATGGGGCGACGCGCGCCGATGCTGGCGCTGGCGCTTTCGTTCTGCTTGATCTCGCTCACAGGTCTGCCGCCGACGGCCGGCTTTGTCGCCAAGCTGTACATCTTCAACGCAGCTGTGCAGAGCGATCTCGTCTGGCTGGTAATTGTGGGCGTGATCAACACCGCGATTTCGGCCTACTACTACCTGGGCGTGGTGCGACAGATGTACCTCGCGCCCGCGCCCGCTGAGGGCGACATCACGCCGAGCCCGATGCTCGCCGTAGCGCTCGCGGCCGCCACGATCGGCGTCTTCGTCCTCGGCGTCGCGCCCACGCCGCTCATCGACGCGGCAGAGCGCGCAGTCACGGCGCTCGCCTAAGGCGGCAGGCTCGGTAATATCCCGGCGGCGTACTGAAGCACCAGCGCGGCATCGATCGCGTCGATGACGCCGCTTGCGTTGACGTCTGCCGCTTGCTGGCAGGCGAGGCCCGTCACCAGGCCAGCGGCAAGCTGGAGAATAAGCGCCGCATCGATGCTATCAACCCGTCCGCTGCAATTGGCATCGCCCGTTGCTATCGGCGGCGTGAGCGGCTTGCCCCACACGAAGACGTCGCTGCGCATGTTCGAGTCGTTCGGGACGAGATCGGAGGCGGTCGATTGGAACGCAACGACGGCGCCATCGGCGCTGATCGCGGGCGTCGTGCTCGCGCCGCCGCCACTCGTCCGCCGCTCGATGACGCCGCTGTCGCGATCGAGCAAGAAGATGTCGGTCGCCGCGCTGTCATTCGGGACGAGATTGGACGCGCTCGATTGGAACGCGACGAACCGGCCGCCGGCGCTGATGACCGGGAAGCTGCTCGCTCCATTCGCCTCCTGGCCGGCCATCCCGTTGCTGAGCCGCCCCGTCGTGCCGAGCTGCCGGTCGCGCAAGAAGACGTCGCTGCGCATGTTCGAGTCGTCCGGCACGAGATCTTCTGCGTCCGAGAAGAAGACGACGTAGCGGCCGTCGTCGCTCGTGCTAGGGTAGTAGCTGTGCCCGCTGCCTTCCGTTTCTTCGCTCGATACGCTGACACGCTCCGTCACGCCGGTCTCGCGATCGCGAATGAAGGCGTCATCCCGCCCGTTCCCGTCGTCCGGAACGAGGTTGTTGGCGAACGAGCCGTAGACAACGTAACGCCCATCGCTACTGATGCGTGCGGGTCCCGCGCCGAGACCGCCGCTCGCGAAGTTGCCGTGCGTGCCGCTGGTCGCGACGCTGGCCAGCTCGGTCGTAAACATCAGGCGGTCGCGGACGAAGACGTCGCGGTCCGTGTTCGCGTCGTCGGGTGCCAGGTTATCCGCGAGCGAGGTAAACGTGACGAAGCGGCCGTTGCCGCTAATCGATGGCGTCATGCTGTCGTCGTTGCCCGCCTCGCCGCCGCTCGAGACGCTCACGCGCGCGATCGTGCCGGTGATGAAGTCTCGCAGAAAGATGTCGCCGAAGCCGCCCATGTCGGCGGGCACGAGGTTGTCCGCCTCCGACTCGAAGACGACCTGCTGCCCCTCGCTGCTGATCGACGGCGAGACCGCAGGGCGGTTCGCCTGCACGCCGCCGAAGGCGTCGACGAGCGTCGTGGTGCCGGCCATGCGGTCGCGGACGAAGACGTCGCGGCTGTTTGTGTCGTTCGGCACGAGAGTTGTGGAATCTGAAGCGAAGGCCACGTAGCGTCCGTCCCCGTTCACCGCGGCCGATACGCTGTCGAGCGTGCCCTGTGTGCCCGCAGTCGAAACGCTCACGCGCTCGATCGCGGGCTGGCTGGCCGAACCGAGGCCAAGCCACGCTGCGGTTGCCAGGGCGGCGATGGCGAGCGCGAGAGCCCTTCGCATAACGGAGATCGTATCGGCTATCGGGTAGGGGCGCTATCCTGCCCTTGATGCCCAGCCCTCGCTACGCCGTGGCGCTCCACGTCGAGCCGCGCTATGCGGCTCGAGTGCGCTCGCGCACGCTTGCCGCGCTGGCGCGCCGCGTCCTCGCCGCTGAAGGGGCCGAGACTGGGTCCGCGCTCAGCATCGTCGTCACGGACGATGCGACGGTGCGCGATCTGAACAAGCGCTTCCTCGGCATCGATGAGCCGACGGACGTCCTCTCGTTCGGTCTCTCTGCGAAGACGCGTTTCGTCACGTCGAGCGCGGCCGAGCGCCAGCTCGGCGAAGTCGTCATCTCGTTCCCCACCGCGCAGCTCCAGGCTCGCCAGGCCGGCCATCCGCTCGATGACGAGCTGGCGCATCTACTGGTGCACGGCATGCTCCACATTCTGGGTTATGATCACCAGCGGCCGGCCCAGGCGCGCCTCATGCGCGCCCGCGAGGACGAGCTGCTCCGGCGGAGCGCTCATTGAGGGCCCGAAGGGGCGCTGATATACTGCAATCGATGCCATCCCAGTTCCTCTTCATCGCATGAGCAGAGAAGTCCTCTATCGCAAGTGGCGTCCGCGCACCTTCGCGGAGCTTGCCGGCCAAGAGGCCGTTACGCGCACGCTGACAAACGCGATCGGTGCTGGCAAGGTCTCGCACGCGTACCTGCTGTCCGGCCCGCGCGGCACCGGTAAGACGACAACGGGCCGCCTCCTGGCCAAGGCCGTCAACTGCGCGAATCCCAAGGACGGCGAGCCCTGCAACAAGTGCGAACGCTGCATCGCCTTTCTCGAGAACCGAGTTGCTCATCTCGACTGGTTGGTGGAACTCGACGGCGCGAGTAATCGCGGTATCGACGACATTCGCGACTTGCGCAGCAAGGCATTTACCCCCCCGATCGGGGATACGACGGACTATCCCCTCTACAAGGTCTACCTCGTCGACGAGGTGCACATGCTCACGGAGCCCGCGTTCAACGCGCTCCTCAAGACGCTTGAGGAGCCGCCGGCGCACGTCATCTTCGTCCTGGCCACGACCGAGGCGCACAAGGTGCCGGCCACCGTCGCCTCGCGCTGCCAGCGATTCGATTTCCGCCGCATCCCGCTCGCGGCTGCCGTCGAGCGCCTCGCGCACATCTGTAAGGAGGAGGGCATTAGCTGCGCCCAGGACGGGCTCGAGGCCATAGCGCGCATCGCGACGGGTAGCATGCGCGATTCGATCAACCTCCTCGAGCAGCTCGTCGACTCCTACGGCAAGACGCTCACGCTCGAGCAAGTCCGCGAAGGCCTCGGTCTCGTTGTCGACCCGCGGAGCGTGGAGCTGGCGGCGCACGTCCTGCGCGGCGAGCTCGCCGAAGGGCTTTCTGTCATCGCCTCAGTCCGCGACGACGGGCTCGATCTGCGCCAGTTCCAACGACAAGTTGTCACGTACACACGCGCTCTGCTGCTGACGAAGGCCGGCGCGCCGCCGAGCGACTCCTGGAGCGCGGAGCAGCTCGCCGAGATGCGCGCGCTCGTCGAGAATGTCCCGGCCGAGCGCATCGTCCGCTCGCTCCACGCGCTGGGTGAGGCGGACCTGCGCGCTGATCCGCTATCGCCGTTACCGCTCGAGCTCGCGATCGCGACGACGGTCCTGGGGCCCGCGCCCACGTCTGCGGCCGTAGCACCAGCGGCTCGCGCGCCCGTCGCACAGCCCGCGCCAGTACCGCCGCCTCCTGCGCCTCGGCCGGCGGCGAAAGCGCCCGCCCCCCGCGAGCAGCCGGCGGCGAAAGAGGAGCCGAAGGCTGCGGGCCCTAAGGACGAACCGAAGGCCGCCGCCCCAAAAGAAGAGCCGCCGCCAAACCCCGGGACGCCGGCGCGCGCGGCCTCCGAAAACGGCCGTGAGGCCTCGCCGGAACTTGACGCGGTGCGCGAACGCTGGCAGGAGATCTACCAGCGCGCCCGAGAGCTTCACTTTCGCGTCGGCGCGCTCCTCAACAGCGGCTGTGCCATCATCCAGGCGTCGGACGGCGAGATCGTCTTCGGCTTCCGGCACGAATGGCTGCTGCAAAAGATGCACGAGAACGGCGGCGAGAGTCAGCGCGCGCTCCAGCAGGCCGTCGACGAAGTGCTGGGGCCCGGCCACAAGGTCCGCTGCGTCCACGAGCCGGACGTCGACACGCAGCGTCCGCCTCGGGGCGGTCACCTCGTCCGCGCGGTCGAGGCTCTCTCCGAGAACTAAGGAGGCGACGCGATGGGCATGAATCGCGACATGATGGCGCGCCTGCAGCAGATGCAGCAGCAGGCGATGAAGGCGCAGGAGGAGCTCCAGCAAAAGACCGTCGAAGGGAGCGCGGGCGGGGGCGCCGTCAGCATTACGCTCACCGGCGGCATGATCGTGCAGGCGCTCAAGATCGCTCCGGAAGTCGTCGACCCCGAAGATGTCGAGATGCTTGAGGACCTCGTTACCGCCGCCGTCAACGAGGCGCTGCAGCAGGTGCAACAGCTCCAGATGCAGCAGATCTCAGGCATCGCCGGCCAGCTCGGTCTGGGCCGCTGACGCGCTCGTGAACGACGGCACGTCCCCCGGGCGGCCTGTCGCTACCGCGGCACCCATTGCACGCCTGATCGATGCGCTCCACCGGCTGCCCGGCATCGGCCCCAAGAGCGCGCAACGGCTCACGTACTTCATGCTTCGCGCGCCGATGGCCGAAGCGCGCGCTCTCGCGCAGGCGATCATCGATGTCAAAGAGAAGATTACGCTCTGCTCGATCTGTCAGAACGTGACCGAGAGCGATCCCTGCGTCATCTGCACCGATGAGGAGCGCGACCACTCCACGATTTGCGTCGTCGAAGAGCCGCTCGATATCCTCGCCGTCGAGCGCAGCCGGAGCTATCGGGGCGTCTACCATGTCCTGCACGGCGTCATCTCGCCGATGGAGGGCGTCGGGCCAGAGGACCTCAAGTTCAATGAGTTGCTTGCGCGCCTTCGCAACGGGTCCGTCACAGAAGTGATCATGGCCACCAACCCCAACCTCGAAGGCGAGGCGACGGCCATGTACGCGAGCCGCGCCCTGCAATCGACGGGCATCCGCGTGACGCGCCTGGCGCGCGGGCTGCCCACCGGCGGCGACCTGGAGTACGCCGACGACCAAACGCTGGCGCGCGCGCTCGAGTTCCGGCGAGACGTCTGACGTCCCATGCCCGGCCCGCCGCGCGTCTATAAGACCCCGGCCATCGTCCTGCGCCAGCGCAAGCTAGGCGATACGGACAAGATCATCACGCTCTACAGCGCCGAGCATGGCAAGCTCGAGGCCGTCGCGAAGGGCGTCCGGCGCATGGCGAGCCGCCTCGCCGGCCACGTCGAGCCGCTCATTCACGGGAACTTCATGCTCGCCCACGGCCGCAACCTCGACATCATCACGCAGGTCCAGACGATCGAGACGTTCCAGCCCCTTCGCGATGACCTCGGGCGGCTCAGCCGCGCGTTCTACGCCGCCGAGCTTGTCGACCGCGCGACCGAAGAGCACCAGGAAAACTTCCCGCTCTACCGGCTGCTCCTCGATACGCTGCGCCGGCTCGCACAACGAGAGGACCTGGATCTTGTGCTGCGCTTCTTCGAGATCACGCTGCTCGTGGAGCTGGGCTACAGCCCGCAAACTGATCGCTGCGTCACCTGCGAGGTCGAGCTCGGAGCGGAAGGCAACGTCTGGGCCGCGAGCGCGGGCGGCGTCCTGTGTCCAAACTGCCGGCCGGAGGATCTCGTCGTCCGGCCGCTGTCCGCGAACGCGTTGCGCCTGCTCCAGCTCTTGCGCAAGGGCAGCTTCGCGGCACTCGATGGCGTAGAGCTGAGCGCGGACCTGGCGGACGAGCTCGAACGCAACCTGCGCAGCGCGATCCACTTCGCGCTCGACCGCGACGTGCAGTCCGCGCACTTTCTCGATGTCGTCCGCGGCCGTTCGTCCGGCAATAGGCGGCCCTCGAACGGCCCTGGCCCGATTCCGAACCCGCGGCTATAATGCGCGGGTATGCCTGTGTACGAGTTCTACTGCAAGCACTGCGACGGCATCTACGAGGCGCTGCGCCCGATGCGCGAGGCTGCCGATCCCGTGCCCTGCCCTGAGTGCGAGCGCGACGGCATGCGCATCATGCCCACAAGCTTCTCGGCGTTCACGTTTCGCGAAGGCTATGCGCGGCATCTTCCCGACAGAGGCACCTACTGGCACCTGGGCAAAGAGGTCAAGCAGCGCATCAAGGGGCCGTTCAAACCGTTCGAGCACCCGGAGGTCAACAAGCCCACACCCAATCCGGCGAAGTCAAAGGGCGACGTGGACGTCGAGCGGGACAGGACGCGCGAGATGATCAAGGAAGCAAAGAAGATGCGCCAGTCCGGCGTGCAGCCCCGCCCGGAGCTTTTTCCGAAAAAGATCCGCCCCCCGCGAACATAGCGAGAGCGCCCTTCCCACCGGCCCGCTACTTGTCCTTCTTAAGCGGCTGGTCCAGCTTGTATTTCTTGACCAGGTTGTCGAACGAGAGGTCGGGGCTAGCCGCGTCGATCATCTTGTCGTACTTGGGATCGAGCTGGTCCAGCTTGCTCAAGATCGACTGATGAAACGCGAAGCCGCTGATGATGCGCCGGATCTTCGTGCTGGCGCACTCCGGGCACTTCCGCTGCGTGTCGTCGCCTATGCGGCGCACAAGGACGCTGACGACCTTTCGGCAATTGAGGCAGGCGTACTCGTAGACAGGCACCAGGACCTCCGTCGTTACGAGCGCCGGCTCAGGACGTAGTCAGCGATCTCGATGAGCGCCGCGCGGTCGCTGGAGTCCGGCAGCGGACCGAGCGACGCCGCCGCGCGGTCGCGAAAGTCGCGCGCAACGTTCGTCGCTTCGTCGAGGATGTTCGATTCACGGATCTGCGTGAGCGCGTCGGCGAGGTGTACGTCGCGCTCGCCGTCCTGGCTCGCGAAGAGCTTCTTCACGGGATTGTCCGCCGGCTGTCGTTCCATCAGGAGCAGGGCAGGGAGGGTGAGCGTGCCCTCCATCAGGTCGCTGCCTGTCGGCTTCCCCAACTCCTGCTCGTCGCCTGCGAAGTCGAGGATGTCGTCCACGATCTGGAACGCCATGCCCAGGTTCTCGCCGTAGTCTCGCAGCGCGTCCGTCCACTCCCTCGACGCGCCGGCGACGAGCGCCCCGCCTTCGGCCGACGTTGCGAAGAGCGACGCCGTCTTGCCGGCGATGCGCTGGAAGTACTGCATCGTGTCCTGACCGTAGCTGTACGCGCTCATGTCCTGGCGCAGCTCACCGGACGCCATCGCCATGAGCGTGCGCGAGAAGAGCTTCACCACCTCGATGCTCTCGGTGCGGCAGATCAGGTCGGCTGCGTGGGCGAACATATAGTCGCCCAGCATGACGGCCGCACCGTTGTGCTGGCGCGAGTTCGTCGTTGGGCGTCCGCGACGGGTGTCCGCGTCGTCGATAACATCGTCGTGCACGAGCGTCGCTGTGTGCAGCAGCTCGATCGACGCGGCGAGCGGCACCAGCAACTCCGGTTCGTAGTGTCCGAAACGTCCGGCCAACAGCGCGACCGTCGGACGCAGGCGCTTACCGCCCGCCGAGAGAACGTGCTCGAGCATCGCCTGGACGCCCGGTACGTCGGAGCGCGCGACGTCCTTGAGCGTCGCCTCGACGAGGTCGAGCTCGGTCTGGACGGGCTCGTAGATGGATGCAACGCGCATCCTGCGCTCCTCTCCTAGGCCCTTCGCTGCGCCGTCTCGCGCGCCAGCGAAGGCATTGCGAGCGGGAACAGACGTAGCGCGTTCTCGGTCGTCGCCTCGGCGACGCGCTCGACCGCCTCACCGCGTAGCTCTGCGATCTTGCGCACCGCCTCGATGACGTGAGCCGGCTCGTTGCGCTTGCCGCGCAGCGACTGCGGCGCGCCATACGGGCTGTCCGTCTCGACAACGAGGCGGTCGAGTGGCAGCTCGCGGGCGACGGCCTGCAGTTGCTCCGCCTTAGGATACGTCACCGACGTGTGAATTGAAATCAGGAGCCCGAGCGCCGAATACCGTTGCCCGAGCTCGACATCGCCGCTGAAGTAGTGCATCACGCCGAGCGGGCGGCCGTCGGGCAGGGCGCCGCCGAGGCGCTGCGACCACTTTTCGACGATCGGCAGGCAGGCCTCGTGCGCCTCGCGACAGTGGACGGCGACTGGCTTGCCTGCGTTCGCGGCGACGGCAAGCTGACGCCGGAACACCTCGACCTGCCTGTCGTGCTCCGAGAGGTTCCGATAGAAGTCGAGGCCGATCTCGCCCACGGCAACGACGCCAGGGGAGGCGGCCAGCTCCTCGAGTCTCTTTAGCGACGCATCGTCCATCTTGTCTGCGTCGTGGGGGTGACAGCCGGCTGCGGCGAGGACGGACGGGTTCGCCGCGGCGAGGGCGATCGCTGCCTCCGACGACGCCACGTCGACACCAAGGACGAGCATGCCGGCCATACCGGCGTCGCGAGCGCGCTCGATCACCGCATCGCGGTCGGCGTCGTACTCGACGCCCTGGATGTGGGTGTGCGTGTCAAAGAGCCGCATGGGCGGTCAGGCGCTCCTCTTCCTGTTCGGCGATCTCCGGCTCGAGTTTCGTGAACAGCGGTTTCGGCTCGTGTAGCTGCTGCCCGGGCGTGAGCCGCACGAGCGACCAGCCGTCGTTCTCAAGAGGCGTATCGAATCCCAGGTAGCCGTGCAACCGCTGCGAGCTGAACGGCACGAACGGCGAGAAGGCGGTCTTTAGCCCGTTGATCGCACAGAGCGCCGTGTACAGGCTTCGCGCGGCCGCTTCGCGATCGTTCGCCAGCGTCTTCCAGGGCGCCGTGTCGTCCAGATACTTGTTTGCCTCTTGCGCAACGGCCATCGCCGCAGAGAGCGCGGCGCGAAAGTGGCAGCCGCCCAACAGCGCGCCGGTCTCGCGCAGCATCGCCTCGACGCTGGACAGCAGCGCCTCGGAAGCGCTATCGAGCGCGCCTGGCTCGGGAACCTTGCCCTCGAAGTTGCGATACGTGAACGTCAGCACGCGATGCGCCAGGTTGCCCCACGTCGCGACCAGCTCGTTGTTCGTGCGCGCGACGAAGTCCTGCCAGGTGAAGTCGGAGTCGGCCGTCTCGGGCATCGTCGCGCAGAGGTAGTAGCGCAGCGCGTCCGGCTCGAAACGCCCCATCACGTCCGGGATAAAGACGGCCGTCTGGCGTGTCGTCGACGCCTTGCGCCCACCGACGTTGTTGAAGTGGTTCGCGGGCACGTCGTACGGAAGGTTGAGGGGCTTGCCTTTTCCGTAACCGCGGCCAAGGCCGTCGGAGGCTCCGTCGCCGTAGGCCATGATCGTCGCCGGCCAGCTAAGCGTGTGGAAGAAGATGTTGTCCTTGCCGATGAAGTAGTAGCTCCGGGCCGCTTCGTTCTGCCAGAAGTCGCGCCAGGCGTCCGGTTCGCCGCGCTGCTGCGACCACTCCTGCGCCGCCGAGAGGTAGCCGATCACGTTCTCGAACCAGACGTAGATGCGCTTTCCCGCGCCGAGCTCCTCGGTAGGCAGGGGCACTCCCCACTCGAGATCGCGCGTGATCGCGCGGTCGCGCAGCCCTTCGTCCAGCATGCCGGCGGTGAAGTTCATGACGTGCTTGCGCCAGTGCGATTGCTTGCTCACCCACGCGCGCAGACGCTCGTTGTAGGCGCTCAGCCGGAGGAAGTAGTGCTCCGTCTCGCGAGGTCCCGGCGTCGTGCCGCAGAGCTTGCAGCGCGGGTCGATCAGCTCCATCGCGTCGAGCGCGCGGCCGCACTGCTCGCACTCGTCGCCGCGAGCGCTTTCGTACCCGCAGTTCGGGCACGTTCCCTCCACATAGCGATCGGGGAGGAAGCGATTGTCGTTCGGGCAGTAGAGCATGGTCATCGTGTTTGCATAGATGTCGCCCTGCTCCAGGAGCTTCAGGAAGATGCGCTGGACGGTCTCGCGGTGGTGCTCCGTGCCGGTCGTGGTGAAGATGTCCATCGAGATGCCGAGCCAGTCGAGCGACTCCAGGAAGCTCGTATGGAAGCCGTCGACGACCTCCTGCGGGGTCTTGCCCTCGGCTTCCGCGCGGATCGTCACGGGCGCGCCGTGCTGGTCGCTGCCCGAGACCATCAGCACGCGGTCGCCGCTCTGGCGGTGGTAGCGCGCGAAGCAGTCCGCGGGCAGGAAGGAGCCCACCATCTGCCCCTGGTGGAGGGGACCGTTGGCGTAGGGCCAGGCGACTCCGATGAAGATCGTTTCAGTCATGGCGAGGCCGTCGCGAGCGGCGCGGTCATTCTAACACGAGCGGCCCTCACCCCCGGCCCACCTCCCGCGAGCGGTAGAGGGGAGCTTCTTTACGCGGGTCGCGCTTCTCGAAGAGTCGCCGCCCGCAGGGTCGCCGAAGGAGACAGGAGACTCGAAGAGTCGCCTCAGGCGACATCCCGCCGATGGGCGGGTCGCCTCTGGCGACAGCGAAAGGCGTTGCTCGCCGCTCGCCTCGTCCCGCCGCCGTCTGCGAGCTCCATCCTCCAGCCCGTCTCCGCTGGGGGCGCGGCAGCCCGCGCGTTGATCTGCGCCGTCGCGCGCTTGCGGTCTTTGGCCCACGAGTTGACCAGGCCCCAGAGGGCGGGCTGGACCTCGCGCTTCACGCGCAGTATCCAGTGCTGGTCTGTGGGCGCGATGTTGTAGCGGGGCCGGTAGTCGCAGAGCGACTCAGGGTCGATGCCGAGCTCTCGCGCCAGCTCCTCGGCGTCGCGACGGCTCATGGTGAAGCGGCCGCACATAGTCCGGAGGGTAGCAGGCGCTTGGGTGACAGGCAGTCCTTTGACGAGACGCCGGGCGGGGGGCACCATTCGTGCTGAGAATGAAGGACAGCGCAGAATCGATATCGTGCCCGCTGTTGTAAGATGGCGATAGCTTGGCAGACGAAAGACAGTATCGATACGACCTAATCGTCATCGGCGCGGGGCCGGCCGGTGAACGGGGCGCGACACGCGCCGCCAGCCTTGACAAGAACGTCGCCTTGATAGAGAAGGACGACCTGGGTGGAGCCGCCGTCAATACCGGCACCCTGCCCAGCAAGACGCTGCGCGAAACGGCGCTCTATCTCTCCGGCATTCGGCAGCGCGGCCTCTACGGTGTCGACTACAGCTTCGACCGGGAAGTGACCGTCGACGATCTAATCCATCGCCAGCGCGAAGTGGTTCGCAGTCATCAAATGCTCGCTGGCCAGAGCATCGCCCGTCACAGCGTCGAGCTCTTCCAGGGAACGGCAACGTTCCAAGACGCGCACACCGTCCAAGTCAGCCATGGAGAAGGCCGCACGGTAACGCTGGACGCCAGCTTCGTTCTCATCGCGACAGGTTCTCGTCCTTTCCACCCTCCTGGTATACGTTTCGACAGCAAGTTCGTCCATGATTCGGACAGCATCTTGCGGATCAAGCGCATTCCTAAGTCGATGGTCATCGTCGGCGCGGGCATAATCGGCTGCGAGTACGCGACGCTCCTCTCCGTGCTCGGCATCTCCGTAGCTCTCATCGACAACGACGACAAGTTTCTCCCAATGCTCGACGAGGAGATTGCCGGCCTGTTGATGGAGCGCATGCGCGCGCTAGGTATTTCGCTGGTGTTCCAGCGTCGAGTTGAGAGTGTGCAGCGCGTCGGCGAAGGCATCGCCGTGTCGTTCAAAGAAGGGGACGAGCTGACAGCTGATGTGGCCCTCTTCTGTGTCGGACGGAGCAGCAACGTCGAAGCCATCGCGCTCGATCACGCCGGCATCCTGCTTGGGGAGCGGGGCTGCATTGTGGTCAATGAGGATTACCAGACGACGGTCCCGAACATCTACGCCGCCGGCGACGTCATAGGCTCGCCGGCGCTTGCGTCGACGGCCATGGAGCAGGCGCAGGGAGCCGTTCGGCACATGTTCGGGGCCGAAATACAGCACGAGGCCAGCGAGGCGATCCCGACCGGACTCTACACGATTCCCGAGGTAGCGATGGTCGGCGCGACGGAGCAGACGCTGCAGGAGAAGGGGCAGCGGTACGCAGTCGGGCGTGCGTTGTACCGGCACAATCCTCGCGGCCAGATCGTCGGTGACATGGGCGGCTTGCTCAAGCTCGTCTTCGAACCGGAGAGCCGACTCCTACTCGGCGTGCACATCATCGGGGAGCAGGCCGCAGAGCTGATCCACATCGGTCAAGCGTGCATGCACTTTCGCGGGACGATCGATGTCTTCACGCAGAGTGTCTTCAATTTTCCAACGCTTTCAGACCTCTACAAGTACGCCGCGTACGACGGGCTAGAGCGGCTGCGTTGACTGTCAGTCGGCCATGTCAAGGAAGGCGGTCGCGCGAAGGCTGCCGATACGGAACGGGTGGAGGAGGCGAGGCAAGCGAGGTAGCGGTGTCGCCAACCACGATACTGGCCTTGATCACCATTAGCAGGTTCCGCCTGAGGGCTACCGCCTCTCGCCTGGGCGGGACGTAGTCCCAGCACACCTCCTCGCCCTTTTGGCACCTCCGGCAAGCGATCGCGTGCTGGAGGAGGCGCTCCTCCGCTTCCAGGGCTTCGAGCACGCGCCCGAGGAAGCGGGCGCCCAGCAGCGCGCGGTCGGAGTCGGACAGGCCGGCAAGCAGGGCCGATATGGGAGCCTAGGTGTCCATTACGTGGGCTAGATTACGCCTCGATGGGACGATCTCCAAGCGGGTCGTGTCACCCCACAGGGCTGGCGAGGCCCATGCCGTGTCGTGTGGCCGCGGTCGCTCAGAGGGAGCTCGCGGCGTTCCTTCGAAGCTAACTTACACCGTACCGGTAGACACTAAGTTGGCGTAGTGATGGGCGACCACTCGGCTTATGCAGGCTGGTTGCTAGTCCGCTACTTGGAGTCTTGAGATAGCCACGCGACGCGGAATACGCGCTGTGTGCTCGACAGGCCTTTCAGATCTACGCTGCGGCCGTCATCGAACTGGAACTCGCCTGCGCTGTTCGTCAACTCCCTGAGCAGTGACGATACGAGGATCTCACCGCCACGCGCCTGGTCGGCAATGCGAGCGGCGAGGTTAACGTGGTGCCCGTAGAAGTCGTCCGCCTCCTTGATCGCCTCGCCCGTGTGCAGGCCGATGCGCACCTGTACCCGCTCTCCCTCGGCCGCGCTGTGTTGGGAGAGATTCCGTTGGAGGGCGATTGCGCACTGCAGCCCCAGGCGCGCGCTGCCGAACGCGATCATGAAGCCGTCGCCCTGGCTCTTCACCTCGTACCCGCCGTGCGCCGCGATCGCGTCGCGCACGATGGCGTTGTGTACGCGCAAGGTGTCCATCCAGCGCTGGTCGCCCATGCGTTCGTTGAGCGCAGTCGATCCTTCGATGTCGGTGAAGAGCAGGGTGACCGTGCCGTCCGGCGCGGCCCTGGTCCGCAGCTCCGGCCGTTCCGCGCCTACCGAAACGGCGACCGCGGCGATCGATGTGTTGACGTCGTAGCCCGCGATGCCCTGCAGCTCCATGCGCAGCGCGAGCGCACGCTCGACGATCTTCTTCATGCCGATCTCCTGTGCCGTTTCGAGCGCCTTGCTGAGGAGATCGAGCGCCTTCTCACGATCGCCGGGCGCGCCGCGCGCGACGAGCATGCTGGCGTAGTCGAACTGCGTATGCGCGGTCCATGGGCGCGAGCCCAACCGCTCGTTCGTGGCGAGGGCGTCATCGAAGTGGCGCGCGGCGTCGTCCAGGCGAGACATGGTGACCGCGAGCAGTCCCAGGTAGCGGTCCGCGGCGCCAAATTCCAAGGACCCTGAGGCGTCAAGGATATTGCGGCCAGCGTACGGGAGCAGCAGGTCATATAAGATGGCCGCTCGGTCCGCGTCATGGAGAACCGCGCAGGCCATGGCCAGCGACGCGAGCGTCATGGTCCACGTTCCCTCCCGCGGTGCACCCTCCAGCCCGTCGTGCATCAACTCTTCGAAGAAGTGCCGCGTTTCAGTCTCGTTGCCCATGAAGCTTTCGAGCGCCGACGCATATGCTATCGCGGGAGGAAGCGAGACACCTTCTATTATGCCCCGATCTTCCTGCGCTAACTCCTCGATGCGGCCGCTGTGCATCAGGCACAGCGCCAGAAGGTCGATCGCGATGAGCCGAGCAACATCGTCCTGCGCGCGCTCCGCCAGCGCCCTGCCTTCACGGCTGAGCTGTGCGGCCTCTTCAAACCGGCCACGGCGCGCAGCCGAGCCTGCCTGGAACAGCTCCGTCCAGGACTGGTACTGAGGACGGCGTAGCTCGTCGGCAAGCGCCTCGTAGTGGATAAGCTCTGCGTCCGCGCCGGGAACATCGCACAACTCCAGCAGTCCACGCAGGCGCATGTACCGGCCAAAGATCGCGCTCACCTTGTCACCGGAGGCTTCAGCCAGATCGACGAGCTCCTTCCCCTCTTCGACGCGCTGCCCGGCCACCTCGGGCCCGTACGCGAGCCCGTGCTTTAGGAACAGCGCCTCCGCGAGCGCCTCCGTATCGCCCACGCGGCGGGCAAGCTCGTAGGCTTGACCGGCCGGCTCCAGTCCGCGCTCCGGAGCGCCACCCAACCAGAGCTCCATCCCCAGCCGGAACAGGAGGCGGGCCCGCAGAGCGCTCTCGTCGTTCGCAATCGCAGCGATGCCCTCCTGGATCACTGCGATGGTCGGTTCGTCCAGCTCGCCCGGCTCTCCCCAGGTGAACGCGTACTCGAGGGCCGCCCGCGCCAGCCGTTGCGAGTCGTTCCGGCGGCGGGCGATTTCGGCGGCCTTCGCGGCGACAGTCTTCGCCTTGTCACGGTCGCCGGCCTGGTTATGCGCGGAGGCGAGCGCCAGCAACAGCTCGCAGCGGCGCTCGTCGTCAGGCGGCTCCTTTAGCTCAAGGGCTTGCAGCGCCAGCCCGTAATGCGTTGCCGCTTCCTCCCAGGCCACTATCCGGGACGCATGGTCTCCCGCCTGTTTCGCGTACTCCACCGCCTTGTCGACGTCGCCGCCGGGCGCGGCCTGGTAGAAGTGGTGCGCAAGCTCGCCGAGGTGAGGTTCGAGGTTCGCGGCGTACACGGTTTCCAGTGCCTGGCCGATCTGGCGATGCAGCAGGACGCGTCGGGGCGTGCTCAGCTCGCCGTAGAGCGTCTGGCGGATCAGCGCGTGCGTGAAGTCGTACTTAGCCTCCTGTCCGCCCTTGCGCTCATGGACGAGCTGATGGGAGAGCGCTTCTTCCAGCACGTCGAGGAGCGGGCCCTCGTCTTCGCCCGTGATCGCCTTCAGCTCCTCCCAGGTGAAGCCGCCCGTCATCGTCGACGCAAGCGTGAGCATGCGATTGCAGCCTTCGCTTAGGCGCGACAAGCGGCGTCCAATCACCTCGCGAACGCCTTCCGGGATGCCAAGGTCGGAAGCGCTTCCAACGTTCGCCTGCCAGCGGCCGTCCCGGTGGACGATCTGCCCCTCCTCGATGAGATGCGCGAGCACTTCTCGAACGAAGAACGGATTGCCCTCCGTCTCCTGATAGAGCGCGACAGCCAGCGCTTGCCTGCCGGGGGCGCTCTCCTCCGATGGCTCGATGGCGCCCAGCAGCGCGAGCACGTCCTCCTGCGGGAGGCCGCGCAGCAGCACGCGCTGGTACGGCTGTTCGCGTCGCAATGTGGCGACGACTTCCGCAAGCGGATGCGTGCGGTCGAGCTCGACATCGCGGTAGGCGCCGATGATCAAGAGTCGCTGGTCAGCGACGCCGCGAGCGAGATGACGCATGAGCAACAGCGATGGTTTGTCCGCCCAATGAATGTCATCGAGGACGAGCACGATAGGCGTAGCGTTCGTGGCGTTGCGCAGAAACTCAGCGACGCTATCGAACAGGCGCACGCGCTCGGCTTCCGCTTCGAGCGGAGGAGACTCCGAAATATCCGGAAACCGCTCGCGCACCTCGGAGATCAGCTTTGCGATCTCCGGTGCGCCGGGACCGAGCTCATCGCGCAGGGCGTCGTCGGGACGGCTCTTGGCATATTGCCTGAACGCCTCGGTGAACGGCCGGTACGGCAGGGCCACCTCTCCTTCGTAGCAGTGGCCGGTAAGGACCTGGGCGCCGCGCAGCGCGGCGTAGACGCCGAACTCCTCGGCCAGGCGGCTCTTGCCGATACCGGGCTCGCCGACGAGCATGACGAGCGAGCCACGGCCGGACAGGCTGCTTTCGAGCGCAGTTTTGAGCTGGTCCATCTCTGCGCGGCGGCCGACAAAGACGTCCGTGTAGAAGCTGAGCAGCTCGCTCGCTGCAGGAGCGGGAGCCGCCGTCTCTTCCGTCGAACGCTCCGCGATTCGTTGGAGCTCGGCGGCGACGGTCTGCGCGCTCTCCGGCCGCTCTCCCGGGGCCTTCGACAGGAGCTGCAAGGTCAGCACACCTAGCGACCGCGGGACCTCCGGGTTGAGCCAGGTGGGATCGACCGGTGCCGTGTTGATGTGTTGCGAGATCATCGCCACAGTCTCGTCGCCGAGGAACGGCGGCCGGCCGGCAACCATCTCGTAGAGCACACAACCGAGGGCGTACAGGTCGCTGCGCGGCGTGACCCCGCCCCCCAACGCCTGCTCCGGCGGCATGTACGTCGCCGTGCCGACCATCATGCCTTCGCGTGTTAATCGCGAACGGTCCAGTGCGACGGCCAGGCCGAAGTCGCCCAGCTTCGCAGCGCCATCTTTGCTGAGCCATACGTTGCCCGGCTTGAGGTCGCGGTGGACGATGCCCCGCCCATGAGCATGGGCCAGCGCGCCGCACACCTCGAGCGCGATGCGCATCGCATGGTCCACATCTAGGCGGTGGCCTTCTGCTTCGCGGAGGAGGTCTTCGAGCGAGCCGCCGGCCATGAACTCCTGGACCAGGTACGGCTGTCCGTTCTCGTCCCCAATGTCGAGCACGCTGACGATATGCGGGTCGTCGCGCAGGCGGCCCATCGCCTGGGCCTCACGGCGGACGCGCGTCAGCCCTTCGGCGTCCAAGCCCTCGGTCTTGATTAGCGCGATTGCGACATCAGTCTCCAGGCGGCTGTCACGCGCCAGATAGACGCGCTTCTTCCCGCCCTCTCCGAGGAAACGCTGCACCTGATAGCGGCCGGCGGCGAAGGATGAGGGAAGAGCGGGCGTTGGCGCCGGTGTCGGTGTCCGCGCCTGCGGGGCGTTTGCCCGCTGCGCGCCGCAGGAGTCGCAGAACTTCGCCGTCGCCCTCAACTCGGCCCCGCAGGCCGGACACGCACGCGCTAGCGCTGAGCCGCACCCATCGCAAAACGAGGCGGCGTCGCGGTTCTCGTGGCCGCAGGATGTACAGTTCATTGGTGCGGAATCAGGGCTCAGTATACATGTCCTCGTGAATGGGGTGCTATCACGTCGGACGGGAGAGTCACTCCGCACGGCAGCTATCACTAAGCCGGGATCGCCCTGGGCCCCGAGCGCCGCCGCTCGCCTGTAGGCTTGTCCTCGAGCGCAGCGAAGGAGGCGCACAGCTGTGCGCCCGCCTCAGCCGCCGCCTAGCGCGCCCCCGCGTTGGGGAGGGGGGAGCCTGCCCTGAGCCTGTCCTGAGCGAAGTCGAAGGAAGCGACAGCGAAGGGCCTCGTCGGCTAGCATGGGGCAGCCCTTCTAGAATTAGGGCATCGCGTATATTGGCGGGGCGGCGGGTCAGGTCGGAAAGTCAAGCCGGCCCCGAATGGACTCTAATGCCCGATGTAGCCATCGAACAGGGCGATTTCGGCCGCTGGGCGTACCTTGAGGGCTTCGATCCCGGGAACGCGCAGGCGATGATCCGCGCCTTCCTTGGCAGTGCTAGGATATCGGCATGAAGATCAACGGAAACATCGATATCCCGGATGAGACCATCGCGGACTTCTGCCGCCGCTGGAAGATCACGCAGATCGAGCTGTTTGGCTCTGCGCTGCGCGACGACTTCCGCCCCGACAGCGACATCGACCTGCTCGTTACCTTTCAGGAGAACGACGGTTGGGGACTATATGAGTTCGTCGAGATGAAGGACGAGCTTGTCCAGATGTTCGGCCGCCCGGTGGATCTGATTGAGCGAGCGGCGGTCGAGAAGAGCAGGAATCCGTTTCGTCGCAAGAACATTCTCTCGACGGCGCAGGTGGTCTACAGGGTTGCCTGAAGACGACGCGACGTTTCTCTGGGACATGCTCCAGGCCGCTCGTGAGCTGCAAGCGTTCGTCACCAACAGATTACGTGATGATCTGGACGATGATCGGATGTTTCGACTCGCGGCGGAAAGAGCTGTCGAAATAATCGGCGTGGCTGCTTCGCGGGTTTCGCAGGACTTCCGCGCGGCGCACCCAGAAGTTCCCTGGCAAGGGGTGATTGGACAGAGGAACGTGATCGCCCATGAGTATGGGGACATCATTCTCGACCGACTTTGGGTCGTAGCGACAGAGCGCATTCCCGAGCTGATTCGCCTACTTGAACCACTCATCCCACCTCCGCCGGAGGAGCCCTAGCGGCCCCCACGCAAGAAACCCTCCGTCCCCAAGCCCATCGACGCGACGGAGGACAAGCGCAAGTACATCCCCGCCGCGGAGCTGCGCGCGCTGAAGGCGCAGGGCCGTCGCGCGCGCGACGCCGTGCGCGAGGTCGCGCAGCGCAGCGAGCTGCCGCACCGCGGCGTCTACGCGCGCTGGCTGGCGCTTCGGGACGGGTAGACGGCTGGCGCCCTCGCCGCCCAACGGGGCCGCCCGCCTGTAGGCTTGTCCTCGAGCGCAGCGAAGGAGGCGGACCCGCGTGTCCGCCCGCCGCGCTCGGCCCGCGGGGCGAGCGCCAGCTTCTTTCCGCAGGTCGGGCTTCTCGAAGAGTCGCCGCAGGAGACAGCCCGACGATCGGGCGGGGCCGCAGGGTCGCCTCCGGCGACAGCGCAGGGGACCTGACGCCTCGTGCGTCAGCGCCACCCGACCGGACGGCGGCGACTTCCCGGCAGGAGTCCTACACGGAAGCGGATGACACTAAGTCGGCATAGTGTCACCGCGTAGGGCTACTTGCTTACTTAAGTATTGTCAGCGGATACCAGACCTGCAATCGTAGGTGTGCTGGCAAACGCCTTCTTGGCTCGATAGACGATTGTGCGCGCGGCCGCGGGTGTAACGTTCAAAACCCTTGCGATCCTGGGGTATGAGTATCCGTCGAGGTACCTCAACTCCAATGCTTCCCTAAATCGTCGGTTCCTCATTTCCGCGAGTCCCTTGGCCGTCAACAACGAAAGTTCTTCGTTTTCAATTATGTGAGCGGGATCGTGTGTTCCGACATCGACCGCTTGGCTTAGATGTTTCGACTCCAGCAGGTCGTTCCAGTAAACATCTCTGGCTCTGCGGCGAGCTTGGTCGCGGAGGTAGTCAGTAACGACATTTCGCAATATAGATGCGATCCAGGTCGCCATGTCGGATTCGCCTCGGAAGGTCCCAAGCGCCTGGTATGCGCGAAGCGCGGCCTGTTGCAGGCATTCTTCTGCAGCGTCAAGGGAACCAAGTCTGGCGGCCGCGTAGCGAAAGAGGGAGACCTGACGTTTGACCCAGACTTCATTGAATGCACCCTTCAAGCCAGCCAGCCTGCCTTCGTTCAGACCTAGCTCATCGAGCAGTGCTAATCCAGTCGGCTGCAGCCAAACGCGGTCGTGGCGTATGTCAAGGAAGTGATTCGCTGATGCTAGCTCAAACCCCTCCAGAGAAGCAGCAGAGGGCCCGATCGCAGCAATTAGATCCTGCCTAAGAACGCCAGGATTGGCATGGGCCAATGCCATCGCCAGTATGGAGTCCTCATTGTGGAGGACCTCGAACTCTGGCTTATGATCCTCCCACAGATCTCGCAAGGCTACGTTCAGAGTCACGTGCCTTCGACCCCCCAGGACTTCGCGTTTGCGATGGCTCTTGCTTTGGTCTCCTGGCGAAGGCGAGCCTCTTCCATGGCGACCTTTAGCAGGTTACACTCGTCGAGATCGCGGGGCTTTTCGTACCAGAGCAGCAGGCCCAGGGCATGTTCCATTCGATGCAAGGTACCTTTGGCTACATAGGACGAGCGGGCACTCCTATCTATGAACACGAGCGTATCACTCAACCGCTTGTGATTAGCTGTGATTTGTTCCAGTTCGTGCGAGGCCCCACCCGGAACTGCAATCATGATGATCATTTCCGCGCTGTCAAACAGGCCCTCCTCGAGCGTATCAGTGGAATAGACACGGGATGATGGGGGAAGCGTTCCCAATTCATCCTCCGGAAAGTATGCGAAGTGACCTTCTGCCTGGAGGGCATCTCTGATTTGAACGCGCTTGTCATATTCAGCCCCGCCACCCGAACCTGGACCAAGAACAGGGATGGCCAGAGACGTCTCCCGCACGCGATCCAAGTGCTTCTGCAGAGCAAGTCGAACCTTCGTACGCAAGCGCTTGGCGTGGCTCGACAGAGGATCTGTCACGTCCTAGAAGGCGGCCATGCGATAGGGCCGATCCCGTTCCGGCTGATCTTCTGGCGACGCCTCGACTTCCACCTCGCTCACATGGTAACGCTTGCCTGTCTCAGGATCCTTAACGACAAAGCGGAAACCGTCTCCAGCCAGGCGGCTAATCTCTGGGGATAGCGATAGAACTTCGTCGGGCTGAAGCGGCACCGCTTTGGTCAGAACGTCACCAGCCCTCTTCCGGAATGTGCCGGCGGCGCCTTTCAACAGAAGGACTGTCTTCAATATCCGCGTCAGCTCCGCTCGAATTTCGTTCGGTACAGCTTCCTCTTCCATGAACTCATCAATTGGACGAATATCCGACTCGTACTTCTCGGCCAACATCGCCATGAATGCATCTTTGTCCATCTTGGGTTCCTCCTCCTTCACTATGCTCCGGGGTTAGTTCGCGACTATATCTCCGAGAGTTGCAGCAAGCTCTCTCCTGGCCTCCCACAGGATCTTACGTGCGACCCGCTTGTTACACCCAAGGAGCGTCGCAATCTGCCGTGAAGACTTGCCGCCCCAGAACTCCCAGATAAGTACGGCCCTGCAGAGATCGTTATCGAGTTCTTCAATTGCCTTTATGACCGCAAGCGAACTAGCGATCCCCAACTCCTCGTCAGGATCCTCGATAAACCTCTCAGTCTCTTCCCTGACCTCATTCGTTGCAACATCGAGAAGTCGGGTATCACTCCACAATTTTTCGATGCGCGTAGACACCCAATGACGTACCTTGTCAATGATCAGATTCGTGAAGAGCACCGCCGGATACTGCCTGCCAGCAACACCATCGCCGCCGTCGAGGAACTCCGAGACTGCTCCGTCGAAAAGTTCGCTAGCCTGGGCATAGTCACCGATTACGCTATAGGCGTATACGGTCATACCTCCACGCAGACTTTCATGATCAAGCACGTCCCGCGGATCCATGGCAGAAACCTCCTTGCCTACACATGATTAGACGTGGAGACCTTAGATCTGTCACACCGAACGTCGGGAGGAAGAAGAACGAACGTGCTAGTTGGCTAGTACGAGCCTGGCAATTAGCCCACCCGGGTACGTAAGACCCCCAACTCTTGCGGCCATGATTATCGCAGGGCTTTGCAATTTCACCACTACGTTCCCCAATCGAGAGCCGTCTGCCGGATTAATGAGCGCTCCCAGATTGTGATTGCCCTTCCCTAGTACCTCGCCGACGCGGAGGGCGGCGGTCGGTACGAAGAGGCCGCCTCGTGGCTCGCTAGGAACTTGCTTTCCACCCTCAAGATTTCGATCGAGAGTGATTCGCAGAAGAGAGTCTTCTGAATCGACGATAATCGACTGTTGCGAGCCTGGTATTTCGCTCTGATCCACGACACCTGCGTAGCCCAGGAAGCGAAGGAGGCCATCTGCAATTTCCGCAGCGAAACCGGCGTTGATTGTCCCCGCCATCCCCGCCTGTAGGAACAGTGCCATTCCCGAATGTGAGTTCACGAGCGACTGTGCAATTGGAGTCGGCGCCTCGCGATCGATGGATCGGCTGTCGTCAGCCTTCTCCCATACCACGGGGAGCCCGAACGAACTGGCCGCTCTTCGGAGCTGCAAGTTCTTAGGTTCAGTCGAGCTCCGATAATACCGAACCTGTGGTACCTCTAAGACAAGTGAATTGCTCGAATGGATGTCAACTAGGAATTGCGCTTCCTGCACGGCTTCCTTAAGCGGGTCCACCAGGTGTTCCTCGAGACTCCGCGGCTGGCCGGGTTCCCTGTCGAAAGCGGAATGTAGGTCCATACCTTCAAACGGGAAATTCCTTCGGACCGTATCCGTCGCAAGGGGATTAACACACGGAATTAGCAGTACCGATTTCCTAATTGAGCCTTCGATTTGGAGCAGTCTCTCGATCACGGCGTGAAGGGCAACAGCCCCGTTAAATTCGTCGCCGTGGATACCGGAAATGATTGCTACCTCAGGCCTCGGATCTCGACCGAAGCGAACTGCTGTGACTGTCATTTCTCCAATCGGTATGCCAAGTCGAATCAATTGTTCAATCTGCATTTTCGACAGCCCTCAGATGAATGGCTCTGTAAATCCGACCTCAATCCAGGCACCGACAAGCATTGCGAGATCCGAGCCCTCGTAAACCAATGGATGGCGCCTGATTCCGGTCAGATATGATATCGCGAATCCTCCCTGCGGAACTCGAATGGGCACTGCCTCGGCCGTCTCGAGGCACAGAATGTGTCCTAAGATGTCCCCCGGGCGAAAGCCATATAAATCGCCTCCCTTGAATGAACCAATTCGAAGGCCGCCTTCTTGAGTAGGCGAAAGCAACAGTTGGAATCCATCCCGAAGTTCATGGGAGATCGCAACCATCAGCTCATCGACTGAGGGGATGTCTTCTGTAACAACCAAGAATCTTTCGTCAGGTATGCCAGCAATCGCCTCAATATCTTGATCGCCTTCCTCTAGAGGTTCATGACGGATGGGCTCCACACTCGTACAAAGTTGGGTGTATTGCGGTACGAACAGGCCGCCCCGTGGCGCTGGTAAGACTCGGAGACTTTCGCTCGCATACATGCGGATCGGTACGACGTTTGGCGACTCTGGAGTCAACTCGGGTGCATCTATGGCCCCGCTCATTGCTAGAATGCACTCCACCAGTCGAGTAGTTTCGCCAGCGTATATCCTGTCTCCGCCCCCAAGTTCGATAACCAAAGGCACTGCACCAGTTGCCTTGGAAAGTTGGCAAACTAACGTGCGGGTGAACTGAGAAACGAAGTCGAGGCTCTCGATTCGGATCAGAGGTAGTCTAAGTTGCGTAGCGATGTTGAAGGAACGTCTGCGAACATCTCTGGACTGTTCGTCTCCAGTCTGTTCAAGGAAGTCCGGAAACATTAGGACCTCCGGAACCCGTCTCAAGAATCTATTTCCGCCATGAATGTCGATGATGGCTTCCGGGGCAACCTCATCTTGACTAACGTCCGCAACTATTGCGTCGACGATTCGCTCACCGAGCAGCCCATCCTCATCAGCCAGCACTCGGTTCCAGTCAGCCCTTTCAACAGGTGAACATCTTTCGTCTACCAAGAGAGCCAAAGGGTTGACGCACGCGATGATTCTGAGGGGACGCTTGCATCTGGCTCCGGAGCTGTAGAGGATCTTCAGCTCCTTCACCAAGTTGAGGCATACGGCAACGCTTGCAGGCTCGTCTCCGTGGATTCCGCCCAGTATAGTAATCGGTCCCTGGGGGACAGTCCTTCCTGACCCAAATTCCCAGGAGCGAATGTTTACAACCTGTCCCGTGGCAGTCCTAAATTGGTAGAGGACTTTGTCCGTACACATACCTACCTGGCCTCTGTCTTCCTTTGCGGACTAGCTTGGAGACAAACCGAAGCCTAGCGCCGCCGAGCGCAAGATGCATCCGTGACAGTCGTCCTATGTTAAGGTCACGGTTGCTGCTTGGTCAATGACCTCCGTGACCTTGGAGGAGGGCGTGTGTTTGGGCGGCATCGGGCGCAGGTCCCTTTGTAGGAAAACAGCATGTGATACTAGGGATCGCACTGGCGGTGCCACCCCCCTTCGCGCTCTCCGGCCGTAAGCTCGCCGCCGCCGTCCACCCACACCCTCCCGTTGCTCGCCGCTCGCCTCGTCGGCTAGCATGGGGCGACTGCGCGGCAGGGAGGAAGCCTCGTGACCGAACTCATCTGGGACGGCAAGTACGACCAGGACGGCAAGAAGGTCGCCCCGCTGCGCGTCGCGCTCCCCTTCCAGACCGTTGAGACGATCAACGAGTCCGCCCAGGAGCGCCAAAAGATGCTGGACATGTTCAGCACCGGGCGCGACCCCGAGTGGCGCAACCGGCTCATCTGGGGCGACAACAAGTACGTCCTGCCGGCACTCGTCCAAGAGCTTGCCGGTCAGGTAGACCTGATCTACATCGACCCACCCTTCGACACGGGCGCCGACTTTTCTTTCGACGTTGCCATAGACGGTGAGGATTTCACCAAGGAACCTAGCATCATCGAGATGAAAGCCTACCGCGATACCTGGGGTAAGGGTGTCGAATCCTACGTTCATTGGTTCTACCAAGCTGGGCTTCTTTTGCACGGCCTACTACGTGAGGCGGGCAGTCTATACGTTCACCTAGATTGGCATGTCTGCCACTACGCAAAGGTGGTCCTCGATGAGATTTTTGGCCAGGACAACTTTCGTAATGAGATCATCTGGAAGAGCACCAGCGCGCATAGCGATTCGACTCGGTACGGTTCCAACCACCAGACGCTTCTCTTCTACACAAAGGGGCCCGGCTGGACCTGGAACCGACCCCTTATGGACTACGATCCCGAGTATGTTGAGCAGTACTACCGCTACAAAGAGCCCGGCGGTCGCCGTTTCAAGTCAGGTGACCTCTCTGCTTATGGTTTGCAGGGCGGCGGCTACACCTACAAATGGCACGAACATACCAAGCCGTGGCGGGTCCCTATTGAAACCATGCAACGCCTCGACCAAGACGGCAAGATCTTCTACACGAAGAACGGCGTGGCTCGCCTGAAGTCCTACCTCGACGAGACAGAAGGCATGCCCGCCCAGACCATTTGGACAGACAAGGCAGTCCAATATGTGGTGTCATGGGGCGACGAGAAGCTACCGTTCGACACGCAGAAATCAGAAGCGCTGCTCCGAAGGATCATCAGCGCGTCTTCAGACGAAGGCGATCTGGTACTCGACTGCTTCGCAGGTAGCGGAACCACTCCGGCTACGGCGGAGAAGTTGAACCGACGCTGGATCGCCTGTGACCTTGGCCGTTTTGCGATACATACAACCAGGAAACGGCTTCTGTCTCTTCCGGACACCAAGTCGTTCGTTGTCCAGAACCTAGGGAAGTACGAGCGGCAATTGTGGCAAGCCGCAGAGTTTGGTGAGTCCGCCCAACAGAAGACCGAAGCATACCGTCGCTTCATCCTCGATCTCTACAAGGCAGCACCAATCACGGGCTACTCGTGGCTCCACGGCGTCAAGGGAGGCCGCATGGTCCACGTCGGCGCGGTCGATTCGCCCGTCACTCCAGCCGATCTGTCGCAAGTCGCTGCCGAGTTTAAGAAGTCCATCGGGACGGGTAAGGACGCGCCTACAACCAACGGCGTGGACGTGCTCGGCTGGGACTTCGCCTTCGATATGAACGAAGGCGCGAAGCAGCAGGCCGCTCAGGCCAACATCAACGTGCGCCTCCTCCGCATCCCGCGCGATGTGATGGACAAACGCGCCGTGGAGCAAGGCGACGTGCGCTTCTTCGAGCTCGCCGCACTCGCGGTCGATGTGAAGCCCAACGGCATGAAGGTGGATGTGACGCTCACTGACTTCGTCATTCCGCCGGACGACGTGCCCGAGGATGTCCAGAAGGCGATTACCCACTGGGAGCAATGGATCGACTACTGGGCCGTCGATTGGGACTACAAGGCCGACACCTTCCACAATCAGTGGCAGGACTATCGCACGCGCAAGAAGCGTGAGCTCCTGAAGTCCACGAACCACACATACGATGAGCCAGGTGAGTACACGGTCGTCGTCAAGGTGATCGACATCCTCGGCAACGACACGACGAAGACCATCAAGGTAAAGGTGGGTGGCGATGGCCCCAAGAAGGCGAGCCCCGCCCGAGCAGCTCGGCCTGCTCGAAGCGCGCGTTAAGACCGCCCCCTGCGTCCCCGAGATCCGCAAGGCCGTCGCGGAGTGGCGCGGGCGCTACAAGGGCGTCTCGGACACGACGCGCACCCTGCTCAACTACTGGTTCAAGACGGACCATAAGCTCCCCAACGGGCGCTTGTTCAAGTATCACGACTCCCAGCAGGAGGCGATCGAGACCCTCGTCTACCTCTACGAGGCCGAGGGCATCCGCCGCCACAAGGACCTTCTCGAGCGGTTCGTCGCAAACGAGCCTAACCTCCGCCTCCTTCAGTACGACGACTTCGCTCGCTACTGCATCAAGATGGCGACCGGCAGCGGCAAGACCAAGGTCATGTCGCTAGCGATCGCCTGGCAGTACTTCAACGCCGTCGCGGAAGGCCGCGACGACTACGCCAAAACGTCGCTTATCATCGCGCCAAACGTCATCGTCTTCGAACGCCTCAGCACCGACTTTGCCGGCGGTCGCATCTTCCGCGCCGATCCGATTATCCCGCCCGAGCTCGAGATCTTCTGGGACTTCGATTGCTACATGCGCGGCGACGGCGAGCGCGCTTCGGCTCGCCGCCACCCGCCAAGACCGTCGAGATAGAGGACTTCGACGACCGCATCGTCGCTCGCGAGGCGCACCACACCCATGATGAGGAGAGCGAGTGGAACAAGATCATCCGGGGTCTCCACGAGCGCTCGCCGAACGGGCTCGCTTGCCAGGTCGACTTCACCGCCACCCCTCGCTTCAGCAAGGGTGCGCTCTTCACTTGGACGGTCTACGACTATCCCCTCAAGCAGGCCATCATCGATAACATCGTGAAGCGTCCGATGAAGGGCATCGCGACCGGCATCCGGGAGGGCCGGTCCGACATCGCCAGTACCAAGTACGCCGCGTTTCTCACAGCAGGCGTCGAGCGCTGGCGCGAATACCACGACCAGCTCGCGCCGCTCGGCAAGAAGCCGATCCTCTTCGTGATGATGAACAGCACGAAAGAAGCTGACGATGTCGGCGACTACCTGATGGCCAAGTACCCTGATGAGTTTGGTGCCGAACGGCTGCTCATCATCCACACCGACAACACCGGGAACGTCTCGAAAAAGGACGTGGACAAGGCACGTCAGGTAGCGCGCGAGGTCGACCACGAGGGCAGCCCCGTCAACGCCATCGTTAGCGTGCTAATGCTCCGCGAGGGCTGGGACGTGCAAAACGTCACGGTCGTAGTCGGCCTGCGTCCGTACACATCGAAAGCGAACATCCTGCCGGAACAGACCATTGGTCGCGGTCTCCGTCTGATGTTCCGCGATTGGATCGGACGGCCGTCGTACGTCGAGCGTGTCGACGTCATCGGAAACAAGGCATTCATCGAGTTTGTCGAGAGACTTGAGGTCGAAGAGGACCTCGAGCTCGGGACCTTCGAGGTCGGCAAGGACAAGCTCGTCATCACGACGATCGAGCCCGACGCCGCGAAGATGGACAAAGACATAGCCATGCCCATCCTAAGCCCGATCCTTACTCGTAAGAAGACGCTCGCGGAGGAGATCGCCGCGCTCGACGTGGCAGCGATGGATTGCCCGGTGTTGCCGCGCAAGGAGACTGACAGAGCCGCGGAGACATTCCGCTACGAAGGCTACGACATCATCACGCTCCAGAAGATTGTCGAGCGCGACTACACGATCCCCGAGGCGCAGACATCGCAGGAGGTCATCTCCTACTACGCTAAGCGCATCGCGCAGGATGTGAAGCTCCCGTCGCAGTTCGCCGCACTCGCGCCCAAGGTGCGCGAGTTCCTCAGAACCAGGGCGTTCGGCCAGCCCGTCGATCTCGATCAGCCGGAAATGATCCGGGCGATAAGCTCCAACGTTGCGCAGTACGTCACCGTCAAGACGTTCGTTCAGGCTCTCCGGGAGCTAGTGGTCGAGCAGCTAGAACCCGCACTTCTCGACGAAGGGCGACGGCTGTCGACAACGCAACCCTTCCCCTGGTCACGGACGACGCTTCCAGCTACCAAGACCGTGTACAACCTCGTGCCTTGTGACAACGACTTCGAGCGGCGCTTCGCTCGCTTTCTTGAAGACGCGAAGGACGTGGTCGCGTTTGCCAAGCTGCCCGACCAGTTTGGCTTCGCGATCGAGTACACCGATTCCGCTAGTAACCTCCGCTACTACTACCCGGACTTTGTCGCCGTTCTGGCGGACGGACATCACTACTTGGTCGAGACCAAGGGCCGTGAGGATGTCGACGTCTCGCACAAGGATCGCGCAGCAACGATGTGGTGTGAGAACGCCACGCTCCTGACCGAAACCCAGTGGGGCTACATCAAGGTTCCCCAGAAGGACTTCGAGAAACTAGAGGCTACCGACTTCTCCGACTTGACTGTCTTCGCGCCCCTGCGGCTCCTCTAGCCGGGCCGCTCACGCCAAAGGTCATCCCGCTCCGCTTCCATCCGCTTAGCCCCTTCCATCCGTTGACAGTTGACTTGACATATCCGCACACACGTACTATCCTCAGCGCGACATAATGCTGAGGCGCCTACGCGTCTGGCCCGACTGCAAGGAGGCAAAGGAGCATGAGCGTAGACAATAACCAGTCGATTTCACCAAACGAACTTCCTAACCCCGAGTCTGAGCCGAGTCTGCCGATCCAGACCCTTGGCGAGCAAAACGAACTTCCCGCGCCCCAGCCCGCAGGTTCCGAGGTTCCAGGGCTCGAAGCTTCGGCCTCACCAGGTTCCAAGGTTCCGGGGTCTAAAGGTTCCCCTCTCCGTCTCGGGAAGGGGCCAGGGGAGGGGTCCCAGACCCTTAAGAAGGGCCGTCAGGGCCAGGGTGGCGGACCCAAGACCCCCCAGGGCAAGGCCCGCTCCAGCCAGAACGCCGTCAAGCACGCCATCTACTCCCCCGTCGCCGTCATCCCCGACATCGAGTCTCCCGCCGAACGCAAACGCCACCGCGACGGTCTCTTCGAGTACTACCTGCCCCAGGGCTACGGCGAGGAGCTCCTCGTCTCCCGCCTCGATTCCCTCTCCTGGCGCATGATGCGCGCCGAGCGTCACGAGACCGCCGTTGTCGCCAGCCAGATCGCCGACCGCGAGCCTTCTCTCGCCCTCGACGAGGCATACGCGAGAGCCCTCGAGGTGGATGCGTTCAACGCCGCCTACGCCGATAGTGACCTCGCTGACGATGACGATGACGACGACGACGAAGACTCTCCCCGCAACCGCGCGCTCATCGCGCTCCACCGCAGCCTCCTCCGCGAGGCCAGCCTCATCCCGAGCGGAAATGCGTGCGAGACCGCCATGCGTTACGAGTCCCACCTTCACCGCCAGTACATCCAGACGCTCCACGAGCTCGAGGCCCTTCAGGCCCGCCGCAATGGCCTGCCCTCCTACCTCGGCCGCTACGACACCTCGGGGCCCCCAAAAGCATGACAGGGGATGGGCGGGATCAGGGCAAGTGGCGACGGCGCAGCCGTCTACCCATCCCCCAGCGCCAGCCAGCGCGCGTAGACGTCGCGATGCGGCAGCCCGCTGCGCGCGGCGATCTCTCGCACGGCGTCGCGCGCGCGACGGCCCTGCGCCTTCAGCGCCCGCAGCTCCGAGTCCACGTCGATCGCGGGCTCTGCGTTTGGAGCTGCTTCGCCCGCGCCCTCGATCACGAGCGTGATCTCGCCGCGCGGCGCGTCGAAGTGCGCCAGCGCCTCCGACACGCTGCCGCGGTAGAGCTCCTCGTGCAGCTTCGTCAGCTCGCGGCAGACCGCGATGCGCCGGTCGCCAAGCGTAGCGAGCATGTCCGCGAGCGAGGCGCGCAGCCGGTGCGGCGCCTCGAACACAACGAGCGTGTCGGGCAGGGCGGCTGCGGCGCGCAGCGCCGTCCGTCGTTCGGAGGCGCGGCGCGGCAGAAATCCCAGGTAGTGGAACCGCCGCGCCGGCAGCCCCGACGCCGCCACCGCCGCCACCAGCGCCGATGCGCCCGGCACCGGCTCGACGCGGTGTCCGGCCGCGATCGCGGCCTCGACGAGGTGGAAGCCGGGGTCGCTGATCCCGGGCATGCCGGCCTCCGAGACGAGCGCGACATCTCCGCCGTCGAGCGCTGCGAGGATGCCGGGCGTCCGCTGGTCGCGGTTGCGCTCGGTGTAGCTGACCAGCTTTGGCGCAGCGATGCCGTGGTGGCTCAGCAGCTTCCTCGTCGTGCGCGTGTCCTCGGCCGCGATAAGCGGGACCTCGCCCAGGACGCGCAGCGCCCGGAGCGTGATGTCCTCCAGGTTGCCGATCGGCGTCGCGACGACGTAGAGCGTTCCCACGTTCACATAATGGCAGAATTGAGGCGCATTCGCCTACATTTCTGTACAATTTTTCAAACGGGAGCGCCACCAGCATTGACCGTCCGAATATCACGGTGATACAGTGGTACAAAGCATGCAATTCCCCACTCGTTAGCAAGCAGTGAGACCGATGCGATGATGTCAAATCGCTGGCAGGGACGCTACCGCCGGCCTCGATCCGCGCACCCTTCGGGGGACGGGGACCGGTGGAAAGAGAGGAGTTAGCAGCCATGTCCATCCCTCAGGCCAAGCAGATGCGCCGCGCGTACGGTTTCGATGAAGTGGCTATCGTTCCCGGCGACGCCACCGTCAACCCGGCGATGACGGAAGTCGCCTTCCGCCTCGACCAGCTCGAGTTCTCGATCCCCATCCTCGCCGCCGCCATGGACGGTGTGGTCGACCCGCCGTTCGCGGCTGCGCTCTCGAAGCTCGGCGGCCTCGCGGTGCTCAACCTCGAAGGCATCCAGACCCGCTACGAAGACCCCGCGAGCATCCTCGAAGAGATCGCGGCCGCTTCGCCGTCCGAGGCGACGGCGCTGCTGCAAAAGGCCTACGCCGCGCCGATCCGGCCCGAGCTGGTCGGCGAGCGTGTCCAGGACGTCAAGCGGGCAGGGGGCGTCTGCGCCGTCTCTTCCACGCCGGCCAACACGAAGAAGTTCGCGCCGGCAGCCAAAGAGGCCGGCGTCGATGTCTTTGTCGTCCAATCCACCGTCACGACCGCGCGCCACATCTCGTATAGCGAGAAAGGGCTCGTCCTCACGGACCTCGTCAAGCAGATGAGCCCCGTGCCCGTCATCGTTGGGAACACGGTCACCTTCGGCGCTTGCAAGGAGATCATGGATGCCGGCGTCTCCGGGGTCATGGTCGGCGTCGGTCCCGGCGCGGCCTGTACGTCCAGGGAAGTACTCGGCATCGGCGTGCCGCAGGTCACCGCGACGATGGACTGCGCCGCCGCCCGCGACCAGTACTACCGCGAGAAGGGCCGCTACGTCCCGATCATCACCGACGGCGGCATTCGCAGCGGCGGCGATCTCTGCAAGGCGTTCGTCTCCGGCGCCGACGCCGTCATGCTCGGATCGGTCCTGGCTGCCTGCGAAGAAGCGCCGGGTCGCGGCCACCACTGGGGCATGGCAACACCGAACGTCGACCTGCCGCGCGGGGTCCGCGTCACCGTGGGCGTCGACACAACGCTGCGTCAGGCGCTCTTCGGCCCCTCGTCACGCACGAACGGCACCGAGAACCTGATCGGCGCGCTGCGCACCGCGATGGGCATGTGCGGCGCTCGCACGATCCGCGACTTCCAGCAGGCCGAGCTTGTGATCGCCCCCTCGATCAAGACCGAGGGCAAGCAGATCCAGATGGCCCAGCGCAACTAGCAGAGAACTTCGAAACAACGGGGTAGGGGCGCTCTCGAGCGCCCCTACTGTACTTCGATGACCAGCGCGCGTTCGAGTCCCGCCAGGTCGCGCTTCGTCTCGATGCGCGCGTCTCGGAACGATCTGCGCGCCACGGCGCCCAGCGTCTCGCCCTGGTCCCACGCGTGCTCCGCCACGAGCAGGCCGCCGGGCGAAAGCAGGGCAGGGGCCCCCGCGATCAGCGACTCGATGAGCTCCGTACCGCGCGGCCCCGCGTGCAGCGCCAACTCCGGCTCGTGCTCACGGACCTCCGGCGCGAGCGACTGGTACTCGCCCGTCGAGATGTAGGGCAGGTTCGCGACGATGACGTCCGCGCGCGCGCGCAGCGTCTCCAGCAACGCACCCTGCACGAACGAGATGCGATCGGCAACCCCATGCCGGCCGGCGTTCTCGCGTGCCGTCGCGAGCGCCGCGCGCGACGGATCGATCGCGATCAGGCGCGCGTTCGACGCCTGCGCCGCAATCGCGATAGCGATGGCTCCGGTTCCCGTACCAACGTCCACTACCAGGGGCCGGGAGGGGCGGCCCTGTTCCTTGTTCTTCGTTCCCTGTTCCTCGCGGCGCAGCCGCGCGAGGGCCAGCTCAACGAGCAGCTCCGTCTCCGGCCGCGGGACCAGCGCGTCGGGCGTGCACCGCAGATCGAGGCCGTAGAACTCCTTGTTTCCTGTGATGTACGCGGCCGGCTCATGGGCGAGGCGTCGGGCAACGAGCGCGCTGTACTCCGCGGCCGGGAAGTCATCGAGGTTGTTCTGCAGCCGCGCGTAGAGGTGCGCTCTGTCGATCCCCAGCGCGTGCATCAGCAACACGTCTGCCTCAATACGCGCATCTTCGATCCCTGCCGCGCGCAAACGGTTCGCGGCAGCGTTGCGGACCTCCGCTATCGTGGAACCAGCGACCAGCGACCAGCGACCAGCGACCAGCGTGACCATCAGACGGCCGCCTGCTCGTCGAGGAGGCGCGCCTCTTCGCTTGTGGCGATGGCGTCGATCAGCTCGTCGATCTCACCGTCGAGGATGCGTTCCAAGTTGTGCACCGTCAGCCCAATGCGGTGGTCAGTGACGCGGTCCTGCGAGACGTTGTAGGTGCGGATCTTCTCCGAGCGTTCGCCTGTCCCCACCTGCGAGCGGCGCTCCCCCGCCATCTCTGCGGCCTGCTCGCGCTCCTTCAGGTCGAGCAGGCGTGCCCGTAGCACCGACATCGCCTTCGACTTATTCTTGAACTGCGAGCGTTCGTCCTGGCAGGTGGCGACGAGCCCTGTCGGGAGGTGCGTGATACGCACCGCCGAAGCGACTTTCTGCACATTCTGCCCGCCGTGGCTGCTCGCGTGGAAGATATCGATGCGCAGCTCGTTCTCGGCGATTGCGACATCGACCTCCTCGGCCTCCGGCAGCACCGCAACCGTCGCGGTCGAGGTGTGGATGCGCCCTTGCGCCTCCGTGGCGGGTACGCGCTGTACCCGATGCACGCCGCTTTCGTATTTCAGCCGTGAGTAAGCGCCCTGGCCGCGGATGGCGAAGACGATCTCCTTGAGCCCGCCGATGCCCGTCTCACTGCTCGAGAGCACCTCGGTCTGCCAGCCACGCCGGTCGGCGTAACGCGAGTACATCCGATAGAGGTCCGCCGAGAAAAGCGCCGCCTCGTCGCCGCCCGTACCGCCGCGCACCTCCATGATCACGTCCTTATCGTCGCGGGGGTCTTTGGGCAGCAGGGCGCGCTTGAGTTGCGCCTCGAGGTCTTCGATGCGCGCCGTCAGCTCGCCGGCTTCGTCCTTCGCCATCTCGACCATGTCCGCATCGCCGCCCTCGCCGGCGATCGCGCGCGCTTCCTGGAGCGCCTTGTCTGCGTCGCGATACCGGCGCAGAAGCGAGACGACCTGTTCGAGGCTGGCGCGTTCGCGCGCGAGCCTCTGGAGATGCTCGTGGTCGGCCGCGACTTCCGGACGCCCCATCTCAGCAGTCACTTCCTCGAAGCGCTGCTCCATGGCGGTAAGCCGGTCCCACATGCTCATGACGGTGTAGCTGCTCACAAACCGGCCCCCAGTACCTGGGGGCCCGAAATCGCTGCGTCGTGTTGCGATTATACCAGTCGCGTTCGCTAGCCGTGCTCGAGGCGTTTGAGCACGCCGCGAGCGCGCTCTCGCGCTTCCAGGACTGGGTCCGAACCGTCGCGGATGTCTCGCGAGAGGAATGCGCGCAGGTCGGCGGCAGCCTCGTCGCGCCAACGTCTTGTATGCTCGTCGCCGGACGGCTTGTACGCCTGGAGCTTGCGCGGCCCCTCGCTGCCGCCCTCGGCGATCTGCCAGTCCTTAAACTTCGCGCCGAACCCGAGGCCGAACAGCAGCGATCCCAGGGGCGTCGCGATGGCCGGCACGCCGCGAGCGAGCGCCTGGGCGGTCTCCGCGCGCTGCGGGCTATCGTACTCCACCATGAGGTGGCCCCCCGCGGGCAGGACCTCCAGCAGCAGCGCGAAGAGCTGCGCGACGCCGTCGTCGCCGGCAAGCGGCTCGTTGGTCTCCGCCACCTCGACCCAGTTGTAGCCGGGTAGGGGGCCGCTGTTGTGCAGCGCCATGAGCACCGGGGTCATCTCGCCGCCGCGATCGAGCAGGGCCACGAAGTACCGAGCACCGAAGCGGCTCCGGGGCCCGAGATGTACGCGCAGCCGCCCCTTGGCCAGCTCCCGGCCCTCGAGCGCGGCGAGGGGGTGCGCCGCCTCGTTCGTGACCGAGGTCCAGCCAGGGCGTTCATGCAGCGGTCTAGCGGCCATCGACACAGCAGTCTAGCAGTTGACAGCCGGTCGAGAGGACGATGAAGATGAAGCTGTCATGACCGAGAAGCCCGTCGTTTCGATCGAGTACTGCACCGTGTGCAACTTCCGCGCTCGAGCCGCCTGGCTGGCGCAGGAGGTGCTCGCCGCGCTTGAAGGGGAGCTTGGCGGCGTGACGCTTGTCCCGGGCCGCGGGGGCATCTTCGAGGTCCGCCTGGGAGCCGAGCTGGTCTTCTCGAACAAGGAGGCCGATCGCTTCCCGGAGCCCCGCGAGATCAAGGACGCTCTTCGGACGAAGCTGGGCCTACCGCCAGCCCCTCGCCATGATTGAGCCTAAACTTCACATAACGACTCCTAGCTAAGCGCCCAACAGAATTGCGCCGTTCTGCCGTTACTAACAACGAGAGGGGACCTCGGGGTAGGTCGCCCGGGGTAGTGGATATGGCCGCCGAGTTGCGCTTCACCAAACCAGTCTTCAAGGACTACTACCTGATTCTGCAGGTCCATCCCGAAGCGGATGGCGCCATGGTCGAGGCCGCGTACTGGCATCTCGCTCGTAGGTACAGCGACGCTGCGCTCGAGGACCCCTCGGCCAAGCGGAAGCTCGATGACCTAAACGAAGCGTACAGTGTCCTGGGCTCGTCAGCCCCTCGAGACGGCTACGACCGTTTGCGCGCAGATGCCCTGGGGGAGGGGACGCTTCCGATACCGCCGCCGACGCCGTCGGCGCCTCAGCCGCTCGCGATTATGGAACGCGAGCGCGCTCGCCCTCGGGAGGATACATCTGAAGAGAAGCCATCGAGTGGGTTCCGCTTGCCTGCCTTCCACGTACCGGCGTGGCAGAACGCACTCGCGGCTTTGGTGATCATCATGCTCGGCGTGGCGGGCCTGGCTGCGCAACTCCCTCCCGCGTTCGTCGGCGCGCTGCTGTTCGTCGGCCTCTCGCTGACGGCGATACCGCTTGTCCGGCGCGTTCCGAGATCCGCACCGTCCTTCACGCTGCCTTCGCCCAAGCTGCCGGCGCGGCGCAGGTCGAGGGCGAGCGAGCCGTCCGGCCGAGGCGACTCGGAACAGCTCCGCCGCTCGACAGAGGCGATGGTCGCCCGACTGCGCGTGGGCCAGGAGAGCCTAAGCTTGCCAAAGCGTTCGCAGGACGGCGGGCCGCCGGCGCTACGCGACCCGGTCGTGGCGGGGGCCGAGGCTCCCACACTCCTCAACCGCGTCGACTAGATTCCTCCAGGGCCTCTGACCTTCATAGGTCCCGCGATCCGTATGATCGCACTATATTCGTTATGTAACGCTAGAATAGGGCCCCTGCGAGCGGTCTGATTTAGTCCGGGAAGGTAACTAGAGACGTAGTGCTCTCGACGCCGGAAATGGAGCGGATGTGATCGCTCAAGATTGTCGGAACGTCAGCGAGATTTTCAACTTCGATCTCGACAACGATGTCGTACGGCCCCATGACTTCATGCGACTCCGTAACGCCTTTGACGTTCTGTAGCGCGTTGTACACGTTCTTCGTGGCGCCCGGATTGGCAACGACGAGGACGTAGGCCTTGATCATGGCGCTCCTCCTAATGAATTGGCGGTCTGTTGCGCCCGCAGCGTCCTGCTGACTCACTTCTACCGCTAACGCGACGGGCCGTCAACATCGTCTACAATAGTGCCGTGGCTCGCTCGACTATCGACCGGCGCGTGATCCGCCGGCTCGAACGCGCCGTTGGCCGCGACGCCGTGCTGTGGCGTCCTGAAGAGCTCCTCGCCTTCGAGTACGACGGCACAATAGAGCGCGCCAAGCCTCAGGTCGTCGTCTTTCCCACCACCGCTGAGCAGGTCTCCGAGTGTGTCCGGGCTGCGCTAGAAGCTGGCCTGCCGGTGGTTCCGCGTGGCGCCGGTACAGGGCTGAGCGGCGGGGCTGTCGCTGCGCTGGGCGGCGTTGTAGTGGCGCTGACGCGCATGAAACGCATCCTCGAGATCGACCCGAAGAACCGCTTCGCCGTGGTCGAGCCCGGCGTCGTGAACCTCGATTTGTCGAAGGCCGTCGACGGCTACGGCCTCTATTACGCGCCCGACCCGTCGAGCCAGCGTGTCTGCACGCTGGGCGGCAACGTTGCTGAAAACGCGGGCGGGCCGCACTGTCTCGCCTACGGTGTCACAACGAACCACGTGCTTGGCATCGAGGCGGTGCTGCCGGACGGCTCGATCGCGTGGCTGGGCGGTCGCACACGCGAGACGCCCGGCTACGACCTCCGCGGCGCCTTCGTCGGCTCTGAGGGCACCCTGGGCATCGCGACGAAGATCGTGCTCCGGCTCCTCCGCAAGCCGGAGGCGACACGGACGCTGCTTGCCATCTTCGATGAGGTCGACCAGGCGAGCGAGGCCGTCTCGGCGATCATCGGACGAGGCATCGTGCCGTCCGCGCTCGAGATGATGGACCGCGAGATCATCCGCGCGGTCGAGCCCGCGCTGCACGTCGGCTACCCGCTCGATGCCGGCGCAGTGCTGCTGATAGAGGTCGACGGCCTGCGGGAGACGGTGGTCGAGCAAGCGGCGGCGGTTCGTGACGTCTGCATGACGGCCGGCGCGCGTGAGGTTCGCGAGGCCGAGGAGGAATCGGAACGAGCGCGACTGTGGGCGGGCCGCAAGGGTTCGATTAGCGCGCTGGGGCGGCTCGCGCCCAACTATTATGTCTTGGACGGCGTCGTCCCGCGCACGAAGCTGCCCGTCGTGCTGCGACAGGTCTACGACGCCTGCGAGCGCAAAGGCTTCCCGGTCGCGAACGTCTTCCACGCCGGTGATGGCAACTTGCACCCGAACGTGCTATTCGACGAGCGCATCGAGGGCGAGACGGCGCGCGTGCTGGAGCTGGGCGCGGAGATCATGCGCCTCTGCGTCGATGCCGGCGGCAGCATCACGGGCGAGCACGGCGTCGGCTACGAGAAGCGCAGCTTCATGGACTGGATCTTTTCGGAGGACGACCTGCGCGCGATGGCGCGCCTTAAGACCGCCTTCGGCTCGAACGAGCTGTACAACCCGTGTAAGCTCTTCCCCACCGGCAAGGGCTGCGGCGAGGTGACGCAGTCGCAGGTCCAGCGCGTGATGGCGCAAGCGGGGCCCGATGCGTATGTCTAGTTATGTCTAGTGCCATAACGGAGACCGCTGCCCTCGAGACCGCTTTGGGCGCGATCACCGGAGTAGCGCCAGGCGACGCCGCGCATGCGGTCGATGGCCTTGTGCCGCGCCACGTCGCAACTCCCGCAAGCGTCGAGCAGCTTGCCGCCGTTCTGGCGCTCGCCAACGAGCACGGCGCGGCTGTCGTGCCCTGGGGCGGCGGACAGCACATGTCGTTGGGCAACGTCCCTGCGCGCTACGACGTCGCTTTGCTCACGAAGTGCCTCGATCGCGTCATCGAGTACGAGCCGGCCGATCTGACGATCGCGGTCGAGGCCGGCATCACGATGAGCGCGCTGCAGCAGGAACTCGCGGAGCACGGGCAGTTCCTGCCCATCGATGCGCCGCCGGACGCCACGGTCGGCGGTGTCCTTGCCGCGAACGTTTGTGGGGCATCGCAACACGCCTACGGCTTGCCGCGCGACTGGCTAATCGGCTGCAAGGTCGCGCATGTCGACGGCACGATCAGCAAGGGCGGCGGTCGTGTTGTGAAAAACGTCGCAGGCTACGACATGCCGAAGCTGTACGTCGGCTCGCTCGGCACGCTCGGCGTGATCGTCGAGGCAACGTTCAAGCTCGCGCCACTGCCGGCCGCCCAGGAGACGCTCGTCGTTCTGCACGAGTCCATTGATTCTGCTGCGAAGCTCATCTTCGCTGCAGACGATCGGGGCCTAGCGTTGCGCGCCGTCGCGCTGCACAACCGCGAAGGGCAGATTGAGGCTGCGTTCTGGCTCTCCGGAACAAGCGCGGCCGTCGAACGGACGCGCCGCGAACTGCAGACGCTTGCAAGTAGTGATTCGCGGCGTCTCGAAGGAAGGCCATCGGAGGAGTACTGGACCGTCTGGAGCGAGTCGAAGCTTACGCGTTCCTACGCAGAAGTCGATCGCGACGATTGCGCCGAGCTCAGGGCCTCATTGCCGCCGTCCGCGTGCGTGGAGTACATGCACGCGATCGACGGCGAGATGACGGCGTACATCACGACAGGCCTCGTTCTCTCGACGTTGCGCGCCGACACGGACGCGCTCGTCGCCGCGATCGGGGACGCGCGGCGTGTCGCGGAACGGCTCGGCGGCTCGCTCGTCGTCACCTCCGCGCCTGTCGACGTGAAGCGACGTATCGACGTCTGGGGCGACGCCGGGTCCGCGCTGCCGCTCATGCAGCGCCTGAAGCAGGAGTTCGATCCGAACGCCACGCTCAACCCCGGCCGCTTCCTGCGAGGCGTACCGTGAGGCAGGGCAGCATCATCGACCGGCCGTCAGCGGAAGACATGGCGCAGTGCGTCCACTGCGGCTTCTGCCTGCAGGAGTGCCCAACGTATCTCGATCTGGGCATGGAGACCGACTCACCGCGCGGCCGTATCCACCTCATCCGCGCGATCGCGGAGGAACAGGTCAAGCCGACGCCGTCGCTCGTGCGCCACCTGGACCTGTGCCTGCAGTGCCGCGCCTGCGAGACGGCCTGCCCGTCCAGCGTGCCGTTCGGGCGCATCATGGAGTCGGGCCGCGCCATGCTCGTCGAGCAGGGGCGCGTGCCGTTCGCGTGGCGACTGCGCGTCTTCGCGCTTCGACAGCTCTTCCCGCATCCGTGGCGCCTGGGCCTGCTGTTCTCGCTCTTGCGCGTCTACCAGCGCAGCGGCCTCCAGCGCCTCGTGCGCGCGATGCGTTTGCTCCGGCTCGTGCCGGGCCTCGCGGACGCAGAGTCGATGCTGCCCGACGTGCCGGCGCAGCGCTTCCGCATGCCGGAGGCGCCCGCGAACGCAACACGGCGCGTCGCGCTGCTCACCGGCTGCGTCATGCCGATCTTGTACCCGCGCACGCACGATGCCACGGTGCGGGTGCTCGCGCGGAACGGCGTCGAGACCGTCGCGCCGGAGGAGCAGCGCTGTTGCGGCGCGCTCAGCCTGCACGCGGGCGACCGTAGTACCTCGCGCGAGCTTGCGCGCAAGAACATCGACGCGTTTCTCGCCAGCGGCATCGATACCGTCCTCGTCAACTCGGCCGGCTGCGGCTCCGCGATGAAGGAGTACGGAGAGCTGCTCGCGCCCGACCCGGCCTACGCGGAGAAGGCGGTGCTATTCTCGGCGATGGTCCGCGACGTCACGGAGCTGCTCGCCGAGTTGCCGATCGCACCGCCGAAGGGCCGCCTGCCCGTTCGCGTGACCTACCAGGACTCCTGCCATCTCGCGCATGCGCAAAACGTACGCTCCGCTCCGCGCGAGTTGCTGCGCGCGATCCCTGGATTGGAGCTCGTCGAGCTGGCGACGCCCGATCGATGCTGCGGTAGCGCCGGCGTCTATAGCTTCGCTCAGCGCGAGATGTCGCTCCGGCTGCTCGACGACAAGATGCGCGATATCGCCGGGACTGGTGCAATCGTCATCGCAACGGCAAACCCCGGCTGCATGATGCAGCTCGAGGCCGGCCTGCGACGAGAGGGACGCCCCGGCCGCACCGTCCACATCGTGGAGCTGCTGGACGAGGCGTATCGTGCGGAGGGAGAGAACTCCTGATGCCGAAGCGTTTCTACGCTGCCTGGGCCGTGGCCGTCCTCCTCGCGGTCGTTCTGCCGATTGCCATCCCTTACGCGATCTGGCCGCAGGCCTACTACGATGACGCCGACGGTTCCGGGGACTGCGCAAGCATCGCGAAGGACTATGCGGCGGATGGGCCTACTGCACTCTGGCCGGCAAGCGTTCGGGTGGAGGAGTGCTCCGGCGGACTGGCGGATCCAGGCATGCGGATGCTGGTCCACGTACAGGCGCGCGGGCCGTACGGCATCGTAGTCGCCAACGCGACCGTCACCGAAACTGATATCCGACACTTCCGTGAAGATGGCAGCGGCATGCTCTTCGGGATGGCGGCGCTACTTGCAGGCGTTGTCGCGGTGTCTCTGCCGTTCGCACTCGCGCTCGTCAACGTGCGCTTGCGGCTACGACAGGCCGCCCACGCCTAGCCATGCCGGTACACATCCGAGCCCAGCCCGGCGACGTCGCACCGATCGTGCTGTTGCCGGGCGATCCCGGCCGCGCGGCGCGCGTCGCAGAACGCCTCGACGGCGCGCGCTGCTACAACGAAAACCGTGGCCTGCTCGGCTACACAGGCTTCTACAAAGGCGCGAACGTTTCGGTGCAGACGACGGGCATGGGCGGGCCGTCCGCCGCCATCGTCGTCGAAGAGTTGGCGATGCTCGGCGCGAAGACGGTGGTCCGCATCGGCACGTGCGGCGCGACGCGAGAGGACATCGAGCCGGGCGATCTCGTCATCGCGACGGCCGCCTGCCCGCTCGATGGCACAACGCGACACTACCTCGGCGGCGACGCGTACGCACCTGCCGCGACCTTCCGTGTCGTTCGCGCGCTCGTCGAGGCGGCGGAGCACATCGGCGTGCGCCATCACGTCGGGCTCGTCGCGACGGAAGACGCGCTCTATTCGGTCACGCCCGGCTGGTCCGAGACGTGGGCCGCGCGCGGCGTCCTCGCTCAGGAGATGGAGGCAAGCGCGGTCTTCACCGTCGCGGCGCTGCGCGGCCTCGAGGCCGGCTGCGTGCTGGTCGCGTCGAACAGCGCTGGCTGGCACGAGCGGCTGCCGGACGATGAGCTGCTGCCGGCAATCGATACGATGATCGAGGTCGCGCTCGAGGCGGCGGTGGCACTGAACGCTGACCGTTGATGGCTGATCAAGGAAGCTGACGGTCCCACTCCACGCGGCCCCGCCCGCGTCAAGGGCCAGGGGCCATGGGCCACGGAGCTAGGTTAGGGCGGGCCCCCGCGCCTTCACGCGTTCGAGCGCTTCCCAGCTTGCGCCGTCGAGCGGCATCCAGTCGTTGAAAGAGAGGCCGTCCGGCTCGCTGGCGGCGTTGACGATGCTCATAAAGCGCATCTCGCCGAAGTCGTCGTCGCGCCAGACCACCGGGTAGCTCCAGCGACACTTCGGATCGCGGGCAGGCGTAGCGGCGACGATCTCGATCATGCGACTAAGGAAGGCCGGGTCGCCTTTCGCGAATTCGGCGAGGACGGCGCTGAAGTACGGGTCGGGCTCGTCGAGCGTGTGCGCGTCGTCGGGGCGGCCTTTGAGCACGCTCGCCAGCGTCGCGACTACTTGGTCCCAGTTGACGCAGCGATCGGCGAAGTGATGATCGCTCGCGACACTTAGCACGTTCATCTGGGCCGACGTCCGGCGGGACTTCTCTCGCGCGAAGTCGACCCGCCAGAGAGCTTCAACAACCATGTTCGCCGCAACCACCTCGACGTTGTCGTTCAGCGCGAACTCCGGCCATGGCACGTCCTCGACGGCCGTCTGCAGCTCCTCGGCGGTGTAGAAGTAGTTGGGGAAGCGATCGCTCGGGAAGAGGGTGCGGGCCGGCGGGAAGCCCGCCTCCGCCATGATCGCGTTCGCGTCGGCGCTTGGACAGTCCAGCGCGTCGAGCACGGCCCGCAGGTTCTCGGCCCGCGGGTGACGCGTCCCGTCTTCCCAACGACGGAGCGTATGCGCAGGAACGCCCGATTGCCGCGCCAGCCCGGCCCGGCTCACGCCGAGCCGCTCGCGCGTCGCGCGCAGCCTGCTCTGCCAGCTTTGCAAGCGCTCCCCCGTGGGCGAGTATCCTCCCGCTGACGCATCAATGTACAGGCGAAGAGTGGCACAAGTTGTGCCAAGAAGGCAATTGACGAAGACCCGGGCAGACGCTATGCTAGCGACGCCTGGTGGCAGACTAACGCAGGGTCTACTGTCATTCGTTTGATGTGAGTCTCGGAGCGGCGAGCTGTGTGCCCGTACGCTACCGGAGTCCACTATATTCCATCCAGGCGGGGAGGAATCTTGATGAACATTTTGTTCAGGCACACGTTCTTGCTCGCGGCGGCGCTGTTGCTCGTTGCGGGCGCGGCGGGGCTTGGTCTGAGCGGCCGCTTCGGCGGCGCGGTTCAGGCGGCCTCGACGGTGGTGGTCAAGCCAAGCGATATGCAGGGCTGGGCCTTCTTCGACGACAACGGCCAGGGCGGGGCCTACGGCTTCGTGAGCGGGCCGGGCTCGCCGCCGGCGGGCAGCGGCAGCGCGGACCTAAAGCTCGTGGCGTCGAACCAGGGCATCGCGGTCGGCACGGCGGCGTACGCGAACACGCGGATGGACGCGATCACGACGTTCTCGTACAGCACATACCGGTCGAGCGGCGCAGCAGCGCTGGCGCTGGCGCTGGCGTTCGATGCCGATTACGACCTGACGGACGGGAACACGAGCTTCCAGGGCCGGCTGGTCTTCGAGCCGTACTACACGAATACGGTGCTGACCGGATCGTGGCAGACGTGGGACACGCTGACATCCGCCGGGACGGGCAACTGGTGGGCCTCGAACGCGATCGGCGCAGCGTTCTGTCCGATCGGGAACCCGTGCACGTGGAGCGAGGTGCTGTCGCACTTCCCGGACGCGGGCGTTCGCTCGACGTCGGGCGGCCTGCTCTTCAAGGCGGGTAGCGGCTGGGCGAGCTTCAACGGTAACGTGGACAACTTGCAGATCGATAACGGCAGCGGCGTCACGACGTACGACTTCGAGTCGGAGACGTGCACGACCGACTGCTACGTGAACGGGACGTACGGCGACGACAGCTTCGACGGCGCGTCGGCGGCGTCGGCGAAGAAGACTGTGCAGGGCGGCGTGAACGCCGTCGCGGCCGGCGGCACCGTGCACGTCGCAGCGGGCACGTACCCGGAGCAGGTCGTCGTGACGACGGACGGCGTGACGATTGACGGCGCGGGCGCGACGACCTCGATCAAGCCGACGAGCGTCTCGGCGAATACGACGAGCCTCTCCTCCGGGAACCCGCTGGCGCCGATCGTGCTGGTGGACGACGCGACGGGCGTCTCGATCAAGCACGTGAAGGTGGACGGCGTGAGCGCGGCCTTCGGCGCGTGCTCGCCGGGCTACCTGGGCGTGTTCTTCCGAAACGCGTCGGGCGCGATCGATGCGTCGCGCGTGACGAACGTCTTCCATCCCACGGCGGCGGGCTGCCAGGCCGTGATCGGCGTGCTGGTGCAGAGCGGCGGCGCGGGCAGCGCGGACGTCGACATCACCGGAAGCACGATCGACAACTACGGCAAGAACGGCATTACGTGTAACGAGGCCGCGACGACGTGCGACGTTTCAGGCAACACGATCACGGGGCGCGGGCCCGTCGGCGCGGGCGATGCGGCGCAGAACGGCGTCCAGCTCGGGTTCGGCGCGGGCGGCTCGGTGGTGAACAACAACATCAGTGGGCACGACTACACGCCGGACACCGCGGCGGCGACCGGCATCCTCGTCTTCAGCGCGGACGCCGGTGTGCAGATAGACGGCAACAACGTGCACGACAACATGGAAGGCATATTCGTCCAGAGCACGAGCGGCATCGATGTAACAGGCAACACGGTCACGAGTACGCGCGATACGGGCATCTTCGGCTTCGACATCACGGCCGGAACGCTCGACGACAACGACGTGACCGGCAACACGGTCGGGGTCTGGCTGGCGGACTCGTCGAACAACACGGTGAGCGCCAGTACGATCTCCGGCAACGAGCACGGGATCATCATCGACGGCAACTCCATCGGCGCGTTCATCACGGGCAACAATATCCTGACCAACACAGGCTCGTCGTCGGGCGTCCACGTCGAGGCGTTCGGCGGCTTCTCGCCGTCGAACATCGAGGTGCACGGCAACAACATCGTCGGCAACGGCGGTTCGGGCGGCTACGGCGTGTTCAACAGCACGACGAACGTGGTGAACGCCACGAACAACTGGTGGGGCGCCTGCGACGGCCCATCAGGCGTGGCTCCGGGCAGCGGCGATCCCGTCACCGCGAACGTGACCTATGTCCCGTTCACGAACGGCAAGTGCGACGACGACGGCGATCTCCTGTCGAACGACTACGAGACGTCGATCGCCGGTACCAACCCGAACAACCCCGACACAGACGGCGACGGCTGCCAGGACGGCCGTGAGCTTCAGCCCGCGACGCTCGGCACCGTGGGTGGCGGTCGCAACCCACTCAACTACTGGGACTTCTTCGACACGCCGGAGCTGCCGAACAATCGTGACAAGGTAATCGATCTGTTTGTAGACATCCTCGGCGTGGCGATGCGCTTTGGCGCGAACGATGCGGGCGGAACGGCCGCGATCAACCGCAATACCGACCCGACCTCGGCGCCGCCGGTCTCGCCGACGGCGTACCACCCCGCCTTCGATCGAGGTTCGCAGATCGGGATTCACAACTGGGAATTGGCACCGGCTGACGGCGATATCGACCTGTTCAACGACATCTTCGGTATCGCGTACCAGTTTGGGCACGACTGCAACTAGGCGACTCCACCGAGGAGTTGAAGGCGGGCCCCCTGACAAAGACCAGGGGGCCCGCCGCGTCTCTTCGGGTCTCGAGCGCAGCAGCGGGCGCACAGCTGCGTGCTGATCGCGTCGAACAGCGCCGGCCGCCACGAGCGGTTACCGGACGATCAACTCCTGCCCGCGATCGATCGGATGATCGGGGTCGTCCTGGAAGCGGCCGTTGCGCTGGCGGCTTAACCGAGCCGCTTCTCGTACCAGGCCACGTCCCAGTAGCGGTCGAACTTCCGTCCGATGTCGTGCATTACGCCGATCGGCGTGAAGCCGAAGCGCTCGTGCAATGCGATCGATGCGGCGTTGGGTAGCGTGACGCCCGCTACCGCGATACGCAGGTCCTCGTCTCGTATTGCGTGAAACAGCGCGCTGTAGAGGAGCGTGCCGATGCCTCGCCCTGTCGCCTCCGGCGCGCAGTAGACCGTGGCCTCCACGCTCGTGTCGTAGGCCGCCTTTGTGCGGAACTGGTGTGTGCACGCGTAGCCGAGCACGACGCCGTCCTGTTCGGCAACGAGCAGCCGGTGGAGGCCCGTGTCCGAGAACTGCGCGAACCACTCGCGCCGGTTCTCGGCAGAGACAGGCTCTAGGTCGAACGTGACCGGCGTGTTGATGACGTAGTGGTTGTAGATCTCCGTGATGCGCGCCAGATCGTCCAGCGTTGCCGGGCGCACGGTGACGCCGGCAGCCGTCCGTTCCGCTGCTGCGAGCGCTTCGTTCATGGTAAGGCGATCGTAGCACGGCGAGCCGCCCCTTTAGGTTACGGCTGCGTTACGAAACGTTGCTGAACAGATGCTCCAGGACGTGGTCGACCTGCCGTGTGAGCGGTTGGGTCGTGTCCACGACGACGTGTGAGCCGATGGGCAGGTCATCGACAGGCTCGCGGCGCTCCTGCTGCGCCTGGTAGATCTCCCAGCGCCCGTCCGAGACGGCGGGCCGGCCGTCTTTTCGGCTGCTGAGTCGCTCCCAGACGGTCTTCTCGTCTGCCTCGCACTCGAGGGCGACGAACTGGGCGCCCAGCTTTGTCGCCAGGTCTTGCGGGCCGGCACGCTGGTCGCGCATCAGGTACGTCGCGTCCAAAACGACAGGCTTGCCGCGAGCAAGCCACGTGCGCGCCTGCCCGAGGAGGTCTTGGTACGCACGCGCGGTCGTCTCCTTGTCGTAGATCCCCGCGTAGAGCGGGTCTTCATGGGCCTCGAGCGGATCGATGCCCAGTAGTTGCTTCCGAGTCACGTCGGACGAGAAGAGCGCTGCGCCCAGCCGCGCCGCCAACGCTGTCGCGAGGTGGCTCTTGCCGCTCCCCGTCACGCCGATGGTGATGATGAGCGATCGCGGACGCCGCTGCGCCGCATATCGATACGCCAGCTCGAAGGAGCGATGCGCGCTTGCGGTGGCCGCCGCCTTCTGTTCGGCGCTGACCTCCGGCTGGTCGAGCTGGAAGCTGTCGACTTTTCCGCGCACGTAGGCGCGGTAGCACTTATAGAACGGCAGCACGAGCGGCAGCGTCGAGTCGAGCGTCGCAGAGAGGTAGCGGCCCATGAGCACGTCCGACAGGTCTTGGCGTCCGCGGTCTTCAAGGTCCATCGCCAGAAAAGCGATGTCGGCAGCGACATCCGAGTAGCGAAAGCGCTCGTTGAACTCGATGCAGTCGAAGATGCAGACGCTGTCGCCGACGAAGCACACCGCGTCGGCGCGCAGGTCGCCGTGGCAATCGCGCGCCCTACCCTCGCGGACGCGCTGCGCGAACAGCTCCTCGTCATCCCCAGCGACCTCATCGATGTAGGCGCGGATCTCATCGAACTCCGCTTGATGGATCGTGCGGCCGATGAACGGCTCCGTCTGCTCGAAGTTCTCGCGCCAGTTCACCAGGACCGTCTCTAGCCCGCCGAAGCTGTCGATTTCGTCGTTGCGCTCCGAGGAGAGGTGGAACTCCGCCATGCGCCGCGCGATGCGCTCGATCATCTCCGGCGTAACCGCGTTGCGTTCGAACAGCGGCGTCATCATGCCTTCGTCCGGCAAGCGACGCATCTTGACCGCGTACTCGACAATGTTCGCGTCGCTCTCGATGCGTATCGCGCCGCCCTCGTCCGAGATGGCAACTACGCCAAGATACGTGTCGGCGCAGAGGCGCTGGTTGAGGCGAACTTCCTCTTCGCAGAAGTGCTTGCGCAGGTCGAGCGTGCTGAAATCGAGGAAGCCGAGGCTCAGCGGCTTCTTGACCTTGTAGACAAAGTCGCCTGCGAACAGCAGAAAGGAGATGTGCGTCTGTCGCAGCTCAACGCGATCGACGGCGTATGGATACGCCTGCGGCGAGAGAAGGCCTTGGATGGTCGGCGGCAGCGCCGGGTCCGCCATGCGTTCAGCGAGTCCCCTCCCGCTGTTCGATCTCGCGGCGCGCGCGCATGAGCTGCTCAGCGCGGCTCAACGGCGCCTCGGGCTCGAGGGCGGGCTCATCGACGGCATGCGCGGGCGTCTCGACGGACAGCTCCTCGGCGCGAAGCGCTTGCGGCAGCGGCTCAGTCGGAGCGGGCGCCTCGTCAATCGCACGCGGTTCTCTAGCCGGCGACTCCCCATTAGAACCGACGGCTACCGGCGCTTCTTCGATGTGCTGGACGGTGTCTGTCCCGCCAGGAGCGACGTCAGCGGCCGGCCGGTCGATCTGCTGCTCTTCTGCCGCCGGCTCCTCGGCTGGGGCGACGTCACTCACCGACTTGAAGCCGTACGGTTCGTATACCCCGAACAGGATGAACTCGAAGATGCCGTAGCCGATCTGCTCGCCTTTGCGGACGCGGCACACCGTCTCGCTCTGTCCTGCGAGACGCCGTACAATCGTCTCGTCCTTAAGGTTCAGCGTCTCGCCTTCGACCGTGAGGGGGCCATGGTACTCGCCGTGACGCCACATGCCGCCCTGGTACGCGTAGCCGGCGCCCGCCATGTGCAGCAGCGAGAGCGGTTGGAAGTCGAGTGTGAACTCCTGGCCATTTTGCTCAGTCATCACGACCTGGCCGCCGTCGAACGTGCGCGTGCCGGGCTTCAGACGCAAGTCATGTCGCACGACCGAGAGCGGCTCTTCGGGCAGACCGGAATCGTAAACGTGCAGCCAGGCCCCGGCTTCGTGCCAGCGCGAGCCGTCGTGATCCTCCGAAACGGTGTACATGATCGCGTGGTCGTCGAACTGGATCGGCGCCCAGTTCCAGAAGAAGCCGCGCGGAGCGTCCTGCGCGGGCGCTGCGGACGCGGCGCGTTCGATCGGCCGTATGCCCCATGAGTGGTCGCGCGCTCCCCACCAGTTCGATGCGCGGATGTCGTGCTCTTCACGACCGACCTTCAGGCTCCCGTGCCAGCGGCCCGGCTGCGTTAGCCTCGTGTAGTCCATGACAACTCGGGGGCCGGTGCGGCGATAGAAGTGCGGTTCCTGGAACGGCGGTGCGACGCCCTGGAACGTCAGGTCGAAGCTCAGACCGTACTGGTTGTCGTCGCACCAGACGTGGAAGAGCCGCAGCCCTTCGACCACCTCGACGCCTATCGGGCCAACGGTGGTCTGCGATCTGTCGTGCCCCAGCTCGCGTGATGCCCTCACGACGTACTGCCGCTCGTTGCGCTGGACGCACGTCGCGAACGCGTCCATAACACCGAGGTTGGGGTAGACGCCCATCGCGATGACGAGGGACGTCTCCCCGGCGAGGTCGTGACAGTTGAAGTAGTAGCGGTCGTAAAAGTTGCGGTCGCTCGTCGCGACGCGGTCAAGCGTGTCCGGTGTCTGATGGATCAGATAGTCATCGAGGGGTGTAAGCATCCTGCCGCTCCTTCCTCATCCCTTGCGCAGCTATTCTAGCCTGCATGCGCACGTGATGAGAAGGGGCGCCAGCGATCGACAGCGTGTTATGCGGCGGCGGAGGCTCGTTCAGCCTCTTCGCCCGGCTGCCCTTTGGGCGCCGGGACGGTGTCGTTGCTCACGACGAGCGTCAGATGACGCGGCGGGGCGTCCTCATGCTCGTGGAATGTCGCCGAGTAAGCCGCCTGGACCATGTCGCGGTCTGGAAGCCGGCCATACATCAGGGTGAGGTAGGCCAGGAGGCCTACGAAGTCCGAAGTGCTCCTCATCCGATCATCCTCCGAGCGAAGTAGTTCCACACTACGGTATCGGCAGGCCTGGCTCGTTCTGTTGGGCCTGTCACACCAAAATCGGGTAAGCTAGCGGCGATGACGACCGCTGTCGAGCCCCGAGAGCACACAATGGAGGCCCGCGGCCTGCGCTTCCACCACGTCGAGTGGGGCGAGCCAGACTCGCCGCCCATTGTGCTGGTCCACGGGATGAGCAGCACCTGCCGTCTCTGGGACCCATTCGCCCGGGCGTTCCAGGAGCGATACCACTTGCTCGCCCTCGACCAGCGGGGCCACGCCGAAACGTCGTGGCCCGAAGCGCCCGATTACAGCACCGACGACTACGTCGGAGATATCGAAGCCTTTGTCGATGAGCAGGGCCTCGATCGTTTCGTTTTGATCGGCCTGTCGATGGGCGCCCACAGCTCGATGGCGTACGCGGCGCGCCACCCCGAGAAGGTGACGCATCTCGTGCCGGTCGATATTCGTCCTGGATTTGATTACGAGCGAAGGCCCTCGCTCGAGCTGGACAGGTTTACGGCCGAGAACGGCCACCCGGCCTTCGCCGGCCACGACGCCGCCTTCGCCATCATCCGGCTCACGAACCAAACGACCCCCGACGCCGTCCTGCGCCATCGCCTCCTGCACATCCTTAAGCAGCTACCGGACGGCAAGTGGACGTTCAAGCACGACCCGCGCGTGGGCTTCTACTGGAAGCCGGCCGATCTCTGGTCCGAGCTAGCTAAGGTAACCGCGCCCGTCCTCTTCGTCCGAGGGGGCAAGTCGCAATACGTCTCGCAAGCGGCCGCCGAGCGGGCGCGGGATGCGTTTCCGAACGGCGAGCTCGTGACTATTGAGGAAGCCGGCCACACCGTGCCGGAAGATACCGCGGACGAGTTCATCGCGGCCGTCCGCTTGTTTCTCGATCGCCACCCGGCGTAAGACCACCCTACCCCGCCTGCCTTAGAGACGTCGAGCCGGCTAGCTGCCGTTCGAGGGCATCCGCGCAGGCCTTTGCCCGCGCCCGCGAGATCTGGCCGAGGCATCCCTCCACGACGAGGCCGTGATGCAGTGCGAGGGCGAGCTGCGCGGCGACCACCGGTGCCACGCCCCGCGTACTCCGCTTGTCGCCGGCGAGCCGCTCTTCGAGCAGCTTCCGCCACGACCGCTCGATCGAGCCCAGCTTCTGCTGAAGCCTCCGGCTCCGCCCTGCCTGCTGCCAGAACTCCAGCAGCAAGTGTGGCCCCCAGCCTCCGCTCGTCTCAGTCACCAGCAAGGTTTCGAGCAGGTCTTCCGGGGCTGCCTCCCGGAGCTGGCGGGAGCGTTCGCCGGCCCACGCGTCGACGAGGGCGAGCAGGACCTCCTCCTTGCTCGCGAAGTGGAAGTAATAGGCCCCTTTGCTGCAGCCAGCCGCTTCGGCCACGTCGTCGACGGTCGCCCCGTCGTAGCCCTGCTCGGCAAAGACGCGTCGAGCTGCCGCCAGGATCTCGTTCCTGGTGCGGAGGGCCCGTGGCTGTTGAGGCGGTCTCGGAGAAGGCATAGCGGTTCTAGCTGAGTATCGTCCGGATCTAGGGGCCTCCTCAGCTTCGACTGTGGAGAAACCCTACGTTTCTTCCGAAAAAACCCTTAGGTGATCTGTAACGCCAAGGTTGGAATGGCGTTAGAAGTTAGGTGACCCAAGAATGGGCCCGGGTCCTTCGACCCCCAGGCATGACGCCCCGAGACCTCATAGCGAGGCGCCGATAACGGCAAACCCTTCGAAAGAGGGGGGCGCAAAGCCACGGGCCTACCACTCTTAGGAGTCAGGGCCGCCGGGCTGCCGAAACGCCAAACGCGTTTTCGACCACCCCTCCCTCTCTCGCCAGGTTTGCCAAACCCAAGTTGTCGTCGCCGCCAGTGACCGCAGCCTAATTGGGGGGCGACATGCCTAAGCGAGACGAGATGATCCTCCAGCACCTGCCCCTGGTCACGTTCGTCGTGAATCGGCTCTCGACGGACCGGAGCCGCACGTTGGGACTCGACCGGGAGGACGCGATGGGATACGGCACGGAGGGCCTCATACAGGCCGTGGACGGCTTCGATGACAAGCGGGGCACAAGCTTTGCCAGCTTCGCCGTCCAGCGCATTCGCGGCTCGATTCTCGATGCGGTACGGCGGCAGGACCCCCTACCCCGCTCGCTCCGCCGGAGCACCCGCCAGGTCGAGGCTGCTGCTCAGGAGCTGGCGACCCAGCTCGGCCGCTGGCCGACGAACAAGGAGCTGGCCGTACGTATGGGTGTCGGCTTACGAAATGTCCAGGAGATCCAGCGCCACGCCGCCTCCCGCTTCGTATCGCTCGAGAACGTCCTGCAGGATGGCGGCTCGGAGGGCTCCGGCCAGCGCTTCGACCCGGTCGACAGCGACGACCGCAGCGATCCCGCCGTCGCGGCCGAGCACACGGCCTCTCTCGAGATGCTTGACGCTGCCGTAGGCCTCCTGGGCGAGCGCGACCGGGAGATCCTCAAGCTTCGATATGCGGAATCCCGGCCGTTTCACGAAGTAGGCAAGATGCTCGGTCTCTCAGAATCGAGGGTCTGTCAGCTTCACAAGCGTATCTTGCGCCAGCTTCGCCGCCAGATCTTCGAGACGGTCGAGGAAGCCGCCTAGCTTCGCTATACCGGCGATCCGATTCTGCCGATAAGTCTAATGGGCGATCCTGTAAGACGCAGGCACCCAGGAGGCCCGCTTGACCAACGGCAAAGCCTGGCCGACGGACACCGGAACGAACGGCCACGCGCCCGACGTGCTTGGCCTGCGTCCCGTTGAGGGCGATCTGCCGGATCCTGTAATCCCGGAGGACCCCTTCCACCGCCTGAACCTCCGCACGGCGATCTATTTTGCGCTCGTCGTCCTGATCGCCGGCCTCGCCATCGCTTACTTCGCTCCGGACATCTCGACGGACGGCTGGCAGGGCCTGCTGACACTTACGCTGCTCGCTATCGCTTTCGAACGGTTCGGTATCAGGATCTACGGAGACACGCACGTTTCGGCGGGCGTGGTTGCGTTGATGGCCATCGCCATCATCTACGGGGCGCCGGCCGTCGTTATCGCCGCCCCGGTCGTCGTCTTCGCCGCGACGCTGTTCACGCCGAGCGGCTGGCACACTCGGGCTTTCGATATGGGCAGCTACACGCTCGCGAACGTGTGCGCTGCCCTCGTGTTCAACGCGTTCATCGACGTCGATGGCGGGGTCAGTGGCTGGTGGGCGCCGGCGGTGCTCGCGGCGACCATGGTGAACTACAGCGTGAACATCCCGCTCGTGGCAACCGCCGTCTGGCTTCGCACGGGCAGCTCATGGCTTGGCGTTTGGCGCGACGAGCACCAGTGGATCATCCCGTACTACATCGTGTTCGGGCTGCTTGGATTCGCGCTCTCTGCCGGCTACCTGGCGGTTGGCATCCCAGGCATCTTTGCATTCGTGGCTCCGCCGCTCATGATGCGTTTCGCCCTTCAGCAATACGTCAGCAAGACCGAGCAGACTGTGCTCGAGCTGAAGCAGAAGAACGCTCAGTTGGAGGCCGCCAACGAGAGCATTCTGCAGATGACGGATCGCCTGACGGAAACGTATGACGGCACGCTCGAGGCCCTCGTCTCCGCACTCGACGCCCGCGACCGCGAGACGAAGGGCCATTCGTTCCGTGTTGCGTCATACGTCCTGAGTATGGCGCGCACGCTCGGCGTGCCGGAGGGCACGCACGAGTGGACGGATATGTATCGCGGCGCGCTACTGCACGACGTGGGCAAGATTGGTGTGCCGGACTCCATCCTGCACAAGCCCGGCCCGCTCACGCCCGAGGAGTGGGACAGCATGAAGCGTCACCCGGATATCGGGCACGACATGCTGAGGGAGATCTCGTTCCTCTCCGGCGCAGCGTCGATCGTCCACGCCCACCACGAGCGGTTCGATGGCAAGGGCTACCCTCGTGGCATGGCGGGAGACGAGATCCCGATTGGGGCGCGCATCTTCACGATCGCTGACGCCTTCGACGCGATGACGTCGGACCGCCCGTACCGGAAGGCGCTCAAGCCAGAGATGGCCCGCGAGGAGATCGTGCGCCACAGTGGCACGCAGTTCGACCCGCAAGCCGTGCAGGCGTTCCTGCTCGTGTACGAAGAGATGGAGCACAACGCCCTCGCTCGCGACCACGACGTCGTCGCCCACGCCGCCTAACCACCCCCCAAACAAAAGAGCTCCGCCGAGCGCGGGGCCTTCAGCGCACAGCCATCGGGGACGAGTCATCCCGTCCCCGATAGTCCAACGTTCCTCAGTAAGCGTGGCGCTACCGCAGACGCACACCGAGGATGGTCGGTGCGAATGGAGCTACTGCAGAAGCTACCATGAGTCCCACAGCCGCAGCCGTCCAAGCGAGCTTCATTGCTCTTCCCCTCCCTTCCTTGGTAGTCCGCCAGTTGGTCGAGTCCACCTCGCGCTGAGAGCAAACGTACCAACCAGTCAGTTTCTTCTTACGCTTCTCTCTACCACGCTGTCAATACTCAATGTGCTGCGTAGCAGTAGCTGCCGAGCCTTTGCGCTTCGGTTTAGCGCTCCACCGACTAAGGATCCGTGCGCGGGCAGAGCGGACTCAAGGAGTTCCCCGGGGCAGATTCGTCGTCGAAGCTGATAGACTCGCTAGTTGACAGCCCATAGCAAGGCGTTATGATAGACATTAGAGCTCTTCCTGAGAGAGAGGTGCGGCAATGCAAATCGATTGGAACAAGACGATCGAGGAGATCCTGGCCGATAAGATGGCCTGCCCGCGGTGTGGCAGCTTTACCGACGAAATTGCCGCCGGCTACACCCGCGAGCCCTGGGGTACCGACTACGCGCCCCGCTGCCAGTTCTGTACGCGGAGGGAAGACTGCGACGCGCGAAAGCTCGTCGTCCTTTGCTTGTCCTGTGCGCGCGAGCTGAGCCTGCGCGCCCGCCGCGTCGATCAGGAGACGCTGATGACAATGCTCCTGAACGACTGCCGGAAGGACCTCGAAGAGTCACTGGATTACCTGGCTGAGTACTGGCTCGAGGACCTTGACGTGCCACCGGAAAACGCCGATAAGCGCCTGGAGGACTACGACCAAGAGACCTTCGGCGAAGAAGACGCTGCGCGCCGCCGGCTTGAGGAAGAGTACCTGACCTACCATCGCTGGTTCCGCGACCACGCCCTGCGCATCCCCGATCCGGGCTGGCGCTCCGAGTACGCGGAAGAGATCATCGGTCTCGGTTACATGACACAGCTCGGCGAATAGCCGAACTTCGTACTGAGGCTCGAAGCCCTCCGTCGGAAAGCATTCTTCTTGCCGTAGCGACGCTCCCTAGGAGCGCGAGCTCGTCGCGAGGCGCGCTTCTTCGCTGCGGCGAAGTGCGTCATCGATGCGAGTGAGCAAGTCATCGAGGCCCCAACCGCGCGCGGCCGAGATGAGCACTGCCTCGGGCGCCCCCGAGGCGAGCCCGGCATCGTACTCCGCCAGCTCCTCGATGCTCGCGATCTGCCCGCGTTCGCTCACGAGCAGATCGACCTTGTTCAGAGCAACCACACGCGGACGGTCCGACAGCCCTAGCTCGGCCAGCGTGTCATCCACGGTCTGGCTCTGCTGCGCGGCGTCGGCGTGCGTGATGTCGACGACGTGCAGGAGCAGGTCTGCTTCTTGTAATTCTTCCAGCGTCGCCTGAAACGCCGCGATGAGCTGCGTCGGCAGCTTTTGGATGAAGCCCACCGTGTCGCTCAGGAGCGCACCATGGCCGCTGGGCAGACGGATGCGTCGCGTGATGGGATCGAGTGTAGCGAAGAGCTGGTTTTCGACGAGCACGTCTGCCTTCGTCAGCGCGCGCATCAGCGTCGATTTGCCGGCGTTCGTGTAGCCGACGAGCGCGACGATTGGCACGCCAGCCTTCGAGCGGCGGTGGCGGTACAGCGAGCGCTGGCGACGCACGTCCTCGATCTCGCGCTTGAGCTTCGAAACGCGATTGCGCACCATGCGACGGTCTGTCTCCAGCTGCGTCTCACCGGGGCCGCGCACGCCGATCGAGCCCTGCCCTCCCGCGCGCCCCAGCCGTTCGAGGTGGCTCCACTGCCCGGCGAGGCGCGGCAGAAGGTACTCGGCCTGAGCGAGATCGACTTGCAGCCGGCCCTCGCGCGAGCGCGCGCGCATCGCGAAGATATCGATGATGAGCGCGGTGCGATCGAGCACCTTCACGTCGAGCGCCTTCTCGATGTTGCGTTGCTGCGACGGCGACAGCTCGTCGTCGAAGACGACCATGGTGTAGCCCATCGAATCGCGCAGCGAGACGATCTCTTTCAGCTTGCCTTGGCCGACATAATGCGCAGGGTGAGGCGAGTCGAGCTTCTGTACGGTTTGTCCAACGACCTTGCCGCCCGCCGTTCGTACCAGCTCCGCCAACTCTTCCAGCGAGCTTTCGGAAGCCCAGCCGCCGCCTCGGCGGGCTGCGCCTCCCGCGCCGCTGCGTCGCGATTCCACCGCGACGAGCAGCGCACGCTCCTGCTCACTGCCGGTTGTATGTAGCTGTCGTGCGATGTGCCGGGAACCTCCGATTAACAGAATACCATAGCGTTCGGCGGCTCACCTTGACCGCGGGCCCCAGACACGGCATGGTGATAGTGGAACGTTCCTGGAAGTCTTCACGAGTCTTGAGGGACCGATCTTGAACGTCCTGCTCATCGGCTCCGGCGCGCGCGAGCATGCCCTCGCCTGGAAGCTGCGCCAGTCGCCTCGCCTCGATGACCTCTTTATCGCGCCGGGCAACGCCGGCACAGCCGAGCTCGGCACGAACCTCGCTATCTCCGACGCGGATTTCGACGCAATCGTCGCCGCCTGCCGCGAGCATCGCGTCGAGTTTGTCGTCGTCGGTAACGAGGACCCGCTCGCCGCGGGCATCGTCGACCGCCTCGCGGCTGAGGGCATAGCGGCCTTCGGACCGACCAGGGCGGCCGCTCAGATCGAGTCGTCGAAGGTGTTCTCGAAGGAGCTGATGAAGCGCTATGGCATCGCAACGGCGGCCTTCGCTGTGTTCGACGACGCCGCGAAGGCGCGCGCGCATATCGAAACCCACGCCTCGCCGCTCGTGCTCAAGGCGTACGGACTCGCTAAGGGCAAGGGCACGATCGTCACGTCGACCGTAGACGAAGCGCTCGAGGCGCTCGACGCGATCATGGTGCGTCGCGAGTTCGGCTCGGCCGGCGACCGCGTTGTGATCGAGGAGCGCCTCTCGGGGCCGGAAGTGAGCGCCCACGCCCTGACCGACGGCAAAACGGTCGCGCACATGCCGTTTTCCTGTGACCACAAGCCTGCCTTCGATGGCGACCGCGGGCCGAACACGGGCGGCATGGGCGCTTACAGCCCGGCAGGCTGGCTCAACGATGCGACCGCGCGCGCGATCGAGTTCGACGTAACCGAGGCCGTCGTGCGCGCGCTCGATGCCGAGGGCCGCCCCTATCGAGGCGTGATCTATCCCGGCCTGATGATCACGAACGGCGGCCCGAAGGTGATCGAATTCAACTGCCGCCTCGGCGATCCCGAGGCGCAGGTGTTGCTGCCGCGGCTCGATTCGGACCTGCTCGATGCCCTGTGGGCGGTCGCCAACAACCGCCTGCACGAAATCGAGCTACGCTGGTCGGAGCAGGCGTGCGTTGGCGTTGTCATGGCGTCGGGCGGCTACCCCGGCTCGTACGAGACCGGCTTGCCGATCGAGGGGCTAGACGATCTCGATCCCGGCGTGCTCGTGTTCCACGCGGGAACGCGTCGTGATGCCGCCGGCACCCTCGTCACGGCGGGTGGCCGCGTGCTCACCGTATCCGCGCTCGGCGACTCGATAGAGGCGGCGCGCGAGAAGGCATATCGAAATATCGAACGCATTCGATTTGAGGGCGCGCACTACCGCCGCGATATCGGCGCGACGGCTGCCGCCGTACGGGGGAGATAGCGTGGCGCTCGTAGCTGTACTGATGGGCTCGAAAAGCGATGCAGCGACGATGCAGGACTGTCTCGACCAGCTCGAGAAGCTCGGCATCGCGCACGAGGTGCACGTGATGTCCGCGCACCGCACTCCTGACAAGGTGCGCGAATTCGCATCTTCGGCCGCGGACCATGGCTTCGAAGTGATCATCGCGGCCGCCGGAGGCGCGGGGGCGCTGCCCGGCGCGGTGAAGGCGTACTGCCCCCTCCCCGTCATCGGTGTGCCGCTCCCGGCGAGCGAGCTAAAGGGCGTCGATTCGCTTTACTCGATGGCGCAGATGCCGCCCGGCGCGCCCGTCGCGACTGTCGCGATCGGCGCGTGGGGTGCGCGCAACGCCGCGCTTCTCGCGGCCGAGATCCTCGCTCTCAAGCACGAGGACATCCGCACCAAGTACCTTGAGTTTCGGCGTGTGCAGTCGGGAGGCTAAACTGGATATGCCGGAGGCTCCGGCCCGCTCTAACCGCATGTTCCGCACAAACGCCGAGGCCACCGCCGTCGAGATGTTTCCGGGCATTGTTCGCCGGACGCTGAATAGCGGCGATCGGACGACGCTGATCGAAGTCGCCCTCGCGGCGGGCTCGGTCGTCCCGGCGCACACGCACCCCCACGAGCAGATCGGCTACGTAGCGAAAGGCAGCGTACGCTTCGTGATTGGGGACGCAGTGCAGGACCTCGCTGCGGGCGACAGCTACCTCGTGCCCGCCGGCGTCTCGCACGAGGTCACGGCACTCGAGGACGCGGTCTGCATCGACTGCTTTTCGCCCGTACGTGAGGAGTACCTGTGATTCCGCGCTACTCCCGCCCCGAGATGGCCGCCGTCTGGTCGGACGAGCACAAGTACGAGACGTGGCTGCGCGTCGAGATCGCCGCCTGCGACGCGTGGGCCGAAACGGGCGCGATCGCGAAAGACGACGCCGAGAAGATCCGCGGCGCCCGCTTCGACATCGACGCTATCGCCCGCTACGAGGCGGAGATGCATCACGATTTCAATGCGTTCCTCCGTTCCGTTGCCGACAGCCTGGGCGACGAGTCCCGCTTCGTGCATCTCGGTCTGACGTCCTACGACGCGGAGGACACCGCGCTCGGGCTGCGCCTGTGCGAGGCGTCCGAGATCCTCGAACGCGGCGTCGAGGGGCTGCTGGACGTGATCGAGAAGCGCGCAGTCGAGTTCAAGGACACGCTCTGCATGGGCCGCAGCCACGGTGTCCACGCCGAGCCGATGACGTTCGGGCTCAAGCTGGCTGGCTGGGTCGACGAGATGCGCCGAAACGCGCGCCGCCTCGCCGAGGCGAAGGCCGGCGTTGCTGTGGGCAAGATCAGCGGGCCTGTTGGCACGCACGCCAGCGTCCCGCCGGCCGTCGAGGAGCTTGTCTGTGCAAAGCTCGGCCTCGAGGTCGACGCGATCAGCACGCAGGTCATCGGTCGTGACCGGCACGCGCACTTCGTTGCAACGCTGGCCGTCATCGGCGCCTCGCTCGACCGCTTTGCGACGGAGCTGCGCCACCTCCAGCGCACCGAGCTGCTGGAGGCCGAGGAGCCGTTCGGCGAAGGCCAGACGGGCTCCAGCGCGATGCCCCACAAACGCAACCCCGAAAAGCTGGAGCGTATCTGCGGCCTGGCGCGGCTGCTGCGCGGCTACGCGCAGGTCGCGTTCGAGAACGTCGCGTTGTGGCACGAGCGTGATATCTCGCATTCGTCCGCGGAGCGCGTGGTCCTGCCGGACGCCTGCCTCGTGCTCGATTACGCGCTCGAGATGATGACGTTCGTCATGCGTGGGCTGCTCGTCTATCCAGCGCGGATGCGCGAGAACATGGAGACGAGCTACGGGTTGCCGTTCTCGCAGCGCGTGCTCCTCGCGCTTATCGATAAGGGCATGAACCGGCAAGAGGCGTACAAGATCGTCCAGCGCAACGCGATGGTCTCCTGGAAGGAGCGCCGCCCATTCCGCGAGACGCTCGACGCCGACGCGGACGTGACGCGCCGCCTGAGCGCGTCGGAGCTCGACGCGCTGTTCGATTACGCGTACTACACGAAACATGTGGATGACAGCTTCCGCAGACTGGGGCTAATCCCGTAGCTGCAGGTCTAGCTGCCGTTGGAGATGACGAGTGGCAACTGAACAAGTTCGTGCGTCTCTTCAAGCAACTGGCCGGGTATCATGTCAAGAAGTTGACCGGCGTGCCCCTGTGGCAGGTTAGCTACTACGATCACATTGTTCGTGCAGACGAGGATCTCAGTACCGTGACGGACGTGCTCGATAACCCCGTGCGGTCCGGGCCCGTCGATGACCGTGCCGCGTATTCCTTTGTCGGGCCGCGTGCTATCATTGACGACGCCTAGGCAGGCCTGGCCTGCAACTACAGGAGGAATGCACTTATGTCCACCGTTCTCATGGAAACTCCCCTCCCCAACCTCGCCGATCGCGGCAAGGTGCGCGATCTCTACGACCTCGGCGATCGATTGCTCATCGTCACTACGGACCGCATTTCCGCGTTCGATGTCGTCCTGCCGACGGGTGTTCCGGGCAAGGGCGCCGTCCTCACGCAGCTCTCGGCGTTCTGGTTCGGCCGCACCTCCGGCGTTGTCCCCAACCACCTGCTCCGCCTCGCCGACGGCTCGCCCGCGGACGATCTGCCGTTCGAGCTGCCCGGCGAGCTGATCGGTCGTAGCATGATCGTGCGCAAGGCACAGCGGCTTGACGTCGAGTGCATCGTGCGCGGCTACCTCGCAGGATCCGCATGGTCGGAGTACCAGAAGCGGGGCACCGTCTGCGGCGTGCGCATGCCGCCCGGCATGCAGGAGAGCGAGCAGTTTCCAGAGCCGCTCTTTACGCCGACGACGAAGGCCGAGGTTGGCCACGACGAGAACATGTCGCAGGAGCAGCTCGTCGGGCTGCTCGGCCTCGATGTCGCGAACGCGGTGCGATTGCGCAGCCTCGCGCTGTACAAGTACGGCGCAGAGTACGCGCGCGAGCGCGGCATCATCATCGCCGACACGAAGTTCGAGTTTGGCCTGCTCGCTGGCGAGCCGGTCCTCATCGATGAGATACTCACGCCCGATTCGAGTCGCTTCTGGGAGGCGAGCGAATGGGGCGCCGGCAAGCACATGGAGGCGTTCGATAAGCAGTACGTGCGCGACTACCTGCTGGCCTCGGAATGGAACCGTGAGTATCCGGGGCCCGCGCTGCCGCAGAACGTCATCGAAGAGACATCGCGCCTCTACCGCGAGATATACAAGCGCCTCACTGGCCAGGAGCTGCAGTTCTAGGCGTGTTTCTCGCGCGCGTCTACGTCACGCTGAAGCCCACGGTGAACGACCCGCAGGGCCTCACGATCAAGGGCGGCCTGCACTCGCTCGGCTTCGCTACCGTCGAGACTGTGCGCGCGGGCAAGTACCTCGAGATCACGTTGGACGGCTCGGACCGCGCCGCCGCGGAACGCGAGGTGACGGAGATGTGCCGCAAGCTGCTCGCCAACCAGGTGATCGAGGACTTCCGCTTCGAGATCGAGGATGAGTAGGGCCAGATTGACCAGCGCATCCGCCTCCCGATAAGCTACGCGCGATGCAGCAGCAGATCCAGTTTTGCACGACATCGGATGGCGTCCGGATTGCATACGCCACCCTCGGCGAAGCCCCGCCCGTGCTCGTCTTCGTCCGGGGGTGGGTAAGCCATCTGGAGCTCGACTGGGAGCTGGAAGGTACACGCGCCGGCTACGAGGAGTATGGGAAACGCCTCCAGGTCGTGCGCTACGACAAGCGTGGCACCGGCCTGTCCGACCGCAACGTTGACGACTTCTCGATCGCCGCGCGCCTGCGCGATCTCGAGGCTGTAGTCGACCGCCTCGAACTGCAGCAGTTTGCTCTCGCCGGCTACTCGGAGGGCGGTCCGATCGCCATCGCGTACGCTGCCGCCCACCCCGAGCGCATCAGCCATCTTGTCCTGTTCGGCACGTACGCCCGCGGCCAGGCGCTCGGCCGAGTTGATGTAAAGGACGCGCTCGTCGCCCTCGTTACGGCGGAGTGGGGCCTCGGCTCCGAAACGCTGACGAATATGTTCATGCCTGGCGCCTCAAAGGAGGAGCACGCCTGGTTTACCCGCTACCAGCGCGAGGCCGCCTCGCGCTCCGGCGCCGCCGCCATGCTCCGGGCGAACTACGAGGTCGATGTTTCGAACCTCCTGCCCGACGTCAACGTGCCGACGCTCGTCATGCACGTCAAAGGGGATCGCGCCATTTCGTTTGCCCAGGGCCGCGAGATCGCAAGCGCTATCTCTGATGCGCGCTTCCTGCCCATCGAAGGTGACCGTCACGCGCCCGACGAGGCCACCGCCAAGATCATACGCGACGCCACGCTCCAGTTCGTGCTCGGGAACGAGACGCCAGCCTCGCCACAGGCCGTGGACCAGCAATCGCCGCTCACCATCCTGTTCACCGATATCGCCTCGTCGACCGCTCTCACGCAACAGCTCGGCGATGCCGGGGCGCAGGAGCTCGTCCGCTCGCATGACGCTATCGTTCGCGAGGCGTTGCGAACCAAACGCGGGACGGAGATCAAACACACCGGCGATGGGATCATGGCTTCGTTCGGTTCGGTAACCGCCGCGGTCGAGTGCGCGGTTGCGGTCCAGCAAGCGGTTACCGCTCGCGACGACGAGCGGCTGGCGGTGCGCATCGGCATCAACGCCGGCGAGCCGCTCGCGGAGGACAATGATCTCTTCGGCTCGTCGGTGCAGCTCGCGCGCCGCATCTGCGACCACGCCGGCACCGGCGAGATCCTGGTGGCGGACGTCGTGCGACAGCTCGTCGCGGGCAAAGGCTTCTTGTTCGCCGATCGAGGTGTCGCGGCGCTCAAGGGCTTCGAGGACCCGACTCAGCTTTACGAGCTGCGCTGGCGGGAAGCCACGTAGACGACCCCCATGTCACGCAGGCGCATCATGGTCATCGGAGTCACCGGCTCCGGCAAGACGACGCTGTCGCGCCGCATCGGCCAGACGATCGGCGTGCCCGCGATAGAGCTCGACTCGCTCTTCCACCAGCCCGGCTGGCAGCCCACGCCCGACGATGAGTTCCGCGTCAAGGTTCCCACTGCGCTCGATCGCGCTACGGACGGCTGGGTAACGGACGGCAACTATATGAGCGTCTGGCCCGTCATGCTCCCACGCGCCGATACCATCGTCTGGCTGCGATTGCCCTGGCGCGTCTCCTACTGGCGGATGCTCAAGCGCACGCTGCGGCGCGCCAGGACCAAAGAGGAGCTCTGGAACACGAACACCGAGTCCTGGCGCCTGTCGTTCATGAGCCGCGACTCGCTCTTGCTCTGGGGCCTCCACCATCACCGCGCGCACCGCCGCAACGCGCTTCAGGCACTCGAGACGATCCCGCACACAGCCGAGCTGATCGAGCTGCACAGCGACTACGAGGTCGAGGCGTTCATCGCATCGCTGACATAGCGAGAGGGCCCGCGATTGCGAGCCCTCTGTGTGCTTGTGTTGCGTAGCGTCAGGGCTTCGGCGAGTCGTAGGTCTCCTCGAACTGCTCCTTGAGCATCATCTGGAACTGAGGCGCGATGCGCTCCCGCCGCTCCGGCAAGCCGGCCACCTCGAGGCGGTGCATGTACTCGTTCATCTGGCGACGGAAGGCGGCGAGCGTCATGTTCTGGCCCTCCTCCTCACTGCCGAGCTTGTAGGCGAACAGCATGCCGAGCGACTGCCCAAAGTGCGGCGAGCCGCCCGCCACGCCGCCGACGCTGCCGCCCTGGATCGCCGGCTCCGCGTAGTCGAGATAGTTGTGGATCTCCTCTCGACGCCACGGCTGCGTCTCGAGGATGTGCTTCAGGTGCATCACACCGAACGCAACGTGCCGCGATTCGTCCTGGGCGGCGAGGCGGAAGATGCGCTTCTCGGCGTCGCAGGTGGCGATATACTCGCCCATGCGGAAGATCGACTGCACGAGGCCCTCGCCCTGCACGTGCAGGATCGCTGACATCTCGGTGAAGTCCTTGGAGTCCATCACGAAGCGCAGGCCGGCGTTGCCGGAGCTCAGCAGGAGCCCGCCGCCGTTCGCGAGCGCGCGCTTGCGGAAGACATCGAGGTGGCGCGCCTCGTCCATCACCTGCGAAGCGAGGAAGAGCTTGACCTCGTAGTGGTCGTTGCTGATGCGCGGCAGCCACGAGCCGGGCACGTCGCCGGCGATGAACTCCACTTCGGTGAGGAACGTGCAGAACTGGCACATCGCCCGCTCGACCTCGTCCTGGAGCGGCTGCAACGTCTCCCACGGGACGTCCGTCGCGGAGGACCACTGACGCTGCACGGCCTCTTCGTAGAGCATCGACGCGTTCTGCGACCACGTCAGCGCCTTCTCGCGCAGGAACTGCGAAAGGCGCGGCACGCCATCGCGGGCGGCGGCGCCGCGAGGACGCATCGTCCAGGCGTCGCTCACCTCGGGCGCGTCGCCGTACGAGCCGACGTTGACGTCATCGAGCGTGAGGCCGCGCCGGCCGGGCTGGGCGCGCATGCCCCACTCGGTACCGGGCTCGAGCCAGCTCAGATCGAGGCCGGGCGTCTCGGGTTCCGTGCGCATCATCTGGAGCGTGTCTTGGTCGACTGCCATCATCGGGCCTCCCTCGAACGAGCCATGCTATCGCGGATCGTAATGCCAGCCTGGCGGGGCTGTCAACGAGCCACCCGCTAGCGGCCGGTGGGCTCGAAGGCGCGCTCCGGGAGGAGAAGAGGACGAAGGCGCGGGCTGCGCCGGGACGATGTCCCATGATTAGAGCGCTCAATCAACAACTGGAGGCTACACATGTCGGCGCTACACGGCATCGAGCGAGGGCCAGGGCGGACCCTTGCGCACGACGTCTAGGAACGCCACTCCTGATTCCCTACCGGGCTTGTAGTCGCCTCGACGCCAGCCGTGCGCCGCGACTATCGCGAGTACGAGACCCCGGCACTCGCCGACGAGATCTTGGTCAACGCCCGGATAGCACTCGCTGACCGCCTTGGGCACCCAACCGAGATCGAACTCGACCGGCCCGCGGACACAGTTCTCGAAATCGACGAAGAGCGGCCCCTTCTTCGTGTTGAGCACGTTCCACGGGTGGGGCTCGCCGTGCAGCAGCTGCTCCGCTGCGCCGCGGTTGACGATCGACCGCCTCAAGCTTCGCAGCGTGTTGGCGAGAAGCTCCCGATCCTCTCCTGTGAGATCCGGAGTGACGTCGCGACGTGTAACCCAAAGTTGAACGTCCGCGGCTCGATCTGTGAAGTGCGGTGTCGCGACATCGACCTGCCGCATGACGTCATGCAGACGCTCGAGCGCGTGCGCATAGTCCTTCGGCGAAACCCCTCGAGACTGCACAGGTTCGAAGTAGGTCAACATGGCGATGTCGAAGCCGTCTCGCACGAAGACGCGTGGCTCGACTCGAGGTTCCAGAACAGCCACCGGGCCATCGGTCTCCGCGAGCCGTTGAACGACTTCAAGTTCTCGCTCTGCGCCCACCGCCGCCGAGAAAACTCGATAGCCAATTGGCGCGATCCGGGCGACGACATCGCATGGCATCAGGCGGACGACAAGCCGGTTGGAGTCGCTAAGAACGACCGCGTCATCGACGGCCAGGCCGAGCGCTGCGGCGCTCGACCTCGCCGCAGCCACCGCACGCCGGGCCTCTGATGCTTGCATCTTCGCGTTCTCCTCGCCGCTCGCCGCTAGCGGCCCGTTGGCTCGAACTGGCGGTCAGGCGAGGAGAAGAGGACGAAGGCGCGGGCCGCGGCGGGGCCGTGGTTGAAGAGCCGGTGCGGGACACCACGCGGTACGACGATCAGGTCGCCGCGCGAGAGCGTCGTCGATTGGTCACCCAGCGTGTGCTCCACGTCGCCGTCGAGCACGAAGACGATCTCCTCGCAGTTGGGATGGACGTGCTCGACGTTGCCCTTGCCGCCATCGAACACCGCGAGGCCGGCCGTCTGCTCCGCGCCCTCCGGATCGCCTGCGCGAACGGCCCACTGCACGCTGCCGAAGTCGGTCGCCTCAGCGGCGCTGCCGATCTTGCGGCGCACCTGCGTATCGATGTGCGGGATGTCCATACGGGCCTACGCCTTGAGCGTGCCCTTCGTGCTGGGCGCGCGGCCCTGCGTTCGCGGCTCGGGCCGGCTCGCCGCGCCTAATGCGCGCCCGAGCGCTTTGAACAGCGACTCGGCCTTGTGGTGGTCGTTCACGCCGGCGAGCACGCGCGCGTTGAGCGTCAACTTCGCCTCGGCCGCGAACGACCAGAGCAGGTGATTGATGAGATCGGTTGGGAGCTCTCCCACGCGCACGTCGGTCCACTCGACGTCGACCGCTGCGTAGCCACGCCCGCTCAGATCGACGGCGACCGTCGCGAGCGCATCGTCGAGCGGCACCGTCGCGTCGGCCATGCGCACGATGCCCTCGCGGCCGCCGAGCGCCTTGTCGAGCGCCTGACCGAGCGCGAGGCCGACGTCTTCGACCGTGTGGTGCTCGTCTGTCGCGAGGTCGCCCTTCGCCGCGATGCGCAGATCGATGAGACCGTGCTTGCCGATCTGGCTGAGGAGGTGATCGAGCATGCCGATGCCTGTCGAGACCTGCACGTCGCCCTGCCCGTCCAGGTCGAGAGCGACCTCGACACGCGTCTCCTTCGTCTCGCGCGTTACGCTGCCAGTTCGACCGGCCATTACGTTAGCTCCTCACGCAGCGCGTCCACGACGCGATCGGTCTCGTCCGGCAGCCCGACGCTGATGCGCAGGCAGTCCTGCAATCGCGGCGTATCGAAATAGCGCACGAACAGTCCGCGTCGCGCGAGACCGTCGCGTAGCTCGCGTCCGCTACGTTCCGGCGCGCGCGCGAGCACGAAGTTCGCGGACGACGGGTAGACCTGGAGGGGTTCCAGCGCCGCTAGCATCCTGCTCATCCTGTCGCGCTCCTTCACGATCGCCTTCACGTCTGCCATCAGCTCATCGCGCGCCTCGAGCGACGCGAGCATCGCTACATCGGCGGCGACGTTGGGCGTGTACGGCGGCTTGATGTGCATGAGCACACGGGCAAGCGCTTGCGGCATGATACCATAGCCCGCCCGCAACCCCGCGAGGCCGGCCCACTTGCTGAACGTCCGCAGCACGACGAGGTTCTCGCGCTGCGGCACGAGCGTCGCATGTGATTCAGTAGCAGAGCCAGGCCTGTTGTCCTGGCCCTCTCGACGGCCACTGAAGGGCTCGCTTTGCTCGCCTGAGCCCGCGAACTCGACATACGCCTCGTCGACGACAACGAGCAGCTCCGTGTCGAGCAGCGCATCGAGCTCGTTGCGTGCGAGCGGATTGCCGGTCGGATTATTCGGCGACGCGACGAAGATGACTTTCGCGCCGGGCGCGAGCGCGCGCACGGCATCGATATCGAGCGTGAAGTCATCGCGGCGCGGGGCCTGCGCCAGCGTGCCACCGCAGACGGCTGCCGAGAAGCTGTACATCCCGAACGTCGGCGGGCAGTCGATAACGACGTCGCCGCGATCGAGCACAGCGCGCAGCAGCAGATCGATGATCTCGTCGCTGCCGTGGCCGGCAACGATGTGCTCGGGCGGCACACCGGCGTACTCGCCGAGCGCGGCGCGGAGCTTGCGCTGCTGCGGGTCCGGATAGCGATGGTAGCTTTCGAACGACGCCAACGCTTCGATCACGCGCGGCGAGGGGCCGAACGGGTTCTCGTTGCCGTCGAGTTTAGCGATGCGTTCCGGCGCGATACCAAGACGCTCCGCTATTAGCTCGGCGGGCTCGATCGGCTCGTAGCCCAACATTGCGAGGATGTCGGGCCGGACGAGCTTGAGGATCGGATCGGCGGTCATAGGGGGCATGGTAGCAAAGGGTCGCTGGTCGCAAGTCGCTGGTCGCTGGAGGCGGGCGCATGGCCATGCGCCCCTACGGGTCACGAACGGCCTTTGCGGCGCGGGCGGCGAGGCGGCGGTCCGCGAGGGCGACTTCGGCGAGGCGGACGCGCTGTCTGACGAGGCCGAGCTCAGGGACCTGGCTCGCGGCGCTGCTCCTGCGAGCGAAGGAGGGCCCGGAGTTGAACTCGACGCGGGTGAGGGGCGTGCGCTCGCCGCGACGGCGGGCCTGGAGGACCTCGAGCGTGTGGATGTCCGAGCTGAGCGTCCTGCGCACGTGCGCCTCGTAGCGCAGCTGGAGATCGATCGACAAGTCGGCAGGGATGAGCTGGAGGCGCTGGTGGTAGGCGAGGTCCTCGGGGTCGACCTCGGCGGGTGGGCGATCTTCCGGCGCGCTGCGGTCCTCGTCATCGTCCTCGTCCTCGTCGCCGTCTTCGTCCTCATCGTCGTCCGGATAGAAGAGCGCGTCCTCCTCCTCACGGACCTGCCCAGTGATCAGGGTGTTCTCGTAGAGGCGGCAGCGGCGGAGCTTCCAGTAGCCGAAGGCGATGTTGATGGCGAGCTCGAGCTCCTGCATGCCGGCGGGCTGCCAGCTCTCGATGACGCCGAATTTGAACTCGTCCCATTCCTCGGGAGACTCGACGCCCTGGATGATGAAAGGGTGAGGAGAACGGAGGCCGTGCTTGGCGGCGTTCTTGCTGGAGATGGCCTTGCCTTCGGGAGTCCTGGGGCCGCCGCCCTCGCCCTGGCGGCCGCGCTTTCCTTCGCTGCGCTCTCGCCCGAGGCGAGCCTTCCCTTCGCTGGCGCTCGAGGGCAAGCTTCGGACAGACTCCCCACCCGGTCTTGAGACCTCCCTCGCTCCGTTTCCTCGAGCCGGCTTTGGGTCCGCAGCGGGCCGATTCTGCGCTGGAAGTTCGTTTTGGGTGTGCGACGGCTTTGCGGCCAGATTCGGCCCAGACTCGGAGGCGGGAAGTTCGTTTGGTAGAATCGACTGTTTTTTGCCCATGGGCTAGCTGCCTCCTTGCAGACTGACCGGGCGCGTAGGCGCCTCAGCATTATGTCGCGCTGAGGATAGTACATGTGTGCGGATATGTCAAGGGGGCGGTGGGCAGGCAGATTTGGGCGAGGCGCTCTTCGATATCGGAGCGGGGACCGGCGGGTTATCGATGGTTGGCCTCTAGGCCGCTGCGCGCTGGCGAACCTCCTTTAGCACAGATACCAGTTCGTCAATCTGGGCCGAAGAAAACACGGCTTCGGGGCCGCGTGGGCTGATGTCGGTAAATGGCGATTCGTAGAGCAGGCTTGGATCCATGAGGCCGTGCTCTGTGATGTGGTCGATAACGAGGTTTATGAACTCGATTTGATTTGCCGAGGCAGCGGTTCCGGAAAGAAACTCACCAAACGCGCGCTTTGCAGCTTCGCGATCCAGGCCGACGAGTGACCTGATGAAGAGACCAAGGCCATTACTCTCCTGTATCGCGCGAGCGAGATCGTCCGGCGTGCCGACGCCAGCGTCCAGAATGATCCGCTGCAGCTCCTCCAGGTCGGCCTGCGTGAGCGGTTGATTCCAGCGGAGTTTGTGGATGGTCACGTGGTCCTCGTGCTCCTTCAGAAACTGCCGGGCCTTCGCACGAAAGCGCTCGAAGTCGGCGCCAGAACCGAATCCAGGGAGCTCAACGAACGCCTCGCTGCCAATCTCATCCTCGAAGTCCGTGTAGACAAGCTGTCGCTTCACCTTCTCGATCAGTTTCACCAACGCACGCAGACGCTTGCGGGCGACCTCCAGCATCGGCGTTGTCACGTCCTGCCAGTAGTCATCTGTTTGGATCTCTTGGATCAGGCGCATCTGGTCGTTCACCATCGGAATGCTAGATTGCTCCTCGAGGAGGCCGGCGATTGCGCGCAACTCATCGCGCAGGCGCTGGAAACTCGGCTCAGCTCTGAGCAGCGCTAGTTGCAGCCGCAGCATCAGCAAGTCAAATCGCTTGGCCTCAATGTCATCATCCACTCTCGCCGTAGGCAGGCCAGCAACGTCTCTGGCCAACTCGTCTATTCCCTCGCCCTGGAGAGCGTCCCACACCTCCGGCCTCGCGTATTTCTCCACCAACAGCCGGTGAGGACGGACGATGAAGTTGTGCACGTTCATTGCCGCGACCTGGCCGCGCAGCAGCTCGGCCATCTCTTGCCGCAGCTCCCTGTCGGTCGCCGCGTCGCCATACGCCGCCTTCGCCTCGGCCGCTCGGCTAGCGTCAGCGGCCAGGCCGCCCTGCAAATGGTCCAGTGCACCAATCACTTCGAGCCGTGCGGTGAAAAGGCGCTTACCGAGCGAGACGCCCAACGCGCCGTCCGTCGCCTCGAGGTCCTGGCTGAAGAACTCCAAGTTCTGACAGTAGTCGAACACGTAGAAGTATTCCTTGTGCTTGCCCGGCGCGAAGAGGTCCGGGCGCAAACGGGTGCCGCGCCCGACCATCTGCCAGAATTTCGTCTTGGAGCGAACGAGCTTGAAGAACACGAGGTTCACGATCTCCGGTATATCGATGCCCGTGTCGAGCATGTCCACGGAGATAGCGATGTGCGGTGCCTTATCGGGATGCGCGAAGTTGTCGATCAAGCTCAGCGCATACTCGACTTTGAAGTCGATGACGCGAGCGAATTCGCCCTTGAAGTGCGGATAGTTGGCGTTGAATCGTTGAGCGATGAACTCAGCGTGATCGTGATTCTTGGCGAAGATGATCGTCTTGCCGAGGCGATCACCGCCGGCCACGGTTACTCCGCGCGTCATGAGGTGCTTTAGGACCTTGTCCACAGTGTCCTCATTGAACAGCCACTTGTTGACGGCCGCGGCATCCACGCGATCGGGGACGTCCCCATCCTCCGACCATTCGAGGGCGTCCCACTCATCCTTTTCCTCTTCCGACAGTTGGGCGTAGCGGATGCCTTCGCGCTGAAACTTGAGCGGGACGGAGACGGCCTTCGGCGGAACGAGAAACTTATCGTTAACAGCCTCCTCCAGTCCGTACACGTCAGTTGGCACGCCCGTCTCCAGCTCGAAGAGGCTGTACGTATTGCGGTCCACTTCGTCCTTCGGCGTCGCGGTAAGGCCGACGAGCAGCGAGTCGAAGTAGTCGAAAATCGCACCGTACTTCTGGTAGATGGAGCGGTGCGCCTCGTCAATGATGACAAGATCGAAGTGACCGACGCCGAACTTGCGTCGCCCATCGCGTGTCTCGTCAATCAGTCGCATCATCGTTGGATAGGTCGAGACGTACACGCGTCCCTCGCCGTCCTTCTCCGTAACCAAGTTCACGGGAGACGACGCAGGCAGATGCCTTTTGAAGGCACCCACGGCCTGCTTAACCAGCGCGACGCGGTCCGCGAGGAAGAGAACCCGCTTGGCCCAGTTGCAGCGCATGAGCAGGTCGCAGAGGGCGATTACCGTGCGCGTCTTGCCAGCGCCGGTCGCCATGACGAGCAGCGTTTTGCGATCGTGATCGTTCTCGAAGGCTTCGCCGATGCGGCGAATCGCCCGCGTTTGGTAGAAGCGTTCGACGATCTGAGGATCGATCTCCTGGCTAGCGAGTGAGAGCCGCGTATTGCGGCGCTGGATGAGGAGTTCTAGCTCCGTCTTCGTGAGAAAGCCCTGCACCGGGCGCGGCGGATAGTTCGCGTCGTCCCACAACCAATGGTCGTAGCCGTTGGAGTAGAAGATGACGGGCCGCCGCCCGAACTGCTGATCCAGGCAGTCGCCGTAGAGCTTGGCCTGCTGCTGTCCCGCGCGGGGGTCGCGCTTCGTGCGCTTCGCTTCGACAAGGGCGAGGGGCATACCGTCGTCGCCCCACAGCACGTAGTCGACGAAGCCCTGACCCGTCTCGTTGGGCATGCCGCTGACCTCGAACTCACGGTCCTCCTTCTTATCGAGCGGCCAGCCCGCCTCCTTAAGCAGCAGGTCGATGAAGTAGTCACGCGTTTCGGCCTCCGAGTAATTGTGCGTGTCGGGCCGGGCGGCGTTGGCCGCCTTCGCCTGCGCGACTTCTTTGCGCAGCCGCTGTAGCTCTTCGTCAAGAGCCGCCTTATCGGAAAGCAGCTCGGAGAGGCGGGTATCCTTCTCGGCCAGTTGCGCGGCAAGGGTCTGCAGTTGCGCAAGCGTCTGAAGGGGAACCGGCGATGTCGCGGGCAAGAGGCCGGCGTCGAAGGCAAGGCCGTCTGCGGGCTTCGCGGCGCGGGCAAATGTGCGCGCCAGCCAGAAGCTGAGGTGAAAGAGCTCGCGGACGGCGGTGAGCGCGTCGCGCTGGTGCACCTTCTTTGTGCTATGGACGGCGAGGTTGCCGAGGTCTTTGATGAGCCGTGCCTTGGCGAAGACGGCAGGCCCGACGGTCTCCCGGAACGTGGACTCGTGGATGAGCGCGCTCAGGTGGTCCTGGTATGGGAGCTTGAGCGCCGCGTCGTTGCGGTAAAGCCACGTCACGGCGAGCTCCAACGCGCGCCGGGTGTAGAAGCAGGCCGCGCGCGGGTCGGGGTTGGCGAGCCCTTCGGCTTTCGTCGCGGCGTCGTGCAGCTCCGGCCACTCTGCTTCGAGGAAGGTGAAGTTGCTCACGAATCGAGCCTCATGTCGCGAGTCGTGTCACAGCTTGTCATAGCTCAATGTCATAGCTTGTCATAGCTCGCCGAGAACGTAGTGGCGATTCGGATCGGTGGGGCCGGCACCTACCTCACGCAGCAAACCCCTGTCGAGCATAGCCTTGATGTCGCGCTGAAGGGTGCGGCGGTTCACTCCGGGGAAACTGCGTTCTAGGCCCCCGACCGCCAGGCTCCCCTCAGTGAGAAGCTGATCCAACGCAGCTGCCTGGCGAGAGTTGAGCCCATGCTGGCGTGCCAGAACATCCGAGCGTATGGCCTGCTCTCCCCGTGCCTTCACTTCCGCCAGTTGGGTTGTCAGCCCAGCAATGAAGAACTCCAGCCAGCCGGTCAGGTCCATACCTTGCTGGCGCACGCCCTGGATCGCGCGGTAGAACGCGTCACGGTCACGGTCGTAGTACTCGCTCAGCGTGAACAGGCGCTTGAAGTCGTAGCCCGTGCGATAGAGGCACAGGGTGGACAGCAGCCGCGAGGTGCGCCCGTTGCCATCGAGGAAGGGATGGATGTGCACGAGCTGAAACTGCGCGATGCCTGCCACCAGCACCGGGTGGGTCCCCGCCTCATCGGCCAGCCAGCCCACCAGCTTCTGCATCAGGGGCGGCACATCTTCGGGCGGCGGCGGCGTGTAGATGACTTCGCGCGTCAGACTGTTTACCACGTAGTTCTGCACATTGCGGTACATACCGGGGCCGCCCTGCCCGCCGCGCACGCCGCCGACGAGCCGCTTGTGGATCTCGCGGATGAGACCCTCGGTGATCGGCTCGCCGCTATCGAGGTAGTCCGACACCAAGCCGAACGCTTCGCGGTAGTTCAGCAGCTCGCGAACATCGTCGGGTTGGGCCTGCGCGTCGGCGTGTCCAGCCCACAGCCGCTCAGCTTGCTGGATGGTGAGTTGGGTGCCCTCGATGTGCGTCGTATGGTGCGCTTCCAGCAGCAGGGCGCGCTGGCTCATGCGCCGCACCCATTCGCCGGAGAGCGTAGCCGCTTCCAGGAACCCGCGCGCCCGCTCGATCGCCGTCAACCCGGCAGTGATAGCGTTGCTGATAGTGAAGCGCGGCGCGAAGTTGCTCACGCGAAGTCCTCCCTTGTTATAGGCAGCCTTTAGCATGGAGGCGATAGCCGTCCATATTCAAGGCAGGCCCGCATACCCACCCCCTAGCGAAATGCGGCCGGGGCCGCCGCCGCGAATTGTAGGCGCTGGCGAAAGCGGTGGTCACAGCTCTCCGCGGAAGGCGCGGTGCTGGAGGGCGGCGAACAGCTCATCCAGCTTGGCCAGCGAAGCGCGCTGGATCGTCCTCAGGTTCTCGATTGCAACGGCGCGGCAGGCGAAAGTCTCTTGATAGCGTATCTGCGGCAACATGACGGGCATCTGCTTCAAGTCGCCAAGATTGATTCCGCGCACAGCAACACCTTTCGTGTGCTTCTCCATCCAGCGTTGAAGGCCTTGGGTCCGAAGACTCTCGCGGACGAATACGGAGGATGCACCTTGAATTGCTAGGCGTGCTGTGTCCTGGGTGATGTTGGCACCATCGAGCGCAGCCGGAACGACTGCAACCCTCCCGACGTGGCCACGAATCGACATGAGGAGATCGCCAGGTCTCAGCAACGAGCGATGGAACGCGTCTGAAATCGCCCCAGTTGTCTTTCGGATTGCGGAGAGTTCGACCCCGCCGCCCTTCATGTCCACAACGCGAACGTATTTCACTCCCTCAGCTTGATCCGGACCGGGCATCAGGATGCCATAACTTATCGGCCGCTCCGGGTCGACCAGTTCGATCATTGGCCGTACAGGGAAGCCTTTCGGGTTACGTATTGGGTCGCCGAACATGTCGAGAAAGATGGCCTGCGTGAGCGTGTCGAGCTGCGCCAGGGCGGCGCGGCGCTGGGCGCGCAACGCGTCGGCCTGGTCCAAGATGGCCGTGATGCGCCGCTGCTCCGCCAAGGGAGGGAGAGGAATGCGTAATTTCTTCAGCAGGGCACTATTGAAGCCTGCCATGATCGCGCCGTGGCTCTCTGCTTCAATTTGGGCCACAACCAAAGGACAGAAGTTAAGCATCCAAGAGACGTAGGCTGGAAACACAAACTGCTGATTCAACGAGACTTTGATCAGATGGCTGGAGATTATAGACGTCTCCAGATCGTTTGGAACAACACAAGTCCGCCCCACGGTTCCCATGTTAGTCACGAGAATGTCTCCGGGCCTAACCGCGTATTGGCTGAGGACGCGAAACTTCTCTTCTGGGATGAACTTCCGCTTAGTAGAGACCAATCTGTTTGGAAAGACATCTTCGATTCCGAGCACTCTGATTCCGGTATCAGAGTATTCGTGCTTCTTGAGAGCACTGCCAAAGGGACCTATTCGAATGGCGCCCTTTTCTTGTGTTGCTAGTTCCTCAAGCGTTAGGAAACGCCAGCCCACGGGGACCTCGTAGCTCACTTTCACGCCAGCATCCCTTCCAACTCCTTCATCCCCTGCTGAATATCCGCCTCCAGCTTCGCCAGCTCCGCGAGGATCTTCTTCGGAGCGCGGTGCTCGAACTCCTCGTGCACCACTTCCTTGTAGCGGTTGAGCGAGAGGTCGTAGCCCTGCGCGGCGATGTCCGCCTTGGGGACGCAGAAGCTCTGCGCGGTGCGGGGCCGCTCGCGTTCGGCGGCGTCGCGCTGCGCCCAGCGCGCGAGCACGTCGGGCAGGTTGTTCTTGGCGTGCTCCTCTGCGCTGAGCGCGCCGGCTGGGATCGGGCCGAGCTTGTCTTCCGGCAGGAGCGGCGTGCGCTTGTCGTCCAGCGACCAGCCGTCGGCCGTCACGTCGTAGAACCACACGTGGTCTGTGCCGCCGGAGTTGGTCTTCGTGAAGAGCAGGACGGCGGTGGAGACGCCGGCGTAGGGCTTGAACGCACCAGAGGGGAGCGAGATGACCGCGTCGAGCTTCTGGTCCTCGACCAACATCCGGCGCAGCTCCTTGTGCGCCTTGCTCGATCCGAAGAGGACGCCGTCCGGAACGATGACGGCGGCGCGGCCGCCGGGCTTGAGGAGACGGAGGAAGAGCGCGAGGAAGAGCAGCTCGGTCTTCTTGGTCTTGACGACCTGCAGCAGGTCCTTGGCGGTGTTCTCGTAGTCGAGCGAGCCGGCGAACGGCGGATTGGCGAGCACCAGCGTGTACTTCTCCTCTTCGCCGGCGTGGTCCTGCGCAAGAGAGTCGCGGTAGGTGATGGCCGGGCTCTCGACGCCGTGCAGCAGCATGTTCATGCTGCCGATGCGGAGCATCGTGTTGTCGAAGTCGTAGCCGTGGAACAGGCGGTGGTGGAAGTGGTCGCGCTGCTTGGCGTTGCGGAAGATCTCAGGGTTGTGATCACGGAGGTACTCGCCCGTGGCGACAAGAAAGCCGCAGGTGCCGCAGGCGGGGTCACAGATGATGTCGTTTGGTTTGGGCGCTGTCATCTCGACCATGAGGCGGATGATGTGGCGCGGCGTGCGGAACTGGCCGTTCTGCCCGGCGGTGGCGATCTTGGCGAGCATGTATTCGTAGAGGTCGCCCTTGGTGTCGCGGTCTTCCATGGGCACGTGGTCGAGAAGGTCGACCACCTTGGTAAGCAGCGCAGGCGTCGGGATCGTGAAGCGCGCATCCTGCATGTGCTGCGCGTACGTCGAGCCGTCGCCGCCGAGCGTGCGGAGGAAGGGGAAGACGTGCTCGCTGACGACGGTAAACATCTCGCGCGCCTCTTCGTTCTTGAAGTGCGACCAGCGCAGGTCTTCGTAGGGGCGCCCCTTGGCATCTTTACCCTTGGGGAAGATACGGCGCTCGATCGGTGTCTTGAAGCGGGCCGACTTGCGCTCCTCCAGGATCTGCAGGTCGTCGAGACGGCGGAGGAAGAGCAGGTACGTGATCTGCTCGATGACCTCGAGCGGGTTCGAGATGCCACCGGACCAAAATGAGTCCCAGATACGGTCGACCTGGCTTCGGATGGCGCCTGTTAGCATGTCCAGCTCCAGGGAGAGCCGGACTTTGGCTCCCCGTTCACACCAAGAGTGTGCCGCTAGAGTCTAGCCTAACCGCGCAAGTTCATGGGACGTGGGCAGACACCCTTCGCTTCGCTCGAGGGCATGCTTCGGGCTCCCCCGCCCCGTCGCGCTCTACCGCGCTCCCCTCAGGATGACAGCAGCTCTTCGCCGTGGAGCCGGAGCTCAATGCTGCGGGTCCTTCACGATACGCGCCTACGTGCGGCGACCTTTGGTCGCTTGGGCGCAGCCAAAGCTACGCCCCGACAGGCGGCGAGCACCAGGAGGCAGAGGTGCTCCGGGTCCGGCCGCGCGACCCTTCGCTTCGCTCCGCCTAATCAGGACAAATGTCCGGCTGCGCCGGCATGCAGAATGCGGTGGACCCGCCCACCATCGTCATCAGCACCTGAATGTCCTTGATGGCGTCCGGGTCGACCGTCAGCGGACTGTCCGACACGACAACGAGGTCGGCGAGCTTGCCCGGCTCGAGGCTGCCGATCACGGACTCCTGGCCCAGCGCATAGGCCGCATCGATGGTCATCATGCGCAGCGCCTCCTGGACAGTGACCGTCTGTTCCTTGGCCCACTCCGGCGGCTCGCACACATCGCCCGGGGCGAATCCCTCGGCGTCCACCACATCATCTATTCCACCGCCACCAGCGATCTGTTTGCCTGTAACCAGGTTGAACATGTGCCGGAACGGGTCCGTAGAAGTGAACGGGTAGTCACTGTGCCAGGCGACGTGCTGCACGCCTGTAGCCAGCAGCGCCCGGTACGGGCGCAGCCAGGACGTTCGATCCGGACCGACAAAGGGCTCGCCGGTGTAGAAGAGGGCACAGGCGCCGGAGTTACTGGAGATGACGGGAACGATGCCGAGCTCCGCATAGCGAGGGAGAAGGTCCGGGCGGATGGCGCTGTTGTGCTCGATGCGGTGCCTGAGCTCGTTCGGCCGGCCCGCCAAGGCGGCTGCGATGGCGTTCTGCGCCTGCTCGAGCCCGCGGTCACCAATAGCGTGGACCGCTAGCTGGTAGCCGAGCGAATCTGCCTCTGCGACGAATTGATCCATCTGCTGTTGCGTAAACCACAAATTGCCTAAGTCGGGGCTGTACGCAGGTAGCCCGCACGACCCTCCGTCCGCGAAGAGCTTCACTCCGACGACACGTAACATCTTCTCTGGATCGCCTTCTGGCGGGTAAGCCTTGTACCAGTCGCCGAGGTCTTCTCCGCAATTCGTGGTGCGAGACAGGTAGAGGCTCGTTCGGACGCGCAGCTCGCCCTGCTCGTCGGTTGCCGTGAGCTGCCGCAGGAAGTTGCTATCCGTATACAGGTTGCCGAGCGCCGTGATGCCGTTCTCGAAGGCGAGGTCCTGGGCTTCGCGGAGCGTCATGCCCTGCGACCCGGCGTCATTGAGGATGTGCGTGTGCGGATCGACGAAGCCGGGCATCAGCGCGCGCCCGCCGAGGTCGATCGTCTCGGTGCCGGACCCTTGCAGGTCGAGGATGTCCTCGTCGCTACCAACAGCAGCGACCTTCCCGTCATCGATGGCGATCGCGCCGGCGGTGCTGCCGTCGGAATCCATCGTGATGACGGTCGCGTTATAGAGAACCAGGTCCGGCCCCGATGGGCCTCCTCCGCAAGCGGAGAGCAGCAGCGCCGTTGCGGACAGGACAATTGCTAGACGAACGGTAGAGATGCCGGGCAGATGCACGAGAGCCACTCCTTGCGATACGGGGCGATCTAGAACGGGCCGCCACATGCTACCGACGGATCGAGTGGTGAGCAAAGCACGGCATGCGGGAGGGTGGGATGCGCGGGTCTAAAGACCGGCGCCTACGGATCCGGTCGGGCTCCCCCGCCCCGTCGCGCTCTACCCCGCTCCCCTCAGGATGACAGCAGCTCTTCGCCGTGGAGCCGCAGCTCGATGCTGCGGGCGTGGGCCGTGAAGCCCTCGGCGCGGGCGATCAGCGCCGTTGCCGGGCCGAGCGCCTGCAGGCCCGCCTCGTCGACGGCGACGACGCTCGATGCCTTGAGGAAGTCCTGGACGCCGAGCGGCGACGCGAAGCGGGCGGTGCCCATCGTCGGCATGACGTGGCTGGGGCCCGCCGTGTAGTCGCCGAGCGACTCAGGCGACGTCTCGCCGACGAAGATACCGCCGGCGTTCCGCACCTTCTTCGCCCACGCGCCGGCGTCGCGCACGAGGAGGCAGAGGTGCTCCGGCGCGAACTCGTCCGCGAGCGCGAGCGCCTCGTCGAGCGAGTCGACGACGACCGCGCCGCCGCGCGACTCGAAGGCGGCGCGCGCGATCTCTTCGCGGGGGAGCAGCTTGAGCTGCCGCTCGACTTCGTCGCCGGTGCGCTCGGCGACCTCGCGGGAGGTCGTGATCAAGATCGGCGTCGCGAGCTCGTCGTGTTCCGCCTGCGCGAGCAGGTCGGCGGCGCAGAGGTCGGGGCGGGCCGAATCGTCCGCGACGACGATCGTCTCGCTCGGGCCGTAGAGGGCATCGATGCCAACGTCGCCGAAGACCTCGCGTTTGGCGAGCGTGACGAAGATGTTGCCCGGCCCGCAGACCTTGTCGACCTTCGGGACGGTCTCCGTGCCGAAGGCGAACGCCGCGACGCCCTGCGCGCCGCTCATGCGGTAGACGGCGTCGACGCCCGCGATGTCCGCGGCGACGAGCTTGATCGCGGGCACGCGGCCGTCGCGGCCGGCGGGCGACGCGACGAGCACGTGCTCCACGCCGGCGGCCTTCGCAGGCAGTGCGGTCATGAGCAGCGATGAGGGATAGACGACGGCGGTGCCGGGGACGTTGATCCCTACCCGCTCGATGGGTGTGACCTGCACGCCGATGCCGCCGTTGCTGAAGCTCTCGAGCACGTGGCCGCGCTGCTCTTCGTGGAAGGCGCGGATGCGCCCGGCGGCGAAGCGGAGCGCCTGTACGACGTCCGGCGCGACCTCGTCGTAGGCGGCGCGGACCTCGTCGTCGCTGACGCGGACCGACGTGTACGTCGCGCCGTCGAACGCTTTCGAGTATCGGAGGATAGCGGCGTCGCCCTCCTCGCGCACGTCGCGGAGGATCTTGCGCACCGCCTGCTCGACGTCCGCCACCTCACCGACGGCCTCGAGCGTCTTCTGCCAGATGGCAGGCGGCAGCTGTGTTTCGCTCAAAGGCCGGCGTTTGAGCAGCGTGCGCCGGCCTTCGGCTGCGCCGGCCACGATCTTCATGCGAGGTACTCCAAGATCGCCTCGCGCGCGCGCCGGCGCGACTGCTCCTGGAACGCCGCCAATCGTTCAGGAGTCACCTCGCGGACCGATTGGTCCAGCATGTCCGGGATGTTGCTCAAGAACTTCGCGAGGTCATCGCCGGACCCGACGCCGTACGATTTTACGTGGCGGCTCTTCCCGAAGCGCTCCCACTCGAGCGGGCGTCCGAGGATCTCGACGAGCACGTCGCGCCAACGTACCAGCGTCTCCTGGTCCACGATCGGCGTCGAGAAGTCGACGGCGCACCGCACGAGATCGCGACGGATCTCGTCCACGGCTGCGGCATCGCAGCGCCCCTGACGGTCCAGCTCGAACTGCAGGATGCGGTCGAGGAGGTTGGCGAGGAGGCCTCCCTCAAGCGGTGACTTCTCGCCGAAGCAGGGACGGTAAATGTCACAGATCCACGTTTCGTCCATCTCCAGGTGCGAGATGTAACCCAGCAAAAACGCGAGCACATCGTCGCGCAGGCGGCCGCGCTCTGCGAGCTCTCCGTGGGCCTCGAGCAAGCTTGCGACGCCGCGTTGATCGCCGAACTCATCGAGCGTGAAGAAGTGCGTTTGCGAACGGTCCCAGCCTGTGATCGCGCGGATATCGGGGGCTGTGGCGCCGAGGTAGTAGGCCCCCGGATGTTCGCGCAGGGCAGCGTGGCCGATCTGTGACGCCAGCTCGCGGGCCAGCGTCATGTGCATCGTGAACGGCGGCATGGCTATTCGATGATCTTGTTGAGCGGGTACTCGACGATGCCATGGGCGCCCGCCTTCTTCAGCTTCGGAACGATGACGCGGACGACGTCCTCCTCGACGATCGTCGTGACATCGACCCAGGCCGGGTCGGAGAGGGAGGCGACGGTCGGCTTGTTGAGCGCCGGCAGGATGGCGACCACGGCGTCGAGGTCGGCGCGAAGAGCGTTCATCGAGAGCCAGACCTTACCCTCGGCCGCGATGGCGCCGGCAAGCATGAGGGCAATATCCTCTATCTTCTGGCGCTTCCACGGGTCCGCCCACGCCTGCCTGCTGGCGATGAGCCGCGGCGTGCTTTCGATCACCGTCGCGACGATACGGAGGTTGTTCGCCTTGAGTGACGTGCCGGTAACACTCGCGTCCACGATTGCGTCGGCGAGGAGCGGCGGCTTGACCTCCGTAGCGCCGTACGAATACTCGACCCGCGCTTGAACGCCGCGCTCCTCGAGAAAGCTGCGCGTTACGTTGACCAGTTCCGTTGCGATGCGCTTGCCCTCGAGGTCCTTAACGTCCCGGACCGGCGACGGGTCGGGGACAACCAGCACCTGCCGGGTGAAAAAGGCGGAGACCTTCGAGGCGCCCGCGTCGAGCACCTCAATAACATCGGCTCCCGCCTCGCGGATGAGGTCGAGGCCGGCGAAGCCGAGGTCTATCAGGCCGTCCTGGACATAGCGCGGCTGCTCCTGAGGCCGGACAAGCATGCACTGGATATCGCGGTCATCGACCAACGGGTAGTAGGAGCGAGGCTGGATGGTCATGTTGTAGCCCGCCCGGCCGAACAGGTCAACGGTGGCTTGTTGCAGGTTGCCGTTGGGGATGGCCAGCCGGAGAACTCGCTCGCTCACGTAGATTCCTCGCTGCTTCGTCGATGGCGTGGTTTCATTGTAATCGTAGCCATCGTGAAGCGACAACTGAGGGATACCCCTATTCGTTCGCGGCCTCGCTGGCGGCTCCCGCTATCACTAACCAAAGCTGTAACGCTCGCTGCGCGGCCTCGTTTTCGATTATGCTGTGGCAATTATTGGTGGTGTTGGGGCTCTCACGCGTCCGCATCTTTTCCCCGCCGCGACGCATCCCGCCTGAGTAGAGCCACGACCAGTCCCGGCGCGCAGCAGGGAGGCCGTCATCAGACGGGCACTCTTCGTCCTCGTATTCGCGGCGCTTGCCGTGATTCCCATCGCCCTCCGCCACGGCGGAGCGACGATGGCTGACTTCGTCAGCCGGGCCGCGACCTTGTCATCGCCGACCGAAACCGACCCCCGCCCGGCCAGTACCGCGCGGGTATCTCCGCATCCGACGCCTCGGCTGACGCTCGCTCCCACCGCTTCGCCACAACCGCCTCTACCAACTTCGACGCCGGCTCTTCCCGCACTGCCGCCCGCTGTCGTCGAACCTCCCGTCGAGCCGCCGCCGGCGATCGTTGCCGAGCAGCCGGCGCCTGTTCGAGGCGGGGCAGCCCTTCCGATGCCGGCCGGCGTGGCCGTCGTCTGGGGCGGCTGCGCGTCGGACGGCCGGTGCGAGGGGTTCAACTTCTACTGGGGCCCGACGCACGAGGTGGTGATGCAGTACGGCGAAGGCGCGATCAAGGTCCAGCACGAATACTGCCACTCACATCAGCACTGGTCGATCAACGGCGGCGCGCCGCTGCGGCCGTCGGACTACGATCTCGAGTCCTGGTACAGCACGACGGAGGGCCAGAGCTTTGCGAACGCCGTCGCGGGCTTGAGCTGGCCCTGGACCCACAGCGCTGTGAACGGCCTCGAGGACTTCGCCTGGACCTGCGCACACTGGTACCTCGACGCGGCATACCTCCAGCAGACCAGCCCCGAGCGCTACGCCTGGGCGGCCGCCAACCTCCCCTAGCCTGCTACACTAAGCCTCCGACATCACGACGGAGGGAGATCCACCATGGCGACGCAAGGACAGCGACGGCATGCGCTCATCACGGGCGCATCGGCAGGTATCGGCGAGGCATTCGCCAAACATCTCGCGAAGGACGGCTACGACCTCGTGCTCGTGGCGCGCCGCCGCGACCGCCTCGACAAGCTTGCGCACGAGCTGTCGCTGGAGCACGGCATCGACACGGAGGTCATCGAGGCCGATCTTGCGACGGACGAGGGCGTCTCGGCGGTAGAGGAGCGCATCCGCCGCGGCGACATCGAGCTGCTCGTCAACAATGCGGGCTTTGGCACGTTCGGAAGCTTCGCGCAGTTGCCGCTCGCGCGCGAGCTGGAGGAGCTCGATGTCAACGTGCGCGCGCTGATGCGTCTCTCGCACGCGGCGCTCGGCCCGATGATGGAACACAAGTCGGGCGGGATCATCAACGTCGCGTCGGCAGCGGCCTTCCAGCCGATCCCGCACAACGCAACGTATTCGGCCACGAAGGCGTTCGTCTTGCACTTCTCCGAGGCGTTGCATGAAGAGGCGCGCGCGCACGGCGTCACGGTCACGGCTCTCTGCCCCGGGCCGGTCAGGACGGAGTTTCAGCAGGTCTCCGGCCTGGACGAGAGCCAGATCCCGTCGTTCGCGTGGGAGAGCGTCGATAGCGTCGTCGACACTGCCCTGTCGGCGCTGCGTGGGCATCGCGCGATCGCAATCCCCGGCGCGATCAACATGATGACATCTGCCAGCGTACGCTTCGTGCCGCGCTTCATGGTGCGGCGCATTGCCGGCGCGATGTTCCGCGACCGCAGCCCCAAGTGAAGCTCCGGCAGCTCGGCAAGACGGACCTGCAGGTCTCGGCGCTCTGCCTCGGGACGATGCAGTTCGGTTGGACCGCGGACGAAGACGCCTCGTTTGCAACGATGGACGCCTTCGTTGCGGCAGGCGGCACCTTCCTCGATACCGCCGACATCTACAGCAATTGGATGCCCGACCACAACGGCGGCGAGGCCGAGGCGATCATCGGCCGGTGGATGAAGGCGCGCGGCAATCGCGATGGTCTCGTGATCGCGACGAAAGTCCGCGGGCGAATGTGGGACGGGCCGGACGGCGAAGGGCTGAGTCGCGCGCACATCGAGCGCGCGGTCGAAGACAGCCTACGGCGGCTGCAGATCGAGACGATCGACCTCTATCAGTGCCACTGGCCGGACGATGACGGCGCGATCGAAGAGACGCTGACCGTGTTCCAGGAACTCATCGATGCGGGAAAGGTACGCTACGTGGGCGCGTCGAACTACACGGAGGCGCAGGAGCTTTCCGACGCGCTGCGCATCGCGGACGAGCGTAAGACCGCGCGCTTCGTCTCGTTGCAGCCGCACCACAACCTGGTGCACCGGACAGAGTTCGAGGACGAGCTCGAGGCGTTCTGCCTGCGTGAAGACCTCGGAGTGATCCCGTACAGCCCGCTTGCGGGTGGATTCCTGACCGGCAAATACCGCGCTGGCTCGCCGTTGCCGAAGACGATGCGCTCGTTCTCCGCCAAGAAGTACATGACGGACGAGGGCTTCGCCGTGATCGATGCGTTAGCGTCGATTGCCGGCGAGCGCGGCGTATCGATTCCTGCCGTCGCGCTGGCGTGGCAGCTCGCCAGGCCTGCGATAACCGCACCGATCATCGGCGCGAACTCGCCCGCGCAACTCGCGGACTTGCTGCCCGCGGTCGACATCGACCTCAGCGACAGCGAAGTCGCCGCACTCGACGCTGCGAGCGCGTAGCTACGGGACCAGCAGGCCAGCGGCCGACTCGGCGCGTTCCGTCGCAAGCCGGCGCGCGATGACTAGCGGCAGTCGTGTCCGTTCTGGTACGCCACTCCGTAGATGTCGTTGAAGAGGTCGATATTGCCATCGGCTGGCGCTCTGTCCCAGGTATTCGGTCCCGTCTGGGCTCCACGGTCATACGCCGGGTGGTACGCGCTCGCGTTCGTGGGCGGCGCGAGAGGATCGGCGCTAGCGCTACCGGACGCGCCATAACGCGCCGTCACCGCGTCGATGTCGGACTGGTTCACCACGCGGTTTCTCTCCCAGGCGCTGGGATTAGTGAGCGGAAGCTGGTTGCCGGTCTTCACCGTCCACACATCGTAGAAGTCCCAGAAGTACTTGGGGTTCCGTTGTCCGCCTGTAGCGGGGTTCGTCCCTAGCTCGCGTTCGTCCTGGCAGCCGTCTTTGTCGAGGTCCTGGTTCTGGGCGGTCGCAGGCTGGTTCCAGCCCCAGCATTTCACGACGTTCGTCGTCGTTGTCACGCACGTGTGCCCGTCTCCGGCAGCGATGCTGTTGGCAAGAGGGTCTCCCGCCGCCGAGAGGCCGAGGACGCTCTTTGGGGTAAGCACGCCCCAATGGGCAGGATCGCCGGAGCCGCCGGTGCCGTCGCCGACCTGCTTGAAGAAGTTCCAACCCCAGCACTTTACGATGCCGCTGACATTTCGAGCGCAGGTATGTGCCCCGCCGGCTTCGACCCACGGACCGAAGGCGCCCAGCCCGAACTGCGCGTAGACGGGCGTCGACCGGTTCGTCTGCGTTCCGTCGCCGAGCTGGCCCGCCTGATTCTGGCCCCAGCACAGGACAAGGGCGTAGTAGTATGACAGCAGACAGCTATGGTTGCCACCGGCAGTTACCAAAGCTGTACCGGTGGCGACGTTCACCGGCGTCGAGCTGTCGGTGAACGTGCCGTTGCCCAACTGGCCGTACGTGTTTAGGCCCCAGCACTTCACTGTGCTGTCCACCAGCCGGGCGCAGGTGTGGGAGCCGCCCGCAGAAACAGATGCGACGCCCGATGTGAGGCCCGTCACATCGACCGGGTTGAGCCGTTGAGTTGTCGTGCCGTCGCCGAGCTGCCCATATTGGTTTCTGCCCCAACACTTGACGCCGCCACCTGTCGTGACGGCGCAGGTGTGCGCCGCTCCGGCGGAGACCTGCGCGATGCCGGTGAGTGGGACGCAAGTGCTGAAGCTCCCGCTCCCGCACACATCGATGGGTGTCGTCAACATATTGCGCGAATCGCCCACGCCGAGCTGGCCAAACAGGTTTCGTCCCCAGCACTTGAGGGCTCCTCCGGTGGTGGTCACTGCGCAGCTATGCCACGACCCCACGTCGACCTGGGAGACGCCGCTCGAGAGGCCTGAAACCGTCGTGGCCAAGCTGCGAGGTTGCTGCGTGCCGTCGCCGACCTGGCCGTAGGTATTGTCGCCCCAGCATTGGAGCCCACCCGCCACCGTCTTCGCGCAGGTGTGGAGGGCGCCAGCCGTGACCTGCGTGTAACTCGAAGCCGCTACGTCACGCGAACCCAGCGCCAATAGAAGCGCGACCAGGCCAGCCGCCAATATCGAAAGTAGGCTGCGTCCCATGCCTTGGCTCCTTTGCTGGAATGTGTCTCGTGCATATCACCAAAGGTCAGCCTGGCAATCGTGAACAGGCTAGTCTCGTTTCAGATCGAAAGGACTCCGCTTCGGGACCTGCTGCGCCGACCCTTGGATTGCTCGAGCCGAGCACCGTGTATAGCGCAATAACATCATCAGACGTCTTGATCTGTGCGGCGTCGGTGATCTCTGGCCTAGCCCTGACGTAAACGTTCCAGATGCCGCTGTCGAATGAGGGGATGAGCTCACTCATGACGCGCTCTGGCGCCTTAGGACAGAGATCAGCGGCGACGAGCGCCCTTGCAGTCTGTCCGTCTATTGCCGGCTCGAGACCAGTCTTCACGCAGGCAGACAGGAACGCAATCGAGATGGCCGCGATGAGCAGACTATTGAAATGAAGCATCAGCATGGGTCCTGAATGGGGCTACCGCGCTCTGGGATCCGTCGAAGGATCAACAATCAGCTCTCCATGGCTTGCTCTCAGGAAGCATTCAACTTTCGCTGTTCCAGCCCTGTCATAACTTGTACTGGGAAGAGAGGTCACGATATCCGCACCTATCCCGTTGTTGTAATTGTCCTTGGCAGTATCTAGTGGGCTATCGCTGTATTCCTCGTGGAAAATGCCGATCTCCCTCGCGCGTACCGCGCCCACGCCCAGCGCCAGGAGGGCGCTCCCGTAACAATGTTTGAACGCGTCGTGCTGCAATGCTCGCACGCTGCTGCAAAAGTCAGAAGCTTCGGAGTCCTTAACCTGACAGAACAACTCATCAGCCATTCTCCACGCACTTCGTCCGTCCCGCAGTACTGTCAGGCAGTCCCCTGGCCCGAACCTGGCCACGCAATCCAACCCCTCCTTGATCAAAGAGTACTTGCCAGGTGGTGGCGGGGGCTGGCTGTCAACGACGCTCGGGTCTGCCGCTGCGTGTCCACACATTCCAAGCGTATCGGTAATAATCGTGCCCGTGCGAGTGTCATATTGGGCCGAACAACGTCCAGTGGGGTCGATATACCTCAGCGGGTTGCCCGTCACATAGCTGTATCGATTCAGCGATTGCGCCTGTGTGTACTGTGGCACAATCGTATCAGCCTGCAAGAAGCGCCCTACGTACGGGTCGTAGAAGCGCGCCTTCATGTAGTAGAGGTCGGGCGCTTCCTGCTGGTGGCCTGTGAACTGCTTGTTGGTTTCGGGCAGCACGCTGCCGCTGCGGGTCCTGCCGTAGGGATGGTACCGCTGGCTCTTGTGCAAGCCGCCGGCAGCGGTGAGGACGGCTGTGGTCGAGCCGAGATGGTCGGCCAGCAAGTAGTAGAGCGTGCCTGATTGGCGCATGGCGAGGCGCCGGCCATTGAACCAGTAGTATTTCGTTACCGCGCCGCCCGTATTCTCGTACACCTCTCCGAGATAGACCGTGCTGGTCGCGCCGGTCGTCTTCTTCACCAGCCTTCCTAGGGCGTCGTACGTATAGGTGGTCACCGTGCCGTGATCGTCGCGCTTGATGAGCCGGTTCTCGTCGTCATACTCGAACGTCGTTTCCGGAACGGGCGGATCGGGTAGGGTGTCTCCAAAGCCGAATTGGAACGCCACCCCGAAGATGTCATTGAAGAGATCGATCGTACCGTCCGGCCGTCCCATCTGCCAGTATTGGGCGCCGTCAGCGGGTGGCGAACGGTCAAGAGTGCGTGCATAGCCTGAATCATCGGGATTCGTGCCGAAGGCAAAGGCGACACCAAAGATGTCATCGAACAGAGCGACCACGCCGCTACCGTCGGTATCGTACGTATCCCAGACGGAAGTCGGGTCGCGGCCGCCGCAGTTCTCCTGGAGTCCCGTTCCGCGTTCCAGGCCGTTTGCGCAGCCGTCGCCGTCGCTGTCGATTGCGTTTGCGGCCGGCCCGCCCGCGATAGCATCGTCGGCGATTCCGACAACGTTCCCATTCCTGTCATACGTGTACGCGCGCGTAATCGTAGTCGGGGACGGTGAGCTGCTGTTGTCGACGAACATCGCGGCGTGAGGTTGGTAGTCCGAGCCGTACTTGATATACCAGTTGGGGCCTGCCTCGTTGTGGCGCGTCAGGTTGCCGATCGTGTCGTAGGCGTAGTCCGTGATGCAATCAGTGTTGACCGGCGCTACGGCGGTGAGCCGGTCGAACTCGTCGTAGCAGAACCAACGGGTCTCGGCTGGGGCCGTGCTGTCGATGATCTTTCGGACATTGCCGGCGTTATCGTAGTCGTAGGTCAGGCCCTGGACGCTGCCGGTGGTCAGCGTTTGCAGGCGACCCATGTCCTGATCGAAGAAGTAGTCGACCGTTTGGCCGCTGCCGAGCCGGATCTTGTCGGGTCTGAAGCCGGGGTCGTAGATCGTCGACGAGCCGGACTGGACGTAATGGGGCAGGCCCGTCAGGTTGCTCGCCAAGTCCTCAGGCAGCCCGCTCGTCGGATTAAACGAGGTGGTAACCGCCTCACTGTCGGGATACGTGAGGCGTGTCTGGCGGTCAGCCAGGTCGTACTCACGCTTGAGAAGATAGGTCGCGCCATCCAGCGAGAGCTGTTCGCGTGCTTCCCGGCCGCGCCCGTCGTAGCACCACGTGCTCTCGATGTCCCCCAACCCGACACGCTTCGTCGTGAGCTTCGTCAGCTGCCCGACCTGGGCGCCCGGCGGGAGGGCCGGAGAAGCTCCACACAGTCCCGAGTCGTATGTGTCGTACTGAAAGGTCGCCGCTAGAGCAGGCGGCGTCGCGGCGCCGCAGTCAGCCTTGGGCGCGTAGCACTTTTTGACGACCCTGTTCACGACATCATACTCGAACGATACGTACCTTCCGCGGGCGTCGAGCTGTTCCGTCAGGTTTCCGGCGGCATCGTACAGGTAGTCCCAGTCTCCCATATCCGGGTCCACCATGCGAACCCGTTGGCCGAGCGTGTTGTAGAAGTAGAAGGTTTGATCGCCTGCTGCTGGATCGACCAAGGTCAAATTGCCGAGCACATCGTACGTATAGTCCGTCACGGCGTATATGTCGTAAATGGGATCGCTGCCAGAAAACTCTGTGACTCCGATAACGCGGCCGAAGGCGTCATAGCGGAGGTCGGTCCGATATTGGTTCTCGTCCTGGATGCTTTCCAGGAGCGGGCCAAAGTCTGTTTCGCGGGTCGTGTTGTCGGGATTTGTCAGCGTCTCAACCTGTCCAAGCGGTGTGTATTCGTACTGAGTGTAGAAGAGCCCGATCGGCGCCGTCGAACTGCATGCCGTCAAGATGAACGCGGCGGATCCTGGCTGACTCCTCGTCTTGACTCGGCCTTGTTCGTTGTATGACGTCTGCACCACGGAATCTTCGGTGGACTGGTAGCTCTTCCGCGTTTGATACTCGCGTCCGAAGCCGTCCTGACAGTGGGTCTCCCAGGTGAAATCATTGGCAGCGTCGTCGTCGAACCGCACCTTGACCCATGTCCGGTTCACGCCCGTCGGGTTCGTGCCGGCGCCTCCGGTCCAGGTGTACTCGTACTCGGCGCCCCAAGTGTCGTCGCCATTGACGGTGAACGGTATGTCAGACACCCGTTCGACACGTCCAAACTCGTCAGGCTCTGAGTCCACGCGATGGCCATTCGGATCGACTTGTTGCGTCATGAAGGCTAGCCGCTTGTCCCATTCATACGTCGTCGTCTGCGACTGGGGATTGGTCATCGAATCCACGAAGACGACGTGGCTAGTGTCGTATGCCCAAGACGTAGCCTTTACGTCGAACGGGATATCACCTCCAACCGGCGCTGGATCGCTTGCGGTAATCTTATGGGTGTTTCCTAGCGGGACCGACTCATCGGTCTTGTTGCCATACTGATCGTACTGGTAAAAGACGTTCAACTCGCCGTACGCGCGATGCATTCCTGTCAAGTTGCCGACCGTGGGGGCTATGCTATAGGACGGCTTGCCGTCATAGAAGTAAGCGGTTTCGCTGGCCGGAAGCAGCGGCTGGCCGGGACCGATCCACCCTGCGTCATACTGAGTTTCCAGATAGACGGCAGAGAGATTTCCGTAGACGTCGTTGTAGACGTGCTCGAATTGCGGGAGCATAATCCACTTCTCGCTCGCGAGAAAGGATGGGTTGTCAGGGTTATTGGGCAGGTGGTACAGCCGCCACGTCGTCCTTCCTTCGGTCACGGCCTCGGCGCCATCCAGGGCTAACTCCTGCTCAAGACTGAGGTTCCCGCCGGCGTCATACTCGTACTGCGTTCTGCTGTGGGCTCCATTGTTTGGAACCGCAACGGGACCCTTGTAGACGTCGACTTGGCCGATGAAGACGAGCTTTCCGCAGTTGGTGGCGCAGCCGGTGGGATTACGCGTGTTCCAAGTGAAGACCTTCTGTTGCCACATTTGAGTTGGAGAGACGCCCCAAACCTGCGTCTCCATTTCCCGTCCAGATAGCAGCTCGTCCCAAGCGCCGCCGGTGGTGTAATACGAATGCTCCGTGTAGGGATCCGAAGGACCTCCAGAGGCACCATGCGTTTCCGTAACGCGCCCAAAGCCGCGATATTCGCCATTAGATGAATCATAATCGGTTGGAACGTAATATGACGGGCCTTGGGCGTACGTGTAGCGTGTGGTCATCACGTCGCTGCCCGAAATGCGGGCATTGAGCGTCCGTTGGCTCGCGACCTGGCGGCTCCAGAACTGCTTGTCGGCCGGCACCGTTGGGTTGCTCTCCGTGTAGCAGTAGGTCGTTAGCCCTCCGAAGCCATTCTCCGCTTCATAGAGAAGCGGTCGGGTGAATGTTTCACGGGCGGTCCACGATGAATCGAGAAGACGAATCCGTCCAGGATTGCTCTCGGTGCACGACGTCGGCTTGACGTAGTCGAACTCCATCTTGTGGAGATCGCCTCCGTTCTTGCCCTCGACCAGCACACTGCTCAGCTCGATCTTGCCGGAGGTTGCGACGCCGCTGGCACACGCGAATCCCGTAAACGAGTAGGAGAAGTCGTACCGCCGGACGAGATTTCGCGGTCCGCCGGCCGCGGAGGCCGCGTTCACCTCGATCTTGTCGAGGAAGCGCGTTTCGAGGCTCTTGAGAGAGTGTGCATCGAAGCTTCCGCAGGTCAGTTCACGCGGAACGTCGCTTCGCGTCTGTATCGGTGGGTATGAGCCGCTGTTGTTGTAGTTCGTTCCTAAGACGAAATCTACCTCCGCCAAGTGGTTTAGGGACGCCTCGAAGTTGTACCGCATCTTATCTGGGTAGGAGGAGAAGACCCAGATCTGGTTCTGCGAGGTCTGTGGCGGGTCGTCTTGCAAGGTGACCTGAGAATAGTCGATGATCATGGCGTTATTGTGCGTGTCGATCACCTTCTGAAGGTCCCAGCGGTAGTAGTACAGCTCGTAGCCGACATATGAGTCGATGACGGTTTCGCTGTCGTAGATGTCGTAGAAGCGGGCGGATGCGGCGTCCGGCCCGAAGAAGTATTTCGTTCCCTGTTTGTCGGTCACGATCCAGTTGCATGGAGGCGCTGGCAGACTTGTACTACCGGTCCCGGAGTTCCAGGGATCGCAGTTGCCAATGAGCTGGATGCGCAAGTACAGGTTGTGCCTCGTCCGCCAGACTCCGTCATTGCCCAGGAGCAGCTCGTCGCTGGCGCCGTTGAAATCGATGAAGTAGCGGTCGTTATTCGGGCCGGCAACGTACACTTTCCTTATCGCCCCGACACTGAGGTCCCATCCGATCCCGGTCCATGAACCGGTCGAGAGGGAGCTCTTCATTTCATTCGCCATGTTGGAGCTGTAACCCAGCGTGACAGTGGGCGTGAGGCCGCCGCGACCAGGTGCTACCTCGATAGGCTGGATGACTTGGCTCGCCCCGCTATGCAGGTCGGTCTGGTAGGCCTCCAAGAAGGGAGCGTTGATGACGGCTGGGTCGGCCGTGCTGCCGAAGATGCTGAAGTGATCGACTTCGGCAGAGACGACGCCGCTGTCCAGGACGTTTGTCGTTGGGATCAGGTCCCATGTCTGTGTTTCTTCGTTCAATGTCCACAGCTTCAGGCTGTCGGGATGCCACCCCTCCAGGTCCTGTTGGGTGTGGCGAGAAGTGATTCGGATGCTGGCCGGGAAGTCATGAACTTCCGCCATGTCGCGGTCAATAGCGAAGGCCTTTATGTCCCAAATGGCAAACAAGTCATGGTCGCCAACTTCGCCGACATCGTCAACGCTCTTGCGCGTGACTCGGACTTCCAGGGGCTCATCAACGGCTTCCGGTGGAAACTCGATTGTCAGACGCCCATCGGCTGCGTCCAGCACTCCGCCTTCGGGAGCAATGATCGCTTGGTCCGTTCTACCAGGATCTGAAGGTGGTCCATCTAGGGACGGAGTAGACTGATCCGCTGGCGTAGCGGTAGGGGTTGGTCCGGTTGGCGACGGAGTTTCGCTCGGAGCTGGACCAACATCGGGCGTTGGAGTTCTCTGAAAGGTTGCGATCGGAGAAGGCGTCGGCAGAGGGGTTGCCTCGACGGACGGTGTCGGGAAGACCTGGCCAGAGGCCTCGACGCGGGTTTGGCTGGTCAGTTCGGCGGCCCGCGCTTGCTGTTCCTTCCAGTCGTCCATGTCCAGGTAGGGATTACCTGACGACCACGTGAAGAGAAGCCCCGTCGCGACCAGCGCCGCCACGAGCAGGCGAGTGAGAGGGATCCGTCCCATCCGCGTCCTCCAATGCAACAGGCCCGCCAGGGCCGCATGGTCAGACAGCCATTAGGAAAGCCGAACGCGGGAGGGACGACTCGCCACCAGCGCGCTCATCATACAGCGGGTAAGAGATTTGTCAAGGAGGCATGTCGCAGGCCGCTTCCCGCTCTTCCCTCCAGGCTACGTCCCAAGACCGCTGGACGCATCCCGTCTCCAGCCCCAAAAGAAGTCCAAAGGCACCCACGAATCTGACAGATGCGACCCCAAGGCTGCGAGGCTTCCGGGCTTTACGGGACCAGCAGCACGCGCCCGAAGGCTTGCCTGCTCTCGATGTACTCGTGCGCCTTCGCCGCGTCCGCGAGCGGGAACGTCCTGTCGATGACGACGCGCAGTTCACCGCGCGCGATGTCGTCGAGGTGGCGCGCGATCATCGGCCAGACGCGAGCGGTGTTCAACGCCATCTCGGCTCCGAGGAAGACACCCGTGAGGCTGCGGTTGCCTGCCGAAAGCAGGCCGAGGTCCGGTGGCGTTTCGTCACGCCCCGCGCGCCCGACCGTGATGGCGCGTCCTCGGTAGGCAAGGCTCTCCAGACTGCCCTGGAGCGTCTTGCCGCCGACGGAGTCGACGACAAGATCGACACCGCGGCCGGCCGTGAGCTTGCGCGCCTCCTCGGCGAAGTTGGTTGTCTTGTAATTGATACCGTGGTCCAATCCGAACTCCTTGAGCCGCGCGAGCTTGTCGTCGCTGGACGCGGTCGAGAGCACTGTGGCGCCCGCGCGCTTCGCGAGCTGGATCGCGGCGATACCCACGCCTCCGCCACCGGCCTGAATCAGCACCGTCTCACCTGACTTGAGATGACCGAACTCGAATAGACAGTCGTCCGCTGTGGCGAACGGGATGGGCACGGTGGACGCCGCCTTCACGTCGAGGCCGTCCGGGATCGGCCACGTCGCGCCGGCCGCCACGGCGACGCGCTCGGCGTGCGAGCCGAACCCCATGATCGCCACAACGCGCTGGCCTATCGCGCGGTCGCTTACGTTCGGCCCGACCTCGCGTATCGTGCCGGCGCACTGGTAGCCGACGATGTGCGGTGTGGTTACGAGCGCTCCGCCTGCGCGATTGAGCGTGTCGCCGCCTTCGATGCTGATCGCCTCGACATCGATGACCACGCCGTCGGGCGGGCACGACGGGTCGGGCACCTCCTCGTAGCGAAAGACGCTGGGCGGTCCGTTCTCGTAGTACACGGCTGCCTTCATGGCACGGCTCCTCTCTTGCTCGAATGCTCGCGCGAAAACGCCCTGCTACAGTACCAGACAGGAGGCTGCATGGCCGAGCAACACCTCGTGATCGATGTGCCGGAGCGGGGCTCGCTCACCGCGATCCGGACGGAGCCGGAATCGCGTCGATTGGGATGGACGTTCGTCTACGCGCCGGGCGCAGGATCGAACGTCCACGATCCGTTCGGCGTGTACGCCTGTCGCGCGCTGGCAGGCCACGGCGTCGAGAGCGTCCGCTTCCAGTTCCTCTACATGGAGGCCAGGCGCCGCGCTCCCGACCGAACCGTCGTGCTCGAACAGGCGTGGCGCGCCGTGATCGAGGCCGTCCGTCCGCGAAGAGGGCGTCTCATCGCCGGCGGCCGCTCGATGGGCGGCCGGATCGCATCGCACGTCATCGCGCAAGGAGTGCCTGTCGATGCGCTCGCGTTGTTCGCCTACCCGCTCCACCCGCCCGGCAAGCCCGACCAGCGGCGCGACGCGCACCTGACGGACATTGCTACGCCGGCGCTCTTCTGCTCCGGCACGCGAGACGCGTTCGCCACGCCGGACGAGCTGCGCGAAGTTGTCGCGCTGATGCCTGGAGCGGCGCTCCACCTGCTCGCTGACGCCGACCACGGCTTCGCTGTACCGAAGTCGAGCGGCCGGACGCGTCAGGACATCTACGAGGAAGCCGTCGCGGCACTCCTCGATTGGCTACGCTCGCTCTAGGAGGCGTTCATGGCAAGTACTGCACCAGTAAAGGATGTGCCGCCACGTGTGCCGGCTCAGGACCCGGCTGGCGAACGAAGGTTCCTTCGTGGCCCCCAGCCGCGCAGCTCCGAGCTCTGGCGCACAATCCGCATTGGGATGGAGTTTATCAAGGGCTTCCGCAAGCTGCACTTCGTCGGGCCGTGCGTGACGGTATTCGGCTCCGCTCGCTTTCCTGAAGGGCATCCCTACTACGCAGTCGCGCGCGACGTTGGCCGCCGGCTTGCTGAGGCCGGCTTCACCGTCATGACGGGAGGCGGCCCGGGCCTGATGGAGGCGGCCAATCGAGGGGCGAAGGAGGCCGGCGGCTATAGCGTTGGGTGTAACATCAAGCTCCCCGCGGAGCAGGAGGCCAATCGCTACCTCGATACGTTGGTCGATTTCGAGCACTTCTACGTGCGCAAGGTCATGCTCGTCAAGTACTCATACGCGTTTGTCGTCTTGCCCGGCGGTTTCGGCACCATGGACGAAGTCTTCGAGACAGCGACGTTGATCCAAACGGCGAAGATCCAGGACTTTCCCATCGTTCTGATGTGCTCGGACTTCTGGCAGCCGCTGTTTGACTTCATGCTCGAGAGGCTTGTGCGCGAAGGCACCGTCGACGAACGCGATCTCCAGCTCCTGCACCTTACGGACAGCGCGGACGAGGCGGTTGCTGAGATCCGTGACGTTGCGGTTAAACAGTTCGGTCTTACGTACGGCCCGCAGCCCAAACGCCGCTGGATCCTACGCGAGTAGGCTGCGCCACGGAGCTTCGTTTGCCAGGCTCAGTTCTCGAAAGGCCGCAAGCGCATCCCCGTACTCTAGTCAAACACGACCGTCTTGTTGCCGTAGACAAGCACACGCCTGCGCAGGTGCAGGTCGACCGCGCGCGCGAGGACAGTCTTTTCGAGATCGCGCCCCTTGCGCACGAGGTCCTCGACAGCGTCGCGATGGCTTACCTGCACAACGTCCTGCTCGATGATCGGCCCCTGGTCCAACTCCGGCGTCACGTAGTGCGCCGTCGCGCCGATGATCTTCACGCCGCGCTCGTGCGCCTGGTGATACGGACGCGCGCCAGCGAAGGCGGGCAGGAACGAGTGGTGGATGTTGATGATGCGGTTCGGGTAGCGCACAACGAACTCGTCGCCGAGGAGCTGCATGTAGCGCGCCAGCACGACGAGGTTCACGTCCGCCCGCGCCAGCTCATCGAGGATGCGCGATTCCTGTGCTGCCTTCGTGTCGGCAGTGATGGGCACGTGCAAGAAGGTGACTTCGAACTGCTGCGCGATGGACTGCAAGCCGGCGTGGTTGCTGATAACGAGCGGCACGTCGGCGTGGTACTCACCCATGCGCCAGCGCGCGAGGATGTCGTAGAGACAGTGCGGCAGCGTCGAGGCCAGCACGGCGATGCGCGGCCGCTCGTCCGAGAAGTGGAGTGCCCAGCTCATGCCAAAGCGCTCGGCGATGGGCCGGAACGCCTCGGCGATGCCCTCACGCGCGACGCCAAAGCCCTCGAGCTCCCACTCGACGCGCTGGAGGAAGACGCCTTCCTCGGCGTCGGTATGTTGGTCGGCGTGGATGATGTTGCCATCGTGGCGATAAAGGAAGTCGGACACGGCGGCGACGATGCCCTTCTGGTCCGGGCAGGAGAGTAGGAGCACCGCGGTCACGCCGTTCATTGTGCCACCATTGTGCCTGCTTAGCCCGGCAGGGCCAAACGCTATACTCGCACCGATGGAGAGCTTCCGCAAATTGCCCTTCGTTGCGCTCTACGCCGTCGCCATGGGATACGTCGAGGCCGCGGTCGTCAGCTACCTGCGCGAGATGTACGGAATCGAGGACCTCGTGCGCGACCTACCGCAGGTCGCCGACAGGTTCACCGCGATCGAGATCGGCCGGGAGGCGATGACGGTCGCCATGCTGCTGTCGGTGGGACTCATCGCGGGGCGGAAGCTGCAGGACCGGCTCGGGTTCTTCGTGTTCGCGTTCGGCGTCTGGGACATCGCCTACTACTGCTGGCTGGCGCTTTTCGTCGGCTTCCCGCACTCACCTCTCGACTGGGACGCGCTCTTTCTCATTCCCCTGCCCTGGTGGGGCCCCGTGCTAGCGCCGGCGCTGATCGCGGGCATGATGTGCGTGGGCGGCGCGGCAGCCGTCTACGGCGCGGACCGAGGCGTCTCGTTGCGGCTGAGCTGGACGAACACAGCCGTTGCGGCGGCCGGCATCGCGCTGGTGCTGTACACGTTCATGTCGGACGCGATCGGCGCGCTGCCCGACGGCGCGGACGCGGTACGGCGCGTTCGCCCGTCCGACTTTCAGTGGGCGCTGTTCGCGCTGGGTTTCATCGCAATGTCGTGGGCGGGGCTACGCGTCACGTGGCCGGGCCGCTTGCGCATCCTCAAGACGTAGGGCTAGTCAGCCCAACGTACGAAGTATGTAATGTCGCCGCGTTCGCGCTCCTGGCGGAGGAACCCGGTGCAACTGGCTGACCTAAAATCGAGACCTTGCGCAGGTGTTGGCGGCGGCTCAAACGTTGGACAAACCTCGTGCAAGAGTTTTGCCAAACCCATGCCCTGGCGGTAGCCCTCTACGATCTTTGAATTCGACGCCCAATCGTGATCAGGGAAACCTTGACCCTTGAGGAGCTCTCGCGCGGTCGCATCCAACGAAGCGTCATCAAACTGCGCTTCGATGTTCTTCGTGTAGGCGACGGCGTCTTCATACGACGGCAAGAGGCCGAGGCGATCGACAGCCTGGCGCTTGAGTTCGTCGTCAATGATCGCTTCCAAGGAATCGATGGTATCGATGTACGCGAGCTGTCGCTCTCTGAGTGCCTTATCCGACGACGCAGTTGCATCCCGGCGGTTCAGCTCCATAAGGACCTGACGAGCGGCCAGCGTTTCGCCCGTGATCGGCACTCCGCCTACTTCGGCTACGACTGCCGGGTACTGATCGACGTACTGTTGTGGAGGGCTTTGATTGTCCACCAAACTCAACTCCGCCTGGTAAAACCTGAGGTGGTAGATCTCGACGCGGCCAGAATCGTCCTCCTGTTCGCCGTTGCCGCCAACCGTAAGGACAAGCGCAACTGCGATCAGAACGAGACCTGCAAGAACCGCCATGCGCGTCATGTCAACTCATCCTAGCGAAGTTGGGAGACCTCTAGGAACCTCCGCAGCAGCCGGCCCGTTGCGCCCCAGATGACGTGCTCGCCGAACGAGTACGACGGCGGAGGCGCGATGCTGTCGCGCCAGGGCACGGGCTCTCGATTGATGTTCGCCGGATCGATCAGGTGCGGGACGGGCACCTCGAGCAGCTCCGCGACCTCGAAGCCGCTGGGCGCGAACGGGTACGGCGCCGGTCTTGTGACGCGACCGACGTAGGGCGTGACGATGAAGTTGCTGATCGTGATCAGGTCGTCGAGCTGGCCGAGGACCTCGATGTCCTCACGCACGAGGCCGATCTCCTCCTCGGTCTCACGCAGGGCGGTCATGAGCAGATCGGTGTCGCCGGGGTCTTCCGCGCCGCCGGGGAAGGAGATCTGGCCCTTGTGGTGCAGGACGAGCTCGGTGCGGACCTGGAAGAGGATGTGATGCGTGCGGTCCTTCTCGTAGAGCGCGATGAGGACGGCGGCACGAGGCAGGTCGGCGTGCTCGATGCGCTTTGGCGTGTAGGAGGAGAGGGCGTCCCGGATGGTGGCGAGCATGTCGGTGGCAGTGTAGCGCGCGCGAATCGCAGTCGAAATTCGGCAGCGGCGGGCAGTTTGTCGGAGTGCGCCGCCAAACCAGTGAGAACGTACGTTGTTTGTTAGTAGTACCTTCGATCATCAATGATCCCTGGCAAATCGTGTATTAAGTAGGCATCCCGCTGTTGCTTTTTGGCGACGATCCGCTCTGGGTCGATTGCCGCTTGCGCAGCCAGCTCCCAACTCGATGCGCCACGCACCATGCGCTCCTGGTACGTTTCCTCGTCCAGATGCACGCCCAGTTCCCCCAGCGCGCGCTGTGTGGCTTTGAAATACCAATGTTCGGTATCGACCAGCACACCGTCGTTGTCCCAGAGAATGTATCGCTTCACGGATATATCAGCGTCGATTCATGTTCCCGATCATACTCACAAAAGAGCCGCTGGATCGCAGCTCTTTGTGGACACCGTCAAAGAACTTCTGAGACAAAAGCCGTCCCGTTTAGAAATACTCGGGCAGTTCCTTGGCCAACGCGTCGCGGATACGAGCACGCACGGAGAGACCCCACGGATCGGGTTTCTCAAATTCCAAACCAGTCAGCTGTTCGAACAAGGCGACATATTTGTTGCTGAACTCTATCAAGATCTCGGCGGGGATTTTCGGAATTGGATCTTTGTAGGGGTCGCATTGGCTAACAATCCACAATCGCAGGAATTCCTTATCCAGACTGTCCGGCTCTTCGCCGGCCTCAAACTTCTTCTGATAGGTTTCAGCAATCCAAAAGCGACTGGAATCCGGAGTATGGATTTCATCGGCGACCACAATCACGCCATTTTCATCAAGACCGAACTCATATTTGGTATCTACTAAGATGAGTCCCTTCTTGGCTGCCAGTTCTTGTCCACGGGCAAATAGTGCCAGACTTCTTTCCGCCAACTCGTACCATTGTTCGGTCGTCACAAGCCGGGTTTCGAGGACTTCTGATTCCGTAATCGGCGCGTCATGCTCTCCTTGAGCGGGTTTCGTTGTCGGCGTTATGATCGGTTTGGGCAGTTTCTGATTCTTCTTCAGGCCTTCTGGGAATTCATGACCGTATAACACCCTCTCGCCTCGATCATACATTGGCCAAGCGCTGGTGTTGGTAGAACCTGTGAGGTAGGACCGTACCACCATCTCGATCGGCAACATGTCGAGGTCTTTGACCATAACGACGTTCGGGTCCGGGTAAGAAATCACATGGTTTCGACAAATATCTTCGGTTTCATCAAACCAATAGCGTGCTGTTTGGGTCAGCACCTGGCCCTTATACGGTACGGCGGCCAAAACCTGATCAAACGCAGATTGACGGTCGGTTGAAATCAACAGGCGTCGCCGATCCGATAATCGGTAGGCATCCCGCACCTTGTTGCGGGAAAAACCCGGCAATTCCCTATATTCTGCATCGGTTAGACAATTGTCCATGAGTTGTAAGTTGCTGGTCCGTCGCGCCATAAAGTTGACACCTCTTAATAGTCTCTTGTCGATCCTCATGCACCATAGGGCGCCCAATTGGTGCTATTCCAGGCCATTAAGATATCCTTTTGAACCCGCTATCGTGGGTTGCATGAACTCCAAAACGCGCCTATGGAGGCGGTTAGCCGCCTACTCCCACTCAATCGTCCCGGGGGGGTTTGACGTGATGTTCCGCCTGAGGCGGATAGACTCCGACGACGCCAGCGCTATTCCCATTCAATGGTCCCAGGAGGTTTGGAAGTTATATCGTACACGACCCTATTCACGCCGGGGACTTCGTTGGCGATGCGATTGGCGATGCGCGAGAGGATGTCGTACGGGAGGCGAGCCCAGTCGGCGGTCATGGCATCCTCGGCGGTGACGGCGCGCACGGCGACGACGTAGCCGTACGTGCGGTAGTCGCCCTGGACGCCGACGGACTTCGAGTCGGTCAGGACGGCGAACGACTGCCAGAGGTCGTGGTAGAGCTGGGCGTTTTTGATCTCGTCCATGACGACCCAGTCGGCGGCGCGCAGCGTCTCGAGCTTCTCGCGCGTGACCTCGCCGATGATGCGAATCGCGAGGCCGGGGCCGGGGAAGGGCTGACGGAAGACCATCTCTTCCGGCAGGCCGAGCGCGAGGCCGACCTGTCGCACCTCGTCCTTGAACAAGTAGCGCAGCGGCTCGATCAGGCGGAAGGTCATCGTGGCGGGCAGCCCGCCGACGTTGTGGTGCGTCTTTATCTTCACGGCGGCCTTCGCTTCGCCGCTGCGCGGCGCGCTCTCGATGACGTCCGGATAGGTCGTGCCCTGGCAGATGACGTCGAAGCGGCCGAGCTTGGCCGCCTCCTCCTCGAAGACGCGGATGAAGGTCTCCCCCACCCGCTTGCGCTTCTCTTCAGGATCCGTAACGCCGGCGAGCTTGCTGAGGAAGCGATCGATGGCGTCGACGTGAACGAGCGGGATCTGCATGTGGCGCTGGAACGTCGCGACGACGCGCTCCGGCTCCTCGCGACGGAGCAGGCCGTTATCGACGAAGATGCACGTGAGCTGATCGCCGACGGCGCGGTGCACGAGCGCGGCGGCGACGGCGGAATCGACGCCGCCGGAGAGCGCACAGAGGACGCGGTCCTCGCCGACCTCGCGCCGGATGCGATCAACGGCCTCCGCGATAACGCTGCCGGCGCTCCAGTCGCCACGGCAGCCGGCGACGCCGATGAGGAAGTTCTTGAGCAGCTCCTTACCGTATTGCGTGTGGACGACTTCGGGGTGGAACTGCAGGCCGAGCATGCCGTTGCCGTTACTCATGACCGCGACGGGCGAGTTGTCGGAGTAGGCGAGCGAGTGGAAGCCGGGCGGCAGCTGAACGATGCGGTCGCCGTGCGACATCCAGACGGGCATGCTGGGCGGCAGGCCGTCGAAGATCGAGGCAGGCGCGGCGGTCGTATCGCTGCGGTGGATGACGGCGTGGCCGTACTCGCGCGCGGGCCCGGGCGCGACTTTGCCGCCGAGCTGGTGCGCCATAAGCTGCATGCCGTAGCAGATGCCGAGGACGGGCAGGCCGCTCTCGAATACGTAAGAAGGCGCCGTGGGGGCGCCTTCGTCGTAGACGCTGGCCGGGCCGCCGGAGAGGATGAAGGCGCGTGGGCGAAGCCGCTCGACCTCCTCGCGGGGCGCGTCGTAGTTGACGAGCTCGCAATAGACGCCGCACTCGCGCACGCGGCGCGCGATGAGCATGCTGTACTGCGAGCCGAAGTCGACGACGACGACCGTCTCGGGCCGGGCGACCTCGCCTTCGGGCTCGGCGGGACGTTCGCCTTCTCGCTCGCGGGCGATCTCGAGGTAGGTAGAGACTTCGAGGTCGCCGCTGGCGGACACGCGACGGCTGGGGCTTTCGGCATCGGTACGACGGGACGTTGGGGGTGCCATAGGTTACTGTACCCACCGCACCGTGGTAGGGTCAAGGCTGTGGTGATGCGAGAGGCGGGAAGCGGGAAGCGGGAAATTGCAGCATGTCGTCTTGCCATAAGCAATGATGGCCCGCCGCCAACAGAGCCGGCTGACCAGGCATGACCAACATCGAACCCGTTAACGACGAGACGATCCGGCGCGCGGTAGACATCTTACGCGCGGGAGGGCTCGTCGCCTACCCGACCGATACGGTGTACGGGCTGGCAGCAGCGCCGTCGAACGACGAGGCGGTCGAGCGCTTGTTCGCGACGAAACGGCGCGCGCCGGACCAATCGACGCCGCTGCTGATCGCGTCGCCGCGCGATCTGGCGGCGGTGGCGATCGATGTGCCGGAGATGGCGCAGCGGTTGATGCGCGACTTCTGGCCGGGCGGCCTAACGATCGTGTTGAAGAAGTCGCCGGCATTCCACTCCCGGGCTGTTGTTGGCGAGACCGTCGGCCTGCGCGTGCCGGACCACAGCGTGCCGCGAGAGCTGGTGCAGCTGCTCGGGACGCCGATCACGGGCACGAGCGCGAACATCGCGGGCGGGCCGGAGCCTCTGACGGCGGAGGACGTGCGCGAGCAGCTCGGCGACGCCGTCGATCTGATCATCGACGGCGGACGGTGCCCCGGCGGCACGCCATCGACGGTGGTAGACTGCACGACGGAGCCGCCGCGCATCGTGCGCGAAGGCGCGATCGGGCGGGAGGAGCTCGTGCGGTCGGCGGGCGTGCGGGTGGTTTAAGAGGAACAGGGAACCAGGAACAAGGTTTGATCGCGAGGTCATCGCCTCTGCGGCATGAATGCCGCAGAGGCCCGTTATCGAGGTGAGAGAATGGCAAAAGTCACGGCGCTACACCACGCAGCGATTACCGTGCCGACGGAGCACCTAGAGGAAGCGCGCCGGTTCTACTCGGACGTGCTCGGACTGAAGGAGACGGAGCGGCCGGAGGCGGAGCTGGGGCGGCCGGGCATCTGGTACGGCTTCGGCGCGACGGAGCTGCACATCCAGTGTCGCGCCGGCGGGCCGCCGGCGGACTCGGACTACCACCCGGCGCTGATCGTCGATGACCTAGCGGGCCTACGAGACCGCATCGAGGCGAGCGGCGCGGTGACGGAGGACGCCGCGGTGCTGATGGGGCGGCGCCGGTTCTTTGCGCGCGATCCGTTCGGGAACAGACTAGAGTTCATGAGTCTGCCCTAGGAGAGCAACAGGGAACCAGGAGCAAGGGGTTGATTGGGGCGCTTCCTCAGGAGAAATGCAGAGGACAGAGCTAAAGCTCTGTCCTTACTGTTTGCCCGGATGGGCGCGTTAGGCGGCGCGCTGTTCGCGCTGAAGGTCGGTGGCCGGGGCGATTTCCTCGGCCTCTGCCGGACGCTTGAAGAACATCCAGATGCCGCTGACGTCGCCTAGAGGCCCCGAACGAGAAGCGACGCTGATGAGCTCCCAACCATGCTCTTCGTGCGTGTGCAGGGTGTTGTGTAGCTTGTCGGTGAAGCGCTTGTCCGTGAAGACAGAAGAGCGTCCGACATAGACAACCATGTGCTTAAATCTCATACTTTCCCATCCGAATATAGCATCGGCCAGGCATGACTCGTCCTAAAGGCCTATTTGAGAAAATCGTGGCCTTGTATAGTGTGGGCGAGATGCCATCGGCCCTCCCCGCAGATTCGCATTCCCAGGCCCAGCGCTCGAAACTCACCTCAGCCCTGGATGTCCTCGAGCGGCACCGGCCGGCTATCAAGGGGCGGCTGAGGGCGCTTCTCGAGGGGAGAGAGGGGCCTCCATACAGCCTGATGCGCTACCACCTGGGCTGGGAGGACGCGACCGGGCAGCCCGTGGCGTCGAGGGGCGGCAAGCTCCTCCGGCCGGGGCTCTGCCTGCTCTGCTGCGAGGCGGCGGGAGGCGAGGCGCACGCTGCGTTGAGAAGCGTGGGATATAGGGAAAAGTGATGAATTTCAATGAGCTCATCCAACACGTCAAGGCAGAAGTCACACGGCGGCTCGAAGATGATGAATACTTGAGGCACCTTGAGCCCGAGCATATCAGACAGAGCACCTTCAGCTACATCGGTCGCCAAGGAAAGTCTCTAAGGCCTGTAGTATTGGTGCTGTCGTCCCGCGCTGTTGGAGGTGATGAGTCTCTAGCATTCGCAGCTGCCGCGTCGATCGAGGTTTATCACACTTGGACCCTTGTTCACGATGACATCATCGATGCTGACTCCTTGCGCAGGGGACTGCCAACTGTGCACGCAGAGTTTGAAGCACGTGGAATCGCTGAGTTCGGCCTAACTCAGGAATTGGCGAAGCATTACGGCCTAACGATGGGGATCCTCACCGGCGATGTGCAACAAGCCTGGTCCATATCATTGATGTGTGACTTGCACATCAAGTACGGTCTAAGGTCAGAAGTGGTATTGCAGCTTCTCAAGCGGCTTTCCTCATACGTCCAGCCGACCTTGGTTGAAGGAGAAACCCTCGATGTCCAATACGCGCAGATGGACGTAGCAAGACTAGACGAGATGCAAATTCTAGACATGCTCTGGAAAAAGACCGGCGTTCTCTACGAGTTCGCGGGATATGCCGGCGCATCAATCGGACTAGATGACGTCGAGCCGCACCCATATGTCAATGCGCTTGCCATGTTCGCCAGCAAGTGCGGAACGGCGTTCCAACTCAAAGACGACGTCCTAGGCGTAATAGGTGACACCGCGCTCTTGGGTAAGCCAGTCGGCTCAGATATACGCGAAGGAAAGCGAACAACGATAGTGCTCGAGGCCATGCGGAAGGCTGGTTCAGCGCAGCGAAGCAGGCTGAATGCGATCCTCGGGAACAGGAGCGCTACGGACGACGAGGTTGATGAGGCTCGCCAATTGCTTGTGGATCTCGGTGGTGTCGATTATACGATGCGGATTGCCAGCCACTATGTAGAGGATGCACGAGCATCTCTCGATCACCTCCCAGACTCTGTGTATAAAACTTACCTGCATGATTGGGGGGAATATATCCTGTCTCGCGAGCAGTAGGTCCATCGAGGAGGTGGCCCCTTGAAACCGATCCGTGTTTTCATTAGTTCAGCGCTTGACGAACTTGAGCACGAACGCGAGATTGCGCGGGCAACTGTCGAACGATTAAATCTGTTTCCGGTGCTGTTTGAAGGCCTTCCCCCTACGAGCAAGGCTCTTGAGGAAACATATCTTGACGAAGTGCGAGACTGTGATCTCTTTGTCGTCCTCCTCTGGAAGACGTTCCGCCCTCCAGTGAAGAAAGAGTTGGAGGTAGCAACCTTCTATAGGAAGCCAATCCTGGTCCTTCTCAAAGACGTTCGAGGAGATGAAGTGCGGAGTGACGAACTGGCACACTTCCTGGGGGCGTTGAGCAGCGACTCCCAAGCCGATGAGTCGCGCGAAGCAGACCGATTTATTCCCTTCTACAAGCCGTTTCGATCACTGTCTTCGCTCGATTCGCTCCTCGCTGAAGGCCTTTCGCATGAGCTTGGTCGGCTTCTTCGTCGAACCATCACAACTACGCATAGTCGGCTGGAAATGTATGAGCTCGGTCGTAAGATTGCCACCTTCGCTAAGCATCGTCTGTACGTGATCCAGCGCACACCCTTGCTGCTTCTAGGGGCACGCGAGTACCTGGCGACCAGAAGGAACAAAGTCTGGTACGAGCAGGCATTGTTGGAAGCATTCAACAACTGGATAGACCGCACCGTTGAGGATTCCGCCCGAGAATTCGTCTACCTCTTTGATCTGGAGGCGACACGGTCTGAGATTGTTCAAAAGGATCTCCAGAAACTTGCGGCCAAGAATCTCCGGAAGCTGAAGAACCAAGAGCGCCTCTCCGGTCGCCGCTTTCGCTTCCTACCGATGCCGTCGAGCCACTCGGGCCCCGTCGCCGTAGGGGACGACTGGACGGCGGTCTGGATCCTTGGTGAAGATGACGCAGCATGCATATCCTTGGTGAACAGCCAAATCGCGGATGAATTGATTCAAGTCTTGCATCCTATCGGGATCCGCAACATGCCGGTCGACGAATTAGGACGGTCTCTCGGCCTGACTAGTTCGCTCCTCAAGGCACAAAGAGATTGAAGAAGAAAACCGTCCGCGACATCGATGTGCGCGGCAGGCGTGTGCTCGTACGCGTCGACTTCAACGTGCCGATCGGCGATGACGGCTCGATCCTGGACGACCTGCGCATCCGCGCCGCCCTTCCGACGATCGATTACCTGCGCGCGCAAGGAGCGAAGGTGATCCTCTGCTCGCACTTCGGGCGGCCCAAGGGCAAGGTGGTGGAAACGCTGCGTTTGGCGCCCGTCGCGAGGCGGCTCGGGGAGCTGCTGGGAATCGACGTGAAGACCACGAAGGACTGCGTCGGACCAGAGGCCGAGGCGGCGGTAGCGGCGCTGCGCGAGAGCGACGTGCTCGTGCTGGAGAACGTGCGCTTCCACGCGGAAGAAGAGGCGAACGACCCGGCGTTCGCGCAGCAGCTCGCGGCGCTGGCGGACGTCTACGTAAACGACGCGTTCGGCACGGCGCACCGCGCGCACGCCTCGACGGAGGGCGTGGCGCACTACTTGCCGGCCATGGCGGGCTCCCTGATGGAGAAGGAGATCGACTACCTGACGCGCATCGTCGCGGAGCCGCAGAGGCCGCTTGGCGCGATCATCGGCGGGGCGAAGGTGAGCGACAAGATGGCGGTGCTGCGCAACCTGCTCGACAAGTGTGACGTGCTGGTGATCGGCGGCGGCATGGCGAACACGTTCCTGAAGTCGCAGGGCATCTCGGTGGGCGAGTCGCTTGTGGAAGACGACCAGCTTGAAACAGCGCGAGTGGTCATCGAGGAGGCGCGGCAGCGCAGCGTGCGGCTGCTACTGCCGGTCGACGTCGTGGTAGCGGACCGGTTCGACACAGACGCAGAGTCGCGCACTTTGGACGTCGATGGCGTGCCGGACGGCTGGCGCATCCTCGATGTGGGGCCGAGGTCTGTCGTGGCGTACGCAGAGGCGCTCTCGGCGTGCAGGACCATCGTGTGGAACGGGCCGCTGGGCGTGATCGAGTTCCCGAAGTTCGCCAAGGGCTCGGAGGCGCTGGCACGCGCGCTGGCGGCGCTGGATGCGGTAACGATCGTCGGTGGTGGCGAGACGGCGGCGCTGCTGGAGGAGACGGGCCTGGCTGACAAGTTCGACCACGTGTCGACGGGCGGCGGGGCGTTCCTGGAGTTCCTCGAGGGGCGAGAGCTGCCGGGCGTCGCGGCGTTGGAAGACGCGTGACGAACGAACGACCGTCGGTATCCGACCGCGACGGCCAGACATTTCGACTGGCAGGAGCAGAGGGATGGCTGTATGCGAGCGCGGTTTGCGCGTTAGCGCTGCTCGCGGCCTTCGGCATCACGCTCCAGTTCCATCTAGTAAACCTGACGGCTCTTCTCGTCAGCGTGCTCCTGCCTGTAGGCCTCGCCGCAAACTACATTCTCACCCGGAACGCCAAAGTCACGATTTCTGCACGTGAGCTGCGATTCGTCAGGCTTAGCCTCTTCGGTGCGGCGGTCATCCCTTTCGCACAAGTGGTGGAAGTCGCGGAGCACAGCCGCCCGCCATTACCGTTCCCTCGCGGATGCTGGTACCAGATGGTTCCTTGGGGGCCGTGTCTATCCATCCAAAGCCGAAGGATGGTCCTCCGTTGGGGCGGCTCAGTGCTTGCATTCCGAGTAGAGAACAGGGAGGCCTTTCTTCGAGCTCTTGAAAAGGTAGGCCTTGCTGTTCGCCGGCGAACGACACGTGTAGAATCATAATAGGATGGACTTAGACCTCATTCGCCGGCTGGCGATCCCGAACAAGACGAAGATACTGATGGCCGTCGTCGACGGGCTGGGCGGGCTGCCGCATCCCGAGACGGGCCGGAGCGAGCTGGAGGCGGCGAACCTACACTCGCTCGACCGGCTGGCGGCCGAGAGCTCGTGCGGGTTGACGATACCGGTCGGCACCGGGATCACGCCCGGGAGCGGGCCGGGGCATCTCGCTCTGTTTGGCTACGACCCGCTGACGTACACCGTGGGGCGGGGCGTCCTCGAAGCGCTGGGCATCGATTTCGATCTGCGGCCGCACGACATCGCCGCGCGCGGGAACCTGTGTACGCTCGACGCGCAGGGCAACATTATCGACCGGCGCGCCGGACGGATTGAGACAGCGAAGACGGCGGCGATCTGCGAGAAGCTGCGCACGATCGAACTGCCCGGCGTCGAGGTGTTCGTCGAGCCGGTGCGCGACTATCGGTTCGTCCTCGTGCTGCGGCCGAACGGCGCGGGCGAGCTGTCGGACGCGGTGGCGGACGTCGATCCGGAGCGCGAAGGCGTGCCAGTCCCCGAACCGCGGGCGCTCGTGCCCGAAGCGGAGCCGACGGCGCGGTTGCTGCACGACTTCATCGCGGCTGCGCGCGAACAGCTGAACGGCAGCGCCCCGGCGAACGGCCTGACGCTGCGTGGCATCGCGCGGCACCCGAAGATGCCGAAGTTCCCCGACGTGTTCGGGCTGCGCGCGGCGGCGATCGCTGTCTATCCGATGTACCGCGGGCTGGCGAAGCTGGTCGGCATGGACGTGCTGGAGACAGGCTCGACGTACGCGGACGAAATCGCGACGCTGCGCGAGCATTGGAACGACTTCGATTTCTTCTTCATACACTACAAGTGGGCCGACTCGCCGGGCGAGGACGGCAACTTCGAGGCGAAAGTAGCGGCGCTGGAGGCGTTCGACGGCTTCGTCGGCGACCTCCGCAACCTGGGCGCGGACGTGCTCATGGTGGCGGGCGACCACTCGACGCCGACGGTGATCGCCGGACATAGCTGGCACCCCGTCCCGTTTCTACTGCACTCGAACTGGTCGCCCGGCGACGACGTCGACAAGTTCCACGAACGCGCCTGCCTGCGCGGCGCACTGGGCATCTTCCCCGCAAGCGAAGTGATGCCGCTCGCGATGGCGAACGCGCAGCGGCTCGCGAAGTACGGAGCATGATGCGGCCGCCGTTCATCGCCGGGAACTGGAAAATGCACACGAACGCCCAGGAGTGCGTCGCGCTGTGCAAGGCGGTGCGGGAGCGTGTTGCGGGCATCGTGGGTGTCGAAGTGGGCGTGTGCCCACCCTTCCCGTTCCTCGCGAACGCGCAGCAAGCGCTCGCCGGCTCATCGATACGGCTCGGCGCGCAAAATGCGCACTGGGAGGCGCACGGCGCGTTCACGGGCGAGGTCAGCCCGTCCATGCTGCGCGGGCTGGTCGATTACGCGATCATTGGCCACTCCGAGCGGCGGCAGTACTTCTGCGAGACAGACGCGACGGTGAACAAACGGCTGAAGGCAGTGCTGGGGCACGGGCTGCTGCCGATCTTCTGCATCGGCGAGACGCGCGCGGAGCGCGAGGCGGATCGGATGGAAGACGTGCTCTCGCGACAGGTGCGCGAAGGGCTCGCCGGCGTCGCGTGGACGCGCGAGTGCGTCGTCGCGTACGAGCCGGTATGGGCGATAGGGACCGGCCTGGCGGCGACCGCAGAGCAAGCGAACGAGGCGATCGGCTTTATTCGCGGGCTGCTGCGCGAGACAGCTGGGGCGGAGATAGCGGACGCGACGCGGGTCCAGTACGGCGGCTCGGTGAAAGCGGACAACGCGGCCGAGCTGTTCGCGCAGCCGGAGATCGACGGCGCGCTGGTGGGCGGCGCGAGCCTCGACGCCGACGCGTTCGCCGCGATCGTGCGCGCCGCCGCCGACACGATATCGAAGTGACTAAAGACACCATCCGCGGGTTAGAAGCCCGCGGCTTCTCAGGCTCCGCCGGAGGGCGTGACAACGCTCTCTCCGAGGCGAGCGAGCCGGCATGACCTCCCCTCCCCTCGTTGCCATCGTCGGGCCGACCGCGACGGGAAAGACGGCGCTCGCGGTGCGTCTGGCCGAGCATTTCGGCGGCGAGATCGTGAACGCCGACTCGCGGCAGGTCTATCGCGGGATGGACATCGGTACCGCGAAGCCTTCTGCGGCTGAGCTATCGAACGCGCGGCATCATCTCGTTGACATCGTCGACCCGGACGAGCCCTTTAGTTTGGGCAGCTACCTCGATCTCGCGCACGAAGCGCTCGACGACTGCTGGTCGCGCGGCGTGCTGCCTCTCCTGACCGGCGGGACGGGTCAGTACGTCTGGGCGCTGCTCGAGGGCTGGCAGGTGCCTCGCGTGCCGCCCGACCCGGAGCTGCGCGCCGCCCTGGAGGCGCAGGCCGCCCGCGACGGCGCGGAGTCGCTGCTGCGGCGTCTGGACGAAGTCGATCCGGAGTACGGCGCACGCGTCGATCGCAATAACCTGCGGCGCGTGATCCGCGCGCTGGAAGTGTTCGAGCGGACGGGGCGCCCTATCTCGTCGTGCCAGAGCCGCGAGCCGCTCGATGCGCGATCGGCCATCGTCGGGCTGACGTGCGAGCGAATGGAGCTCTACCGCCGCATCGATGAGCGCGTGGACGCGATGATGGCCGCGGGCCTGCTCGATGAGGCCCGCGGGCTGGTCGAGCGCGGGTACGGGCGCGAGCTGCCAGCGATGTCGGGCATCGGATATAGGCAGATCTGCCAGCACCTGTCGGGTGAGCTGTCGCTCGAGGAGGCTGTCGAGCGGATCAAGACCGAGACACATCGATTGGCGCGGATGCAGTACACCTGGTTCCGGCTGGACGACAGCCGCATCCACTGGCTCGATGTCGCTGCGGGCGACCCCTACGCTGAGGCGCTGCGCATTGTAGAATCAGAGACAGGACTTTCTGGAGGTCTCCAGCGATGAATGGACGTTCGTACAAGTTTACCGTCATCCTCTCGCCTGAGCGGGACCCGGAGTTCGCAGGCTACTACAACGCCATCGTGCCAGCACTGCCAGGCTGCGTTAGCTACGGCGCAAGCCGCGAGGAAGCGCTGAAAAACATTCGGGAAGCGATCGAGGGTTACGTTCAGGATATGGAGGCCGAAGGCGAGGAAGTCCCTCAGGACGAGGTCGAGCAGGTTCTTCTTGAGGTCTAATGCCGCGGTTGCCGCGGACGACGGCCGCTCAGTTGGTGCGCGCGTTGGAGCGCTCAGGGTTTATTCGTGTTCGGGTCTCTGGCAGTCACTGGATATTCCGGCATCCTGAAAGCAAGAGGCGCGTCACGGTTCCGTACCACCGCTCGCGCACTATTTCTACTGGCACCTTAGCGAACGTGCTTCGGGAGGCCGGCCTTACTTCGGAGGAACTGAAGGAACGACTATAGTGAACAACGAACTGAAGCTGTACGTGGACGAGCTGCACTCCTTGTTCGACCGGCTGGAGAGGACGGTCGATGGGCTGGACGAGCGCGCGCTCAACTGGCGGCCGCAGGTTGCGGAGCCGAACAGCATCTTCGTGCTGGCGACACACATCCTGGGCAACGCCGAGGGCTGGATCCTGGGCATTGCCTGCGGACAGCACATCCCGCGCGACCGCAACGCCGAGTTCGTCTCGTCCGGCAGCAGCGCAGCGCCGCTGCTCGAGCGGGCGCGCGAGCTGTCGGGACGGATCGATCAGGCGCTGGCGGCGCTGCCGGACGGCGCGCTCGACGAGATGCGCGACCCGAACCAGGCGCTCTGGGGCGTCGGCACGACGCAACCAGTGTCCGTGCGCGAGGCCTTCATGCACGTGATCCATCACTTCGCGCTGCACCTGGGACACATCGATGTGACGAAGGACCTCGTCGCATCGGGGGCGAAGGCATGAAGTTCACGAAGCTGCACGGCGCAGGGAACGACTTCCTCGTCATCGACGCGCGCGACGGCGAGCGCGATTGGTCGCGGCTAGCGGTGTCGATCTGCGAGCGCAACCTCGGCGCGGGCGCCGACGGCCTGCTGCTGATCGAGGACTCCAGCGCGGCGGACCTGCGCATGGTGCTCTACAACGCCGATGGCTCGGAGGCGGAGACGTCCGGGAACGGACTGCGCTGCTTCGTGAAGTACGCCGTCGATCACGCGCTGGCGCAGCTTCGCGACGGCGCGATCACGGTCGAGACGCTGGCCGGCGTGTCGAAGGCGGAGGCGGACGTTCGAGACGGGCTCGTGCAGTCGGTCCGCGTATCGATGGGCCGCCCGCGGTTTGAGGCCCAGGAGGTCCCCATCGCGATCGAGGCGAAGGCGCCGCTGAAGGACGTCGCGCTTGACGTCGAAGGACGTCGATTGGCCGTCACGTGCGTGTCGATGGGGAACCCGCACGCCGTCGAGTTCGTGTCAAGCGTAGACGAATATGAACTGCTTACGATAGGCCCGAAGGTCGAGCACCACGCGTTGTTTCCGGCGCGCGTCAACTTCTCGATCGCGCGCGTCATCGATCGCGCGCACATCGAATCGCGCACGTGGGAGCGTGGCGTGGGTGAGACGCTCGCCTGCGGCACCGGCGCGTCGGCGGTGATGGTGGCGGCTCGATTGCACCATCTCGCGGACGCGCGCGTCGAGCTAACGCAGCCGGGCGGTACACTCGTCCTGGAGTGGGACGGCGCAGGCGAGGTCTTCCTGACCGGCCCGGCCGTCGAGGTGTACACGGGCGAGTGGCCCGAATGAGAACCAAGGACCCAGAACCGAGAACCGCGTCATGAAGCAGATCCGCAGGATAGAAGCGAAGCCGTCGGATGCGTTCCGCAAGCTGGAGCACGGAGCGCTGCGTTACCTATCGATGTCGGAGGGGGAGTTCCGCGAGCTTGAGCGTGAGCGCGAGGGTCTCATCGCGACCGAGGGTATGTCGGTGCTCGTCGGGCTGCCGCGATCGGCGGCGCTCGATCTGCAGTACACGTTCCCAGACCGCGATGCGTTCATCCGCGACTTTCCGGAGATGCTGCAGCGCGTCGCGCGGGCGGCCAGGCTGGACGAGGCGCCGCTGGGTGCGCGCTTCAGGCTGAGTGCCGCGCCCGAGCGCGCGTATGTGGAGCCGGTGCTGCTCGCGAGTGCGTTCGAGCTGTCGCGCGAGTGGCTGAGCATGGTGGCTCACGAGCTGCCTTCGGGCGGCGCGACGAGCAACGACGTGCAGCCGGGCTTTCGCATTCGCGGCGCGCGGATCGAGGACGCCGAGGCGATCGCGGAGCTGGACGCGATCGCGTTCGCGGCGTCGTTCCTCACGCCGACGGCGGCGCGAGACCTGGGTCAAGAGCCACACGCCGTGCGGCTGCTCGAAGACATCGAGGCTGAACGCACGGCAGGCTTCCTGCGGCTGCGCAAAGACACCGACGGCTCGGGCTACGTCTCGGACCTCGCGGTCCATCCCGACTACCAGCGTCGCGGGCTGGGCGAGGCAGCGATGCGCTGGGCGCTCTCATGGTTCCGCGAGCAGGGCATGCGACGCGCGTCGCTAACGGTGAACACGGACAACGGCCCAGCGATCGCGCTGTACCGGAAGTTGGGGTTCGTGCCGGATGAAACAGGGCTCGATTACCGGCGGCCGATCGATGAAGAAGAGGTGCGGCAGGTGCTGGAGCGGCGGCGCACCGTGCGCATCAGCGTGCGCAGGAGGGTCGGCCGGTGAGGTTCGCCAAGCGAGTGGAGGAGCTGCCGCCCTACCTGTTCCACGCGATCTCGCGCAAGATTGCCGAAAAGCGAGCGCAGGGCGTCGACGTGATCTCGTTCGGCGTTGGCGACCCGGATCTGCCGACGCCGCCGCACATCATCGACGCGCTGGTCGAGGCGGCGCGCGACGCGTCGAACCACCACTATCCAGAGACCGATGGCCTGCCTGCGTTCCGCAAGGCTGTCGCCGGCTGGTACAAGCGGCGGTTCGGCGTCTCGCTCGATCCGGACAAAGAAGTTGTGCCGCTGATCGGCTCGAAGGAAGGGATCGGCCACATACCGCTTTGCTTCATCGACCCGGGCGACGTCGCGCTGACACCGGACCCGGGCTATCCCGTGTACAGCGTCTCGGTCGAGCTGGCCGGCGGCGAGTCGTACGCGCTGCCGCTGCTCGAGGAACGAACGTTCCTGCCCGACCTCGACGCCGTACCGGACGCTGTTGCCGCGCGCGCGAAGCTGCTCTGGCTGAACTATCCTAGCAACCCGACGGCCGCGATCGCGGACGTCGACTTTTTCGAGCAGGCTGTGGCGTTCGCGAAGAAGCACGACATCGTGATCGTGCACGACATGGCGTACAGCGAGGTCTCGTACGACGAGTATGTGCCGCCGAGCTTCCTGCAGGCGAAGGGCGCGCGCGACGTGTCGGTCGAGGTAAATTCGCTCTCGAAGAGCTACAACATGACGGGCTGGCGCATCGGCATGGCGGCCGGCAACGCGCAGATGATCGATGCGCTGACGCGCGTGAAGTCCAACCTGGACTCCGGCATCCCGAACGCGATCCAGCTCATGGCGATCGCAGCACTCGAGGGGCCGCAGGACTGCATCGAGGAGCACAACGCCATCTATCAACGCCGCCGCGACCGGCTGGTTGAGGCGCTGCGTGGGATCGGATTGCGCGTCGAAACGCCGAAAGCGAGCCTGTATCTCTGGGCCGGGCTGCCGGACGGCGCGAGCTCGATCGACTTTGCGGCGCGGCTGCTGGACGACACGGGCGTCGTGGTGACGCCGGGCGTCGGCTACGGCAAGCACGGCGAGGGCTACGTCCGCCTGTCGCTGAGCGTGCCGGACGACAGGCTTGAGGAAGGCGTCCGGCGGCTCCAGGCGTGGAGGCGGGACTAGCTGTCAGTCCGTGGCGGGAGGCCTGAAGGCCTCCCCTACAGGTTCCCCATTGAGACCGCCGCAGCGTAGAGCCGCCTCCCCTACAGGTTTTCCCTAATTGACCCTGCTTCGCGCGCTGCGTATGCTCGCGGGATGAAGTATGTGTGGCTTCTCGCCGCGATGACGCTCATCGTACTGCTTGCGACGGGCTGCGGCGGCGGCGGTAGCAAGTCATCGACACCGGCGCAACAGACGTTCGACGCGGAGATCGATGAAGCGCGCCTGACGCCGGTCAGCGATTCCGTGCGCGAGTACGCGGGCCAGCTTTGCAGCCCGCTCCGTCGCCTGCTCGAGAACGCCGGCGATACGTTCGCCTCGTTCGAGACGCCGACGACGGACGATGTAGACTTTTCCGTGCTGTTCGAAGCGCTCGCCGAGCTCAAGGGGCCGCTCAGCGACTTCCAGGATGACATGCGCGACGTCGATCCGCCTTCGGAGCTGGAGGACTACCACGACGCGTTCATCGCTGAGCTCGAGTACGGCATCGATAGCATCGACGCGCTGAGCGAGGGTGGGCTGGTCGGCGCACTGACGCTGCCAAGTCCACCGCCCGAGGCGGTCACTCCGCCCGACCTCGACGCGGCGGTTGGACAGGAGTGCGGGCCGGAGCTCCGAGACCTTGTCGATGAGTTCGGCGGCGACTTCTTCAACTCGAGCGACAGTGGAGGCGCTGACCCAACTCCTGCGACCGGCGGTGTGGGCGAAGACGTGGAGAGCGCAAACTACACGCTGCTCCTCCACGGCGTGCAGGACCCGTACGCAGCTAGCGACGAGTTCTACGCGCCTGCCGCCGGCAATCGGTGGGTAGTAGTAGAAGTGTCGCTTACGAACAATTCCAGCGAGCAGCAGCAGTACTTCGTGTTCGACTTCAAGCTGAAGGACACGGATAACTTCGAGTACGATGCCGGCTACGCCGACGCGCCACAGGAACTAAACTCTGGAACGCTGGCAGCCGGCGACACACTGCGCGGCCGCGTTGCGTTCGAGGTGCCGGAGACAGCCGAGATAACGCGGCTGATCTATAATCCCGGCTTCTTCGGCGAGGACCAGATCGAGATCGATCTGCGGTAAGTTCCGTCAGGTCCTTCGGGCTCCCCGCCCCATTCGCGCTCTACCCCTCACCCCTCAGGATGACATAGGGGATCGCATCGCCCTCGCGGGGCGCTAGATCCTATCCGCCTAAGGCGGACAGGCGCGCGCTCAGGATGACAAGACGCGGCAGCTCGCATCACGTCGCTTCGCGAAGCTCCGGGCGGCGCAAGAAGAAGTACGCGGACATGAGGCCGACGGCGACCGCACCAACGACAGCTGCAGCGGGTGCGTTGGCGAGCTGGGCGATCGCGCCGCCAACCAGGTTGCCGACGGGACTCATGCCGTAGAACGCGAGCGCCTGCACAGCCATGACGCGTCCCATCAGCCGGTCGGGCGTGTGCGACTGGATCAGCGTCATCGTCAAGTTCATGAAGAAGGCCGCGCCGAAGCCCCAGGCCACCATCGTGACGAGCGAGAGCGCGTACCAGCGCGAGAGCGCAAAGACTAAGAACACCACGGAGCCGATCAGAAGCGATATGAGCAGCACCTCGCCCTTGCGGGCGAAGTTGCCTCGTGAGGCGATGTAGATCGAGCCGGCGAACATGCCGGCGCCGAACGCCGCGCTGAGCATGCCGAGGCCGAGCGATCCGACGTCGAGGACATCGCGGGCGAAGATGGGCACAAGCGCCTGGTAGCTGCCCACGAAGAAGACGCCGGTGAACGCCGTGACGGCGAAGAGCGAGAGAATGAACGGGCTGTCCCCGATATGGGCGAGGCCTTCGCGCAGGTCGGCGAGGCCGGAGGCGCGCTTCTGCACGCGCTCGACGCGTGGTGAGCGCATCGAGAGGAGCCAGGGCAGCCCGACGGCCAGGAGCGCGACCTGCGCGATGAACGTGCCGCTGAAGCCCGTCGTGGCGAGAAGGACTCCGGCAAAGGCAGGTCCGATCACGAACGACAGGTTCTGGATCAGGTTGTTGAGGACGATCGCGTTCATCAGCTTGTCGGGGCCGACGAGCGCGGGCACAAGCGCCTGTCGCGGCGGCTGGCCGAGCGCCATCGCGCTGCCCATGGCGAACGCGAGAGCGAAGATCTCCCACGTCGTCACGATGCCGGCGACGATGAGCACGGTCAGGACGCCTGTCGCGGCGGTCGTCGCACCCTGGCTCACGATGAGTAGCCAGCGGCGGTCGACGCGGTCGGCCATGATCCCGGCGGGAAGCGAGAAGAGCGCGAGCGGCGCGCCCTGGACGAAGAGGACCGCGCCGACGAGAAAGCGCGAGTCGGTCATGTCGAGGACGAGCCAGCTCGTCGCGATCATGCCCATGCCGCGCGAGACGTAGAACGAGAACGCGTTGAACCAGAGATAGCGGAAGTCGCGGACCTGCAGGGCGTCGAGCGCGGCGATGCGACCCGGGCCTGCAACGTCGTGAGCGGTGTCCGTCGCCATCAGCCGTCCGATCGCGGACCGAGGACCTCGTGGTTGCGCTGCTGCGCCTCGGCGCGCAGGTGCGTGATAATCGCGGCGCGAAGGTCGTGCAGCGACGGCTCGTTCCGTTCTTCCAGCAGGACTCCTGCCCGCCCGATGACGCCTCGCAGGCGCGTGTTCGTACTCGATAGCTCCGAGACGAGCACCGACGCGTCGGTCTCGTTCGCGAGCGCGCGCAGCTCGGCGGCGAGAGCGGCATCGATTGGCGTCAGCGTGTCGGCGGCCTCCCGGGCGATCGCGCGCATCGCGACGTTGTCGTCAACAAGACGCTGCGCCGCGCCGTCGACTTCGTTCGCGGCGATCCCGAGAAGCGCGTAGGTCAACATCAGCTCGGTGCGCCCGTGGTTTGTCTGCAGCTCGGGCAGGACGTACGTAAGGAGCGAGCCTTGCAGGCCGCGCAGGAGCTCTTCGGTGGTTGGTCGCATGATGCACCTCCGATTGTGCGCAGGTGAACGTGTAGGTCGGGGCCTTTAGACGCCGACGCGACGCGCGCGAGGGTCTGAAGACCCTCGCCTACGAGGTCTTCTACCACCCTCCCCCTAGCGATGACAACAGCGGCCCCTACGAGATGAGGCGCAGGAGCTCCGCTTCGATGTCGGCGTTCTGGAAGGTAGTGAAAGCGTGGATGGCGTCCTTGCTGCGTCCTTCGACAAACGAGCGCGCGCCGGTAACGAAGATCACAGCGAGCTTGAGGTTGCCGAGCACTTCCCAGAAGAGCGCGGCGTCCGGATCGACAGTGAGGCCGCTGGCCGCTTCGTAGCGGCGATAGAAGTCGTCGCGCTGAAGGAGGCCCCCTACTCTGCTATCGCCGGCCCAGCGCCAGGAACGGATGCAGACCCACGCGACGTCCTCGATCGGGTCGCCGAGGTGGACCATCTCCCAGTCGAGGACGCCGGTGATGCGAGCGCTGTCGACGAGGAAGTTGCCGGTGCGATAGTCCGCATGCACGATCGATACCTTCTGCGCGACAGGCTGGTGCGCGCGCAGCCATGCGATCGCCAGCTCGAGCGCAGGCTGCGGCTCGAGCTGCTCCTTGCGCATGATGCGCTCCCAGCGGTCGATCTCGTGCGCGGCGGGCGAGCCGTCCGGCGCATCGAGAAAGTCGAGGCCGGAGGTATCGATGGCGTGGATGCGCGCGAGGATGTCGACCTTCTGCTGCGCGATCGCTGCGGCGTGCGGGCTCGCGATGACGGACTGCGGCGAGGCGTCGCCCGGTACGCGCGCCATGACGAAGAAGGCCCGCTCGAGCCACTGCGGGTCGGTCTCGACCCAGAAGACCTCGGGCACCGGGACGCCGCTGCCCTGGAGCGCCTGATAGATGCTGAACTCGACGTAGCGCTCGGTCTCCAGCAGCGAGGCCTCGGGATCGCGGCGGATGATCAGGCCGCGGCCGGCGCGCGCCTTGCCTTCGCGCCAGGTGGCGTCGCACGACCACGTCTCGCGCGACGCGCCGCCGGAGATGCGCTCGAGCTGGGAGACCTCGATCTCCTTCGCGCCGGGCATCTTGTGCTGGAGGAAGGCTGCGACCTGCTCGGGCTGCACGCTACACCCCCATGTCGCCGACCAAGCGGAGCAGTGCCTCGCTTACCGCGGTCGGGTCGACCAGCATGTGGAAGTGGCCGCCGGGCAATTCGCGGAATGCCCAGCCGCAAGTGGACGCCCGGCGCGCGTCAGCTTCGTAGGGGGGGCTGAACAGGACGTAGGCGCAACGTGCGTCGGGCCAACCGACGGGAACTGGCAGCGGCTCTTCGTAGACAGCGAGCTCGACATCAGGCACCTCAGCGATGAATCGCCGCCGGAGCGAGGCATCTTCGATGCCGACGGCTCGCAGGAGCGCCTCATCCCGCCAAACGCCGGGAATCATTCCATCGACGGCTGTTGCGCGGAACCGCTCGGCGTCGGCAGGGTCGAAGAGGTCGAGTCGGCTCTGCCCATCCTTCCCCGGCAGTGCGGCGTCCACGAAGAGGTAGACAGCGACGCGATGGCCGACGCTGTGGCCTATCGCCGGCAGCAGCGGGCCAGCTCCGCTGTGTGCTACGAGGACGACGGGGCGGTCGTGCGGGACGCCTCGCAGGGCGGACGTTACCGCCTCGACGTGGCTCGACCAGTGTTGGCCTTCATGGGGAGAAGTGGCGAAGAGCGATGGCGTCATGGCCTCATGGCCGCGCGCGCGGAGCTGCTCGGCAACGAGGCTCCAGCTAAGCGGCCCGACAAGCGGGCTGTGGATGAGCACAAACAGCGGCGCTATTTCAGTCATCGCTGGTCTTTGCGCACGACGAATCGCGTGCCGTAGTAACGGTCGTCGAAGCGCAGCTCCTTGTTGTCGACGAGGCGGCCGGAGGCGAGTCCGGCGGCCTGCATCTCGGCCCAGGCGACGGCGTCCTCGCCGTTGCGGAGCGCGCTCTTCTTCGGGATGACGGCCCAGACCGCACCCGCAGGCGGGATCTTGCGTTCGAGCGCGTCGAAGGCCATCCGCAGATCGTCGCGCGGTTCGAGCCAGGCGAGGATGACGTCCGCCGTGCGTGCTTTCGACGCCGTCGCCCAGCTCGCTGCGTCTGCGGCCTTCTCGAGCGCGGCCGCCCACGCGTCGGGTGCGCGCACAAGGCCGAGGCGCTGCCCCGGCTTCAGGCCGAGCTTGGTGAGGAATGCCGCGTCGATCGCGAGAGAGTCCGTCATCGTGTGGTGAAATCGCTAACGTCCGAGCTCGCAGTCTTCGAGCTTCCAGCTTCGAGCATCGAGTTTCGAGTGTGGTGGGCCCGCCTGGATTCGAACCAGGGACCAACCGGTTATGAGCCGGCCGCTCTAACCACTGAGCTACGGGCCCTCGCTTCGACGGATCATAGCACGATGAGAGGGGATCGACCGAGTCGCGATCGAGAGCGGCCGATTATTTGGAACGCGCGACAAGCCGCGCGGGGCC
>JBBDXS010000019.1:472083-563926 GCA_040902195.1 Dehalococcoidia bacterium
AGTCGCGATCGAGAGCGGCCGATTATTTGGAACGCGCGACAAGCCGCGCGGGGCCTCTGAGCTACGGGCGCTCGCTTCGACGGATCATAGCACGATGAGAGGGGATCGACCGAGTCGCGATCGAGAGCGGCCGATTATTTGGAACGCGCGACAAGCCGCGCGGGGCCCCTGAGCTACGGGGCCTTGCTTCGACGGATCATAGCACGATGAGAGGGGATCGACCGAGGCGCGATCGAGAGCGGCCGATTATTTGAACGCGCGACAAGCCGCGCGGGGCCTCTAAGCTACGGCCCACACGGATGCGATTGTAGCCCAGAGAAACGAAAGGAGCCCTTCCGAGGAAGGACTCTTCGTTGTCTAGACGAGGGTGGTCGTCTAGTAGCCGCCGACGAGCTCCTGCTCGCGGTCGAGGTCAAACGGCACGGTGTCGGCAAACGGGTCCTGAGGCTGTCGTGCCTCGACCCGGTCGCCGCCGGTGTCGTCCTGGCGTGGCTCCCCGAGGATGAGCTGCCAATCGGGGCGTCCGCCAGAGACCAAGAACGCGTAGGCGATGAGCCCGAGGCGGTCGGCGGCGCTGCGAAGCGCTGCGTCCATGGTGTTGCCTCCTCCGCTCTGCGTCTCGTTCATCTCATGTACTACGCTACACCCGTCCGGACATAAGTGCAAGACTTCACAAGTTAAATCGGTGTTAAGGAACGTCGAACGGAGCGGGCGCGAGGGGGTATGCTGGACGCATGGGTGGACATCCTCGGTTTACGCGCACAGCTGTGGCAACGGACCTGTTCCGGCACATGCGGCCTCAGGGCAAGGTTGCCGTCGTTCTTACGCTGCTCGTGGCCGCATTCGAGTACTGGCGCGACGAGGGGCCGACCGATCTGCAACTTCCACTCGTTTCGGATGTCTTTTCATGGCTACCGTCGTGGGGATGGCTGACTATTGGGCTTTGTTTGGCTCTGGGCTTCTTGTTTGAGGGAGCCTATCGGGAAATCGTCCGGCTGCGCGTTCTCCTAGAGCCGGATGTTGAGCCTCGCGCGCCCGCCGAGAAGGGCCTACTCGACTTCGCGCCGGACGGCATCGAGGCAATGCAAATCCTTACCAAGCAGCTCCAGATCATCATCAAGAGTATGTCCAGACTGAACCCAAAGCTTCAGCGTCATGTGAGCCGGTTCCAACAGGTTGCCGATGATCCCCAACGTCGACGTAAACGCGCTGCGGATGCCGCAGGCGATATAGATGAGCACGCTCAGGTGGTCGAGGCATGCACGACGGTAATGCGGTCTTGTGCAACTGATCTTGCGGAAAACTACGTCGCATATTTTGAGACCGTGGGCGAAGAGGCCATCGTCAGCCAACGGCAGAAAATTGTGCAGTTTAGGGCCGAACTGCTCGACATGATAAAGAACTCCAAAACGAGCCGAGTACAGGGAATTACTGGGTATCGGGATAGCGTTGCCAATCTCCGTCAGCTCAAGCTAAGTCAAGCCCTAAATGAAAGCAGCGATAGGCTAACGGCGGTGCTAGATGACGTAATCTCGATCATGCAGGAGATTGAGGCCTCATGCCGGAAAATCGTCAGGGCCATCGACGCTCGCGTCACGCCTCGGAAGCAATCAACTGGTCGTAAGGCAAAGCCTCGGCCGCAACTAACGCCATGAGCGTGTCGCGGAGTTACGGCCGCCCGCCGAGGCGGGCGAGGGCGGCCGGATGGCCGCCCCTACGGGCGCCTCGCCACATCGGTGACTGAGGTCCTTCGCCTCTTCGCCTGCGGCGAACGGCTCAGGATGACAGCAGAAGGCTCGTCCGGCGCTGACAGGCTGTCTCCTAAGGCGACTCTGCGAGAAGCCTGTCCCACGATAGAGCCCGGCGCGCACAGCTGTGCGCCCCTACCCGCCCCACGCTCCGGCTCACGGGCTAGAAGATCGTATCTCCCCGGAGGAGCTGGCGGGCGATGGTGCGGCGCTGGATCTCGGCGGTGCCGTCCGGTATGCGAACGGTGCGAATGGCGCGGTAGCCGTCCTGGAACGGCAGCTCGCTGGAGAGGCCCATGCCTCCGTGAATTTGAATGGCGCGGTCCATCACGCGTTCCGCAGCTTCGACCGAGTACGCCTTCGCGATGCTGATCTCCTTGACGGGCATGCGGCCGCCGGCGCGAACGCCGTCGAGGAGCTGCGTGGTACGGAGGACCGTCTGCTTTGCGCTGAAGATGTCGATGGCCGACTCCGCGAGCATGAACTGGATCGCCTGATGGTCCGCCAGCGGCTGGCCGAAGGTGTGCCGCTGCTTCGCGTACTCTAGCGAGCGGTCGAGCGCCCATTCAGCCATGCCCAGGCAGATGGCGGCGATGCACATGCGCCCCTCCGAGATGCCGAACATGCCGACCTGGAAACCCTGGTCCACCGTGCCCATGACGCGATCGTTGGGGACGCGCACGTCGTCGAGGGCGATGATGCCGCAGTCGCTGGCGAAGTGGCCCATGACGCCCAGGACGGCCTCGACGCTATAGCCCGGCGTCGTAGCATCGACGAGGAAGCAGGTGATACCGCCCTTGCGCTTCGCGACGAGATCGGGGTCGGTGACGGCGAAGACGGCGGCGTGGTCGGCGTAGGGAGCGTTGGTGATCCACTGCTTCGTGCCGCTGATCACCCACTCGTCCCCGTCGCGGCGGGCCTTGGACTTGATGCCCCAGACATCGGAGCCGGCGTCGGGTTCGGTGAGGCCGAAGCAGACGGTCTTTTCGCCGGCGAGGAGGCCGGGCAGCACGTCGCGCCGGATCGCGTCGCCGACGCCCAGGAACATATGGGTTGGCCCATCGACAAAGCTTGCGAGCAAGGGCATGGTGAGGAAGCCGTTCGACCAGCCGATGAGCAGCCGGCCCGGGCCGTAGCGGCGGTAGACGGCCTCCAGCACTAGCGCGGCGAGCTCGAAGGGCATGCCGCCGCCGCCGACCTCTTTGGGGCTGAGCATGGTATAAAAGCCGGCCTGGGCCGACTTGCGCCGGACGGTGAGACGGGCCTCGGCGATCTCGTCGACGAGGCGGCCGTCGTCTTTGAAGAGACGGCGCTCGTTGGACAAGATCTCGCGGTACTGCTCCTCCATCGGCAGGATCTCCGCGTCGATAAACGCACAGATGCCGTCGATGACGCCCTTAGCGAGCCCTTCGATGTCCTGGATGTCGGTTGCGTCGGTCATGCCGGCCTCCTCTCCCGACAGGCTGTCTCCTATAGGCGACTCTGCGAGAAGCCTGTCCCTCGGGATAAAGGCTACCCCAGCCGCTCGATGATGGTCGCCGTGCCGAGACCGCCGCCGCAGCACATCGTCTCGAGGCCATAGCGGCCGCCTGTGCGTTCGAGTTCGTGCAGGAGCGTGGTCATGAGCTTGGCGCCCGTGCTGCCGAGCGGGTGGCCGAGCGCGATCGCGCCGCCGTTGACGTTGACCTTGCGCATGTCCGGGTGCAGCTCCTTCTCCCAGGCCAGGATCACCGCGGCGAACGCCTCGTTGATCTCAAACAGGTCAATGCCGCCTAGCTTGAGGCCGGCCTTGTCGAGCACCTTCGGCGTGGCGGTGATCGGCCCGGTGAGCATCAGGACGGGCTCGGAGCCGACGACGGCCTGCGCAACGATGCGGCCGCGCGGCTTCACGCCCAGCTCCTTCGCCTTCGCCGCCGACATGAGCAGGACGGCCGACGCGCCGTCTGAGATCTGCGATGAGTTGCCGGCCGTGTGGATGCCGTCCTCGGCGAAGGAGGGCTTGAGCGCGGCGAGCTTCTCCGGCGACGTGTCGGGGCGGATGCCCTCGTCTTGCTTGAAGACGGTCTCGACGCCCTCGAGCGAGACCTTCATGGGCATGATCTCGCTGTCGAAGCGGCCCTCGTCGCGGGCGCGCGCGGCCTTCATGTGCGACTCGTAAGAGTACTTGTCGACGTCCTCGCGCGAGATGCCCCACTGCTTCGCGATCATGTCGGCCGAGGTGCCCTGCATGACGAGCGGGTACATCTCGGATAGCTCGGGCGGCATCGGGAAGCCGTGTCCGGCGGCCATGCCGTCCTGCATGGGCGAGAGGATCGGCACGCGCGACATGCTCTCGACGCCGCAGCCGATCGCGGCATCGACGACGCCCGACTGCACCAGGTTCGCCGCGAAGTGGATCGCCTGCTGGGCGGAGCCGCACTGCCGGTCGACGGTCGTGGCGGGGATCGTATACGGGAAGCCGGCCGTGAGGACGGCGTTGCGGCCGATGTTGGCGGCCTGGTCGCCGATCTGGTCGACGCAGCCGGCGACGACGTCCTCGACGACGTCGGCGGGGAGCTTGGCGCGCCGCATGAGCTCTTCCAGAACTCTCGCGAGCAGCACGACGGGGTGGACGCCGCTCAGGCTGCCGTTTTTGCGGCCGGTAGCGCTGCGCACGGCTTCGACGATGACGACATCTCGATCGTTCATGGGGGTTCCTCCTCAGTGGCTCTCAGTCTGGCACGGCGATTGTAGCAGACCGAGCGGAGGAGCTCGGCAGACGCGCGCAGATAACCGGGAGGGGCCCTTCGCAGAGTCGCCCTGGGCGACAGCCTGTCGCGACCATGAGATGGCCGGCGCTAGACCGGCAGGTGGCCTAAGAGCCCGGAGACGAACTGCAGGATGAACGCGGCATCGATGCTGTTGATCGCGCTATCGCCGTTCACGTTCGCGGCCGCCTGGCAGGCGAGCGACGTGATGAGCGAGGCCCCGAACTGGAGCACCAGCGCCGCATCGATGCTGTTCACGCCTCCAACGCAGTTGACGTTTCCGTACTCGATGGAGGGCGTCGGCGTCGGCCCGGACATCGTTGGCCCGGGCGTCGGACCGGGGGGCGTGCTCGTTGGCTGCGGGCCGCTGCCACAGTCCAGCATGAGATCGACGTCGAGCTGAGGCGGCGGGACCTGTAGGACGATTGTCTCGACGAAGGCTTGACCGGCATTGCCCGGAGCGTGGCAGCCTGTCTTCTCCGCGCGCACTTGGTAGTAGCCAGCGATGACGTCCCAGCGGTAGAAGCCTTCTGCGTCCGTCAGGTCGGGGTTGTTGCGATTCGATGGTGACATGACTGCGCTCTCGTCCGGTACCACCGCGAATGGGCCTACGGCGCTGTCGGACCGATACAGCGTAACGGTCGCACCAACGACGGGCATGCCGTTAACACTGTTGAGGACGTGGCCGCTCGGGTCTATGTAGATATCGAAGTCGTCGTCCTTATCGCCAACGCCCGGACAGTTGATCGTGATGTTCATGGTCGCGCGGCCGTTCACGTTGCCGGTAAGGATTGGTGGGATGGTGCCCTTGTACTTGCCGGGCGCTGTCTCGGTCATCGAGCCCGACGTGATGAGGTTTCCGTTTTGCGTAATCGACCAGCTTGCGGAGCCTCCCGCGCAGGCCCCCGTTTGACGGAAGGTCGCGCCTCTGGCGCGGCTGATCGCCGGCGTGCCGTCGCCCGCGTGGTAGGGCGTCTCGATTGTGACGCCGGGGGGCGGCGGTACGGATGGGATGAGCTTGATGTCCTGGTTTACGAGATCGGCACCACTCACAGGCATAAACAACGCGCCGATCGTCCGCGGGCCAAGCGCCGTTTCGCCGCTCGGCGGGAACGCGGTCACGAAGTAGTTACCGCCGCCGGGCAGGCCGACGAACTGATAGTGCCCGTTCGCATCGCTCGTCGTCACCTGACAGGGAGGCGCCGGGTCGAAGGCGAAGCAGGCCTGGACGAACGATCCGGGGACGGCGGAATCGCCGCCGAGGTCGTTACGGTGGATCAGGCCGGAGATCGTGCCTCCGACGGGCGCAGCGCCGTTGCGGACCGAGAAGATGTAGCGGCCGTGTTGGAGCGAGTTGAAGCTGTTGTGAATCAAGCCAGTGGCGGCGCTGTCCAAAAAGGCGCCGTTTACGGCGGAGCCGGGCAGTTCTAGCGATGTGTCGACGCCGTTTGTGTAGCCGACGCGCGCCGAGTCGCCGCCGAGGCCGCCTGTGCCTCCGCTTACGTCGCCGGTCTCCCACTGGACTTTGTTGTAGTTAAAGATGATGTCGAAGTCACCGACGCCGACGTCGGAGCGGTCGACCAGGAGAAGCTGGAAGCTGTTCTGCTTGTCGAGGTGGACCGCGTAATAGCCAACATTGACCCAGTTGACGCAGAAGGCTGGCCTGCCGATGAACGTAGTCGTGCCGTACGTCGTGAGCCCTGAGCCGGCCGCGCGAGTGTCAACATCACCGAAGTACGGGGCGATGATGACGGAGTCCGTGGCCTGTTCTTGTAGCGGAAACGGCGTGTAGGTAGCCAGCGTAGAACCAAACGTAACGTTGCCGTTGTTGTTGACGTAGAGGCTGCTGTAGCTCGTCCCAAAGAAATTGAGTGGGAAGCCGGTGGCAACCTGAGGGCTCGAACCGTCGTCATTCGCTGGAATGGAGCTCGTCGTGCAGCCCGGCAAGTCCAGGATGGCCTTGTTGCCGGCGCCGGCGATATCGTCCTGCGCCCGGGCGCCATCGCCCAGCAAGCTAAACGAGAGGAAGAGTGCGAAGAGAGCGACGATGGAGTAAAGGACCCGCTTCATATTTGGCCTCCGTACCAAGAATGAGCCGCCGCCTTGCTATCGGGGCGAAGTTTACCAGCGTGCCTGCGACCGGTCAATTTGGCGTCAGTCGTACGTGTAGAGTTGTGTGCCATCCAGATCGATCAGGCCGGCAGAGATGATCATAAAGTCGACGCCGCGCTCGCGGCCCTGAACGATAAGCGTTGGTGCGGTCTCAACAACATCGTACTGACGAGTCGACGCGGCTTCGGTCAGCTCGGCCTGCGGCAGATACGTTATGTTGAGGTCGACGAGGTTCGATGTGACGAGCCCGTTCTCGATCGCGTAGAGGGCGGCACGGCGGCTGGGATCGTCAAGGACGGCGAGGCTAACCGTCTGGCGGCCGCCTTGCACCGGTGATGGAGCGGTGCCCGCCGGGCCGGCGAAGAGCACGTCGGTGAGCTCCGGGTAGTCCTCTATATCGCCGAGACCGACCGCGGCCTGCCAGAAGCGCAGGATGCCCTGCTGGAAGTCCGGGGAAAGCTGGCCAAGCGGCATGTCGAAGCGGCTCCACCACCAGTCGAGGAAGGCCCGGTCCGCGTTCCTTTCCTGCGCCACAGCATCGAGGACCAGTCCTCGATTGGCTTGGAAGTGCGCGAGCGAATCGCGAAGCATGCGATTCAACTCGGTCATCACGGCCGGCTTCTGCGAGATGATGTCGGCGTAGGAAGCGAGGACGGAGTGAGGCACAGGGACGCCGGTAAGCTCCTGCATGTCTTTAGAGATCGGCAGGAGGACACGGAGACGGGCATCGTCTTGCGCCTGGAAGGCGGCCAGCGGCGGAAGGACGGCATAGCGAAGCTGGCCCGAGCGGAGCTGGTCGACGAGCGAGTCAGCGGCGGAGCCAAGGAGCAGGATATCTGTTCCGGTGAGGACGGATGAACCGATGGCGTACTTCTCCGCCAGGACATAACGGAGCTCGAGAATCGCAGGGCTGCTGCCGGAGGTGACACCGACGTCGTGGCCGCGCAGGACCTCGGCCGGTGAGACGCCGGGAGTGGTTGTTTCGGGGGCGCTTTTGTCGCGGCCGCACGATGTGAAAATCCAGACCATCGTGAGGAGGAGGAGCACGGCGGCGGCGTATCGGCCCATCAATTCGGCACGATGCCACCAGGAGGGATTACGGTCAAGACGCGTATATCGATTCATCCTAGTGTTGCGGCCGATACCGGGCGCTGGGGTATCGGCGCGGTCTATATGAGATGGGCGAAAAAAACGTTCGGTCAATTGGGCCGTACCCCCTTCGGTGGAGGCGGCCTTGGGTGTAGAATGACAGTGGAGGTGCTACGTGTCGTCCGGTCGAAGCGAGCAGAACGCCCGCGCGAATGACCGCGCCGCCGGCCAGCCATACCGTGTCGCCCTAGGCGATCAGGTCTGTCCGCGGTGCCAGAAGTCGTTCACGGCGAGCTACTGGAACGGCGATGTGCTGGTCCAGGCGCGCTGCCTGAGCTGCGACTTGAAGTGGCCAAGGCCGGACGTTGTCTAGCGCCCGGGGGTCGAAGACAAAAACTATGGTTACAGCACGCAAAGCAGCAGTATCGACGAGCGATGTCGAGCTTCCCGATTCTGTAGAGCTCTATCTCAACGAGATCGCCCGATTCAAGCTCCTGACGCCTCAGGAAGAGATCGACCTGTTCCAGAGGGTCGAGCACGGGCGCATCCTTGCGGCGCTGAGCAACTCGTACATGGAGGAGACGGGCCAGCCACCAACGCTGGAAGACCTTACGTTTTTGCTGCTCTGCGATATGTGGGATGCGCTGGAAATGCTCGAAGGCAGCGGCGCCATCCGCGGCTTTCCGCGCGACGGCACCCTACGCGAGCAACTCGCTAGCCCGAAGCTCAAAGAGGCGATCGACCACGGGATCGACCCGCGGATCGAAAAGAAGATGTCAACCTACGCGCGCGAGCCGATCACGCGGGCGCACGACACGTTAATCGGCCTCGCGGGCGGTTTGCGTATGTTCGGCCCGGAGCCACCCGAGGAGCTGGAGAAGGCACTTAAGCTGGTCGGGCGCGGGGCGACGATGCGGAACAAGCAGTTGATGGCATACCTCAAGGCGCTCGCGCCCTACGTCCGCAAGGCACGCGAGGAAGCAGCTCGGGCTGAGGACCACATGGTAAACGCCAACCTGCGCCTTGTGGTGAGCGTCGCGAAGAAGCACGCCGCCCGCGGCCTGCCGCTCATGGACCTCGTCCAGGAGGGCAACGCCGGCCTAATGCGCGCGGTGGAGAAGTTCGAATACCGAAAGGGCTTTCGATTCAGCACGTATGCAACGTGGTGGATCCGCCAGGCAGTCGGCCGCGCGATCGCCGACAAAGCGCGGACGATCCGGTTACCGATCCACATCAACGAGCTGATCTCGAAGTACACGCAAGCGCGCGAGCGGCTATTCCAGTACTTCGGCCGCGAGCCGAAGGTAAGCGAGCTGGCGCGCTTCATGGGCATGAGCCAGGAGAAGGTACGCGAGGCGGCCCGGGCGCTGCGCCAGTCCGTCATCTCGCTCGAGACGCCGGTGGGTGAAGAGGACGAAAGTACGCTGGGCAGCCTGCTCGAGGACTTGCTGTCGCCCTCCCCCGAGGAGGAGGCGACGCGCGAGTTGCTGCGCGCGCGCGTCCGCGAGGCGCTAGATGTGCTCTCGCCGCGCGAGCGAAAGGTCATCGAGCTGCGCTTCGGCATCACAGACGGCAGGGCGCGGACGCTGGACGTCGTGGGCAACGCGCTGGGCGTAACGCGCGAGCGGGCGCGGCAGATCGAGGCGCAGGCGCTCGCTAAGCTGCGCCAGCGACACCAGCGCAAGCTCTTCGAGGACGAGTAGCCTCCCCTCTCCGGCTGTGCCCGTCGAGCCACGGCCGGAGCTTCCGCTAGCCAACAGGCTTCTCTACGCGTCGGGCAGCCTGGGCGCGAACATCACGTTTCAGGCGATCGCGGCGTGGCTGATCTACTTCTACGCGCCGCCCGACGACGCGGATAATGCTCCGCTCGTATCGATCGCGCTCGTAGGCGTCGTGCTCGTAATCGGGCGCGTGATCGAAGCGCTGGACGACCCGTTCATCGGCTACTGGAGCGACCGGACGAAGACCCGTTGGGGGCGGCGCCTGCCTTTCATCGTGCTCGGCACGCCGATACTGGCGCTGAGCTTCTTCCTGCTCTGGACGCCCCCGATCGATCACGAGAGCGCGTGGAACGCCGTGTACCTATTCGTGGTGCTGGAGCTGTTCTTTCTAGCGAACACCGTCGTCGGCGGGCCGTACGACGCCCTACTGCCCGAGATCGCTGTCAGGTCTCGAGACCGTGTGAGCCTCTCGGCATGGAAAGTGCTCTTCGGTGCGGCGGGCGCGGGCATCGTCTTCGTGCTAGGTGGACCGCTGATCGCGACTATAGGTTTCGCCGGGATGGGACTATTCATGGCGGGGATAACGCTCGTGTCGCGCTACCTGCCCGTCCTCGGCGTGCGGAAGCACATCCAGCGCGAAGTGACCGCGACGCGCTTTCGCTTCGGGGAGGCTGTGCGCGAGACGCTCTCGAACGGGCAATTCCTGGCGTTCGTGCCGGCGTTCGTCTTGTTTACCGTCGCGCAAGTTATGTTGACTCAGTGGCTTCCCTTCTACGTCGACGTGGTCCTGCGCGACACGATCGTGCACCTGCCGTTCGGGATCGAGCTGGAGAGGACGGAGGCAAAGGTGACGCTGCTGACGGCGGTCTTCTTCCTGCCGCTCATCGTGTCCATCCCGCTTATGTCGTGGGTGGCGCAGCGCGTGAGCAAGCGCTCCGTTTACGGCGCATCGATGCTGCTCTGCGGGCTCTACTTTCCGTTGCTGTTCTTCTTTGGCTTCATGCCGGGCATATCGAAACTGTTGCAATCGCTCTTCGTGCTGGGACTCGGGATCCCTATCGCGGGGCTCTTCGTCTTCCCCCAAGCGTTGCTAGCCGATATCATCGATTACGACGAACAACGCACGGGCGAGCGTCGCGAGGCCCTCTACTATGGGGTACAGGCGACGCTGCAAAAGATGGGGTTGGGATTGGCAGCCGCTCTATTCGCTCTCGTGTTAGCGGTATTCGGCAAGAGCGCCGGCGATCCGCTGGGCATCCGGCTGATCGGGCCCGTCGCGGGGATGTGCGCGCTGGCCGGATTCGCGGTCTTCGCTCTGGGTTACCGGCTCACAGACGAAGGACGCCTGATCGGGCAGCCCGGCCCCAAACCCGCTCGGAGTGGCTAGAGAGGAGCGAGCCTCGCCGCATGACGATCAATCCATTCAAGCCTAAGCCCTCCCTCGATCCCGGCGCTGAGCTGCTGCTCACGAGCGAGACCCCGCTTACCATCCCCGGCCTGCTCGCCGACGCGCGAGCGCGCTTCGGTTCGCAACACGGCTTCCAGCAGAGGGCCGGCGGCAAGTGGGAGAAGCTGGACTTCGAGCAGCTCTACCGTCGCGCGCACGACTTTGGCGCCGGCCTGATCGCACTGGGGCTCCAGAAGGGCGACCGCGTGGCGATCATCGCCGAGAACAGCCTCGATTGGGTTGTTGGCTACCTGGGCGTCTCGGTCGCCGGAGGCGTTGGCGTACCGCTGTACACAGAGCTGAAGCGCGACGAAGTGGAGTCGATGGTGCAACGCGCAGGTGCGCGCTTTGTCATCGCCTCGACGAAAGTGCTGAGCCGGCTGCCGGAGCGCTTCGGCGGGGCCGAGAAGATCATTGCCGTGGGCGCGGCCGAGACGCGGGCGGGCAACCCGCCTCGATTCCTGCGCCGCGGACGTCCCGACCTGCTGCCATTCGATGAGGTCGCGTTGCGGGCGACGGACGAGAGCCGCCGCGAGCTGGCGTCGCGCCGCATCGAGCCGGACGATCTGGCATCGATTGTGTTCACGTCAGGAACGACGGGCGGCATGAAGGGCGTGATGCTCACACACAAAAACTTGACGTCGAACGTCGAGTCGATCCGGAGGACGATCCAGCTCGACGAAAGGGACCGCATCGTGCTGGTGCTGCCGTTGCACCACGCGTTCCCGTTCATCATTTTCCTCGCCGAGCTGGTCTACGGCGGCGAGCTGACGTTCGAGAACGACCTGCTGCGTGTTCGCGACCGGCTGAAAGAAGTGAAGCCGACGTTGTTCCTGGGCGTGCCGGCGCTCTTCGAGCAGGTCTACCGAGCGATCCTTCGTCGCGCAGAGGCGGAGGGACGGCTGGAGACGTTCGAGCGCGGGCTGCGCGCCGTCGACACGATCAAGCGACGCACGGGCGTCAACCTGGGACGCCTGATCTTCCGAGAGGTACACCAGCAGCTCGGCGGGAACCTGCGCTTCGTGCTGAGTGGCGCGGCCGCGCTCAATCCGGAGCTGGCGCGTAACTTCTTCCGCCTCGGCCTGCCCTTGCTGCAGGGCTGGGGCCTGAGCGAGGCGTCACCCGCCGTTGCGGCACAGCGCTTCGTTCCACGTAAGTTCCTCTTTAGCAACTACTACGAAGAGCACCTCGGTACGGTAGGAGCGGCGGTCGAGGGTGTCGAAGTGAAGCTGATCGACGTGCCGGAGAAGGAGATCTACGTCCACCTCCACGGCGAGGGAGAGCTTGTGGTACGCGGGCCGAATGTCTTCGCAGGCTACTGGCAGTCGCCCAAGGAGACGGCCGATGCGCTCGCGGGCGGCTGGCTGCGCACGGGCGACCTGGGGCGCATCGACGAGGAGGGCAACATCTACATCACCGGGCGCAGCAAGTACGTGATCGTCCTCGACTCTGGCGAGAAGGTCGTTCCGGACGAGCTGGAGGAGCGCTTCGCGAGTAGTGAGGTCATGCAGGACGTCTGCGTCGAGGGACGCCGGGCGCGCAATAAGACCATTGTCGCCGCGGTCGTCTTCCCGAGCTGGGAGGGCGTGACGAAGGTTCTGCAAGCACGCGGCGAAGATCTGAGCGAGGCCTCGGTACGACGGGTCGTGCAGGAGGACCTCGATGCGCAAGCGAAGGAGCTTGCACCGCACAAGCGCGTGAGTGAGCTGGTGTTGACCGATACGCCGCTGCCGAAAACGGCGATCCTGAAGGTCAAGCGCGGCGAGCTACCGGAGAGCTACGACTTCGACGTGGAGCGATGGAAGCAGCAGGCGGCGGGCGCCTCGCTGCTGCTCTCGAACAACGGGACGCAAGCGAACGAGGAAGAGGCCTCGGAGGGCGAAAGCGGTGCGTCTGGAGCACAGGGCTAGACATAACATCTGGGCGCACAGCCGTGCGCCCCTACGATCGAGATATGAGACGGCCCCGAAGAATCGGGGCCGTCTGGTGTTCTACGCGATGCCAGCCTGAAGGCCGGCCTTCGGGTCTAGGCCGGGTGGGTGCTACGGCGTGGCGAGCGCCATCTTCATGACCGGGTCCATGCGGTCGTAGCGGTCGTCCAGGCCGGCGACGGTCAGCCGGTGCAGGTACTCCTGCACCTGGCGCTTGCGTAGCGCCATGAACTTGTTGAACCCCTCGTCCGTGTTGTCCTTGCCGCCGCCCAGCAGAACGATGAGCGACTCGGCGACGTTGATGCCGAAGGTGCCGGTCTCAGGGTCGGCGTTCTCGGACTCGTCCAGATAGGAGTGGATCTCCTCGCGTCGCCAGGGCTCGTGTTCGAGCGTGTACTTCAGGTGCATGACGCCGAAGCCGAGGTGGCGCGATTCGTCCTGGGCGCAGAGGCGGAACATGCGCTTCTCGGCCTCGTTCTGGGCGATCAGCTCGCCCATGCGGAACATAGACTGCACGAAGCCCTCGGCCTGCACGTGCATGATGGCCGACATCTCCGTGAAATCGCGAGCGTTGATGATCGTGCGCAGCGATGACGTGGGGCTCGCCTGGAGCAGACCGCCGCCGTTAGCGAGGGCGCGCTTGCGGAAGACATCGAGGTGGCGCGCCTCGTCCATGATCTGGCTACAGAGGAACAGCTTCGTCTCGAAGTGCTCGTTGCTGATGCGAGGGACCCACTGGCCGGGCGTGTCGCCCGCGATGAACTCGACCTCGGTCAGGAACGTGCAGAGCTGGCAGAAAGCGCGCTCGATCTCGTCCGGAAGCGGTTCGAGCGTCTCCCAGGGGATATCCGTAGCGGACGACCACTGTCGCTGCACGGCCTCTTCGTAGAGCATTGTGGCGTTGTCGGACCAGACGTCTGACTTCTTGTCGAGGTAGTAGCCGATACGGGGCACGCCTTCGCGCGCGACGGCGCCGCGGGCGCGATACGTGAGCTCATTCGACTCGTCGCCGGGCGGCCCGTAGGTGCCGATGTTGACCTCGTCGAGCGTGAGACCGCGCTTGCCGGGCTTTGCCTGCATGCCCCAGGTCTGCTTGGCATCCAGCCAACTCAGGTCAACGGGCGCGGTCTCGGCCGTCTCCGTTTTGAGCATGTTCATCGTGTCCTGATCGACTGCCATAGATGAGCCTCCGAGAACTCGCAGAACACTCTTGTCTTAGGGTGCGCTTAGCTAAGCCTTCACGATCTAGGATAGACCTGCCCTCAGAAGGTGTCAAGGATAGGCCCCAGAATCGGTCAAGTGCGTACGAACGAGCAATTGTGATGTAGGGAATTAATCAGACTAGACCGATTACTCTTGACAGCCTCTGAATCCTCGTGCTATCGTGAGAGTTGCTCCGAGTGGCTGAGACCCGGGATTCCGGTGGACGAAGCCGTCATGAACTAGCGGGAGCCCGCAAGGGTGAACGCGGGGAACGGCGGCGGAGGGTGAAATCGGAAACGCGGGGGAAGTTACTCGGGGCGTTCTGTTGTCTTGAGATGGGCCTGCAGCCAGTCGCGCTTGAGCGTGGCGATGAAGGGCAGGTTCCGATACTTCTGCTGGAAGTCCAGCCCGTAGCCCACCACGAACTCGTCCGGCACCTCGAACCCTATGTACGCGATCGCCACGTCGGCGAGGCGTCGCGCGCGCTTGTCGAGCAGTGCGCACACCTTCAGGCTGGCCGGGCCGCGTAGCTCGAGGTCCTGTAGCAGCATATTCAGCGTCATGCCCGTATCGATGATGTCTTCTACAACGATGACGTCCCTACCCTCCAGCGACTCCTCGAGGTCCTTGACGATGCGCACCGAGCCTCCCTGGTGGCCTTCGTACGATGAGATGGCCATGAAGTCGATGGCGACCGGCAACGAGATATGACGCATCAGGTCGGCCATGAAGCAGGTGACGCCTCGAAGGACGCCGATCAGCAGCGGCTCCTTGCCGCGATAGTCGCGTGAGATCTGCGCCCCCAGCTCCCCGACGCGGCGCTCGATCTCTGTGGCGGAGATCAGCACCTCGTGGATGCCTTCGACTTCCACTTCGGAGAACGGCCCGAAGCCATACTTCGCCAGCAGGCTGAGGTAGTCGGACTTGTGGAGCAGCTTGATCTGGAGGTCGGGGTAGCGCTCCTGGAACATGCGGAGCTTACGGTGCTTGTCTGTGACGAGGCTCTGCTTGAGTGTGGTCAGCTCGACATAAAGCTGGAGGTCGAGGAGATAGAAGTCGGGCGTGAACGCCTCGAGGACACGTCCGTCCTCCTCTCGTAGCGGGAAGGAGCGCGGCTCGTACTCCCAGGTGACGCCATAGAAGTCGAGGATACGCGCGAAGTCTTCCTCGCTCGGATGGGCAAAGGAGACGGCGGAGCGGCGTACTTCGCGTTCCTCCGCCTCGGCGTTCATGACGTGTTGGCTTGCAGCCCCCGAACGAAGTGTTCTACGGCAGCCTCGACGCGGCGGACGAGCTGCGGCGAGGGCTCCTGGCCGTCCTGGTCCTGGCCCGTCATGAGCTCATCCATGAACGAGCCTACGGAGATGTTGACGAGGTGCCGGGCGGCGAGGTCGACATCAATGGGCGGCAGCTCAGCCTGGCTGACGAACTCGCGCAGGATACGAGCCTCGGCGTTGCGCCAGCGCTCGGTAACCATGCGATAGTCCTCGGTGGCGATAGGGTCCTCGTTCATGGCCTCGCTGAGGAGGACCTTCATGAAGTCCTTGTTCTGCTGCATGATGCCTAGGGCGGCGGTCGCGATGCTAGAGAGCATGGCGAGCGGCGGCCGTTCGTTGATCGTGGCCTGTTCGAGGCTGTTGAGGGCGGTCGTGATGCCGCGCTCCTCGAAGAGCGCTTCGAAGAGCTCTCGCTTGGAAGCGAAGTGGTAGTAGATGGCGGCGTCGGTGATGCCGGCGCCCTTCGCGATGTCGCGGACGCTCGTCCGGGCGAAGCCCTTCTCGGAGAAGAGCCGGAGTGAGGTATCGAGGATCTGCTTCCGAGTGAGGGGTCCCCGGCGTGCCTTACGAGGGCGCTTCGTCTGCGCAGCAGCTTGTTGTGTCGTAACCAGTTGCCTCTCCTCAGACGAGCCTAGCCGAACAGGCGTTTGTCTTCCCTAGCCTAGTCCAGTGTTACCACGCTGTCAACGGATGCGCCAGCGCGCGTTTGCCCGAGCAGCGTGCCCTTGATAGTGTTACACCAAACCCGATACTGAGGTGGCGCGGCTATTTCGATCCGAACCGCAGGAAGAACCTGGGAGCTCCTCTACCTCCTCACGCTGCGCGATCTCAAGCTCCGATATCAGGACACCGCCCTCGGCCTATTGTGGTCGCTGATGAAGCCGCTGATGCTGGGCGCGGTGCTCTTCGTAGCGCTGAAGCAGTTCGTTCGTATCGACGTGGAGGACTACCATCTCGTGCTACTGACGGCGCTCTTCCCGTGGGTCTGGTTCCAGACCTCGGTCATGCTGGCGACGCCGAGCTTCGCTTCGAACGGAGCGCTGCTGAAGAAGGTCCCCTTCCCTCGCGTCGTATTGCCGTTCGCGACGACGCTGAACAGCGGGATCCACTTCATCCTGAGCATCCCCGTGCTGATCATCCTGCTGGCGGTTTCAGGCAAGCACCCGAACGCGACGTGGATCATCGGCGTTCCGTTCCTAGCTTTGTTACAGCTCGCGATGCTCATGGGCATGGTGATGCTGCTGGCGTCGGTCGACGTTTTCTTCCGAGACCTTGAGCACTTGATGGAGGTGTTCCTCCAGCTCCTCTTCTACACGACGCCTATCCTCTACCCGCTCGATATCGTGCCGCACCGCTGGCAGATCGTCCTGCAGATCAACCCGCTCACGTCGCTGATCGAGGCGTGGCGGGACTTGCTGATGAGCAACACGCTGCCGGGCCTCGACCTGTGGCCGGCGCTGCTGTTCACGCTGGTGGGACTGGTCGTAGGGTCGCAGGTCTTCCGGCGTCTGGAGCCTTCGTTCGCTGATGCACTCTGACCAGCCGGCGATCGTCGTCGAGCAGCTATCGAAGCGGTACTACCTGCGGGGCGGGAGCGGTGCGAACGAGCTAAAAACGGCGCTGCTGGCGCTGCCAGCGATGCTCCGATTGAGCAAGAACGCCTCGGGACGCAGGCATGACTTCTGGGCGCTACGCGACATCTCTTTTGCAATACAGCGCGGCGAAAGCCTGGGGCTGGCGGGGCCGAACGGATCAGGTAAGAGCACGCTGCTGCGCACGCTGGCCGGCATCTCGAAGCCCACATCCGGGCGGCTGATCACGAACGGGCGCGTCTCCGCCCTGCTGGACCTGGGCGCCGGCTTCGAGCCGCGCGTGAGCGGGCGGGAGAACGCTCTCCTGAACGCGGTGCTGCTCGGCCTGAGCCTGGACGAGGCGCGGGCTGCCCTACCCGCCATCTTCGAGTTTTCGGAGCTCGGCGAGTTCATCGAGGAGCCGATGCGGACGTACTCGTCGGGCATGCTCGTGCGGCTCGGATTCTCGGTCGCGGTACACGTTCGGCCGGAGATCCTGCTCGTCGACGAGGTGCTCGCCGTGGGCGATGCGGAGTTCCAGAAGAAGTGCTTCGACCACATGGCGAAGCTACGAGCGGAGGGAACGACGATCGTGATGGCGTCCCATGACCTGCAGTCGTTGCAGCGCTACACTGATCGTGTTCTGCTACTGGAGCACGGACACGTTGTGATGGAAGACAGGCCGGCGCAAGTGATTCACGAGTATCTGCTACACGTATTCGGCGAAACGCCACCCACGGAGGTGCCGCGATGATCGTGCGTCTCGACTTCGGCGGAGAGGCGCGCCGGGCCCGCGCGCTTCGCGTCGCGCGGGAGGGGAACCCCGGCGTCAATATCGTCGCGGAGCTGGGGCCGCATCTGCCGTTCAAGGACAGCAGCGTCGACGAGGTGTTTCTCGATTACGCGCTGGCGCACGCCGATGACTTTCCGGCGATCATGGAGGAGATCTGGCGCGTCAGCAAGCCGGGCACGATTATCCATGCGCGTCTGCCGCACGCGTCGTCATCGTGGGCGCTGAGCCGTGACCCGCGCCACAGCCGCCACTTCACGTTGGAGACGTTCAACTACTACGACCCGCGCTTCAGCGACCCGCGCTGTCACGGGCAGGCTTCGTTCCGGCTGGAGCATGCGCAGTTGTATCTGACGGGCGCGCGCGGAAGCGCACACGGCCTCGCGCTGGCACGAGGCGCGGCCGCGCGGATGATCGAGGGGTTGGTGAACCAGGACCGCGGCATGCAGTATCGATGGGAACGCTGGTTCGCGCCGTTCATCGGAGGCTTCGAGGAGTTTTACGTTGTCCTCAGCACCACCAAAGACGCGCCCTTCGGCTGAGCCGTCGTTCGACCTCGACTACTCGATCCACGACTTCGAGGTCGATCCCAACCCGGACAGCCAGTACCTGTACCGGCGCATCGATGAGGCGTCGCTGGCCGAGAGCGTCGCGCCCGCGGGCCGCACGCTCGATGTGGCGTGCGGCGTTGGGTCGCTGGCCGTACAGCTGCAGGCGCGCGGCGGCGAAGGCTGGGGGATCGATTCGTCGCAGGAGATGCTCGGTTTGAGCCACTGGGTGTTCCCCGACGCGCGCCTGCCACTCGTGCGGGCGATTGCGGAACGCCTGCCGTTCCGCGATGCGACGTTCGACCGGATCGTGTGCAAGGGATCGCTCGATCACTTCGTCGATCCGCAGGCGTTCACGCGCGAAGCGGCGCGGCTGTTGAAGCCAGGCGGCCGGCTCGTAGTCGCGCTGGCGAACTACGAGAGCCTCTCATGCAAGTTGGGGCGCCTGTGGCGCCGGATCGAAAGCGGGGTGCTCGGCTGGCCGGAGCCGGCGCATCGGCCATACTTCCTGCCGCCGCTCGACCACTTCCACAAGGGCGAGCTGGCGTTCGTGCGGCGGCTGGGCGGGCGGCACCTGGCGCTCGAGCGCTGCTACGGCATCTCGATGTTGTGGCTGCTGCGAAACTCGCGCGAGTGGCGCTGGGGCGACAAGCTGGCAGACATGCCGTCGCCGCTGGCGCAAACGTTGCTACGCGGGCTGGACAAGATCGCCTATCGCACGCCGGGCCTCGCCGACATGATCGTGTCGGTGTGGCGGCCGCGGGGGAAGTAGCGTGCCGCAGCAGGAGAAACACGAGCCGCTCCTCGATGAGCTGAGGCAGGCGTACAATACCTATCGGCTCTACAGCTTCATCAAGGACGCGCCGAAGAAGCCGGTCGGCCGTTTCTGGCAGCTGACGTTCGAGCGGCTGAACCGCGTCTACCTCGGCATGTCACTGCCGCCGGTGATGTTGCTGCGGACGCGCGACTATCTTGTGCGCCACGACGTGCCGTTCTTGCCATACCTCTGCGAGCTGCTCTCGATCGCGAGCTGGCAGGTCTCGATCGGACGGTCCGTGACGATCGGGCCGGGCGTGTTCATGCCACACGGGCACGTGATTATCGACGGGACGGTGGACATCGGACGCGACTGCGTGATTAACCCCTGGGTGACGATCGGGCTCTCGGGCAGGCGCCGCTACGGCATCGATCGACGCGGGCCGGTCATCGGCAATAAGGTGTACATCGGCACGGGCGCGAAGGTGCTCGGACCGATTACGGTGGGCGACGGCGCGCGCATCGGAGCGAACTCCGTCGTGATCGAAGACGTGCCTGCGGGCGCGACGGTCGTCGGGGCGCCGGCGCGCGTCGCGCACAACGAGCAGATGCCGTGGTCGGAGTTCCACGCGTACCTGGATAAGCTACAGCGCGAAAAGGAGCAACAACCGTGATCGAGGGTGTGGAGATCAAACAGCTCGTGACGCATCCGGATGAACGCGGCTTCTTCCGCGAGATCGTGCGCAGCACCGAAGACGTCGTGCGCGAGGGGTGGAAGCAGATCAGCCACTCGCTGATGCATCCGGGCGTCGCGAAGGCGTGGCACCTGCACAAGACACAAATCGATTGGTGGTACGTACCCGTCGGCGACCTGAAGGTCGCTCTCTACGATACGCGCAACGGCTCAGCGACGAAAGGCGAGCTGCAGGAGCTGTTCGTCGGCGAGCACTACGAGGCGCAGCTTGTGAAGATCCCGCCGGGCGTGGCGCACGGCTGTCGCGTGATCGGCGGGACGGCGCACCTGATCTACCTCACGTCGGGAACGTACGATCCGGACGAGGAGGGCCGCCTCGATCACGACGACCCGTCGATCGGGTATGACTGGACCGCGCTACCGGAGATTAAGTAAGCGACGGGCGCAGGCGGTAGCTCGATGTTCGAGACGCGAGCTTCAGCCGCGACGGCGGCCGTGGCGACCATTCGCTTCGCTCGATGGCAGGCTCTGAAGGTCGCCGCTACGAGTTGCGCAGCGCTCTGAAGTCACGCCCTAACAGCTCCCAGATGTAGTCCGGGCGGGCGGGACGGAGGGCGGACATGCTCTCGGTGGCTCGATAGGACCAGGCGGCGACGTGCGTCGCGCCCTCCTCGACGGCCACACGCAGGCCGATCGAGAGCTCGTCCTCCCTACCCTCCGGCACCGAGAACGCCTGTACCCAGATCTGCACGTCACGGTTGTACTTATCCGCGAGCTCCTTCGTGCGACGCGTGAAGCCGCGGACGAAGGGCTCGGGCTGGGTGCCCGCGCCGAAGAAGTACCAGTACGGATCGCAGCCGAAAATGTCGAGGTCCGCAATCGCGGCGGCGGCGTCCCAGTCGTGGATGCCGAACGAGCGCCAGGGCTCCGGATCGGCCGGCGGGCCGTCGCCGGGCTCCATACGCCGGCGGAACAACGAGTCGAGACTCTGTTCGAGCTCCGGCATGCCGATCAGGCCGTAGTCGGTCGGCAGCAGACAGAGGCAGTTACGCATGCCGAGGCGCTTCGCTTCGGCCGAGAGCTCCGCGAGCAGATCGATGAGCGACCGCTCCCGGAACGCGCGCACTTCGTCATCGATGACTTGCGGCAGCGCGCGACGCGCCTCGTCGCGAAAGCGCTCCTGGCAGGCGTCGCAGCGACATCCCCAGACGCCGGACCAAACGCCGTGCGGTCTCGCCGGGATGTAGAAGTGCGGCTCGTCCCAGAACGCGACCCGGCCGCCGGCCTCGGCTGCCGCGGCAACCCACTCGCGCAGGAAGCGACGCGTCTCGGGCTGGTTCGGGCAGGCCGAGGGCACGCGGCGGCCGTCGGAGAGTAGCTGGAGCGCTTCGGGGTGGTCGCCGACGAAACCCGAGAGCGTCTCGCCGCTGAAGATGCGCGTGACGCCCCAGGGGTCCATCCAGCTTTCGAGGCCGGCGTCGCGCGTAGCAGCGAGGACATCCGCCATCGACTGGCGGTAGTAGAGCAGATCGGTCTCCGTGAAGCAGTGGACGACGTAGGAGCAGCCGTGCGCCACCATCTCCTCGAGGTCGGCGCGAACGTGCCGGAGGTCACGAGAGGAGAAATAGCTAACGCCCGTTTCGATCATGAGGGAATGGGGGCCCTCCAGGCTTGCGGCGTCTATCCGGCCTTCGATAACCTGTTAAGTGGCTGCAAGCGGAGCACGTCCGAACCCCCGCCACCAGCATCGGGCCTCTACTCACCGCCGAGGCCGCGGTGCAGCCGGCCTACCCTTCAAAAGCCTCGGCATTTTCTTTTGTCCGCGCGCAGTATAGCCGTTAGGCCCCCAGCTTTCAGCAGGCAGCCATTAGCGCGCCCGTCAGCGGTCAGCAATCAGCTGTCAGCGCCTCACCACCCCCCTTGACATCGGTCCCTAAGCGGCGGAATACTCGCGTGCGCGAACGAGGCGCATCATCAGGAGGACGCCATGGCAACTGTCGAAACGCTGCGCGGACCAATCGATACGGCACAGCTCGGGACGACGCTGATGCACGAGCACGTCTTCGTGCTCTCGGACGGTGTACCGGAACAGTTCCCGTCGGTGTTCGACGAGGCGGCGCACACGGAGCCAGCGCGCGCGAAGCTGCAGGCGCTCTCGGAGGCCGGCGTGCACACGATCGTAGACCTGACGGTCATGGGCAACGGACGGAACATACCGCGCGTGTTGCGTGTCGCGAGCGACTTGCCGATCAACATCGTCGCGGCGACCGGGCTCTACACATACGACCAGGTTCCCCGCTACTTTCACTCGCGCAGCGAGGACCACATGGCAGAGCTCTTCGTCAAGGACATTACGGAGGGGATCCAGGGCACGAACGTGAAAGCGGCGATCCTGAAGTGCGCCACGGACGAGCCTGGCGTGAAACGCGGCGTCGAGAAGGTGTTGCGCGCCGTGGCGCGCGCGCATCGCCGCACCGGCGTTCCGATCTCGACGCACACGCACGCGCCGACGAAACGCGGCCTGGACCAACAGAAGATCTTCAACGAAGAAGGCGTCGACCTGGGCCGCGTGGTCATCGGGCACAGCGGCGATAGCGAAGACCTCGACTACCTCGAAGCGCTCATGAAGGCAGGCTCGTACATCGGGATGGACCGCTTCGGCGTCGATGTGTACCTGACGACGGAGAAGCGTGTAGCAGTGATCGCCAAGCTCTGCGAGAAGGGCTATGCGGACAAGATGGTGCTGGCGCACGACGCATCGTGTCACATCGATTGGTTCCCTGGGGAGATGCTGGCGCCAGCGATGCCGAACTGGCACTTCCGTCACATCAGCGACGACGTGCTGCCGGCGCTACGTCAGGCCGGCGTGACGGACGAACAGATCGAGCAGATGATGATCGTGAACCCGCGCCGGATCTTCGAGCACGGCGGAGGATACTGATCCGTAGCTGCAGGCCTTCAGGCCTGCCCGGCGCGCCAACCCCTGTTCGCTAGTTTCAAGGTGTCCCGCCAGTACACGCCGCCAGGACTCCCCTATCGACAGGCTGAAGCCTGTCCCACGAAGATGTACTACTCTGCCGCGGCGCGTTGCGCCGGATCGCCGCCGCGGCGCTCGGAGCGGTCGCCTTCTCGATCGCGTTTGGCGGCCTCGAGGTCGGAGAGGGCCTGCTGGAGAAGACCTCGCGGGGTGGCGGCGTCCTCCGGGAAGCAGACGATCGCGACGCTGGCGGTTACGGGCTCGGCTTCATCGTCGGAGCCGCTGAACACCGAGACGTGCGCAAGGTTCGCGAGCAGGCGCGTCGTCGTCGTTACGGCGGCGGCCCGATTGGTCTCCGGCAGCAGGATCGCGAAGTCGTCGTCCTTGAGGCGGGCGACGACCTCCGGCGGTGAGACCGTCTCTGCGAGCGTCGTGGCAACGGTGCGCAGGAGCCGGTCGCCCATCGATTGTCCATAGGTCTGGTTGAAGGCACCGAAGCCGTCGATGTCGAGCGTGACGAGTGAGAGCGAGCGGCCGTAGCGACCGGCGCGGAAGATCTCGCTATCAAGCTGGCGCAGCAGGTAACGGCGGTTGTGCACCCAGGTGGTCGGATCGACGTCGCTGAAACGCGTGACCTCGTCGCGCACGAGTTGGTCGCGCAGCGCGAGCGTGAGATGGCCGACGAGCAGCTCGAGTGCCTCGACATCGACCTCGCCCTGTTCGAACGCGAAGCAAACGATACCGAGATGCTCGTTCTCGACGACCATCGGGACGAGCGCGAGACGTTTGACGCCGAGCGTTTCCTCGGCCGCTAGGAACTGCTCTTCTGGCAGGACGCCCTCGAAGAGGACGGAGAAGCCATCGCGGATGCTTACCTCGCCGAGCTCGAGGATGCGATAGAGGTTGTTGTTCTTGAGGAGCGGGAACTCGAGCGCGGTGAGGTCTTCCTGGAAGGCGTCCATCGCCGCCTCGAGACGTTTGTCGTTCGTGCCTTCGAGGATCGAGGCGCGCAGCATCTGGCGCTTGCGGTCGAGCAGGAGCGGATAGACGAGCACCGCGCCGGTGACGGTAGGCGCCTGATCGAGCAGGGCGCCCATCATCTCTTCGATCGTTGCGGTGCTGTGGAGATAGAGCGAAAGCACGGCGAGGCCGTGGAGCTGACGCTCTCGTTCGGATTCACCACCGCCCTGGATGCGCTGATGGGCGGGCTCTTCGTCAGGCATGGGCGGGGCGGCCTCTTCGACCTGCTCTTCGTCCGGCGGCTCGTCGTCCTGGCGCTTGTTGCGCCATGGCTTACTCACGCTCCGCCTCCTGGGGCACGCGCAGTCGAATGAAGAGCTTGTTGTTCTCCTGGGGGATCACTTCGCACTCACGGTCCATGCCCATCGCGACGGCGTCCTGCAGCTTCTCCAGGTCGAGCTCGCCTTGCACGCGGATCGAGATCACGGGCACACCATTCGCATAGGTGACGAGCGAGACGTCATCCATGCCGGCGATACTGAGCAGCGCGCGGTGCAACGGCACGAGATCGACGCGGCTTTCCCGGTCTTCGACGGTCATGAGGTACTGCTGCGGCAGAAGATCGAGGCCGCGGAGCGGTTCGCTCTGCACGGCACCTTCCGGCTCCTTCTCCACCCGCTCGCGCTCGATGCGGTCCCAGAGCCGCTCGAATGTGGAGCGGCCGTACGAGTCGTCTCCCGGCGGCTGCTCATCCGGGGCGACAGGGGCGACCGGCGCCGGCGTCGCGAGCGCGGGCACATACACATCGTCATCGTCATCATCTTCCGGTGTTGGCGGCAACGGCTCCGGGCGCGCCAGCGGCGCTGGGCGCGCCCGTGGCGGGGCAGTCTCCTCCTGCAGCGAGTGCTTGAGGAGCGTGATCGCCCAACTCGCGTCGCGGAGGGCCCGCTCGAGCTCGTCCAGGGCATCCTGCCAGCTTGGCGCGGGCAGGCCGCCTGTGGGCTGGGCAGCATCGTTTCTCATAGCGCAGCTATCGTTCTAACCCTACGTAATCTTCGGCAGAATGAGGCTCCCTATCCATCCTGGCCGCTAGACGCTCCTGGGAGGGGTCTTGTATCATCGCCTACGTTGCCCCAGCTTCGCGAGGAGGAGATATGACAACCCAGACGAAGGACCTCTACGAACTCGGCGAGATTCCGCCCCTGGGCGAGGTCCCGCCCACGATGTACGCCGAGGTCATCCGCCGGGAGCGCTTTGGGGAGCCGAAGAGCGCCTTCGCCAGAGAAGTCGTGCCCGTGCCGGAGATCGGCCCGGACGAGGCGCTCGTCTACGTGATGGCGGCAGGCATTAACTACAACAACGTCTGGGCCGCTCTGGGCGTCCCGGTCGACGTGATCCGGATTCACGCTGGGCTAGGCGATGACTCGGGCTACCACATCGGCGGCAGCGACGCGTCAGGCGTCGTGTACGCGGTCGGCAAGGACGTCTCGAACGTGAAGGTGGGCGATCGCGTCGTGGTCCACTGCGGCGTCTGGAACGAAGACGACCCGTTCATTCGCGCGGGGGGCGACCCGATCGTAGCGCCGAGCGCGAAGATCTGGGGCTACGAGACGAACTGGGGCAGCTTCGCGCAGTTTACGAAGGTGCAGGCGCACCAGTGTGTGCCGAAAGCGCCGCATCTCACGTGGGAACAAGCAGCCGCGTTTATGCTCGTCGGCGCGACGGCATACCGGATGCTGACGCACTGGGCGCCACACACGGTGAAGCCGGGCGATGCGGTACTGGTGTGGGGCGGCAGCGGCGGCCTCGGCTCGATGGCGATCCAGATCGTGAAGGCGCTGGGCGGCATCCCGATCGCGGTGACGTCGAGCGACGAGAAGGGCGAGTACACGAAGAAGCTCGGCGCGGCGGGGTACGTCAATCGCAAGCAGTTCGACCACTGGGGCATGCCGCCGCACTGGACGGACGACGAGAAGTACAACGAATGGGCGAAGTCGGCGCGGGCGTTCGGGAAGGCGATCTGGGACGTGCTGGGCGAGCGCAAGAACCCGCGCATCGTCTTCGAGCACCCGGGCGAGGATACGGTGCCGACCTCGATCTTCGTGTGCGACAACGGCGGCATGGTGGTGATCTGCGCAGGCACGACGGGCTACAACGCCGTCGTCGATTTGCGCTACCTATGGATGCGGCAGAAGCGCTTCCAGGGCTCGCACTTCGCAAACGACGACCAGGCGATCGGGATCAACAACCTCGTCATGGAAAAGAAAGTCGACCCGGCGCTCGCGAAGGTGTACAAGTTCGACGAAGTGGGGCTGTGCCATCAGCTCATGTATGAGGGCAAATCGCCTGAAGGCAACATGGCGATCCTCGTGAACGCGACGAAGGAAGGCATGACAGACCTCTAGGAGAATGTAGGGGAGGTCTTTAGACCTCCCGCGCGGCAGCTTATCGAAGGAGCACCGTGGCGGGCGATCTGAAGGTCCCCCCTACAGAGGGAGAAGAGCCATTGTCCGAACAATCCGTCCTCGGCGTGAAGGTGGGCGACACGGCGTCGTTCGAGAAGACGGTATCCGACGAGGATATCGTGGCGTTCGCGCGCGTGACGGGCGATGAGCAGCCGCTCCATCTCGACGAGGCGTACGCGGCGACGACACGGTTCAAGAAGCGCATCGCCCACGGGATGCTCAGCGCGGGGCTGATCTCAGCGGCGCTGGGGACGAAGCTCGCGCCGAACGCGACGGTGATCTACCTCTCGCAGTCGTTGCGCTTCATGCGTCCCGTGTACCCCGGCGACACGATCGAGGCGAAGCTGGAGGTAACGGCTGTCGATCCGGAGAAGCGCTTCGTGACGTGCACGACGGAGTGTGTGAACCAGGACGGCCAGACCGTCCTCACCGGCGAGGCGGTCGTGATGCTGGACGCGAAGGGATAGCGGAGAGCCCGCGGAGTCGTGTCGGAGACGGCTCTGCCGTCTAGGGCGGCCCGATGGCCGCCCCTACGAACCACGATCGGACCATGAGAGCCAGAAGCGACGTACCGGGCCGGCCATCGGGCCGGCCGGTTGCGTAGCTGCGCTATAATAATTCCCTGATGGGCAAGAACGGCTCCTCTAACGGCAAGGGCGACCTCCGGGCGGCGAAGGCCGAGTGGGAGGCGAAGGTGCTCGAGCCGGCGCTGGAGAAGAGCGCGGAGCGCGACACGCCGTTCGAGACGAGCATCGGGCCGGTCGAACGGCTGTACACGCCCGAGGACATCGCGGACACCGACTACGACCGCGATATCGGCTATCCGGGCGAGTACCCTTTCACGCGCGGCGTCCAGCCCACGATGTACCGCGGCCGCCTCTGGACGATGCGCCAGTACGCCGGCTACGCGACGGCGCAGGAATCGAACGAGCGGTTCAAGTTTCTCCTCTCGCAGGGACAGACCGGCCTCTCGGTAGCATTCGACTTGCCGACGCAGATCGGCTACGACTCGGACGATCCGCTGGCGACTTCGGAGATCGGCCAGGTCGGCGTGGCGATCGACTCGCTCCAGGACATGGAGCTCATGTTCGACGGCATCCCGCTCGATACGGTAAGCACATCGATGACGATCAACGCGCCCGCAGCGGTGTTGGTCGCGATGTACATCGCCGTCGCGGAGAAACAGGGCGTGGCGACGAGCGAGGTGATGGGCACCGCACAAAACGACGTGCTGAAGGAGTACGTGGCGCGCGGGACGTACATCTATCCGCCGAGGGCCTCGTTGCGGCTGGCAGCCGACCTGATGGTCTACTGCGGCGAGCACGCCCCGAAGTTCAACCCGATCAGCGTAAGCGGCTACCACATCCGCGACGCGGGCTCGACGTCCGCGCAGGAGATCGCGTTCGCGTTCGCGAACGCGATCGAGTACATCGAGGCGTGCCGGGCGCGCGGGTTCGGCATCGATGAGGTCGCGCCGCGCATCTCGTGGATCTTCAACACGCACAACAACTTCTTCGAAGAGGTCGCAAAGTACCGCGCGCTCCGCCGGATGTGGGCGCGCCTGATGCGCGATCGATTCAACGCGGAGGACCCGAAGGCGTGGCTGCTCCGCACGCACGTCCAGACCGGCGGCGCGACGCTGACGGCGCAGCAGCCGGAGAACAACGTCGTGCGGGCGGCGATCCAGGCGCTTGCCTCCGTGCTGGGCGGAGTCCAGTCGCTGGCGCTGTCCTGCTACGACGAAGCGCTCGCGATCCCGACAGAGGACGCACAACGCATCGCGCTGCGCACGCAGCAGATCATCGCGCACGAGACGGGCGTAACGGACACGGCGGACCCGTTCGGCGGCTCCTACTACGTCGAGAACTTGACGAACGAGATCGAGCAGGCGGCGCAGGAGCTGCTCGACCGCGTGGAGGACATGGGTGGCGCGGTCGCCGCGATCGAGTCGGGCTACATGCAGCAGGAGATCCAGGAAGCCGCGGTGCGCCAGCAGCAGGCGATCGAGTCGGGCGAGCGCATCGTTGTGGGCGTGAACAAGTTCCGTACGGACGACGACGGGACGAAGATGATCTTCCGCGTGAACACCGAGGCGCCCACGGCGCAGATCGAGCGCGTAAAGCGCCTGCGCAAGGAGCGCGACAGCAAGGCCGTCGAGGCGTCGCTGTCGCGGCTCAACGCTGCAGCGCACAGCGACGAGAACATCATGCCCGCGATCCTTGACGCCGTGAAGTCGTACGCGACGCTGGGCGAGATCTGCGGCGAGCTACGCACCGTCTTCGGCGAGTACCGCGCCGCGACGGCTGTCTAGCTAGCCGGCCTCTTTGCCCAAAGGCTCTTCGTCATCGGCTTCGTAGACTAGTGCAAGGGCATGCCTCATCGTTTGCAGCCAAGCAGCCTGCTGGCGACGTCGAAACCTGCCTCCGGGACGGGGGAGATTCTCGATCAAGCCTCTAATGATTCCACTTTGAAGCGCATCCGGAAGAACAGAACCTGAACTGCTGCCCACTCTGGACCGGCGAGATTGGGCCGCTGGGGGGAAGGGCAGACGCAACTGGCCGGATGCTCTGAGCTCCCGTTGGATTGGAATCCCAGCTTCCTGACACAACCCCAAGAAGAGGAGAACCATCCTGTACCGCTGGGAGACCGGAATGAATGTGGCAAACGCTGCTGCCAAGTCAGACTCGCCCACGACCTGCCTTCCCTGGAAAATCTCGGGATAGGCCGAACGTAAGGAATCAGCTAGTGCACGGCGATACTGGTGGTCACTGCCCCTTACCGCATTCAGTAGGAGGTGCGTTGGCGCCCTGCTCTCGTCAACAAAGCCCAAGAAGCGCAGTGCCTGAATTACTCGCAATGCGAGCGCCCTCGAAATATCGAACCGGCCGATGTAGGCCGCATCCAACGCTTCGGGTAGCTCCCTACCACGCATTCCACGGAGGACCTTGAGCACCGTCGCAGGCGGGGCATATGGTGCGAATCGAGACATATCCCTAACCATAACGCTATAGATCACATTATACTCGCTTCGTCGACAATTCATAATGAGGGATATCCTGATACTTGGAAACGAAGACGGCGTGGTGTTCGAACGCTTGTTTCAGTTGACGCGCAGCGGAATCGGAATGTAACATGGAAAAGTATCGGTCGAATCCGGACCACGCTCGGTTTGCGGGTACTAAAGCCAATTAGCGGCTTTGAGAGACTCGGGGTTGGTTCCGTCCCATGAGCATCGACATCAATAACTGGATGCGGGCAGGCCTCACGACGCTCGGGCTCGGGATCGTCGCTAGTATCGCTGGCACTTACCTATACATGGACGTTTTCCACCCGAGCCAAGGTCCCGCCCAAGGGTGCACGCACCCGGACCTGCAGATCAATTATCCCCTGGACCAACAGACTGCCAGCGCAGTTATGGATGTCGCGGGCACGCTCAATTGTACTCCGGACGGCACGCGCCTCTGGTTAACGGTTAAGCCACCACTTGGAACACCCATGGGAATCCATCCTGCGGACGTGGTCGGTAATTCGTTCTCTGGAACAACTGTTTTGGCCGCGGGTGCGGGCCACTATCAGCTATGCGCCACCGTAGCTGATCGGGCAGCGGACCAGACCTTTCGGCAGGCAGTAGAGGAAACACCTGTGGTTGGTCTGCCAGCCCTGCCGCCAACGGCTTCGCGACTTGACTGTGTAGACGTAATCCTGCAATAGTCCTGGTGCTCCACATGAACCATCCCCGAGCATCGGGAGCAGTTGTTGCCTGAGCCTACACCTACCCCACTCCACACCACCGAGATCCTTCCATTAGCCGCGCCGGCGGCGACGGAGCTGCAGATGTCCGTGCGCGGGCCGGTCTACGGCCGGCGTGGCGCCGTCGCGGCGGGGCAACCGATCGCGACGACGATCGGCCTCGACGTGCTGCGCGCCGGCGGCAACGCGATCGACGCGGCGCTGGCGGTCTCCGCGGCGATGGCCGTCGTGCAGCCGCAATCGAGCCAGCTCGGCGGCGACGCGTTCGTCCAGGTGCGTACGGCGGACGGACAGACCGTGGCGTTGAACGCGGGCGGGCGCGCGCCGATGGCAGCGACGCCAGACCAGTACCCCGACGGCGTGCCGCTGAGCGGCGCGCGCGCTGTCGCCGTGCCGGGACTGGTCGATACGTGGTGCGCGCTGCAGGAGCGCTTCGCGACGCGGCCGCTCGCCGAGCTGCTGGCCCCCGCTGTGTCGCTCGCGCGCGACGGCTTCCCTACGACGCGCAGCCTATCGCTCTCGCTCCGGGGCGCAGAGCACGCACTCGGAGCGGATGAGGGCTGTCGGGAAGCGTTCCTGCGCGGCGCTGCGCCGAAGGCCGGCGCGACGTTCCAGCAGCCCGAGTTGGCGCGGACGCTCGAAGCGATCGGCGCGGGCGGACGCGAGGCGTTTTACGGCGGCGAGACAGGCGCGCGCATCGTCGCGACGATGAACCGGCTGGGCGGACTGATCGCGAAGGAGGACCTCGAGCGGAACCAGGCGGTCTGGGGTGAGTCTCTGCGAACAACCTACCGCGACTGGACGGTCTACGAACAGCCCCTACCCTCGCAGGGCTACATGACGCTCGAGGCGCTGAACATCATCGAAGGTCTCGGTCTTGGAGACGCGCTGACGTCGTCGCGGACCGTACATCTCGTTGCGGAGGCGATACGGCTCGCCTTTCTCGACCGGCACGCCTGCGCGGGCGACCCGGACTTCGCGGAGATGCCGGTCGAGCGCATCCTCTCGAAAGAGCACGCGGCGGAGCTGCGCGCGCGCATCGACGGGAATGCGGCGGGACCTGCGGTCGCGACGCACGGCGGCCACACGACATCGTTCGCGGTAGCGGACGGAGACGGCAACCTCGTCACGTTCATCCAGAGCGTTTTTGCGCCGTGGGGGGCGCGCGTCGTCGTGCCGGATACAGGCGTGCTGCTGAATAACCGCATGACCGGCTTCTCGCTCGACCCGGCGAGCCCGAACGCGCTGCGCCCGGGCAAACGCACGGTCCATACGCTCAACACCTGGATTCTCGAGCGCGACGGCACGGTCTATGCGGGCGGCACGCCCAGGGCGGACTTCCAGGTCCAGACGAACGTGCAGGTGATTATGGGTCTCGTCGACTGGCGGCTCAACCCGCAATGGGCGATCGACGCGCCGAAGTGGGTGCTGCTGCCTCGCGGAGAGCTGGGCATCGAGCCGCGCTTCCCGCGCGAGACGCTGTTGGAGCTCGCGGCGCGTGGACATCGCATCGTCGAGCTGCCGGCGTGGGCACTCACCGCGTGCGACCACCAGATGGTAGGGCGCGCGGCTGACGGCGCGCTGCTGGCGGCGTCGGACTCGCGGGGCGAAGGGGCGGCGCTGGCCTGGTAGCTTGCCGGGCGGAGTCGATGTGCTAGACTCTACCTCGCTTGCCCGCGGGCAGGCATTCTTCTGTCATCACACATTCGATGGGGAGGCGAGGGCATGAAGCGGCTGGAAGGACAGGTGGCAATCGTAACGGGAGCGTCGCGCGGGATCGGCCACGCGGTGGCGAAGGAGCTGGCGGACTGGGGCGCGGCAGTCGTCGTCAACTACTTCCAGAGCCAGGAGCCGGCGGACCAGCTGGTGGGAGAGATCGTCAGCAACGGCGGGAAGGCGATCGCCGTCCGCGCAGGCGTCGGGCACCCGGACGACGTACAGGCGATGGTGGAGAAGACAATCGCTGCGTTCGGCCAGGTCGACATCCTCGTCAACAACGCGGGCGTGAATCGCGACCGGACGCTGCGCAGGATGGCGGTAGAGGAGTGGCAGGAGGTCATAAACACCGACCTGAACAGCGCCTTCTACTGCACACAGGCCGTCCTCCCTCACATGATCGAGCGCAACTACGGGCGGATCATCAACATGTCGAGCATCATTGGACAGATGGGTAACGTAGGACAGTCCAACTACGCTGCCGCAAAGGCGGGACTGATCGCCTTCACGAAGTCGGCGGCGCAGGAGCTGGCGCGCTTCAACATCACCGTGAACGCCATGTGCCCCGGCTTCGTCGAGACGGATATGGTGATCGCACTCTCGGACGAAGTGAAGGAAGCATTGATTAGCAAGATCCCGCTGGGCCGTTTTGGCAAGCCCGAGGAAGTCGCCACGTTCATCCGCTACCTTTGCACCGAGGGCGACTGGATCACCGGCCAGCAGTTCAACCCCAACGGCGGCATGTACATGTAGCCAGCTCGACTGGTGGACGCGAGGCAGGAGAACGAACGATGACATCGACACAGGCGCGGCCGTACCCAACCAATCCGGAGGAGATCACGTCCGAGTGGCTGACCGACGCGCTCCGCACGAGCGGCGCGATCAAGGACGCCACCGTCACGTTGTTCGACGCCAAGGTGATCGGTGAAGGCGCGGGCTTCATGGGTCAACTGGCGAAGGTGTCGCTTACCTACGACAAGCCGGAGGAAGGCGCGCCGAAGTCGGTCATCGGAAAGTTCGCGGCCGCGGCGAATGAGAACCGCGAAGTCGCAATGTTCTTCCGCTTTTACGAACGCGAGGTCAACTTCTACGAGCAGATCGCCGAGCGAGTCGAGCTGCGCACGCCGCGCTGCTACTTCAGCGCGTTCGAGCCTTCCAACGGCGATTACCTGCTGCTGCTTGAGGACCTCGCACCTGCGCAAGTCGGCGACCAGGTCGCCGGCTGTCCCGCCGAGCACGTGCAACTCGCGATCAGCGAGCTTGCGAAGTTCCAAGCGAGGTGGTGGAACTCACCCGAGCTGGACAAACTCGACTGGATGCCAGGCCTCGACGCGGAGTGGTTCATCCAGGCCGTCGAGGACGGCTACGCCCAGGCCTGGGAGCCTTTCGTGGAGTTCACCAAGTCCTACCTCACGCCCGAGCTGGCGGACATCGGCAAGCGTTATGGGAAAAGCATCCGGAATGTCATGCAAACGTTGGGCAAGGACCTGCCGACAACCATCGTGCACGGCGACTTCCGCCTCGACAACTTGTTCTTCGCTTCGCCGCAGGGCGGCCCTCCGTTGTGCGTCATCGACTGGCAGATCTCCAGCAAGGGCGGTGGCATTTTCGATGTCGCCTACCTCGTCGCCGGCACGCTGCCGGAGGCCGAACGGAAAGCCAGAGAGCGCGACCTGGTGAAGCTCTACCACGACTCCCTGGTCGCACACGGCGTGAAGGACTACAGCTTTGAGCAGTGCTGGCAGGACTATCGCCTCTCGACGCTCCTCCTGCTCGGCTACTCGGTCATCGCGCTCGGCTCGCTCGATCACGCGAACGAGCGCGGCGTCGAGCTCTTCACGACCATCTCCAAGCGCACCTTCGCGGCGATCACCGACCTCAAGTCGGCTGAGCTGCTACCTGAGTAGCGCCGGAAGCTCCACCTATCCCGCCGCTTAGCCGTGGGATAAGATACTAGGCGTCATGGAACCTTCCGTCCAATATGCCCAGACAGCCGACGGCGTGAGCATCGCCTTTTGGACATACGGCAGCGGCCCGCCCATTCTCCAGCTACCATCCGCCAACATCAGCCCGACGCGACGCGCTTGGCGCACCGACGAAGGACGGGCCTGGTACGAGGGTCTTGCCAACGGACGGACGCTCGTCCGCTACGACAACCGTGGCTTCGGCGATTCTGAGCACGGCATCACAGCGTTCCCAGATGACTACCAGCTCCTCGATATCGAAACCGTGGTCGACCGGCTAGGGCTGGAGCAGTTCGCGCTCTTCGGCTACATCTTCACGGGCCCGGTGGCGATCGCCTACGCCGCCCGCCATCCCGAACGCGTCTCGCATCTCATTCTCTGGTGCACATCCGCTCGCGAAGCCGATCTGACAAGCGTCTCCGCGGAAGCACTCGAAGCCCTACGCCGGACGGACTTTGATCTCTACGTCGAGACGATGGCACTGGTGACGTTTGGTTGGTCTCAGGCTGACCAGGCACGCACATACGCCCAGGCGCTGAAGGAAAGCCTGTCCCCGGAAGCGCTGGAGGCGCTTGGCCAGCAACCCCTGCTCGATAGCACTGCCCTGCTCTCCCAGGTCCGCGCGCCCACACTAGTGCTGCACCGGCGTGGCGTCCAGGCACCAACCGCAGATGCTGCTCGGAAGGTCGCCGCACACATCCCGAACTCTCGCTACGTGACGCTGGACGGCGACAGCGCGATACCCTACGTAGGTGATGTCGGGGCTGTTCTTCGTGCTGTCGACGATTTCCTTGGCAAGCCTGATGCCGAACCCGCCGCAACGGCTGCGCCCAGCGGCATGGTGACGATCCTCTTCACGGACATCGAAGACTCCACGAATCTCACGCAACGCCTCGGCGACGCGAAGGCCCAGGAGCTGGTGCGCACGCATAACAACATCGTACGGGATGCACTCCGGGCGCACGCGGGCAGCGAGATCAAGCACACCGGTGATGGCATCATGTCATCGTTTAGCACCGCTTCTGCCGCGCTGGACTGCGCAATCGCCATTCAGCGCGCTGTCAGCGCGAGCGACGAGCCCGCGCTCGCCGTCCACATCGGCATCAACGCCGGAGAGCCCGTTGCCGAAGAAGACGATCTGTTCGGCACGTCCGTCCAGCTCGCGCGCCGCATCTGCGACCACGCCGAAGGTGCAGAGATCCTCGCGTCGAACGTCGTGCGAGAGATCGCCGCCGGCAAAGGGTTCCTGTTCTCGGACCGCGGCGCGACGGCGCTGCGCGGCTTCGAGGACCCGGTACAGGTCTGGGAAGTCCGCTGGCGGGAGGAGTAACGCTCTACTGCGCGCGCGCCGCCTCGTACTGCAAACGCAGCTCCTCGGCCACACGGCCCGTTACGCGCACGAACAGACCGTCCGCCTCGGCAAGCAACGTATTGCTGGCGTCGCGCAACTCCGATCTCAGCTCCAGGTAGCGGCCTCGGTCGCGCGTGATCCAGCCCGTGGCCGTGATCGGCTCGCCCAAGGGCACGGCCGCGCGAAAGCGCGCCGTCATGCGTGCGGTCATCGACCAGGCTCCGACAGAGTAGACCGCCCAGCTCATCGCTTCGTCCAGCATCGTGGCGACGACGCCGCCGTGCGCGCGCCCGGGGTAGCCCTGAAACTGGCTCTGGATAGTGAACTCAGCAATCGCGCGCCCCTCCTCGAGACGGAAGTGCATGCCCAGTCCGTGCGGGTTGGCGTCGCCGCATCCGAAGCAGAGGCTTGACGGGCTCGCGCGATCAGCCACGCGCCGGCACCTCGGCCGTGCCGCTGACAACGGCCTCGCCGGCCTGATTGCGACACTCGACGGCATAGACGTGCGTATCGTCGTCGCTGCCGCGCTCCGGCCGCGCGCTGACCGTAATGACATCGCCCGGCCGCACGACGGTGCGAAAGCGAACGCGCAGCTTACCCCTCGCGAGCCAGCGCTCTCCGAAGGCTGCCGCCATCATCTCGCCGAGGAACGCCAGCGTGAGCATGCCGTGCGCGACGGTACCGCCGACAGGCGACGCCTTCGCGAAGGCCTCATCGATGTGGATCGGGTTGTGGTCGCCGGACGCATCGGCGTACCGATTGATCTGGTCTTGCGAGACCATCTTGGTAAGCGGCACAACCTCCGGCGGGATCATGGTGGCGGCACCATCACAGTCGAGCGACCGGTGAGCGCCGCGCTGGACGAGCCTTCGGGCGTCACGTCGAACTCGATGATCGAGATGATCATGCCGGCGCGCTGAGAACGCTGAGCGATGCGCCCAGAGAGTGTGAGCGGCGTATCGAGCGGAACGCCGGCGTGGACGTCTACCTCCTGGCCGATGTGCAGCGTCGCCGCCGGCAGCTCGATCACCTCAAGCAGCGACCCGAGCGCCAACGCGGCGACCGCGAGCGGTGGCGCGAGGCCTCGTTCGAGGTAGACGCCGTTTGCGTCCTCGACGGCGTCGAGGTAACGCGAGACGCCGTCACGCGTGAGCGAGAACGTCGTAGTGGAAAACTCGTGGCCTTTGGGAAGTTCGGTGAGGAGCGCGCGAGCGGGGGCGGCCATGCGGCTAGAGGTTGTAGTGCTCCATATAACGGTGGCCCCAGTCCTCGAGCGGCTTGAGCGAATCACCGAGCTCGCGTCCCTTGCCGGTAAGCTCGTACTCGACCCAGGGCGGCATCGTCTCGACGATGCGGCGCTTTACAATGTCCAGGTCCTCGAGGTTGCGCAGACGGTCGCGGAGCGTGCGCGAGTTACAACCGCCGACGATACTTGCGAGCTCGTTGAAGCGCCGCTTGCCGCTCATCAACTCGTAGATGATGTGTGGCACCCACTTCTGGCCGACCAAGGCGAGCGTAGCCCGGACGGGGCAGTACTCCTCGTCAACGGTATAAAGCAGCTTTTGATCGAGCGCCATAACGCGAGCTTAGCATACTCCAGCCCGATGGGGCTGACAAGCGCGCCCAATCTGAACAGCGTTCAGCGGCGCTGAGTATACTCAAGCGTGCGCCTACTCCTGATCCGCCACGCCCAGTCGTCCGCGAACGCTGAGGGACGCATGCAGGGCAGGCTCGACGTCTCGCTGAGCGAGCAGGGCCGCTCGCAGAGCGCATGCCTGGCGGAGCGGCTGGACTCGATGCGACCCGTCGCGCTGTACACGAGCCCCCTGCTGCGCGCGCGAGAGACGGCCGAGATCGTCAGCGCGCAGGTCGGCCTGCCTCTTATCGATAGGCCGGGGCTGATGGAGCGCGACGTCGGCGTGCTGGCCGGGCTGACTCGAGGCGAGATCATGGCGCAATTCCCCGAGTTTGCCGCGGCGCGAAGGGAGGGGCGTCGCGTCACGATCGAGGGATTCGAGGAGCACGAGCCGTTTTCGCAGCGCGTGCGTGAGACGTTCGACGAGATCCTGCAGGCACACGGCGGCGGCTGCGTGGCCGTCGTGACGCACGGCGGCGTCGTGGGCGCGTTCCTGCGGTGGGCGCTGGAGATCCCGCCGGAGCGCTCGGGCCTGTGGTCTATCGATAACGTCTCGGTGACCACGATCGAGGTTGCCGGCGACGCGCGACCACCGTCGCGCCCGCGCTTCCAGCTCGTCGGGCTAAACGACACCTGCCATCTTGAGGAGCCGCGCGGAAAGTGATGAGACCGGTCCGCGCCATTTTCCTTGACGATGGTGGAGTGCTCAGCGACAACACCATCCGCGCCGCCGAGTGGGAACGGCTGATCGCTGAGTACCTATCGCCTCGCTTGGGCGGCGAGCCTTCGCGCTGGGAAGACGCGAACCGCGTCGTCTTCGAAGCCCAGCTGCGACGTTGGGAGACCTGGATGGCGGAGCAACCGCTGCCGAGCTTCTCGGAGTTCTTCACGTCGCGAGAGGAAAACGTACGCTGGCTGAGCGGCATGTGCGAGCGCGTCGGCATCGCGATACCTACGGATGATGAATGCCACGCGCTCGCGGTCGAAACGAAGAACTACGTCATGCCGCGCGTCCGGTGCGCGTTCGACGGCGCAGCCGAGACGGTCGAGACGCTGGCCGCGTCGGGCTATCGGCTGTTCACCGCCTCCAGCGGGACGCATCGCGAGCTCGATGCGTATTTGACGGGTATGGGCGTCCGCGAGCGCTTCGGCGAGCGGCTCTACGGCCCCGACATTGTGCAACGGCACAAGCACTCCGTCGATTACTACCGAAAAGTCTTCGAGGACAGCGGTATCGACCCGGCCGAGGCCCTGGTCGTAGACGACAGCGCTGGTCAGGTCGAGCTGGCGAGAGCTGCCGGCGCGCGAGCAGTGCTCGTCTCGCAAGATGCGCGCGCCGTCGATTCGATCGCCGCGCTGCGAGAGCTGCCGCAGCTCCTCGATGCGATGCGCTAGCTGCCTTCCCCGAGGAGACGCTCTCGCGTATAGAGGACGCCCGCGTCGAGCAGTTGCGCGATAGCGTCGTCGTCGTAGCCGAGGGAGCGCAGCACGTCCGGCCCGTCCGCGCCGAGTGACGGCGGCGGCCGTTCCGAGCCGGTGTCACTCTCGCTCATATCGATCGGACAGGCAGGCAAACGCACCGTGCCGAGCACATCGTGCTCGAGCGCGAGCATGAGGCCGTTCGCCTCGACGTGCGGGTTGGCGTACATCTCCTCGGGAAAGTTCACGGGGGCGCATGGCACGTCCGCGGCATCGAGAGCGTCGATCCACTCCTCCGTTCGTTTTTCGCGAAAGCCGCCCTCGAACTCCTCCGCGATGCGCTTGTGCGTCTTGCGCACCTCCTCCGAGAACCAGTCGTAGCTCATGCCTTCGACGGTGGCGTCGTCGATGCCGATCGCGTCGCGCAGACGGCGTCGCTGGGGATTGTTGAGGCAGGCGACGGCGATGAGCCCGTCCTTCGTCTCGTACACGCGGTAGTAGCTATTGCCGGCGCGGCCGGGGATGTACTGCGAGCGCAGCTTCGTCGCTTCTTCGTGGCCGGCGTCGGACTCGCGCAGCTTGGTTAGCTCCTGGAGGAAGCCTTCGCGAACGGGGGCGTCGAGCTCATCGACGGACAGGAGCGGCCGGTACTGCGCGGCGAGCCCCGAGGCGAAGAGCGAGGTCTCGATGCGCTGGCCCCTGCCCGACTGCGTGCGCGCGAACAGCGCGTTGACGATGGCGTACGCCATGAACATGCCCGTCGTGAGATCGGCGACAGCGAGGGCGTGGATCTGCTGCGGGACGCCGCGGATGAGCTTGTTTTCGTAGAGGATCATGCCCGTCGCCGCCTGCGACAGGATGTCGTAGCCCGCCCTGCCCTGGTACGGGCCGGACGGGCCGAATGCGCTGTTCTCGCAATAGACGAGGCGTTCGTTGTCGCGCGAGAGCGTCTCGTAGTCTAGACCGAGCCGCTTCGCGACGCCGGGCCGGTAGTTCGTCACGACGACGTCGGCGTCCGCGATGAGCTTGTGCGCGATCTCGCGCGCCTCTGGCTTGTCGAGATCGAGGGCGACGCTGCGCTTGCCGCGGTTCACACCGAGGTAGCCGCGTCCCTCGTACGGCGCGATGGGAGCGGTGTGACGCCAGGCATCGCCGTGGGGGCGCTCGATCTTGATGACATCGGCGCCCATATCCGCGAGCATCATCGTGCCGTACGGCCCAGCGATGTACTCCGTGAAGTCGATGACGCGGATTCCCGAGAGGGCGCCTAGCATGGCGAGCGATTCTACCCCACCCTTCGGAGCGCTGTCGAGTGGGGCGGCGGAACCGTATACTAGTCGCGTCCCGACACGAGAACAGGAGGCGTCCCGTGAGCAACGACATCGCGTTTCTCTCCGCCGGCGAGCTGCTCGACGCGTACAAGAAGCGCTCGCTTTCGCCGGTCGAGGTAACGAAGACGCTCCTGGAGCGCATCGAGCGGCTCAACCCGGCGCTGAACGCCTACCTCGCCGTCGATCACGAAGGCGCGCTGCGCGCGGCGCAAGACGCCGAGCGCACGTGGGCGAGTGGCAGCGACGTGCCGCTGCTCTGCGGGGTGCCGGTCTCGATCAAGGACCTAATCTACACCTCATGGCTGCCGACGACGCACGGCTCGCTCGTGTTCAAGGACTACCGCACCGACTACAACTCGCCCGTCGTCGACAGGCTGCTCGCGGCGGGTGCGGTGGTACTTGGCAAAACGAACACGCCGGAGTTTGGCCTCATCGGCGAGACGCGCAACCTGCTACGCGACGAGTGCGTCAATCCGTGGGACTTCGCGCACACGGCCGGCGGTTCGAGCGGCGGCGCGGGTGCGCAGGTAGCCGCCGGGCTGGGCCCGCTCGCGATCGGGACGGACGGCGCGGGATCGATCCGCATTCCGTCGTACTACAACGGCATCTATGGTCTGAAGCCGACGTACGGCCGCATCGCGCACGATGGCTGGAAGGGCGCGCCCTACGTCTCCCACCAGGGGCCGATGACGCGCACCGTCCGCGACGCTGCGCTGATCATGCAGGCGACCTCCGGGCCGGACGATCGCGACGACCTCTGCCTGCGCGAGACGCCGCCGGACTTCCTGGCCGCGCTCGATGCGCAGCGCGACTGGAAGGGGACGAAGGTCGGCTACAGTCTCGACTACGGCTACATCGAAGTCGACCCCGAGATCCGGCAGGCCGTCATGGACGCGGCGGAGCTGCTGCGCGGCTTCGGCTGCGAGCTGATCGAGACGGAGCCGCCGCGGCGCGAAGCGGCGCCCGGCGCCGGCGACTTCCTCGTAGCGGAAGAGGTGGCGTACGGCGAGTCGATCCTGCCGGGATTCATGGAGCATCTCGAAGAGCTCACGGACTACGGCCGCGCCGCGATCGAGGTAGGCTTGGCCACTCCGGCGTGGCAGTACGTGCAGGGCGTGCGCCGTCGCGAGCACTGGGCCGCTGCAACGCGTCGCTGGTTCGAGCCGTTCGACTTCTTCCTATCGCCCGTTATGGGGGTAACGGCGCCGCGCTGCGACAAGCCGCTCGGGCTGGGTGCCCCGGGGAAAGTGTGGCCGGGATCGTTCTTGCCGATCTTCAACGCGGCGGGCAACCCCGCTGCGTCGGTCCCGTTCGGGTTCCACAGCAACGGGCTCCCGCTCGCGATCCAGATCGCCGGGCGCGGCACAAACGACGCGGGCGTGCTCGAGCTCTCGGCGGCGGTCGAGTCGGCGCGCCCATGGAAGCAGCACTGGCCGCCTATCGCCGAGCGCGAGCCGGCATCCATAGCCAGAGAATAGAGGAGAGAACATGGCCGAACCCACCATTGTTGTTGCGCTGGACACATCCGAGCTCTCGGAGGGGACGATCCCTTATGCGATGACGCTCGCGAAAGCGACGGGATCGCGTCTGTCGTTCGTCACCGTCTGGGAGGGCGCGGAGCGCGCCTTGATCGAGAGCCTGCCTGACGTCGCGGACGATCTCTTCAAGCGCGGCGAGAACTACTACGAGGAGTACTTGAAGGGCATCGCGAAGCGTGTGCGCGAGCAGGGCGTGAACACGGAAGCCGAAGTGCGCGCCGGCGACGCGTCGGAGGAGATCGTGCGTGTCGCGCAGGACCGGGGCGCGCGCATGGTCGCGCTGGCATCGCACGGGCGGTCAGGCATCTCGCGCTGGATGGCGGGCAGCGTCGCGGGCGAGCTGATCCGGGAATCGCCGGTGCCGACGCTCATCGTGGGGCCACATGCGCTCGAGCAGGGTCCCGGCGCAGGAGCGATCCGGCGCATCCTGGCACCGCTGGACGGCTCGGACACAGCCGAGACAGCGCTGCCGCTTGCGGCGGAGCTGGCCGTCGCGCTCAAGGCCGAGGTCTACCTCGCGCAGTCGCTCCGCTGGGTGACGCAGGCGTTCATCTACGGCGTGCCCGAGGTGACGATAGAAAGCATGGACCAGCAGATCGAGCAGGCGGCGCAAGAGTACCTGACGAAGGCGAAAGCGAAACTCCCGCAAGGCGTCACGGTGAAAACGGCGGTCGTCCGCGGCATGCCGGCAGATTCGCTCATCGATCTCGTGGCGGAGCGCGATATCGACCTCGTCGTGATGGCGACGCACGCGCGAGGCGGCTTCGCAAAGCTGGCACTGGGCAGCGTCGCGGACCGGATGATCCACGGCAAGGCTCCCGTGCTGCTGGTTCGCGGCGAAGAACCGGCGTGAGCGTCAGGCCGGCCCGCGGCGGCCGCCGGACGGTCCACCTGCGCATCGAACCGTCCTCGCCGTTGACGCGGCTTGCGATGGGTGGCGCTTCGTTGGTTGCGCTGCTGGCCTTTGGCGTCGTGGGGTACATCACGATCGAGGGCTGGTCGTTCCTCGACGCGCTGTACATGACCGTCACGACCGTGACAACGGTCGGCTTTCGAGAGGTAGAGCCCCTGAGCAGTGGCGGCAAGATCTTCACGATCCTTGTCGTGCTGTTTGGTGTTGGCGTTGCGCTCTACATCTTGACAACCGTTGTACAGACCGTGATCGAAGGCGAGTTCGCGCAAGCGCTGGGGGTGAGGCAGATGTCACAACGCATCGACGCGCTAAACGGGCACAGCATCCTCTGTGGATTCGGGCGCGTCGGGGAGGAGATCGCGCGAGAGCTCGAGCAGCGCGGCGTCCCGTTCGTGATCATCGAGAACCTCGAGGAGGCGGTCGGGCGCGCGCAAACAAACGAGTACTTGCTCATCGAGGGCGACGCGACGCAGGACGCGGTGCTGGAGAAGGCAGGCATCCGGCGGGCGCGGATGCTGATGGCGGCCTCCGACTCCGACGCCGGGAACACCTACATCACGCTCACGGCGAAAGCGCTCAACCCAAACGTCTTCGTCGTGACGCGCGTCGGGCAGCCGGAGGGCGAGGCGCGAGCGCTGCGCGCGGGGGCAGACCGCGTGATCTCACCTTATCGGCTGGCGGGACGGCGCATGGCGCTCTCGGCCCTGCAGCCGATGATGGTGGACTTCTTCGATGTGCTGGCGTCGCCGCAGGGCGAACAGCTCCTAGCGGAGCTGGTCATCTCGGAAGAGTCCAAGATCGCGGGCAAGCCTGTCGAGGAGGCAGTGCGGCACCTGCCCAAGACGACGGTGCTCGCGGTACAGCGCGCCGACGGCGACGTGCTGGTGCAGCCGCCGCCGTCTCACGTCCTGCAGGCGGGGGACCGGCTGATGCTGCTCAGCAACGAGCGCGACATGGCGCTGCTCGCCCACAGCGAGGACTGGACAACCGGCAGCCCCGCCTAACTCTTCGCAAGCTGGACCCCCGAGGGCATCTGCTTCATGAGCATAAGCAATGCAGGCAGATGGTCAGTCTCCGGCGTCCGTCTAGGCAGCGCCAGTGCGATCAAGTTCTTCAGCGAAGCACCCCTCGCAGCCAGGCGCGAGTCCATACGTATCCGCCTTTGCGCATCGAGTCAGCGACGGAAGGATCCTCTTCGTGGACAAGCCGTACAAGCTCGCGAAAGCAATTGGGGCAGAGCATATCGTCAGGCTGGTGGCACTTCTTGAACGCGAACGTACCTGTGACTTCATCTCTAATGCGGTCGGCCGCCTGCTGATGTACCCTAGCCCACAGCGCGCCGGATTCTGCCACGGAATGCTCGTGTTCCATCGTGCGCCTTCCTCTCCTGCGACGATACTATGATATGGCAAGCCAGCCCTAAGGAGTTGGCAGAACCGCTAGGCGCTGGCCGGCCCGAGCCTGCTCTTCTCCCTGCCGAACGGCCCCTTCATGCTGTCGGATTGGCACTACTCATATGGGTGACGGCGCAACTATCCTTCTACTAGCGCTTGTGACTCGGTCGCTGCGTACCCGTTCCTGGCTCGAAGGGAGGAGGCATGTACCAGGAAACTGACTGGCCCGAAGGCTTCGGTCCCCGGGGCGGCATGCGGCGACGCCGTCCGTTGATGCTGATGATGCCGTTCTTTATGTTTACTCCTATTGTGTGGTCGTTCATGATATGGCGGAAGGTGAAGCGACTCGAGCGAGAAATCGCAGGGCTGCGATTAGCGGAAGGCGTGGCTGCGCGCAGAGAGGATGGATAGCGGAGCATGGCGAACATCGTCGGCAAAAGGTACCTGTGCAAACACTGCGGCTCCGAGTTCATCGTCACGAAGGGTGGCGATGGAACGCTCCATTGCTGCGGGCAACCAATGAGCTTGAAGCAATAGCGTCTGATTGAACGGAGGCGACATGGAACCCAACTATCCGCAGTACCATTCCCATCTCCTCGACCTTGTTCGCCAACTTGGCCAGGCGGTGCCGGGACCTATGCGCGGATTCGCGCGGATGCACCAAGAGGCTGTCGCGGACGGGGTTCTAACCGGCAGCGTCAAGGAGCTTATTGCGCTCGCAATTTCAATTGCCGTGCATTGTGACGGGTGTATCGCCTATCACGTGCATGATGCGCTCAAGGCTGGCGCATCGCAGCAGGAGATCGCTGAGACCATCGGTGTTGCCGTCATGATGGGCGGTGGACCTGCCGTCGTCTATGGCGCGCAAGCGCTGGAAGCGGTCGAGCAATTCAAGGCTGACTTGTCGACATGAGGACTGCATTGGTCCGGGTAGAGTGGAGGTTCGGGGCGTGACACAGGCCACCATGCGGTACGAAGTGCATGCTCAAAATACCGGGGCCGGCGTCTCCGAGGCGTCCTGCAAAGAGACCCGGATCACCTTCGACAGCGGGCCAGCGTTGAGTCCGCAACTGGCCGGGCCCGCCGAGTTACTGGCAGCGGCATTCGCTGCCTGTGTGCTCAAGAACGTGTCCCGGTTCGCCGAGATACTCCCGTTTCGTTACGAGCACGCCAGCATCGATGTGGCAGCAGAACGGGAAGATGCTCCTCCCCGCATTGCACGCGTGCGATACGTGCTTCGCCTTGTCACCGAAGAGCCACCGCACCGGCTTGAGAACTTGGGCAAGAATATTGAGAAGTTCGGCACGATTTACAATACGCTCGCTGCCGTTTGTGACGTCTCTGGCGAGATCGTCGCAGAGCCACCGTCCGGGGCGCCGCATAAACCTCCCCAACCATAAAGGAGATAACTAGTGCCTCGTCTGTTCATCCGTCACAACGTGTCCAACTATGACGCTTGGCGCAGGGTCTACGCCGACTTCGAGCCGACCCGCCGCCACATGGCCGTTATCGGCGACGCCATCTACCGCAGCGTTGTGGACCCAAGCGATGTCACCGTCACCCACGACTTCGAGACAGTCGCAGGCGCGAAGGCCTTCGTGGAAAGCGCCGCGCTCCGCGAAGCCATGGGCAACGCAGGTGTTGTCGGTGAGCCACAATTCTGGATCACGGTTCCCGCTTAGCCAGGAGCGAGGCCATTCGCTCAAAGAGGAGTTCGCGACAATGCCCGACCCTAAGTACACGAAGCCCTGGCATGGAGTCCTGCGGGAAGCGATTGAATGGCACCCCACGGTTGACGTGAACGCCTGCATTGGCTGTGGCACCTGTGTCACAGGGTGTAGCCGGATGGTGTATCGGTATGACTTCGACAACCGTAAGCCGGTCGTGGCCGATCCGCTGAACTGCATGGTCGGCTGTACCACGTGTGCCAATACCTGCCCGACGCACGCCATTAGCTTTCCGTCGCTGGACACGGTCTTTCAGTTGGAAGCTCGGCCGGAGGTGAGGCACGCCATCGAGGATGATCTGGTGGCTAGGCGGGACGACCTAGCTTGGCAGGATGCCGTTCCTCATGCCGATCGGATCATCAATCTGAAGGTTGCCGCGATGACGCAGCCGGGCCCGCACACCCTGCTCTTAACGCTTCGCCCGGTGTCACCAGCCGATGCCCTGTGCCAGTTCATGGCCGGTCAGTATCTGGAGCTGCTTCCTCCCCAAAGCGGCTGGCTCTCGCGGGCCTACTCGATTGGCAATGCCCCTCGCGACGACGGCTCGGTCGAACTACAGGTGCGACGCGTCGCTGGCGGACGCATGACGGAATGGCTCTTCGATGGCGTACGCGTGGGTGATGTCATCCATGCGCGGGGCCCACAAGGGCACTTCACGTTTCGTTCGGAGCCCGGGACGCCGCTGGCCTTCATCGCCGGCGGAACCGGGTTCGCGCCCGTGAAGGCGATGATTGAGCAACGGCTGAGGCTCGATCCTCAGCGTAACATCGTCCTCTTTTGGGGCGTCGCTTCGGCAGAGGATCTATATGAGTTGGACGAGATTGGCGGTTGGGCTGCGCAGGATGCCACCTTTCGCTGCACTCTCGCCATCGAGCGCGGCGCTCTGCCCTCAGTCCTGCCAGCGGGAACCAGAGCTGACGTTGGCAGGCTGTCCGACGTAATCCATTCCTCGGGCGAGCCTCTCGCTGGATGTGACGTCTACATCGCTGGCCCGCCAGTCATGATGCCGGACGTTCTTGATGCCGTGACCACGCTCGGCGTCGAGCGCGATCGCGTGGTGATCGATTCATTTGGCGTCTAGCTGTCGAGCCGCCCCGACTGGCGGCAGGGTTGCAAGTCTGTCCGCCCGATCAACCCCCCAGATGGCAACACCTACATCACGCTCACGGCGAAGGCGCTCAACCCAAACGTCTTCGTCGTGACGCGCGTGGGCCAGCCGGAGGGCGAGGCGCGAGCGCTGCGCGCGGGGGCAGACCGCGTGATCTCGCCCTACAGGCTGGCGGGACGGCGCATGGCGCTCTCGGCCCTGCAGCCGATGATGGTGGACTTCTTCGATGTGCTGGCGTCGCCGCAGGGCGAACAGCTCCTAGCGGAGCTGGTCATCTCGGAAGAGTCCAAGATCGCGGGCAAGCCTGTCGAGGAGGCAGTGCGGCACCTGCCCAAGACGACGGTGCTCGCGGTACAGCGCGCCGACGGCGACGTGCTGGTGCAGCCGCCGCCGTCTCACGTCCTGCAGGCGGGCGACCGCATGATGCTGCTCAGCAACGAGCGCGACATGGACCTGCTGGGACACAGTGAGGACTGGACGGCCGGCAGCCCGGCCTAGCTCTTCGCGAGGTCTGCTGTATAGTGACCGAATGAGCAGGTCGTTGCTCGACGATGCGTTTGCCCACCATGTTTGGGCGACACTGCGGCTGATCGATGCGTGCCTCGCGCTCAGTCCTGCACAGTTGGAAGCCGCAGTCCCTGCGACCGACCGCTCGATTCTCGCGACGATGCGCCACATCATTGGGAGCGACTCCTTCGACCTCTTCGTCGCGAGTGGTGAGCGTGGCTCCTTGATCAGGGCGGACCGGATGGGGCTGGCGGAGCTCAGGGCTGCGATGGAGGACATCGGCACTGGATGGTCAAGACTTCTCGATGAGAGCATCGATGTGGACGCCGTGGTTCGTGAAGTCGACCCCGACGACGGGTACCAGAAGCACGCTCCGATGGGCATCCGTCTGGCGCAGGCGCTGCACCACGGGACCGACCATCGGAGCCAGATCTGCACCGCGCTCACGACGCTCGGTGTGAAACCGCCCGCTCTTGACGTGTTTAGCTTCGGCCTGCAGGATGGCCGCGTCGTCGAGGTGCCAGCGCCAACCTGATCACGTCGCCACTCGTTAACTCATGCGTGGACGCGCTGAGGTTCTCGCCGGCGGGCCATCGCGCGAATCCGGCTCGTATGCTGCAGCCTCCGCGCTGCTTACGCTGCGCCGCCAGCGGCGCAGCGCTCTACGCCCGCCGCCGCAGCTGATTTCTGAAAGCTTGTCCCTAACTCTTCGCGAGCTGGCGCAGGACGTACGGCAGGATGCCGCCGTGGCGGTAGTAGTCGACCTCGACGGGCGTGTCGATGCGCGCCGTCACGTCGAACTCTTTCGATACGCCATCGTCCGCCGTAGCGCGCACGCCTTGCTGGCTCAACTAGCCAGCGAAGGTGTGCTCTGGACTTACTGACCCAGCACGCGCTCGGCGCGGTCCAGCTGCCGGGGGACATCCTCGGGGCGGTGGCGGATCGCCCAGTCCGTGCGACGGAGCGCCATGTGCGCGACGTACGCCCGCAGCACGTGCGGCTCGACGAGCGTCTCGACCCGGTCCCAGATCTGCTGGCCGTGACCGTCGAGGTCGAACGCGAACGCCACCAGGTCGTAGCGGTGATCGCCCGCGCACGCACCCTCCCAGTCGATGATCCCGGTGAGCGTGCCGTCATCGAGGGCGAGCACGTTGTCGGTGTGCAGGTCGAGGTGGACGAGCCCGCTCGTCGGGAACCATGACGGCTCGGCGTCGGCGCCGACCGACTCGACGAAGTCGATGATGCGCCGGGCGCGATCGGAGTGCGCCCGGAGCGAGTCGTGCTGCGCGCAGCCGTCCTCGCCGACCGTGAGGGTGTGAATCACGAACTCACCCCACCCCTGCAGCGCTGGTGCCGGCGGTGGGCCGACGATGCCGGCTGCAGCGCTGACGCACTCGATCATCCGGTCGACCAGCTGCGGCGGCCAGATCGGGAACGATCGTCCCGGCAGCACCTGCTGTGCGGAGAGCGTCCACCCGTCGACGGCGCGCACGAACGGGTACTCGGGCACGGGCACGCCACGCGAACGCAGCACGTCGAGCGCGGGCAGGAGCACCGCATAGCGGTCGGCCACGCCCTCGTCGGCGACCCATTTCAGCACGACGCGCTCACCATCGGCAGCGATGGCGAACCACGCGCCGCCCGACTCACCCCCGGGTGCACGGCCCTCCAGCTGGAAGCCGAGGTCGCGCAGCTGCTCCGCGTTCACGTCATGACTCCTAAGTCCAACCTGACATATCCAGTTGACATTCTCGGTTCGGCATGCAAGAACACCGCAGATAAAATCCCGCTGAAAGTGACTGCTGACGCCTAGCTCTTCGCGAGCTGGCGCAGGACGTACGGCAGGATGCCGCCGTGGCGGTAGTAGTCGACCTCGACGGGCGTGTCGATGCGCGAGGTCACGTCGAACTCTTTCGAGACGCCGTCGTCGCTCGTAGCGCGCACGCGCAGTCGCTTGTGCGGCGCGAGGCCGTCCGTGACGCCGATGATGTCGTAGGTCTCGTGGCCCGTCAGGCCGAGCGACGTAACAGAGTCGCCGTCGTCGAACTGTAATGGCAGGATGCCCATGCCAATCAGGTTGCTGCGGTAGATGCGCTCGTAGCTCTGCGCGATGGCGGCGCGGACGCCGAGCAGCGCGGGGCCTTTGGCCGCCCAGTCGCGCGACGAGCCAGTGCCGTACTCCGCGCCGGCGAGGACGATCAGCGGCACGCCCTCCTGCTCGTAGCGCATCGCCGCGTCGAAAACGTTCATCTGCTCGCCGCCGGGCAGGTGCAGCGTCGCCGAGCCCTCGGTGCCGGGCGCAAGCAGGTTGCGCAGACGGACGTTGGCGAACGTACCGCGCATCAGCACCTCGTGGTTGCCGCGCCGCGCTCCGTACGAGTTGAAGTCCTTCGGATCGATCTCTTGCTGGAAGAGGTACTGGCCAGCAGGGCTGTTCTTCGGGATCGAACCCGCGGGCGAAATGTGGTCGGTCGTAACGGAGTCGCCGAGCACGAGGAGCACGCGCGCGCCCGCGATGTCCTGCGGCAGCGCCGGCTCGAGCGCGACGTTGGAGAGAAACGGAGGCCGCTTGACGTATGTGGAGTCGGGGTCCCACGCGAAGTGCTCGCCCTCCGGCACATCGAGCGCGCGCCACTCCGCCGTCCCTTCGAAGACCGTGTTGTACTCCTTATGGAACATCTCGGCGCGAATCACCGTCATCGCCTGCTGGACCTCCTGCTGCGAGGGCCAGATGTCGCGCAGGAAGACGGGCGAGCCGTCGCTGCCCGCGCCGATGGGCTCCGTCGTGAGATCGACGTCCATGCGGCCCGCGAGCGCGTACGCGACGACGAGCGGTGGCGACGCGAGGTAGTTCGCGCGCACCTGCTGGTGGACGCGCCCCTCGAAGTTGCGATTACCGGAGAGCACGGCCGCGACGACAAGGTTCGCGTCGTCGACAGCCTTCGCGATCGGGTCCGGCAGCGGGCCTGAGTTGCCGATGCAGGTCGTGCAGCCGTAGCCGGCGAGATAGAAGCCGAGCTGCTCGAGATACGTATCGAGGCCCGCCGCGGTCAGGTAATCAGTGACGACCTTGGAGCCGGGCGCGAGGCTGGCCTTCACCCAGGGCTGTCGCTTTAGCCCGCGCTCGATCGCTTTCTTGGCGAGCAACCCCGCGGCGAGCATCACCTCAGGGTTCGACGTGTTCGTGCAGCTCGTGATCGCCGCGATGACGACCGAGCCGTGTGTGATCGAGAACGCCTCGCCGTCGAGCGTGACGGCGACGCGCGTCTGCGTCTCATCCGCGCCGCCCTCCATCGGGGTGCTGCGAGTTGCGCCTCCCTCGTCCGTCCACTTCATAAGCGACAGGTCGTGCGCGCTTGGAGGTTTCGGTTGCAGCAGGGACGGAAGCTCCTTTCGGAACGACTCCTTCGTGTGCGAAAGCGCCACGCGGTCTTGCGGACGCCGCGGACCGGCGAGGCTCGGCTCGACCGTGCCGAGATCGAGCGCGAGCGCGTCGGTGAAGAGCGGCTCCGGCGTGTCGTCCGTGCGGAAGAGGCCCTGCTCCTTGCAGTACGCCTCGACGAGCTGCACGAGCGGCTCGCCGCGGCCGGTCAGACGCAGGTAGTGGAGCGTCTCGGCGTCGACGGGGAAGAAGCCGCACGTTGCGCCGTACTCCGGCGACATGTTGGCGATCGTCGCGCGATTGGCCAGCGGCAAGTTCGACAGGCCGGGGCCGTAGAACTCGACGAACTTGCCGACGACGCCTTTCGCGCGCAGCATCTCCGTCACCGTGAGCACGACATCTGTGGCCGTGACGCCCTCACGCAGCGCGCCGGTGACCTTGAAGCCGATCACGTCGGGGATCAGCATCGAGACCGGCTGGCCGAGCATAGCCGCCTCCGCCTCGATGCCACCGACGCCCCAGCCGAGCACGCCGAGGCCGTTGATCATCGTCGTGTGCGAGTCGGCGCCGACCACCGTGTCGGGGTAGGCATCCATCGCGCCGTTGTCCGCCTGCGAGAAGACCACGCTGGCGAGGTACTCGAGGTTTATCTGGTGGACGATGCCCATGTCCGGCGGCACAACGCGGAAGCCATCGAACGCCTGCTGGGCCCAGCGCAGCAGCGCGTAGCGCTCCTTGTTGCGCGACATCTCGAGCGTTGCGTTGAGCGCGAACGCCTCGGACGAGCCGAAGAAGTCGACGATGACGGAGTGATCGATGACGAGATCGGCGGGGACGAGGGGGTTGATGCGCGCCGGGTCGCCGCCGAGCTCGCGCATCGCGTCGCGCATCGCGGCGAGATCGACCACGCAGGGGACGCCGGTGAAGTCTTGCAGCAGCACGCGCGCGGGCATGAACGCGATCTCGCGCTCCTCGCTCTCGCCCGGAGTCCAGGACGCGAGCGCGCGGATGTCGTCCTCGCTAACGGCGAGGCCGTCCTCGCGCCGCAGCAGGTTCTCGAGCAGGATGCGCAGCGAGAACGGCAGCCGGTCGACATGGCCGACGCCGGCGCGCTGGAGCGCATCGAGACGCCAGACGCGGTACTCGATGTCGCCGGCGCGGAGGGTGCTACGTGCGGAGAAGGAATCGAGGGCAGGCATGGCGAGAGTTCCTTTCGCTCCCATCCTACCGAACAGGGCGGACACATGGGCCCGCCCCTACACCGGGCCGGCGCGGACCCTCACCCCGGCCGCTTTCGAGGGGAGTGGGGAACTTACGCCGAGAGCGCGGCCCTTTTCGAGAGCAGGTGAGCAATTGCCGTTCCCTTCGCTTGCTATACTCCGACCTCAGATGGCCATGCACCCCAACATCGAACTCGTCCGCCGGTTCCACGAGGCGCAACGCCAGGCTGACGCTCCGGTCCTCATGGGACTGCTCGCCGATGACGCGATTTGGCACGTCCCCAGCAAGAATTTGCTGTCCCGCGACTATCACGGGAGAGCGGAAGTCGCCGGCTTCTTCGGCAAGGCGCGCGAGCTCTCCGGCGGTACGGTCCGCACCGAACTGATCGATGTACTCGGCGGCGACGACTTCGCTATCGCGCTCGTCCGCGTCTTCGCCGAGCGGGAGGGCAAGAAGCTCAGCGGTGAGTTTCAAGCGTTCACCTACCGGATTGAGAGCGGCAAGATCGCTGAATTCTGGTTCCTTGTGGAGGACCGCTACGCTGTCGATGCCTTCTGGTCGTGAGCAGCGAACCCGATGTTGTTGCCGCTCCCCAGCCTTCTATATACTCACAATCGCCGGAACTAGCTGCTGAATACGAAAGGACGAGAGCCACATGGTGACAGCCATAACACCCCGGGGGCTACGCAAGGTACTCGTCGTCCTGGCCGGACTCTCGTTCGCGCTGGCGCTAACCGCATGTGGTGGTGGCGATGACACGCCTGCCGTTACGCCGACAGTCGAGGGGGAAGCAACGCCCACCGAGGAGTCTGCTGCTGCCGACGATACGGTGCAGATCGATCAGTCATACTGGCATGCTGGCTTCAAAGTATCGTTGTCTGAGGCAACGCTGACCGATGGTGACGTTGGCAGCCCTACCGTTACTATCGATGCGACGTTCGAGAACCTGGGCAACACCGACGCTACGCCCGATTCGCAGCTTGCGCTCACCTCCGGCGCCAACAGCTACTCGTCTGGTTCGCTCGAAGAAGACATTCCGCGAGTGCCAGCTGGACTCAGCAGCACCGGTACGATCGCCTTCGACGTCGACGAAGACTTCACCTTCGACGACGCAACGCTGATCGTCGGCAACCCGCAAAACAACCAGGCTTTCGTGCCGCTCGGGCCGGACGGCGATGAGCTCGTCTCGCTCCTACCGCGCGAGATCCCCGCGACCGGCACCGTGGCCGCAGGCGCCGTGACTGCTCACGTCACAGGCGCCGAGCTGCGTGCCGACCTACCGAACCAGCACAGCGAAATGGAGGCCGGCAAGCTCGCCCTGACGGTGCGCTTTGACATCGATGTCGGATCAGGCATCCAGATAGGTCAGGGCGTCTTCCAAGGCCCCAACGTGGCCCTCATCTTGCCCGACGGCACGGCCGTGGCAGTGCGCAGCGATGGAGTCAGTGGTGTCAACGAGCTGCTCCAGGGTAAGGAAGGCACGACGATCTCTGACCTCGCGGTCCGCTTTGAGGTAGACGAACCGTCCGAAGGCACGTACGCCTTCGTTGTGCGCGGCGCCTACGGACCCGGCGGGACGGACGTCGAAGGACAGGTCACCATCCAGATCCCGCCTGCCACGACGGGGGGCGCTGCTGCGAACGCGACTCCCTGATCTCGCGTCACGACACCGGCATCGTGAGGGCCGCGCCCGTGCTCTGCATCACGCGACCTCTGCGGCGCCGCGCTGCTGCCGGTTGTACTGGCCTTCCGCGACCTGTGGCGCAGCCATCCTCGTGCGCGCTCGTTTGGTTCGGGTTAGACTCCGACGGACCAGTTCAACTGTAATAAATGAAGCCGCGAACTCGGCCCGAGACGCTCGGTGGCAGTACGCGGGGATCGGGACGAAGGGCCAGGCTGTACAGGCACGAAGATCTCTCCTACCCCTACCCCACCGCGAACAAGGGCCGCCGCAGGAACGGTTCTTCCGATAGGGCGCGGGCACCCCTATCAGAACTGCAGCCCTTCGCTTCGCTCTAAGGCGGCTCCGGCGGTAGACTGGCTTACGTGGATAGCGAGTTGACAGGGACGTCCGAGCTCGCACCTTTCGCTGCGCTCGAGGGCAGGCCCTTCGCTGCGCGAGGGAGCGGGCGGCTCACGAGGCGCCCCTACAGCGCCGCCCCCGAAGCGCACAGTCCTTCCGCGTACCGGAAGGGCGCCGGCGGGGCGCTCTGGCGCCACGTCGACGCGACGCACGTCATCATCGCCAGCTTGCTGATCGCGCTCTCGATCATCGGGGGCTTCCGTGTAGCGCTCCTTCTGTCCGAGCTGGCCGCGCATTCGAGCGGGGTCCACGCGCTGCAAGGTCACAACGACTTTCTGGCCTTCTATTCCGGGGCGCACTACGTGCTCGCCGGCCGGGCAGGCGACATCTACAGCGCGACGGCCCTGGCCAGCTATCAGCTCACGCTGGTCCCGCATAGCGTGGGCAGCGCGGGGTACATGCCGTTCTTGAATCCGCCGTTCGCGGCCGTGATGCAGTCGCCACTGGCGCTGATGTCGGAACCCGTCGCCAGGCTTGTCTGGTTCGCCATCAATGCGCTGCTGGCGCTAGCGATCGCGTTTTGGATCACCAGCTCCCTACCCGCGAGACAGCGGGCGCTTGCGTGCGTGATGATCGTGGGCACGTTTCCCTTTTACCAGGCGCTCGTTCAAGGCCAGTGGTCGGTCATTCTCCTGTTGGGTTGCCTGGGGGCGCTGCATTTCGCTCGTCGCGGATCGTACATCGCAAGCGGCGCGTGCTTGTCCGTGCTGTGGCTCAAGCCGCAACTGGCGTTGATCGTTTTGCCGGGCCTGCTTATCTTCCGCTACAGGCGAATCGCTCTGGGCATGGCCGGCGCGGCTTGCCTGGTCGCGCTGGCCAGCCTGCCCGTTACGGGAGTACAGCCGTACATCGACTACGTCCCCTTCCTTCTGAACGTCTCTCTCGATCACGTCAACAGCGCGGGAGCGCTCGAACCGGCTGTCTGGCGGGGCGACCTTTCGCTGACGCAAGGACTGAACGGGCTCTTCGTGGGCCTCTTCAGCCAGTCTTCCAGCGTTGTTGTGAACGCCCTGACGTTCCTTTCCGTTGGCGCTACGCTGCTCCTCTTTCGGCGAGCTGCACTCAGAACGCGGCCGGCCTTTGGCCACGTCACCAACGAAATGATGCTGGTTGCTTCCGTCTGTCTCGTCTTGCTCATCGATCCGCACCTCTTTGCGCAGGACATCACGCTGCTGTTCGTCGTGGTCCCCATCCTGACGCCGCACGTCAAGCATCCCTTTGCGATGGTCCTGGGGCTGTGTCTCCTGACCGACGCGCCGCTCATCGATCAGGCTGTCCCGCTGCACCTCTTCACGTTGGCGCTCTGGTGCGCCACGGCTGTCATCTGCCTGGCCGTCGTTCGAGAGCGCGTCCACGAGAACAACCGGGCAGTATCAGAAGAGGACAGGACGCGGGAGGAGGGACAGCGCAGGCAGCCGCTCCTCGAACCAGCCACCGCCCTGCCGTCCGCTGCGCGTTAGGCGGGGCGGCGGTCGCTACGAGGACTGCTCTCCAAGAGTACGCCTCTGGCGGGATACTGGAGCTTGGACTTATAGACGATAAGCGGTTCGAGGAATAGGATAGCAGCGTCGCCGCGAGTGTTGGCGAGAGCTGTCTGGCTGAAGCACGTTCGCCTCGTGGAGGGGCGGCACGCGGAAAGGAGGAAGGCTGTGGACCGATTGGTACTACTGCTGTTAGGAGTCCTGGCCTGGCTCGGCGTGGCGGTGATCGCCGTGCTCGTCGTCAACGCCTGGGAGGACGAGAACCAGATCCTGGCGTTCTTGCCCATAGCAGCGGCGGTGATCGTTGCGTGGGGCATCGGCGAGTACGTGACGGAGAACGTCTTCGAGAAGGACGGAGAGGAGGCGGTTCGTGGCGATGCTTGAGCGCGCGTTTCCGAAGCAGGAGCTGCGCGACCCGTCGTGGATGCGGCTGATCTTTGCCGACACGCGACTCGCGCCACTGTGGGCGCTGGCGCGCATGTACCTAGGCTACCAGTGGCTACTCGCCGGCTGGCACAAGATGTGGGGCGACGAACGCTGGATTAACGTGCCCGGCGAGGATGGGCTGCCGCTCGCCGGGTTCTGGACGCGGGCGACGTCGTTTCCGGCAGAAGGTAGCCCACCGATCAAGTACGACTGGTATCGCGACTTCCTGAAGTACATGCTAGATAACGAATGGTATCAGTGGTTCTCGTGGGTAATCGCGTTCGGCGAGGTGCTGGCGGGAGTAGCGCTGATCGTAGGGGCGTTTACCGGGCTCGCGGCGCTGGCCGGCGCGACGATGAACTTCAACTTCATGCTCGCGGGCAGCGCGAGCACGAACCCGGTCTTGTTCGTCCTGGCGATCCTGATCCTGTTCGGCTGGAAGGTCGCGGGCTGGATTGGCATTGATCGCTGGCTGCTGCCCGCGCTCGGCACGCCGTGGGAGCCAGGCCGCCTTGCGCAGACGGCCTCCGCGCGTATGCACGCCGAGGGCGCGCGGGGCAGCCCTCCGTAGCGAATCTGTAGGGGGCGGACGGATACGTCCGTCCCCTACAGATCATAACGCAGGGCGGCAGTCATCCGGCGACGATGGCAATCACGATCATGCATGAGCACTTGACTCTTGCGCCCGGCTGGCATATGACTTGGGAAAGTACCCGGACCTCGCTGCAGGGCGGCGACCAAGAGGAGGACCCCCAATGTTCCACAAGGCAAGAAGGATACAGGGCGGGCTGATCGCGCTCGTCGCGGGCGCCGCCGCTGTTGCGGTGCTGCTCGCCGGGCTGGCGTTCGGCGCGACCGGCGCGCAGGCGCAAACGGCCGGCGAGAGCTACGGCGGCCCGATCGAAGTGCTCGTAGCGGGAACGTGCGGCGGCGGCTCGATCACGCTCACCGTGGGCGACGATGGCGCTTCGATTACGGAGGTGTCGCTCGACGGCCTCTACGTCGGCCCCGTGCTGGTAAACGCGCTGGCTACTCCGCCAGGAGGCGCGTTCGTCGTCGCGCTCGACCCGCCCATCGAAATCGCAGATGACGGCTCGTTCGAGCAGACGGTCCAGCCGGTTCCAGGCGTCGACGCGGACTTCGCGGGCCAGTTTGACGGCGACACGGTTACGGGCACTTTGGGTGTTGCCGCCCTTGACTGCGTCGACGTGCCATTCAGCGGCGAGGCCGGCGTTGTGCCGCCGACATCGACCCCTGGGCCTACGCCAACGGCAACAGCCGCCGCCGTCCTGCCGAAGACCGGTAGCGGCTCCGCTGGCTCCAGCGACAGCACTACCCTCCTGGTAATGCTTGCCGCAGCCGCGGGCGTCGCGACGCTGGCCACCGGCTACGCGCTACGACGCCGCGCGTAGTCCTTCCAGTCGTAAGAGAGCACGAAGGGAGCGGCCCCAAACAGGGGCCGCTCCCTCGTTCTGTTCCAGGAGCTGCCACAAAGAATACGCCTCTCAAGGGATGCCCGCGCGCGGTCCCTAGACGATAACCGCATCGAAGCATAGGATAAGAGCGCTGCAACGCCAGCAACGGGTGTTGGCCTGGAGGTGCTCCAATCCAGGCGAGCGTCAAGCAAAAAGGAGGCGGATATGGAACTCACGAACCGAGAAACCTGGACGGTGCTCCACGGCCTCATTTTCGGAAGCGCGTTCCTCCTGGCCTTCGCCGGAGGGCTCGCAGGACTGTGGAGCTTGCGGCCGGAACTGGTCACGGTCGCGGGCATCCAGGAACGGATGCGGCGGCTCTGGGTTGGTGTTTGGGCCATGGCGATCGTCGCGTGGGTGACGGTGGTAACCGGTACCTACGTGGTCTATCCCTGGTATCGAGCGCGGCCGCCCGAAGGAACGGAGGACCTTTCCGACTATCCGAGATCGCTGCTCCTGAGTGACCCGAACACCGACCTCTGGCACCAGTTTGGCATGGAATGGAAGGAACACATCGCCTGGGCGGCGCCCATCCTGGCGACGGCAGTGGCGTTCATCGTCACCTGGTACGGTCGCAGGCTCGCGCATGATGCACGGCTGCGCTACGCGACGATCGTCCTGTTCGTGCTGGCATTCGCAGCGGCAGCCGTTGCAGGAATCTTCGGTGCGTTCATCACGAAGTCGGCACCACTGCAGTAGCCGAGGAAGGAGGACTGGGACATGGCCATCAACACGAACGAACCAGCCGGTGCACCTTCGACGCCGGAGCACGTGAGCGAGGCCGACTTCCGGGTTGACGTTGGTCCGAACGGCCCCGCGCTCGCAGCCGTGCTCGGCGCAGGAATCGGTGTGTTTGTCCTTGGTTTTCTCACCACGCTGAACGAGATGGCGGTGGGCGTGCACGACTGGCTTATCTTTCAGGAACGCGTCGGTCCGCTGTCCGGCAAAACCACTATGACGGGCATCGCCTGGCTCGTGAGCTGGGCCGTCTTGCACCTCGTCTGGTGGAAGCGCGACGTGCCGTTCGTGCCGGTCATGGCGCTCACGATCGTCTTGATGGTCGCCGGCAACGTCTTGATGTTGCCGCCGGTCTTCCAACGCCTGGCCGTGGATTAGCCCGCGTCGCCCGAGTCCGCGGGGCACCGGGTGTGGCGCTGTAACGCGACCCTCGCTCGCGCACAACGAAGGACGCAGGGGCGACCCACAACGGGTCGCCCCTGCTCCTCAAGCAGCGGGCTACCCCCACCCTGCCGCTCCCGCTATCATGCCTCCGATGAAGATCACCGAAGTCAAGCTACGTACGTTTGTCTTCCCGCACGAGGACCAGCCGTTCCACCCGACGTGGGAGCCGGTAGCGGGTAAGAGGCACCGCGTCTCGGTTGTCGAAGTGCACACGGACGAGGGGATCACCGGCATTGGCTCGGGCGGCGTGCTGACGCGGCTGAACACGACGGCGGGACTGTTCGTGGGCCGCGACCCACTCGCGATCGAGCAGCACGTCGAGATGCTGAAGACGATCGCATACTTCATGGGACGTCCCTGGCCGATCGAGATCGCGCTGTGGGACATCGCGGGCAAGGTGGCGGGACTGCCGCTCTACAAGCTGCTCGGCGGCAAGCGCGATCGACTGCCCGCCTACGCATCGACCGCGGAGCTGCGGCCGAAGGACCAGCGCGTCGAGAACGTCCTTAAGCTCCGCGACGAGGGCTTTACCGCCGTCAAGCTGCGCTTCCACAGCCCAAACCCGCGCGATGACCTGCCGACGCTGGAGGCGGTGCGCGATGCCGCCGGCGATTCGATGACGATCATGGTGGACGCCAACCAGGGCTGGCGCTACCCGGGCGACGTATCGCCGCACCGCTGGGACCTGAAGACGGCGATCGGCATGGCCCACGCGATGGAGGACTACGACGTCTACTGGCTCGAGGAGCCGCTCTGGGCGTACGACTACGACGGCCTCGCGGCCCTGCGCGGCAGCACGACGGTGCGCATCGCGGGCGGCGAGCTGAACCTTGGTCTGCACGAGTTCCGCGAGTATCTCCGCCACGGCTGCCTCGACGTGTACCAGCCGGACGCGACGTTCGCCGGCGGCATCTCGACCGCGCGCATCGTCGCCGGCATGGCGCACGCGGCGGGGCTGGCGTTCGCGCCGCATACGTGGTCGAACGGCATCGGCGTGGCAGCGAACCTGCATCTCGCCGCGGCGGTGCCGAACTGCTCGTTCATCGAGTTCCCGTACGACCCGCCGGCGTGGCCGGTCGAGACGCGAGACTTCATGCTCACCGAGCCAGTGCGTATCGACAAGGACGGCTACGCCGTGCTGTCGGACAAGCCCGGCCTCGGGATCGAACTGGACGAAGAGAAGCTCAAGCACTACGAGGTGAAGTAATGGTGAGACGGATTTGCATCACGTTGGGATTGGCCGCGCTAGTGGCGTCGGCGGGCGCGTTCGCCGCCTGCGGCGACGACAATAAGGACGGCCCGTCAGGAGAAGGGACGACAACTGTGTCCGACGTTGACATCACCGACGTCGTCGTCGGCGACGGGGCAGAGGCCACGGCCGGAAGCACGGTCACCGTGCACTACACGCTGTTCCTTGAAGATGGCACGAAGGTGCAGAGCTCGAAGGATTCGGGACAGCCGTTTACGAGCCCATTGAGCGAATTGATTCCTGGCTGGCAGGAGGGCATCCCCGGGATGAAGGTGGGCGGAACGCGCCGGCTTGTGATCCCACCAGAGCTCGCCTACGGCGCGGCGGGCTCACCGCCCGATATCCCGGGCAACGCGACGCTCACGTTCGAGATCGAGCTCCTCGGCGTGGAATAGCGTTGACATCCCGCGCTTCGTGCGTCAAAATAGCCGCACCTGGCCGAAGGGGAGGTGCGGCATGGGGAGCACGCCAGAAGGTCCAACGCGGAAGCGGGAAGCGACGCAGACGGCCATCCTCGACGCGGCGGTCGCGCTGGTCGTGGAAAAGGGCATCGATGGCTTCACGCTGAGCGCGGTAGCGCAGCGCGGCAAGATTAACCGCGCCCTCATCTACCACTACTTTCACGACCGCGAGAACCTGGTCTTCCAGGCGATCCGCCACATCGTCCAGCGCTACGAGGAGACAAAGCCGCCCGGCGGCCCGGACGCGGCGGAACGGTCCGCGCGGATGCACATCGACCATCCCGAAATCGGGCGGTTTTTCTTCCAGCTCCTCCTCACGAACCGGCCGATGCCGCCGCTGTCGCGGCGGATGGTGGCGGCGATCGAGGCCCTGAATAAGCTCAAGGCCGCGAACGCGCCGGACAGCCCGTATGATCCCGAAATGTCGGTCATGACGGGATGGCTGGCGCAGCTCTCCTGGAGCTTCGCACGGACAGAGATCGCGCGGCTTCTCGGCATGACGGTCGAGGAAGCCGATAGGCGCTTCATCGCGTCGATGCGGCTGGCTGGCAAGCACAACATGGAGCAAATAGGCGGCCCTATCAGCTAGAATGCGACCCGCCTGCGCATCTTAGGAGGGTCGACCTTCGCATGCCAGCCGATGACGTCTCCATCCCGATCGAACCGCTCCTCGCGTTTGCCGAGGCGTTGCTGACGAAGCTCGACGTGCCGGAGCGCGACGCGCGGCTGACGGCGTCGATCCTGCTGGAGGCGGACCTCCGAGGCTTCGAGTCGCACGGCATGGCGCACCTGGTCGACTTCTATATACGGCGCTTGCAGTCCGGGCTGATCAACGCGCGTCCCAACATCTCGGTTGCGCGCCAGTCGGCGTCAGCAGCGACGATCGAGGGCGATCGCGGGCTGGGCTTCGTCGTCGGGCACGAGGCGATGTCGATCGCGATCGAGAAGGCGCGCGCGACCGGCTCGGGATGGGTGAGCGTGGCGAACAGCACGCACTACGGGGCAGGCGCGTACTACGCCATGATGGCGTTGGAACACAACATGATCGGCTTCTCGATGACGACGGGCGGGCGTCTGATGAGCGCGCCCGGCGCGCGGGGCCGCGTGATGGGGCTGAACGTCCTCGCTGTAGCCGCGCCGACGGGTGAAGGCTATCCCTACGTCCTCGATATGGCGACGAGCGTCGTCGCGCACGGCAAGATCGAGATCGCGCGTCGCCGCGGCGAGCGCATCCCCGAAGGCTGGGTGGTCGATGCGGAGGGCCACTCCCCGACCGACCCGGCCGCGCTGGGCGACTATACGCTGCTGCCGCTGGGCGGGCTGCCGGCGACCGGCGCGTACAAAGGGTTCGGGCTGGCGATGATGGTCGACATCCTGGCGGGCGCGCTGTCGGGCTTCGGCACGAGCGCCGAGATCGACGGCGGGCGCACGGCCGCGCACGCGTTCGGCGCGCTCCGCATCGACGCCTTCGGACCGGAAGAAGCGTACCTGGAGAAGATCGATGGCATGATCGACGCCGTGAAGCGCGCGGAGCCGCTCGTGGGCAGCGACGAGGTGCGCATACCGGGCGAGCTGGAGCACCAGCTGTCGGAGGCGCGGAGGCGCGCGGGCGCAATCCCGCTCCACCCTGCTATTCTAGAGGGCTTTCGCGCGGCCGCCGAGGAGCTCGGCGTGCCGTACGACCTCGAGGAGACGCGATGACGGAGCCGCTAACGGAACAAGAGCTGGAGGCGCTGGGTAAGATCACCACGCCGACGATCGCGAACGCGATCGAGACGTTCGACGTGCGCGACCGCAGCGCGGGCTTTATGGACGCTTCGGTCCGCTGCATGTTCCCAGAGCTGGGTACGATGGTTGGCTACGCCGTCACGGCGAAGATCAGCGCGCGCGAACGCTCCGACAAAGCGCTACCGCCCTGGGCGATGTGGGAGGAGATGGCGAAGGTTCCCGGTCCGCGCATCGTCGTCATCGAGGACCTGGACTATCCACACTCGATCGGCTCGTTCTGGGGCGAAGTGAACGGCAGCATCTACAAGGGCCTCGGCGGCGTTGGCGTCGTCACGAACGGCGGCGTGCGCGACCTGCCGGAGGTGCGCGCGACAGGCTTTCACTTCTTCGCCTCGTGCGTGCTCGTCTCGCACGCGCACGTGCACCTCGTCGAGGTGGGCACGCCGGTCTCGATCGGCGGGCTGACCGTCGCGCCGGGCGACCTGCTGCACGGCGACGAGCACGGCGTCACGAGCATCCCGATCGAGATCGCGCGCGAGATCCCGGCCGCCGCGGAGCGCGTCGAGGCGTACGAACGGCGCATCATCGACTTCGCGCGGTCGTCCGGCGTGAGCGTCGACGGCCTGCGCAAGCTGTTCGGCCTGCCGCGCGAGGAGGCGTAAGTGCGCGAGAACACGGCGAAGCGCGCGTGGAAGCACGGTAAGGTCACGTTCGGAGCGTGGCTCTCGGTGCCGAGCGCCTTCTCGGCGGAAGTGATGGCGCACCAGGGCTTCGACTGGCTCTGCGTCGACATGCAGCACGGCGTCATCGATTACCAGGTGGCGGTCACGATGCTGCAGGCGATCTCGACCACGCCGACGATCCCGTTCGTGCGCGTGCCCTGGAACGAGCCGGGCATCATCGGCAAGGTGCTGGACGCCGGCGCCTACGGCGTGATCATCCCGATGGTGAATACGCCCGCGGAGGCGCGGCAGGCCGTCGCCGCGTGCCGCTACGCACCGGTAGGGCAGCGCAGCTACGGCCCGACGCGCGCCGCCTACTACGCAGGCACCGACTATTTCGCGCACGCGAACGACGAGATCGCCTGCATCCCGATGATCGAGACGACGCAAGCGATCGAGCAGCTCGATGACATCCTGAGCGTACCGGGCATCGACGCCGTGTACGTCGGCCCGGCCGACCTGAGCATCACGCTCGGGCTGCAGCCGGGCATGTGGCACGACGACGAGCGCTTCCTGAACGCGCGCCAGGCAATCGTGGACGGGTGCAAACGGCGCAACGTCTGCGCGGGTATCCACTCCTCGTCGTCGATCGCGCCGAAGCACGTCGAGGCGGGGTTTCAGATGATCACGATCTCCTCGGACGTCGGCTCGATGGCGTCGGCGGCGGCGCGCGACCTGCGCGTCATGCGCGGCGACAGCGGCGCGTCGGGCCAGCCGGTCTACAAGTAGGCGTCGCGTGGCGGCCTACGACGTCGTTGGCGAAGGGCTGGGCTTCACAGAGGGGCCTGTCTGGACGAAAGCCGGGCTGCTGCTCGTCACGTCGATCACGCACGGCGTCATCTACGACGTGTCGGGCGGAAGGAGCCGCGTCCTTGTCGAGACCGGCGGCGGGCCGAACGGCATGACGGAGGCGGGCGACGGCAGCCTCTACGTCGCCAACAACGGCTCGAAGTACAAGCTGAACGGCCAGGCGAAAAAGAAGGCCGCGGCCGGCATCCAGGTCATCGAGAACACGAGCGTTCGCCACGTCGCCGAGCACGTCGACGCGCCGAACGACCTCTGCTTCGGGCCGGACGGCCGGCTCTACTTCACCGACCCGCGCGGCTGGACGCTGCCCGAGGACGTCAAGCCGGGCCGCATCTACGCGATGACGCGCGAGGGCAAGCTCGATCTGCTGACGGAGGGGCTGAAGTTCTCGAACGGCATCGCGTTTGGGACGGAGTCGACGCAGCTCTTCGTCGCGGAGACGTACGCGAGCCGCGTCCTCGTGTATCCGATCACGTTCGGCAAGCTCGGCGAGGCGCGCGAGTTCTGCCGTATCGAGCCCGGCATGCCGGACGGCATCTGCTTCGACGCGAACGGGCTGCTCTACGTAGCCGCGACGGAGGGCAACGAGGTCCAGGTCTTCGACCGCGACGGCAAATGCATCGAGAGGCTGCACTGCGGCGACGACTCGATGCCGACGAACTGCTGCTTCGGCGGCAAGACGGGCAAGACGCTGTTCGTCACGGACTCGCGCGGCGAGCGCGTGCTGGCGTTCGAGCTGGACGTCAAAGGCCTGCCGCTCTACCCCTATAGGTAGAGGCCCTGCCCGCAGACGTGACGCAGGGCCGCAATCGCCCGCCGCATCTCCCGGCATCCCTTATCCGATGCTGCGCCGAGCTGGGGATCGGCCGGATGCGGATCAGGTGATTGCAACCGATACGTACACAGGAAGATTCGTTCGGAGGTGCCATTTGAGAACTGAACAGTTGAAGTGGACCAGCGAGGCAGGTTGGCTGCCCCAGCTTCCGGGCGAGCTTCGCGACGCCGCCGGCCTGGCACTCGTGTTCGCCGGGAGGCACGTCCTGTCCGACACATCCGTGCTCGCCGATGTCCAGGACAAGTACCCAGGCGTACGGGTCTTTGGCTGCTCTACGGCTGGCGAGATCTGCGATACGGCAGTTCGTGACGACTCGGCGGTTGTTACGGTCGTTGACTTCGAATCGAGCCGGATCGAGTATTCGTTGGTTCACGTCAACGAGAGTGCCAATAGCTTCGATCTGGGTAAGCGACTCGCCCAGGGTTTGCCTTCGGAAGGACTGATCCACGTGTTCGTCCTGTCCGACGGGCTGAACGTGAACGGGAGCGAGCTGGTGAAGGGGCTGGCTGAATATCTACCGTCGGATGTGAGCATCACCGGCGGCTTGTCCGGCGATGGCAGCAGTTTCGAAGAGACAAGTGTGGTCTTCGATGGCCAAGCCGCGCCTGGCACTGTCGGGGCGCTGGGCCTCTACGGCAAGGATCTGCGCATTGGCTTTGCTTCTCTCGGCGGGTGGGATCCGTTCGGCCCGGAACGCCTGATTACAAGATCGGAGGGCAATGTCCTCTACGAGCTCGATGGGCGATCGGCACTGGAACTGTATAAGACGTACCTCGGGGAACACGCCAAGGGCCTGCCTGCCACGGGTCTCCTGTTTCCCCTGAGCCTAAGGACCGAAGAAGGGGCGACGCCCGTCGTGCGCACAATTCTTGGTATCGATGAAGCTGAACAAAGCATGACGTTCGCCGGCGACGTTCCTACCGGCGCATACGCTCGACTCATGAAAGCGAATTTCGACCGCCTGATCGATGGTGCGGTTGGCGCCGCCAAAGCGTGTTATGAGGCGGTCGAGGCGTCATCTCCCGACCTCGCCATCCTCATCAGTTGTGTGGGGCGCAAGATGGTGCTGAAGCAGCGAATTGAGGAGGAAGTGGAAGGAGTGCGCGAGGTGCTCGGCCCGGACACGACACTCACAGGCTTCTACTCCTACGGCGAGATCTCGCCGTTTACTCCGAACGCGAAATGCGAGCTGCACAACCAGACCATGACGATTACCACGATCTCTGAACGAGCCGCCTAGAGCGTCACGTGCACTCACTACTCCGCCGTCAGTTGCGCCGCTGCGGCGTCTCAGATTCTGATGTTCCAAATGCCTGGGCGGGCCTCCTCGTAGCGGTTGACGAAGCCTACGAAGAGTTGGAGACCGACCGCTTGATGTTGGAGCGCTCCCTCGATCTGAGCTCTCAAGAGCTCATGGCTGCCAACCGCGAGGTCAACTCCTCGCGGCAGCTGCTCAGCGCGACGTTGGATTCAACGGCAGACGGCATCTTAGTGGTGGACAGTGTCGGGGCCGTACAATATTCCAACAAGCGCTTTGCTGACCTCTGGCGAATTCCCCGAGACATTCTTGACGGCAGCGATGACAATACCCTCCTCCAGTATGTCCTGGATCAGCTGGTCGATCCGGAGGCATTCTTGCAGAAGGTGCGGCAGCTGTATGCCAGCAGCGAGGAGAGTTACGACGCGCTCTCGTTCCAGGACGGCAGGACGTTTGAACGCTATTCGCGACCGCTGCTTGGCGCTGGTAGTGTGGCGGGTCGCGTCTGGAGCTTTCGCGATGTCACCGATCGCGTCAAAGCGGAAGCCGCGCTACGAGCGAGTGAGGAACGCTTCCGCACCTTTGCTGAGAACTCCGTGGACGGTGTCCTCATGGTGAACGAGGAAGGCCGCATCGTGATGGCCAATCCGATGGCTGAGCGCATCTTCGGCTACGCCGAAGGGGAATTGATCGGGGAGCCGCTCGAGACGCTGGTCCCGGAGAACCTCAGGACCGCCCACAAGCAACACCGTGCAGGCTTCTTCTCGGAGGCCCGAGCCACGAGGCCGATGGCGGCACGCGGCGACTTAAAGGTCCGGCGCCGGGATGCGAGTGTGTTCCCTGCGGAAATCAGCCTCACACCCCTCTCCTCGGCTAACGGTCGTCTGGTAGCCGCGGTCATTCGCGACGTGACCGAACGGCATAAGCTCGAGGAGCAGCTTCGGCACCAAGCCTTTCACGATGAACTAACAGGCCTTGCCAATCGTGCGCGGCTCCTAGACCGGCTGGAGCATGCGTTGAAGCGTAGTCAGCGCTCCGGCGCACCGGTGTTCGTCATGTTCCTCGATCTCGACGACTTCAAGGACGTGAACGATAGCCTTGGTCACGCAGTAGGCGATGACGTCATTCGTGCAGTTGGGGAACGCATTGCTGAGTGTGTACGCGCTGGCGATACGGCCGCCCGGCCGGGTGGAGACGAGTTCGCCGTGCTGCTCGAAGACTGCGTTTCGCCCGACGATGCTGTGTCGACCGCAGCGCGGTTGCTCGATGACATCCGCGTTCCCATCCGCGTGGGAGACGCCGACGTCGTCATAGGCGTAAGCATCGGCATTGCGGAGGGAGACGCATCATCTGCGTGTGGCGACCTCATGCGCAACGCTGATATCGCGATGTACGTTGCCAAGAGCCAGGGCAAGCATCAATATCAAGTGTTCGCGCCCGACATGCATACGCAGCTAACGGAGCGCCTCATGCTTCTCGCGGACATCAGGCGCGCCGTTGAACGGGCTGAACTCGTCGTTCATTACCAGCCGACCGTGCTCCTGGAAACGGGCCAGATCGTCGGGGCCGAGGCGCTTGTACGATGGAACCATCCATCCGGTGACCTCATTGCTCCGGCTGACTTTATCCCCGCCGCCGAAGACTCTGGAGACATCCTCGAAATGGGCCGGTGGGTGCTTGAGCAGGCATGCTGCGCGGCGCGCCAGTGGCAGGAGCGTTACCCGGACAGACACTTGGCCGTCAATGTAAATGTCTCTCCGAAGCAGCTTCAGGACGGTTCGTTCGTGGCTAGCGTCGAGCGATGCCTGGCTGCTTCAGGACTCGAACCGGACAGACTCGTGCTGGAGATTACGGAAACAGCGCTGCTTGAGGAGCCGGATCATACTATGGAAGTGCTTGGAGCGCTCAGGCGGCTTGGCGTCCGCGTCGCGCTCGACGATTTCGGTACGGGCTATTCATCCCTCAGTCACTTGCGTCGCTTCCCGATCGATGTACTGAAGGTAGACCAGTCATTCGTCAGCGACTTAAGCGGAGGAGACCAACCTAGAGGCATTGTTCAGGCCATCGTCGAACTTGGCCAGGCCCTCAACATCGAGGTCGTCGCGGAAGGGATAGAGCGTGATGATCAGCTCAAAGCCCTCAGCGCTATGAACTGCCTGTTTGGCCAAGGATTCCTACTCGGTAGACCCGTCGATAGCGCGGCGTTCGACGCTTTACTAGATGCTGCCTTCTGCTCCGCCTCTCCGAAGGGAGAGGCGGAAGCGGCGTGACGGCGCTCCTTAGTTCGATGGTCGTGGGTTCGGCAACACGGCCGCTCTACCCGTACTGCTAGCCCTTATGACCGACCAGCCGACTCTCCCAGCATGGGCTGGTCAGACGATGCTTGCCAGGAGCCGCAGTTCATCGGCAACAAGTCGAGGCAGCAGGAAGCGCTCGCGGACCCACTGCTGACCCCAGCGGCCATGCGCGCGGGCGTCGTCTGGGTTGCGCAGCAGTCGAACAATTCGCTCCGCCATGTCGTCCTCGCTGTCCACGAGCAGGTCCGAGCTTTCGGGCGGCACCTGCATCGGGATGCCTCCTGATTTGTGCGCGACGACGGGCGTTCCTTTCCAGAGCGTCTCTGAAACGATCAGTCCAAAGCCCTCGCGAATCGATTTCTGAATGACTACATCCGAAAGGGTCTGGAAGGCGTTCACCTCCATGTTGCTCACGCCGGTGAGGTTGGTGAACACGTGCACGTCCGGGTCGTTCCGCGACTCTTCCAGGATCGTCTGGTAGATGTCCCAGCTCTCCGGGTCATCGACGGCCATGGAGCCAAGGAGCGCGAGCTGGAGATCCGGCACGCGCTCTCGAGCTAGACGATAGACTTTGATAACGCCGACGGGATCCTTCCACGGATCGAACCGCGAGACCTGCGTCATGAGCGGACGGTCCGGCTCAACTCCAACCCACTCCATCAAACGCCGCGCCAGGTCTCGCGGCAGCGTCATGTTCTTCGGGCTGAGCGGATCGATGGCGGGCGCCATGATCGAGATGCGCTCGTCGTCGAGGCCGGGAGGAACGAAGTCGCGCATCGTGAAGATGATGGCGTCGTACTCCGCTACATAGGGGCGTAAGAACCCCCATACGGCTGCGTTTGTTTGCGAGGTATCGATATGGCAGCGCCAGATCCAGCACTTCCCTTTGGCGGGCGTGAAGTGGCGGACGGCGGCCGGCTGCGGGTCGTGCACCACGATCACGTCGTATCCAGAATCGAGGACCTCAGCGTTGCGCTCGTTGTGGCTCAGGTACATTTCCTTCGCCTCTTCCGTGAGGTCCATCTGTGCCCCCTGGAGCGCGTTGTGGAAATTCTTTGTCACCTTGAAGAACGGCGTGTCGGCGGCGATGACCCGCCACTCCGCCTGGATACCGAGTCCAAGCAGCAGCGGCACCTGCGAACGGAGCAATTCTGAAACGCCGCCGCCGTAAGGAGTCGCGTTCAGGTGAAGCACTCGCAGTCCGCGCAGCGGTTCCGCAAGAGCGACCAGCTCCTCTAACTTCCGGCGGCCGATGACCTGCTCGAATGTCCGTGGGTCCTGGCTGACAACGTCTACGAGCTGGAGCATGGAAGACCTCCCTTTCTCGAATTCGCGCTAGTCCAACCCGCGCTGGGTCGTGCGGCGTTCTCTCTGGCGGCGGACCAGCTTGTGCAACTCCACCGCCACGATGACGGCCAGCGCCACGGCGATCATCCGCGGCCACATCCACAGGTCGAGTGGCTCGACGCGCAGGATGTACTGCGTGGGAGGCAGGTAGAGCGCCCCGATATGGATCGCCAGAGCGATGGCCGTGCCGACGAAGAGGAGCCGGTTCGAGAACGGACTCTTCGCGAAGGCTGAGAGGTGCTCCGAGCGAGAGTTGCCCACATGGAAGACCTGGAACAAGACCATGGTGGTCAACGCCACGGTCCGCGCCCGCTCGCTGGACGCGTCGCCGTGCACTTCCAATAGGAACAGCAAGACGGTGCCCGCTGCCATCACGGCCCCTGCGATCGCTGTCCGTTCCCAGAGCACGGGTGAGATGATTCCTTCCCCTCGAGGTCTGGGTGGCCGCCTGAGGACGTCTTTTTCTCCGGGCTCGAAGGCAAGCGCGACATCCTGGATGCCGTTGGTGACCAGATTGAGCCACAAAAGCTGCGCGGGCAGCAGCGGTAGCTGGAAACGAAAGAGAATGCTGGCGAGCACGGCCAGCACCGTGCCGACGCCCGTGGCGATGAGGAAGAACGTTACCATGCGCACGTTGTCGAAGACGATGCGGCCCTCTTCTACCGCTGCGAAGATGCTGGCGAAGTTGTCGTCCGTGATCACCATGTCGGACGCTTCCTTTGCGACGTCCGTGCCGGAGCGACCCATCGCCACGCCGATGTCCGCGGCTTTTAGCGCGGGGCCGTCGTTCACGCCGTCTCCAGTGACGGCCATCGTATGGCCCAGACCTTGGATCGCCGTGACGATCCGCAGCTTCTGCTCCGGAGAGACACGCGCGTACACGGCCGTCTCGCGAGCGGCCTCGTGCAGCGCTGCGTCATCGAGCTGATCCAAGTCCGCGCCGGTGAGGCTGCGCCCCTCTTCGCCCGCGATACCCAACTCCTGCGCGATGGCAAGCCCGGTCGTGGCGTGATCGCCGGTGATCATGATCACCCGGATGCCCGCCTGCTGGCAGCCGCGTACGGCCTGCATCGCTTCTTCCCGCGGCGGATCGATCATTCCTTGGAGTCCTAGAAACGTCAGGCCGGTGAGGTGCTCTTCCGCGATGAGTTCTTCAGGAGGGCTGGCCAGCTCGCGGTAGGCCATCGCCAGCACTCGCAGGCCGTCGCTCGCCATGTCGTGGGCGGCTTGGAGGACTCGTTGGCGGTCCAGCGCGGGCTCGCCAGTCGCGTCCGTACACATCTCCAGGATCTGCTCCGGCGCTCCCTTGACGAAGAGGCGGGGGGCGCCTTCGTCCTCGTGTAGCGTGGCGGCATAGCGCCGCTCCGGGTCGAACGGGATCTCCGCCTGACGGGGGTAGCGCTCTTCCAGCTCGTCCTTGAAGAGGCCCGCTTTGGCGGCGGCGACGAGCAGCGCCGTCTCGGTAGGGTCTCCGTGGACCTCAAGCTCGCCGTCCGTTTGGACGATGGCCGCGTCATTGCACAGGGCGCCCGCCAGCAAGGTGAGGCGGAGCGGAGACGAAGCGGCGACGTCCGCCATCCGTCCATCTAGCAGAAACTGACCGGACGCCTCATAGCCGCCGCCGGTTACGTGGAACACCTGACCTTCGGTGAACACGCGCGCCACGGTCATCCGGTTCTGTGTCAGCGTCCCTGTCTTGTCGGAGCCGATGACGTCGCAGCTTCCCAACGTTTCGACGGCAGGAAGGCGCCTCATGATCACATGCCGCGCCGCCATGCGTTTGACGCCGATGGCGAGCGTGATGGTGAGGACGACGGGCAGGCCCTCGGGGATCGCCGCGACGGCCAGCGCGACCAGCGTCAGGAAGAGATCGTGGGCATCCTCGCCCATGGCGAGGCCCATCAGGAAGCCGGCGGCGGATGCTACGAGCACGGCAATCCCGACGATGCGCGCGAAGCGGTCCATCCGGCGCAGCAGCGGGGGCTGCGCCTCTTCGATGCGGCCGACGCTCTCCGCGATCAGCCCGAGCTGTGTTCGGTACCCGGTCGCGACCACCACGGCGCGTCCGCGTCCCCGTGTGACGACCGTGCCTGTCAGAAGCATGCTGGCGCGGTCGGGCACGGGCGTGTCTTCGGCCAGGGGCGCATTGCTCTTGGCCACCGTCGTTGACTCGCCGGTGATGAGCGATTCATCTGCCTCCAGGGCGGTGCTGTGCACAATCCGGCAGTCCGCGGGCACTTTCGCTCCCGCATCGAGCAAGACGATGTCGCCCGGCGCAAGCTCGCGAGCGTCTATCTGCCGTTCTCGGGCATTCCGGATGACGTGTGCTCGCGTGGTGGCCAGCTTGCGCAACGCCTCCATGGAGCGTTCTGCGCGGTACTCCTGGTTGAAACCGATTACGGCGTTCATGAGCAGCACCGCACCGATGATGCAAGAATCGATGTACTCTTGAAGGACGATCGTGACGAGTGCCGCAACGAGCAGAATGTAAATCAGCGGGCTCGTGAACTGGCGTAGGAGGATGGCTGCAAGGTTCACGCCCGCTTTGGCCGCGAGCTCATTCGGACCGAAGGTGCGCAGACGCTCCGCCGCTTCCACCTGAGAGAGGCCGTCTGCACTGGTATCCAGCGCGGACATCGCGCCGTCTGGCGTTAGGGCCCACCAGTGCCGTTCCGCATCTCCGGGAGCGGCGCACTGCGACCCGTTTACTCCATCACTCATCGATGTCCGATCGACCGCTCATCATCCGCCCGCCTCTTCTGCATTGCAACTCGGCATCGCTACCTCGCGCGCTGCGCGCGTCGGCACCTTATGCGTCAGCTCATTCTATGGTATTCTGGCCGAATCGTTCTCTCGGGTTGTCCTGCCGACGATTGTGTTCACGATAAAGCCGGGGCGTGGTACGCCTTCGCCATGCGAGCTATGCTACATTTTCAACGGACTGCTTGACGCTGCGGAGCGAACCTGACTGCGGGTTCTAGAGGCATAGGAGCGAGCCGTGATTGCAATAACGACGGACGGGTCGGAGCGTTCGACGCACGTCTTCCCACATGCTGCAAAGCTGGCTGCCGCTCTAGGCTGGCCGCTTGGCCTCCTTCACGTCCTAGGCCCAGATGACGAGCCCGGGCAGGTCGAAGACGATCTTCGGAACATGATGGACGTCGCAGGCATCGAGGCGGCCAGGGCGGTTATAGAACGGACAAAGGAGGAGGATGTCGCCTCCGCGATCCTGCGGGCCGCGAATGAACTGGGAGCACGCATACTGGCAATGGACTCGCGTGGTCACGGCGCGCTCCATCACGTTCTGAGCGGGAGTGTCGCGATGAGCGTAATCGGCAGGTCAACCATTCCGCTGTTGTTAACCGGCCCCAAGGCGGAGGTACCTGTGCAATCGGAAGCGTTCCGCGTCCTCGTGACGGCCGACCGTTCGCCGGCCAGCGAGGGGATCCTGTCAGCCCTCCAACCGTTGCTCTCCTCGCTCCAGGTGACGCTTCTCATGGTATTCGTCCCCGAGCTTGCCGACCGCGGCGACCGCGTGGAACTAGCATCGTGTCATCAATACCTACAGGACGTACAGAACCGCCTGCTTTCAGGGCTCCGTTGCGACGTCGTGGTGAAGCGCGCTGGCGCTCCACGGGATGTTGCGCCGATCATCGTCAATACCGCAATGGAGGTTCGCGCGAGTGCGATCGCCATGTCTACCCGCGGCCACGCTGCTCGTCAACACGTCATCTTCGGAAGCACTGCGGCCGACGTCCTGGGACAGTCGCCACTGCCGCTCCTCCTAGCGAGGCAGTAGGGCCCTTCTATCCGTATCGCTAGCCCAGCTCCGGCAGCACTTCGCGTCCGTAGAACTCGATAACCTTGCGCTGGTCGTGCTGCGGCGAGTGCACCATGACGTGCGTCGCGCCGCGATCGATGAGCTTGCGGACGGCCGCGACGTGGTCGGTGGCGTCCGGGACTCGACCGCGTCATACTAGCTGACCACAGTCACCGGGCACGAGGCTTCCCGGACGACCTTCTCCGACACCGATCCCAGAAGCGCCTTCGCAGCCCGCCCTCGGCCTCGCCGCCCCATCACGACAAGATCGTAGCCATCCTCCCCCACCAACTTCAGGATCTCCGTGGCCGGATCACCAAAGCGGATGATCGGTTTGCAGGCTAGGGCGCCGGCGCGCAGCAACTCGCACGCCGAACCAAGGTGCCGCTGAATCTCCTCCTCAAGGTCGCGTCGCCGGGGAGACCCCTCCTCTGCCATCTGACCCTCAGCCCGTTCGATTGCGAGAACGCCCACAACCGACACCTCGCCCAGGCGAGGACCAAAACGCTCGACCACATATTGCACGGCGCGTTCGCTCGGCGTCGAACCGTCCACTGCCACCAGGACGTGCGGACCAGCTGCCACCGCGGCGCGACTGCCCGGACCAGCAAGGCCGGGCCGCGCCCGCCGCAAGTCGTCCTGATGCACGAAGACCAGTACGAGAAAGGCGAACGGGCCGACGGCGCTCCCTAGGAACAGCCAGGCGAACGGGTCTCTTCCCCAGCGGCTTGCCGCCAGGGCGGAGAGGGCACCGAAGAATAGGTTGACACCGACCCAAGCGATGATGAAAGCGGTAAACGACATGCTCGGCCTCCTGAGGCTCGCTCTCTCGCCCGGTGTCCCAAGTGGGTTCCCCGAGCTACGTTAGCATTGTAGCGCCAGCCGCCACGAAATTGCCCGCGTTTCCTTGAGCGACGAGCGCTCGGCATCATTGAGTTTCCCGCAAGTAGGCGAGGTCCGGGAACGAGCCGCTAGCGCAGCTCCGGCAGCACTTCCCGTCCGTAGAACTCGATAACCTTGCGCTGGTCGTGCTGCGGCGAGTGCACCATGACGTGCGTCGCGCCGCGATCGATGAGCTTGCGGACGGCCGCGACGTGGTCGGTGGCGTCCGGGCTGACGGTCCAGGGCGCGATCACGTGCTCGAGCGGTGCGTTCTCCTCGGCGATGCGCTGGACTTCGCGCGGGTCCGGCACGTTAACGACCTGCGGGAAGACGGGCAGGAAGCGCCACGTCTTCGCGGCCTCGAGCGCCTCCTCGCGGTCGCCAGCGACCGCGTACAGCTCTACGATGTGCGGCAGCGCGCCCGGGTCCTTGCCGGACGCGCGCGCGCCCTCCTCGAACGCCTGGCGCACGGCGTCGTTGCGGAGGAACGTGTACGGATCGGTGATCCACCCGTCGCCCTCCTCGGCCGCGATGCGCCCGCTGCGCGGGCCGGACGCAGCGATGTAGACCGGCACCCGCGTCGACGGCTTGTCGTAGATGCGGACAGTGCGCGCCTGGAAGTGCTCGCCCGCGAAATCGACCCAGTCTTGCGTCCAGAGCGCGCGGATCAGACGCGTTGCTTCGACCAGGCGCGCGGCGCGCTCGCGGTATGGCCCCCACGACGCGTAGGGCTCTTCGTTCAGCGCCTCGCCCGTGCCGAGGCCGAGGAAGACACGGCCCGGCGCGAGGACGCCCAGCGTCGCGAAGGCCTGTGCGACCTCGACGGGGTGGTAGCGATAGCTCGGGCACGTGACGCCCGTGCCGACAACGAGACGCTCCGTGCGCTGGGCGATCGCCGCGAGCGTGATCCAGGCGTGGCCGGCGTGGCCCTGGCTGTCCATCCAGGGATGGAGGTGATCGCTGACCGAGAACGCCTCGAAGCCCGCTTCTTCCGCGGCGACCGCGAGCGCGACGATCTCGTCCGGAGCGAACTGCTCGCTCGCGCCGTGGTAGCCGATGACCGTCACGACGGGACGCGTCGCGTCGCGAGCGCCTCCGGGTTGACGACGCACTGCGGCGTCTCGCCGCGCAGCGCCACCAGCAGGTTGTCGATCGCGAGCTCGAGCATGGCGCGCCGCGTCTCGACCGTCGCCGAGCCGATGTGCGGCAGCACGAGCGCGTTATCGAGCTGGAGGAGCGGCTCGTCCGCGGCCGGCGGCTCCTGCTCCAGCACATCAAGTGCGGCGCCCGCAATCGTGTTGCTGCGCAACGCCTCAACGAGCGCGGGTTGGTCGATCACCTGGCCGCGCGACGTGTTAACGAGATAGGCGCCCGGCTTCATGAGCGACAGCTCACGCGCGCCGATGATGTGGTGCGTCTCAGGGGTCAGGTTGACGTGGAGCGAGACGTAATCGGAATCGCGCAGGAGGTCATCGAGCGCGATGGGCGCGCAGAACACAAGCGATTCGTCGAGTTGCTGCTCGAACGCGTCGTAGAAGCAGCCGTCCATGCCGAAGGCGCGCGCCCGCTGCGCGACCTCCCTTCCGATACGTCCCATGCCTATGATGCCCAGCATTTTGCCGCGCAGGTCGTTGCCCAGACGGACGCCCTGCCCGGGAGCCCAGCGTCCGTCGCGGACGAAGCGCTCCCCCTCGGGAAGGCGGCGCGCGAGCGAGATGATGAAGCCCATCGTCAGGTCGGCGACGGCGTCGCTCAGTACGCCCGGCGTGTTGCAGACGAGGATGCCGCAGCGCGTCGCGGCGTCGACGTCGACGTTGTTGTAGCCGACGCCGAAGTTGGAGACGACGCGCAGGCGCGGCGCGGAATCCAGGACGCCTTCATCGACCGCGAGCATAGCGCTGCCGAGGAGCCCCTCGGCGCTCGCGAGCGCGGCGATCAGCTCGTCGCGCGAAGGCTGGCCGCGCTGGCCGTAGCGAGCGACCTCGCAGGCATCGACGATGCGCGCGATCGACTGATCGGGCAGCGGCAGAGCGACGTAGACGTGAGGGCGTGCCATCGCGGATATGCTACACGAGAGCTCCGGGCGGTGCTAGCGCCGCCTGCCTCCCTCCGCTAGCATGGGCATCGATGGCTGAGGAAGACCCGAGACAGCAGGTGCCGGCCTACGTCGCGCTGGTGCGCATCTTCGCGGTTGTGGGGATGTCCGCGGCGGCGGCGTTCGCGATCTTCTTCTTCATCGCCGCGTACTGGATCTACGGGCTCATCGCGCTGGTCTGTACACTTCCGTTCTTCTTCATCATGCGCCTCGCCGAGGGCACGGCGGAGCCACACGAGACGAATTCGGAGTAAATAGAAAAACGGCCCCGCACGGGGCCGCGCTTCGCGCCGGGCGAGAGGTCGTGCTCTAGCTCTCTTGGATCGTGACGCTCTCAACAGTGGAGGTGGTAGTGAGCTGCCGCGCCACGTCGAGGCCCGAGGTAATACGGCCGAACGGCGTGAAGTCGGCGAACTGATCGGAGTTCGTAAACGCGATGAAGAACTGGCTGCCGTTCGCCATGCCGACGGTACCAGCTTCGTAGTCGCCCGTGACGCCTTCGTTCAGATCGTAGCCGGGACCTCCGCGGCCCTTACAATCAGTGGTGCTGTCCGCGGTGCAGAATGGGTCGCCGGTGATCGCTTCGAAGTCCTGCTGGACGTAGTGGAAGATCAGCCCGTTATAGAAGCCGTCCTTCGCCAGAAAGACGAAGTTGTTCACCGTCTGGGGCGCCTGCTCCGGCAGCAGCTCGATCTGGATGTCGCCGTCTGACGTCTTGATCGTCGCCGTGTAGCTCTTCGACGTGTCGATAGTCATCGCAGGGACGCCGTCGTACTTCTTAACCGAGGGCGTCGGCGCGCCCGGCGTGCTATTGGCGGTGTCGTCCTTCGTCTGGTCGACGAACCCCTGCTGGTTCTTCTGGTCGTCCTGACCTGCTCGTCCCTGCGTGAAGATGCCCACGACCACGCCCGCGACGAGTGCCAGGGCCATGACGATGAACACGACCTGGATCGTGCGCGTACTGCCGAGAAGGCCGAGTATGCCCGCCGGCTTGACGTCACCGGCATAGGCGCTGACGGCCTGGTAACGCTTACGCCGACGCTTGGTCTGTTGAGTCGTCATGTTGCTACTCGACTATAACAAAGCCTTGTGGCCTAGGAAAGGCGACTATTGGAGGTGCCAGCGAAGCTTGTTCGCCAGGTCCGGGCTGGCGTGCGCCGGCGTCGCGCCTCCGGCCGGGCTTTCCTCCACCGGCCCGAAGGCTGCCAGGGCCTCGTCATAGGCGGCGCGGCGGATCGTGTGGCCGAGGACCTCGTAGGCCTCGTTGAGCAGCGCGACCTTGTCGCGATTCTCCTCGCGCTTGGCCTCCTGCCAGTACGCCGCCTCGATCTCACGGAAGGTAGCCTCGCGCGGAACCCCGAGGAGGCCATAGTAGTCCGGGGGGACGTGGCGCTTGCGTACCTTGGGAGCCATCACCCTTCCAAACGAGCCGAACGGGGTGGTGTTTCAGGCCCGGCGAGAGTAGGCCATAATAGAGGGCCCGCTCACGAAAGGACCGCATGACCACCGACGCCTCGCCTCCGGACAAGCTGCTCTTCACGCCCGGGCCTCTCACGACGAGCGCGACGGTGAAGCGAGCGATGCTGCGCGACGCCGGCTCCTGGCATTTCGAGTTCAACGACCTCGTGCGCAGCGTGCGCGAGCGGTTGCTGGCGCTCGCCGGCGTCTCGCAGGACGGCGGTTACGAGGCCGTGCTGATGCAGGGGAGCGGCACCTTCGGCGTCGAGGCCGCGATCACGTCCGCGGTGCCGCGCGACGGAAAGCTGCTCGCGATCGTGAACGGGGCGTATGGAGAACGCATTGTCGCGATGGCGCGGCAGGCGGGTATCGCAACTGAAGTCTTGCGCTACGCCGAAGACACCCCGCCGGAGGCATCGGACGTCGCGCACGCGCTCGACGGCGACGCGACGATCAGCGACGTAGCCGTCGTACATTGCGAGACGACGACGGGCATCCTCAACCCCATCGCGTCGATCGGCTGCGCGGTCAAGGAGCGCGGCCGTCGCTACATCGTCGACGCGATGAGCAGCTTCGGCGGCATACCGATCGACGTCGCGCAGACCGGCATCGACTACCTGGTCTCGTCCGCGAACAAGTGCATCGAAGGCGTGCCGGGCTTCTCGTTCGTAATCGCGCGGCGCTCGGCGCTCGAAGCCGCGGAGGGCCACGCGCGCAGCCTCAGCCTCGACCTCGTCGCGCAGTGGCGCGGGTTCGAGAAGAACGGACAGTTTCGCTTCACGCCGCCCACGCACGCGCTCCTCGCCTTCGATCAGGCGCTGCGCGAGCTGGACGAAGAAGGCGGCATCGAGGCGCGGGGGGCGCGCTACCGCCGCAACCACGCTGTGCTGATCGAGGGGATGCGCGCGCTGGGCTTCCGCCCCTACCTGCGCCCCGAGGTGCAGAGCTACATCATTACGGCGTTTCATTACCCGCGCCACCCGTCGTTCGACTTCGACGCGTTCTATCGCAAGCTGAGCGAGCGCGAGATGATCATCTACCCCGGCAAGCTCACCGAGGTCGCGTGCTTCCGCATCGGGACGATCGGGCACCTGTTCGAAGACGACATCCGCCGGCTGTTGGACGCCGTGCGCGCTACGCTGGCCGAACTGGGGTGCGAGCCGATCGATGGGTGAGCAGCGCCTGCGGGGCGTCATCCTCGACTGGGCCGGCACGCTGGCCGACTACGGTTCGTGCGCGCCGGCCGGCGTGTTCGTCACGCTGTTCCTGCGCCGGCGCGTGCCGATCACGATCGCCCAGGCGCGCGAGCCGATGGGCATCCACAAGCGCGATCACGTCGCGGCGGTCCTGCGCATGCCGGAAGTGGCCGCTCTCTGGGAGCGCGAGTACGGCCGCGCGTCGAACGACGGCGACGTCGAGGCGATGTACCAGGAGCTCATCCCGCTCCAGCTCGACTGCCTGCCGCGGTACGCGGAGCTGATCCCCGGCGTGCTCGATGCCGTCCGGGCGTTTCGCGCGCGCGGGCTGAAGATCGGCACGACGACGGGCTACAACCGCGAGATGCTGAACGTGCTGCTCGACGCGGCGCGCGCGCAGGGCTTCGAGCCGGACTGCGCGGTGAGCGCGGATGAGGTGCCGTCGGGGCGCCCGCATCCGTACATGTGCTTCCGCTGCGCGATCGAGCTAGAGGTCTACCCGCTCGAAACGTGCGTGAAGGTGGGCGATACCCCGCCCGACATCGACGAGGGGCGCAACGCCGGCATGTGGACCGTCGCGGTGGCGAAGACGGGAAACGAGATGGCACTGACGGAGCAGGAGGTCGCCGCCCTACCCGCCGCCGAGCTGCGCGAGCGGCTCGATCGGGCGTATGCGCGGCTGCGCGACGCCGGCGCCCACTACGTCGTCGATGGCGTGGCGGACGTGCCGGCGCTGCTGGACGAGATCGAGGCGCGCCTCCGGCGGGGAGAGCACCCGTAGCATGTACGTCGACTCGCACGTCCACCTGCAGCCGCACGGCGAGAAGCCGGTGATGACTCGCGAACGCCTCGAGCGCTATGTCGAGGCAGGCCGCGCGGCCGGCGTCGAACGCCTCGCCTTCACGGAGCACCTCTTCCGTTTTCACGAAGCCCTGGCGCTGTTGCGCGACTGGTGGGACGACGACGGCGACCCTGTGCTCGCCGCGGCGACGCACAAGTATCTCGAAGACGAGGTCTCGGCGTCGATCGCGGAGTACGTGCGCCTGATCGAGGAGGCGAAGGCCGACGGGTTGCCGGTGCTGCTCGGGCTGGAGATGGACTGGGTGCCCGGCCGCGAGAAGGAGCTGCGCGCATTCCTGGCGCCGTACGACTGGGACATCGTGCTCGGCTCCGTCCACTGGATCGGCGCCTGGGGGTTCGACAGCGCCAGCATCCCCGCCTTCGCCGCCGAGTGGGAGCGGCGCGATGTCGACGCCGTGTTCGCGGACTACGCGCAGCTCGTGCGCGACCTCGCGGACAGCAAGCTCGCCGACGTGCTCGCGCATCCCGACTTGCCGAAGATCCAGGGTCACCGCCCCAGCAACCAGACGCCGCTGCACGCGGCGATCGTCGAGGCGGCCTCGCGGGGTGGCTGCGCCGTCGAGATCAACAGCAACGGCTACAACAAGCCCGTGCGCGAGGCCTACCCGCACATCGACGTGCTCCGGCGCGCGCATGAGGCCGGACTCGCGATCACGCTCGCCTCGGACGCACACCAGCCGGAGCGCGTCGGCGAACGCTTCGACGACCTCGCATCGCTGGCGCGCGAGGCCGGGTACGAGCAGTTCGCCTCGTTCGAGGCGCGCCGCGCCACGTTTCATCCGCTGCCTGAGCCATCGAGGAGTTGAGTATGGCCACGATCACCGTCGCGACGCTGAACATCTTCAACAAGATCGGCCGCTGGGGCGAGCGGCTGCCGCTGCTGCTCGAGCAGTTCATGGAGCTGCAGCCGGACGTCATCGGCCTGCAGGAGGTCGACCTGACGATCGACCAGGGGATGTCGCTCTGCCGGCTGATCAACGCGCGCGTGGGCGAGTCGCCGCGCTACTGGATCTACCATATGGGGCGTCCCGGCCGCGCTGCGCACGTGCAGTCGCTCGCGACGATGACGCGGCTGCCCTGCGAGGCGCACGAGGGGCTGGACTTCCTGAGCTTCGAGGGCGTCGCGCAGCGGCTCCGGCTGCGCCTTCCGGACGGCGGCGCGCTGGAGTTCTACAACACGCACCTCTACTGGCCGCCGGAGGGCGTGCAAGAGCGCCTCGCGCAGGCGGAGAAGCTCGTCGCGTGGACGGACACGTGGCAGGGCGCGGACGCAACGGTCGTCTCGGGCGACTTCAACGCGTATCCCGGCGAGCCGGTGCTCGATCTGATGAAGGGGGGCTTCGCGTCCGCGCACGAGTCGGTGCACGGCACGGAGCCGGAGAAGACGTGGCCGACGCCGGTGAACACGTTCGACCCGTCGCCGCCGGGCTGCCTCGACTACATCTTCGTGCGTGGCGCGCAGATCGAGGACGCGCGCGTCGTCTTCGACAAACCGCACGTGCTGGACGCGGACCTCTACCCGTCGGACCACCTGGGGGTGATGGCGCGGCTGACGGCGTAGCTCAGCGACCCGTTCTTCATCCTTGCGATACCTTACGTCCCACATTCCGTATCTGGCGCGGCTTTTGTTTGTCACCTTTTGTTTCGTAATTTCGCCCTTTTTCGGTCTACTCCGATGCGCAGTTGCCCGTTGGTGGGCGCACTCTCGCGGGGGCGATCATGACAGGCCGGACGAGGAGGTGCGAGGCGTTCGTGTCACCGGAGCTGTGAGGCGCGTGCCCGATGCGGGGTCTCCAGCGGCCGGACCAGGTGGGGGTGTGGGCGGGGTTGGGCTGGGGAGTGGGGTAACGTGACCGCGGCGCTAGCCCGTAGTCAGAGTGGTATAATCGCCCTCCTTAGCGAGTTGTTGGTGGAGGTTCGAAATGCTCGCTCGCCACGTGGTCGTGACCGGCGCTGTACTCATATCCCTGCTGGCGGGCTGCGGCGGCGATAGCCCTCGCCAGGTTGTCATGGAAGGCCAGAGCATGTTTCCCACTCTCAGCGACGGTGACCGAGTAGACGTCCAAGAGTATGGAACCGACACTCCTCGACGCGGCGACGTCATCGTCTTCCACCCACGGACGGAGTCCGGCGAGCCCTCAGACCGCTTGTTCCTCAAGCGCATCATCGGCCTGCCCGGAGAGACGATTGAGATTCGCAATGAAGTTGTTCTGGTCGACGGAGAACCTCTTCAGGAACCGTATATCAACGAGCCCACCGCTGGTACCTTCGACCGGTTCGAAGTTCCATCGGACGAGTACTTCGTCTTGGGCGACAACCGTAACAACAGCAGCGACTCCCGTTCCTACCTAGGAATCCCAGAGGATTACATTGTTGGTCGTGCCAAGCTGAGCAATTGAGGTCGACAGAGGCAGTGGTACCCCCGGCAGGACTCGAACCTGCGCACCCGGCTTCGGAGGCCGGTACTCTATCCACTGAGCTACGGGGGCGTACCGAGGGCATGATATCGGATGCGGGACGCGAGTTGGAAGCGGGACGCGAGAAACGGGAGGCGGGAGGCGGGACGCGAGAGGCGTGAAACACCCTCACCCCGGCCTGCGGCCACCCCTCTCCCTCTGAAGAGGGCGAGGGGCAAAGGGGTGGCGGAGCCGCGCCTTTCGAGACGCTGACGCTGCTGTCAGTTGGACGCGGGACGCGGGAAACGAGAGGCGGGACGCGAGAGGCGGGACGCGGGAGGCGGGACGCGAGAGGTGGGATGCGGGATCGACGTCCGCGGCTTGAAGGCGGCGCTTCGCACAGCGAGCCGTGGGGAACGTGTCGCTCGCGAGGAGTCCACTGAGATCCTTCGGGCTCCCCGCCCCCTGCGCTCTACCCCGCTCCCCTCAGGATGACAATGACCCCCATGCCCTGCGCTCTACCCCGCTCCCCTCAGGATGACAATGACCCCCACCCTCTGCGCTCTACCCCGCTCCCCTCAGGATGACAACCAGCCCCCGCCGACCTCGAACTTCGAACGTCCAGCTTCGAGCTTCTCCAGAAAAGCTGCTCGTCTATACTGAGGCAACGCGTTAGGCGCAGGAACAAGCAGGGCGACAGCGGGAGCTGAGCGGTCGCACGCGCGGCCAGATCCTTCGCTTCGCTCAGGCTGACGGAGTCGATGGACCGATACGACCACAAGGCGATCGAGGCGAAGTGGCGCGCGCGTTGGGCAGCGTCGGGCATCTACACGGCCGACATCGCGGGCGCGGCGCAGCCGTTCTACAACCTGATGATGTTCCCCTACCCGTCCGCGGAGGGGCTGCACATCGGTAACGTCTTCGCGTTCACGGGCGTCGATATCCACGGGCGCTACCAGGCCATGCAGGGCAACGACGTCTTCGAGCCGTTCGGCTACGACGCGTTCGGCATCCACAGCGAGAACTTCGCGCTCAAGCAGAACATCCACCCGATGACGCTGATCCCGGACAACATCGCGCGCTTCCGCGAGCAAATGCAGCGCCTCGGGACGCGCATCGACTGGTCGCGCGAAGTCTCGACGACCGATCCCAAGTTCTATCGCTGGACGCAGTGGGTCTTCCTGCAGCTCTTCAAGCGCGGCCTGGCCGAGAAGCGCGGCGCGCCCGTGAACTGGTGCCCGTCGTGCAAGACGGTGCTTGCCGACGAGCAGGTGATCGCCGGCAAATGCGAACGCTGCGAGACGCCGATCACGCATCGCGAGCTGGAGCAGTGGTTCCTCAAGATCACGAACTACACCGAGCGCCTGCTCGCGAACCTCGACTGGATCGACTGGCCGGACGCGATCAAGACCGTGCAACGCAACTGGATCGGCCGTAGCGAAGGTCTCGAAATGACGTTCCCGATCGAGGGCGCCGACAAGTCGCTCACGTTCTTCACGACGCGCCCCGACACGATCTTCGGCGTGACGTACATGGCGCTCGCGCCGGAGCACCCGCTCGTGCGCGAGGTCACCACGGATGCGCAGCGCGACGCCGTCGCGCGCTACGTCGAGGAGGCGTCGCACAAGACGGCGGTGGACCGGCAGGCGATGGAGCGCTCGGGCGTCTTCACGGGCGCCTACGCGACGAATCCCCTCAACGGCGAACGCGTCCCGATCTGGGTCGCGGACTACGTGCTGATCACGTACGGCACCGGCGCGATCATGGCCGTCCCCGCCCACGACGAGCGCGACTTCGATTTCGCGCGTAAATACGGCTTGCCGATCAAGCTCGTGGTCGCGCCGGACGGCCGGGCCGGCGGCGAACTGTCGGAAGCGTACACGGGCGAAGGCACGCTCGTGAGCTCGGGCGAGTTCGACGGCATGACGAGCGCCGCGGCGTCAGACGCGATCGTCGAGAAGCTCGAGCGCGAGGGGAGCGGCGGACGCAAGGTCACGTATCGTTTGCGCGACTGGCTGATCTCGCGCCAGCGCTACTGGGGCACGCCGATACCGATCGTGCTCTGCGAGACGTGCGGGCCGCAGGCCGTGCCGGAAGACCAGCTCCCCGTCGAGCTACCGTACGTCGAGGAGTTCCGCCCCACCGGCACCGACCAGTCGCCGTTGGCGACGTACGAGCCGTTCGTGAAGACGACGTGTCCCAAGTGCGGCGAGCCCGCCCGCCGCGAGACCGACGTCTGCGATACGTTCCTCGATTCGTCCTGGTACTTCTTGCGCTACCCGTCGACGGACATCGACGACCGCCCGTTCGACGACGCGCGCGTCAAGAAGTGGCTCCCCGTCGATACGTACATCGGCGGGAAGGAGCACTCCGTCCTCCACCTGCTCTACTCGCGCTTCGTGACGATGGCCTTGCACGACATGGGCTACGTGGACTTCGAGGAGCCGTACGAGAAGTTTCGCGCGCACGGTGTGCTGGTCCTGGAAGGCGCGAAGATCAGCAAATCGCGCGGCAACATCGTCAACCCGGACGACTACTACGAGTCGCACGGCGCGGACACGCTGCGCACCTACCTGATGTTCTCAGGCCGCTACGAAGAGGGCGGCGACTTCTCCGACAAGAACATCGAGGGGGCGGCGCGCTTTATCCAGCGCGTCTGGGACCTCGTCCAGCGCCATCGCGAGCGGCCGGCCGGCGATCTGCCAGTCGATGCGGAGCGGTCGATGCACCGCACGATCAAGAAGGTGGGCGAGGACATTCCGGAACTGAAGTACAACACAGCGATCGCGGCGCTGATGGAGTGGACGAACCATCTCCAGAAGCGGCCGTCGCTGGACGAGCAGGAGGTGCGCACTCTCCTTCAGCTCGTCGCGCCGTTCGCGCCCTACATCACCGAGGAGCTGTGGGAGCAGACCGGCGGGTCGGGCTCCGTCCACGCGTCGCGCTGGCCAGCGTACGACCCGGAGCTGGCGAAGCTCGAGCAGGTCCCTGTCGCGGTACAAATCAACGGCAAGGTGCGCGACGTAATCGAGCTCGATGCGGGAACAGGCGAACCGGCGGCCGTTGCGGCGGCACGCGCTTCGGAGAAGGTGACGCGCCACCTCGACGGCAAGCCGATCGCGCGCACGATCTACGTGCAGGACCGGCTGATCAACTTCGTGACGGGGCGGTAGCCGCTCAAAGTGGCGCTCAGGTTGCTTTCTAACCCACCTCGGAGAACGTAAGTCCGGGGTTCTCCCTTTGACAGTATTCCAGGTCCCAAGACGAATGGAACAACAGCACGGGACGTCCGGTTAGATCCTGGCAACGAAGCGTTCCGCGGGTTGAAACGACGAGACGCTGGACTGCATCCTGCGGACCGCCAATCCAGCGAGCCGAGGTGAATGGCAGCTGCTCTATCCGCGCCTCCACACCGTACTCACCTTTCAAGCGCGCTAGCACAACGTCGAACTGGAGCTCGCCGACCGCTCCGAGGATGGAGTCGCGCTTCGCTCCGCCCGCATTGTAGAGCACTTGAACGGCGCCCTCCTCTTCGAGTTGCGCCAGGCCTCTGTGGAACTGCTTGTAACGACCGATGTCCTTGTTGACGATCGCGGCGAATAGCTCCGGCGGGAAGCGCGGGATCGCCGCATAGCGAGCGGGTTCGCCCGCGGTGACAGTGTCTCCGATGGCAAAGACCCCGGGGTTGATGACGCCGATCACGTCGCCGGGGAAGGCCTCCTCAATCGGTTCACGGTCTCTTGCAAACAGGCGGTAGGCGCGCGAGAGACGCACGGGACGCCCAAGGCGGGGGTTAAGGACTGTCATATCCTTTTGGAAGCGGCCGGAGCAGACACGCAGAAAGGCCATCCGGTCCCGATGCCGCGGGTCCATGTTGGCCTGGATCTTGAAGATGAATCCGGAGAAGGCCTCTTCGGTGGGGGCAATCGGGCCGCGATCGGTCTCGCGAGCGGACGGCGCGGGAGCGAGCCGCAGGAGCGCATCGAGGAACGTCTCTACGCCGAAGTTGTTCAGAGCGCTGCCAAAGTAGACCGGCGTCAGGTTCCCCGTCAGAAATCGCGCCTCGTCGAACCCACTTCCGGCGCCGGCCAGAAGGTCTGCGTCCTCTCGCAGCTTCTGGGCAGCGTGCTCCCCAAGCAGCGAGGGCAGCGTCGGGTCGTCAAGCCCGGCTACCTTAACGGATGTCCGACTCCGCCGGTGCTCGGCCCGTTGATAACGCAAGACTTCGCGGCGGCCTAGATCGTACACACCCTGAAACCAAACGCCGTCCCCGATAGGCCAGTTCATCGGCACGGGAGCGATCCCGAGGACTCGCTCGATCTCGTCGAGCAAATCCAGCGGCTCACGACCGGCGTGGTCCAATTTATTAATGAACGTCAGGATGGGAACTCCTCGAAGGCGACACGCGTGGAACAGCTTTACCGTCTGTGACTCGATACCCTTAGCGCTGTCCAGCACCATGACAGCGCTGTCCGCCGCTGTCAGCGTGCGGTACGTGTCCTCGCTAAAGTCTTGGTGCCCGGGGGTATCGAGGAGGTTTAGGCGGAAGCCACGATACTCCATTTCCAACGCCGACGCGGTGACGGAGATACCGCGCTCTTGCTCCATGGCCATCCAGTCGGATGTCGTGTATCGCTGATTCCGGCGCGCCCGGACAGCTCCGGCCATCTCGATAGCTCCGGCGTAGAGGAGAAGCTTTTCGGTAAGCGTAGTCTTCCCAGCGTCAGGATGGGAGATGATGGCGAAGGTGCGCCTCCGCGCTACTTCGCGTGCGAGGTCCCTCCTGGTTGGATCGGCGGAAGGCGTTGCGAGTGAAGACACGTCTGCTCCTGCTACTCCTGGTGACCAACGATTAGTGAGTGAAGCGCGGCGAGACTATCGCGATCTGCGCCGCCTCGGGACCGTGATTCTCCCACAGATGAGGCGTCTCTGAGGAGAAGCTGACTGAGTCGCCCCGCTTCAGGCGATGCACATCCTCGCCCAACGTGAACGACACATCGCCTTCGAAGACGATGCCGAGCTCCTCCCCGGCATGGCTCGTCGGAGTCTTACCGCTCCTCCCGCCGGGCGCGATAGTTATTATGACGGCCTCCAGCCTTCCAGAGGCGCCCAGATCCTCGATCCGGGCCTTTGACCATGAACTCGCCAGCCGTCGCCGGTCGCCGGCGCGAGTGATCGCGTCCAGCTTCTCGGTCGCCGGTGCTAGAAGTCCAGCGATAGTAACACCGAGCACGGCGGCAATGCGCTCCAGCGAGGCTATGGAGGGAGAGACCTGCCCGTGCTCCACCTGCGAGATGAAGCTCGGTGAGAACTCTGCCCTGGCAGCGAGTGTCCGCACGGACAAGCCTAAGCCGGTCCGCAGCCGCCGGACCTCCTCGCCGATTTGCAGTTGTCTGGTCGTGATCGTCGTATCCATTTGACGCTGCCTACTCCACGAGTGTACAGTATTAATGAACAGACCGTCAAAGCATCTTGTATGGCTTCCAACGATTCGCCCCGCAACCCAGAGTCCGGTCGGCTGGTGATCGTCTCGAACCGCCTGCCCGTCGTGCAGGAAGGCGATGGTGATGGCAAGAGGCGGCTCCCGGTCAGCGGCTTGGTGAGCGCGGTCCACCCGTTCATGCAGCGCGTCGGGGGATTGTGGTTCGGCTGGAACGGCGCCACGGTGGCGGCAGGGCCGTCCGCAACACCCGCGATTTCCCGTGTCGGCCCGCTCACACTCGCTTCCATGGAGCTCTCCGAGCGTACAGCGTGGCTGTTCTACACAACGTTCTCCAATCGAACGCTCTGGCCCGTGCTGCACGGCTTTCTCGAAAACATGTCTGTGCGAGGAGATGCCCATCGTGCCTATCGGGCGGTGAACGAACGCTTCGCAGCGGCCCTCGTCCCGCTGCTGGAAGCAGGTGACAGAATCTGGGTGCACGATTATCACCTAATTCCCTTTGCCCGATCGCTCCGGTCGGCAGGCTGGGCCGGCAAGGTTGGGTTCTTCCTCCACACGCCCTTCCCTCCGCGCGAGATCTTCGCGGCGCTGCCGTGGGCGAACGAGTTCCTCGAAGACCTGCTCAGCTATGATCTCGTTGGGCTGCAGACTGATCGCTATGCGCAGAACCTAGTGGAAACGCTCGAGGCGGAACTGAGCGATGACCACCGTGCCGACTCAACCCCCAGCTTTCCCGGTCAGCCACTGGTGAAAGCCTATCCCGTGGGAACCGATCCGCACTTCTTCGCTGAACTCGCCGCTGCCGCCGATTCGCTCCCAATCGCGCGGACGCTGCGCCGGCTGCTCTCTGGGCAGCGCATGCTTCTGGGAGTCGACCGGCTGGACTACACGAAGGGCATTGGCAACCGGATACTCGCGTTCGGCCGGCTGCTCGACCGGCATCCGTCTCTCCGCGGCAGGGTGACGCTGGTACAGATTGCGGTGCCATCGCGTACCAAGGTGCGCGAGTATGTCGAGGAACGAGAGCGCGTTGAACGACTGGTCAGCCAGGTAAACGGCCAGTACTCCGCCCCCGGCTGGACGCCGGTGCAGTACTTTTATCGCGCGTATCCACAAGGGGAACTGGCCTGGCTCTATCGCAACGCGCGCGCCTGCCTGGTAACGCCGCTCCGCGACGGTATGAACCTGGTCGCGAAGGAGTACGTGGCGAGCCAGGCCGACGATCCGGGTGTGCTCGTTCTGTCGAAGTTCTGCGGCGCGTCTGAGGAGTTAGCGGCGGCGCTGCAGGTCAATCCGTACGACATCGCCGGAACGGCCGACGCGATGTATCGCGCGCTGGAGATGCCTCTTGCGGAGCGGCGAGATCGCTGGCAGGCGCTGGATGCAGTAGTACAGACCAATACGGGGCAGCGCTGGGCGGAAACGTTTCTCGAAGACCTGTCCGGCGGGCTCAGTGCCCTGCCCGATCGCTGCGACCTTTCCGCAGCCATCCGAAGCATCGATAACTCGGGGCGGAACGTCAGGGCCACCTATTAGCACTCGCAGTCAGTCCGTGCCGGCGCCTGTGATGGGGCAGACTCGCGCTAAGACGGAACGACAGGGAGGCGCCGGGCGCGTTCAACGAATGGAGCGACAGATGGCAAGGGACAGCAAGAAGCAGCTCCGCGTAATCCCGCTTGGCGGGCTCGGCGAGATCGGCAAGAACATGATGCTCCTCGAATACGGGGACGCGATCATCGCCGTCGACGCCGGGCTGATGTTCCCCGAGGAAGAGATGCTCGGGATCGATCTCGTGATCCCGAACATCAGCTACATCACGGAGGGCCGCCGAAACCTGCGCGCGATCTTCCTCACGCACGGGCACGAAGACCACATCGGCGCGCTGCCGTACATCCTGCATCAGATCAACGTGCCGGTATACTGTTCGCCGCTGACGGCCGGTCTCGTTCGGGTCAAGCTCACGGAAGCGAAGATCAAGAACGCGCAGGTCAACGTTATCAACCCCGGCGACACGGTACGTGAAGGGCCCTTCACCGTCGAGCCATTCAGCGTGGCGCACAGCGTGCCCGATTCGACGGGTCTCGCCATCACAACGCCCGTCGGCGTTGTGATCCATACCGGCGACTTCAAACTTGATCATACGCCTGTCATGTCGCAACGGACGGACCTACCCAAGCTCGCCGAGTACGGCAGGCAAGGCGTCCTGCTGCTCCTGGGCGACTCCACGTATGCGGAGATCCCTGGCTTCACACCATCAGAACAGCTCGTCGGCGAGGCGCTGCGCAACATCATGTTGTCCGCTTCCGGGCGCGTCATCGTCACCACGTTCGCGTCGTTGATCTCGCGTATCCAGCAAGTCATCGACGGTGCGGCCGCGACGGGCCGTCGCGTCTTCGTCACGGGACGCAGCATGGAGAACAACGTGCAGATGGCGTTCGACATGGGGTACCTGAAGGCGCCAAAGGGCATGATGGTGGGCGTCCGCGAGCTCGCCAAGATCCCGCACGGGCGGTTGACGATCGTCACGACGGGCAGCCAGGGCGAACCAACATCGGCGCTAACGCGCATGGCGAACCAGGACCACCGGCACGTGACAATTGTTCCCGGGGACACGGTCGTCTACTCCGCAAGCGCGGTGCCGGGTAACGAATCGCTCGTCTACCGCACCGTCGATAACTTATTCAAACTGGGCGCTCGTGTGCTCTACAACCGGATCGCCAATGTGCACGTGCGCGGCCATGCGGCCCAGGAGGAACTGAAGATCGTGCACTCCCTCGTGCGGCCAAAGTATTTCGTGCCGATTCACGGCGAATACCGCCACATGGCACTGCACGCTGAGCTGGCGAAGTCGCTGGGTATGCCCGATGAGGACGTCTTCGTGCTGACCGATGGCGACGTCCTCGAACTCAACGAGCGGAGCGCCCGCCTCGCGGGACACGTGCCCGCCGACTACGTGTACGTGGACGGCTTGGGCGTCGGCGATATCGACCACCTGATCCTGCGCGACCGGCACCATCTGGCAACCGACGGGATGGTGGTGATCATCCTGGCGATCGAAAAGGCGACCGGGCGCGTGATCGGTGAGCCGGAAGTCGTCTCGCGAGGCTTCGTGGACATCGAGGAGTCGGAAGATCTGATGCGCCGCACACGCGAGGAGGTGGTGGCGTCCTTGGAAGGTGCGGACCACATCGCAGAGTGGGCCGTGGTGAACACGAAGGTGAAGGACGCTATCGCCCAGTTCCTCTACTCTGAGACGCACCGTCGGCCGATGGTGCTGCCGGTAACAGTTGAGGTGTAGACAAGCGGGCCCAGAGCAAAACCTTGCGGTTGCCCGTAAGCTCCTCCACGACTAGAGCCTAGCCGATCACATTATCGACCCTGAGCCGAACCATTGATGCGCCACATGGCGCGCATGAAATGTGCCTTCCAGTGCAAGCCGATCTAAAGGTGCAGGCGAGCTGCGGCGCTACGCTGCCTTCGCCTGCATAGTAGCGAGGATGTCGTCAAGCGGCTGCGGGCGGGCGAAGAGAAAGCCTTGACCGTAGTCGGCCCCGAGATCCTTCAAGACATTGAGGGCCCGCTCATCCTCCACCCCTTCGGCGACGACTCTTTTGCCCAGGGCGTGTGCCACGTCGATGATCGCCTTCGCCATGATCTTGTCCGAAGCGTTGTTATGCAGGCTTCTCGTGAACCGTCCTTCAATCTTCACATAGTCTGAGGGAAGCCGCTTCAGGCCATCGAGGGAGTTGAATCCGATGCCGAAATCGTCGAGGGCGACCAGGCAGCCAAGGTCCTTGAGCTTTTGAAGATACGCACTCGCCGTCTCCACATGCGCAATCGCCGCTACATCTGGGAGTTCCACGCAGAGCCGCTCCGGGATAAGCCCGTCCCGCGCCGCCGCACCACGGACGATCTCGATAAGCCCCTCATCGAGACTGGCCCCGGAGACGTTTACACAGATGTTCACGGCTGGCCTCCCGCTCACTCGCGCGTCGCCTAGGATATCGATGGCGCGTTTCATGACAACGTGATCGATTTCGCGGATCAGGTTGAAGCGTTCAGCTATGGAGAGCCATTCGCCAGGATAGAAGAGCGCGCCGTCCGGATCACGAACGCGCGTGAGCAGTTCAAGGGCGTGAACGGCTCCATCCGCGAGGTGAACGATCGGCTGCGCATGAAGTTCGAAGAGGCCGTCATCCAGAGCGCGCCGTAAGCGCCGCTTCCAAGTTGCGCGGTCTTGTACCATCCGCGCTAAGGCCGGTGAAAAGACGGCGTATGTGTCCCCTCCATTGCTCTTCGCCTCGTACATGGCAATGTCTGCGTGCGACAGGAGACTGGCGGTATCGGCCTGCGGCCCGGAGAGCGGCGCGGAGCCGATGCTCGCTGTTGTGCTCACGTCGAACCCGTCGACCGTCGTTCGGTGTTTGCGGATGACGTCGAGTAGCCGCTGCGCGGTCGACGATACTTGCTGCAAGTTCGACTGCGGGAGGAAGACGGCGAACTCATCGCCACCTAGGCGGGCGAGTATCGCCTCACTGCTGAGGAGCCGCCTCAGCGCCGAGCTCAATCTCATGAGGTGGAGGTCACCGGCCTCATGTCCTAAGGTGTCATTGATCGACTTGAAGTCGTCGAGGTCGATGAGGAGCAGGACCGCGCCTTCGGCGCGCTGCCCTCCCCATCCGGCGATCCAGCGCTCGATCTCTTCCGTAAGCCGCCGACGGTTATACACGCCGGTCAGAGAATCGTGGTCGGCAGCCCATCGCAGCGCTTCTTCAACCTTCTTCCGCTCGCGCACATCCTGAGCAATGATCGAGGTGGTTGCCAGTTGGCCGTTCTGGTGGCACGTGGCGAGTACGATCTGCCAGACCGATACCTCTACGCCGTCCGCCGCCAGGAGTGCGCTCTCGCCCTCCCATCTGCCGTGCCGGATGGCATGCGGAATCGCTTCGTTGATGAGACGCGCCAGCGCCCATGCGGGATGCAATGCTGCGATGCCGAGTTTTGCCACGTCCATGTCGTCCGAGAGGTGAAGCATCCGGCGCGCAGCCGGATTCAGGTACAGCACGCGCCCTTGACCGTCCGCCGAAGCGACGAAGTCGGGCACTGCCTCCAGAATGCTGGCGAAGCAGTTCTCGTCGTCTGCGGTAGGCTGGCGCCCTTTGATCGTTGACATAGCTATGCACTGGCGTCCGAACCGGATTGGTCTCGCCGTCATATCTATATTCGGCCTGTTGAGGGATCACGTTGAGCGGAACGAAGCGACCGGCGTCGGCTCGGTTACCGCAGGCAGGATCTGCCAGGTGAGTTCTATGGCAACCGCCTACCGGCCTAGCACACAGTAGGGGGGG
>JBBDXS010000019.1:563936-591297 GCA_040902195.1 Dehalococcoidia bacterium
GCACCGTTGTGCGCCCCTACTGGTCTTACAAAAGAAAGATCCCCGGCGACGGCGGCTAGGCAGGCGGTCCACCGCTCGAGGGCAATCCAGGCAGCGTGCCGCCCTCGTCTCGGAACATGAGGAAAGCACCGGCTGCAAGGGCGAGCACGGCGATGAGTCCGAGGAAGTAACCGAAGCTTAGGTAGCTGTTCTCGTTGAGGAACTTGATGATGAGGCAAAGCAGCGCGATGGCGGCGCCTCCCAAGTAGATACGCGCCCAGCTCTGGCCGCCGACATTGCTGGGCAATGCGACGGTCGAGAAAGCTGTTAGGGCCACAGCACCAGACATCCCGACGCCGATGAACACCGCGATGATCGACCAGATTGCGCCCGGAGACTGCCAGCCGTTCCTGCTAACGTCGCCAAAAGGCCCGAGGTCGATCCGGTACCAGGGCAAGAAGCTGGAGATAAGAAGAACGACCCCCGCGATGAGGATCAATTTCTCGCCCATACCTAGTGCCTGGAACTTCTCCATGAAATTGCCCACGTATCACCTCCGAGCCTTAGAATAGCCCCTACGGGGCCTACCAGCAATAGCTGACGTCCTTCGTGGGAAGAGGCTGGACAAGAAGAGTGCACACCAGGCCGCATTCCCGCCTACGACGAGAACTCAAACGACCTCGAGCAGGGAGCATGGTTTGAGGAGATCCGCTCGCATCTGGCCTCCGACCCAGACTGGTTGACGGCAAGCTCGACATAATCACGGACGCCTGAGCCGCCGATAGACCAGGATTCGTCCCAGCAGAGGGTCGCGAATTCGAGGGTCGTCTCCCGCGCCAGCCTGCGTTTCCATACGTTTTCTAACGCACCCGGCCCATCGCGAACTTCAGGTAGTCACCTTCGGGGAATGCTGGCACGACCGGGTGGTCGAATGCGGCGCCGTACAGGGCTTCGAACACCCAGTGGCGACCCGCCTGGCGGACACCGGCCTCGATGCTTGCCAGAAAATCGTCCTTCGCGAAGTGGCTGGAGCACGATGACGCACATAGCAGACCGCCCGGCGCGGTGACCGCCGACGCCAGCTTGTGCAATCGCTTGTAGGCCTGGCGCGCCGCAGGCACGGCATCCTTCTTGGAGGCAAAGCTGGGCGGGTCGGAGATAACGATGTCCCATCGATCGCCGCGCTCGATCGCCGCCGTTAAGAATGCGAAGGCATCGAGTGCATGAAACTTCGCGCGATCCATGGGCAGCTTGTTCAGTTCGAAGTTGCGCCGCGCGGCCGCGATCGCGGGTCGCGCCATATCGACCGTGTCCGTGCTGCGCGCGCCGGCCACCGCCGCGTGCAACGCGAAGCCACCTGTGTACCCGAACAGGTCCAGGACTGACTTATCGCGGGCGAGCCCCGCCACTCGTGCCCGGTTCTCGCGCTGGTCGATGAAGAGGCCGCCCTTTTGTCCGTGCGCCAGATCGACTACAAACCGGACGCCGTTCTCCAGGACCTCTCGTTCGTCTTCCTTAGCATCTGTCTTGCGCGAAGAACGATCCAGCACCGCCCGAAGCGGCAAACGCTGTCGCGCTGCCAAGCGTAGCCGCGGTTCAAACGGATCGTAGAAGGCGCCCGCACCGGCACCGTCAAAACGAACGACGGCAGTGCCGGCATAGAAGTCGACGTGTACGCCTGGCAAGAGATCACCCTCGCCGTGGAGCCAGCGAAACGCGTTGGTCTTCGAAAGATCGAGTCGTTCCAGCCGGCGATCCAGCGCCGCCCCCAGCCGTTCCGCTAGTAGCGAGTCCGCGTCCGCGAAGCGGTGGCCGGGTCCGCCCGATTCCAGCACGCGCACGGCGATCGGTGACCGCTCGTCCCAGAAGCCCCGGGCGATGGGTCTGCCATCGCGCGTGCGGATTTCGACGAGGGTACCATTGTCCGGGCTTACGCGAACATCCAGCGCATCTCGGTAGATCCAAGGGTGGCCCTGTCGAATGGAGCGCGAAAGGTTCTTCTTGAGAACAACGGCGAACGGCCGATCGGCGTTCATCCTGAAGGCGTTGCGCTAGCTTCACCGACGAAGGCAGTGTAATCGGCGATACCGAGGTAGCCTGCACGCGACCGGCCCAGTTCTGGCACTCGCAACTCTTCGAGTCTCGTCTCCTGCTGCGCGATCACGGAACAGAGCCGTCCTGCGATAGCACCCACCGTGCCATCGGCTTCGAGGCGGACTAGGCCTGCTGACGCTAGTACGCAGTAGAGGCGCACCGTTGTGCGCCCCTATCGGTCTTACAAGAGAAAGATCCCCGGCGACGGCCTATTTTCCCCGAAGGTTGCCCCTCCAGTATCGTCGGCGCTGAGACGTTTCACTTCCGTGTTCGGGATGGGAACGGGTGGTTCCGCCTCGCTCTAGTCACCGAGGAACTTACGCCAGCTACAGTAGCAAACTGAGGGGTCTAGGACAAGCTACCCCTCAGCAGCCCAGAGCGTCGCTGAGCGCCTCAGTCGGCCACTAAAGGGCAGTTCGCCCTTCGGTTACAATAACCTCCCTCAACCGCCCATCTTCTGTGAGTACGAAGAATATCTCGATGTTCTTAGTTGTGAATATCCCCTCAAACCCTGTATTCCCGATAAACCCTTCGATTACTTGGCTTGTCGGAGGAATACCTCGGCTCCTTAACTCTGAATACTCTCCGGCGTCTCGGGGTCCGTAATGCTGGATTTCGTTAGCACCGAGCCACGAGATTACCTCAGCGCTCGTTGATCCCAAGGGTAGCTCTCTCGTAATCCGCTCTTCCACGTCCTTCGTGCTTGTCTTTGTACAGTCAACTGACGAGAGAGTCGCAATGGTGACTACAACGGTTGTCACAGCCATGACCACTATGATTCCAAGCCGCATCGCCATCCTAAGGCCCGGCCGCCCAGAGCGTCGCTGAGCGCTCCGGGAGCTCGACGGCGCGGCCGGGCATGAGGGCGAGGCGCGCCGGATCGATGGCGAGGCCGCCGAAGCGCGCCTCGGCCGTGGAGACCACAACGCGCCACGACCGTGCGGCCGACTCGCCGAGCCACCCCTGTGTGCCGGCGTCAAACGCAGCCGCATCGCCGAAGTTGACGAGCAGCAACCGGCGCTCCTCGGCCTCGTTCCAGCGCTCGACGGCGACGATGCTCGCCGACGGCGCGGCAGTGAGCATGCGCCAGCGGTCGTGCATGCGCAGGACGGGATCGTCGCGACGGAGGTGCAGGAGCTCGCCATAGAGCTGGTAGACCTCGGCGTGGCCGGGCCGGTCGCGCTCTTCGAGATCGAGCTTCGATCGCAGGAACGTCTCCTCGGCCTGCGGGTCGGGCATCGGAAAGCGCGCCGGGTCGATCGCTGACCAGAAGTCCTTGAACTCCTTGTTGCGCCCGGAACGCACGAGCTCGCCCAGCTCGGGGTTGTGGTCCGTGAAGTAGAGGAACGGCGACGACGAACCCCACTCGCTGCCCATGAAGATCATCGGCGTGCAGGGCGTAAGCAGCAGTAGCGCCACCGACGCCAAGAGCAGTTCCTGATCGATGAACTCTCCAAGGCGTTTGCCGTACGGCCGGTTTCCGATCTGGTCGTGGTTCTGCAAGCAGTAGACGATCTTCGGAGCCGCAATGAGCGGCGCCACACCAACGGCGTCCGTCCCCGGATCGCGCGGCGGCTCTGGAAAGATATAGCCAACGCGAATCAGGCGGGCGATCTCCTCCGTGGTGCCCTCGTAGGCGACGAGGTAGCCGCGGTCCTCCTCCGTCAGCAGGACGTGCACCGCGTGATGGAAGTCATCGATCCAGAGGCCATCGAGGCCGTAGCCACCTTCCTCGCGAGGGAGGATGATTCGCAGGTCGTTGCGCTCATCTTCGGCCATGAGCAGGAACGTCCTATCGGGGTGAGCGTGCTCGTGCAGGGCCTCGGCGAGCTCCTGCAGGATGTGCTTCGGGCTCGCGTCGTAGATCTGGTGCGTCGCATCGAGGCGGAGGCCGTCGACGTGGTATTCGTGCGCCCAGTAGAGCGCGTTATCGATGAAGTAGCGGCGCACGAAGGCGCGCTCCTCGCCATCGAAGTTGACCGCGTCGCCCCAGGGGGTCTGATAGCGATCGGTGAAGTAAAACGGCGAGAACGCCGCGAGATAGTTGCCCTCGGGCCCGAGGTGGTTGTAGACGACATCGAGGATCACCGCGAGGCCGCGCGCGTGCGCCGCATCGACGAGGCGCTGCAACCCCTCCGGCCCGCCATAGTTACGCGTCGGCGCGTAGGGATCGACGCTGTCGTAGCCCCAGTTCCAGCGTCCGGGGACCTCCGTGATGGGCATCAGCTCGATCGACGTGATGCCGAGCGCTGCCAGGTCATCGAGGTGGCCGATGACGGCGTCGAACGTGCCCTCCGGCGTGAACGTGCCGACGTGCAACTCGTAGATGACCAGCGTCTGCGGGTCGGCGCCGCGCCAGGAGCCGTCGGTCCAACGAAAGGCCTGTGTGTCGACGACCTGCGACGGGCCGTGCACGCCCTCGGGCTGGCTGCGCGAGCACGGATCGGGATGGCTCCAGGCATCATCGAGGCGATAGCGGTAGAGCGTGCCGGGAGCGCAATCGACGTCGACGCTCCAGACGCCGTCGTCGCCGCGCTCCATCGCGTGCCGGACGACGCCCTCCGGCCAGAGGTAGATCTCGGCCTCAACCGACGTCGACGTGGGCGCCCATACGCGGAAGCGAACGCGCCCGCCGTCGAGGACGCGCGCGCCCATATCGAGCTGCCAAACGGACATATGCGATTAGTCTAGCGTAGACTGAACGCGTCTCTAGTCTGAGGGGACCAGGAGCTTCGCAAGAACGTCCAAGCCAAGAGCAGGAACGCTATCGAGTGGGGTAGTCGTAAAGGCCACACGCATCTGAACGAACCCGCTGCTTCCATTCGACACGATGCCGTGCAAGCTGCTCTGCGCTGCGCCTTCGGTGAAGCACCCATCCGCGATCCGTCCAACTAGTGCAATCTCCATGTACTCGCTCACAACAGGAGATTCTACGATGTCCGTGTACTTCGGGCAGGTCTCTTGGCTCGGGGCTCCCAATCCATATCCGGAGGTAGCCATTGCCGTGATTGTCACCGTGAGATCGGACCTGTTTGCATCTGACGACAGCAATAGGGAGGAGGCGCTCACCTGAGGACGCAGTTCAGGTGGGAAGCAGATCGAGAACCGGTCTTCCGAGTCGGCGTACGCCAACCAGTCCTCCGGGCAATCCAGCCTGCCCGCGTCCGGCGCGGGCGGCGCAACGACCGTGCTCCACTGGGGCGCTGAAGACGGGAGTGGCTTTGGGGATACTACTTGCGTCTGCATCGGGGTATCTGTGCCGGTATCCACATGGCCCGAGTCACCGCAGGCAAAGGCGAGTAGTGACGCGAATGCAGCGACGGCTAGGAGCGTTGTGAATTGACGTGTCAAGCGATGGACGTATGCCAAGAGATTGCTCTCGTTGCGTTACTAGGGGTCAACGCCACCCGGCCAGCACTCAGCCCCAAACTCAAAGGCTACACCGAACACGTCGTTGAAGAGATCGATCGATCCGTTGCCGTCCAGATCGTACTGGGCGTAGAGCCATGCCTGATGCGGCGCGCTCGTGTCCTCTTGGCCGACCGCAAGGGCTACGGCAAATATGTCGTTGAGTAAGTCAACTACATAGTCTTCGTTAGGGTACGCCGGAGCCACTGACGGACAGACGCGATGGTTGTACGCTCCCGAGCTATTCTTCCAGACGAATCCGAAGTTAAACTGCTGGTACCGAACACAACTCGACAGCGAATCCGGGGGACAAGAGCCAGCACCTTTGATCGGAAGGCCTAACTTCTCTCCAAAGAACAGGGCGCCCACCCACCGCCCATAGAATCCCTGTTCGACGAAGTAGCCGACGCTCTGAGCCCAGCGTCCAACCCCGATCATTGTGTCACTGGCGACCGGCGTCCCGGGATGGAGCCTGTACACTTGCGTGCTGCCCCAGTGACCAGTCGCCGGGTCCGGCGCATAGCCAACCTGATCGGTCGTCCAGCCGATCCAGGCCCAGCCGGACCCCAAGAATGCAGCGACATCCTTGTACAACTCCCGGATCGCGGCACCTGGAGTGTTGTACGCCCCGACGACAAAGCTCGAGGATGGCCCTCCGTCGGTTGAAGATGGCCCGCTTCCGCCGACGAAGTCTCCGTCGATGTAGGAAGGGCGAGCCGGATCAAACTGAAAGTGTAAATGGGTCCCGCAGCTCGATGGGCCCTCACTCCCTTCCGTATGACCAGTCTTTCCTTCGATACCGAGCATGTCTCCTTGAAGTGCTCGGCTGTTCGCCGAAACAGCGGTTGACGCGAGATGAGCATACGTTGTCGTTATGTCGGACTGCCCCGATGGCATGTCCGTGACGACTTTTACATGGTTACCAAAGCCATTGCCATCGGCCGGGTTGCAAGAATTCGGATCATACCCGCTGGTTACAAGCGACACGGTCCCCTCGCTCGCTGAGACTATCGTATCTCCTACGTCATTCAGGTTGATATCGAAGTCCCATGCGTTTGCACCTGAGTGATGAGCGGTGTACGGGTACCCTGTAGTACCGGAACTGGCTCCAGGCAAGTAAGGCCACTTAAATCGAAAATCATCATGCGTCGCATTTGCCGGACGCGAACCGATCCCGGCGACAACCAAGACGATAGCGAGCAGAGAAGCAGCTCTCGCGATGATGTTGATCACGTTCCGTCTTCCTACCGTTTGTTGACGATCAGGGTCCGCAGGATGTCTTCCGCCTGCCGCTGCTTCTCGACGAGATCCGTGCTACTGGTAAAGTTAATGTCGAAGCGAACATAGCCTTCACTTGGTGACCCGTCCTTGGCCAGCGGAATCGCGCTTTGGATACTAGCTATGGGCATGCCATCTTCAAGCCGGCCTTCACTGAGACAGGCACCGATGTCACCGCCACCCAGCGCAACTGTCACGAAGGTCGCGGACAGATGACCACTGCCTTGGTATTCTTTGCAGTTTTCATCGTTCGGCGGGTAGTAGATGGTACCTGGGGAGGGATCCCAACTAATGGCAAGGCTTATGAGGTTGTCAGTTTGGCCTGCTGACCGGGGGGCGGCGGCATTCAGGGCAAGGCTGCTAGCGCTCGCCCCAAAGTCGCCTGGAAAGCAGATCGAATACCGCTCCTGTTCATCCGAAAATGCCACCCAGCCCTCCGGGCAATCCAGCCTGCCCGCGTCCGGCGCGGGCGGCGCAACGACGGTGTTCCACACGATCGGTGTGGCAGTCGGCTCGACAGGATAGGTGGCGGTCGGGCCGGGAGTGGGCCGCGGCGTAATCGGAGGGGCTTCGGGGCAGGCGCCGCCCTTTACGAGCAATGCGCTGTTCTGGAGCGTGAGAGGCTCGTACATCTCGCCGCCTGGGTCGATGATGCCGGACCGGTCGAGATTGAGGGGAAGTTCTTCGTCGTGTTCCGTGATGGTGATCGCGCTTGAGCCGTGCCCGATGGTCTGGAAGTGCACTGTCATCAGCAGAATCGGCGCGCCGTTCGCCACGGGATCCGGCCCCTCCTCCTGCTTGCTGGGAGAGCCTAGTTCGCCGCCTACGCTCACGGCACCAATCAGCGCCCGGCCGAGATAGTCGTCTACGTCGTCCACCGCGAAGAACGACCGGGTTACGCCGTCCGCGTCCACATCAAAGGAGTCGAGGCTACCATTCAGTTCGATACGCGGCTCAGGACCAAGGCGAAGAATGGCGGGGTCGTAGCGGAGAATCACCTGAAACCCCGCGATGCCTCTTGTCTCGTTCGGGTCCAGGACGCTCGCCCGTTGCTCTAGGTCATCCAGGTAAAGCTGGACTTCTGCCGTGTCGCTACCGCAGACTATCTCCGCATTCTTCGGTTCGACCCGTAGGACGTTTGCCTTGCCTTTCGCCTGCGAGGCGACATCGTCTTGTTCTTCGCTTGCACCGAAGACACAAGCACCCGCGCCTAGGGCAATCAGTAAGAATCCAATGCTGAGAATAGGCGCTGACCGGCTCAAGGCAGGCCCCCTTTCAGTCCGCCCACCAGGCAGGATGAATATACACCCCTCTGGCCAGTATCTGTCCATCGAGCGAGGAAGTCCGCCGACCCCTGGCAGACTAGCCCAGCAGCCCCCGCAGGTAGCCCACGGCTCTCGGTACGGCGGCGACGGGGTCTTCCTCGCCTTCGTACTCGATCGAGAGGAAGCCGCGATAGCCGCCGTCGCGCAGGATGCCGGCGATAGCGGGCCAGTCCTGCCGGTCCGCGCCCTCCCCGTCCAGCTCGTACATCTTCGCGTGGATGTGGACGGCGTGCGGCAGCGTGCGCCGGACCGATTCCGTATCGCCGTAGTCGCCGGTATCCAGATTGAGACGCAGCCACGGCGACTTCACGTCGCGCAAGCAACGCTCGACCTCGTCCGCAGTCGCGACGATACCCCCGCCGTTGTGGTTCTCGATGCCGAGGACGACGCCTTGCTCCGCCGCGTACTCCGCGCTGATGGCAAGCCGCTCGATCACGTCCGGCCAGAGATCGTTCGCAGCGGCGTCGCCCTTCTTCACGCCGTGGTACCAACCCGCGAAGACGCGCAGGACTGGGGCGCCGAAGAACGATGTGATATTGACCCACTGCTTCACTTTCGCGACCTCGCGGTCGCGCGCGTCTGCATCGGCCAGGCCGAAGTCGTTGCTCACGGAAACGCAGCTGATCGTCAGGCCGGCGTCCGTACACGTCTTCTTGATCTCGCGCAGGTAGTCCTTATCGAGCGCAGGGAAGTGGATGTCGAGCAGCTCGACGCCGTCGAGATCGAGCTCCTCCGCGCAGATGTGCAGCCACTCGCGCTGGTCGATACGTTCCGCGGCGATCGCTTTGTGGTACGACCACGAGCTGCAGCCGAGCTTCATACGTCCTCCTCAATCTCCTGGCCTTTGGCCAGCCGCTCGATACCACCATAGCGGGTGCGGCGGAATCCCTCCGCGTACGCGAAGCCGGCCTCGCGCCCGACGGCGGCGGCGACGGCGCGGACCTGCTTCTCGATCACCTCGCGATAGTCGTGCGGGTCGCGGCCCGAAATGAACGGGATGTCGAGGCCTGACCCCTCGGCGGCGAACTGCAGGTCGCGCAGCGTGAGCACCATCTGGCTCTCGTGGCAGAGGAGCGCCTCGATCTTCTTGTCGACCGTCTCGCTGATATCGACGAACTTGTTGCGGTCGCGCGGCGCTTTCGCGAAGTACCACTGCTCGCTCACGTAGTGCGGCTCGAGGCCGTCCGCGAGCTGCTCGGGCTCGTACAGCGGGAAGTGCGCGAACGACGCGGCCTCGTGCGCCGCGATCGCGACGGCGCGATGGTCCGGGTGGCCCTCGTACGGCGCAAAGGGGTCCCAGGTGAAGATGACGTCGGCCTTGACGCGACGGATGATGCGCATGAACTCGCCGCGCAGCCTGGCGTGCGGCGCCTGCTCCTGCAGCTCGCCGTCGGAATAGCCGAGGCAGACCACCTCGCCGATGCCGAGGAGGCGCGCGGCAGCGTGGATCTCGCGGTCGCGCGCGGCCCGCAGCTGGTCCGCCGTCAGCTCGAACGAGCCCTTGTCGTTGTCCGTCGCGACGACGAGCGTGACGTCGTGGCCGCGCTGCGTGAGCTTCGCGATGGTACCAGCGCACGTGAACTCCATATCGTCCCCGTGCGCCTCGAAGACAAGGATGTGCTTCTTGGTCACAATGCCACCTCCCGCAGCAGCGACAGCGCCTCGCGGACGCAAATCGATTCCGCCTCCGGCGCAAGGAGCGTGACGCCGGGCTCGTAGCCGCCTTCGGCATACGCCGGCGCGGGGACGACGTAGCCGATGTAGTTGTTCGCGTAGCAGGCAACGGGCAGGTGCCGCAGGCCGGCCCCTTCGCGGATCAGCGCGACCGTCTCGACGAAGAACTCGCCCGGCAGCGCAAGCAGCGCCACGCCCGGCGCGAGCGCGATCGCCTGCAGCTCGGGGTGGACCATCGTTCCTTCGCGCGCCGCCATGCGCTGCGCGACGATCCGTTCCGTCCGCAGCCGGCTGAGCTGCGCCATGACCGAGCGGTGCTCCTCGCGCTCCGTCGTCGCGTTGGCGCGCGCGTCGAGCTCGCGCAGCGTCGTTTCGTACTCCGCATCGGGTAGGAACGACTTCACCGGCAGCTCGATGCGGCGCGAGGCGGCGCGCAGCCGCACGTTATCGATCAGCTCGCCGCTGCGCACCGGGTGCTCCAGGTGTTCGTCCCAGCGGATGTTGTGCACGACCTGACCAACGCCGAGCGGCCGCAACTCGCCGACGAGCCGCGCCGCCGCCGCGCCGACGATGCGCCCGACGCGCTCCGCCTCCTCATGCGTCTGCTTGATCCACACGGGGTTGACGTTGCCGCACGCGCCGTTGAGGAACATCGCGCCCGCGCCAGGGAAGAGCTGCTCGACGGTGCGGACGGCGTGGCCGGGGTAGTCGGCGGAGAAGAAGTGGTTGTCGCTGTAGAGCACGGTCGGGTGGCAGCTGTAGTTGATCAGCGTCGCGATGGGCGGGCGCTGCGGATCGGGGTCGTCGAGCAACAGGACCGTGAGCAGCGCGTCGACGGGCCAGTCAGGATGACGCCGGTTCTGCAGCACGGAATCGACCGTCGTCGTGCCGATCTTGAGCACGGCCTCCCGCCGCGAGGCGTGCGCCGCCGTGATCGCGCCGGCGATCTTGCGCGCCGTCACGTCCATGAGCGGTTCGTCGCCGCCGCGGCGCAGCCCTGCCGGACCCTGATGCGTATGTATCGCGGCGATGAGGATGTGCTCGCTTGGGATGCCCGTCGTCGCGGACGCCCGCTCGCGCGCCGCCGCGACCAGCCGCCGGTCGACGCCGATGAGATCGCACGACACGACGGCGACCTGCGTCGCGCCGTCATCGAGCACGATTGCGCGCGCAAAGAGGTCGTCGTGTACGCCGCGCGACGGCTCGGTGTTGGCCGTATAGCCCTCCAGCATCGTGCCTACGGGCGGCGTGATGTTCTCGGCAGCGAACCCGGCGCGCAGGGTCATCGCGTCTCAACCCACGCATCGATAGGCTTAGCGTACTGCGCCGCCTCCGCGAACGGCAGGGCGATGCGCTCCCCGCGGCCGGCCGACGCGTAGGCCGCGATGATCGCTTCGAGCACGGCGCGGCCGTCCTCCCCCGTCGAGCGCGGCTCCTCGCGTCCCTGGATGCAGGCGGCGAAGTGCGCCATCTCTTGCGGAAAGCCGTAGTTCCACGTCTCCTCGAACATCGTGAACGTCCAACCCTGCGTCGACTCCGCCTTCTCGACCGCGTAGCCGTACCCGGCGTCGCTGTACGTCACGAGCGACGAGCCGCGCAGCAGGTCCGCGACGGTCAGCCCCTGCGAGCCGTAGATCTCAGCGCGGTCGTCGACGCCGCCGGCGCGCGCCCAGGAGTTCTCGGCGACGGCGAGGCGGTCGCCGGCGAAGCGCAGCGTGACGATCGAGTGGTCCTCGCCTTTCGTGCGCGCGCCGTGGACGAACGTCCCGATCTCGGCGGAGACCGACTCGATGGGCGCGTTGCCGAAGACCCAGCGCGCGAACGCGATCGAGTGACAGCCCATGTCCATCAGCACGCCGCCGCCGGAGCGCTCGACGTCCCAGAACCAGTCCGCGTGCGGGCCGTAGTGGCACTCGAGCTGCCGCACGTAGTACACGCGGCCGAGCGCCCCCTCATCGGCGAGCGTCTTCGCGCGCACGTACTTCGGCGCGAAGAGCAGCTCCTCCGCGTAGAGGAGCAACACGCCCGCCCTGCGACAGGCCTCGATCATGCGGTCGCACTCCTCCAGGTTGAGCGCCAGCGGCTTCTCGCAGATCACATGCTTGCCCGCGGCCGCCGCGTCGATCGCCACCTGCGCGTGCAGGTCGTTCGGGCATGCGATGGTGATCGCGTCGAGATCGGGGAGTTTGAGCATCTCGCGATAGTCTGTGAACACGTTCGCGACGCCGTGCTGCTGCGCGAACGCCTCGGCGTGCGCCCGGTCCGGCGAAGCGACAGCGACGACCTCGGCGTCCGGCACGCGCGCGAACCCCTCGGCGTGCAACTTCGCCACGAACTGCGACCCGACGATGCCGATACGGATGGTCATGCAGACGCCATCATTCGCAACCTTGCATAGAGCCGCTTTGTCAGGACAAGCCCGACAAACAACGCCAAAATGAGGGTCCCCAAGCCAATCAGGGCCGCGAAACCGAGAACGGCAGCATAAAGAAGTAAAAGCACTAGGGTTTGCCCAAGTGGGGGCGGCGGCTGCGAATCGCTGACGTACCTGCTGGAGTCGAGCATGTTCTCCCTAACAACGTGCGTCGCATCGTTGTGGAACGGCTCCTGTAATACGAGCGTACCTCCGTGCGTGATGATGTATATGCATTTCACGTCGTGCAAGCGGTAAGTGTACGTATACGTGAGGCTGCTCCGCGGAGAAATCTCAGCGTAGTGCAGACGGCTACCATCGTAGCCTTCTCCATCCGCGCAACTGTTGCGTGAGCCCCAAGCGACTAGCGGTTCGTCTGTTGAGTTGACGACGGTAAAGTGCTCTGTCTTGCTGCAAACGACGGCCACCAAGCTGGCGGCCATCGCCAACGCCAGAAACCCCAACCGCAGCACGACTAACAATTGCTGTGCCTATCCCCGGAACGCCGCCGTGATCTTCTCGATCGCGCGCGCGATGTCGTCCACGTCGTCGTCTGTGCCGAGGAAGTGCGTGTGCGGCAGCCAGACCGACTCCTCGTACGCCGCGCGCTCCGCGACGGGACAGCGCACGTCCGAGTAGTCGGCGGCGACCGGCGCGTCGCGCCAGGCGAAGAGCGCGTCGCGGTAGACCGGCTCGTAGAACGCGCCGTGCGCCGGGACGCCCTCGTGCCACATCGCGCGGATGAGCTTGTCGCGCGGGACGCCGCCGCAGGCCGGCGCGTCGTACTTGAAGTAAAAGCCGTAGCCGGACGGCGTCGTGATGCGCGGGTCCGTCGCGAGGTTCGACACGCCCTCGATCGCGTCGATGCGCGCTTCCAGCATGCGCTTGTGGCGTTCGCGGAGCTCCCGTTGCTCCGGCAGCCGCTCGAGCTGCACCGAGAGCACGGCGGCCTGGAACTCGGTGATGCGGTAGTTCCAGCCGAAGATGCCCTGCGACTTCGGCGGCTCGTCGCCGGGCCGCAGACGGCCGCAATCGACGTACGCGTGCGCGAGCGTCGCGAGCTCCTCGTCGTTCGTGAGGACGATGCCGCCCTCCCCTGCCGTCATCAGCTTCGACTGCTGGAAGCTGAACGCGCCGATGTCGCCGAGCGAACCCGCGCCTCTAGCGTTCCAGAAGCCGCCGTGCATATGCGCGCAGTCCTCGACGACGCGCAGCGAGCGCGATCCGGCGATCTCCATGATGCGGTCCATGTCGCAGATGCGCGACCCGAGATGCACGGCCACGATCGCGTGCGTGCGTTCCGTAATCGCCGCCTCCGCTGCGGACGGATCGATCGTCCACGTACCGGGGTCGATGTCGACGAAGACGGGCACGGCGCCCATGTAGAGCGCGGCGGCCGCCGTCGCGACGAACGTCAGCGCGGGCATGATCACCTCGTCGCCCGCGCGCACGCCCGCGGCCTTCAGCGCGACCTCGAGCGCCGTCGTGCCGCTCGACGTGCAGACGCCGAAGCGAGCGGTCTGCGCGGCGGCGAAGCGTTCGGCGAAGCGCGACGCCTGGACGTTGGGCGAAGGGAAGCCGCCCCAGTTCCCGCTCTCGACGACCTCGCGTAGCGCCGCGACCTCGCGTTCGTCGTGGACGGGCCACGATGGAAACGGCGCGGTGCGGACCGGCGTGCCGCCATCGACAGCAAGGGCGTCGGGCATAGGGATCGCTCCTTTCGGGATGCGCCCCCGTGATACTACGGGCAGCGTTAAGGATGCAAGAAGCTCGCCGCGCGGGCCTCCGCCGGCAACTTGACACCCTGCCTGGCCAGTCATACGCTTGTGGACAAAAACGGCGCGGCCGTGGCGCAGGCCGGGCGCGCCGGTGCGGGAGTGGTCGGCTGATATGTCGGTGCGTTCTGTCACCAGCCGCATCGACGGGCTGCCCGCGGCGGCTTCGCGCGTGCGGACATGGGCGGCAGCTCAGCGGTGGTGGTTGGCAGCCCTGTTCGCCATCGCGCTCGCCTGGCACATTTCGAGCTGGGTATCGCTCAGCCAGGGCTTCCTCAACCCGCTGTTCAACGATGCGACGCGCCGCCTGGGCCAAGGTAGCGACTTCTTCGCCGTGTACCACGCCGGAGAGCACTTCCGCCACAACGAGTCGCTCTATGTGCTGAAGGAAGGGGCGTTCCCGCCCTACCCCTTTGCCTACTCCTACCGCTACCTGCCGTCGGTGGCGTACACGGTGGGGGCGCCGCTGAGCCTGCTCAGCCCCTGGGTCGCTTACTGGACCTGGCTGGCGTTCAACGAGCTGCTCCTGGCGATCAACCTCGTGCTCACATGGCGCTCGTCGCCGACGCCCGCGTTGCGCTGGCTCTGCTGCTCGATGTGGCTCTTGTTCACGCCGCTCTACCTCGAGTTCTACATGGGTCAGTTCTCGTTCGTCATGGCGAGCCTCCTCTTCTGGACAGGCCTCGCGCTCGCCACGAAGACGCCGATCGCCGGCGGCGCGTCATGGGCGGTGTCCCTCGTGGTAAAGACGAACTCGCTCGTGTTGGCCCCACTCTGGCTCCGGATGCGGGCCTATCGCGTCGTAGTTGGCGGCCTCGCCTTCGCGGCGCTGCTCAACGTGCCCTACTTCCTGCTCAAGCCTGGCAGCTTAGGCCACTGGCTGGACAACTTTTCCGGCGTCTTCGGCGGCGCCCCGATCGATACCAGCGCGGGCTCGTTCGGACTGCGAAACTTCCTCGCGGCGATCGATGTGCTCGCGGAGCAGCGAGGCGGGGTCGTTCTCAATGTCCTCGCTCGCATCGCCGAGCCGCCGGTTTGGGCGCCGGCCATCGCGGCGGTAAGCCTCGTCGCCACATTCGCCCAGCGCCGGTTCGATCCGGTCACGTCGTTCGCCGTCTGGTGTACGACCTACTTCCTCATCTACACCGACGTCTGGGAGCACCACTACGTGATGCTTCTGCCCACCCTCGTCCTGCTCGTCATGCGCAGGCCCCAATTCGCCGCCATCGCTCTCGTCACGTATGTGCTGGTGGCGCTGCCGACCCCTTACTGGCTGTTCGAGCGGCTCGAGCGCGATCCAGCCGAGGTACGCAGCCCCCTCTGGTCAGACCCTCAGCACGCCTGGACGGCGCTGGAGATCCTCGTCAATCACCTTACGAAGGTGCTGCCAACGCTCCTCCTCTGGGCCGTCCTCGTCCGCTCCTCCCTGCGCGAGGCGGATTGGCGGCAGCTCCGACTCTGGGCACCCGCGCCTCCCGCCGGAGCAGCCTCGAATCGTGTGGACGCGCCGGGCGACCTCGGCTGACACTGGACCGCCTCGTTCAGGAGCATGCGAATGGACTGCGAGACGATCGCCAAGCCACCGCCCGACCGCTTCGGCGTTCGTCCGAACCTGGACTCATCCGCTCCTGTCGTTTACGTCTCGAGAGGCTCGCCGGCCTTCACCCAGGCGTCAGTGCCGCCCTCGATGTTGTAGAGACGCTCGGCTTCGATGCCGCCGGCGGCGGCCATCTCGCAGGCGAGCGCGCTGCGCTGCCCGACGGAGCAGACGAAGATCAGCTTGCCGTCCTTCGGCAGCTCTTCGCGGCGGGCGAAGACGCTGTTCACGGGGATATGCATCACGCCGGGCAGGTGCCCCTTCTCGAGCTCGTGGGCCTCACGCACGTCGATCACGTGCGCGCCCTCATCGATAAGCTCCTTGGCCTCGGCGACGTTCAGGCGGTAGTAGGGCTCCTGGGGATTTTTGGTCGGCATATCGAGAGTGTAACAGACCGCTCGCGTGCGCCTCTAGGGCTCGATATACTCGCGGAAACGTGCTCTAACGGAGGCGAACTTGCGCCGTGGCCGGACATCCGGCGGGCGCTCCGGACCGCGCCTGCCGCCTGATGCAGCGCTCGGTTGACGCCTTCTCGCGCCTCGGCTAAGCTCGCTAGCGCAATACTCCACTACGCGAGGAATCGCCATGACGGATGTCATCTCCAAGCCCGGCCTCGACGCGTTTCCCGTCCGCCCCAATCTAGATGACTACGACGCGGTCCGCGCCGGGTTCGACTACGAGCGCGTCATCGACGAGCTAGACGGCCTGCCGAACGGCGGGCTGAACATCGGCTACGAATCGCTCGACCGGCACGTGAAGGCCGGCCGCGGCGAGAAGCCCTGCATCCTCTGGGAGGGCAAGGACGGCTCGCAGGAGATCTATACCTACGCGGACATGACGCGCCTGACGAACAAGTTCGCCAACGTGCTGCGCGGGCTCGGCGTGGAGAAAGGCGAGCGCGTCTTCGTCTTCATGGACCGCGTCCCGGAGCTGTACATCGCCGCGTTCGGGACGCTCAAGGCCGGCTGCATCATCGGGCCGCTCTTCTCCGCGTTCGGGCCGGACGCCATTCGCGACCGCCTCGAAAACAGCGAGGCCAGCGTGCTGCTCACGCAGCCGAGCCTGCTGCCGCGCGTCAACGAGATCCGCGGCGATCTACCGGCCCTCAAGCACGTGATCGTCGTCGACCACGGAACGCGGCCGGACGTCGCGGCGGGCGATTTGTCATGGAACGACCTGTTCGAGCCGGCATCCGAGGACTTCGAGGTAACGCAGACGGGCCCGGAGGACGGCGCGGTGATGCACTACACGTCCGGCACAACCGGCAAGCCGAAGGGCGCGCTGCACGTCCACAAGGCCGTGCTCGGCCACTACGCGACGGGCAAGTACGTGCTCGATCTGCACGCGGACGATATCTACTGGTGTACCGCCGACCCGGGCTGGGTGACCGGCACGTCGTACGGCATGTTCGCGCCCTGCACGAACGGCCTTACGCAGGTCATCTACGAGGGCGGCTTCTCGGCGAGCAAGTGGTACGACGTCATTCAGAAGTACAAGGTCACAGTCTGGTACACCGCGCCGACAGCGATCCGGATGCTGATGAAAGCAGGCGACGAGGTCCCGAAGCGCTACGACCTCTCGAGCCTGCGCTACACGATGTCGGTCGGCGAGCCGCTCAACCCGGAGGCTGTCGTCTGGAGCGACCGCGTCCTCGGCCTGCCGTTCCACGACAACTGGTGGCAGACCGAGACGGGCTCGATCATGATCGCGAACTACGCCATCATGCCGATTAAGCCCGGCTCCATGGGCCGCCCGATGCCCGGCATCGATCCGGCGATCATCGACGACGACGGCAAGGAAGTCGCGCCGGGCACGGAGGGCGACCTCGCCGTGAAGCCGGGCTGGCCGTCGATGTTCCGCACGTACTGGAAGAACGAGGAGCTCTACAACTCGCGCTTCCGGAACGGCTGGTACATCACGGGCGACCGGGCGCGCATGGACGCCGAGGGCTACTTCTGGTTCGTCGGACGCTCCGACGACGTGATCAACACCGCGGGCCACCTCGTCGGCCCGTTCGAGGTGGAGTCGGCGCTGATCGAGCACCCGGCCGTCGCGGAGGCGGGCGTGATCGGCAAGCCGGACCCGATCGCGATGGAGATCGTGAAGGCGTTCGTCTCGCTCAAGGAGGGCTACGAGCCGACCGACAAGCTTCGCAGCGAGCTGATCGGCTTCGCGCGTCAGAAGCTCGGCAACGCCGTCGCGCCGCGCGAGATCGATTTCATCGACACGCTGCCGAAGACGCGGTCCGGCAAGATCATGCGCCGTCTCCTCAAGGCGCGCGAGCTGGGCCTCCCTGAAGGGGATACCTCGACGCTCGAGGAGGACTAGGAGATACATATGGGCGCAGCGTTCCCTTGGCGGCAGAAGGAGGAGGCGCTGCGACGGGCCAAATCCGCAACGTGCTTGTGGTCGCGAGAGCAACTCCAACCGTACTGTGACCTCATTGACGAAAGCATTTCTCGCCTTGGTGATCTGATGCCACCATTGTTCGGGGACGATGCAGGCGTCAACAAATGGACGCCTAAGGAGAAGGCTATCCGCACATTATCGGCTTGGACTTTTGGCAGGCTAGTTGGGGCACGAGAGTCAGCCTTGGACGGCTATCTGGTGGACGCCGTCATGTTGGCACGCGCAGCGTTCGAAAGCCTGCTCCTGATCATCGCGTTCGACATTGAGGAAGAATCAGATCCACCGGATTCCCTTCTGTCAGGAAAATGGGTGGCAGGAAAATTTGTTGGCCAACGCGCTGTGCGAAAATTCCTTGTGAATAACGTGGGGCCAGAGCTGAGTGCGATAGGCAATCTGTACAGCGGCCTGAGCAACCTGTCGCATGCTGGCCACATAAAGTCTGTATTGCTACAGAGCGACTTAGTTGAACGAGCTGATGAGAATGCCTATCAGTTCCGATTGGCAGGCGTCCGCAAGCCGACTGACCTGAGGGTTGTTATGCACTTCATCTGGTATCAGGCCTTGATCCTGCTGGGTTACCTGCCGCTCGCGGTTCCTTCGCTTGACACTGGAGGTGACATACAAGTCTTTGCGAATGGTATGATCATAAAGTGTGACGAGTTGCAAGCCAGCATCTCGCACACCAACTAGCTTCCTGAGACGACTCTATGGACGAGCCCGTAAAGGTCTGGTACGACCCCGAGGCCGCTTACTTAGAGGTCACGCTCCACGACCGCGCCCGCGTCTACCGAGACACCGCGCTCGACCAGGTGATGGCCGAGGTGGACGCGGACGGCCAGATCATCGACTTTTCCATCCTTAAGGTCAGCACGCTGAAAGGCGCACCGCTCGATTTGTCTCTCGCCGGTGCCGAGTGAGCGGCCCTCCTCCCACGACGGCCCCACTCTTCTGGCTCCTCCCGCTCAACGAGTAGACTTCGCTACACTCCCAGGGTCATGTCTTACGACCAGCAGCTTCCGAACGGCCTCACGCGACGGCAGCTCCTCAAGGGCGCATTCCTGGGAAGCACCGGCCTCGCAGCAGCCTACCTGCTCGGTTGCAGCGACGGCGGCAACGGCGGCTCGTCGCCGACGGCGACCGCGCCCCTACCCTCCGCCGTCGCCGGCACGCCCGCGCCGCCGGACGTGCTCGAGTGGCGCTCGCTCGCGCCGGCAGGCGCGCTGCCGGCGGGGCGCCAAGACCACTCGCTTGTCTCAGACGGAGAGCATCTCTATCTCTTAGGCGGGCAGGACGCCGCGCCGATGGGCGATCTCTGGGCGTACGATGTGTCCGGCGACGCCTGGTCGCAGCTCGCGTCCGACGCCGGACCGGCGCCTCGATTCGGGCACAACGCCATCTGGCATAACGAGACGTCGCGGATGATCGTCTTCGGCGGCCAGGGCTCCGGCGGCGCGTTCTTCAACGACGTCTGGGCGTACGACCCTGCGTCCGGCGCGTGGTCGCAGCTTGCGAGCGCCGGGCCGTCGCCTCGCTACGGCGCAGCCGGGACGCTCGACACGGACGGCGCGCTGGTGATCACGCACGGCTTCACTGACCAGGGCCGCTTCGACGACACCTGGCGTTACGACATCGTGAACGAAACGTGGACCGACATCTCGCCGGACGGAAGGCGGCCCGTCGAGCGTTGCCTGACGCGCGCGTGCTTCACCCGCGTCATGGACAAGCACCTGCTCATGTTCGGCGGCCAGACGACGGAAACGCCGTACCTCGATGACTTGTGGGGCCTGCTGCTGGGGCGCGGCTGGGCCAACCTCGAGCGCAACCCGAAGCCGGCCGCGCGCAACCGGTACTCGATGGTGTACGACGAGGCGCGCGACAAGCTGACGCTCATCGGCGGCAACGGCGCGGCTGGCCCGCTCAACGACGTCTGGTGGTTCGACGCGACGGACGAATTCTGGGCCATGCCACGCGTGGTAGGAACGCCCCCGCTGCATCGCTTTGGCCACGACGCCGCCTGGGTCAGCTCGAGCGCCTCGGTGCTGGTCTTCGGCGGCACGGCTGGCGGAAGCAAGGTCAACGAGCTCTGGGAGCTCGCCACGTCCAGCGAGCCGTAACATAGAGTTCACATTCAACCGTTGCCTCGCCCGACGCCGGTCGGTAGTATCAACTATGGACGGTATCGATAGCATCCAAAGAAGATTTCGATAGCAGAGCAAGGAGTCCGCATGGTCACGGCTACCAAAGTGAACACGGAGCGTGTCTATTACAACTACCAGGGTAAGCTGCCGCCCGTCCCGCTCGAGGAGCAGCCGGCGGTCCCGCCGCCGACGGACGGCTCGCCGAGGCTGATCACCGACACGACGCTCCGCGACGGCGCGCAGGACAGCCGCATCGCGCTCTTCCCCCACGAGGCGCGGGTGCGCTACTTCGACCTGCTGCACAAGCTCGATAACGGCACCGGCACGATCTACGCCGTCGAGACCTTCATCTATCAGAAGCGCGACGCCTGGACGCTGGACAGGCTCCTCGAGCGCGGCTACGAGTGGCCGCGCGTGACGACGTGGACGCGCGCGACGCCGAAAGACATCAAGGACCTCGTCGCCATCTCGCAGGGGCGGATCAAGGAGACGGGCATGCTCGCCTCCGCGTCCGACCACCACATCTTCGACAAGCTCGGCTTTAAGAGCAAAGAGGAAGCGATCGAGAAGTACCTGCAGCCGATCGAGACGGCGCTGGAGAACAACATCATCCCGCGCATCCACCTGGAGGACTGCACGCGCGCCGACATCTTCGGCTGGGTGATCCCCTTCATGCAGCGCGCCCTGGAGCTAAGCAACGGCATCGCCAAGTTCCGCATCTGCGACACGATCGGTTGGGGCGTTCCCGACCCGTACGCGGCGCTGCCGTGGGGCATCCCGCGCTTGTTCCAGGTGCTGAAGGAGGAGACGGGCGCCGAGCTTGAGTTCCACGGCCACAACGACTTCGGCCTCGCGACCGCGAACTCGATCATGTCGTGGCGCTACGGCGGCACGAAAGTAAACGCGGCGTTCGGCGGCCTGGGCGAGCGCACCGGCAACTGCTCGCTCGAGCAGATGGTCGCCGCGCTGGTCCGCTACCACGGCGACCCGGGCCTCGACCTGACGGCGCTTGAGGAGATGAAGGACCTCGTCGACGGCGAGGTGACGCCCCTGCCCGACCGCGCGCCGATCATCGGCGAAGTCTTCACGACGGCGGCCGGTATCCACCAGGCCGGCGTCGCGCGCCAGGACGAAGCGCCGGGCGGGCTGATCTATCTACCCTTTGCGGCGTCGCTCTTCGGCCGCAAGGAGACGGAGCTGAGCCGCGTCGGCTCGCTCGCGGGCTCCGAGGCCCTCGTCTCGGTCCTCAACCGCGAGATGGAGGCGCAGGGCAAGGAGCGGCGCTTCTCGAACACGAGCCGGGTCGTCAAGCAGATCTACGACCGCCTCCAGGACGAGTACGACGGCACCTACGACGAATCGACGAAGTCCTACTCGGGCTACCGCCGCGACTTCTATACGTCGGACGAAATAGTGCGCATGGCTAAGGAACTGGGCGCGATCGACTAGGGATGCGTTCAGCACTCAGCTATCAGCGAAGAGCCGCGGCGAGAGTCGCGGCTCTGTGTATAACCCGGCGCCGGAGGCGGTTGCGGGCGGATGGATCGTAGGGGCGCGATATCCGTGGTAGGGGCGGGTTTAAAACCCGCCCCTACCTTTCCCCCGCCCCCAACAACACGAACGCTAATCACGTATCATACGGCCCATGCGTTACGACCCGTTCCGCCACAACCGGCGCAGCATCCGTCTTCCTGGGTACGATTACACCGCCGCCGGGTCGTATTTCGTCACGATAAACGCCGTACATGGCGACGCCTCCGTACTTTTCGGCACGATTATAGAGGGCGGGATGGTCCTGAACGAGTACGGGGAGATCGTGCGTGAATGTTGGCAGGATCTGCCTTCCCATTACGACAATGTTGTCCTCGATGCATTTGTTGTTATGCCCAACCACGTGCACGGCATCATTGTTCTCGTAGGAGAGCCGGACGTCGTAGGGGAGCCACAGGTAGGGGCGGGTTTGAAACCCGCCCCTACGACGAGCGTTCCGGTACGCCGATGCCACGGATTGCCGGAGATCGTTCGTGGATTGAAGACGTTTTCGTCCCGTCGCATCAACGTCCTGCGCGAGACGGAAGGCACCCGCGTCTGGCAACGCAACTATTACGAGCACATCGTCGGGGACGAGAAAGACCTCGCTCGGATTCGGGCGTACATCGAGGACAATCCGCGCAATTGGGAGGACGACGAGTATCACGTGTAGGGGCCGTCCTTCCGCGATCGGGGCGGGTTTCCGACGTAGGGGCGCAGGGCTCCTTCGCTTCGCTCGAGGACAGGCATGCGCCCCTACGTGCCCCGCTCCTACCTCGCGCCTCCGCCGGCCCTGCTCCGCCCGCGTATGGCTGATAGCGAATTCTCGCCGTATACTGTGGCCGACAGGACGCCTTCGAGGGGGCAAGGAGGTGACGTTCATGGCTGAGATGGTCATCGATCCCGTTTGCAAGATGGAGGTCGACCCGGACACGGCTGCTGCGAAATCGGACTACAACGGGACGGCGTACTACTTCTGCGCCGTTGGCTGCAAGCTCGCGTTTGACGAGGAGCCGTCGAAGTACCTGAACGGCGGCGTCGCGGCCGCGGCCGCAGGCACGGCCCCGCACGCGCCCGCTGCCGAGGCCGCTGCCGGCGCATCGAAGCCGCCGTGGTGGCAGTTCTGGCGGACATAGAAGACGCACGTGCGTAGGCGAGGGTCTTAAGACCCTCGCACGCGTCGGGGTCTGAAGACCCCGACCTACGGGCTGGCCGGGCGTGATCTAAGGAGCGCAATGGCAGACGAAACGGCCATCCACGACCTCGTAGACAAGATGACCGAGGAGCGCGAGAAGCTCCTGGCGCAGATCGAGGCGCTCGACGAACGCGACGCAGAGATCGTGCCCGCGGACGCGGAGGGTGAGGCGCAGTGGTCGCCCAAGCAGCAGTGCGCGCACCTTGCCGAGATGGAGACCGCCTATCGCGCGTGGGTCGAGCGCGCGCTCGCCGAGGACAACCCGGACGTCTCGCGCCTGCGCGGCGAACGCGTCGCCATTGCGCTCGAGGACGCCAACGCGCACTCGATCGCTGAGCTCGCGTCCGAGCTGCGCCGGCAGCGCGAACGCACGCTGGCCCTGATCGATTCGCTCCGGCCGCAGGACTACGAGCGCACGGCATCGCAAGCAATGTTCGGCGAGCTGACGGTGCTCCAGTGGCTGCGCTCCTACTACCGGCACGACCGCATGCACCAGGCCCAGATCGCCGGCCGCGACTCCACCTACCAGCCGCGCTACGCCACCGGCAGCGAGCCGGACCAGCGCCGCGTCCGGCTCCAATAACACAGGCCGTGCGCTTCCTCGGCAAGCAATCGAAACCGCGCGTGTACGTGACCCGCGCCCTCCCCGGCGACGCCATCGAGCGGCTGCAGCGCGAGTGCGACGTGCGCGTCTGGGACGAAGACGCGCCGCCGTCGCGCGAGACGCTGCTCGAAGAAACGCGCAACGCAGAGGGGCTGCTTTGTCTGCTCACCGACAACGTCGACGCGGGGCTGCTCGAAGCGGCGGTCCACCTGCGCGTGATCAGCACGATGGCCGTCGGCTACGACCACATCGATATCGACGCGGCGACGGCGCGCGGCGTGCTGGTCACGCATACGCCCGGCGTCCTGACCGAGACGACGGCTGACTTCGCGTTCGCACTGCTACTCGCTGCGGCGCGCCGGCTCCCGGAGGGCGATCGCGCCGTGCGCGAAGGCCGCTGGACGGCGTGGCAGCCGACGTTCCTCGTGGGACAAGACGTGTACGGTGCGACGCTGGGTATCGTCGGCCTCGGCGCGATCGGCGCAGCGGTGGCGAAGCGAGCGCGCGGCTTCGCTATGCGCGTGCTCTACTGCGGCCCGGCGCGCAACGAACCGCTCGAAGAGGAGCTGGGGCTGGAGTACACGAACTTCGAGGGGTTGCTCGCGCGCGCCGACTTCGTCAGCGTCCACGCGCGCCTTACGCCCGAGACGCGCCACCTGTTCAACGAGGACGCGTTCCGCCGCATGAAACCGACCGCCGTCTTCGTGAACACGGCGCGGGGAGCGATCGTCGACGAGGGAGCGCTCCTGCGCGCGCTCGAGAACCGCGTGATCGCCGCCGCCGCGATCGATGTGACCGAGACCGAGCCGTTGGCGAAGACCGATATGCTCCTCCGGCTACCCAACCTGCTCGTGACGCCACATATCGCGTCGGCCAGCGTCGCGACCCGCACGCGCATGGCCGGCCTCGCTGTAGATAACGTGCTCGACGCGCTGGCCGGGAGGCGACCGGGGCACCCTGTCAACCCGCAGGTCCTCAACGTGAAGTAGCCCTCGGCGTACGCCGGCCGGGATCTTGACACGTCGCCGATCCCGAGCTACCGTTATTGCTAGAGCAACTCAAAGACATGGCCCATTCAAAAGGAGGGTGTTCATGATTAGGGTGCTCTGTTGTGTATGGCAGGTTGACTAGGAACGCCCTGCCGAAGAATCGGTAGGGCTTCCCGGCCGCGTCAGGCCCCACGCATACTGGACAAGTGGGCCTGCGTAGAGACAGCAGGCCGTGGCCAATCGGGGCTAACCCGACAGGTGGAGCCGGCGCAAGAAGCGAACTCATCATGAGACCGAAATACGGGCTTTCCCAACAGTGGGAAAGCCCGTATGCTTAGGCGAATTATGCCTCCTCGCCGACAGCTCGCACGGAGCAACCTCTGGCTGGCCGAGACGCTCTGGAAACTGGGCGCGATCCAGTTCGGGAAGTTCACGCTCGGGCGGACGACCGTCGATTCGCCTGTCTACGTCAACCTCCGCCTCCTCATCAGCCACCCTACCGCTCTGTGGCGGGCGGCCCACATCATCTGGGACGACCTCCAGGCCCTCCAAACGAAGCTCCACCCGCAGGTCCAGCCGTTCGATGTCGTCGCGGGCGTCCCGTTCGGCGGGCTGCACGTAGCCACGGCGTTTTCGCTCACCGCCAAGGTTCCCATGATCTACTTGCACCCGCGGCCCGACGACCTGGGCCGCGACATTGAGGGCCTCTACCGCCCCAATCAGCGCGCGCTGATCATGGACGACCTCCTCGCGGGTGGCGGCAGCATCCTCGAGACGGCGCTGCAGCTGGACGAGGCCGGACTCATCGTTCGAGACGCCGTCGTGCTACTTGATCGGCAGCAGGGCGGCCGGGAAGCGCTGCAGCGGCAGGGGATCAACCTCGTATCGTTACTCACGCTCGAAGTGTGCATGAACTGCCTTATGTCGAGCGGTAAGATCTCCGAGGACAACTACCGGCGCTCGATGGAGTTCCTTGAAACGCACGGCCACCTCGAGGGTTGAGCGCCGTCCGTTTGATCACAACCCGACCCGCTGTTAGACTCGATCCGAGGCTTCCCCAGATAGGAAGAGCCCAAGAGAAGCAAGGAGGTAAGCGTATGTTCAAGTCTATGCGACTCTGGTTCATGCTGCTGATCATCGTGGGCGGATTAGGCATCGCGGCGTGCGGCAGCGACGACAAGGACGACAAGGACAAGGACCCGACAGCGACGGCAGCAGCCGGCGTGACGCCAGCGGACGGCGACTCGACGCCAGTGGACGGCGGCAACACGCCCGACGACTCGGGCAACGGCGGCGGCGATGGCAACGGCGACGGCGCGCTCGGCGACATCCCGGTCCCGGATGGAGCTAGCGAAGTCGATTCGGGCACGTTCAGCGGTGGGCAGTTTCCCGTGGTCGATCCAAGCGGCGAGATCGACGCTTCCGCCTATGGAGACATCGAGTTCAAGACGTACGAGACGTCCGATTCCGCCGAATCGGTCGTCGACTTCTACAGCGGCGAGCTGTCGGGCTGGGATGAGGTGTACAAGTTCAGCTCCTCGGGAGTCGCGATCGGCATCTGGACACGAGACGACGGGAACCAGGCGCTCTGGGTAAGCGCGGCCGAGGCTGAGGGCACCACCACGGTGGCGGCCTGGGTTGGAAGCACCGACTAACTACCTTCGCGACATGACGAGGGAGGCCGGGCCCTTCCGCTTGTGGGAAGAACCCGGCCTCTCTTGTTGCTCAACCGTATCGCCAGGCTGAAGCCTGGCCTTCGGATATGCGGGTCAGGCTTCGGAAACTACGTCTACAGCAAACGGCGGATCGGCTTGCGGCCGGGGCGCGGGTCGTAGTTCGCCTGGAACATCTCCAGCTTGTCGCGCTCGATCAGGTACTTGCCGGCGAAGAGCACGGCAGGGACCTTCTTCTGCTTGATCAGGCGTCGAAGACTCTGGGGGTGGATGCGGAGGATGCGCGCGGCCTCGACGAGGTCGAGAAAGTTATCGAACGGGCTGCCGGCCATCGTTCCCCCCAGAGTAAGCTGCTAACACGCCTGCATAATATATCATACGCTGTCAAGTAGGAAGGCTTGTCACGCCCTGGGCGGGGCTGGCCCCGACAGGCCGGGGGCCTGTGGCTCGTCCCAGAGGTCGTGCTCGCGCAGGAGCGCCCGGCTGTAGAAATGCTGACCTGAGAGCGGCTTCGCGGCGTCGCCGCACAGGTAGACGGCCGCGCGGCCCATCGCTTCCGGCGCCTCGACGAAGGGGCCTGCCGGCACCTGCTCGTCGAGCCGGTGGTACATCGTGCCGGGCGTGATGACGAGGCCTTCGGGCGACAGCGAGAAGACGCGGATGTTCTGTTCCTTTACCTCGGCCGCGAGCCCTTCGCTGAGCTTGCGCAGCGCCTGCTTCGAGACGGAGTACGAGACGTTCGCTGCGCCGAGCTGGTCGGCGGCGATGGACGAGATGTTGATGATCACGCCGTCCTGCCGCTCGATCATGTGGGGGATGACGGCCTGGCACACCGCGACGGGCCCGCGCACGTTCACGCGCATGACCAGGTCCCAGCGCTTGAGCGGCGTTTCCCACAGGCGGCCCGGGAACATGATGCCCGCGTTGTTGATCAGCACATCGATGCGGCCGAACTCGTCCAGCGCCGCCTGCACCATCGAGCGGATGCTCTCCTCGTCCGTGACGTCGGTGCGCAGCGGGAGGGCGCGGACGCCCAGCGCGCGCAGCTCCTCCGCCGTCGAGTAGATCGTGCCCGGCAGCTTGGGGTCGCTCTCGGCCTCGCTCCGCGCCGCCACGACGATGTGGCAGCCTTCCCTGGCCATCTCGGTCGCCATGAACCTGCCGACGCCGCGGCTGCTGCCGGTAATGATGGCGACCTTGTCCTTGAGCTGCATCCCACCCTCCGGCGGCGCGTCCTGCGCCACGGCCCATCGTGAAGGCTAGCTAGCGTTACGTCAAGC
>JBBDXS010000020.1:0-60108 GCA_040902195.1 Dehalococcoidia bacterium
CAGCGGGCCCGCCGCCGACGCCAACTGCCACGCCGCCGCCCACAGCGACGCCTACCGTCACGCCTTCGCCGGACGCGGACGGCGATACGATTCCCGACAACATGGAGGCCCTCTACGGCACCAATCCAAACGATCCGGACACGGACGAGGACGGCTGCGCCGACGGTGAGGAGATCGGTCCGAACGAATCGCTCGGCGGGCGACGCGACCCGACGAGCTTCTGGGACTTATTCGACGTGCCGGAAAACGGCCCGCGCGACAAGGTGGTCGATCTGTTCAACGACATCTTCGGCGTTGCCGGTCGCTTCGGCGCGGACGACCAGAACGGGACGGCGATCATCAACCGCAACACCGACCCACTCTCGGCGCCGCCGCCGGCGCCAGCCTACCATCCGGCATTCGACCGCTCGGCGCCTGCGCCCGGCGGCGACCCCTGGGATTCGGGCGCCGCGGACGGCCTGATCGACCTGTTCAACGACATCTTCGGCGTGGCTGGACAGTTCGGGCACGACTGCCAGGCTCCCCCATAGCCGAATCGGCCAGACTGCGGTTCGGCAACCTCTGCAATCTGCGGCGCTTGCTTCCCCAGCCTGCTTCCCCTATGCTACGCCTTGCGAACTCCCCGACGGCCTCTCCGGCTGGATGACCTATGCTTCTAGGGGGCCGGCGGCGAGAAGTGAGCGTCCACCCTGATAGGACAGGGGTCGAAAAGCGGCTAGTCTGGCACGTGTGGGCCAATACTGAGAGCAATCACACCAAGAAAGGATGGTTGAGTAAAGGATGAACATCACTAAGCGATTGGGCCTCGGCCTGGCAATCGTAGCGGCAGCCGTGCTGGCAGTCGTCGCGATCTCGCAGGTCTCGGCCAGCTTCGACAACATCATCATGGAACGCGCCACCGTCGAGCCGAACCACGAGGCCACGGTCGATCTGCTGGCAGACGACATCGACGATCCGGGCCTGGGCGCCTGGGAGATCGGGATCATCTACAACCCTGCAATCGTGAGCGTCAATGCCAACTCTTGCGTCGGGCACAACGGCAGCGTTTGCAACCCGATGTTCGCGTCGAACCAGGTGCGCGTCGTTGGCGCATCCACCAACGGCTTCAACGACGGCTCGCTCGCTTCGATTACGTTCCGCTGTGGTAGCACCACCGGCACTTCGCCGCTCACCCTGGTGATCGACGTCATCGCCGACGCAACGGAGTTCGAGCCACAGCCGCTCGACGTGAAGCAATTCGACGGTTCGATCACCTGTACGGACTCGCCGTTCTCGACGCCTCCGCCTGGCTCGACGCCGCAGCCGACAGAGCCCGGCTCGCAGGCCGCCGCAACGCCGACGCTCCCGGTGACCGGGGTCGCCGACACCGGCTTCGGCGATGAGGCCAACAGTGGCAGCCTGAGCTGGCTAATCGCCGGCTTGAGCGCCGCCGGCCTGGCCGCTATCTCGGGTGCGACCGTGGTAGCAATCCGCCGGCGCTCGGACGACTAGCCAACGTAGCGAACGAACTAACGACCGTCTGTCCTCGGTATCATGCCGAGGACAGACGGTCTCTTTGTGCGCCGAACGATGACGCTACGAATCGTCCTGCTTGCGCTGCTGATCGCCACGGCGGTCTCGGGCGTGGCGCCGCGTTCCGCCGCGGGCGCAGCGGACCCCGGCGACGCTAACTGCGACGGCGACGTGAATAGCGCCGACGCCGCAATCATCCTCCAGTTCGGCGCCGCGCTCCTCGCGACGCTTCCATGCCCTGAGCCCGCCGATGCCAACCGCGACGGCTCGGTGAGCGCGCTTGACGCGGCGCTGGTCCTGCAGCTCGATGCGGGCCTCATCGATACGCTCTTCTCGGGTAGCTGGAGCCAGGGAGCGCCGATGCCAACGCCTCGAACCGAGGTAACGTCCGCCGTAGTGGATGACGTCATCTACGTCATCGGAGGGTTTCGCGCTGCCGGTGGCAACTCGGACGTCGTCGAGGCGTACGACACAGGCAGCGATAGCTGGTCGGCGAAGGCGCCCCTGCCGGCGCGGCTGGACCATGCCGGAGCGTCGGCAATCGCCGGCAAAATCTACGTCATCGGCGGCTATACCAGCCTCGCGCAGGCGGCGAGATCGTCCGCGATCTACGAGTACGATCCCGTCACGGACACCTGGAGCGAGCGCGCAGCGATGCCTCTCCCTCGCGCCGCCGCGGCAACGGTCGCCCTCGACGGCGAGATCTACGTCCTGGGCGGCACCGGGCCGCAGGCGACGACGCCGCTGGCGTATCGTCCCGCCACGGACACCTGGCGCGAGTTGGCGCCGATGGCCGAGGCCCGAGAGCATCTAACGGCCGCCGCCGTGGGTGGAAAGATCTACGTCATCGGAGGGCGCCGGCTCGTCGTGCAGAACGTCAACACCGTCGAGGTGTATGATCCCGCCATAGACGCTTGGGAGCCGATTGCTCCACTCCCGACCGCTCGAGGCGGCCTCGCCTCCGGCACGCTGGATGGACGCATCCACGTCGTCGGCGGCGAAGACCTGACGCCCGGCGGCTCCACGTTCCCCCAGCACGAGGTCTACGACGCCGCGTCGGGCGTCTGGAGCGCGGCCCTGCCCCTACCAACGCCTCGCCACGGCCTGACGGCCCAGGCCATCGATGGCCTGCTCTACGTCATCGGAGGCGGCCCTCAGCCCAACCTCTCCGTCAGCGACGCCGTCGAGATATTCGACCCGGACGGATAGCCCGTCCTCCGTCCCTGTGGCAGCGTCCCCCTCCTCCGTGCAGCGACGCGATGCTCGCGTCCGTGACGCCCGTAACACGAACGTAACATCTCGGAAACCTAACGGAAACGTCGCTCCGCCAGAATGCAGACAAGCAACCATTGGCCCCGCGAGCGGATTCTCAAGTTCTGGGAGGTAGGACATGCTCTTGCAGGTCGATCCTGGCATTGCTGCTGGCAACACCGCCTGGGTGTTGACAGCAGCCGCCCTGGTCCTGTTTATGACACCGGGACTAGGGTTTTTCTACGGCGGGTTCACCCGCTCAAAGAACGTCCTCGCGACGATTATGCAAAGCTTCATCGTCGTCGCGCTGGTCAGTATCCAGTGGGTAGTCATTGGCTACACGCTGGCGTTTGGGCCGGACCATTGGGGCATCATCGGTGGGCTGGACTACTTCGGCCTGAAGGACGTGGGCGCCGAGGTCCAGGAGACCTATACCGGGTTTAGTGGCGTCCCGCACGAGGGGTTCATGGTGTTTCAGCTGATGTTCGCCATCATCACACCTGCCCTGATCACCGGCGCCTTCGCCGAACGCGCCAAGTTCAGCACGTTCCTCGTGTTCATGTTGGCGTGGTCGCTGCTGGTCTATAACCCGGTGGCCCACTGGGTGTTCGGCACCGGCTTCCTGGGCGTGCTGGATCCGGACGGCATTAACGCGCTCGACTTCGCCGGCGGCACCGCCATTCACGTGAACGCCGGCGCGGCAGCTCTTGCCGCGGCCGTGTTCTTCGGCCGCCGCAAGGGCTACGGCTCCGAACCGATGGAGCCAAGCAACATCACGTACATCGTGCTCGGCACAGCCATGCTGTGGTTCGGCTGGTTCGGTTTCAACGCTGGCAGCGCGGGCGCCGCGAACTCACAGGCCGTCAACGCGTTCGTGGTCACAAACACGGCTGCTGCAGGCGCCGCGTTTACCTGGATGATGCTAAGCTGGTTCTTCGCCGGCAAGCCGAGCGTCGTTGGCGCGTGCGCCGGAGCGGTGGCCGGGCTCGTCGCCATCACACCTGCCTCCGGCTTCGTGCAACCCATGGAGGCGCTTGGAATCGGCGTGGGTGCAGGCGTGTTCTGCTACCTGGCCGTTCGCCTGCGGGCGCGGACGTCTCTGGACGATTCACTTGACGTTGTTGGTGTCCACGGCATTGGCGGCCTCTGGGGAGGCATCGCCACTGGACTGTTCGCGACGGCCGTGGTGAGTGGCGTTGCGGATTTCGAAGGCCTGATGGAGGGCAACGCGAGTCAGCTGGGAGACCAGCTTGCGGCAATCGGGATCGTCGCCGCGTACTCGTTCATCATGACGTCAATCATCCTCAAGGTCCTGGACGTCACCATGGGCCTGCGCGTCTCCGATGACGAGGAGGTTGCGGGGCTGGACGTCACGCAGCACGGCGAACGTGCATATGTCCTGGAGGAGGCGCCGAGCTTCCAAGGTATTCCGCAGCCAGCGGGTGCCCGGAGCGCCTCCACGACTACGCAACAGAGCCCAGCGCCAGCGCCGTCGCCCAGCGGCGGCGGGGCGTCCTAGGAAGGAAGCAAGATGAAGAAGATTGAAGCAATTATCCGGCCTGAGAAGCTGAACGACGTGAAGAGCGCCCTGGAGGCGGGGGGGTTCATCGGGCTGAACATCGTCCACGTCACGGGGCGAGGAGCCCAGAAGGGCATCGTGCATGGCGGACGTGGGGGAGAGGCGTACACCGTCGACATGCTCCCGAAGCTCAAGATCGAGGTCGTCGTCAAGGACGCCGACGCGAACCGGGCGGTCGATGTCATCCTCGCCTCGGCCCGGACGGGCAACATCGGCGACGGCAAGATCTTCATCATTCCCGTCGACGACGCCGTCCGCGTACGCACCGGCGAGCGAGGGGACGTGGCGGTATAAGAACGTGACACGACGTTCGCATTGCCCGCCGCCAAAGCGCTGGCGGGCAATGCGAACGCACTGTATATCAGAAATTGATCCATCATCCCGAGGAGGACGCTGTTGAAGCCCGAAGACGTAGCCAAGCTCATTAGTGACAAGAAGATCCAAATCATCGACCTGAGGTTCACCGACTTGCCGGGCCTCTGGCAGCACTTCTCGATCATGCCTCGGGAGATGGTGGAATCGAACTCCATCTGGGAAGAGGGCATCGGGTTCGACGGATCGAGCATCCGCGGGTTCCAGGAGATCCAGGAATCGGACATGATCCTGATCCCGGACGCCGCCACGGCGCAGGTCGACCCGTTCCGCACGGTTCCGACGCTGAACATTATCTGCGACGTCAAGGACCCCATCACGCAGCAGCCGTACTCGCGTGACCCGCGCTACATCGCCCGTAAGGCGGAGGACTATCTCCGCTCGACAGGCATCGCGGACACGTGCTACGTGGGTCCGGAGCCGGAGTTCTTCGTCTTCGACGACATTAGGTTCGATCAGGGAACGCAATTTGGCTACTACTACGTGGACAGCGTCGAGGGATCGTGGAACAGCGGGAAGGACGAGGGCCCGAACCTGGGTTACAAGCCGAAGCCGAAGGAAGGCTACTTCCCCGTGCCGCCGCACGACACGCTGCAGGACATCCGGAGCGAGATGATCCTGGCGATGGAGGCCGTGGGTATCAAGGTAGAGGTGCACCACCACGAGGTCGCCACGGCCGGCCAGTGCGAGATCGACATGCGCTTCGACACGCTGCTGAAGAAGGCGGACGACATGCTCTGGTACAAGTACATCGTCAAGAGCGTCGCCCGGGAGCATGGCAAGGTGGCGACGTTCATGCCCAAGCCGCTCTTCGGCGACAACGGCTCCGGCATGCACACCCACCAGTCGCTCTGGAAGGACGGCCAGCCCCTCTTCTTCGACAAGAAGGGCTACGCGCTGACCAGCGACCTCTGTCGCTGGTACATCGGCGGCCTGCTCCATCACGCCCGCGCGCTGATGGCCTTCTGCGCGCCCACCACGAACTCGTACAAGCGGTTGGTGCCCGGCTACGAGGCGCCCGTGAACCTCGTGTATTCGGCGCGCAATCGCTCGGCCGCGGCGCGCATCCCGGTGTTCAACGAGAATCCAAAGGCGAAGCGCATCGAGTTCCGGCCGCCGGACCCCACTTGCAACCCGTATCTGGCCTTCTCCGCCATGCTCATGGCAGGTCTGGACGGCATTGAGAAGAAGATGGACCCGGGCCCGCCCATGGACAAGAACACGTACGATCTCTCGCCGGAAGAGGAGGCGCAGCTGAAGACCGTGCCGGGCTCGCTCGAAGAAGCGCTCGAATCGTTGGAGAAGGACCACGACTTCCTGCTGAAGGGCGGCGTCTTCACCCAGGACTTGCTCGATATGTGGCTCTCCTTCAAGCGCGAGGCAGAGATCGATCCCGTCCGGCTTCGCCCGCACCCGTACGAGTTCCACCTCTACTTCGACGCATAACTCGCGTTGCCCGCCTGCTGGAACGGGGGGGGCCCCGCGCGGGCTGCCCCTGGGCAGCCCCGTTCCGCGTCCACCTCGATGCCAGATGTAACCTGCTTGTAACGTGCGGTTGCGTCGATCACGCAGGGCGGATCCTATAATTGAAGGTGGCCACGGATCGACCAGGCAAGGAGACAACGATGGACGATCAACGCGCATTCGTGTTGCAGTCCTGCAAAGAGCTGGACATCAAATTCATCCGCCTGTGGTTTACCGACATCCTCGGCTCGCTCAAGAGCTTTGCGATCACCGTCGAAGAGCTGGAGCAAGGGATGGAGGAAGGCATGGGCTTCGACGGCTCATCCATCGAAGGCTTCGCTCGCATCGATGAGTCGGACATGGTCGCTATGCCCGACGCCACCACCTTCCAGCCGCTCCCCTGGCGCCCGAAGGAGCGCGGCGTGGCGCGCATGTTCTGCGATGTCGTCCACCCGGACGGCGCGCCGTTCGAGGGCGACCCGCGCTACGTACTGAAGCGACAGCTCAAGCGCGCCACAGACCTGGGGTACACGTTCTACGTCGGGCCGGAGCTGGAGTTCTTCTACTTCAAAAACTCCGAAGGCACGGAGTTCCTCGATGTCGGCGGCTACTTCGACCTAACGCCGCTGGACGTCGCAAGCGACCTCCGGCGGCAGACGGTGCTCACGCTCGAGGACATGGGCATCGGCGTGGAGTACAGCCACCACGAAGTCGCGCCCAGCCAGCACGAGATCGACCTGCGCTATACCGACGCCCTGACGATGGCCGACAACGCGATGACGTATCGACTCGTCGTGAAGGAAGTCGCGCTGGCGAACGGCGTCTATGCCACGTTCATGCCGAAGCCAGTCGCGAGCGAGAACGGCTCCGGCATGCACACGCACCAGTCGTTGTTCAAGGGCGACCGCAACGCCTTCTTCGATGCGAGCGATACCTACCACCTCTCGCCGCTGGCGAAGTCCTACATCGCGGGGCTGCTGCACCACGCGAAGGAGATTACGCTGGTGACGAACCAGTGGGTCAACTCCTACAAGCGTTTGGTGCCCGGCTACGAGGCGCCGGTCTACATTACCTGGGCGCGGCGCAACCGCTCCGACCTGATCCGCGTGCCGGAATACAAGCCCGGCAAGGAAGTGGCAACGCGCATCGAGTACCGGGCGCCGGACCCCGCCTGCAACCCCTACCTGGCGTTCGCAGCGATGCTGGCCGCGGGCCTCTCGGGCATCGAGCACGAATACGCGTTGCCGGCGCCGACGGAAGAGAACGTTTTCGAGATGAGCGACGAGGACTTGCGCGCGCGCGGCATCGAGCTGCTGCCGTCGAGCCTCGGCGAGGCGATCCGGGCAGCTGAGGAAAGTGAGCTGCTACGCGAGTGCCTGGGCGATCACGTCTTCGATAGCTTGCTCAAGAACAAGAAGATCGAGTGGGCAGAGTACCGCGCGAACGTCTCGGACTACGAGCGCGCGCGCTACCTACCTGTCCTGTAGACGATCGATCGCCTGCTTGCTACCATCCGCCCCGATGGGAGTACGGAATCTCGGGCTCGTCGCCGGTGTGACAGCAGCGCTCCTCCTGGCGTCTTGCGGCGGAACAAGCGACGAGGCCGCATCCCCTGCGCGCACAGACGCGCCTGCGTCGGGCGTCAGCATCGAAATCGTCTCACCGCACGACGGCGAAACAGTGCTGCCGTTGTTCGAGCTTGAAGTAGACGTGTCGGGCGTGGAGTTGGAGCTGGGCCCGAACGAGGCGCTCGTTCCGGGCAAAGCGCACTGGCACGCCACAATTGACGGTGCAGGCCTGCCATACGCCTACGACGACGAGGCGGGCCGCATTGGCCCCTTCTCGCCCGGAGCCCACACGCTCGATGTCGCGCTCTACGTGAACGACGCGGACGCCGTCGAAGTAGCGTCTGACGCAATCGATATCATTGTCGCCGAGCCGCCCGTCCCTACTCAGCGCTGAGCCAGGCGAGCTGTCCGTGGAACGTGCCCTCGCCCAGGCGCTGCGATGCGCCGTTCTCCGCATCGATGACGAAGATGCCCGCGCCCGCGAGCACGAAGATGCGTTTGCTGTCGCCCGACCAGGCGAGGCCGGGCTGGTCGAGCTGGAGGGTCGCCAGAGGGCGCGGCTCGCCGTCGGGCAGCTCCATCGTCCAGATATCCATCGGCAGGCCGTTTGACGCCCCTACGGCCGCCACCGCGCGGCTGACGTATTCCTGGCCCGACCGGATGCCGCCGGGCGCTCCTAGCACCGGAGACACGGCGAACACAAGGAAGCGGCCGTCCGGCGAGAAGCGCGGCGAACTGATGCTGCCCATGCCCTGGTCCGGCCCGATGACCTCTCGCTCGTCCGAGCCGTCCGCGCTCGCCAGATAGAGCGTCTGGACGTACATCGCGTCCTGTCGCACGTAGGCGATGCGCGTTCCGTCGGGCGCGAGCGCGGGCAGCAACGCGCCGGTGACGAGCGTAGTACGCGCCCCGGTCGACGTGTCGAGCACCTCCAGGTTGGTGAGGATCTGCGCCGCCTGGATCTGCTGGACGTTGATCAGCAGCCGAGTGCCGTCCGGGAACCAGGCCGGCGCGCGGATCTGCTCGTTCTGCTGCCCGTGGAGTAGCAGCGGGCGCGCGTCCGAACCGTCTCGGTTGGCGAGGAAGAGGTCGGCGCCCGTCTCGATCGGCTGGCCCGGCAGCACGATGGGCGTGAGCTGCCGCACGTAGGCGATGCGCGCGCCGTCGGGCGAGAGCGCGGGCTCGGTCAGCACCGACTGGTCCGGGTTGGACAGCAGCAGCGACTCGCCGTCGTTGGCCGTATAGACCGTGAGCCCCTCGTTGCGGACGATGAGGAGCTGGTCGCCGGAGAGCGGCCCGCCGTCGCCGCCGCACGCAACCAGAGCGGCGGCGAGCGCGAGCAACAGCGTTAGGAGGAGAACACGCATAATCTGCCGCAGGGTACCCGCTCCTCCCGATACGAAACAGGCCGGGGCGCGTGCGCCCCGGCCTGTTAGTTTGTTGTGTTGCCAGGCTAAAGCCTGGCCTTCGGAGGAAAGGCTACGCCGGGCAGTTAAACGCCTTCCAGCCGCTGCCGTCCGGCACGCAGTCGGCGAAGCGGCCGTTATTGCCGCCGGTGTCAGGAATCTGGTTGGGGTTCAGCTCGTGGTTCCAGAGGTGGCCCATCCAGCCCACGTTCTGCCCCCAGCGATAGCAGGGTGTCGTCGTGATCGGGACGGTGCACAGGGGGTCGTTGCCGCCGAAGCTCTTGCAGCCGGCATCCGTCTGAACGCTGGGAACGATAACCGCGGGAATGGCCATCGCGGAGGCCGTGCCAATATCGATCGTGCAGAGGTAGTAGTGCAGGTGCCAGCCTTCGCCGCCGACCCAGCTGCAAGCGGGGCTGCACGCCGGGCCATCGGGCGCCCCATTGGCGGGAGCCTCCAAGTCAACATCGTGCGGAGTGGTCGGTGGCGGGAAGGAAGAGGCAGCATACGTCCCCCAACCGACGCCGGGTGGGGCCGGCAAGGGCTGGCCGCCTTCGACAACGTAGAGCTGCGCGGCGAGCTGGCCGTTGTTGTAGACGATGCCTTCGGGAGCCTCGGGATCGAACGTGGCGTCCCAGTTCTGGAGCTTCGTGTAATGCACGCCCTGCCCCGACACGTCTGTGCTGCCGCGATAGTAACCCAACGCCTGCAGGGCTGCAATTCCGGCCGCATCATCGGCCGACGGCAGGTTGGCGATACCCCAGAGGGTCGCCTTGGCGACCTGGGTGTCCACCGCCGGACATACGGCCCCAAAGTCGAACGCGACGCCGAAGATATCGCTGAACAGATCGATGTCGCCGTTGCCGTCACCGACGTCGTAGAGCGGATGGTAGCCGTCCGGCTCGCCTGTGCCGGAGTCGTCGGCGTCCGCGCCGAACAGGAACGCGACGGCGAAGATGTCGCCGAACAGGCCGACGGTGCCGTCGCCGTCCACGTCCGCACAGCTCAGCAGCGGCGCATTCGCTGAGCCCGGGCTGGCCGCCTGCAAGGCCTCAGGCTGTGTCCCGCCGCTAAGTAGGACGGCAAAAAGCGCCATGACCGCTAGCAGACCGATTACTACTCGTTTCATGAATTTCCTCCTGCTGTCTGTCTACAGCCCGTCACATCGGGCATGATTCAGCCTTAAATGGCGGGCGGCAATCCGCGAAGCGACCGTTCATTGTGCCGTTGACATCCGAAATCTGGTTCTCGTTTGGCACATGGTTCCAGAGGTGGCCCATCCACCCGATAGCATCATTCCAGGACCAGTTTCCGACGCCGCCGTTGGCCGCCTCGCACACGGCGGCGCTAGGCGTGATTATCACAGATGACGAGGGCGTCCCGAGATGGAGGTGGCAGAGGTTTGCATGGGCATGCCAGGTCTCCGGCCCATCCCAGCTACAGACAGACTGCCCGGCGGGCGGGTCACAGAACGTGTCTATGTTGACGCTGTGGATCGCGCCGTTGCTCGGTATGAAGGGTCCCCAGCCGATCACATCGCCATTCACGACGTAGAGCTCCGCGGCCAGCTTCCCGGCCTGGCAGACGAGACCCTCGGGCTGGGTCACATTGAAGACTCCATCCCAATAGGACACATTGATGTAATGGACGCCTTGGCCCGGCACGTCCTCGCTGCCGCGAATGTAGCCGCGCGCGTTCAACGTTGCATTGTCGCAGGCGAGTAGCTGGGCAGCCTGGGGATCGTTGAGGATCGCCAGCGTGGCCTGCGCGATCTGCTGGTCGACAAGCGGGCACGTGTTCCCAAAGTCGAACGCGACGCCGAAGATGTCGCTAAACAGATCGATCGCGCCGTTGCCGTCGCCGACGTCGTAGAGCAGATGGTAGCCGTCCGGCTCGGGGTTCCCCGTGGCCGAGGAGTCGTCGGCGTCCGCGCCGAACAGGAACGCGACGCCGAAGATGTCGCCGAACAGGCCGACGGTGCCGTCGCCGTCCACGTCCGCACAGCTCAGCAGCGGCGCGGCCGTTGTTCCAACCGGGTTCGCTTGCGCGATGTTGCGGTCATGACTCGCCCCAAACGCCAGGGCCATCACGGCCACGATGGTTGTCAGACCCAGCACCAGTCGTATCATCTGCTACTCCTACTTCCAGAACTGCCCGGCAGCTCACAGTACAGCGTGTCCGGGTTCAAGACCAAAGGCGGTGGGCATGTCTCCGACATGCAGTGCCCCATCGCCGGGTGCCAGAAGTACCCCGCCGGACACGACGGTGTCGGTTCCGGCGTTGGAGTTGGCGTTGGCGTTGGCGTTGGCGTCGTTTCGGAGCCGGGCAGCTCGCAGTACAACGTGTCCGGGTTCAAGACAAGCGGCGGCGGGCACGTCTCCGACATGCAGTGGCCCATCGACGGGTGCCAGAAGTAACCAGCCGGACATTCCGGCGTCGGTTCCGGCGCGGGCGTCACGCTCGGCGGAGCCGTCGGAGTTGTCGTCGGCGTCTCTCCCGGCCGTGGCGTCGCTGTCGGTGTGGGTGGGACGGTGGGTGGCGGCGAGCAGTAGCCGGTACCTGCGTTGTAATCCCAGCCGATGGGACAGCTGTCTTCGGTGGGCATGCAGTGGTTCATGACCGGGTGCCAGAACGTGCCAACCGGGCAGACCGGCGTCGCGTTCGGCGGCGGCGTTGCTGTCGGGCCGGGGCCCGTGCTGACGGGCGTGCAGTATGCAAGCTGCGGGTCCCACGCGTAGCCGGCAGGGCATTCGATGGCTTCCGGGTCCTGGAGCGCGACGGACATGCAGTGCACCATCACCGGGTGCCAGAAGAAGCCATCGGGACAGGATGGCTGCGCGGTATCCCCCGGTACAGCAGCGCCTGACGATGAGACGCATGCCAGCGCGGCTTGCTGCCACGCGGAGCCAGGGGGACACATGGGCGTTGCGACGGGACTACTTAGGCCATCCAGCGCCGCAGTCGCCTCGTTGAACTCGACGATCTGTTCCGGCGTCATGCAATGTTCCATGACCTTATGCCAGTAGAAGCCGGCCGGGCAGCCGGTCGGGTCGGGCGCGAACGCGGCGGCCGGCGCCGGCGTCGTCGCGCCGCTCGAGGCTTGCGCGCCGGTGTTGCTTGCCTGATAGGCAAACGCCCCCGTCCCAATCGAGACGACGGCGAGAAAGACGAGGGGTGTGAGCGGAAGCAAGCGGGGCACGTCGCCGTTCGTCGGCGTGAGTGTGGACGAGAGGCTCAGCGATCCGATCGCCGCGCCGAGCACAACGACCGCCATCCCGAGGATCAGCAGAACGTAGCTAGGCCCACCGAGGACGACCTCGCCCGCCTGATCGCCGTTACCCATCCAGGACCCTCCCGCGAGGCCGAAGACCTGCAGGATGATCCCGATGCTGATGACGTAAAAGCCGAGCCGGGGTGAATTCAACCGGAAATCCTACGCGGGGTTAGCTCCCTCGACGATGTTGCAATCGTATCATAAGCAGAGGGCGTTTAGTAGAGGAACTGAACGGGATTCAGGGCTAATTTCGTCTAGACGAAGAGGAACTTGGTCGCCTCCTGAGCGGCCTCGAACAGATGGCGGGGGTAGATCCCCACATAGAAGACGCCGGCGACGAGGAGTACCGCCAGGCCGTTCACAAGCAGGGGCACCGAGAGGCGCCCCTCCTCGGCCGGCTCGGAGATGTACATCTCCTTGATCACCATCAGATAGTAGTAGAGAGAGACGAAGCTCATCACAACCGCGATGATGGCGAGCCAGAGGAAGCCTTCCGAGGCGACGGCCTGGAACAAGATGAACTTGGTGAAGAAACCCGCAAAGAGCGGCATGCCTGAAAGCGAGAAGAGCGCGGCGGCCAGCCCGGCGGCGAGCAAAGGCGCCCGCTCCGCCATGCCGCGGAAGTCCTCGATCTCTTCCTTTTCGGTCAGGTTGTACCAGGCGATGATGCAGGTAAACGCAGCCAGGTTTGTGATCACGTAACCGGACATGTGGAGCAGCAGCGCGCTCGCCGTGTCGTGAGACAGCGCCGCGATCGCCATCAGCATGTAGCCCACCTGCCCTATCGAAGAGTAGGCGAGCAGCCGCTTGATGTTGTGCTGCTGGAGCGCGACGAGGTTGCCAAGCACGATCGTGATCGCGGCCAGCCCCGCGATCATCCACTGCCAGTCGTCCGCGATCGGCATGAACGCGCCCGAGAACAGGCGCAGCAGCAGTGCGAAGCCGGCGGCCTTCGATGTCGCCGAGAGGTACGCCGTGATCGGCAGCGGCGCGCCTTCGTATGCGTCGGGCGTCCACATATGGAACGGCACCGCCGCGACCTTGAAGCCGAGGCCCGCCAGTACGAGCGCAAGCCCCATCAGCACACCCAGGTCGAACCCCGACGTGCCGTTCGCGAACGACGCGGAGATATCGACGTAGAACGTCGAGCCGGCCGAGCCGTAGATCAGGCTCAGGCCGTAGAGGAACAGCGCGGAGGAGAACGCGCCGAGCAGCATGTACTTCATTCCGCCCTCGTTCGACCGCTCGTCGAATTTCGCAAAGGAGACGAGGATGTAGAGACTGAAGCTGAGCAGCTCGAGTGAGATATAGGCGGTGAGTAGCTCGCGCGACGCGGCCATGTAGATCGCGCCGATCGTGGAGAGCACGAGCAGCGCGTAGTACTCGCCGGGATTGCGCAGGCGGTCCTGCACGAACTGCGCGGACATCAGCACGACACCGATCGTCGTGGCTATAAAGAAGACGCGGAAGAACGACGTGTAGTTATCGATGTAGAGGATGCCCGCGAACTGACTCTCCTTGTTCACCCAGCCGAGCGAGATGCCGATGATCGCGAGGAGCCCGACGGCAGTAACGTAGGGCAGGTACTCGCGCTTGAACTGCGGCACGAAGAGGTCGAGCGCCAGAATGAGCGCCGCTAGCCCTGCCAGACAGAACTCCGGCGTCAGCAGCGAGTAGTCGAGGTTCAGCTCACTCGGCATGTCAGCTCACCGACGGAAGGCGCAACACGGTCTCGGCGATGCGGTCGACAAACGGGCTGGGAAAGACGCCCATGAGCAGGATGAAGGCGATCAGAAGCGCGCCGCCCGCGAGCTCGAAACGCGACATGTCCTTCAAGCCGTCCCAGCGCGGGTTCGCCGGGCCGAAGAACGCCACCGCGAACATGCGCAGGATATAGACGGCCGTAATCGCCGCGCCCAGCACGCCCAGCGCCCCCAGGGCGGGGTAGGTCTGGAACGTACCGACGAAGACGTTGAACTCCGCGACGAACCCCGATAGCCCCGGCAGCCCCAGCGACGCGAGCCCAGCGACGGCGAAGAACGCCGCAAATCGCGGCATGCGCTGCGATAGGCCGCCGAAGAGCGACATCTCGCGCGTGTGGGCCTGGTCGTAGAGCACACCCACCATGGCGAACATGAGGGCCGTCATCACGCCGTGCGAGAACATCTGGAGCACAGCGCCGTTTACGCCGATCGGGTTGAGCGTGGCAAGACCCATCAGCACGTAGCCCATGTGGCTCACACTCGAGTAGCCCACCATGTACTTGAAGTCGGTCTGCGCCATCGCCGAGATGGCACCGTAGATCACGTTGATCGTTCCGAGCGTGATCAGCGCGGGCATCCAGAACTCCGCCCCCTCCGGCATGAGCTGCATGCCGAGGCGGATGATTCCGAAGGCGCCTAACTTCATCAGTACGCCCGCGTGGAGCATACTAACCGCCGTCGGCGCGGCAACGTGGCCGTCGGGCGACCACGTATGGAACGGCCACAGGCCCGCGAGGACGCCGCAGCCGATCATGAAGAGCGGAAAGATGATCTTCTGGAAGTTCGGATCGAAGCCGCCCTGCTCGGCGTACGCCCAGAGCGTCGGCAGGTCGAACGTGCCGAGCCCAGATTCGACGAACGTCGCGAAGATGCCGATGAAGATCGGCACGCTCGCGCCGACGAGTACCAGCGTGAGCTTGAGCGCGCTGTACTCCTTCGTTCGCGAGAACGTGGGGAACACGCTGCTCGATCCCCAAACGCCGATCAGCAGGTACATCGGCAGCACGGCGAGCTCGTAGAAGAAGAACCAGAAGAACATATCGAGCGAACAGAAGACGCCGAAGACGCCCGCCACGAGCAACATGAGCAGAATGAAGTAGTCCTTGTTGCGGTACTCGATCTTGTTGGAGATCAGCGTGCCCGCGAACGTCACGATGCCCGTCAGGAGCACCATCGGCGCACCGATGCCGTCGATCCCCAGGTGTAGCGTGATGCCGTTGTCGCCCAGGAAGCCGACGTTCTCGATCCACACCCACTGCAGCTCGAACTGGAAATCCTTGCCGGAGGAGACCTGGTAGGCGAAGAAGGCGTAGAGCGACAGGCCGAACAGGACGAAGCCCGTCCCTACCGCGATCATGCGCACGACGTTCGGGTAGCGCGACGGCACCAACACTAGCGCCACCGCCGCAAGCAGCGGCACGGCGATGGTGGCGAGCAGTATGTATCCCGTTTGCATTCCTCTCCTAGCCCTTAATCGAGAACGCCACCAGCGCCAACGCGATGACGCCAACGACGATGCCGAGCGCGTAGTTCGGCAGCCGTCCGGTCTGTTGGTACTTGAGCAGATAGCCCGCGAACTTCGTTGTGTAGCCCGCCCCGTCGACGCCCGTGTCGTTCACAACGTTGCGGTCGAACCAGGCGACCATCCGCGCGACACCGAGGACTACGTTATCGACGATCGCCTGGTAGACGGCATCGATGTAGAACTTGTTCACGAGCAGCGTATACACCGGCCGGAACGTACGGACGGCTACAGCTGAGGTCCCGGGCCGCAGCATGTATATGTACCAGGCGAGCGCAAGGCCAAGCAGCACGAGCAGCGACGAGCCGATCGCGTTGCCCACGCTGAAGTGGAAGATCTCCGGCTCGTGGGCGTAAATGATCTCTCCGATTCCGCCCGGGAACCCCAGTGCGCGGCCGACCTGGTCGAAGACGATCAGCCCCGACACGAACGTGAGGCCGGCCAGCAGCGCGAGCGGCACCCACATCGTCAGCGGGCTTTCGTGGGCGTGGGCGTGCGCTTCGGGGTCTTTCGGCTCGCCGAGGAACGTCAGCACGAAGACGCGCGTCATGTAGAACGCCGTGACGGGCAGCGTGAGCAACGTCAGCGCGAACACACCGCGGTTGTCGAGCAGGGCGTGCAGGATCTCGTCCTTCGCCCAAAAGCCGGACAGGAACGGCAGCCCGGCCATCGAGAGCGCGCCGACGGCGAACGTCACGCCGGTGATCGGCATCTTTGACCAGAGGCCGCCGAGCTGGTCGACCTCCTGCCGGTCCGTCGCGTGGATTACGGAGCCGGCGCCGAGGAAGAGGAGCGCTTTGAAGAAGGCGTGTGTAAACAGATAGAGCATGGCTGCGCCGGGCGCACCGACGCCGAGCGCGACGAACATCAGTCCGAGCGAGTTGATCGTCGAGTACGCGATGACGCGCTTGATGTCCGTCATCACGAGACCCATACCCGCAGACATGAACGTCGTCAGCAGGCCGACCGCCAGCACCAGCTCCTGGCCGCCCTCGACGAGCGCGAAGAGCGGCAGCGTCCTCGCCACGAGATAGACGCCCGCGACCACCATCGTGGCGGCGTGGATGAGCGCTGAGACAGGCGTGGGGCCTTCCATCGCGTCGGGGAGCCAGACATGGAACGGGAACTGCGCCGACTTGCCCATCGCGCCGAGGAACAGCAGCACGACGGACGCCGTGAGCACCTCGGTGCGGATCGTGCCTGCCTGCGCGGCCGCGATGATCTCCTGGATGTTGAACGTCCCCGTGTCGCGCCAGAGGAGGATGATGGCGATCAGCAACCCGACGTCGCCGAGGCGCGTCGTGATGAACGCCTTCTTCGACGCCTCAGCCGCCGACCGCAGGTGGCTATAGTGGCCGATCAGCAAGTACGAGCACAGGCCAACGAGCTCCCAGGCGAAGTAGAGCAGCAGGAAGTTGTCGGCGAGGACGAGCGCGAGCATCGACGCCGTGAAGAGCGACAACACAGCGTAGAACCAGCCGTAGCGCGAGTCGCCCTTCATGTAGGCGAGGGAGTAGACCTGCACCATCAGCGACACGAAGGTCACGACCGCGAGCATCACGATCGTGATCGCGTCGACGTGGACGCCGAGGCGCAGCTCTAGGTATCCCGGCACCTCGAGCCACTGCGTGCTGTTCGCGACGCCCGCGAACTCCGCGCCGTGGCGCGAAAGCTCGTCGGTGAAGTCGAAGATGATCGGGAAGACGAGGCCGAACGTCGCCGCCATCGCGCCGATAGCGATCCAGTCGCCCTTACGCGGCAGGTACGGCCCGAACAGCAACAGGACCACGAACGCGCCTGCGGGCAGGAGCGGCAGTAGCCAGGCGTCGGTCATGCCCATGGCGCGGCCCCTACCATCGCAGCGTGTCCAATTCGTCCACGTTCGCGGTCTGGCGGTTGCGGAACACACGCAAGACGATCGCCAGCGCTAGTCCGACCTCAGCCGCGGCGATGGTGATGATGAAGATCGCGAAGATGATGCCGATGAACGCGCCCGGCGACGCGTACGCGGCGAAGGCGACCATGTTAATGCTCGCTGCGTTGAGCATCAGCTCCACCGACATGATGATCAGCACCGCATTACGCCGGCTCAGGACGCCGTAGACACCGATAGAGAAGAGGATCGCGCTGAGGACGAGGAAGTGCTCCAGCGGAATCTGCTGCGCGACAGCGCTCGCCCCGTCCACGGCTACTCCCCTTCCTCTTCGCGCGCCAGCACGATCGCGCCGACGAGCGCCACCAGCAGTACGAGCGAGGCGATCTCGAACGGCACCGCCCATTGTCGATAGAGCGCGTCGCCCAGCGCCTCGAACGGTACGCGCGTGATCTGCGACTGCGCATCGCCTGGCCAATCGCTCGTCGCAACAGCGGCGATGAGCAGGCCACCCAACAGGGAGGACGCGGCGGCGGCGAGAGGCCACTGGGCGCCTACCATCGTTTCGGGCAGGTCTCCAACGCGCGTCAACATCAGCGCGAAGAGCAGGAGCACCGTGACGGCGCCGGCGTAGATGAGGACCTGTACCAGCGCGAGGAACTCCTGCGCCAGGAGAATGTAGACGCCCGCCACCGCCAGCAGCGACAGAATGAGGAACAGCGCAGCGTAGACGGTGTTCCGGCTGAGCACGACGCCCAAAGCGCCACCGACCGCGAGCGCCGCGATCAGGTAGAACATCACCTGCGCCACTGTCATTCTAGGCTCTCTCCCCTCGGCCTAACCTAGACCATCGCCCAGGTAGGGACAAGCCAGGCTGCACCAGCGTCTTGCTTCCCCGCGGCGGCAGGACCAAGCGCCACGCCTTCCCATGGGGCGTCATCCTTTGTCCTTCCGCGGAAGGACGAAGGATGACAATTCGCCGGCTCGGACGAAGCCGCCCATTGGGCGGCTTCGTTGCGTTGAGGAGGCTATCCCTCACTCGCCGACCCATTCCTTGATCTTGCCTTGCTTGTGCTGGGACATGAGCTGGTCTAGGTCCAGCACCAGCTCGTTCCGGTCGAACTTCGACAGCTCGTGGCCGGCCCACGTGTTATTCATCGCGATCGCCTCGAAGTTACACACCTCGACGCAGATGTTGCAGCGCATGCAGCGCCCGTAGTCGATAAAGAACTCATCGATGATCTTACGGCGCTTGCTCGTGCCGTCCGCGTGCTTCGGGTTGTCCTTCATGATCACCGTCATGCATTCGACAGGACAGGCGCGCTCGCACGCGTGGCAGCCCGTGCAGAACGGCTCATCGACATCGTTGTCCCACAGGAGAATCGGGAACGCGCGGTCGCGCTGCGGCACCTCGCGGTGCACCGATGGGTACTCGATCGTGACGGGCTTGCGCATCGCCGTCGAGAACGTCACCATCATGCCCTTAAGAACCCCAATCATCCCCGCACACTCCTTCTCAGCTCAACTCCGCAGGCGCGGGCACAGACGGCGGCGGCGCTGTAGCCGTCGCCGGCTTCGGCACCATACGCAAACTGCGCGGCTCGACGCGCACGGCCTTGTAGGTGATGTACCCAGCCAACAACAACCCGGCTCCAGAGAACGGCAGCAGCAGGCCGTCCGGCCACTCGTATACCAGGACGAAGCCGTTTATAAGGACCTGCAGGAAGCCCAGTGGCACCAGCACCTTCCAGCAATAGCTCATAAGCTGGTCGATGCGGAGACGGGGCAACGTAAACCGGATCCAGATGAAGAGCAGGATCAGGAAACTGGTCTTTAGGACCGTCAGGAGAATCTGCAGCCAGAGACCGGCATCGCTGCCGAAGGGCCACTCCCAACCACCGAGGAACACCGCGGAGCCAAGCAGGCTGTAGATGAACAGGTTCGCGTACGAGGCGAGCATGAACATCGACCAGCGGATTCCGCTGTACTCGATAAACGGCCCGCCGACGACCTCCGATTCCGCCGTCGGGATATCGAAGGGCTGGCGCTCCAACTCGGCCAGCGTGGCGACCAAGAAGATGTAGAACGCGAGCGGCTGCCAGACGATGAGCGGCACCTTGTCCTGGAAGCCGACGATGCTCGTCAGATTGAGCGTTCCCGTCACCATCGCGATCGAGAGGAGCGCTAGCACCATCGGGATCTCGTAGCTAACGAGCTGCGCCGCGGCGCGCATTGCGCCGAGCAGCGCGTACTTGTTGTCCGAGGCCCAGCCCGCCATCAGGAAGCCGATAAACGACAGCCCACCGACGGCGATAATGTACAGCAGCCCCAGGTCCAGGAACGCCACCACCCAATCACGGGTAAACGGGATCACCACGAACGCCATGAATGCCGGCACGAAGATCGCGAACGGCGCCAGCTCGAACACCCAACGATTCGCCGACGCCGGACGCAGGTCTTCCTTGCCGACGAGCTTGATCGCGTCGGCCAGCGTCTGCAACGTGCCGTGCGGCCCGACGCGCATCGGCCCGAGACGCATCTGCATGCGAGCGGCCACCTTGCGCTCGACGTAGATCAGCATGAGCACGACGAGCGTCATGAGCAGCACCATCGTAACCAGCCCGAGCAGCGAATCGAGCCAGATGTTGCCGACGTCGAACGTAAGCGCAAGCATGCTAGCGGTCCACATCACACAGCACGATATCGATCGAGCCGAGGATCGCTACGGCGTCCGCCACGTAGTTGCCGATGGTGATCGCCCTCAGCGCTGAAAGGTTGCAAAACGAGGGCGAGCGGATCTTCAGCCGGTACGGCTTGTCGCCACTCTTCGAGACGATGTAGATGCCGTACTCGCCGCGTGCGCCCTCGACGCAGGCATAGACCTCCGCCACCGGACCGCGCAGCTTGCGGGGCATCTTCTCGGGCAGGATCGGTCCCTCCGGAAGCTGCTCCAGCGCATCTTCAACAATGCGGATCGACTGGCGCATCTCCTCCATGCGAACGAGGTAGCGATCGTAGACGTCTCCGAATTGTCCCACCGGGATCTCGAACGCGAAGCGGTCATAGATGGAGTACGGCTTATCCTTGCGGAGGTCCCATGGCACGCCGGAGGCGCGCAGCATCGGGCCGGTCAGGCCCCAGTTGATCGCGTCCTCTCCGCTTATGGCGCCTACGCCGCGCGATCGCGCGACGAAGATCTCGTTATCCGTGAGCAGTGTATCGAGGTCTTTGAGGCCCTGCCTCGTCTGCGGAAGCACCTCACGTACGCGCTGCACGAAGTTGTCCGGCAGGTCCCACACGACGCCGCCGGGCCGGAAATAGCCGTACATGAGGCGCTCACCGCTCACTTCCTCGAAGATGTCCTGGATGCGCTCGCGCTCGCGAAACGCGTACGTGAACGTCGTGCCGAAGATCCCGAGGTCGATGCCAAAGGCGCCGACGAACATCATATGGCTCGTGATGCGGTTCAGCTCGCACAAGATAACGCGGATGTACTCCGCGCGCTCCGGCACCTCGATCCCGATCAGCTTCTCGACGGCCATGCAATATGCCTGCTCGTTCTGGAACTGCGCCAGGTAGTCGGTGCGGTCCTGATAGCCGATCGCCTGGCGATAGTCCATGGTCTCGGAGAGCTTCTCGCCACCGCGGTGCATGTAGCCGATGTGCGGCTCCACATCCACGACGCGCTCGCCGTCGATCGTCAACACCATGCGAAACACGCCGTGCGTGCTGGGGTGCTGTGGCCCCATGTTCACATTGATGTCGACGGTGTCGAGCGCGTGTTCTTGGATCATTGGAGAATGATCGGATCGTCCAGCCCGGGCAGTGCGAGTCCACATGTCGCATTCTTCCAGGCGCCGCCCTCCTTCACCATACTGATGGGCGGCGAAGCGAGCACTTCGGAGCCGTTTCGACGTGGCATCTCACTGGCCTCCTGCGGCGCTGTCGAGCGCATCATTCCTCCTCCTCTTCCCCATCGCCGCCAGTACCTTCCGCGACAAGCTCTCCCTGCCATTCCTCAATTTCAGCGAGCTTGCTGCTCTTCCGCAGCGGAAAGTAGTCCGTCATGTCTTCGGGCAGCAGCAGCGGAAGAAGGTGCGGATGCGCCTCGAACTCGATGCCGAACATGTCGCGCGTCTCGCGTTCGTGCCAGTCCGCTGCGTGCCAGATCGATGCCACGGACGCCACCTTCGCATCGTTCGCGGCAAGGCGCGTCTTGATTGTGACCTCGTGCCCCTTGTCGAGCGACATGAGCTGGTAGATCACCTCAAGGCCGTCCGCTTCGTGATCGACGCCGAAGAGGCAGCGCAGGAACTTGAGGTCTAGCCGCGGGTCGTCCTTGGCAACGGCCATCACTTTCGCGATGTCGTCTCGCGCCACTTCGACGATGACGTGCGACAGCCCCTGGTACGCCTCGAGCGGGACGCCCGGCAGCGCTTCCTTGAGCAAGTCCGCCACGCCGCCCGGCGCAGGCGGCGTCTTGGCCGGCGGCTCGGGCGCAGCCTTCGCCTTCGGCGCAGGCTGCGCGACCGGTGGCGCAGCTTGCTCCGGCGCGGCCTGCTCCTTCGACTCCTCCGCCTGTCCTTCCTGCGTCATTAGAACTTGCCGCGCTCCTCCATGATCTTGTGTTGCAGCGCGATGAAGCCGTCCATTAGCGCCTCGGGGCGCGGCGGACAGCCGGGCACATACACATCGACGGGAATGATCTTGTCCACGCCCTGCAGCACGCGGTCGTAGCGCGTGTACGGGCCGCCGTTCGTCGCACAGGCGCCCATCGAGATCACCCACTTCGGGTTCGGCATCTGTTCGTACAGGAGCTTGACCGCCGGCGCCATCTTCTTCGTCACAGTGCCCGCGACGATCATCACGTCGGCCTGGCGCGGCGACGGCCACGGCACGATCCCGAAGCGCTCGAGGTCGTGGTGCGACATGAACGTCGCGATCATCTCGATCGCGCAGCACGCGAGACCGAACGTCAGCGGCCAGAGCGATGACTTGCGCGCCAGCGCGAGGACGTTCTCGGCGGGCACCTGCATGATGCCGGGCAGGACCTGCCGGTACATGCTCTTACCCGGATCGACTTCAACCGGCGTCAGCAGCGCCAGCTCGCGCTCGATGCTCGCGGGCGGACGCTCGGAGGGCGGTACGGGAACGGGCGGGGCTTCTGCGGGCGCGGCCTCGGTTTCGGTCGTCGTCGCGACAATGTCTCCGGTTACTTCCATTGCAGCACTCCCTTCTTCCAGGCATACGCTAGGCCGGCGCCCAGGATGGCGATGAAGAGCACCATCTCGTAGAACGCGGCCTGCCCAATGCCCACGAAGGTAACGGCCCACGGGAAGAGGAACACGGCCTCCACGTCAAAGATGAGGAACAGGATCGCGAACAGGTAGTAGCGAATGTGAAGCTGCGTCCGCAACGGCTTGTCGGCGGGCATCATGCCGCACTCGTACGAAGTCTGCTTCAGCCGGGACGGAGAGAACGGGGCGAGGACGCGGGTGCCGATGAGGGCGGTACCGACCAGTATGAAGCCGATGACGCTTGCCAGCAGGACGGCGACGTAGTTGTCCAGCAGGGCTTGCACAGCTAATCCCGCCTCCGCACGAATTCGATTGTGGCCATCTTCACGAGGCCCGCCTGCATCCTAGCACCAGGACGATTGCGGGTCAATTGAGAAGGCTAGTGAGCCAATAGGCCTCTGGGTGCAGTCCAGCCGCCCAGCGCAGTCTCGATATGCTGCGCGGCGGCGAGCGCGACGGCGTCGCGCCACATGCGCGCGACGAGCTGCACGCCGACCGGCATGCCGTCCGACGTGCCCGCGCGCACGACGGCTGCCGGCTGGCCGGAAAGCGAGAACGGCAGCGTGTAGACGAACGGCTGCGGGCCGGAGACATCGGCGCGGAGCTGCGCGGCGGCCGGCGCCGCGGGGCAGAGGATGAGGTCGTACGTCTGCATGAACTCCAGGAAGGCGCGCTGGAGGCGGCCCCAGGCGAAGAGGCCGCGCTCGATCTGATCCACGGTGAGGGTGTGCTCGCCGGTGGCCCGCCACTCGCTCCAGGAGTACGAGCGCACGCGGGGCCAGTGCACCTGCGTGATGTCCCACGACTCGTCGATGCGCGGCGGGAGCGCGTCTTCGATCTGGGCGCCGGCGCCGGCCAGCGCAGTAGCGGCGTTGCGGACGGCGGCGGCGGTGTCGGCGTCGCAGGTAGCACCAGGAAACTCAGTGAATGTCGCGACGCGCAGGCCGCGCAGGCCGACTTCGCGGTAGTCGTCGAGCGTTATCGGGACGACGCTGGCGTCGCGGCCGTCCGGGCCGGCGATGACGTCCATGACGAGCGCGAGGTCCTCGACCGCGCGCGCGAGCGGGCCGATCTGCGTCCGCGGGTCGATGATGACATCGATGCGCGCGAAGTGGCCGGTGAGCGGCACGCGGCCGGCGGTTGGCTTGAGCGTTGCGATGCCGCAGCAGTGCGCAGGATAGCGCAGGCTACCGCCGGAGTCGCTGCCGAGGCCAGCGGGCGAGCCGCCGACGGCGATGATCGCGGCCTCGCCGCTGCTGCTCTCGCCCGGCGTGCGCGAGACATCGTAGGGGTTGGCGACGGAGCCGTAGACGGCGTTCTTGTTCTCGGCGTTGTCGATCGTTTTGCCGAGAAAGACGCCGCCCGCTGCGCGCATGCGCGCGACAACTGTCGCGTCGTGCTTCGGGACGTAGTCTTTGCGCTCGATAATGCCGGCGGCGCAGACGGCGTCGTTCGTCTCGATCCAGTCCTTTACGGTAAACGGAACGCCGTGCAACGGCCCGAGCGCCTCGCCGCGGGCAAGCGCGCCGTCGAGCTCGCGTGCACGCGCGAGTGCGGCGTCGGCATCGAGCACGGCGACGGCGTTCAGCTTGGGGTTGACGGCCTCGATACGCGCGAGGTGAGCATCGACGACCTCGGCGGACGAGACGCGCTTCTCGCGAATGGCGCGCGCGAGGGAGGTGGCGGAGAGGGAAGTGAGGTCAGGCATTTGCCAACGGCGGAGAGTCTTGGCTCAGCCACGAGTACCGCTCATTGATGTACTCCCGCCAGCGTGCCAACGCAGGAAAGTCCTCCAATCGAGAGTTCCCGAAGAGCGACTCCGTCGAAACGCTCTGAAACCTGTCGTCAGGACGCACCAGCCGCTTCCACACCTCCACCGCCGTGGCACCGAGATGCCGAAGCGACGGTGATGTGATGCGTCGGAAATCCGTGTTCTGAGCAGGAGCGATGTGCAGGACACGGACAATGTCGGCACCTAGCTCTTTGGCCCGCTCCATTTCGTGGGCGAGGAGCTGTTGGCGCATGAATTGGTAGAACGGCTCGTAGAAGAGAGCACTCACGTCGGCGTCGGGAACACGCGCCATATCGATGGGGCAGTCACGGCGGCCAAGAAGCGGGCGGTAGGTCTTGCTACGGTCGGTACCGCTAGGAGCAAACAGTAGAGAGGCACCTCCGTAGGATTCGGTGTATTTCCATTCGATGAGAACGATCTCCTTCTTGCCGTCCTCGCGCTCGAACATCACAGCGGCATCCGCGCTGGTTGCGTTCGCACCGCGAGTTCGGGCCTGTCCGGCTACTCTTTCATGCAAGTAATTCTCAGCGCCGATCCATTCAAACGAAACGAGGTGATCCGAACTCTCCATTGATAAGAAGCGGCGAGCCTGCGGGTAGTGAGGGCGTAGCAGTGCACCCAGCGCTTCTTGATTGTTGCTGAAGGGAAGTAGGAAATTGACGCAAGCCACTTGTGAATCGCAAAGATGGTTGCTAGGGCCGCCCGCGAAACCCTGATGCCATGGAATCCTCGCCTCCTTGAAATATTCAATGGCCTCCTGCCGTATTCCACTGAATAGATTTTGCGACGAGCATCCGATAGGAATACAGAAGGGTCGCGGCTTGCCCTTGAAGACGCCTTCGAAGCGCGCCTCGGGCGACAGATCTGGCGATGTCGCCCTGAAAGCAATCAGGCGCCGTTTCTCTTCTTCGAGAAACTTCCCCATGTCCCTTACCCCAGTTCCTCCAGCGCGCGCCTCAGTCCTTCGAGGCGGGTTTGCGCGGCGGCGAGGCGGTCTTCTTCCGCCGCGACGACGTCGCGCGGCGCTTTCGAGCGGAACTGCTCGTTCGAGAGCTTGCCCTGCAGCCGCTTCGCGTACACCTCCGCTTCCGCGATCTCCTTCTCGAGCCGTGAGCGCTCGGCCCCGGCGTCCATCAGCCCGGCCAGCGGCACGATCACCTGCGCGTGCGGCAGCACCGCGGTCGCGACGCCGTCGCGAGGCGCCTCGCTCGCGTCCGAAACGATGTGCAGCGGCTGCACGCGCGCGAGCGCCTCGATGTACGGCGCGCCCGCCTCGATCGCGGGACGCGCATCGTTCGAGACGACGTAGGCCTCGATAGGACGCGACGGCTCGATCTTCTTTTCGGAGCGGATGTTGCGGATCGCGCGCACGACATCGATGACGCCGTCGACCGCCCGCTCCGCCTCCTCATCTCGCCACGCCGCGTCGCTCTTCGGGTACGGCGCGATCATCAGCGCCTCGGAGGGAGGGGTGGCCATGAACGGACGCAGGCGGCCCCACAGCTCCTCCGTGACGAACGGCATGTAGGGATGCAGCAGCCGCAGCCCGGTCTCGAGCACGTGCACGAGGACCGGTCGCGGGTCCGCCGCGCCATCCTGCCGCAGGCGCACCTTCGCCACCTCGACGTACCAGTCGCAGTAGTCGCCCCAAAGGAAGTCGTACATGCGATGGCCGGCCTCGTTGAGCTGGAACTCGTTCAGCAGCCTGTCCACTTCGGCGACGAGCTTTTCGAGCCGCGAGAGCACCCAGCGGTCTTCCGCCGGCAACGAGGCGCGATCTGCGAGCGACGGCGTCGCGACCTTCTGCGACGGGTCGAGCTGCATGATGACGAATCGCGACGCGTTCCAGAGCTTGTTCGCAAAGTTGCGCGCCGACTCGATTTTCTCCTCGCGCAGACGCTGGTCCTGCCCGGTACCCGCCGCCGTCACGAGCGTGAAGCGCACCGCATCGGCGCCGTACTTGTCGACCAGGCCGATCGGGTCGACGACATTCCCACGCGTCTTGCTCATCTTCTGCCCGTCGTCGTCGCGGACGAGGCCGTGCAGGTAGACGTAGCGGAACGGCACGCGCTTTTCGAACGCGTCGCCACGTTCGCGCATGCAGAAGAGACCCATCATGATCATGCGCGCGACCCAGAAGAAGATGATCTCGTACGCCGTCTCCATCACGTCGGTCGGATAGAAGCGGCGCAGATCGTCCGTGTCGTCCGGCCAGCCCAGCGTCGAGAACGGCCAGAGTCCGGCCGAGAACCACGTGTCGAGCGTGTCTTCGTCCTGACGCAGCGACGTCGCGCCGCAGGCGTCGCACGACTCCGGCGCCTCGACGGCGGGCGGCGGCACGTTGACCGCCGCACAGGAGTCGCAGTACCAGACGGGGATGCGGTGGCCCCACCAGAGCTGGCGCGAGATACACCAGTCGCGCAGGTTCTCCATCCAGTTCGTGTAGATCTTCGTAAAGCGCGGCGGCAGGAACTGCACCGCTCCGTCCGTCACCGCGCGGAGCGCCTCGCCGGAGAGCGAGCGGCCTGGCTCGTACTCCTTGTTCACAGCGACGAACCACTGCTCCGAGATCAGCGGCTCGACGATCGTGCCACAGCGGTCGCACACGCCGATGGAGTGTCGATACGGCTCCGTCTTCACGAGGAAGCCCTGCGCGTCCAGATCGCGCACGATGGCCTCGCGGCAGTCGAAACGGTCCATGCCCGCGTAGGGCCCCGCCTCGCCGTTCATCGTGCCGTCCGGATTGATCGCGCTGACGACGGGGACGTTGTGGCGCTGGCCGATCTCGAAGTCGACGGGGTCGTGGCCGGGCGTGACCTTCAGCGCGCCGGTGCCGAAGGCGGGATCGATCGCGTCGTCGCCGACGACGGCCAGCTCGCGCCCGATGATCGGCAGGCGCGCCTTCTTGCCGGTGAACGCGCGGTAGCGCTCGTCCTCCGGATGCACCGCGATCGCCGTATCCGCGACGATCGTCTCGGGACGCGTCGTCGCGATCGTGATGTACCCGCCCGATGGCTGGCCGGCGTCATCGAGCATCGGATAGCGCACGTGCCACAGAAATCCGTCGCGCTCCTCGTGGTCAACTTCCAGATCGGAGAGCGCGGTGTTGCAGCGCGGGCACCAGTTGATCAGGCGCTCGCCGCGATAGATCAGCCCGGCCTGGTAGAGCTGGTAGAACGCGGCGCGCACGGCCCTGCTGGGGCCCGGGTCCATCGTGAACAGCTCGCGGCTCCAGTCCGCCGACGAGCCGAGGCGCTTGTGCTGGCCGAAGATGCGCGAGCGGCTGTTGTTCACAAACCCCCAGACGCGCTCGAGAAACTTCTCTCGGCCGATGTCGTACTTCGTCAGCCCTTCCGCCGCAAGCTGCCGTTCGACGAGGACGTGTACCGCGATCGCGGCGTGATCGATCCCCGGTAGCCACAACGTCGGCTGGCCCAGCATGCGGTGCCAGCGGATCAGGATGTCCTCGACGCCATCGGTCAGGGCGTGGCCCAGGTGCAGCTCGCCCGTGAGGTTGGGCGGCGGCATGATGATGACGAAGGGGTCGGCGTCGCTGTCGCTCGGCTTGAAGTAGCCGGACTCCTCCCACCACACGTAGATCCGCCCCTCGACGGCGCCGGGATCGTACGCCTTCGGCATGTCTGCTGCGTTAGCGATGTCGTGTTCCTTCGTCATAGACGTTGCCCTCACATACAACTCGACCCCGATTCCTCGGGGCCGCTGCGATTGTACTGGCGCACGTGGCCCCGGTCAACGAAAGCGTGCTACTACCTCGCCATCGAAGACGTTGGCGTTCGGCGCCATTGCCGACTCGACATGCTCGGCGCGGCGGCGCGCGCCGGCCTCGAGCCGTGAGATCTGCGCAAGCGCCTTCCGCGTGTCGGACGCGACGCGCGCAGGATCGCTCTGGTTGACGCGGTACTTGAAGAGCCAGTAGATGAACGCGCGCAGATCGCCGTACGACAGGTCCTCGCACGGCGGCAGCTCGCGCTCGGCACGGAAGTCCGCGAGCAGCTCGTGTTCGGGACGTCCGTAAATGCGCTCGAAGACCTGGCCTTCCGCGTTCTCGCCTCGCATCCAGACCGACGAGCGTCCTTCCTTGATCACTTCTTCCTCGACCGTGAGCTGGAGCGCTTCCTCGACCATGACGCCGTACACGAAGTTCAGGTGCGCGCGGTGTTTCGCATCTCCGATAGCGTGGCGGAAGTCGTCTTCTTCCATCTCGAGCGGCATCTTGCCGAAGAACAGCAACGCCTCTGTTTCGTCCTTTGGTATCGCGCCGTCGAGCTCGTCACAAAGGCGCTCCGCGAGCAGCAGCCAATCGAACGCCTCGCCGCCGATCAGGTAGCGATAGTGGCGGTCGCCGACGGTCTCCTCCGTCAGCTCCCACTCGGCGATGGCTTCGAGCAGCGCGTCGAACCAGTCCCGTCCGTCCGCGACCGCTCCCTCGAACGCGATCACGAGCGCAGGCGCCGGCTCCGACCGTCGCTTCGCCGACTTCTTCGGCGGCGCTACGCTGCTACGCCGTGGCATTTCTTGTACTTTTTTCCGCTGCCGCAGGGGCAGGGCTCATTTCGTCCGACTTTGCGCGCCTTCGAGACCGGGGACGCCGCGACGCGAGGGGCAGGCGCGCCCTGTCCGATCGCGCCGACGCCCGCGCCGACGGGCTGTCGAGCCGGGGCGGCGCCCTCTTGGTCCTCGCGGTTTTCGCGCGTAACCGGGGCCGGGGCGGGCTGCGGCGCAGCCTGCGTGAGCTCGACGTGGTAGATCGAACGGGTCATCTGACGGCGGATCGCGGCGAGGAACTGCTGCCACATGTCGTGCGCTTCCGACTTGTAGGCGACGAGCGGGTCTGTCTGGCCGTACGCCCGCAGGCCGATGCCCTGGCGCATCGTCTCCATCTCGGTCAAATGCTCCACCCAGAGCGTGTCGATCGTGCGGAGCATGAGCACGCGCTCCAACGTACGCATGCGCTGTTCGCCCATCTCCTGCTCGCGTTTGTTGTACGCCTCCTCGGCATGGGTCAGGAGCTCTTCGAGAATGTCGTCGTGTCCCGCGTCGGCGAACGCGTCCGCCTTGTAGTCCGGCGGCAGCTTCACGATCGCGTTCACTTCCGCGAGCAGCAGGTCAAGGTCCCACAGGTCCGGATCGCGCGCCGGCGCGTGCAGCTCGACGAGGTCCTCGATCTCCTCCCGCACCATCTCGAAGATGTTGCTCTTGAGGTCCGCGCCCTCGATCGTCTTCTTGCGTTCGGTGTAGATAACGTCGCGGTGCGTGTTCATCACGTCGTCGTAATCGACAAGGTGCTTGCGGATGTCGAAGTTGTGGCCCTCGACCTTCGTCTGCGCGGACTCGATCGATTTCGCGACCATGTTGCTTTCGATCGGCATGTCCTCTTCCAAGCCGAGCTTGCCGAGCATGTTGCCCAGCCATTCCGGCGCGAAGCGCCGCATAACGTCGTCTTCCAACGAGACAAAGAAGCGCGAGCTGCCGGGGTCACCCTGACGTCCGGCGCGGCCACGGAGCTGGTTATCGATCCGGCGCGCTTCATGCCGTTCCGTGCCGATGATGTGCAGCCCGCCCAGCTCGACGACCTTGTCGTGCTCCTGCTGCCACTCATCTTTGTTGCGGTGCTCGTCGGGCTTGCCGCCGAGAATGATGTCGGTACCGCGTCCGGCCATGTTCGTGGCGATCGTGACCGCGCTCAGCCGTCCCGCGTTCGCGATGATGTTCGCCTCGCGCTCATGGTGCTTCGCGTTTAGGACCTCGTGCGGGAGGCCCTTACGCTTCAACAGCTCAGAGAGGTACTCGGACTTCTCGATAGAGACCGTCCCGACGAGAGCGGGCCTCCCGATCTCGTGCATCTCTTCGACCTCTTCGACCACGGCATCGAACTTCGCGCGCTCGCTGCGGTAGACCAGGTCGGTCTCGTCCTCGCGGACCATGTCCATGTTCGTTGGGATAATGACGACTTCAAGCTTGTAGATTTTGAAGAACTCTTCGGCTTCGGTGACTGCGGTACCGGTCATGCCAGCGAGCTTGTCGTAGAGGCGGAAGTAGTTCTGGAGCGTGATCGTCGCGTAGGTCAGCGACTCTTGCTGGATTTTCACGCCTTCCTTCGCCTCGACGGCCTGGTGGAGGCCGTCCGACCAGCGCCGGCCCGGCATGAGACGGCCGGTGAACTCGTCGACGATAATCACCTCGCCGTCGCGCACGACGTACTCGCGGTCGGCCCGATACAGCGCGTGCGCCTTCAGCGCCGCCTCGAGATAGCGCGTCAAACGGAAGTTCTCCGGCGAATAGATGTTGTCGATGCCCAGCCATTTCTCCATCTTCGCCACGCCTTCTTCTGTCGGCGTAACGGAGCGCTGCTTCTCGTCAACGGTGTAGTCGATCTCCTCTTCGAGGCGCGGCACAATGCGCGCGAACGTCGTGTACGTCTGCGTGCTCTCCTGCGCAGGGCCGCTGATGATCAACGGCGTCCGCGCCTCGTCGATGAGGATGTTGTCAACCTCGTCGACTATCGCGTAGCGGCGCTGCACCTGCACCTGGCGCGCCAGGTCCGGCGCCATGTTGTCGCGCAGGTAATCGAAGCCGAACTCATGGTTCGTGCCGTACGTGATGTCCGCGGCGTAGGCCTCGCGACGCGTGCACGGTACGATGTGCTCCATGTTCTGCACGTCGCTGACTTTCTCGGGCGTAAAGATGAACGACGCGTCGTGCTGCAGGATGGCGAGCGACAGGCCAAGCGACGAGAAGATGGGGCCCATCCATTGCGCGTCGCGCTTGGCGAGATAGTCGTTCACGGTGACGAGATGGGTGCCCTTGCCTTCGAGCGCGTTCAGGTAAAGCGGCAGCGTCGCGACAAGCGTTTTGCCTTCACCCGTCTTCATCTCGGCGATCTTGCCCTGATGCAGCACGATGCCGCCCATCAGCTGCACATCGAAATGACGCAGTCCCGTGTGGCGCTTCGACGACTCGCGCACCGCGGCGAACGCCTCGGGCAATAGATCGTCCAGCGTCTCGCCGGCTGCGAGGCGCTCGCGGAACTCGTCTGTCTTCGCGCGCAGCTCATCGTCCGAGAACGCCTCGAACTCCGGTTCGAGGTTGCTGATGACGCTAACGAGCGGCTCGATCTTGCGGACCTCACGGTCGTTCGAGTCGCCCAGCAGCCCGCTCGCCCACTTCAGCATAAGATCACCTAGCTCTGTTCTCCCACGCTTCGCGCAGCGGCGGGCTCCCTATGTTGGGAGTCTTCGTCCATCTGGAACAGCTCGCCCACAGATCGGCCGGTATTGATCCGGCCGATCGCTTCGCCGATGAGCGGCGCAACGCTGAGCACCGTGATCTTGTCGATTATCTTCTCCGGCGGCAACGGCACCGTATCCGTCACGACGACTTCCTCGACGCTGCTGCTGTCGAGGCGAGACACGGCGGAGCCTGAGAGGATCGGGTGCGTCGCGGCGGCGTAGACCGCGGTGGCGCCCCGCTGGCGGAGCAGCTCGATGCCTTCGACGAGCGTGCTGCCGGTCTGGATCTCATCGTCCACGATAATCGCCGGGCAACCATCGACATCACCGATCAGGTTCAGCGCCTCGGCGTCGTCATCGTTGCCGGTGCGGCGCTTCTCGACGATGGCGAGAGGCGCGTTCATGTTCTGCGCGACGTTGCGCGCCCGCTTGGAGAAGCCGACGTCCGCAGAGACAACGACCGGATTGATCAGGGCCTTGTCTTTGAAGTGCTTGCTGATCAGGTAGAGAGCGGTCAGCTCGTCCACCGGAATGTTGAAGAAGCCCTGGATCTGCCCTGCGTGCAGGTCGACCGTAGCCAGCCGATCGGCGCCCGCCGTCTCGATCAGGTTGGCCAGCAAGCGAGCGGTGATCGGCACACGCGGCTGGTCTTTCTTATCGCTTCGGCCATAGGCGTAGTACGGCACGACCGCAGTGACCCGTCCCGCCGACGCGCGCTTCATCGCGTCGATCATGATCAGGAGCTCCATGATGCTCGTGTTGACCGGCGTGGTCATCGGCTGCACGATGAAGACATCCCGCTCGCGAACGTTCTCGCGTACCTTTACGAAGATGTTCTCGTTGCCGAACTCGAACACCTCGCACTCGCCCAGCGGCGTCTCGAGATAAGCGCAGATCGACTGGGCAAGCTGCCGATGCGCGTTGCCGCTGAAGATTCGCAGCTCTTGATACACCGCGTCCCTCCGATGACCCGATCCTCGGTCCGACACCGAACTCTCCTCCTGGCAACCCGAACGCGACGGGCCGGGCGAGGTCTCCCTCAGGCCGGCCCGCGACTGCGACGAGCGCACGTCTGCTTGACCATCCCAATCATAGCATAGCTTCGCGCCAGCTTCGAGGGTTTCCTAGTTATAGTAGTCGTATACGGCCTTAGAGAGCCCGGCGATGCGCTCCGCGCCACCGTCCGCATAGCCATAGTCCGTCAAGATGACCAACACATACGTGGCGTCCGGAGAGACGACGATACCCGCGTCGTGGGTTGCATCCTCCCAGCTACCCGTCTTGTGCGCGACGAATGTCCCAGCGGGCAGAAGCGCCGGAATCCGGTCGTCGATGACCTCCGACTCCAGCCGCGCCAGCATCTCCAGGCTCGTCGTTTCGTTCAGCGCCCCGCCGCGCGCGATCGCCTCCATAAGGAGCGCCATGTCGGCCGCCGTTGTGGGCATCTGACCGCCGAGGAAGCCCGTCGAGCGCATGCCGAAGCCTGAGAGCGCGGTGTTGATGTTCCTCGCGCCTACGCGGTCGAGCACCATGTTCGCCGCCACGTTGTCGCTGATCGCCATCATCCGTTCGATGGCACGATCGAGAGAGATCTGCTCGCACGCGTCGACTTCGCCTGGGTTGAGCCCCAGCGAAACGTAGTAGCTGGAACCGATGTACCCTTCGCTGAAATCGAGCAGGCCCGCGTTGCGCTGGTGGTACGCCTCCAGCATCACCCAGACCTTGTACAGACTTGCAGCGTAAAACTGCCGCCCTACGTCGATCGAGACGCCTTTCCCGTCTTCGATGTTCTTGATGTAGACGGAGAAGTGCTCCGCCTCTTCTTCACCGATAGTCCCTTTCACCACCAGCTCCAGCGCTCTGTCCGTCGAAAAGCCAATCGGCCGGTAGGACGGCATCGGCGGCGGCGAGCCGATCGGCCGCAGACGGACCGGTTCGCCGGGCGGCGGTTCATATGGCGCGCCGCCCGGGTACGGGTCGGCGCACGCGGGCGGCGTCGCCGGGTGTGGCGTCGATGTGCGTTCCGGCGTGGCGGACGCTCGCGCCGGCTCAGGACGAGGCGTGCGCGTCGCGGCCGGCGCAGCCGGCGTCGCGTCGCTCGCGCTGCCGCCGCCGCACGCAGCGAGGCCCACGATAGACAAGACCGCCACCCCCAACATGGCAGCGAGACGTTGCATGACTAGACGGTGCCGCGGCCCTTCGTCTCACGGAGCGTGCGGCGCATGAGCGAGAGCGCCGTTGTTGCGGCGCGCCGCTTCACGGCCTCGCGTCCCTGAGCGAACTGGTAGCTGATCGTGACGGGCGTTGTGAACGCGGCGTCAAACGAAACGTGCACCGTGCCGGGCGGCGCGTCTTCTTGCGGTTCGGGCCCCGCGACGCCGGTAATGCCAACGCCCACGTCCGCGCCCAGTCGCTCTCGAGCGGCGCGCGCCATGTCGGCCGCGCACTGGGCGCTGATGACGCCGTGCTCCTCGATGATCTGCCGGTCGACACCGTACGCGATCTTCATCTCGGTCGTGTACGTCACGAAGCCGCCGAGATAAAACTGCGACGCGCCCGGCACGTTGGTGATCATGTGCGCCAGCAGCCCGCCCGTGCACGACTCCATCGTGGCGAGCTTGAGCTCGTAGCGCTGGAACAGATCGGCGACGGCGCTCTCCAGCGTATCGTCGTCCACTCCCCAGATCGTGTCGCCGAGGAGGCGTCGCGCCTCCGCCTCTACTGGCTCGATGAGCGTACGCGCCTCTTCTTTCGTCGGCGCCTTCGCTGCAATGCGGAGCTGGACGCCATCGGCGCGCGCGTACACGCCGATCGATGGGTTGGTGGACTTCAGGAGCGGGCTGAGCAGCTCATCGACATGCCCCTCGCCAAGGCCTGTGGTCTTGAGCGTGCGGCTGACGAGCACCGCGCCGGGATGCCGGCGCTCCAGCTCGGGCGCCACCTCCTCCTCCCACATACGCTGCATCTCCGAAGGCGGGCCCGGCATCGACACGATGATCTTGCCGTCGCGCTCGACCCACCAGCCCGGCGCCGTGCCTCTCGGGTTGGCGATCGCCTTTGCGGACGGGACGAGCATCGCCTGCTTTACGTTGCGCTCGGGCATGCCGACACCCCGGCGGGCGAAGAACTCCCGCAGTTGGCGCTCGGCCTCGGGATCGACCGAGAGCTCTTCGCCCAGTACCACGGCGATCGACTCGCGCGTGAGGTCGTCCTCGGTCGGTCCGAGACCGCCCGTAGTGATGACGAGGTCTGAGCGGCTCCAGGCCCGCGCGATGACTTCGGACAAACGTTCTATGTTATCGCCCACCTTCGAGATGTAGAAGAGGTCGATTCCCAGAGCCGGCAGACGGGCGGAAATGTACTGGGCATTCGTATCTACGATTTCGCCCAGGAGGAGCTCAGTGCCTATCGAAAGAAGTTCAGCCTTCATCGGCTCAGGCAGGATAGGCGACCCCATATCGGGGGTCAACACTCCGTGGATTCCCCTACGGTCAATTCCTATCTGTTCTCCTCCGATACTAAAGGTAGAGATCATGGCGAGCGATATAAACGCATTTAGCCGGCTCGAGACCAAGCGGCAGGAGCAGGTGCCGCAGGCATTGGCACGCCTCGTGGTCGTCGCGCTCTTTATTGCCCTGTGGGCGTTGCTGTTGGTCGCGCGCATTCCGATGCCGCGTCCCTTCCTCGTCGTCCTGCTGCTCGAGAGCGCGTTCTTCGCCTTGTACCTGCAGATCGTGCCGCGCTTCCCTAACGTACGCTCCATCGAGATCGCGCAGGGCGTGATGCTGGCCGCGGAGATCGTGTTCCATACGGCGATGGTCTACTTCCTCGGGGGCCTATCGTGGCTAGGCGCATTTGCCTACGTCTTCGGGCTGATCTTCTCCAATACGTTCCTCGACTTGCGCCGCGGCTTCGTGTACACAACGGGCGCATCGCTCGCGTTCGCCTCGGTCATCCTGCTCGAGGCGACAGGCGCCATCCCGCACTACGTCTTCATGGCTCAGGGACCGGAGCGCTACACTGACCCCCGATTCGTCACGACGACGCTGATCGGCGGCATGGGCGTCTTCTACAGCATCTACCTGTGGGTGAACTGGGTAGGCTTCCAACTGCGCCAGGAACGCGACACGGCGGTGCGCGCGCAGGATGGCCTGCTGGAAGCGCGCGCGGACCTCCAGCGCGCGAACGAAGAGCTGGAGCAGCGCGTCCGCGAGCGCACGCTGGAACTGGAGGCGGTGAACGCCGCACTGCGCGAGAACGAGTCGCGCCTGCGCACCGTGATCGAGAACGCGCCCGTCGTACTCTTCTCTGTCGACCGCGAGGGCATCTTCACGCTGTCCGAAGGCAAGGGCCTTGAGTCGCTCGGGCTAAGTCCGGGTGTGGCCGTGGGAACATCGGCGTTCGAGATGTACGCGGAGGTGCCGGAGATCGTCGCGAACATCGAGCGGGCACTGGCGGGCGAGGCGTTCAGTACGACTGTCGAGCTGCAGGACCTGGCATTCGAGACCCACTACGCCCCGATACTGGACGGCAGCGGCGAGGCCGGCGGCGTCATCGGCATCGCAACGAACGTAACTGAACGCCAGCACGCCGAGGAGGCGCTACGCCGGAGCGAGGCGATCCTGCGCGGCACGATCGAGTCCACCGAGGACGGCATGCTGGTCCTCGGCCCTCAGGGCGCTCTTGTGCACGTCAACGCGCGCTTCAGCGAGATGTGGAACATGCCGGACGATGTGCGTGCCTCGCGTAGCACGCAGGCGTACGTCGACTGGTCGTTCAAGCAGGTCGAGGACGCCGAGGACGTGTACGCACGCCTTCGCGATGCGTTCCTGGCCGGCGAGGAAGGTTTCGAAACCCTCAACCTGAAGGACGGCCGCATCATCGAGAGCTACTCGCGACCGCTCTACCACGGCAGCAAAGTCGAGGGGTGCGTCTTCTCCTTCCGCGACGTGACGCAGCGCAAGCTCGCGGAAGAAACGCTGCGCGTCAGCGAGGCGAAGTTCCGCACGATGGCCGAGACCGTCGCCGCAGCCGTCCTCATCCTCCAGGGAACAAATCTGGTCTACGTCAACTCCGCCGCGGAAGAGCTGACCGGCTACTCCCGCGACGAGCTGGTCAAGATGGACTTCTGGGACCTCGTCCACCCCGAGTACCGCGAGCTCGTCCGGGAGCGCGGCATGGCCCGTTTGCGCGGCGCGGACCTCCCCAACAGCTACGAGGTAAAGATGGTGACCAAGAGCGGCCGCGAGAGGTGGGTCGACCTCACGGCTGGCCTCATTGACTACGAGGGGAAGGCCGGCGTGCTCGGCACCGCGTTCGACATCACCGAGCGCAAGCGCGCGGAGGAGGCGCTGCGCGAGCACGCCAACCGCGATCCGCTCACGGGGCTGCTCAACCGCCGCGCCGGCATCGCCGCGCTGGACGAGCGCCTCCATAGCGCGCGGAACGAGGGCCGGCTCTTCGCCGTGCTGGTGCTGGACCTCGACAGGTTCAAGTCGATCAACGACACGTTCAGCCACGAGACCGGCGACAACGCGCTGCTCCAGTTCGCGCAAGTGGTGTCTGACCTCGTTGGCGACCGCGGCGTCGTCGCGCGTCTCGGCGGCGATGAGTTCGAGATCGGCCTGGACGGCTTCGGCATCGAGGAGGCGCGCTCCTTCGCGGACCGGATCCACACCGAGCTGCGGGAGCTGCATGACGCCATGCCGGGCGATGCCGTCGCGCGTTTCACCGTCAGCATCGGTATCGCCTGCTCGCCCGACGACGCCGACTCGCTCCTGCAGCTCGGCCGTCTCGCCGACAAGTTGATGTACCAGGCGAAGGAGGCCGGCGGCGGGCGCACTCGGGCAACGGGCCGTACGGGCCGCGAACACGCCGCCTAGCTCGTCAGCCGCAACACGCCATCGTCGCGCACCAACCTCGGCGCCACATCGAATACGTCGCGCTGCGCGCAGAACGCCACGTCTGCGCCGAGTCCGATCGATTGCAGCAGCCGCGCATGCGAGGCGTCCGCTAGCGCTTCGAGCGCGGAGCCCTCGTATGATCGGTAAACGCGCAGCGCCGCGCTCGCGCCGTCCGCGAGCTCGACGTCGCTCGCCTCGCGCTCGATGACCTCGACGACCGCCCCCGCACAGAACGCGTCCTCGAGCGCGAACCGCCCGCCGGTCCCGGCGCACATCGCGACGATATCGAGCCGGTCTGACGCCCCCGCCTCGATCGCAGCGCGCGCAGCCGATGAGACGTTCAGCATCGAGGCCGCGTACGCGGCCCGACAGCCCGCGGCCATCGCGAGCGCCCGCGTCCCGTTCGTCGTCGCCATCACCGCACGCGAGCCGCGCAGATCCAGTGCGTCAAACTCGACGGGAGAGTTCCCGTAGTCGAAGCCCTCCGGCGGCAGGCCGCGCTCCTCTCCGCAGAGCAGGACGCCCGGACCCGCCTCCGCGAGGCGCCTCGCCTCTTCGATCGTCTCCGCCACCAACACTCCCTCGATCCCGCGCGCGAACATCGTGGCGAGCGACGACGTTGCGCGCAGCACGTCGATGACGAGGCAGACCGTCCGGCCGGGCCGGGCGGTCTGTACGGGTGTAAAGCAAACGTCGAGTATCATGGACGGGCGGGACGAATGAGCCAGGAATCCCGGCTTCCTTGACCGCGATTCGGAGCCAAGGATACCATCGAACGAGCGAGGTCGCCCGGAGCCTTATGAGCTTTCGCCACAAGCTGGCACGCGCCGCGGATGCGAACCGAAGCCTGCTCTGCGTTGGGCTTGACCCCGACCCGGCGCGACTACCGTCCGACGACATCGTGGGGTTCCTCTGCGCCATCATCGACGCCACGAGCGACCTCGTTTGCGCGTACAAGCCCAACCTCGCCTTTTACGAGCAGCTCGGCGAGACCGGTTACGCCGCTCTTCGAGCTGTCCTGAGCCACATTCCGGACGCTATCCCGGTCATCGCCGATGCGAAGCGCGGCGACATCCCGCACACCTCGGAGGCCTACGCGCGCGCGCTCTTCGACGAACTGGGTTTCGATGCGGCAACTGTGAACCCCTACCTCGGCGCCGACGCGGTCGCACCGTTTCTCGCGCGCGAGGACAAGACCGCGCTCGTGCTTTGCCGCACATCGAACCCGGGCGCCCGCGATCTGCAGGACCTGCCCGTCGGAGAAGACGGCCGTCCCCTTTACGAGGCCGTCGCTGAGCTGGCGAGCGGCTGGAACGCGAGGGGCAACGTTGGACTCGTCGTCGGCGCGACGTACCCCGAGGAGATGCGGCGCGTCCGCGAGATCTGTCCGGACCTTCCATTCCTTGTGCCCGGCATCGGCTCGCAAGCAGGCAACCTGGAGAGCATGCTGGACGCAGGCCTCGACGCATCGGGCGCGGGACTGATCATCAACGCCTCACGCTCCGTGCTCTACGCCTCCTCCGGCCCGGACTTCGCCGAGGCTGCCCGGCGCGAGGCCGAAGCGCTGCGCAACGCCATCGAGGACCACCGGCTGGCGGCCCGCTCGCGTGTCTAGCGCGCCCCTGGAGTTCCGCATGGGAGACGTCGTGCGCCTCCGTAAGCCCCACCCCTGCGGCGGCTTCGAGTGGGACGTCGTGCGGCTCGGCGCGGACATCGGGCTGCGCTGTCGCACGTGCAGCCGGCGCTTGCGCCTCGCGCGCTCCCTCGTCGAGCGGCGGATGAAGGACTTCGTCTCGCGCGGCGAGCCGTCCGATCCTGAAAAGGAACGTCTCATCTTTCACGAGGACGGCGCGGGCGCATGACCACGGGAGACGTCGCGCAACCGGCGACGCGGCGCTTCGGCTGGCAGACGCTGGCCGGCAGCACCAGCGTCATCCTGCAGGACGACGACTACCGCCGCCTCTGGCTCGGAAAAGTCGCCTCGCAGATGGCGCTCAACGCTGTGCTCTACACGATGCTCGTGCTTGCGATCGGCGAGGGCGGCGGCGCCAGCATCAAGAGCGCGCTGTTTGTCACGGCCTACCTGCTACCCACAGCAACGTTAGGCACGATCTCCGGCGTCCTCGTCGATAGGCTGCCGAAGAACCTGCTGTTGTGCGCGCTCAACATCGGGCGGCTGGGCCTGATGGCAATCCTTGTGATGGCGCAGACGGACGTCTGGACGATCTACGGCATCGCGCTCCTGCTCGCGATCACGTCGCAGTTCTCGACGCCGGCGGAAGCGGCCGCGGTGCCCCAGATCGTTGAGCCGCATCAGCTCATCGCAGCGAACTCAGCGAACAGCTTCGGTGGGCTCATCAGCCAGATCGCCGGCTTCGCGATCATCGCGCCTCTCTTCCTCAACACCGTCGGGCCGCGCCCGTTATTCGCCGTGGCCGCGGTGCTCTTTGGCGTCGGGGCGTTCTTCTTCCTCACGATCGGCCGCCTCGGTTCGCACGAAGTCGATATCGAAAGCACGATCGACGCGGTGCGCGACGTGCGCAAGCACTTCGCCGAAGGCTGGGAGACGCTGGGGCGCAGCATGAGCGCCTACATGAGCGTCATCGTAAGCGTGCTTTCCGGCACGGCGTCGCTCGTCGCGGTAACGATGATGCCGGCGTTCACGCAGGACGTGCTCGATATTCCGGTGCAGAACGCCATCTTTGTCTTCTTGCCCGCCGCGCTGGGCATTGTCGCCGGGCTGCGCCTCGTGCAAGTGCTCGACCGGCGCATGGCAAAGGGGTGGCTCGTCGGCGGTGGCTTCGCGCTGCTCTGCGTGGGGTTGAGCTGCCTGGCGCTCACGGTGCCCTTTGCGAACGCGCTCAGGGAACTCAACCCCTTCGGCCTGTTCGATCCCGGGCCGCTCGGGACGACCGCTGCGCGCCTCGCCGTCACGATCTTCTGCTCGACGATAGCCACGTTCTCGATGTCCGTAGCGGGCGTCGCCGGCCGCTCGCTCATCAACGAAACGATGCCGTCCGCTGTGCAGGGGCGCATCTTCGCGGCACAGAACGTGCTGTCCAACCTGGCCTCCATCCCGCCGACGCTCTTCGCGGGCCTGCTAGCGGAGCTGGCCGGCTTCGCGCCCGTCATGATCATGACCGTCGTGATACTCGTATTCGCAGCCGCCTGGTCGATGGCAAACGCGGCCGCACGCCAGAAGTCGAGAGAACATGCAGCAGCTTAGGACCGAGACGGCCGAGCTACGCGAGCGGATGCCGCCGGTCCTGAGCGACCGCAGCTTCCGGCTCCTCTGGCTGGCCCAGATCATGTCGCAGACGGCGCAGAACGCGATCCTCTACGCGCTGATCGTTCTTGTCCTCGATCTCACGGGCGGGTCGACGGCCAGCACGAGCCTCGTGGTGTTCTTCTTCGTCGTTCCGACTGTGGTCTTCGGCGTATTCGCCGGCGTGCTGGTCGACCGCTGGAGCAAACGAAGGCTGCTCATCCTGACGAATGTCGGGCGGGCCATCGCTGCTATAGCGTACTTCTTCGGCCGGGAGCACGTATGGGCGCTCTACACGACGACGATCTTCTTCGCGAGCTGCAGCCAGCTCTTCACGACGAGCACTGCGGCATCGATCCCGTTCATGGTGTCGCGCAAGCAGCTCATTTCGGCGAACACGCTGTTCAGCGGCGCGTTTACCATCGCGCAGATCGCGGGGCTGATCATACTCTCGCCGCTCATCATCAAGGTCGCCGGGCGCGGCGACCTTTCGACGGGCGCCGGCGCGCTCTTTGTGGGCGCGTGCGCCGTCTTCATCATCGCCGCGCTGCTGGCGCGCCTCCTCCCCTACATCGGCCACGAAGGAGAGGATGAGTCGCACAGCGCGTTCCCCGGCCGCGCCGAGATGCGGGGCGCCGTTGCCGATTTCGCCCGCGCGTTGGGCAGCCTGCGGAAGGATCCGGTGTCGACGATGGCGATGGCGCACATCACGATGAGCAGCACACTCATCCTCCTCTTCGCCGTGCTGGTACCGAAGTACATGCAAGCGATCCTCAAGGTAGGGGCCGAGGACGCCGTCGCCGTCTTTGCGCCCGTGGCGTTCGGCGCGCTCTTCGGCCTGCGAGCGGTGCCTTACATGGTCAGGCGCTTCGGCAAGACGGGGGCCGTCGCCTTCGGACTGTTCGGCATCGCCATCTGCGTTTCGGCGATGGGGCTCGTCGAAACGATCGCGAACGGATTGGAGCAGACGAACCGCTTCAACCCCTTCACGGAAGGCAACGAGCGCTTCTTCGGCCTCTCGATCCTCGTCGCGCTGACGATGCTCATTTCGGGCCCGATGGGATTCGCCTACGCCCTGGTCAACACACCTGCGCAGACCGTCCTCCACGAGCGCACGCCCGTCGAAATGCGAGGGAGAGTGATCGCTTCCCAGATGGTCATGGCAAACGGCGTAGCGCTGGTCCCACTAGTGGTTATGGGTGGAATTGCCGATCTGTACGGTGTGAGCAGCGTGGTCCTCGCCATCGGCGTCCTCACGGCGCTTTCGGCGGCGCTCACGCTGTACCTAGACCGGCGCTGGGTGCACAGCGACACGACGCCACCAGCGGCCGCCGGCGACGATGTCGGCGAGCCGAGAAGCGCAGTGTCACGTTCAATTGACACCACCTAGGGTGCCATTTAGACTGGATGAGCGCGCACTTGGAGGTTGGATCGTGATTGAGATGACGGTTGAGGGCATCCGCGTCAGCCTGATGAATTACCAGCGCGTGGTGATTCTGAAGGAGAAGGAAGCCGACCGTTACCTTCCGATCTGGATCGGCCCGGCCGAGGCCGACGCGATTACCGTTCGACTCCAGGATGTCTCCGTCGCGCGTCCCCTCACCCACGACCTCCTTCGCGACGTCATGGAAAAGCTCGGCGCGCAGGTCGAGTACGTCGTCGTTAACGATCTCTCGGACGACACGTTCTACGCCCGCATCATCCTCAGCGTGAACGGCGACCGTCTCGAGATCGACTCCCGTCCCAGCGACGCGATCGCCCTCGCAGTGCGCGTGCAGGTCCCCATCTTCGCGGAGGACACCGTCCTCGAACGCGCCGGCGTCCAACTCGACAAGGAAGGCCAGCCGATCGACCCGTCCGGCCAGGACACGATTCCGAAGGTCAACGAGGAAGAGCTCCAGCGCATGTCCGCCTTCCGAGACTTCATCGAGAGCCTCGATCTCGACGACTTCGACAAACGCAAATCCTGAACATCTGACGAGCCCTCCGTGCCGAGCGCGCCCGTCGAGGCGCGTTCTTTTATCCCCGAATCTCGCCCTGTTGACTCCCTCGATTCATTTGTGATATTGTTCGCAAGCTGGCAGGCCGCCGGTTGCGGAGGGTTCCCATGCGGCGCCTACCGCCTGCATTGCGGCTCATAGGAATCGGCTGGTACTTCGCCGTTTGTATCGTTCTGGGACTCGTGGGCGGGGTGCTCCTTGACCATGTCGCGAACACCATGCCCTTGTTCACCCTGTTGGGACTAGCTGGAGGGCTCGGTACGGCCTTCTACGGTGGCTACCGGATGCTCCAAGACGTGCTCGGGCCGCGGCTGACGGGCGGCGAGCAGGAAGAGGACACATGAGAGGGCGACGAGGCCTCATCATCTTAGGCGGCATGGCGATTGTCCTGCTGCTCTTCCTCGTCTCCCTCATCGTGCGCGCCGTCCCACAGCCCATCATCGAGATCAAGGGCGAGACGATCACGACGATCACCATCATTCCGAGTCTGTCCAGCTCGCTCGGCACGCTCGACATCCGCAACACGCTGATTGCGTCCTGGCTCGTCGTAGGGTTCCTCGTGATTGTGGCATGGTTCTCCGGCCGGAGCCTCAAGATGCAGCCGAGCGGCTGGCAGAACTTCGTCGAGGCGATCATCGAGGGCATTCGCGGCCTGGTTACGAACACGGCGGGTGAGAAGAACGGCCAGCGCTTCTTCTGGGTCATCGCCACATTGCTCATCTTCATCGCCGTGACGAACTGGTTCGCTCTCCTCCCCTTCTTCAACGTCGTGGGAAAAGTTGAGAGCGTAACGCCACACCACTTCCACGAGGACGCCGTCGTTGTCCGCGATACGGGAGGGATCAACATCGTCCCGATCACGTCAAAGCTAATCGAGATCGACGTCGACGAGACCGCCTGCGCGAGCCTGGAGGGCGAAGCGCACGATACGTGCGTCGAGGAGGCGCGCGCTACCGGGATCGAGGAGGCGCGGCTGAAGGAGAAGCTGGGCGACAACGAGAAGCTGGCTATCATCGCGCCGTATTTCCGCAGTGCCAACACGGACTTGATGTCGACGCTCTCGCTTGCCCTGGTGTCCGCGATCTTCGTCGAGTTCTGGGGCATCACGGCCATGGGCTTCGTATCCTACAGCGGCAAGTTCTTCAACTTCGGCGCGCTGAGAAAAGGTCCGATGGGCGGGCTCGATTTCTTCGTTGGCATTCTTGAGTTCATCGCCGAGCTCGTGCGCTTGGTGAGCTTCAGCTTTCGTCTCTTCGGCAACATGCTCGCCGGCGAGATCTTGCTGCTCGTCATGACGTTCTTGCTGCCGTTCGCGTTCGTCGTCACGGGGATCTTTTACGGACTGGAGATCTTCGTCGGCGTGATCCAGGCGTTCATCTTTGGCATGCTCACGCTCGTCTTCGCGACGATGGCCGTCGCCGGCCACGGCGAGGAGCACGCCGAAGAGGGACAACACTAGACAGTCTCGATAGGGAAGACGGGGCGTGTAGCCCCTGGGAGCACCCACAAGGCGAAGGAGGAATCGATGGACATCGCAATGGTAGCACCGCTCTTGGAGAACGCGATCACCGACGACGGCCTGCGCTACATTGGCGCCGGATTCGCGATGGGCTTCGGCGCGCTCGGCCCATCTCTCGCGATCGGCTGGCTCACGTCCAAGGCGCTCGAGGCGCTCGGCCGCAACCCGGAAGCGCAACCCGTAATTCAGACGAACATGATTCTGGGTATCGCCTTCGCGGAAGCGGTCGCGATTTACGCCCTGGTTGTGGCCGTCATGATCGGCTTCGTCTTCTAACGAACACGCGACGACCCGAAAGGGGCAGACCATGGACCAACTAGGTCTCAACGTTCCGCTGCTCATTGTGCAGACGCTGAACTTCTTCGTCATTCTGCTCGTGCTGCGGCTATTCCTGTACAAGCCTGTGCTCGGCATGCTGGACCGCCGCTCCGAGCGCATCCGTGAAGGACTGGATGCAGCCGAGCGATCGAAGGAGCAGGCGGCATCAGCAGAGCAGGAGGTCGCTCAGCAGATCGAAGAGGCGCGGCGTCAGGGGCAGGCGCTCATTGCCCAAGCCCAAGACGCGTCCAGCCGTATCCAGGAGGAGGCGCGCAACCAGGCTCGCCAGGAGGGCGAAACACTCCTCGACCGAGCTCGCAACGAGATCCAGCTCGAGCGCGACCAGGCGATCTCCGAGCTGCGTAAGGAGTTCGCCGGCCTGACGATCAGCGCGGCGGAAAAAGTGATCAGCCAGTCGCTCGATAAACAGGCGCACAGCAGGCTCATCGAAGAGGTGTTGACGGAGTCCTCGTTTGGAGAGAACTAGGTGATCACAGACCCGGCTGCGAAGCGCTACGCCCAGGCAGCCTTCGAGCTCGCGCGCGACCGCGGCGAGCTGGACGCCTGGGAGCGAGACCTCACGTCGCTTCGCGAGGTGCTGGCCTCGCGTGAGGCGCTGGCCTTCGTATCGAGCCGCACGATCCCGCGCGAGGCGAAGGAAGACCTCATCAGGCGCACCGCCGGCGACCTATCGCCGCTGGTATGGAACCTGGTGCGGCTGCTGAACCAGCGCGGCCGCCTCGAGCTGCTACTGCAGATCGTCGAGCGCTTCCAGGAGCTGCTGGACGAAGAGCGCGGCATCGAGCACGTCCAGGTCTTGACCGCGGTCGAGATGAGCCCGGACGAACGCGATGCGCTGCGCAAGCGTCTGTCAGACATGACCGGCAAGCAGGTGGAGATGCAGGCGTTCGTCGAGCCCGAGATCCTCGGTGGACTCGTCGTCCGCGTCGGTGACCGGCTGATCGATGGAAGCACGAAGAGCAAACTACTCACGCTCAAGCGCCAGCTAGCGGGCCAGACTCGCTAGCGACGGGGGTAACGAGATGGCAGTACGACCGGAAGAGATCACATCCATTCTGCGCGAGCAGATCGAGAAGTTCGGCGCGGAAGCGACGGCGACGAACGTCGGCGTCGTTGTCGAAGCCGGCGACGGCATCGCGCGCGTCCACGGGCTCTCGAACGCTATGGCCAGCGAGCTCGTCGAGTTCCCGAGCGGCGTCAGCGGCCTCGTCTTCAACCTCGAGGAAGAGAGCGTCGGCGTGATGGTGCTCGGCGACTATAGCGGCATCAAGGAAGGCGACGAGGTGCGCTCGACTGGCCGCGTCGCCCAGGTGCCGGTCGGCGAAGCGCTCATCGGCCGCGTCGTCGACCCGCTCGGCAACCCGCTCGACGGCAAAGGGCCAATCAACTCGACGAAGACGCGTCCTATCGAACGCATCGCTCCCGACGTCACGCAGCGCAGCAGCGTCAACATCCCCGTGCAGACGGGCATCAAGGCGATCGACGCGATGACGGCGATCGGCCGCGGGCAGCGCCAGCTCATCATCGGTGACCGCTCGACAGGCAAGAGCGTGATCGCCCTCGACACGATCCTCAACCAGAAGGGCGGCGACCTGATCTGCATCTACGTCGCCATCGGCCAGAAGAACGCAAAGGTCGCGCAGGTCATCGGCGTGCTCGAGGAGCACGGCGCCATGGAGCACACGATCATTGTGTCCGCTTCCGCCGCCGATGCCGCAGCGCTGCAGTTCATCGCACCGTTCGCCGGCTGCGCCATGGGCGAGGAATTCATGGAGCAGGGCAAGGACGCGCTCATCATCTACGACGACCTCTCGAAGCACTCCTGGGCCTATCGACAGGTCTCCCTCCTCCTGCGCCGCCCTCCCGGCCGCGAGGCCTATCCGGGCGACGTCTTCTACCTGCACAGCCGCCTGCTCGAGCGCGCAGCGAAGCTCTCGGAGGAGCGCGGCGGCGGTTCGCTGACAGCGCTCCCGATCGTGGAGACGCAGGCGAACGACATCTCCGCCTACATCCCGACAAACGTCATCTCGATTACCGACGGGCAGATCTTCCTGGAGTCCGAGCTCTTCTTCGCAGGCATCCGGCCCGCGATGAACGCCGGCATTTCGGTCTCTCGTGTCGGCGGCGACGCCCAGCGTAAGGCGATGCGTCAGGTGGTGCGACAGCTCCGCCTCGACATGGCGCAGTTCCGCGAGCTACAGGCCTTCGCGCAGTTCGGCACGTCGGAGCTCGATCCGGCGACGCGCCAGCAGCTCGAGCGAGGCCGTCGCCTACAGGAGGTGCTCAAGCAGCTCCAGTATCAGCCCGTGCCGCTCGATAAGCAGGTCGCGATCATCTACGCCGGTACGCGCGGCCTCCTGGACGACGTGGTTGTCGAGCGCGTCTCGGAGTTCGAGCGCGCGCTCTACCTTTACCTCGACGCCACGCACCCCGACATCGGCAAGGAGATCAAGGAGAAGTACGAGCTGTCGCCGGAGCTGGAGCAGAAGCTCGAGGCCGCCATCCGCGAGTTCAAATCAACGACGAACTACACGGAAGCCGCAACGGAGGCCGCAGGCTAGCAACGATGGCCACTCTTAGAGAAGTCCGGCGCCGCATCCGCTCTGTCGAGAGCACCGCCAAGATTACCAAGGCGATGGAGCTTGTCGCCGCGTCCAAGATGCGGCGCGCGCAGGAGCGTGCTCTGGCCGGGCGCCCCTATGCGGAGCGCCTCAACTGGGTCCTCGCCGACCTCGCCGAGACGATCGGTCAGGAAGACGCCGAGACGCTCCACCCGCTGCTGCGCCCGCGCGAAGTGCGCTCGGTCGGCATCGTGCTGATCACGCCCAGCCGCGGACTGTGCGGCGGCCTGCCCACGGCGCTCAACCGCCGCGCGAGCGCCGTCGCGATTGAGGCCGGCTTGCCGGTGAAGATCATCGCCGTGGGACGCAAGGGACGCGACTTCTTCCGTCGCTCCAACGTACCGATACGCGCCGAGTTCACCGAGCTGGGCGACTACCCCGAGTACGTAGAAGTGCTCCCCATCGCTCGCGTCGTCATTGAGGACTACCTGGCCGGCGACTTCGACCGGGCGTTCGTCGTCTATCCCTACTTCGTGAACACGATGACGCAGGAGCCGCGTGTGCTGCAGATCCTGCCCATCCAGCCACCGCAAGAGCAGGCGACGACGATGGTCGACTACATCTACGAGCCGGGCCGCGAGGCCTTGCTGGCCGAGCTTCTGCCCCGCTACGTGGAGATGCAGATCTACGAGGCCGTGCTCGAGGGCATCGCGAGCGAGCAGTCGGCCCGCATGGTCGCTATGCGCAACGCGACGGACGCGGCCGGGGACATGATCGAAGAGCTGAAGCTCGTTCGCAACAAGGCGCGTCAGGAACAGATCACCAAGGAGCTGCTCGACATCGTCGGCGCCGTCGAGGGCATGGCTTCCTAGGAGGCAACTATGGCCGAAGGTACAGTCACACAAGTCATCGGTACCGTTGTAGACGTGGAGTTCCCGCCCGACGCGCTCCCCGGTATCCACAACGCTATCGAGATCGAGATGGACAGTGGCAAGCTCATCGCGGAGGTCGAACAACACCTCGGCAACAACTGGGTGCGTTGCCTCGCGATGGACACGACCGACGGTATGCGCCGCGGCGCGAAGGCTGTCGACACAGGCCGCGCCATCGCCGTACCGACGGGCAACGGCACGCTCGGACGGCTGTTCAACGTCCTCGGCGAACCGCTCGACGGCCTGGGCGAGGTGCCCGGCGATCTCCAGCCGATCCACCGGCTGCCCCCGACCCTGGAGGAGCAGGAGACGAAGGTCCAGGTCCTGGAGACCGGCCTGAAGGTCATCGACCTGATCGCTCCGTTCACCCGGGGCGGAAAGATCGGCGCGTACGGCGGCGCCGGCGTTGGTAAGACGGTAATCATCAAGGAGCTGATCAACAACATCGCCACGCAGCACGGAGGCGTGTCCGTCTTCGCGGGCGTGGGCGAGCGCTCTCGCGAGGGCAACGACCTCTGGCACGAGATGCGCGAGTCCGGCGTCATCGCGAAGACGGTGCTCGTGTTCGGCCAGATGAACGAGCCGCCCGGCGTGCGCCTGCGCGTCGGCCTCACCGCGCTCACCATGGCCGAGTACTTCCGCGACATCGCGGGCCAGGACGTCTTGCTCTTCATCGACAACGTCTACCGCTACACGCTCGCGGGGATGGAAGTCTCGGCGCTGCTGGGACGCATGCCTTCCGCGGTCGGTTACCAGCCGACGCTCGCGACGGAAGTCGGCGAGCTCGAGGAGCGCATCACGACGAGCAAGAAGGGCTCGATCACGTCCTTCCAGGCCGTGTTCGTGCCCGCCGACGACTACACCGACCCGGGCGTCTCGACGACGTTCGGCCACCTCGACGCGCTCATAACGCTCGAGCGCTCGATCTTCGAGCAGGGCCTCTTCCCCGCGATGGACCCGCTGTCGTCGTTCTCCCGCGTGCTCGATCCGCTCATCGTCGGCGAGGAGCACTACGCCGTCGCGCGAGAAGTCCAGCGCGTGCTCCAGCGCTACAAGGACCTCCAGGACATCATCGCCATCCTCGGCGTCGAGGAGCTGTCGGACGAAGACAAGCAGGTCGTGGCGCGCGCGCGACGCCTGCAGCGCTTCCTCACACAGCCCATGTTCGTCGCCGAGGTGTTTACCGGCCTCGCGGGCAAGTACGTGCCCATTCGCGAGACCGTGCGCGGCTGCAAAGAGATCCTCGACGGAAAGCACGACGCGCTGACCGAACAGGCCTTCTACATGGTCGGCACGATCGACGAGGCCGTCGAGAAAGCGGAGCACATGGCCAAGGAGGGCGCGCAGGCGTAACGGCATGCCTCTAAACGTCGAGATCGTCACTGCGGAACGCATCGTCTACGCCCAGGAGGGCGTCGATGAGGTTGTTGCGCCAGGCACGGAGGGCGAGTTCGCAGTCCTGCCCCAGCACGCCGCCTTCATCACAACGCTCGTCCCCGGCGAGCTGCGCATTATCCATGGCGGCGCGGAAGAGGTGATGGCGATCACCGGCGGCTTCTGCGAGGTGCGCAACGACCGCGTCGTGATCCTCGCCGACGCCGCGGAGCGCGTCGAGGAGATCGACATCGAACGCGCCCAGGAAGCGCGCCGCCGCGCCGAGGAAACGCTACGCGAGCGCGAGAGCCTCGCGGACCTGGCGCAAACCCAGGCGTCGCTCATGCGCGCGATGGCGCGCCTGCGCATCGCGGAGAAGCGCGGACGTCGCGGGCGTCCCGGCCCGCCGCGGCCGGGCTAGCGTTTGACAACGATCGATACCCCCAGTAGCATCGACCTGTAACTCCCTACGACAGGACCCCGAGGACACAGGGAGGTGACATCATGAGTCTCCGCTTCATTCTCGGCTTTATCATCGGCGTCGTGGTCGGCGCATCGATCGCGCTCGTGCTCGCTCCGCAGAGCGGCGAAGCGTAGCCCGTGGCCCCCGAACCCCCCAAGAGCCCGCTCAAGCTCGTCATCATCATCGCCGCCGACAGCGACGCCGACCGGCTGATGAAGGAGCTCATCGAACGCGGCCACCCCGCGACGAAGATCAGCAGCACCGGCGGCTTTCTCCATCGCGGCAACGCGACGATCCTGTCCGGCGTAGAGGAAGGTGAGGTCGAGGACGTCCTCGCTCTCGTGCGCGAGCAGTGTCACGCGCGCAGCGAGTACGTCCCCGTGCAAACGCTCCCCTTCTTTGGAGAGGGGAGCACGCTTTCGGAGCCGGTGGAAGTACGAGTGGGCGGCGCTATTGTTTTCGTCGTGAACGTCGAACGGTTCGAGAAGACGTAGCCTCAGCCCGCTTCCCGATCGAGTGCGTAAAGAACGTCTGCACCAGCTTCGGGTCGTGCTGCGTGCCAGCGCCGCCGAGCAGCACCTGAAGCGCGTCGTCGTGTAAAAGCGCCTTCCGATACGGGCGGTGCGACGTAAGCGCGACATACGTGTCCGCGATCGCGAGCAGCCGCGCCTCCCGCGGGACCGAAGCGTTTTCCTGCATCTCGGGGTAGCCGCGCCCGTCCGGCCGTTCGTGGTGCGCCCCAACCCACTGCGCGATCTCCTCAACCCCCGGTAGCCCTTCGAGCGTCTGCTGAGAGTAAGCCGGATGCTTGCGCATCGCCTCCATCTCGGTGAGCGACAGAATGTCGGGCTTCGCGATGACGCGCGCGGGCACGCCCAGCAGACCCACGTCGTGCAGCAGTCCAGCGATGCGCAGTAGCTCGCGACGCTCCTCCGGCATCCCCAGCGCCTCCGCCAGCTCGACGGCGACCTCCGCCGTCCGCACGCTGTGCGCGTCCGTGTGCTCGCCCTTCGCGTCGGCCAGGGCGGCGAACACCGTAGCGAAAGTGCCGAGGTCCGAAGGTGAACGCTGCGCCGGATCGTCCGGACAGTGGTGCGATAGCTCGGCTGGCTCCTCGCAGCTATGCAGTCCGAGCCAGAACTCGTCGGAGCGCACGAGCTCGCGCGCCGCGACGCAGAGCGCCGGATCGATCGCGTTGCCGGCGTAGTCGACGAGACCGGCGATCATATTGCGTCGCGCGGCCAGCGTGTTCTGCTCCGCAGAGATCATCGACTCGATCAGGTCCGCAGCGCCGACGACGCGCCCCGTGAGCGGGATCGACCTACCCTTCTGCGCCTGTGGGTAGCCTTTGCCGTCCCAGCGCTCGTGGTGCGCCGCGATCGCCTGCTGCACCGAGGCGTCGAAGCCCAGCGACTTCGCGATCTTCACGCCCTCAGCGAGGTGCGCGCGCATCGCTTCGACGACGGCGCCGACGTTAAACGGCGCGATCTCGAGCGCGCGTTGCTGCGGCGACTGGCCCGGGTTGGCGGCGAACAGCACCTCCTCGCCGATGTTCAGCAGCCGGCAGATCTCAGACGTAGCGGGCGCCGCCCCGGCGTCGTGCAGGAGCGCAGCGTAGTAGACCGCGCGGCGCTCCTTCTCCGTTGCGCCCGAGGCGTCGACCAGGTTCGAAGCGATGTAGCAAACGCGGGCCGCGTGGCCGGCCTGGCGGCCTTCCGCCAGGTCCAGCGCCTGCGAGAACGCGGCCGCCAGCTCTGCCCTCGAGGGCAGCGGGACTGGCGACGGGCGGGCTTCCTCCTTGGGAGGACGCCCGCCTGTAGCCGACGGCGAGGCATTCGAACGGTTCCTAGCCAACTGTCTCCCCTGACGTGGTATGCACTGGAGAAGTATCGGCTTGGAACCGTCCGGAACGTACCCTAGATACCAGCGAGGCCGCCCAATTAGGGCGGCCTCGCTCGGCGAATTCTCTCCGGAATGCAGTGTCTACTACGACGCGATGAAGAGCGGCGCCAGCACCAGCGTAATCGTGCTGAGGAGCTTCACCAGCACGTGCAGCGAGGGGCCAGCCGTATCCTTAAAGGGGTCTCCGACCGTATCGCCGACGACGGCCGCCTTGTGCGGATCGCTACCCTTCCCCAGCACATTGCCTTCGTCGTCCTTGAGCCCGCCTGACTCGATGAACTTCTTTGCGTTGTCCCAAGCGCCACCACCGTTATTGAGCACGGTCGCCAGCATAATGCCCCCGATCGTGCCGATAATCAGCAGCCCCGCGACCGCCAGCCAGCCCGACGCGTCCTCGACCGTCACAGGCCCGTTGGCCGTCGACACGACGACGCTCTCACTGCGCAGGAACCGGAAGATGAGGCCCACGGCGACCGGCATGCCAACGGCCAGGACGCCGGGCAGGATCATCTCGCGCAGGGCCGCGCGCGCCGTGATATCGACGGCGGCGGCGTAGTCGGGACGGGACGTGCCGGCCATGATGCCCGGGTCTTCCCGGAACTGCCGCCGCACTTCCTCGATGATCTTGGCGCTGGCGTTACCCACGGCGCGGATCGCCAGCGAGCTAAACAAGAAGACCAGCATCACGCCGAGCAGACCGCCCACGAACACGTCGATCTTTGATAAGTCGATCGGCAGCTCTGCTGTCAGCGGCAAGCCTAAGCGCTCCTTCACCTTATCTAGGTAAGCGCTGAACAGCAGGAACGCCGCCAGGCCTGCGGACGCGACGGCGTAGCCCTTGGTCAGCGCCTTTGTCGTGTTGCCGACGGAGTCGAGCTTGTCCGTGATCTCGCGGGCGCCTTCGGGCGCGCCGGACATCTCAGTGATGCCGCCGGCGTTGTCCGTAATCGGCCCGAAGGTGTCCATCGCCAGAATGTACGCCGCGGACATAAGCATGCCCATCGTCGCGACGGCCGTGCCGAAGATACCGACCGTGAAGCCCGGGATCGCCGGGTCGATGTCGGCCTGCGAGCCGAGCGCGAAGGAGCTGACCAGCGCCAGGCCGATCGCGATCGCCGTAAGGGCGGTCGTTTCGAAGCCGACGGCCGTGCCGATGATGATGTTCGTCGCCGGCCCCGTGCGAGACGCGTTGGCGATCTCCTGCACCGGGCGCCACGAGCCCGCCGTGTAGTACTGCGTGATGTAGACAAACGCGATGCCCGTCGCGATGCCGACCAGGCCGCAGAAGAAGAACCAGTACCAGGCATCGCCCAGCATGACCTTCGTCGCGATGAAGAGCCCGCCGACGGACAGAATGGAGACGACGTAGTACCCGAAGTTGAGGGGCGTCATCGGGTCTTGCTTGCTCTTCGGATCGCCGTCCGTGAAGTACGGCACCGATATCAGGCCGACCATCGTCGCGATGAGCCCGAACGAACGCAGGACGAGCGGGAACATGATCCACTCGATGCGGTCGGTCACGCTAAAGATCGCAACGCCGAGGATCATCGCCCCGATGTTTTCGGCGGACATCGACTCGAACAGGTCCGCGCCGCGGCCCGCGCAGTCACCGACGTTGTCGCCGACAAGGTCCGCGACGACGGCCGCGTTACGCGGGTCGTCTTCCGGGATACCCGCCTCGATCTTGCCGACGAGGTCGGCGCCCACGTCGGCGGCCTTCGTGTAGATCCCGCCGCCGAGCTGGGCGAAGAGCGCAACAAAGCTCGCGCCGAAGCCGAAGCCCACGATGAGGAACGGCGCAATCTCTGCCGGGTTGTCCAGGACCCTGCTGTACACCGCGAAGATGCTCGACACGCCGAGCAAGCTGAGCGCCACAACAAGGAAGCCCGAGACGGCCCCGCCGCGAAGCGACACGGTGATCGCTTCCTTCAGGCTGTTCTGCGCCGCGGCTGCCGTGCGTACGTTCGATCGCACCGCGATGAACATGCCGATGTAGCCCGCCAGCGCCGAGCAGAACGCGCCCACCAGGAATGCGATCCCCGTGAGCAACCCTTCCTTCCAGTGGCCGACAACTTCCGAACCGCCGAAGCTTACCTGCCCGTTTTCGAAGACGATCGGCTTCACGCCGTCCGAGATCGCCCCGACAAGCACGCCGACACCGACCGCCGTCAAGATTGCGAGGATCCCGATCGTGCGGTACTGCCGCGACAGAAACGCCATCGCCCCTTCGAAAATCATGCCGGCGATCTCCTGCATGGCTTCCGTGCCAGTGGGCCGCCGTAAGACGTCCCAGGCAAGCCACAGGGCGAAGAGGATCGCGGCGATACCGGTGACCGGTACCATCCACACAAGCTCCATGTTCTCGCTCCTCACTAAACGCTAAGCGGCGTAGACAAACACACGTCGTGGAGGCTTGCGCCTCCACGTCGGCGGGAGTGTAACAACGCCGTAATATAGGGTCAAGAGCGGTGGGTGGCGCTGCGTTGGACGAGGGAAGCTCGATGCTCGATGCTCGATGATGCCGCCGGGGGCTTCCGATCGTAGCGGCTCTACGCCCCTGACTCTTGACCCGTGACCCCTGACCCCTCCAGATGGCACGTGTCGTTCAGCACGACGGCCGTCGCGCGCGCGTCTGTCATGTCGAGCGTCGAGACGGCGCCCAGGTCCTGGCGTAGCCTCCGGAAGCGCGACAGCGGCAGATCGAGCGCGCGGCAGAGCAGCGTGAGGATCACGAAGTTGTGCGTCACGGCGGCGACCGTCGCCTCGCTGTGCCGCTCGCGTATCGATTGCACCGCCGCCCACGCGCGTTCCTGCACCTGGCGCAGCGACTCGCCGCCAGGCATCTCGGCGTCTGCAACGTCCTCGGACAGCCACGCGCGCATGAACTCCGGGTAGCGCTCGCGCACGTCGGGGAACGAGAGGCCCTCGAGCGCGCCGATGTCCATCTCGATCAGCGCCGTCTCCGTCACGATGGCGAGGCCGCACGCCTCTGCGAGCGGCGAAGCCGTCGCCTGCGCGCGCTGGAGCGGGCTAGCGTAGACGGCGTCGATATGGCCGTAGAGGTCCGAACCGTGCAGCCGCGTCGCGAGCGCCTGCGCCTGCGATAGGCCCCGTTCGTTGAGCGAAACGTCCGCTCGCCCCAGCGCGAGACGTCCCGCGTTGTGCTCCGTCTCGCCGTGGCGGATCAGCAGGAGGCGCATCGTCACGCCAGGAGCCGTCCGCGGCGCCGCCACGCCTCGTGCGCGGGCGAGACGTTCGCGAGCACGAGCGCCGTGCGGTGCACCCGCAGCGCCTCCGGCAGGCCGAGCGCTTTCACCACCTGGTCAGGCCTCCCCACGCCCTGCGCGTCGCTGCGCAGACGCATCGTGAGTCGCGTCGCGCCGCCGCACGAGTCCGCGCGCAGCTCGAGCACCAGCGGCCGCAGGTCGTAGTGCCTCGTCTTCTCGCCGCGCGTGTCCTCCCACGAAAGCTCCACGCGCGAGAGCAGCGCCTCGACTGCCGCGCGCGCCTGCGCGGCGTCTGCGGCGACATCGACCTCGTAGTCGGCCCAGCGTACGGACGCCGGCAGCGACGGGAGGCCCATGCCGACCTCCCGCGCGTCACGCGCAACGAGGCCCGCCGGGAGGTGGGATGCGATGCGCTCCAGGACCTGGTCCGGGCGCATGTGCGCGTACAGCACGATATCGAGCAGCTCGCCGTCGCTCGTCACGCCGGTGGCCAGCCCCGCTGCGATCGTCAGCCGCGCTTGCTTGCGATTGCCGGGCGAGTACGAAAGCGGGACGCCGCCTTCGCGCAGCGCGTGTTCCCAGGCGCGCGACAGGTCGAGGTGGCCGATCGACGTCGCCTCCGGCCCGCGCGCGAAGCGGATGCGCACGCGCTGCGCCTTCTCGGCTGTCGACGCGTCGTTCATGCTTGCGGCTGTTCTTCTGACCGCGCCTCGGGAACGCGCGTCACGACGAGCTCCTCCACCTTTCGTCCCGTCACTTTCGCGACGGTGACGCGATAGCCGTCGCCGGAGATCGACTCGCCCTCCGCCGGGATGTGGCCGAGCACGTCGAGCACGTAGCCGGCCATCGTCTCGTAGTCGCCCTCGGGGATCGGCAGGTCCAGGTCCTCGCGCGCCTCGTGCAGGCTCAGCCGCCCATCGATGCGGAACGTGCGCTCATCGATTTCCTGGATCTCGCGCTCGGGCCGGCCGAGTTCGTCCGTGACGGGGCCGACCATCTCTTCGAGCAGCAGCTCGAGCGTCACGACGCCCGCCGTGCCGCCGTACTCATCGACGATGATCGCCATCTGGTGGCGCTCTTTCTGCAGCTCCTGAAAGAGCTGTCCGACAAGCTTCGTCTCGGGCACGAAGTACGCCGGGCGCACCAGCAGGTCGATCGGTTGCTCTTCGCTCGCCTTGCCCTGCGCGACAGCGCGGAGCACGTCCTTGATATTGATTACCCCGATGACGCTATCGAGCGTGTCTCGGTACACCGGGAAGCGCGAATGCGGCGTCTCGTCGAACACCTCGTAGAAATCGCGCACCGTCGTGCCCGCCTCAAGCCACACGACCTCGGTGCGCGGCACCATCACCTCGTTCGCGCGGCGGTCGTAGAAGCGGAAGACGCGCTCCATCAGCTCCGCCTCTTCCTCGCCGACGGCGCCCTCCTCCGCGCTCACGTCGATGAGCATACGCAGCTCCGCTTCGGAGACCGTCGGCGCGCGCTTCGCGTCGGCGCCGAAGAGTAGCCGGGAGAGGACGTTTGGCGCGGCAGCAAAGACGCTCGCCAGCGGGCGCACCAGCGCCATCAACAACTCAATCGGCCGCGCGAGGACCAGCGCGATGCTGTCCGCCGCCTGCACCGCGAGCAGCTTCGGCGTCATTTCGCCCAGCAGCGCGATGGCGAGCGTCATCACCACCGTGGCGATGAGCAGACCCCAGCCGCCCGCGAGGTCCAGCGCGAGCAAGCTCGACATCGTCGACGCGATGAAGATCGACAGGTTTTGGAGCACGACCACCGTCGCGAAGAAGTGGTCTTCTCGTGCGCGCACGCGTTCGAGCGCCTGCGCAGCCTTGCTCCCCTGCTCGGCGAGATGTCGCGTGCGGATCCGGCTCGCGCCGACGATCGCGATCTCAACGGTGTTTACGACCGCGTAGCCGATCACGCTCACGACCAGCAGCACCACGGCCACGGCGGGGCTCAGCCCGCCCGCAGCGAGACCTGCCTCTAGAACGAACGGGGACGACGTTGGGATTGGGATCGAAATGGCGGCGATCAATCTCCGGCGCAGCGGCCGGCGAATATTCGCGGGCACTCGCTGACTCTTGCGAAGATGATACGGAGCAGCGGACGATGCTGTCAAAGGCCGAAGCTTGCCGCTCTCGATCTTCGATGTTATGGTAGACGCGTGGTGTGAGGTGGGGACGGAGGGCTGCAGGTGTCAAAGCTACCGCGCCTGTCCCCAACGCGCGTAGCCGTTATCGTGGCCGCTGTGCTGGTCGGCTACTTCCTCCTCTCTGCCGCTCAGGACACGCTCCTCTCCCACCAGCTCAGCCAGGACGAGCAGACTCTACGTAGCGACGTCGCCGGCCTGACGCGGCAGCGCGCGGAACTCCAAGCGATCCGCGATTACCTCCAGACCGACGAGTACATCGAAGGCGTAGCGCGGCGCATCCTCGGCCTCGTGCGTCCCGGCGAGACGCTCTTCATCGTCTCGTCCAGCGCGCCACCCACGCCCGGCCCAACCCCACACGCCGGCGAGAGCGACCGCGCCCAAACGTGGTGGGAGAAGCTCTACGGCGGCGGCACCCCGGCCGAACAGCCGTAGCTCGAAGCCCGGCCCGCGCGATGTACCATGCGGTCGTGGCCGCTCATCACCGACAGGCTGAAGCCTGTCCCACCAAGAGATGATTTCATACGTCGCGCCGCGTTCGACCGTCGCGCGGGTGCGTCGCTTCGCGCTCGAGCACGACCTGCTCCATCGCGGAGATCGCGTCCTCGTCGCGATCTCCGGCGGCCCCGACTCCACCTGCCTGCTGCTCGTCCTCGCCGCGCTCCGGCGTTCGCTCGCGCTCGAGCTGCACGCCGCGCATTTCGATCACGGCCTGCGCGCCGCTCGCACCGCTCAACGAGAGCTGAGCTTCGTCCGCTCCCTCTGCGACGCGCTCGATGTGCCGCTGCACACGGGCGCCGGCGACGTGCGCGCCCGCTCGCGCGCGCGCAAGCAGTCGATCGAAGAGGCGGCACGCGAGCTACGCTACCGCTTCCTCGCGAACGTAGCGCGCCGCGCCCGCTGCGACGCCGTCGGCGCAGGTCACACGCGTGACGACCAGGCCGAGACCGTCCTTCTGCGCCTCGTGCGTGGCAGCGGCCTGCGCGGCCTCGCCGCGATGGCACCGTCCGCGTCCTGGCCCGTCGCGACGCGCGGCGCTACGCTACGGCTCGTCCGCCCGCTGCTCGCCCTCTCGCGCCAGGACACCGTGCGCTGCTGTCGCGACGCCGGCGTCACGCCGATCGAGGACGCGAGCAACAGATCGGACGCGCACCTGCGCAATCGCGTCCGCGCCGAGCTGCTGCCGCTCTTGCGCCGCTACAACCCGCGTATCGATGACGCCCTCGTGCGCCTCGCGGGCGCCGCGTCGTCCGACGTCGAGCTGCTCGAGCAGCTCGCAAGCCAGGCGATCGACACGAAGGCCGGAGGTGTGCGTGTGCGCCGCCGCGTCCTCGATGCTCTCCCACGCGCGCTCCAGCGTCACGCCGTCCGCCTCGCGTACGAACGCGTCGCGGGCGACGCGCGCGGCCTGAGCGATCGAAACGTCCTCGCCGTCCTCCACGCCGCGGCCGGACCGACCGGCTCCCGCCTCGACTTGCCGCGCGGCGTCCGCGTCGATATCGCTCGCGACGCCGTCGTCTTCGCGCGCGGCGAAAGGGCTGCTCCGGCCACCCTGCCCTCACGAGCCGTCCTCCTACCCGTACCCGGCGAGGCGCGACTCGGCCGCTGGCGCATCGAGGCCTCGCTGCTCGCGCGCCGGCCGCGGGACCTCTCGTCCGCGGACGGCAACGTCGCCTACCTTGACGCCGCCGCGGCAGGCGACAGCCTGCGTGTCCGCCGCCGTCGTCCCGGCGACCGCTTCCACCCGCTCGGCCTCGCCCGGCCGAAAAAGCTCCAGGACTTCCTCGTCGACGCGCACGTCCCGCGCACAGAGCGCGACGCCCTGCCTATCGTCTGTAGCGACCGCGGCATCGTGTGGATCGCGGGGCAGCGGCCGGCGGAATGGGCCAAGATCACGCCCGGCGCCAAACGCCTGCTCCGGCTTCGCGCCACACGCGCACACGCTTGACACACCAATCTGGCCCGCGTTATCCTTCGTCAAGAAGCTTTAACAGCCGTAGCGGCGCTACACACCCGAGTCTGCGCTGTCAAGCGGATTGACAGTGTGGACTCTGGTGTGTAGGCTTCTGTCGCCCCCAGAGGTGGGGGCTCGCACCTTACCAGCTGAAGAACGACAGGAAGTGACGGGGGAATCCCGTTATAGAACCTGAAACTTGGACAACGAGTTTTGATGGCTCTTCTATTTTTGTATGGAGAGTTTGATCCTGGCTCAGGATAAACGCTGGCGGCGTGCCTTATGCATGCAAGTCGAACGGTCCTTTCGCTTTCGGGCGAAAGGATAGTGGCGAACGGGTGAGTAACACGTATGTAACCTGTCCGGAAGTGGGGAATAACCCTCCGAAAGGAGAGCTAATTCCGCATGTGGTCGCCGGTGAGAGGCCGGTGGACAAAAGCTTTACGCGCTTCCGGAGGGGCGTGCGGCCGATTAGCTTGTTGGTGGGGTAACGGCTCACCAAGGCGACGATCGGTAGCTGGTCTGAGAGGACGGCCAGTCACACGGGGACTGAGACACGGCCCCGACTCCTACGGGAGGCAGCAGCAAGGAATT
>JBBDXS010000021.1:0-56258 GCA_040902195.1 Dehalococcoidia bacterium
AGGGTAAGGGCCCTCTTCTTTTGCCGCGCGTGTCCGTCGTCGAACAGCGCACACCGTAGGTAGGGGGAGGCCTGCTATACGGGCGACGCCGTCACGAATAGCAGCCCGCGGGCGAGGACTTCGCCCACGAACACGGCGCCGACGGCGATGTAGAGGAGGCCCGTCGCCGACATCATTGCGTTCTCCAGGCTGGAGCGCCACGCCATGAAGGCAAGCGCGATGGGGAACGCCATGCCGGCGCCGGCGCGCAGCCAGAACGCCGGGTTCGAGCCGAGGCTGCCCGCGAGCGCGGCGGACGTCTCGGGCACGTGATCGGCGGGGATGGCGGCGTTCAGGAGCATCAGCCCACCCTGCACGCAAAGGACCGCGAACAACACCAGCGTCAGCTCCTGCAACGGCTTGCCGGCGAGCCGCGGCGACACGAGATACCAGTGCCCCAGCACCATCGTCTCGTTGACCAGGCCCAGCGCGAGCGCGCCCGCGACGAAGCTGAGCACGACGCCGAAGACGGACCACGCCGGACCGCTCGCCTGGTAGGCGAGCAGACCGAGCGCGACGAAGCCGGCCGACGCGGCGACCGCGCCGATCGCCAGCGATGGCCGGTGCCGCCCCCCCAGCGCGAGCCACGCGTAGAGAATCGTGAGCGCAAGGAACGCGATGAGCGTGCCCCGGATCGGCGCGAACAGCCCTTCGCGGAGCTGATAGTGCTCAAGCTCGATGCCGCTGGCGTTCAGTCCGGCCAGCAGCGCCAGCGCGGCGCCTGCGACGACGATGACGGACGAGAGCTTGACGAAGCTTGACGGCACGAGGCCTCGGGCGTCCGCGATGAGAGCGGCGATGAGAGATCCGGCGCTGAACTCGACGAGGATGATAAGGACGGTGTGCGGCAGCGCGTCGAGGTTCATGCAGGAGTCATCGTAGGGCGCGCGGGTAGGTGGCGCAAACGCGGCCAGCCGCGCACGATCACGCCCAGGCGCCGCCAGTCGGCGCGCTGGGTCTCGTGCGGGCGGGTGAGGGTCGATTGGATGCTGGGGTGGTAAAGCGGCACCAGCGCGCGTGCGCGGCCGTCGGGGCCGGGCCAGGCGATCGAGCGCGCGGCGTCGCGGGAGAGGACGGCGTCGTGCGGAGCGATGCGCCGGAGCGTGTCGAGCGCGACGCCGCCCAGCGCGACGACGACCGGCGCGCGTACGAGGCGCACCTGCTCGCTGAGGAGGTCCCGGCAGGCGGCGACCTCTCGTGTGGACGGACGGCGGTTGTGGCCGGACGGGCTGAGCGGATTGCAGAGCACGGAGTTGGTGACGAAGACGCGCTCGCGGACGAGACCGGCGTCGGCGAGGAAGGCGTGAAAGCGGCGGCCGGTGACGTCGGAGGTCATGGGGATGCCGGTGCGCGCCGCGCCGAGCCGGCCCGGCGCCTCGGCGACGAAGAGGACGTCGGCGTCGAGGCGGCCATTCGTCGGACCGAGTACGTGGACGAAGTTCATCGGTGGCGCGCCGCCCCCGCGGCAGGCGAAGCAGCCGCGCGCACGCGCGCAGAGGGCATCGAAGGCGTCGGCGGTTGGGAGCGCGGCCATGCGAGGCCATGATAGCGCGGCGGTGGTACAATGCGTCCCCATGTCGTGGTACGAGGACGCCGAGCCCGACGGCACGCGCTGGCTCTTGAAGGCGCTGCGGGAGGCCGCGCACGAGCTCGGGTCGCAGCTATCAGGCCTCGAAGAGGACGAGCTGCGCTGGCGTCAGGACGAGGACACGCTCAGCCTGAAAGAGATCGCCGGGCACCTTCGCGATTGCGAAGAGCATTTCGTGAAGTGCCTGGAGCTGATCGCGGAGAAGGACTGCCCGCGTCTCCGCGCGTTTGACCCGGACGTCGCCTTACTCGATCAGGACTACCGCGAGATCGACCTGTACGAGGCGCTCGAGCGGTTCGAGACGCTGCGGCAGCGTTCGTCGTACCTGCTCTGGGGGCTCGAAGGTGAAGAGTGGCAGCGCACCGGCAAGCACCCCTATCGTGGCGAGATCAGCATCGCGCAGCTCGCGCGTGAGCAAAACGAGCACGACCTGGAGCACTTGTGGCAGGCGCGTCGCATCCGCGAGGCGCTGGAGCTGCGCACGGCGGCGCGCTAACGTCGCATCTGGGCGAGGAGCGCCACCTCGATGTCCGCCGCGTGCTTGACGATCAAGAAGTGGCCTTCGCCCGGGTAGTACGTAGCGCGACAGTTCGGGATGGTCTCGGCCATGTAACGGCCGTTCGAGATCGGCACCATCGTATCGGCGTCACCGTGCCAGAGCAGCACCTCGATAGGTATCGTTTTCGGGTCGACGTTCCAGCGCCGCAGGTAGAGGCGCATCTCCTGCGCCGCGGCGCGCCCTCCCTGGCGAAACGACTCGCGGATGTCGTCGCGCATCGCGGCCCAGACCTCTGGCCGGTCGAACAGCTCCTTGTCGACGGGAGGTAGCCGGCGGATCGACCAGCGCAGGGCGTTATCGGCGTTGCGGCGGACGGAGAGCGCGGAGAACCACATCGCGAACGTGAGAAGGAACGGGATGTAACGCCAGAACCACATGCCGATACGTGTCGAGAGAGGGTAGCCCTTGCGCGCGGCGCGCTCGGTGAGCGGCCCTACGCCGCTCACGATGCCGGCGGTGGTGAGGCGATCGGGGATCTTCGCGGCGCAGGCGGCCACGTACGGCCCGCCCCCGGACAGCCCGACGATACCGAAGCGGCCGACGCCGAGAGCATCGGCGGCCTCTGAGACGTCGTCCGGCCAATCGGCGAGCGTGCGGCCGCGCTTGAAGTCGGACAGGCCGAAGCCGGGCCGCTCGAGCGCGATCAGGCGCACGTGGTTGCGTCGCGCGGCGTCGTCGGCGAGGCGGGCGTTCTCGCGCGAGTTCGGGAAGCCGTGGAAGTAGAAAAGCGGTGTGCCGCTCGGGTCCCCGTACTCCGCATAGCCCAGAGCGCGGCCGTCTTTGAGACGCAGCGTTGTCGCGCGTTCCGCGATGGTCATTGCGATTGGTCGCCGCTGAGCTCCATCAGCCGCTGCAGGATGCCCTCCAGTCGCGAGACTTCCTCGCCGTAGCCGGCGAAGTCGCCCTGGCGCAGGAGCTGTTGCGCCCGGGCGAAGCTTTCGTTGGCCTGCTGGACCAGCGCACCGACGTCGTCCGACGGCACAACCGTCGGCTGCGGCGAGGAGGTGGGCTGTGGCGTCTCGCCTTCGGTCGCCGTCGGGCCGGGCGTGGGCGCAACGGGCGTCTCGCTCGTCGTCGGGCCGGAGGGGGCGGCGCGCCCGAGGATGACGTTGAGCGCCCGGTCGAGCGTGGGCTCCATCGCGATCGTACTGCCGTTGACGACAATGACACGCTTCAGCTCGGGCAGACTGCTCGCGGTCGCCTGCAGGTAGATCGGCTCGACGAAGAGAGTGCCCTCGCCGATCGGGATCATGAGCATGTTGCCGCGGATCACCTGCGAACCGGACTGGTTCCACAGGCTGATCTGCGACGAGATCACCGGGTCCTGATCGATGCGTGACTCCACCTGCGAAGGGCCAAAGATGAGCGAGTCGGTCGGGAAGCGGAACGCGATCAGCTCCCCATAGTTCGCGCCGTCTGAGCGCGCAGCGATCAAGGCGACGGTGTTCTTGCGCTCGCCGCCGGGGCGCAGCGGCAAGATGAGGATGAACTCCTCCTCCTGCTCGCCCGGCAAGCGCATGATCACGTAGTACGGCAGGACTGGCTGCTCCTGGCTATAGAACAGCTCGGTCGGGATGTCCCAAAGGTCCTCACCGTTGTAGAGGACACGTGGGTCCTGCACATGGTAACGACGGTACATCTCCGCCTGGATTTGGAACAACCCCTCGGGATAGCGGATGTGGGCGCGCAGCGAGTCGGGCATCTGCTCGAACGGCGTGAACAGATCGGGGTAGATCTTGTCGTACACGCGAGCGATCGGATCGGTTGGATCGATGAGATAGTACGTGACGGAGCCGTCATACGCATCGATGACGATCTTGACGCTGTTACGGATATAGTTGATCCCAGCGTCGCTGCGCGTCGCGTAGGGATAGCGGTCGGTGGACGTGTACGCATCCTGCATCCAGTAGAGGCGGCCATCGTCGGCGACGACAAGGTAGGGGTCGGCGTCATAGTCGAGGAACGGCGCGATCTCTGCGACGCGGTCGTGGATGTTGCGGCGGTACAGAAGCCGGCTATCGCTGCCCAGGGCGTCGCTGATCAGCAGGTTCGTGTCTGCGAGTTCCCAGGAGAAGACGAAGCGGCGGAGGAACGAGTCGATCTTCACGCCGCCTCCGCCGTCGAAGCGGCTACGGGCCTGCTGGTCGGTGCCGATCGGATAATCGAACTCGTCAGAGTCGCCGCCCACGACGACGTATTGATCGGTCAGCTCGCCGTAGTAGATGCGCGGCTGCGTGATATCGATGACGCCTGTAGGCGGGATGTCCTGGACGAAGAACTCCGGCAACCCCTCGCGAACGACCTCGTTCACCGCCGACATCGCGATGCCGAACCCGTGCGTGTACTCCAGGCGCCGGTTGACCCAGCTCCGGCGGTCCTCCGGCAGTTTGCCGGGATCGAGCTCCCGGGCGGCGAGCATGACTTGGCGCACTTGTCCCTCGATGATGTAGCGGTCGACATCGACGTTGAGAAACGAGTACAGGAGGCGGATCGCTTGGAGCTGATTGAGCGTCTGGAGGAGCGGCCGGAAGTCCCAGAGGCGGATATTCGTCGTGGTCTGCGGGTTCGCGACAAGCTCCTCGTTCGTCACCGAAGCGCGCGCGGGAAACGGACGCTCGTCGATGGTATCGAGCGCGAACGCGGCGCGCGTCGCCGCGATGTTGTCCTCAATGTACGGCCGCTCCTTGTCCAGCTCGTTCGGCTCGACCTGGAAGCGCTGGAAGCTCGCGGGGTAAATCACCCCTCCCGTGATCGCAGCGACCACCCAGATCGCGACGGCGCCACCCGGCAGCCAGAGCGAGCTGCGCCGCACAGCGCCCGCGAGCACGCAGACGGCGGTGATTGCGGCAAGCGCCATGAGCGCGTAGACGACCGGCAACTGCGCATGGATGTCCGTGTACGTCGCGCCGAAGACGGCGCCTCGGTCTGAGTAGACCAGCGCGTAGCGCCCGAGCCAGTAGCGCCAGATGAACAGCGCGATCACGGCCACGAGCAGGAGCGAGACGTGTGGACGTGCCCAGCGCGAAGCCGTGATCTCGAAGCCTGCGGCAAGCGTCCGGAAGGCGTACAGCGCCGCGACGGCGAGCGTCGTGAGGACGGCGACACCGAGCGACCAGCCGACGATGAAGTTCAGCGCGGGAAGTTCGAAGACGTAAAAGCCGATGTCCTTGTGGAAGGCCGGGTCCTGGACGCCGAACGGCTGGCTGTTGATGTAGAGCAGAATGCTGTCCCACTGCCCGGCGGCCTGCACGCCGAAGATAACGGCGACAAAAAGCGTGAGCGCGATGCCGGCCACGAGCGCGATGCGACGCACAGCAGCCGGGTCCGCGAGGGCGAACGCCGGCTCGCTATTGTCTGGTTCGCTCGAACCGGCGCGCAGTGCGAAGAGCACGTTAGAGCCGAAGTAGGCGAGAAAGACGCCGCTGCCCGCGAAGAACAGCCAGATGCGCGTGACGATGCGCAACCGGTAAACGGACGTGTATTCGACGCTGTCGAACCAGAGCCAGTTCGCGTAGATGCCCTTTGCGATGCTGGCAACCGCATAGAGGAGAATCAGCGCAACCAGGACGGTGCCCCATCGCACGAGCCCGCCCGGCGGGCTGAACCGACGCCGGCGCGGGCGGAAGCGGAAGACGCCCGGCGGAGGGCCCAGGCCTTCCGGACCGCGCTCGGTTGGGTCGAGGGGGAAGGTCATGTCGTTGTGAGGCTAGCGGAGGGGTGGAAAGGGCACAAGCGCGAGCGCGAAAACACTCGTGAGCCGGGACCAATCGTTCCCGCCGGCGTGCATTCGCAGGCACACCCTCACCCCTTTCCCCTGGCCCGTATGCGGGAGCGGGGCGGTCCGCCGGCGGCCTCTCGATCGCCCGCCGACATGGGGTGAGGGGCGACACGCTTTCGCCCGTGCCCCAGCGCAACAAAAGAAGGCGGCCCTTTCGCGCAATGCGGAAGGGCCGGCGGGTTCCTCTTGACGGGGGACCGGGCTACGGGTTCTCGATGGCGTCTCGGAAGGCAGGGATGAGACGGCTTTCTCGGTCGGCGACGCCGGCCGCTTCGAGCGTACGGAGGTACTTCTGCAGCTGCGCCTGGCGCAGCTCCTTGAGCCCTTCTTTGCCCTTCTGCACCGTGTCGCCGAGGGCGAGGATGAACGCCTCGCGCTGGACGGTGTCGCGGCGCAGGTCAGCGGCGAGCATCGCCTCGCCGCGGTTGAGCCAGACGTGGGCACGTTCGTAATGCTCCGGGTTCGCGCGGATGTAGAACTTCAGGTGTTCGGCGCCGTATGCCATGTGGCGGTGCAAGTCGTTCGCCATGCCCTCGAAAAGCTGGCGGTCGGCCTGCGAGCGGCCGATGCGGTCGGCGAAGTCTGCGAGGCCAAGCAAGAACGAGGCGCGCAGAATGTTCACGTAGCAGACCAGCTCCGTGAACTTGAACGCCCCGTAAACGGTGCGGTTCATGAAGCCCGGCGTCTGCACACCCAGGCCGCCGCCGTTCGCCAGCGCGCGCTTGCGGAACGCCTCGACGTGGCGGGCCTGATCGTAGACCTGCGTCGCGAGGTAGAGCTTCACTTCGTGGTAGCCGTACGAGATGTCCTTGAGCCAGCCCATGAGGACCTGGTTCGAGTTGTACTGCTGCTCCGAGATGAGCGTGCAGATCTGGTCGATCGACGCCTCGACGTGCTCCGGCAGCGCTTCGATGGAGCCCCAGGCGACGCCGGTCGCGGGGATCCATCGTTCGCGGATGGCGAGTTCGTAGAGATCGGCGCAGTTCTCTGCCCAGACCTCGTGCTTGTTGTAGATCGTGTACGGTGCGGGCAAGCCGCGATTGTGCGGCTTGGCGGGCCAGGCGCCGCGCGGCGTGTCGTTCTCGTAGGGCCAGTGATCGGGCGCCCAGGCGTACGAGCCGGCGTCCGCCATCTTGAGCGTGAAGCCGTCGGGCCCGAGATCGCCCAGGCGCGGCGGGCGCTCCGTCGGCACGGAAGCCCAACGGAAGTCGAGCGGTGGGGGCTGGAAGGCCTGCTGGCCCAGCGAACCGGCGTCCCGGGAGCCGCTGGCGAGACCGACATCGACCTTCGCGATCTTCTCGTCGGGTGCGAACTCGAAAACGATCTTGACGGGCCCGAACGGGCTGCCGGTGCCGATGACCTGGACCGTGTTGCCGTCTTCCTCGGGGTCGCCCCACTGGATCTCCGCGCTGCCGCCGCCGCGTGCCGCTCGCTCCTTCATCTGCTTGCCGGCCGCGGCCTTTCCGCTTACGGTGCCGGCCCCCGGCGTCGTAACCGCGACATCGTCCGCGACCAGCTCGAGCACGTCGTCGAACTTCATCTTGCGCTGGAGGTCCAGATACTGCCGTGCGATCTCTGACTTCGTTGCCATCGGGTCTCCTTTAGAAGCGGCGACCCGCTTGTGCGGGTCGCCTGCGGTGCTTCGCCGGGCGGGGCCTACTCGATACCAAGGAACATCTTGATGCGCTCGGGCAGGCGGTTCTTGCGATCGTCGAGGCCGACGACCTCGAGGCGGTGCAGGTACTCCATGAACTGCCGGCGGCGCACGGCCATCAGCTTGTTGTAGCCCTCGTTCAGGCGCGTCTCGTCTTTGCCGCCGCCGAGCAGGATGGCGAGCGCCTCGCTGGTGTCGCCGCCGCCGGTGAGGCCGGCCTGGTTCGGCGTCGAGCCGACCTGGCCCTCCATGCGGTCGAGGTACGTGTGCACCTCCTCGCGGCGGTCGGGCTCGACTTCGAGCAGGTGCTTCATGTGCATCACGCCGAACGCGACGTGGCGGCTTTCGTCCTGCGCGGCGAGGCGGAAGATCTTCTTGTCAACCTCGCTGTGGGCGATCATCTCGCCCATACGGAACAGCGACTGCACGAAGCCCTCACCCACGAGGTGGAGGCTCGCCGTCATTTCAACGAAGCTCTCCGCGGTGAGCAGCCCAACGGCGCCGGGGCCGGCCTGGAGCAGGCCGATGCCGTTCGCGAGCGCCCGCTTGCGGAAGACGTCCAGGTGGCGTCCCTCGTCCATGATTTGCGAGGCCAGGAAGAGTCCGGTCTCGAAGTGCTCGGCGCTGACGTTGGGAGCGAACTTGCCCGGCACGTCGCCGGCGATGAACTCGACCTGCGTGAGGAACGTGCAGAGCTGCGACATCGCAAGCTCGAGGTCCTCGTCCAGGTCGGGCAGCTCTTCCCACGGGACGTCGGTGGCAGAGCTCCACTGGCGCTGGAGCGCCTCTTCGTAGAGCATCATCGCGGAGTCCGACCACGACTCGGACTTCTTCATCCAGTGCGCCGCGAGGTTCTGCGCGTCGTTGCGGGGAGCGGAGCCGCGCATGCGGCCGCTCTGGTTTTCGGTGCGGTCCGGCGGGTCCCCGTACGAGCCGACGTTGATGTCCTCCAGCGTAAGGCCGCGCTTGCCGGGAACGACGCGAATACCGCGCTCGGCGGCGGGCGCATCGATCCAGGAAAGGTCGAGATCTTCTGCGCCGGTCTCTTTGCGCAACTCTTCGAGTATCTCAGACTTGGGCATGGCGTCCTCCTACGCGATGGGGCACGATTTCGTATTCAACGGTGCCCTATTCTAGCGATTGCTAAGGAAGCTTGACAAGCCCCTTTCGTGAACCTGAATCGTACTACAGTAATCGGGCAGATACGAGCGATCTGCTGCTGGCGCGGTCGTCGGCCCGTAGGTTCGGGTCTTTAGACCCGAACGGTGCGCCGCCCTACGCAATGCGCGTGTCCCGCGTCCGCGGCCCGTAGGTTCGGGTCTTTAGGCCCGAACGGTGCGCCGCCCTACGCAATGCGCGTACCCTTCGACGACGACCCGTCGAGAATGGCACGCAGCGTGCCGGGCTGGCGGCCGTCAGCGATGGCCGTCGAGACGCCGGCGGCGGCGGCGCGCAGAGCGGACTCGACTTTGGGGATCATGCCGCCGGCGACGGTACCCTCGGCGAGCAGGCCGCTCGCTTCTTCCGCCGAAAGCGTGTCGCATACGGCGCCGGAGCCGTCCATGACGCCCGCGACGTCGGTGAGGAAGACGAGCTGCTCAGCGTGGAGCGCGGCAGCGACCTCGCCCGCAGCGGTGTCGGCGTTCACGTTGAGGAGCTGGGAACCGCCGTCCTCGATCGCGATCGGCGCGAGCACGACGACGGCGTTCTGCGCCGCGCCGCGCAGCGCCTCGGCGTCTACGGAGACGACCTCGCCGACGAAACCGAGCGCCTCGTCGTAGCGGCGCGCGCGGATGATCGCGCCGTCGACACCGGAGAGGCCCGTCGCGCGCGCGCCGCGCGCCTGCAGCTCGGCGACGAGTCGTTTGTTGACAACCCCCGCAAGCACGGCCACGACGACGTCGAGCGTGGCGGCGTCCGTGACGCGCAGGCCGCGCTCGAATCGCGATGGAACGCCGGCCCGCTCGAGCCACTCGCTGATCGTCGCGCCGCCGCCGTGCACAACGACGAGCTGCTTCCCTTCGGCATGCAGCGCCGCGATGTCGTCCAGCGACGTGTCGTGCGCGCCGAGCGTAGAGCCGCCGATCTTAACGACTAGCACGAGCTTGAGCCACAGATGCTCACAGAGGAACACAGATGGAGTTCAACCCGTGGGAAAATCTGTGGGAGTCTGTGCCAATCTGTGGCGAGAACCGTCACGTCGTGTACTCGCTGTTGATGCGGACGTATTCGGGCGTGAGGTCACAGCCCCAGGCCGTGGCCGTCGCGTCGCCGAGGGCGAGGTCGATGCGGACGCGGACTTCGGCCTGGGCGAGGAGCGCCGAGACGGCGGCGGCCTCGTACGGAAGCGGCTCGCCGTTGCGGTAGACGTCCGTGTCCTGGATCGCGAGCGAGACGCGCGGCTCCTCGATGCGCGCGCCCGAGTTTCCGGCGGCGACGAGTACGCGGCCCCAGTTCGGGTCGTTGCCGTAAACGGCCGTCTTCACCAGCGCGGAGCTCGCGACGGCCTTCGCGACGCGGCGCGCGTCTTCAACCGTCGCGGCGTTGTCGACGCGCACCTCGATCAGTTTGCTCGCGCCCTCGCCGTCGCGGGCGAGCTTGCGCGCGAGCGTAACGGCGACGTGCTCGACCGCCGCGCGGAAGACGTGCGCGGCGGGGTGCTGCGCGTCGATGACGCCAGCGCCGTTCGCAGCGGCGCCGTTCGCGAGCAGCAGCACGAGGTCCTCCGGGCTCGTGTCGCCATCGATGGTCATCATGTTGTAGGAGACCTCGACGACATCGCTGAGCACCGACTGGAGGAACGATTGGTCGACCGCGGCGTCGGTCGTGAGGAACGAGAGCATCGTCGCCATGTTGGGCGCAATCATGCCGGAGCCCTTTGCGCAGCCGCCGACGCTGTACGTGACGCCGTCGTGCTGAAACCGCGCGGCCGTCTGCTTCGCCACGGTATCTGTCGTCATGATGGCGTGCGCGAAGTGGTCGCCGCCGTCCGCCGTTGTGATGATGCGATCGATACCCGCGCGGATGCGGTCCATCGGCAGTCGCCAGCCCGTGACGCCGGTGCTGGCAACGGCGATGTCCGCCGGATCGAGGCCGAGCTTCGCGGCGGCGAGACGCGCCATCTCCTCCGCGTCCGCGACGCCCGGTTCGCCCGTCAGGCAATTCGCGATGCCGCTATTGGCGATCACGGCCTGCGCGCGCCCGTTTGCAAGGTGGGCTCTCGTGACGCGCAGCGGCGGGCCGAGGAAGCTGTTCTGCGTGTACGTCGCGGCGGCCGCGCACGGACGCTCCGAGTGCAGCAGCGCGAGATCGAGGCGGCCCTGCGCGTAGTCGTCGCGCACGCGCGCGTCGGCCGCACCGGCGAGGAAGCCCTCCGGTGTCGTGACCGTCCCGTCCGGCACCTCGATCAGCGGCGCTTCCATTTGCTACGGGTACAAGCCGAGGCTCGAGAGGCCGGCGCTTTCGGGCAGGCCGAGCATCAGGTTCAGGCACTGGATGCCCTGCCCCGCTCCGCCCTTCATCAGGTTATCGAGGCAGCTCACGACGACCAGCCGGTTCGTGCGCGCGTCGAGCGTGGGGTGGATCAGACAGGCGTTGCCGCCCAGGGTCTGTTTCGTGGCGGGTGGCTCGTCCACGACGCGGACGAAGGGTGAACTCGCGTAGAACTCGCGATACATCGCGCGGAGCTGCTCGACCGTAATCGACGCGTCCCCGCGAAGCGTGGCGTAGGACGTGACGAGAATACCGCGCGTCATCGGTACGAGGTGCGGGACGAACGTCACGCGGGGGGGCGGCGCCTCCCAGAGCGCGCCGAGCTCCTGCGTGATCTCTGGTAGCTGTCGATGCCCGCCGAGCGCGTAAGCGGCGACATCTTCGTTCGCCTCCGCGAAGTGGTACGTCAGGCCGAGCGTGCGGCCCGCGCCCGAGACGCCGCTCTTGCTGTCGGCGATGATGTCGGGCTCGATCAAGCCCGCCTTTACGACGGGCGCGAGGCCGAGGATCGCGGCGGTCGAGTGGCAGCCCGGCCCGGCCACGAGCTTCGCGCCGGCGATCTCCTCTCGGTGTAGCTCCGGAATGCCGAAGACGGCGCCCTCCAGGTACTGCGGCGCGGGATGCTTGCCGTACCACTCCTCGTATTCGGACTGCTCGCGCATGCGGAAGTCGGCGCTGAGATCGAGCACGGGCAGCCCACGTTCGATGTAGGGCACGAGCGTCTCGGCCGCCGCCGCGTGCGGCAGCGCGGAGACGACGGCATCGACTTCGCCCAGCTCCTCCTCGATCGTGAGACCAAGCGGTGCGAGGTGAGGAAACACCTCGCCGATCTGTTGCCCGGCGGCGCTGCGTCCGGTGACGGAAACGAGATCGACTTCCGGATGGCCGTGGAGAAGCCGAGCGGCCTCCGCTCCCATGTAACCAGTGACGTTGATGATGCCGGCGCGGACCACGTGTTTCGCCTTAGAGTGAGATGATGGTGGAGTATAGCAGGCGGCGGAAGTAAGAACCGGGAGGCGGGAAGCGGGACGGTAGGGGCGGCCGTCGGGCCGCCCTGGCGAGCGCGGCTCGCCACCGTAGGGACAGACCTTTCAGGTCTGTCCGGCCCCCTCGACAACCACGCGAACACGCGCTCCCCTCTTCCGCTCTGTACAGTGTGCGCCGGGAGGCATAAAGCCCTTCCTTACGATCTCTCCAGCTCCGGATGAAAGTTACCCACGGCGGGACAGCGCGAGACGAGCGGGCAGGCGGGGCACTTGGGTCGCTGGGCGGAACAGGTGCGGCGGCCGTGCTTGATGAGCTGGATGTGGAACGGATAGATCTGCCCGGGCGCGAGCTGGGCCTCCAGGACCTCATGCGCGCGTTCGGCGTTCGTCTTCTCCGGCACGAGGCCAAGACGCAGCGCGACGCGGTGGACGTGCGTATCGACGGGCAGCGCGGGTCGCCCCAGCGCGAAGAGCAGCACGCAAGCGGCCGTCTTCGGGCCGACGCCCGGCAGGCTGCGCAGCCACCCGCGTGCGTCCTCCAGCGGCAGATCGCTGAGGAACGTGAGATCGAACGAGCCGTTTCGCGCGTACACCTCGCGCAGGATGGCCTGCAGTCGAGGCGCCTTCGTCGGCGCAAGGCCGCCCGGCTGGATCGCCCGCTCAATGTCCTTTACCTTCGCGTCGTGGACCGCCTGCCAGTCGGGGAATGTGCTGAGCAGACGCATGAACGCGCGGCCGGAGTTCGTATCGGACGTATTCTGCGAGAGCAGCGTGAGCACCAGCTCCGCGACGGGATCGTGGTTGGGCCGCCAGGGCAGCGTGCCGTAGGCGGCGTCCAGTCGCTCGATGACCCAGGCAGGCGTAATGCCGCCTTTGCTGGACAGTGGAGCCACCTTTCGGGCTGGAGACATCGAAGCTAAGATAGCACGTCCGTTCCGGCGGGATATTGCCAGCTTGACAAAATCGTGATAGTATTCGGGCCGGATTCCTCGTCCTCGAACTGGGCAACCTGAGCCGCATCGACGACCAGGACCAAAACAAACGGGAGGTCGTCCACGTGGCGTACAGCGAAAAAACCCTCACCTGTCAGGACTGCGGGCAGCAGTTCACCTTTTCGGCGGAGGACCAGGAGTTCTTCTCGATGAAGGGCTACAGCGAGCCGAAGCGCTGCCCAGAGTGCCGGCGCGCACGCAAGGCCGAGCGCGGAGGCGGTGGCGGGGACGGCGGTGGCTACGCGCCCCGCAAGATGTTCCCGGCCGTCTGCGCAGAGTGCGGTCGCGACACAGAAGTACCGTTCGAGCCCCGAGGCGACCGGCCGGTCTACTGCAGCGACTGTTTCTCGAAGCGCGCACCCGCCCGCAGCCGCTGGTAGGTCGCTAAGCGGACGTTACCAGCGTCCGCCGCCACCGCCACCAACGCCGCCACCCGAGAATCCGCCTCCGGAAAAGCCGCTGCCTCCGGAGCCTCCGGGCGTTGACGCCATCACGCCCGACACGCTGCCCGAAAAGTCGTTCACGCTGTCGGCGAAGGCGAGCGGCACGAAGGGGTGCGTCCCGGTGTAGTAGCCGGCGCCCTGCTGGACATCCAGGCCCTCGAACGCCTTTGCCCACTTCTTCACGCATCCCATGACGATCGCGTATGGCAGGTACTCGTGGAAGATGTTCGCCTGCTCGGCGAACTTCTGGCGGTCCGTCTCCGCTGTCACCATGTAGAGGCGGAAGCCGAGACAGCGCCGGAACGTCTCCCACCCGTTCGCCGTGCGACGCGGCATCGCCTGCGCGATCGCGAAGAGCGCCGCGCCCGCGACGACGATCGGTAGCGCGAGCAGCGCGACGCCGAAGACCTTGCCGAGACCGAAGCCGATGACCACCCCCGCGACGATGCCGCCGATGCCGAGCATACGATAAAACGCGCGAGTCGATTCCGGATCGCGCGGGAAGAGCTCGAGTTCCTTCGTGACGTCGCGGTAGAGCAGCTCCTTCACCTTCTCGAGGTCCTCGTGGAACTTGTTCTTGAGGTCGCTCATCTTTACCGTTTCGCCGCCGTCGAACAGCGCGCCGGCGAGTTTCTTCTCGTAGGGGAGCAGTTCGCTATCGTCGGTCGTAAGGCGTGAGAGCATGTAGTCGGGGCCCTTGAACATCCCGAGGACGCCGCCGGCCGGCTGCTCCGAGATCTGGATGTGTTTGCGTACCGCGAGATCGACGATCGTCGCACTGACATCGAGCGTGTCGGCGCGCTCGTCGAGCAGCAGGCCGATCTCGGCGGGACGCAGCCTGCGCCCGCTGTCGCCCGCGACCTCGGGCGGCGTGAACTCCACGACAATCGTCTGATGCGCGAAGGGCGGACGCGTCTCTTCCTGCGGGGCGTTCTCGCTCAGGTAGTAGGTATCGCCGTACCAGCGATCGCGGCCGTCGCTCCACCACTGGTAGATTGCGGCGCATACGGCGACGAGCGAGAGCAGCACGCTGACAGCCAGCGTCCAGGGCGACGGCCCGAGGAACCCAGAGACGGGATCGAGCGGGCCGTCCTCGTGTGTCGCCGGGACAAGCAGGAGCGGCGGCACGTCCACCAGCCCCTTGCGCAGGCTGAGGACGAACGTCAGGCCCTGCCCGGGCTCGAGTGGAGCCGTCGCGCGGAAGGAAGCGCCGCCCGTGTCGCCGAGCTGGGATGCGCACGGCTCGGTCGTGCCGGTCTCGCCCTGGAAGCAGTCCACCTGCAGAATGCCGGGGTTCGCCAGCGTCACCTCGGCGCGCGCATCGAGGATGGGCGCCTCCCACTCGTTACCGGTTACGTTCCAGTACAGCTCGTCGTGGTCTGCGAAGGGGTTGAGCGCGCCCGTAACGTCGTAGCGAATGCGATAGCGCTGCAGCCCGCGCACGATCACGTCGGGATCCCCGATGCGGATGCGGAAGTTCGGCCGCTCGTCGAACGTAGCGAACGGGACCGGGCGCGCGCCGTCGTCGACCGAGATGTTGCTGATCGTGATCAGTCGCGCTTCGTCCGTCGACTCGCCTGCCTCGTTCGTGTACGCGTACTCGACCGGGATGTCGCGGTAGATGCCGTGGCCGGTACCGATATCGACGTAGATGTCTTCGCTGACGCGCAGGACGGCGTCCTGCGTGACATCGAGCTGCGCCTCGAAGGAGCGAATGCTCCAGTCGCCCTCCTGCGCCCGGGCGCTCTCGGGGCCGGCAACCGACGCCGCGATGACGATCGGGAGGACGAGTAGCGCGACGAGCAGGCGGAACCGCATACGAACCTCTCGAAGGAGTATCGGCCGGAGCTATGGTAGCTTGGGAGCGGCGCTATGGCGACTCACCCACGAGACGAATGGCTGCGGCTGGACGACGCGGCGCTGCTCAAGCAGTGTCGAGAGGAGCGCTACAAAGCGAGCGGCCCCGGTGGCCAGCGGCGCAACAAGGTCGAGACGGCGCTTCGATTGCGTCATCCCGAAAGCGGCGTCGTGGTGCAGGCGGAGGAATCGAGGTCGCTTGCGGAGAACCGCCGTCGCGCGCTGCGCCGCCTGCGCGAGCGCATCGCCCTGGAGGTACGCGTGCCGTTCGATCTAACGCAGCCGGCCTTACCAGACGAGCTGCTCGCGCAGCGCACCGCAGGGCGGGGCGCCCTCGCGATCAACGCCAGGAACACAAACTACCCCATCGTCGTGGCGGCCGCGCTCGATGCGCTATCTGCCGCCGAGGGGAGTTACGCGAGGGCGGCGCACGCGCTCGGTGTCACGACGAGCCAGCTCATGCGCCTCCTGCGTTCCGACCGAGAGCTGTGGCGGGCCGTGGAGGGGCTGCGTCGCTAGGGACGGAAGCCCTCGGCGAGCAGTTACGCGCGCAGCGGGAGCTTCGTCGTGAACACGAGATCCCCGTTGCGCAACGACGCATCGAGCGTGCCGCCGTGCAGCTCGACCAGGTCGCGCGCGATAGAGAGGCCGAGGCCCGAACCGTCGGCGGCCGCGCCAAGCGCGCGCACGCGATCGCGGCGGTAGAAGCGGTCGAACAGTCGCGGCAGCTCGTCCTCCGAAATGTCCGGCGCAGTGTTCGCCACCTCAATGAAGGCGGCGTCGCGCGCGGGCCCCGCGTACGTCCGCACCATGACCTCGCCGCCGGAGGGCGTGTACTTGCGCGCGTTGTCGAGCAGGTTCTCGATCGCGCGCTCCAGCTTTCCCCCGTCCGCGCTCACCGTGACGCCCGACGCGAGATCGGCGCTGATGCTGACGCCACGCTCCTCGACCGCGGGTTCGACCCGGTCGATCGCATCGCGGACGAGACGTTCGAGATCGACGTCGGCGCGCTGGAGGAGCGCCTGGCCGGACTCGATCTCGGATAAGTAGAGGAGGTCGTTCAGGCGCTGCGTCAGCCGCTGCGCCTCTTCGTGAATCACCGTACCCATGCGCTGCACCTCGCCTTCGTCCTGCGCGCGGCCGTCGCGCAGCGCCTGCGCGAAGCCGAGGATCGACGTGAGCGGCGTCTTCATGTCGTGCGAAACGTTGGCGACAAGCTGGCGCATCTGCGTGTGCGTCTCGCCGACGCGCTGCGCCATCGTCGAGAACGTTCGCGCGAGTCGCCCGACCTCGTCGCCGCGATCGACGTTGACCTCCACATCGAAGTCGCCCTCTGCTATGCGCTGCGACGCGACGGTGAGCTGATAGAGTGGGCGCGTGACGTACGCCGCGACCAGCATCGCAAGGCCAACCGCGAACGGCAGCGCGATCGCAGCAGCCACGGCGAGCGCCGGCAGGAGATCGCGCCAGGCCTCGCGGATCGTCGCGTCCGGCACGGCGAGCACGAGCCAGTAGCGCTCGTTTTCGTCCGGGCCGGCCCGCGCAAATGGGCCGGAACGGCTCGGAACGGCCGTAATCAGCGTCAGATCCGCCGCGGGTCCTTCGTCATCGGCGCGCCAGGAAACATAGGGCTGGCCACGCACCGGCTGCTCCAGCGAACCGCGAATCTCTGCCGGCACGACAACCACCTTGCCCGTCAGCTCGTCCCCGCTGTCCGCGGCGACGGCGCCGTCGACCCGGTCGATGAGCAGGATGCGCAGCTCGTTGTCGTCCGCGGCGGCGTCGATGAACTCCGAGAGCTGCTCCGGCGGTTCGCCGCCACGCTGAAGAAACGTAAAGTCCGTGTAGATCGCGGGCGACGTGGCGATCACGTGGTCGATCGCCTGCTCCTCTTGCTCGTCACGCTGGATCACGACAAAGATCACCCCCGCGATCGCGAGCCCCGTCAGCGTGACGAGCGCGAACGCCGCGATGAGTTTCGTTTGGAGACTGAAGAGCGCCCGGCGCGCTGGTCCCATGCTAGACCTGTATTGCCAGGCGGTAGCCTGTGCCCCAGATCGTCTCGATGCGCAAGGAGCTTCCCTTCAGCTTGTCGCGCAGACGGGCGACGTGCACGTCGACGGTGCGCAGCGCGTAGAACGACGTGCCCCACACAAGATCCAGCAGCTGCTCGCGGTCCAGCACCGTGTTCGGGAAGCGCGCGAACGTTGCCAGCAGGTCGAACTCCTTCGGCGTGAGCGAGACGTCCCGCCCCTCGACGGCCACGGAACGCTGTCCGAGGTCCAGCTCCAGCCCATCGAGTTGCAGGTGCTCCTGCTCGGGCACGGCGGTGCCCGCTCGCGCCCGCCGCAGCACCGCCTCGACGCGCGCGAGCAGCTCGTCCGGGTTGAACGGCTTCGTCACGTAGTCGTCCGCGCCGAAGCGCAGCCCGGCGATCTTGTCGACGTCTGAGCTGCGCGCCGTCAGCAGCACGATGGGCACGTCGCTCCGGCGGCGTAGCGCGCGGCAGACCTGCAGCCCGTCCGGCCCGGGCATCATGACATCGAGCAGGAGCAGCGCCGGGTCGAGCTCCTTCACCTTACGGAGCGCCTCGTCGCCGTCGCCGGCCGTCTCGACGCGATAGCCGGCGCGAGTCAGGTAGAGCGAGACGAGCTCCACGATGTGGGCGTCGTCATCGGCTACGAGGATGAGGTCGTTTTGGCGAGAGTCGTTCATTCCGTCCATCTCCAGTATATTCGGGCCGTTCTTGCTCCCTCCTATCCCAGGATACGCCGCAAGGCCCGCCGGAGTCGTTTCCGAACTGTAACAATTGTTGCGGACGGCTGAATAAACGGAGAGGGAGGCCACCCGGCCTCCCTCTCCCTAACGCATGCTGGTCGCTGGCTAGAAGATGATGCCCGAAGGCTCGGTCGTGCTGCCCTCTTCGTTTGCCGGGGCGTCAAAGCCCGGCCGGAAGTGACCGGGGCCGCCGCGCGGGCCCGGGAAGCCCGTGCGGTTGATCAGCTCATCGATGCGGTCCTGCCCGTTGGCGATGATCTCGTCGGCGCGCTCCTGCGTAATGTCGCCGTTTGCGACTGCCTCAGCGAGCCGCGCCTGCATGCTCTCGAGCAGGAAGGCCGCGAGCTCGTCGGCGCTCTTGCCGTTCGCCTCCGCGATCTGGGCCAGGCTCTGCTCATCTTTGAGGCCTGTCATCACGTCCGAGACGTCGATGCCGAGGAAGGCCGCGATCTCCTCGAGCTTCGCGCCGGCGCCGAAGCCGTCGTGGAAGCCGCGATGGAAGCCGTGGCCGAAGCCCGGGAAGAGCGGCGCTTCGCCGGAGTTGATCTTCTCGCGGATCTGCGTGGCCTCTTCCTCGGTCAGCTTGCCGTCGGCGACGGCCTTGTCGACCATATCGAGCGCGGTTTGCGTGAGCGCGGCCTCGAGGTCGGCCTGGCTTACGCCGAGGTTTTCGGCGAGCTGCGCGAGGTACTCGTCACGCAGCCCCTCGCGGTCGCTGTCGACATCCTCGGTTGTCGCGTCGCCCGTCGAGGGGGCCGCCGTTGCGGACGGCGGGTCCGTCGGCGTGCCTGAGTCCTGCGCGGCAACGATCCCGAAGGCCGCCCCACCAAGGGCAAGCCCTACGACAGCGAAGAGGACGATCTTCCAAAGTCTGTTCATTGTGTTCCTCCGTTCCCTGGGGTCTCGGCCCCGCGGGTCTAGAACCAGGATAGAACGGCAGGGTGCTGGAAGTCGTTACGGAAGTTTAACAATGGCGCGCTTGATACAGGCCCGCTTGGGCCAGCGCTGGCTGCCCTCACCCCTTCCCCGCGCCCTCCGCAGAGGGGGAGGGGCGATCTGTCGATTAGGGCTCGTGGGGCCGGGACCTGGGGTGAGGGAGTTACGGCTCCCTTAACCGCCGGCGACGGCAGGGACGATGCTAACCTCGGCGCCGGACTTGATGGGCGTCTGGAGGCCGGAGAGGAAGCGGACGTCCTCGCCGTTGACGTAGACGTTGACGAATCGGCGGAGCTCGCCCGTCTCGTCGCAGAGGCGCTCCTTGATGCCGGGATGCTGCGCGTCGAGGGCGTCGATCAGCTCGGCGAGCGAGGCGCTCTCGTTCACAGACACGACATCCTGGTCGCCGGTGAGCGGTCGTAGCGGAGTCGGGATGCGGACCTTTACGGACATAGAAACCTCTCGATTAGCCTAGCATAGACGGACATCTAATCGTGCCCTAAGCCAGCCGGCATGTTGGAAGCCAAAATACGTTCCGGCCAGTCGTACGCGCACCAGGAGTATGGGTAGTCGAACGCGTCCTCGACAAGGCATGCATCCACTGGATTGTCGAGAATGTAGCGCACGATACGGTCGGAGTCGTCATCCTGACCAAGAACGTGGTCGTAGTAGCTCCTCTGCCAGAGGGATGGCCGGAACCCTGTAGGGGAGGCCTTTAGGCCTCCCGCCTGGTAGCGATTTCTGAACCACCAGCCGGTGCGCTGTTTGAAGTCGCGGACAAGCCGGACGAGGTCGGTGCCTTCCTGCTCTGACTCCACAAGGAAGTGCAGGTGGTCGGGGATGAAGCAATAGGCAACAAGCTCGAAGCGTTGACGCGAACACGATTCCCTTAAAGCGTCCGCGCAATATCTAGCCACGGCATCACGTCGGAACCACGGCTGCCGCCCTGAGGTCGAAGCTGTTACGAAGAACCGGCCGGGTTCGCGGTAGCCGTCCAGATCGAGGCGGTTGGGGCGGCGTACGGGAAGCCACGGAGGAAGATCCGTTGCGGGAGGCCTAAAGGTCTCCCGTACAGCGCTTGCCCTCGATCTGTCTTCCGTCATTGTTACGTTGCGGGAGGCCTGAAGGCCTCCCCTACGGCGCTTGCGCCCGATCCGTCTTGCGTCATTGTCGCGCTGCGGGAGGCCTAAAGGCCTCCCCTACAGGACGCTCCTACGGGCGCCTCGCCGGTACTTCGTGACGTACGGCGGCACATCGATGGCGGCCGGCGTGTGTTCGTCCGCGACGGGCCGTTTCGGCACGAGCGACATCGGCAGCACGCCCGCCCACACGTCTAGCGAGAGGTCTTCCTCGTCGTCGATCGGCCCGCCCGTACGCAGCTTGGCGGACGCCTCCTCAATGTCCAGCTTGAGGACGGACGTCGCCTTCAGCTCCTGCGCCGTCGGCGGGCGGACGTCGTCCCAGCGCCCGGGCGTCATGTGCTCCGATACCGTACGCAGGGCATGGAGCTTCTCGTCTCCCTGCACGAGCTGCGCATCGCCGAGCACGACAACGGAGCGGTAGTTGATCGAGTGGTGGAACGCCGACCGCGCGAGCACGAGGCCATCGACGAGCGTGACGGTCACGCACGCCGGCACGCCCTGCGACAGCGTGCGCAGCATGCGGCTCGCGGACGACCCGTGGATGTACAGCGTGCGCCCGTCGCGGCCGTAGCCTGTCGGGACGACGTAGGGCTGCCCGTCGACGACGAAGCCAACGTGGCAGACGAACGCCTCGTCGAGGATCGACGCGATCGTCTCGAAGTCGTGCGCGCCGCGTTTCGGCAGACGCCGCACCGTCGTGCGCGGCGTCTTCAGCCGGCGCCCGTTGCGTTCGCCCACGCTACCCTTCGACGATGTCGCCCTGCACGGGATCGACGCGGACGCCCTGCGTGGCGACCCACTCCAACCCCTTGTCGATCTCGCTGAGATCGCCTTCGAGCTGGAGGATGACCCAGCCGCGGTCCTCCGTAACATCGGCGCGGCGGATGTTCGTGATGATGTTGAACTGCTTCCCCAGCTCGTAGATCACCGGCAGCGTGATGAGGTCCTGCGGGAACGTAAACTTGACGCGTTGACTTGCCATGATCGAATCCCTCCCTAGGTCGCGCTTCCCGCGGGCGTATGTTCGAGCGCCTCCTCGAAGGCGGCGACGGACGGTTGTATGTGCAACGGCTTGCGGAGCGAGCCGGCGATCGCCTCCTGCGTCTTCAGCCCGGCGCCCGTGATGAACGCGACAATGGTCTCGTCGGGGTCGACGCGTCCACGTTCAGCCAGGCGTTTAAGCCCGGAGACGACGACACCGCCCGCCGTCTCGGCGAAGATGCCCTCGGTGCGCGCGAGGAGGTTGATTCCATCGACGACTTCTTCGTCGCTCACCGCGACGCCCGAGCCGCCCGTCTCGGCCATCACTTGCAACGAGTAGTAGCCGTCGGCCGGGTTGCCGATCGCGAGCGACTTCGCGATCGTGTTCGGCCGCACCGGCCGCACGTTGAGCGTACCGGCCTCGAACGCCGTTACGATGGGCGAGCAACCGGCCGCCTGCGCGCCGGACATCTTCGTGCGCGGCTGATCGATGAGGCCGAGCTTGGCCAGCTCCTGCAGCCCCTTCCAGATCTTCACGTGGAGCGATCCGGACGCTATCGGCACGACACAGTGGTCCGGCGCGCGCCAGCCGAGCTGCTCCGCGACCTCGAAGCCGAGCGTCTTGCTCCCCTCCGCGTAGTACGGGCGCATGTTCACGTTGACGAACGCCCATGGATAGGTGCTCGTGAGCTCCGAGCAAAGGCGGTTGACGTCGTCGTAGCTACCGTCCACGGCGATCAGCGTCGCGCCGTAGACAGACGAGCCGATCACCTTGCCTTGCTCCAGATCGGACGGGATGAAGACAAATGCCTCCATCCCGGCGTGCGCGGCGTGGGCGGCGACGCTGTTCGCGAGATTGCCTGTCGAGGCGCAGGCGAGCGTCTCGAAGCCGAATTCGCGCGCCTTAGTCGCGGCCACGGTAACGACGCGGTCCTTGAACGACCACGTTGGGTTCGCGCAGTCGTTCTTGAGGTAAAGGTTGCGCAGGCCGAGCAGGTCGCCGAGGCGCTCCGCCTTGACGAGCGGCGTATAGCCGGCCTGGATGTCGACGGCGTAGCCGGGGTCGCACGGGAGCAGGTCGGCGTAGCGCCAGACCGAGAGCGGCCCGCCTTCGATCGACTCGCGGGTGACCACGCCGCGCATCGCCTCGTAGTCGTAGACCACTTCGAGCGGGCCGAAGCAGAAGTCGCAGACATAGATGGGCTCGAGCGCGAACTCGCGATGGCATTCGCGACAGCGCAGTGCGGTAGCGAAACGGGTGCGACGAGATGGTGATTCGGACATGGATGGCGGTGCCTTTAGCCCGTGGGTGGGCTGGTTACGCGTGACGCCCCGAGCAGCCCGTTCCCAGATTCGGGCCGCTGCAGGGCTTCGGCATCGCCATGAGTGCGGAGTACATAACTTGGGAGGCAAGGTAGCACGAGGGGCGAGAAGGTGTCAATCGGGGGCCGCCCTGGCCTCGATTGGGTAAGATGGCTGCGCTATGGAGCCGCAGATAAAGTACGCAAGGCGCCCCGATGGGGCAAGGACCGCTTACGCCGTAATGGGCAGCGGGCCGGTACTCGTTGTGCCACCGGGGGGACGCACGTCGCTCGACTGGTATCTGCGCGACACGCCTGCGCAGGAGCGCTTCTTGGCCCGGTTGGCTGAGCATCGCACCGTTGTTCTCTACGACCGGCATGGCTGCGGTCTATCTGACCGCAATCGGACCGACTTCACTTCGGAAGATGACATGCTTGACATCGACGCCGTCCTCGAGGCGTTGGACAACCCGATCGTCGACTTCTTCGGCATTTCGTGGGGTGGTAACCCAGTGCTCGCCTATGCGGCGCGTCATCCCGACCGTGTGCGGGGGCTTGTCCTCTACGGGACGTACGCAGCGGGTCGAGTCGGGGCAGGCGAGCAGTTTGAAGCTCGCGCCGCCGCGCTTGAAGCGCTCCGGCGTAGCGATCGAGAGCTATACACCAAGACGAGGGCGAGCGAGTTCTTCCCGAGCGGTGCGGATCGAGAGATGTTCCAGAGCTTGGCTCGCATGTTGTTCGATTCGACCTCACCAGAGATGGAGGAACAACTTGGGGGTGAGACGTTCGACAACCAGTCTGTACTGCGGCAGATTGTCGCACCGGCCCTGGTGATTCACCGGCGAGGCGACCAGGTCTGTCCGTTCGAGTGGGGCCAGTATCTGGCTCGGCGGCTTCCGAACGCGCGGTTCGTCCCACTTGAAGGCGATGCACACTATCCGTGGGTGGGTGACGCTGATTCAGTTCTGCGTCCAACGCTGGAGTTCCTGACCGGTGAGGTAGTAGCTGCCAGTGCGCCAGTAGCGTTTGCACCCTCCGGCACCGCCATCATCCTGTTCGCCGACATCGCGGACTCCACCGCGCTCACCGAGCGCCTGGGGGACGCCGTGTTCCGCGACAAGGCGCGCGAGCTGGACGAATCGCTGCGGCGGGCGATCACCTCGAACGGCGGGCAGGCCATCGAGGGCAAGCTGCTCGGCGACGGCGTCCTCGCCGTGTTCGGCGCGGCGCGCGAGGCGATCGCCTGCGCGCATGAGATGCACGATGGGGGCAGACACGTGGGTCTGCCCCTACATGTGGGCATCCACGCCGGCGACGTGATCCGCGAGAACGACAACGTGTACGGCGGTGCGGTCAACATCGCGTCGCGCGTGGCGAGCGAGGCCGCCGCGGGCGAGACGCTCGTCTCCGGCACCGTGCGCGACCTGGCGCGGACGTCCGCGGGCGTCTCGTTCGAGGACCGCGGCGAGCGCGACCTGAAGGGCGTCGGGGAGCCCGTGCGGCTGTTCGCGGTGCGGAGCGCGTGATGGAGCCGCAGATCCAGTACACGAACACAAGCGACGGCGTAAGCATCGCCTACTGGACGATGGGCAAGGGGCCTCCCGTCATGTTCCTACCTGGGCTGCCACTCGCCGCGAACGCCGATTGGGAGCTTTTTGGCATCCGGGAGTTGGTCGACCGCATGGCGAGCAAGCATCGCTTCATCACGTTCGATCGCAGGAACACAGGACTGTCTCAACGAGGGGTCGAAGACGTTTCGATCGCGGCACGGCTGCAGGATATTGATGCGGTCGCGAACCGCTTAGAGCTTGAAAGGTTCGACGTCATTGCGAGCGGTACATCTGCTGTTCCGATTTTTCACTTCGTCGAAGCGCATCCCGCCAGAATACGCCGCCTTGTTCTAGTTGACGCCGTCTTCCGGCTACCTGGCTTCGAGCCAACAGCTGCATTGCTGGCGCTGACCAGCGTCCTCGAGTACGACTGGGAGTCGTATACCGAGATGGTTGCCGGGCTCATATGGGGGTGGACTGATGAGCGGAGACATCGTTACGCCGTACAGTTGAGGGCGGCAAGTACATGGGATGACTTCAGACGCGGGACGATCCTGACGACTGCAGGGCCTGAACTACCCGAACTGTTGGAACGCATAACCGCGCCGACCCTCGTGATCCATCACCGCGATGCCATCGCCACGAATATAGACATGGGCAGACGCACGGCGGCCGCGATCCCGAACGCGCGATTCGTGGCGCTAGAAGGTCGCGCAATTGGCGGCGGCCTCAGCGACCCCCGGGCCCTGGCCGCAGTAGAAGCGTTTCTGGCTGAGGACGCTTCGGCTGGTCCTGAACGAGAACATCCCTCCGGCACCGCGATCATCCTGTTCGCCGATATTGCGGACTCCACCGCGCTCACGGAGCGCCTCGGCGACGCGGCGTTCCGCGAGAAGGCTCGTGCCCTGGACGAGTCGCTGCGGCGCGCGATCGAGTCAAACGGCGGCACAGCTATCGAGGGCAAGCTGCTCGGCGATGGCGTGCTAGCGACGTTCGGCGCGGCGCGCGAAGCGATCGCCTGCGCTGCGGCGATGCACGAAGCGGCGCGCGCGGTCGATCTGGCGTTGCACGTCGGTATCCACGCCGGCGACGTGATCCGCGAGAACGACAACGTGTACGGCGGTGCGGTCAACATCGCGTCGCGCGTGGCGAGCGAGGCCGCCGCGGGCGGGACGCTCGTGTCGGGCACGGTGCGCGACCTTGCTCGCACCTCCGCCAGCGTCTCGTTCGAGGACCGCGGCGAGCGCGAACTGAAGGGCGTCGGCGAGCCGGTGCGCCTGTTCGCGGTGCGCTGGCAGGAGGCCGAAAGCTGAGCGAGATGTTCGTCGAGTCGCTGCGGGACCGCGTGCGCGTGATGAACTCCCTGTACGAGAAGGCGCTGCTCGACATGTCGCTGGAGCAGGTCAACCACCACGAGCGCGCGGGCGTCCTGCCCATCGCGTTCAGCCTGAACCACTTCATCCGCGCGCAGGACCAGTCGATCAGCGGACCGTTCCTGAGCGAGCAGACGCTGTGGCAGCAGGGAGGCTGGGCCGCGAAGGTCGGCGTCACGGTTGACAAGTTTGGGCTGGGCGAGACGGTGGACGAGATGGAATCGCTCCGCTTCGCCGGCCTCGACGCGTGGCGGGCGTACCAGTCGGGAGTCATCGCGCGTACCGCCGCCGCGCTCGCGGACGTGACCGAGGAGTCACTGGCGCAGGTGCTGCTGCCGAAGCTGCCGCCGGCGCTGGAGAACAGCTACTGCGCGCTCGTGATCGGGCCGGACGGGCCGCTGCGCAAGCTGGAGGTCATCGAGTGCTTCGTCTACCAGCACGGCCTGCGCCACATGGGCGAGATCGAGCACGCGCGGGCGCTCGTCGGCCTCGGCGGGATGACGGCGTAGCGTCTTAGAACGTAATCGGCAGGCTCTTCAGCCCGCGCAGGATGAACGTGCCGCCCCACTCGATGTCCTCGCTGGCGAGGCGGGGTGTGTTCGGCAGGCGCTCCATCAGTGCGCGAAAGGCGATCTGGCCCTCGGCGCGGGCGAGCGGCGCGCCTAAGCAGAAGTGGATCCCGTAGCCGAACGCGATGTGGCGGTTATCCTTGCGCGTGATGTCGAGTGCGTCCGGGTCGGCGAAGACTGCGGGGTCGTGGTTCGCGGCCGCGAGCATACAGAACGCGAGCTGCCCCTCCTCCACCGTGACGCCGCCGATCTCGATGTCCTCCATCGCCACGCGCCCCGTGCCCTGCACCGGCCCGTCGTAGCGCAAGAACTCCTCGACCGCTGATTCGGCGAGCGACGCGTCGTTGCGAAACAGCGCGAGCTGCTCTGGGTTGCGTAGCAGCGCGAGCATCCCGTTGCCGATCAGGTTCGTCGTCGTCTCGTTGCCCGCGGCGAGCAGCAGAATGCACGTCGCGAGGAGCTCCTCTTCGCTCAGCACTTTGCCCGCTTCCTCCGCTGCGATGAGCAAGCTGAGCAAGTCGTCCTTCGGCGCAGCGCGTCGCTCCGCGATGATCACCTGGAAGTACTGCGCCATCTCGACAACCGCCTCGCGGCCGCGCGCCTGCACCTCCGGCGCCACCAGCGGGCCGCCCAGCGTCGCGACGATGTCGTCGGACCAGCGCTTGAAGTCGTCGCGGCGTTCCGGCTCGACGCCGAGCATCTCCGCAATGACGATGACCGGTAGCGGATACGCGATGTCCCGGATCACGTCCATGCTGCCTTTGTCGACCAGGCCGTCGAGCAGCTCGTCGACGATCGACTGGATGCGCGGCCGCATGTTCTCGACGACGCGCGGCGTGAACGCCTTGCTCACGAGACCGCGCAGGCGCGTGTGCTCCGGCGGGTCGGACGAGAGCATCGTGTTCGCCATCGTGAGCGGGCCGCCCTCCTGCTGCGATGCGAGCGCCTGCTGGACGAAGCGGTTGCGCGCGCGGCGGCGGTCGGCGGACATGCGCGGGTGCTTGAGCACGGCACTAACGTCGTCGTACCGCGTGAAGATGCGCCCTTCCAGCAGCTCGCTCCAGTGCGCCGGGTCTTGCTCGCGGAGCTGCTTGTACGTCGGGTACGGGTTGGCGTGGACTTCAGGAACGAAGGGGTTGTACTGCAGCGCGACCATGGCGGCTCCTGTTTGTTACAAACGCCAGCACATGTGTTTGGCCGCTCGAATTAAACCCGCGCACGGGCACGATGTCAATTTCGCCCCGGCCTGCTAGAATAGCGTGGGCTCCTGGTGGCGCCCTGGGGGGTAACAGCCATGATATACACGATCATCGTTCTCGCCGTTGTTCTCGGCGTCGTCGCGCTTTTCGGACTGTTCCTGCTCGGTACCTACAACGGCCTGATCCGCGGGCGCGTGCGCTGCCGCGAGGCGTGGTCCGGCATCGACGTCCAGCTCAAGCGACGGGCCAGCTTGATCCCGAATCTCGTTGAGACGGTGAAAGGCTACGCCTCGCACGAGCGCGAGGTGCTGGAGAACGTCACGCGCGCCCGCGCCATGCTCGAGCAGGCCGGTGGCGCGCAGCAGGCCGCGCAGGCGGACAATATGCTAACCGGCGCGCTCCGATCGCTGTTCGCCGTCGCCGAGAACTACCCGGAGCTCAAGGCGAACGAAAACTTCCTCGCGCTGCAACGCGAGCTCTCCGATCTCGAGGAGAAGATCGCGTTTGCGCGGCAGTTCTACAACCGCAACGTGCTGGACTTCAACACGCGCATCGAGGTGTTCCCCAACGTGATCATCGCGAATATGTTCAACTTCGTTTCCTTCGAGTTCTTCGAGGCGGAGGAGGGCGCGCGCGCGGACGTCCAGGTAACCTTCGCCGCTCCGAGCGCTCCCAGTACGCCCAGCACGCCGCCAAGCACGCCCAGCTAGCGCCAGCTGCCCCATGGCGGCCGAACAGCCCGTCCTGATTTACGACCGGATCGGCGCGAACCGGCGCAGCACAATCCTCCTGCTCGCGCTGTTCGTCCTGCTGCTGGCGGGACTCTCGATCGTCATTGGTCTTGTCGTTGGGCTGCCCTACGCCTACGCGCCGCTTCTGATCATCCCGTTCCTCGTCTTCGCGATCTTCTCGTACTACGCGTCGAGCAACATCGCGCTCGCCGTCTCCGGCGCGCACCCGGTGTCGAAAGAAGACGAGCCGGAGCTGTACCGCACCGTCGAGAACCTGTGCATCGGCGCGGGCCTGCCGATGCCGAAGATCTACATCATCGAGGACAGTGCGCCGAACGCCTTCGCGACGGGCCGCGACCCGGATCACGCCTCGGTCACGGTAACGCGCGGCCTGCTGCAGAAGCTCGACAAGCTGGAGCTCGAAGGCGTCATCGCGCACGAGCTCTCGCACATCGGCAACTACGACATCCGCGTGATGACGGTCGTCGTCGTGCTGCTGGGGCTGTCGGCGCTGATGGCCGACTTCCTCCTGCGGCTGACCTTCTTCGGCGCAGGAGGCCGCGGTCGCAACCGGGGCCGCAGCGGCGGCAGCGCGGTACTGATTATCTACGCGGTCGCGATCGTGGGCGCGATCATCGCGCCCCTCGCGGCGCAGGCGATCCGCTTCGCGATCTCCCGCCAGCGCGAGTACCTGGCCGACGCATCGGGCGCGCTGCTCACGCGCTACCCGGCAGGGCTGGCGAGCGCGCTCGAGAAGATCTCGGCCGACCCGGAGCCGCTGGAGAGCGCGAACAAGGCGACGGCGCACCTCTACATCTCGAACCCCCTGCGCGAGCACACAAGCTTCCTCAACAACCTGTTCGACACGCACCCGCCGATCGAGGAGCGGGTCCGGCGTCTGCGCTCCATGTAAGGTCGCGGGCTAAGTGGAGATCACGCTACGTCCGGCCACAATCGATGACATGCCGGCGATCGTTGCGCTGCTGGCTGCGGAGCATCTGCCGCCGAACGAGCTCGAGGACTGGATCGACCACGTTGTCGTCGCGGAGCGCGACGGGCGCATCGTCGGCGCCGGCGGCATCGAGGTGTATCCGGATGACGAAGCGGGCCTGGTGCGCTCGATGGTCGTCGAGGAGGTGCTCCAGCGCAGCGGGCTGGGCAAGCGCATCCTCGACTGGGTGGTGGCGCACGCGCGCGAGCAAGGCCTCCGCCGTCTCTCCCTCTTCACGATGAACGCGCGCGACTTCTACGCGCGGTATGGCTTCGAGGACGCAACGCTGGAGGACTTTCCGCCGTCGGCGCGCCATTCCGAGCAGTACCGCTTCGTGGCAGAGCACGGCCATGAATGGGACATCAAGGCGATGAAGCGAGACGTCTAGCGCTCCCTCACCCACCTCGACATTCAGTTCGAATTGTTGGAGGCAGATCGCCCCTCTCCCGCATGCGGGAGAGGGGAAGGGGGTGAGGGAGTGCGATCGCCCCTCTCCCTCGTAGAGGGAGAGGGGCTGGGGTGAGCCCTAAGGTGCTCGCTACCCCTCGTCACACGCCAGGTCTACCGTGATGTTGTTTTCGGTGGCGATGGCTTCCAGGGCGTTGCAAGCCGTGGTGATGCCGTCGAACGCGGCGTTTAGCGCCTCGTCGTCGAAGAACGTGCCATCGGCCAACTCCTCGATAGTGAGCGTATCGGGGACGTCGTCCGCGGCCGCGTCCAGGGCGTCCGCGGCAGTATTGATCGCCGCCACGATGTCGTCGTGGGCGTCGGCAACTTCGTCCGGCGGCTCCAGATCGCCGCCCTTCGAGCCCGTGTCCCGCAGTGTGTCAGCCGACTCGGTCACGCTGTCACGCAGGAACGCGGCCAGCTCCTCGCCGCTGGCGTCCTCCGCTGGCTCCTCTGCCGACGCCTCCTGCGTGGCGAACGTCGCATCGTTCTCGTTCTGAATGGCATCGAGCTGTTGGAAGTACTCATCGAGCGTCAGCGTCTTGCCGCCGCCATCGTCGCTGCAGGCCGCGCCCAGCGCGGCGATTGTGAGAACTACGGTAAACGCGCAGATCGTTAGGAATTTCACAGAAACCTCCTTCGCAAGCGTATTGCGCAAGCCTAACCAAGCGCCCATGCTGGGTCAATCAGACGGCGGCTTGGGTAGTGGGTCAAGTCAAACTGACCCACTACCGCGGGTTGACAGCCATCTGGGGCGCGTGTAGCATGGGCCTACCTTGGAGGGCATCTCGATGCAGACCGATATCCTGGCTCTCACAAATGCGGCGAACATCGGCCGCCGGCCGTTGGCCGGGGGTAACGAGGCCGCAGTGGGTGGGATGAGTGTGCCCAGCCGAGGTAGCGACACGTGAGTTAGCGCAAACCGGCCATCATTCGTCCGACCCACTATCGAGCAGGGATAGTGGGTTTTTTGCGTCCCCCGATCAGGAGAGGAGCACTCAATATGAATGCGTTACCGCTGGAGGTGAGCCACCTCCACAAATCGTTCGGTGGCGGTGGCATGCCCTGGCAGCGCAACAAGGAGCCGTTCGCCGCGGTGACCGACGTCTCGTTCCGCGTGGAGCGAAACCAGATCTACGGCCTGATCGGCGCGAACGGCTCCGGCAAGTCGACGCTCGTGCGGATGGTCAGCACGCTGCTGACGCCCGACGCTGGCTCCATCCACGTCTTCGGCTTCGATGTGCAGGAGAACGAGCTCGAGGTGCGACGGCTGCTCAATCGCGTGTCGCCGGACCCGTCGTTCTTCCGCAACATGTCGGCGCTGGAGAACCTGCTGTTCTTCGCGCGCATCTACGGCGTCTCGGGCGCCGAGATCCGCCGCCGGTCGGACGAGATCCTGGCGCGACTCGATATGGGCGGGCGGCTGCGCGAGCCGATGTCGCACCTCTCGCGCGGGCAGCAACAGAAGGTCGCCGTCGCGCGCGCCTTCCTTACGTCACCCGTGCTCATGCTGCTCGACGAGCCGACGACGGGCCTCGACCCGTCCAGCAAGCTCGAGGTGCAGCGCTTCGTCCGCAACGTCCGCGACGAACACGACGCGACGATCCTGCTCACGACGCACGATATGGACGAGGCGGAGCGCCTCTGCGACCGCATCGCGTTCCTGGTCGGCGGCGCGATCGTAACGGAGGGAACACCGCTCGAGCTGCGCCAACGCGTCGCCAACGGCAGGCCCGTGGCGGACGTAACGATGGAGATGGTCTTCCTCGAGATCACGGGCAAGCGGATCGAGGAGGACGAGGAGGTCTTAGTCCATGGCTAGTAACGTACAAGGACTTTTCGCCCCCGGCTCTTCGTGGTCGCTCTCCATGGCGTTCGTCGAGCGCCAGACGAACCTGTGGAAGCGCTACTGGGGCTGGGAGCTGGTCTGGTTGGTCTACGGCGTTGTGAACACGCTCGCGATCACCTTCATCGCAAAGCAGCTTGGCGAGAGCGGACAGACGTCAACCGAGGCGGCGAATAGGCTCGTCCTGTTCCTGCTGATCGGGACGCTTGTGTGGGCGTATCTCTCCGCAGTGCTGGACGACATCAGCCTCGTCGTGCAGTGGGAACGCTGGGAGGGCACGATCGAGCACACGCTGATGGCGCCTGTGCCGCGCGCGCTGCACCTGCTCGGCATGTCGGTCTTCGGCGTGGCGCACGGCGCGCTGCGCACGGCGCTGATCTTCGCGATCGCGCTGTCCTTCTTCAACGTCGACTTCTCGCAGGTCAATCTGTTCGGGACGCTGTCGGTCATCGTCGTGGGGAGCGTCAGCGTCGCGGCGCTGGCCATCCTGGCAGGCGTGCTGCCGCTCCTCTATCCGGAGCGCGGCTCGCAGATGAGCCTGATGGTGCAGGCGTCGCTCTTGCTCGTCTCGGGCGTGTACTACGAAGTCGAGGTGCTGCCCGCGTGGCTGCAGGCCGTCTCGGTCATCTCGCCCGCGACCTACTTCCTGGACGGCATCCGCTCCGCGATGATGGACGGCGACGGCGTGGTCGACCTGGCGGGAACGCTGGGCGCGCTCGCCGCGTTCGGCGTCGTGCTCGTGCCGCTGAGCGTTGCGACGTTCACGTGGGCGGAATCGTACGCGAAGAAGACGGGCAAGCTGAAGCGACAGGGCTGATCGCTGAACGCTGAAAGCTGAATGCTGAAGGCTGACCGCTACCTCGGCTTCGTCCCTACAAACGCGATCAGCTTGCCGGCGTCGCTGTGCTCGAACGAGACGGTGCGCGCGCGAAAGCCCGCGTCGCGTACGAAGCTGAGCCACTCGGCGCGCGAGAAGAGGTTGTAAAGGTGGCGGTCCTGCTCGACGTGCACCGTGCCGTCCGGCTCACGGAGCGTGTAAGCGAAATCGAGCGAGTAGTGCGTGTCCTTCGGGTTCGGGTCGGACACCCAGACGATGTGGCGCAGCGCGCGGCCGTCGTCGCCGTCCTTGCCGCCGCAGTGCGTGCCCGGCTCGAACGTCTCGGTCACTGCGTCCGGCGCGAAGATCGCGCAGCCGCCCGGCCGCGTGTGCACGAACGCGGTCTCGATCGCGGCGCGCAGATCGCGCTCCGCGATCATGTAGTTCACTGCGTCGTGGATGAAGACGGCGTCGAACTCGCTCCCGAGTCGCATGCGGCGCATATCGCCGACCAGGTGCGCGACCTCAGGATTGATGGTCTTGCTGAGCGCGACCATGCCGGGCGAGAGGTCGACGAGCGTCATCTCGAAGTACTTCTTGAGGTGATACGCGCTGTTGCCGCCACCGCTCCCCAGCTCGAGGACGGTGCGCGGCCGCGGCCTGGCGTACGTGTTCAGCGTCCGGCGGTGAAACCGCGCCTCCTCAGCGTAGTCCTCCGGCGCGGCGAAGAGGTGCCACCAGTTCGCGAGATCGCGGAAGAGGCGCGGTTGATTCCTAGGCGTCACGTGCGGGTGCCAACGAACGCGACGAGCTTGCCTGCATCGCTGTGCTCCCACGATAGGCCGCGAGCGCGAAAGCCCGCCTCGCGCATGAAGCGCAGCCAGTCGCGACGCGGAAAGATGCCGTCGATGTGGCGGTCGTGGACGGCGCGAATGCGTCCGTCAGGCTCGCGCAACAAGTACGCATAGTCGACGGTGTACTGCGTGTCGTCTGGATCGGGGTCCCACGTCCACTCCATGTAGCGCAGCGCGCGACCGTCGTACGCGTCGTGTCCGCCGCAGCTCGTCTCGGGACGAAAGCCTTCGCGCGTATGGTCCGGCACGAAGAGCGCCGCGCCCCCGGGCCTCGTGTGCACGAACGCCGTCTCGATCGCGGCACGGAGGTCTCGCTCCGTCGTCATGTACATCACCGCGTCGTGGACGAACACGGCGTCGAACTGGCGGCCGAGGCGTACCGTGCGCATGTCGCCCTGCAGGTGCTTGAGGCCGGGGTTGATCTTCCTGCTCAGCTTGAGCATGTCGGGCGAAAGATCGACAAGCGTCATCTCAAACGTGCGTTTGAGATGTAGCGCGTTGTTGCCGCCGCCGCTCCCTAGCTCGAGCAGCGTCCGCGGCCGCGGCTTCGCGTGCTCGATCAGCGCGCGACGAAAGAAGCGCGACTCCTCCGCGTATTCCGCGGGGTTGGTGAGGAGGTGGAACCACGGCGCGAGGTTCGTGTAGATCTTGGGTTGTGCGCGGCGTCCTTGTCGGGGCATGAGCGCATCCTTCTAGTAGTTGTAGTCGTTACCGTGGAGCGTGACGCCGGGCTGCCATGTGATCTTCCCGGGCCCCGACACCTCCATGACCATATCGATCTGGCCCAAGTTGCGAAAGCCCAGCCTGTGATAGAGCGCGATCGCCTCGATGTTGCGCGCGACCGGCCGGATGCTCAGCAGCCGCACGTTACGCTGGCGCGCCTCCTCGATCCCGTGCTCGACCAACAGCGTGCCGATGCCCTGCGATCGTAGCTCGGCGCGGACAACGACGGGATCGATCTCGCCTTCGTCGCCGGACATGAGGAGACTGCACAAACCGACGACCACGCCGTCGCACACCGCAACCCACGTCGCGGCGAGACGTCCGTCCTTGAGGTGGTGCTCATCGAAGTACCGGCCGGGGTCGTCCCCGCCGATCGTCTGGTCTTCGTAGATGTCGCGGTGGCGCTGCGTCAGCTCGCGCCAGAGATCGCGGCACGCCTCGAGGTCCGATGGCGCGTAGGGGCGGATGGAAACGCCGCTCACGCCTCCGCCAGCTCCAGATAGAAGTAGAGCGTCGGCTTGCCGCCTTCGTGATCGCCGTTCGAGTACATGCGATCGTTGAAGCCGCTCAGCCGGAAGCCCAGCGACAGATAGCACTCGATCGCGTCCGCGTTGTCCGCGCGCGGCTCGACCCAGAGCGCGCGCAACGAACGCCCTCGCGCCCACTCGACAGCACCGCCCACGAGCGCGCGGCCGGCGCCCCGCTCGCGCAGCGTGCGATCGACAACGAGGTCGGTGATCTCGCCGGCGTCCGTCCAGGACGGGACGAGCACCATCAGCAGCCCGGCAATCTTCTTCTCAATCTCCGCGACGAGGCACAGGTCGACGCTCCCCAGCGCACGCCGCAGTCTGGCCTCGTCGTACACGCCGTAGACCGCCTCGCGCGCCGTGCCGTCCCGCCAGCGAAACGCGATCGTCGTCTCCGGCGCCGCGCCCGTGCGGTCGAGCGCCAGCACGCGCCGTCCCGCACTGTACGACGCGTCGAGCTGCGCGAGCGCGGGCACGTCGGCCTCGCTTGCCATACGAACAGTGAGTGCCACAGCCATCGCGCACGCATCCTACCGTAGGGGAGGCCTTCTCGCAGAGTCGCCGCAGGAGACAGGCCTCCCGCAACACCTCCCTCCGTCGATAACGTTGCTCCCGGTAGGCAAGCGCTTAAATCGCCGGAGGCCCGTAGGGGCGACCATCTGGTCGCCCTATCCACCGCAGGCGGATGCCGTTCTGCTTCTTCCCTCCTACCGACGGCGCGACGTATTGCGTGCACGCCCTACCCAAAGTCGTGCGTTCTTCCCTCCGGTACCGCGCCCGCGAGCGGTAGCGCTTCGATGCGCTCCGCCACCACGTTCACCGCGCGCTCCTGCCGCTCGATGTGCCCGTGCACGATCAGCGCGCCCGCGCTCGCCACCAGCGACTTGTAGCGCCGCACGATCGCGGGGTTGCTGATGATGTTGATCAGCCCGTAGCGGTCCTCCAGCGTGTGGAAGACGAACCCCTTTGCCGTCTGCGGCGCCTGGCGCACCGCGACGAAGCCCGCCACGCTCACCTTCGTCTTCTCCGCCATCTTGTCGACGAGCACGCTCGGCGTGATCCCTTCGTGCAGCCGCGTATCGACGAGGTCCATCACGTGTCCGCGCGTCACGATGGCGCCCTCCGTCAGCGCGACGTCATCGATCACGCGTTCGCCGTGCGACATCTCCCGTAGCGGCACCATCTCCGCCTCGTGCGTCAGCGGCAGCGGGAGCTGCACGCTGAGCGGCCGGTAGAACAGCCCGAGCTGCCAGAGCAGCTCTCGCTCGTGCAGCCCCGTCCACGCGAACGCCCCCAGCCGCACCAAGCGCTCGATGGGCTCCCGCGGCAGCCGCGTCGTGCGCCAGAAGTCCCAGAGGGAGGCGTAGGAAGCCGTTTCTTTGCCGGGTTCGCGGACGTCCCGTTCCCGCCCCCTTGTCATCCTGAGGGGCGAGGGGTAGAGAGCAGGGGGCGGGGAGCCCGAAGGATCTCGCAGCACTTCTTGCCTGGACGGCTCCCTCACCCCCGTCCCCTCTCCCACGTGCGGGAGAAAGGCGATCTCTCGATCGCCTTTCGATGCGTCGCCGGACTCGAGGTGAGGGCCAGAGCTCCTCTGCACTCCCCGTGGATTTTGACCATTCGATGACGGGACCGGGAGTTCGCAGACATCGTTGGGGGAGCCACGAGGGGGCAAAGCCCCCTCGTGCAAGGGACGTCGCTGGGGCGGGCGGGCGGGACGAAGATCGGTGCTTTGCAGGGAGGCGGGGTAGGGACTGCGTTCCTCCCTCACCCCTCGCCACGGCGAACCTGCGGCCGTCCCCTCTCCCACGTGCGGGAGAAAGGCGATCTCTCGATCGCCTTTCGATGCGTCGCCGGACTCGAGGTGAGGGCCATCCAACCTCTCTCTCCACTTCTCCCCGATCCCTTTCACATAGTTGAACCCCAGCCGGATCGCCTCGCCGCCGTTGGGCAGCGACTCAACCGCGCACGCCGCGCGGCTCGCATTCGCGTCCACGCCCAGCACCTCGATGCCGTTACGACGCGCCTCGTTCACGATCACGCCCGGGCTGTAGAACCCGAACGGCCACTCGTTCAACCACGAGCAGTAGAACTCGATCGGGTAATAGCGCTTCACCCACGCCAGCTTTCCCGCCGTCTCGGCCATCGCCGCCGCGTGCGCCTTCGGGAAACCGAACGCCGCGAACGCCAGGATCTTCTCGTAGATCCGCTGCGCCGTTTCTTCGTCGACCAGCCCCTTGCGGCCGCAGCCCTCCAGGAACGCCTCGCGCAGCTTCTCCATCTCGTCGCGAGAGCGCTTGCGGCTCATCGCGCGGCGCAGGCCCTCTGCCTGCCCCGCCGTAAAGTCCGCGACGGCCATCGACACTTCCAGCACCTGCTCCTGAAAGATGATCACGCCCTTCGTCTCCGCCAGCACCGGCTCCAGGCAGGGGTGGTCGTACGTCACCGGCTCCCGTCCCTGGCTGCGCAGGATGTACGGGTTCACCGCGCCGCCCTGGATCGGCCCCGGCCGGATCAGCGCCACCTGCACGACGAGGTCCTCGATGCAGCTGATCTTCAGCCGCAGGATCGCCTGCAACTGCGCGCGCGATTGGATCTGCACGATGCCCAGGATGTCGCCGCGCTGGATCATCGCGTAGACCTCCGGGTCGTCGAGCGGGATGCGCCCCGGATCGATGCGCTTACCGTGCCGCTCCTCGATCAGCTTCAGCGAGCGATAGAGGTGCCCCAGGCTGGGGTAGCCGAGGAAGTCCATCTTGATGAAGCCCGCGTCCGCCACCGAGTCCTTGTCCCACTGGCAGATGTACCGCCCGTCCATCGCCGAGGGCTGCACGGGCACCTGTTCGACGATCGGCGTCGTCGAGATCACGACGCCACCCGAATGCTGGCTGAGGTGTCGCGGCATGCCGCGCAGCTCTTCGACGAGCCGCACGAACTCGCGCCAGACCGGCGCGTCCATCCGCGAGCGAAACTCCGGCATCGCGCGCATCTCCTCCAGCAGCGACCCGGCGAACCGCGCGCGCATGCGCTTCGCCAGCTTGTCGATGTCCGTCTCCGGCAGCCCGAGCGCCTTGCCGGTGTCGCGGATCGCCATCGGATAGCGGTACTGGATCACATTCGCGACGAGCGCCGCGTGCTCCGTCCCGTACGTCTCGAACACGTACGCGAACATCTTCTCACGCGCCTCACGCGCAAAGTCGATGTCGATGTCCGGCACGTCTTCCTTCTGTCGCGCTTCGTTCAGAAAGCGCCCGACGAACAGGTCGTACTTGATCGGATCGATGCCGCTCAGCCCGAGCAGGTAGCACACCAACGACCCTACGGACGAGCCGCGTCCGCGCGCGGGCAAGTCGTTTTCATGCGCGTACTGCATGAGCTGCCAGTTGCGCAGAAAGAACCCGGCCTGGCCGGCCTGCTTAATCAGGTCCAGCTCCTGCCGCAGCCGCAGCGCGATAGGGGCGGGCACCTCCCCCCGCCCGCTCCGCCTCGGCGGCTCCAACCACGGCTGCGCTCCCTGGCCTCCTACCAGATCGACAGCTTCCGTTGTATTGCGCGGCTGTGCGCTCGCACCTCCGGTCGCGCGCCGCCAGGGTGGGGCCGGGTTCGTAGGGGAGGCCTTCAGGCCTCCCGCTGCCTCGCCCTCTAGCATGCCGGTCCGTTCCTGATCGGCAGATTGCCCCTCTCCCTCATAAAAGGAGAGGGGCGGGGGTGAGGGCTGCACCATCATAGGCCTCATACAGGAATAGCGGGGCAGGATTATGGTATAGAACGCACGTGCTGTTTGTCAAGATGACCACCCCGCCTAGGGCGCACAGCTGCGCCCCTACACAGCTCCGACGCATCCTCTCACACATCGCGCCGGGGGAGCGTGCGGGGGCGAAAGCCCCCTCGCAAGAAAGGATGTCGCTGGGGCGGGCGGGACTCAATAGTTCCCTTTGCAGAGGGGCGGTGGGGCGCGGTAGGACGGAAGACATTCTTGCTCCTCCTCTCCATCCCGCGCACTGCCTGTGCTAACCTGCCTTCGCCCATGACCGACGCGCAGCGCCCCATCGATGTCCTCTGGTTCCTTCCGACGTGGGGCGACGGCCGCTCCGTCGTCGATTTCTTTCCCGACCCATCGAAGCCCTCCGCCGCCCGGGGCCGTCGTGCCGACCTCGGCTACCTGCGTCAGATCGCGCAGGCTGCCGATCGCATGGGCTTCTACGGCGCGCTCACGCCCACCAGCTCCAACTGCGAGGACGCCTGGCTCGCCTGCACCGCGCTTGCCACCCACACCGAGCGCCTGCGCTACCTCGTCGCGTTCCGCCCCGGCTTCATCCTCCCGACGCTCGCCGCGCAGATGGCCGCGACGATGCAGCGTCTCACCGAAGGCCGCGCGCTCATCAACATCGTCACGGGCGGCGACGCCGACGAGCAGCAGAGCTTCGGCGACTTCCTCGATCACGACGCGCGCTACGAACGCACGGAGGAGTTCCTCGATGTCTTCCGGCGCTGCTGGGACCCGCCGTTCGATTACGAAGGCAAGCACTATCGCGTGAAGGGCGGCGGGCTGAAGACGCCGTTCGGTTGGGACGGCCCGCCGCCACGCCCGCCGATTTACTTCGGCGGCGCGTCGCCCGCCGCGGAACGAGTCGCCGCGCGCTACACCGACGTCTATCTCCTCTGGGGCGAGCCGCCCGACTGGGTCGCCGAGCGCATCGCGCGCATGCGAGCGCTCGCGCGCGAGGAGGGGCGTACGCTGCGCTTCGGCATCCGTCTCCACGTCATCGCGCGCGCGAAAGAGGAAGACGCGCGCGCCGCCGCGGAGGGCATCCTCAGCTCGATGAAGCCCGAACAGATCGAGGCCGCCGCGCAGCGTCTCGCGAACACGGAGTCGGTCGGGCAGCAGCGGATGGGCGCGCTGCACAACGGACGCGCCGACATGGATTCGCTCTTCGTCTCGCCAAACTTGTGGGCGGGCATCGGCCTCGTGCGCCGCGGAGCCGGCACGGCGCTCGTCGGCAACTACGATCAGATCGCCGATCGCATCCGCGAGTACGCCCAGCTCGGGCTCGATACGTTTATCTTGTCGGGCTACCCCCACCTCGAGGAGTGCTACGTCGTCGGCGAGGAAGTCCTGCCCCGCGTCCGCGACGTCACCGCCCCCGTCGATCAGCCGTAGAGCTCGCGCGCGGCGGCGAAACACACTTCTTCGAGGAACTCGTCCGCCGTCATCCCGTTCGGCGCCTGGAAGTCCGGGAACTCATACGTCAGGTCCCGCGTCAGATCAAACCCGCGCTTCGAGTTCCCATTTGTCATGCTGAGCGTCAGCGAAGAATCTGGCCCCTGTCGATGAGCGGTGCTCGCCTGGGGGGCGGCGTGGCTGGTTTGCTCCCTCACCCCCATCCCCTCTCCCAAAGGGAGAGGGGCGATCGTCTCCGGCAGCTCGGGGCATCCATCGAGCTTCCAGCCTCCAGCCTCGAGCCCCACGCACCGCTCCGCGATCGATACGCTGTTGCGCAACGACTCCGGCAGCTCCGAGAACAACGCCGCCATCTCCTCCGGCGACTTCAGGTAACACTCCGCGTTCCTCCGTCGCAGCCGCTCCGACGCGTCCAGCGTCGTGCGATGCCGTACCGCGACCAGCACGTCCTGCAATCGATGCCGCGCCCGCTCATGATAGTGCACGTTGTTCGTCGCTACGATAGCGAGGTCTAGCTCACGAGCCAGCTCCACGAGCCCGCGGTTGCGCGCACGGTCGCCGTACACCAGGTTGTCCTGCAGCTCGATGAAGAAGTGCTCCTTGTCGAACAGCTCGGCATACCAAGAGGCCGTAGTGCGCGCGCCGGCGACATCGCCCGCGCCGATCCTGCGCGACACCGCACCATCGCGGCAGCCCGAAAGCGCGATCAGCCCCTCGGTCCGTCCCGCCAGCGCAGCGGGATCGAGCTCGGGCTCGCCGCGCGGGCTCCCCAGCAACGCCATCGAAAGCAGCCGCGACAAGTTCGCATAGCCCCGCGGCGTCTCGGCAAGCAGCGTGAGGTGCGTGTTCGTCCCCTCTCCTTTCGGGAGAGGGGTGGCCGTAGGCCGGGGTGAGGGCTGCTCCCGCAGCGTCAGCTCCGCGCCGATGATCGGCGCCACACCCCACTCCTTCGCCGTCTGCGCGAACTCCATCGCGCCCGCCAGCCCGTCGTGGTCCGTCAGCGCGAGCGCCGGATAGCCCAATCGACGCGCCTGCAGCACCAGCTCCAAAGGCGTCGACGCGCCCTCCCGGAACGAGAAACACGAATGGCAGTGCAGCTCTATATACGTCGCGTCACACATGGCTACTTCGAACATCGAGGACTTCTGCAAACCTCTCATTCTTTCTGGGTGGGTGAGTGGGAAAGAACACGTTTGTTGATGAGAATCGGGTAGACGTTGTTTCGCTCATGCCACTGTCCCCCCGCGATGTAAGCTGACGTGTAGGAGGGTTCGATGAGCCTCGTCCGGCAGCTCCGCGCGATTGCCTTGCTGCCCTTTCTGGCGACGGTCGTCGTGCCCGGGCTGCTCGTCTATTTCACGGGCGCGCACGCCGGCTGGGAGCTGCCACGCGCGCTCTGGCTCGTGCCCTTCCTGGTCGCGGCGCTGCTGATCGCGCTCGGCCTCGTGCTCTTCGTGTGGACCGTCATGCTGTTTGCGCGCGCCGGCCGTGGGACGCTCGCGCCCTGGGATCCCACCGAGCGGCTCGTCGTGCTCGGCCCGTATCGATACGTCCGCAATCCGATGATCAGCGGCGTGCTCGCCGTCCTCCTGGGCGAAGCGGTGCTGCTCGGCTCGCTGCCGGTCCTCGGCTGGACGATCGTCTTTCTGCTGCTCAACCAACTCTACATCCCCCAATTTGAGGAGCCGGGCATGGAGCGTCGCTTCGGCGATAGCTACCAGCGCTATCGACAGCATGTCCCGCGCTGGCTCCCGCGCCTGCGCCCCTGGCACGACGACGGCGTATAAGTAGGGGCGCACAGCCATGCGCCCATCGAGCTTCGAGGAACTCAAGACGACGTCTCGATCTCTACTCATACCGCTGCTCCCACCAGCCGCCTTGCGCGTCGTCGCGAAACACCGTCAGCGTCCGGCCGTCCTCCAGCAGCAGGTCGTAGTACGTCCGCGCGATCGGCTCGCCCGTCCACCACCTGTCCTCCGTTCGATACCGGTCCTGCACCTCCAGCACCTCCAGCCAGCGGTCGTTGCGCCGCAGCGCCTCCGGTGCGCCGTCTACTCCCGGCCGCGCATCGACGAGCCGCGGCTCGTTCAGGCGTCGTAGGGCACCAGGACTCTGCGTTCCTCCGGATGTCGGGACCATGGGTCCACCTCCTCAATGCGCCAGACCACCGGCCTCCCGTAGCGAGCGCGCAGCTGCCGGATCGCCTCGGCGATCTGGTCCAGGTTCTGCTGGCTGTCCGTGAAAAGCTTCGTTTGCTTCGCAATCTCGCGTCCGATGCCGCTCAGCGTCACTACCACAGTGTCGATCGGCTGCGGCAGCTCGAGCAGCGAGAGGCGCGTCTTGATCAAGAGCAGCATCGTGCGGTCGTCGCCCGAAGGCTCGCGAAACGTCTCCAGCCGTTCCCACACGATGCGTCCGTCCGCGAGGAGCTGCACGTGCATGCGACGCGCCGTGCGACCCTTCAGCCGTCCCGTCAGCCGCGTCACGATCTGCCGCCCCGCCGCGACGAGCGCCTCCGTCGCCACGACGCCGCTCTCGAAGCTCAGCCGTTCGACCAGCAGCTCCTGCCGCGTGCGCGGCCGGAGCAGCTCTCGGTCGGTGCCACTCGCCAGCTCCCAGAGCCGGCGTCCGTCGCGCCGGAACTGCGCCTCAACGGACGCGCGCGGCAGCGCCGCCACGTCTCCCAGCGTGCGCAACGCCAGCAGGTCGAGCCGCTGTACGATTTCCGGTCCGTAGGGCAACAGCGCGATGTCCTTGTCGCGCAAGAACTCGCGCTCGCGTCCCGCCGGCACCGATCCCGCCTCCCCCGGCTCGACGCACGCGCCCGCCACCCACGCGACGAACTTCCCGCTCGCGATGCCCGCGCTGGCCAGCAGCCCCGTCGCGTCGCGCACGGCTTCGATCAGCGCTCCGGCCAGCGCTAGCTCATCGTTGTAGTGCCCCTGCAGCCCGCCGGCGTCGGCGTACGCGCAGCCCAGCCCCGCTTCTTCCACGAACGGCGCCACGTGTTCCAGCGCGTCGAGCATCGCGTCCGACACGACGCGGTAGCGGGCGTAATCGGCCTGGAGGAACATCGCGCCCGGCGCCTGCCCCTTCGCCGAACGCAGCGTCTGCCCGCGCCGCACCCCCGCCGCGTCCGCATCGATCACGCCGTGGCGGTCGTACACGACGACCGGCTGCCCCGCGAGGCACGGGTCGCTGCGCCGCTCCACAGCGACGGCAAAAGAGGGGACGAGGACGCAAGCGATACGCATAGCACGGCCTCGAGCAGGCGGGGAGAGTGCTCACCATCATATAGAACGCCCGTTCTAGTTGTCAAGCTGAATGCATCTCGCCCACTGTCATCCTGAGCCGGTCCTGCTATGGCAGGACGAAGCGAAGGACCTCAGTCTTCGGCGTGGCGAGGCTCCGTAGGTCGGGGTCTTCTCGAAGAGTCGCCTCAGGCGACAGACCCCCGACAACCACTTTGAGGTCTCCTCGCAGACGTCTCGTTTCATCCGTTTGTCCGGGGGAGCCACGAGGGGGCGTAGCCCCCTCGTAAAAAAGGACAGTCGCTGGGGCGGGTGGGCGGGACCGAACAACATATCTTCTTCAGCCTCGGGGGGCGTGGCTGGTTTGCTCCCTTACTCCTCTATTCGTGGCCGTGCACGATCAGCGCCCTGCGCGCAGGCCCCCGCTTGCCTCCCTCAGCCCGCGCCGCCTACCATGCCTGCGCCATGACGCCTCGATTCCTCCTCGCCCTCTCGATTGCCGCCCTCTTCGCGTTCGCGGCCTGCGGCGACGATTACGACGGGTCTACTCCCGACGCCACGTCCACGATCGCACCGGGCGCGACCGTAGCTTCGTCAGCAACGGACGCGCCGGACGCATCGAGCCTCCGGCTCACCAGCAGCGCCTTCAACGACGGCGACGCGATGCCCGTCGAGTACACCTGCGACGGCAACGATACCAGCCCGCCGCTCGCCATCTCCGGCGTCCCGGACGAAGCCGCCGCGCTGGCGCTTACGGTCGTCGACACCGACGTCCCGAACGGCGGGTTCGTCCACTGGACCGTCTGGAACATCGGTCCCGCTACGACCGAAGTCGCGCAGGGCGCCGTCCCCAGCGGTGGCATCGAGGGCCAGACGTCGCGTGGCAGCCCCGGCTACTTCGGCCCCTGCCCGCCGACAGGCATGCATCACTACGTCTTCACGCTCTACGCCCTCGATGCCGCGCTCGTCCTCGATCCCGCCGTCGCCGGCCGTGCCGAGATCGAGGACGCGGTCCAGGGTCATGTCCTCGCCACCGCCGAGCTCGCCGGCGCCTACGAGCGGTCGCGCTAACGCTCGACATGAGACGCTGGACACCGCGCTTCATCCTCTTGCTCGTTCCGCTTCTCCTCGCGCTCGCCGCGTGCGGCGGTGGCGATAGCAACGGCGGCCCGTCCGGCGAGTTCACGACGCTCTCCTACAACGTCGGCGGGCTGCCGCAAGAGGTCTCGCAGATCAATCCGAAGGATCACATCCCGCTCATCAGTCCGCTGATCAACGACTATGACATCGTCCTCACGCAAGAGGACTGGGACTGGTGGCTTCCTGCCCTGGACGAGATCGACTTCGCTAACTACCACACCCGCCTCCGCGCCCAGACCGACTTCCCGTACCAGAGCGAGCAGCATCCCGGCAACGAGGCCGTCGGCCTCGACATCGAGACGGAACGGCCGCTCCTCATGGTGGGCGACGGCCTCGGCATCCTGTCGCGCTTCCCGTTCGATGAGTTCCGCCGCGTTCCGTGGGCGGCGTGCGGCGTTGCTGCTGCCGACTGCCTCGCCATGAAGGGCTTCGGCATGGCGCGCGTCGAGCTCGCTGACGGCGTGACGGTCGATGTGTACACGCTCCACGCCGAAGCTGGCAGCGAAGATGATGACAACACGGCGCGCGCTGAAGGCTTTGCCGATCTCGCCGCGTATATCGAACAGAACTCCGTCGGCCGCGCGATCATCCTCGGCGGCGACATGAACCTCCACACCGATGCCACCGACCAGGACCATCCGGAGGACCTCGGCGTCTGGCAGACGTTCCTCCAGCGCACCGGCCTCACCGACGTCTGCGACGCGCTGCAGTGCGCGGACCCCACGCGCATCGATAAGTTCGCCTTCCGCAGCAGCGACGCCATCACACTCGAGCCGCAGACCTGGGAGTTCGAGGCGGAGAAGGGACGCCCAGGGTGACACGCTCAGCGACCACGACCCGCTCCGCGTCGCCTGGCACTGGTCCGCAGACTAACGCTTCGCACGTTTAATACTTCGGCGATGCGCATATGTCATCCTGAGTTTGCATACGTGTCATCCTGAGCCGGTCCGCCTTAGGGCGGACAAGGCGAAGGATCTTAGTTTGGTGTGGCGAGGCCCCGTAGGGACAGACCTTCAGGTCTGTCCGGCCCCTACCGCCCTCGCCAAACCCCGTAGGTCGGGGTCTTTAGACCCCGACAGCGTTTCTCGCTACGATACGTCTCGAATCATCGCACGAAGGAGCCTCACATGAACACCCTCCGCACGCCCGACGAACGCTTCCAGAACCTTCCCGGCTACACCTTCGAGCCACACTACGTCGATGACGTCGGCGACGGCCTGCGCATGCACTACATCGATGAAGGCCCGCGCGACGCCGAGCCCGTCCTCATGCTCCACGGCGAGCCTTCCTGGTGCTACCTCTATCGCAAGATGGCGCCCATCATCACCGCCGCGGGCTATCGCGCCATCGCGCCCGACCTTATCGGCTTTGGCCGCTCCGACAAGCCCGCCGAGCGCGCGGACTACACCTACCAGCGCCACGTCGATTGGGTCACCTCGTTCGTCACGCAGCTTGACCTGCGCAACGCAACGCTCGTCGGACAGGACTGGGGCGGCCTCATCGGTCTGCGCGTCGCGGCCGAGAACGGGTCGCGCTTCGCCCGCATCGTCGCGGCGAACACCTTCCTCCCCACCGGCGACACCAACCCCGGCGAGGCGTTCCTGCGCTGGCAGGAGGCCTCGCAGAAAATTCCGGAGTTCCAAGTCGGGCGCATCATCCAGGGCGGCACGCAGACCACGCTCCCCGACGACGTCGTCGCCGCCTACGACGCGCCCTTCCCGGATGAAACGTACAAGGAAGGTGCGCGACAGTTCCCGTTGCTCGTCCCCACCGCGCCAGACGATCCTGCCGCGCCCGCCAATCGCAAGGCCTGGGAAGTCCTCGACAAGTGGGAAAAGCCGTTCTTGTGCGCCTTCAGCGATCAGGACCCCATCACCCGCGGCGCCGATCGCGCGTTTCAAGCGCGCGTTCCCGGCACCAAAGGCCAGCCCCACACGACCATCATCGGCGGCGGCCACTTCTTGCAGGAAGACAAAGGCGAAGAACTCGCCAACGCCATCGTCGACTTCCTCAAGAAGACGCTGCCCTAGCGAACCGGCATGCGCCGCCGCCCATGTAGGGGAGGCCTTTCACGCTCCCGCGACTGCTCTCTGTCGGCTGACCAGTCACTGCGCTGGCCGGGCGCGCCCGGCTCCGGCTTGGAAGCGCACGCCTCCGTAGGTCGGGGTCTTTAGACCCCGACAGGCTCCATTGCGACGGCCGCGTAGGGGCGGCGCGCGAGCCGCCCGCCTCGTGCCCCGTCCGTGTGTCATCCTGAGCGAAGCGAAGGATCTCGTTAGAGTCGCCGCAGGAGACTGGCCCTACTCGATAACGTCCGATCCGCCACCGTAGGTCAGGGTCGTCTCGAAGAGTCGCCGCAGGAGACAGACCCCGACACACCGCACCTTGCCGTGCAGCCCGCCCGTTGTGCATACTCCTCTACGTCACCCGTTTCGACTTCGAACGGAGCCTGCCCTCGAGCGAAGCGAAGGGGACCTCGAACTTCCAGCAAGAACAGAAAGGAGCACCACCACCCATGTCCGCAGACGGCACCTGGAACGTCACCATGACCTCCCCGATGGGCGCGCAGGCCGGCACCGTCGAGTTCAAGTCAAACGGCGGCACACTCGAGGGCACGATGACCAGCCCGCAGGGCACCGCGCCGATCGAGGACGGCAAAATCGATGGCTCGTCCCTGTCGTGGGCGATTACCGCCCAACAGATGTCGATGAAGATCGCCTTCACCGCCACGATCGACGGCGACACCATCACCGGCGAGGCCGACATCGGTGCCTTCGGCAAAGCCCCCTTCACCGGCACCCGCGCGTAAACGAAACGACCGAGCCTGCCGCCCGTTCCCGGGGGTGCAGAGGGGCGGGCCCCGGCGCCTGCCCTCGAGCGAAGCGAAGGGCCGGGGGCCTGGGCCCTGTCGCGACCCTCTTGATGACGCGCTTGACATCTCAGTTGGCAGTGGGCATAATCGCCGTGGCGGAAGCATGGAGGCATCAGCGTAGTTTCCTTGCTCCCCCGGTCTCGTAAACGCCCGCCTGGCAAGCGAGAGCTTGGGCTTTCCACATTGGAGGGATCTTGTGAAGCTCGTGATCGCCCTCGCCGTAGCCTTGTTTGTAGGGCTGTCGTTCTCAAGCGCGGAACCCGTGTCTGCCTTAGATTGCGGGGACGTGGAGCACTGGGTTGATAAGTGCCCTGCTGGCACCGATCCCATAAATCCGACCGAAGCGCTGGCAGGTATCGATTATATACCTCCTCTGGACTGCAAACAGGATACCTCGGTTATGTTGGACGGCCCTTTGACTGTCCAGCGCAGCGCCCCTAGAGACGCCTCGACAGAATTTCCGAACGTGCGGCCGACCGATGGGCACCTCGACGTGATCGATACACAGATCACCAACATGGTCCTCATGAACGGCGACGGCACAATCACCTACAAGGTGGGCGTTGACGCACCAGGGATCAGTGCAAACATACAGCCTTCATTTGGCGCGGTCGTTGAACGGCCATCCTCACCGAAGACCGCAACTAGCTTCTTCTTCATCTATTTCGAGGTGACCACTACCACGATGGGCGTCGGACCTTTCTACAACCATCTACCCCTGGTGATGCGTTCGACCATCGACCGGGTGCCGCCGGTCAACAAGTACTTCCCGCCGCCAGGATACTGTCTTCCGCTCTTCGACAATCCTATCCCGGGAATGGGAGCGCATGTAGCGAACGCGGTAGGGGCCCAGCATGATCTCCCCAGTTCTGGAGACTCCGGCAACCTTGCAGGTGCCTGGGAGATCATCTTCACCCTGGTGCCATCCAGCCCCGCTGGGCAAGAGCCCGTCAGCCCAGGAGCGCACATCATTTGCAGAGCCGTGTTTACGAAGAAGCCTCATCCGGCCTACGGGATTCAAATCTACTGCTACTTGAATGTACCCGATGTCGATATCAACCCAGCAGCACGCCCGGGATGCAAAGGTAGTGGCCTAAGGGACCTGCTGTTGGAGTTGCCCACACCAGAGCCCACACCGACAGAGACCCCCCTTCACCACTCCTTGAAGCAGGTGAAGCTCACGCCCCCGCTGCCCCCTGTATCGTCCAACTGCGGCATCGTTTGGGGTGACATGGACTCTGAGCACGTCGCGCTCAATGGTTCTCTCATAGGCGAGGACCTCGAATTCAGCGGCTGCATCGAGGGCGGTTCGGATGCGGGAGCAGGAACACTCGGCGGCAACCTCTATATCGACGCGACTATCAACGCCTCGGGTGACGTAGGCACAGCCGATATTCACCCGAACATGTCCCTCGCGGACTGCCAGAGCGGCGAGAACCTGACGACCCCTTCGGTCGCGAGCGTCAGGGCCAATCGGAATTCGACCGACCTCTCTCACGATAGCGACGGTGACGGCTGCTCGGATGCGCACGAGTTGGGCAACGACCAGGGCGCCGGCGGCCTGCGCGACCCGTACAACCGCTGGGATTTCTACGACGTGGACGGCGACCGTGTCATCGGCCTGTTTGGTGACATCTTCCCCGTCGCGTTCGACTTCGGCACGGCCGGTTCGGACGCCACGGACCGCGCCGCGCCGATCCTTGGCGGCAACGATTGGAACCTGCCCGGACCGGACGGCTTGGTCACTCTGTTCGACGACATCTTTGGTGTCGCCTTCCAGTTCGGCCACGACTGCTCGGCCTAGGCAACAACGTAGGTTCTCGAACGCCAAGGGAGTCCTTCCCCCACGGGGGAAGGACTCCCTTCCTTATTCACGCGCGTTCGTAGCCTCCGGGGGAGGGCCTTGGTAGGGGCAGCTGCCTGCCCGCCTGCGGAGGGTCCGGTCGCCCTGCCGTCCGTCATCCTGAGCGTCAGCGACGGAGTGTCCTCCCAGGATCTCAACCTTCCTGGGTGGGCGGGTGGTAAGATGACCTACCGATTTACGGACTCAACGAGGTAGAGAGGCCATGGGAAGAAAGATCCTCTTCATCACCACCGACCAGCAACGCTACGACGCGCTCGCCTGCAACGGCGGCCTCGTCGCGCGCACGCCCGTCGTCGATCAGCTCGCCGCCACCGGCATAAACTACCGCCGCGCCAACAACCAGAACGTCGTCTGCATGCCCGCGCGGTCGAGCATGATCACCGGCCAGTACGTGCGCACGCACGGCGTCTACGCGAACGGCGTGCCGCTCCCCGAAGACGCGCCCAGCGTCGCGGCCTACCTGCACGAGAAGGCCGGCTATCGCACCGCGCTGCTCGGCAAAGCGCACTTCCAGCCCGCGTTCGACCTCGCCGGCCGCTGGCTCGAGAACCGCATGGCGCGCGACGGATCGACCGGCCCCTATCGCGGTTTCGAGCACCTCGAGCTGGCCATGCACGGCCCGCAGCCCATGTGGCACTACGGCAAGTGGCTCGCCGACAACCATCCCGGCTACGTCACCGGCTTCTACCAGCTCTTCACGGCGAAGGGCCTCAACGAAGAAGGCGGCGGCGACACCGAAGCGCCGGAGGTCAAGTTCAACCCGCTCCCCCGCGAGTACTACCACACCGACTGGGTCGCCGACCGCACCATCGCGTACCTCGACTCGCTCGATCCGGCGGAGGACTGGTTCGTCTGGATGAGCTTTCCCGACCCGCACCATCCCTGGGACCCGCCCGAGTCCGAGCTCAGCCGCGTCAACTGGCGCGACCTCGATCTGCCCGCCGCCCACCCCGGCAGCGTCGACAAGTGCATCGAAGTGCTCGCGCAGAAGCCCGCCCACTGGCTCGCCTACTACGAAGGCCGCTATCGCAACCTCGAGGGTGGTCCGGCGCGCTTCGTGCCCAAGCTCATGACGCACGATCAGGTCCGCGAAGTAAACGCGATGACCCACATCCAGAACGAGCTCATCGATGAGGCATGCGGGCGCGTGCTCAAGCGCGTCGCCGAGCGTGGCTGGGGCGCGGACACGGACGTCTTCTTCACCACCGACCATGGTGAGCTACAAGGCGACTTCGGCCTGCTCTTCAAGGGCCCCTACCACTGCGACGCGCTCATGCATATCCCGATGGTCTGGCGTCCCGCGCCCTCCGCCAACGTCCCGCCCGCCGGCGTCTCGGACCCCGTGGGCCAGGTCGACCTCGCTCCGACGTTCTGCGAGATCGCCGGCCTCCCGCCCGCCGAGTGGATGCAGGGCAAGGCGCTCCCGAAAACGTCCGGCGCCGGTCACGAGCGCATGATCACAGAATGGGACAGCCAGTTTCCCAACATCGGCTTCCACCTGCGCTCGATCTACCGCGACGGTTTCACGTGTACCGCCTACGAACCGAGCACGCGCACGCCGACAGGCATCGACGGCCCCCGCCGCCCGGTCGATATCGTCTACGACGGCTCGGAAGGCGAGCTCTACGATCACGCCGCCGACCCGTACCAGTGGCGCAACCTCTGGGACGACCCCGCCTACGCCGCGCGCAAGGCCGATCTCATCGCCGACCTCTACGACAACATGCCGCCCGCCCGTGCACCCACCCTCTCCGCCGAAGCGCCAACCTAGCTGGGATGTAACGCATTGCGTTACAATAGGAGGCTGGCATGCCGTACGTGCGGCGTCTGACCTGGGATGCGTGGAACGTCTCTCACATCCTGCGCCACGGTGTCAGCCCAGACGAAGTCGAAGAAGTGTGCAACGGCCAGCACGTAGTCCGTGAGACGTACCAACGGAGACTCATCCTGATCGGTCCCACGCTCGCCCGCCGCATGCTTTCTGTGGTCCTCGAGCCGGAGGCTGGCCAGGGAGATGCGTACTATCCGGTGACCGCGCGGCCGGCCAGCCGAAGGGAACGCCGGATCTACCGGGACGAGAAGGGAATTTCCTGAGATGGCTACGACAAGAAAGCCAAGGTCCAAAAGCCGCGTCCCCGAGTTTGCCAGCCGGGAAGAGGAGGCGAAGTTCTGGGACACGCACGACATAGCCGACTTCTGGGAGGAGCTAAAGCCAGTGCGCGCGCGCTTCGCCAGGCAGCTTTCGGAAGGGATCACGATCCGTCTGGACGCTGATACGCTATCGGAACTCCGCTCCATTGCCGGAGAACGAGGCATAGGGCCCACGACACTGGCGAGAATGTGGATCCTCGAACACCTACGCAAGGAGCGGCCAACGCGTGAAAGGAAGGGTCGCCGGTCCCATGCTTCCGCTCGATGACCCCGTCGTCGCCGGGCTCCTCGATCCCGCGCAGCCCAACCTCGCGCGCATCGCCTACATCGGCCTCGACGGCCGCCCGCGCGTCGTCCCGATCTGGTTCCTCTACCGGAATGATGCCTTCGTCATGGTCACCGGCCCCAAGGCCGAGAAGGTGCCCGCCATCGAGAAGAACGGTGCCGTCGCCCTCACCATCGATTCGTCCACGCCGCCATACCATGCGCTGCTGATCAACGGCGACGCCACCGTGGAGCACACCGACGGCATGGCCGCCGAGTACCCGGACCTCGCGCGCCGCTACCTCGGCCCCGCCGCCGACGCCTACCTCGCCTCGATGCAGTCGCGCGTGAAAGAGCAGCGCCGCATCACCGTCCGCCCCCGCTCCCACAACATCCTCGATTTCCAGAAGCGCTTCCCGAAAAGCCTGCGGTAACAAGCAGGGCAGCAAAGACGTAGCGTTCCACTGGATCGTCGCGTCTATTGCAGGTGAGCTCGTTGCCGGGGGAGTGCAGAGGGGGCGGAGCCCCTTCTGCCGGGGGTCTGGGGGTGTCCCCCAGCTTCCAAACTTTTCTGGGTGGGCGGGTGGGAAGGAAGACGCAACTATTCCAAGAGAATGGGACGCCTCTTGTTTCGATGGACTATCATGATGAGGTTGTTGGCTCTGGGGGTGAGCCATCACTATGGTGACTAGAACAGCACGGCGAATGACATCGGATCTCTCAATTCACCCAGGCGAGTTCTTGGCGGAGGAGTTCCAGGTTCGCGGCATGACGCAACGCGAGCTCGCACGTCAGCTCGGCCGGCCGGAGCAAGTCGTCAGCGAGATCGTCAACGGTAAGAAGGGAATCACGGCGGAGACCGCACTCGGCCTCGAGAGCGTCTTGGGAGCATCTGCTGACTTTTGGCTCGGCCTGCAGATGACCTACGAACTCGCCAAAGCCCGACGTCGCCGTACGCGATCGCGCACTCGGCGCAAATCGCGCTCTGGCTAACTGCCGACTTCTAACCGCGAACTGCGAGCACCCGGCTTCGAGGATCACTCGGACAGGTTCGCAGGCGAATGATCTTGCGCGCGGAAGGCGTCCCACGCTCGGGCACTGGCTGATAGGTCGAGGTAGCGCTTCCGGAAGTCTCCCAGCCACTTGCGTTCCTCCGGCGTCTCCAATCCCCCCTGCCAAGCGTCCACGACTTCTCCCAACCGCCACTCAAGCAACGTACCGGCTGCGTCCGGATGCAAATGGGCCTGATAGGCGAGAAGGGCTATGGGGCAGGAAGCGTCCCGATCGTGGTAGAGCACGGCTGAAAACGCTTCCTGATGCGTAGCGTTGTCCTGGCGGAGCATCGCAAAGGCGAGCAGATGATTGCGCCAGAGCTGGTTAAAGAGCGGATTAGGAAACGCTGCTTCACAATCTCCCCGCCACCACCAGCCGTCCCGTTCCATCCAGCGGCTATAGCGCTCCTCAAAGGGATAGCCCTGCTTGGAAAAAGGTTCCGTAAGTTTCGTTTCTACACCCACGAAGCCGCGTGTCCCGTTCGGTAGCTCGTACTCAATGAATGCGTCGAAGGCTGTGGCATCGTTTAGGTGGAGAGCCTTGTTAGGGGCGTACTCCACTTCGACATTGGATACCTGTAGCTCCGCTGGTAGGCCCGGCAAGCGGCGAACCAGGCGCGTCGCCAGTTCCAAATCATCCGCCAGCGGGGCCCACAGGTTGAAGCACATCGGCTGGCTGCTTAGCATGTTCGCGCGCACCCTCTGCGGCTGAATCACGCCCCGCGTTTCGCGTAGCCGGCTCTCTACGCTTGTATGAATTGCAGGAGTCAAGAAGTTCCGACCCGCGCGAGCATCCTGAGGCGTTAGTTGGCTGCCGAGACGCACACCGTTCTTGCCGGGATACGGACCGGGCGGTACGCGCAAGAGGTGCCGCCGGTACCACGACTGGTGGAAACGCATCCGCGCAGCGAACGGCCCGTCGCGAGGCGCTACGTGCCTGCAGTCCGGCTCCATGTCCGTGCGTGTCGATCCGCCTCCTGAACTCTCGATCGTTGGCCTCGCTGTCCGGTTATCCGTTTCCTATCCGTTGACAGCCCTACGTCCCTCGCATCGACCTTACACTCGACCCGTCCGCCACCATTAGGCCTGACCGCGCCAGCACCAGCACCTGCTGCCCGATCGCCTCGAAGCCCGGCCCCACCGTCCCGCCGCCGAGGAAGCGCGCGTGCATGTTCTCCAAAATCACCGCCAGCTTGAAGTGCGCCAGCACGATGTAAAAGTCGAGGTGGCTCAGGTCGCGGCCGCTGCGTTGCTCGTAGCGCGCCGACGCCTCCTGCCACGTCGGAAAGCCGGGCAGCGTGATCACGCCAGCGTTGCCAACAGCGGCCATCTGGTGCGCGCTGTCGCGGTCGCGCCAGTACATGCGCAGAATGCCCATGTCCGCCAGCGGGTCGCCCAGCGTCGACATCTCCCAGTCGAGCACCGCCGCGACGCGTCCCTCGTTGCTCACCATCGTGTTGTCCAGGCGGTAGTCGCCGTGCACGATCGTCGCTTCGCTCTCCGATGGGATGTTCGCGCGTATCCGCCGCTCGAGCTCGTCCAGCTCCGGTAGCTCGCGCGTCTTCACCTTCGCGAACTGCTCGCTAAAGCGGCGCACCTGCCGCTCGATGTACCCCTGCGCCTTCCCAAAGTCGCCCAGCCCCACCGACGCCGGGTCGATCGCGTGCAGCGCAGCCAGCACATCGATCAGCTCCTCGCCCAGCTTGCGCCGCTGCGCCTCGTCGAACTTCTTCTCGATCGCTTGCGGGTCGACCGGCACGATCCCCTCGACAAACGACATGACGTAGAACGGCGCGCCGATGATCGACGCGTCGTCGCACAGCGCGAACGCCTCCGGCACCGGCACGTCCGTCTCGCGCAGCGCCGAGATCACACGGAACTCGCGCGACATGTCGTGCGCCGTCGGCTGCACGTGCGAGAGGGGAGGGCGTCGCACCACCCAGCTCTGCCCGCCGTTGTGCACCCGATACGTAATGTTCGAACGCCCGTGCCCGACGATCTCCGCCTCCAGCGCATCGACCGCCGCGACGCGCTCGCGGAACCACGGCACCAGCTTCTCCAGATCCAGACCAGGAGGCGAGTCGGACATCTATTCTTCCCTCATGCGCGTGACCGTGAGTGCAGAGGGGCGGGCCCCGGCGCCTGCCCTCGAGCGAAGCGAAGGGCCGGGGGGTCCGGGGGCCTGTCCTCGAGCGAAGCGAAGGAGTGTCCCCCCAGAAACAACCTTACTCGGGCGGGTGGGTGGGAAGAAGAGAACGCATCTTGGCGCTCATCGATAGGTGCGGCCAGCGCATCGACCGCCGCGACGCGCTCGCGGAACCACGGCACCAGTTTCTCCAGGTCTAGACCAGGAGACGATTCGGTCATGATGCGTTCCGCGATCGTAGCCGGAGGTGCAGGGGGCTGGAGCCCCCGGCCGGGGGGGCTGGGGGGGGTGCCCCCCACAAAAACAACCATACACGGGCGGGTGGGTGGGAAGTGAGACGCATCTTTCGCTTTTCGAAACGCGGGCGCTACCCCGCTGGCTTGTACCCCGTCCCACCGGCCTTCTTCATCGCCTCCACCGCCTCGCCCGCCGTCAGCAACGGCGTCGTCTTGATGCCGCGCAACGCCCCGCCCGCCGCGAACGCGATCGCCAGCCCCGCGGCCGACGCGTTGTCCGGCAACTCCGCGATGATCACGATGTCGTACTCGCCGAACGCGTAGTAGCCCGCTTCGATCTTGCCGCCGGCCTTCTCGACCGTCGGCCGCACCGCCTCGATGCGGTCCTGCGGGCTCTTCACCAGCGCCGCCCAGCCTGCGGCCGTGTACCCAACCTCGATCATGTAGTGCGGCATCCTTGGACTCCTTCCAGCTAGAGCCTCGGCTCGGTTCTAGGTTCTTGCTTCTGCGCGCCGCTGGGCGCGCGTGGTTCTAGGTTCTCGGTTCTGGCGCGCCCCGGCGCGCCGTGGCGTGACATTATATACGTTCCCGTCTACAATGTGGCGCGAGCCCCGGCTCCCCTACGCTTCGACTATCGCTCAGGAGGCACCCCATGGCCATCGACTTTACACTCCCCGCAGAAGTGGAAGACGTCCGCAAGCGCGTCCGCACCTTTATGGACGCCGAGGTGCGCCCCGTCGCCGACAGCCTCACGCGCGACGGCGCCGACCGCCGCCGCTACGTCGAGGAGATCGTCAAGCTGCGCGGCCGCGCCCAGGAGCTCAAGCTCTGGAACCCCCACCTCCCGGCCGAGTGGGACGGCATGGGCCTCGGCGCCACCGCCATGGCCTTCGTCTCCGCCGAGGCAGCCCGCGTCGGCGGCATCGGCCCCTACATTCTCAATGCGCAGGCCCCCGACGAAGGCAACATGCACACGCTCTTCCACTGGGCCACGCCCGAGCAGGCCGAGAAGTACCTCCGCCCGCTCTCGAAGGGCCGCAGCCGCTCCTGCTTCGCCATGACCGAGCCCGAAGTCTCCGGCTCCGACCCGACCCTGATCCAGACGAAGGCCGTCAAGGACGGCGACGACTGGGTGATCAATGGCCACAAGTGGTTCATCTCCGGCGCGCACGGCGCTCAGTTTGCCATCCTCATCGCCTGCACCGACCCCGACGCCGACCCGCCCCAGGCGCGTAACTCCGCCTTCCTCGTCGATCTCCCCGCCGAGGGCTGGGAGATCGTCCGCGACATCGACACCATGGCCGGCCAGGGCAACCACTGCGAGATCAGCATCACCGACCTCCGCGTCCCCGCCGGCAACATGCTCGGCGGCCAGGGCGAGGGCCACAAGCTCGGCCAGTACCGTCTCGGCCCGGCGCGCCTCGCGCACTGCATGCGCTGGATCGGCCAGGCCGAAGTCGCCCTCGAGCTGCTCATCGACCGCGCGACGAAGCGCTACACCCACGGCTCCTACCTCGCCGACAAGCAGGCGATCCAGTGGATGATCGCCGACTCCGCGATGGAGCTCTACGCCGGCAAGCTCATGGTCCTGCACGCCGCCTACAAGATCGAGAACAAGCTGGAGTTCCGGCAGGAAGTCTCGTTCGCGAAGCACCACGTCGCGAACGCCCTCTGGCGCATCGTCGACCGCGCGATCCAGGTGCACGGCGCCCTCGGCTACTCGATGGACACGCCGCTCGCCGACATGCTCAAGCACGCGCGTTCCGCCCGCCTCGTCGACGGCGCCGACGAAGTGCACCAGCAGACCATCGCGCGCAACGTCATCGCCGCCTACAAGAACGACGGCCGCACCTTCGCCGCGACGGGAGAGCTACTCTAGTTCGTAGCTGGTCGCTAGTCGCTGGCAGGCCCTCACCCCCGTCCCCTCTCCCGCATGCGGGAGAGGGGCGA